>NZ_JADLJS010000011.1 GCF_015680405.1 Pseudomonas pudica
CGCTCCCACAGGGATATCATTGCCCTCAGGTCCAGTGATATCCCTGTGGGAGCGGGCGTGCCCGCGAAGAGGCCGGTACAGGCAACAAATACCTTCAGGCCCTGCGCGGGTTGAGGATCATCAAGGCCAGCACCCCCGCCACAATCCCCCAGAACGCCGAACCAATCGAGAACAAGGTCAGCCCCGAAGCGGTCACCATGAAGGTAATCACCGCCGCCTCCCGCTCCCGTGCTTCGCTCATGGCCACGGTCAGCCCGTTCATGATCGAGCCGAACAGTGCCAGTGCTGCAATCGATAGCACCAGCTCTTTCGGCAGCGCCGCAAACAGCGCCGCCAAGGTCGCGCCGAACACCCCGGCAATGCCATAGAAAATCCCGCACCACACCGCCGCGGTATAACGCTTGGCCGGGTCTTCATGGGCATGCGGCCCGGTGCAGATCGCCGCGCTGATCGCCGCCAGGTTGACCCCGTGCGAGCCAAACGGTGCCAGCAGCAGCGAGGCAAAGCCGGTGGCCGAGATCAGCGGCGAGGCCGGCACCTGGTAGCCGTCCGCGCGCAGCACGGCCACACCCGGCATGTTCTGCGAAGTCATCGCCACCACGAACAGCGGGATGCCGATGCTGATGGTCGCCGCCAGCGAGAAGCTTGGCGTGGTCCACACCGGCGTGGCTGCTTCCAGGCGGAAGCCGCTGAAGTCCAGCAGGCCCAGGGCGCCGGACAGCGCGGTGCCCACCAGCAATGCGGCCAGAACGCAGTAGCGCGGCGACAGGCGCTTGACCAGCAGGTAGCTGAAGAACATGCCAAGTACCAGCAAGGTGCGGTGCTGGGCGGCAACGAAGATTTCGCTGCCGATCTTGAACAGAATGCCCGCCAGCAGCGCCGAGGCCAGCGAGGCCGGGATGCGCTTGACCAGGCGCTCGAAGCTGCCGGTCAGGCCACAGATCAGCACCAGCACCGCACAGGTGATGTAGGCGCCGATCGCCTCGCCATAGCTGACCCCGCCCAGGCTGGTGATCAGCAAGGCGGCGCCGGGGGTGGACCAGGCCACGGTGATCGGTGTGCGGTAACGCAGCGACAGGCCGATGCTGCACACCGCCATGCCGATCGACAACGCCCAGATCCATGACGAAATCTGCGCGCTGGTCAGCCCGGCAGCCTGGCCGGCCTGGAACATCAGCACCAGCGAGCTGGTATAGCCGGTGAGCATGGCGATGAAGCCGGCGACCACCGCCGACGGGGAGCTGTCTGCCAGGGGCCGCAGGCGTGCGGAAGTGGCATCGTTCATGAACAAAATCCTTGTAAAGGTGTAAGCAGTTTTTTCAGACTACAGCGAGCAAGGTTGATTCTTGCCATACAGCGGCCATTGCTTTTAGCCGTACAGTCGCCAACTATTGGGCGCAAATGCAGAACTGCTTGGGAGTGAAGGGGCGATGTACAAGGTCTATGGCGACTACCAGTCGGGCAACTGTTACAAGATCAAGCTGATGTTGAGCCTGCTCGGCCGGCCATACGAATGGCACCCGGTGGACATCCTAAAGGGCGAGACCGAAACACCGGAGTTTCTGGCGATGAACCCCAACGGCAAGGTGCCGGTGCTGGAGCTTGAGGACGGCAGCTACCTGTGGGAATCCAATGCCATTCTCAACTACCTGGCCGATGGCAGCGAGTTCCTGCCCACCGAGCCACGCCTGCGCACCCAGGTGTTGCAGTGGCAGTTCTTCGAGCAGTACAGCCATGAGCCGTATATTGCCGTGGCGCGTTTCATCCAGTTCTACCTGGGGTTGCCGGACGAGCGCCTGGAGGAGTACCGCAAGCTTCACAAGGGCGGTTACAAGGCACTGAGGGTGATGGAGCGGCAGCTGCAGATGACGCCGTACCTGGTCGGCGAGCAGTATTCGATTGCCGATGTGGCGTTGTATGCATACACCCATGTGGCGCATCAGGGCGGGTTCGACCTGGCCGATTACCCGGCAGTGAGGGCCTGGCTGGAGCGGGTCAGCAGCCACCCGCGGCATGTGCCGATGGTGGGCTAGTTTCTAGCCTGTGCCGGCCTCTTCGCGGGCATGCCCGCTCCCACAGGTATTCCACAATATTCAGCCCTGTGGTGAACCTGTGGGAGCGGGCGTGCCCGCGAAAGGGCCAGTACAGGCCGCTGCAAACTGTCAGGCCGAAGCGAACCGCTCATCCAGGTAGGCAATGATCGCCTTGGACTCATACATCCAGGTCACCTTGCCCGCTTCTTCAATACGCAGGCACGGCACTTTCACCCGGCCGCCACCTTCCTGCAGGGCCTGGCGGTGCACCGGGTCGTTCTTGGCATCGCGCAGCGCCACCGGCACGTTCAAACGGTGCAGGGTGCGGCGTGTCTTGACGCAGAACGGGCAGGCGTGGAACTGGTACAGCGCCAGGCCCTGGGCCGCTTGCTCGACGCGGGCCTGGGCGGCGGCGTCGCGCTTGCGCTTGGCCGGGCGGCTGATCCAGTCGCCGAACACGATGAGCTGGCCGAGGCCAACCCGCAGGGCTTTGACGATCATGGGCAACTCCTGAAATGAAAAAGCCGACCCGGCAGGGTCGGCTCGGGGTCAGCAGCCAATCACTTGATCAGGCTGAGGAACTCGCTGCGGGTAGCGGCGTTTTCGCGGAACTCACCCAGCATCACCGAGGTGATCATGGTCGAGTTCTGCTTCTCGACACCCCGCATCATCATGCACATGTGCTTGGCTTCGATGACCACGGCAACGCCGGCGGCACCGGTTACCTTCTGCACGGCCTCGGCAACCTGGCGGCTGAGGTTTTCCTGGATCTGCAGGCGGCGAGCGTACATGTCGACGATGCGCGCCACCTTCGACAGGCCAAGTACCTTGCCCTTGGGCAGGTAGGCCACGTGCGCCTTGCCGATGAACGGCAGCATGTGGTGTTCGCACATCGAATACAGCTCGATGTCCCGGACCAGCACCATTTCGCTGTTGTCAGAGCTGAACAGCGCGTTGTTGGTGACTTCTTCCAGTGTTTGCTCATAACCGCGGCAAAGGTACTTCATCGCCTTTGCAGCCCGCTTGGGCGTGTCGAGCAGGCCCTCACGGGAGACGTCCTCGCCAATCTGGCTGAGGATCTCGGTGTAGTTCTGTTCCAGGGACATGGATCTACCTGTGGGAAAAAATCGCAAAAACGAAGGGTACGGCGGCGAGGGCGGCGCTGCAAGCGCGGCGTTACTCGTCGCGGCCTTCGAGCATGGTTCGCTTGAGCATCACATACACCGCGCCGGTGCCGCCGTGGCGGGCGTTGCACGAGGCAAAAGCGAGCACCTGCGGGTGCTGGCGCAGCCAGGTGTTGACGTGGCTCTTGATCATCGGGCGCTTGCCGTCCAGGCGCGCGGCCTTGCCGTGGGTAACCCGCACGCAGCGCACTTCCAGCTTGGTGGCTTCGGCGATGAAGTCCCACAGGGTTTCGCGGGCCTTTTCCACGGTAATGCCATGCAGGTCGAGGCTGCCCTCGAACGGAATCTGCCCCAGCTTCAGCTTGCGCAGCTGGCCTTCCTGCACGCCATCGCGGCGCCACAGCAGCTCGTCTTCGGCGCCAACGTCGATGACGAACTGGTCGGACATGCCGTCGATCACCAATGCCTTGTCACTGCGCACGGTCGCCGCCTGGCGCAGGCCGGCCAGCTTCTGGCGGTCGGCCTTTGGCTTGCCGACTTCGGCGCGGTCGTGCGTGATCGGTTTGACACCGCGCACTTCGGCCTTGAACAGGGAAAAATCGTCGTCTTGCATGATGCCTCCACGTGGGCGGCGTAGTTTACGCGACTGTGGGGCCTTGTGCAGCCTGTGCGGGCCTCTTCGCGGGCACGCCCGCTCCCACAGGGATATCACAGCGGCTGAAGGGAGCGGGGTACCTGTGGGAGCGGGCGTGCCCGCGAAGAGGCCGATACAGGTAATACAACCCCATCAGTCATGCTTCTTCATCAGGTGCGGCGACAGGTTCAGCTCGCGCCCGCGGCGCAGGCGAATGCGGCTGCGCCGCCAGAAGCGCACACCCAGCCACAGCAGCAGCAAACCGGCCACGGTGAGGATGCCGGCCAGCGGTTTGTTGGCGTTGAGTTCCGCCAGCGCAGGGTAGTTGCCCAGCAGGCCGGCGACACCGGCCATCGCCAGCAGCACGCCAAGGGTCGCCAGCATGGCCGCCAGGCCGGCCGCCAGGCGGGCGCCCCAGTTACGCGGTTCGCGCGGGCGCAGGCGCTTGGCGTCGAAACTGCCTTTGAGCTTCATTCCGCTCTCCTCTGTGGATATCCGGAATTCGACCTGGAGCCGCCCATCGGGTTCCGCCCGGCTGCCGGGCGGTTGTACCCAGCCGATCAGATCAGGCTGGCGGTAGGGGCCACGCAAGCGAAGTTGTCGGCCATCACGGCCATTTCGCACTGGTGGATCTGCGCGGCCGGGATCACCCCATCCTTGAATGCCAGGTCGCGTGTCGCCGAAGCGTCTTCCACCAGGGTGCAGCGGTAACCATAGTCCTTGGCGCGGCGTACCGTGGTGCTGACGCTGGAGTGGCTCATGAAGCCGCAGACGATCAGGTCCAGGTGGCCCAGCGCCTGCAGGGTCTCATGCAGCTGAGTGTTCTTGAATGCATTGGGCATGCGTTTTTCGATGACGATTTCGCCTTCCAGCGGCTCCAGCCCCGGAATGAACTGGCCGGCCGGCCCTTGTGGGTCGAAGCGGCCACCGACAGTGCCCAGGTGGCGAACGTGGATGATCGGACGGCCGCTCTTGCGCGCGGCGTCGAGCAACCTGGCGATGTTGGCCACGGCCTCGTCCATGCCCGACAGCGCCAGGGGCCCGCTGAGGTACTCCTTTTGCGCATCGATGATGATCAGGCTGGCGTGGCTCAGCTTGGCCGGCGGATAGTCGCGGCCAGTGAGGCGAAACATCGTGGTTGGAACGGACATCAAGGGCTCCTTGGATAGGGCTTTTGTATACCTATTGTCCCCTGCCTTGGCGCCAATGGGAATGGTTGACAACGCAAGCGGCATGGTTACTGGCTTGTGGCTAGCCATTGGGCAAGGCAAAGGAACAAATGTGCGGGTTGGGCTGTTAGACTTTTGTCCGGTCTGAATTAGGAGTACCCCGTGATCACATCCCGCCTGCGCACGCTGCGCGACTATATCCGCTGGGCGGTCAGCCGCTTCCATGAGCACGATCTGTTCTTCGGCCACGGCGCCGACAACGCCTGGGACGAGGCCCGCCTGCTGGTGCTGGGGGCGGTGCACCTGCCGTGGGAGGTGGCCGACAGTTACCTGGACTGCATGCTCGAGGACGACGAGCGGGTACGCCTGCAGCACCTGCTCAAGCGCCGTATCGAAGAACGCGTGCCGGCTGCCTACCTGCTGGGCGAGGCCTGGTTCTGCGGCATGTCGTTCATCGTCGACGAGCGCGTGCTGGTGCCGCGTTCGCCGATTGGCGAGCTGATCGAGAAACGCTTCGAGCCGTGGCTGGCGAGCGAGCCGGCGCGCATTCTCGACCTGTGCACCGGTTCTGGCTGCATCGGCATCGTTGCCGCCGACGTGTTCCCCGAGGCCGAGGTAGTGCTGGCCGACCTGTCGTTCGAAGCGCTCGAAGTGGCCAACCAGAATATCGAACGCCACGGCCTGGATGGGCGCGTGTACACCGTGCAGGGCGACGGTTTTGGCGGTTTGCCGGGGCAGCGTTTCGACCTGATCCTGTCCAACCCGCCGTATGTCGATGCCGAAGACTTCGACGACATGCCGGCCGAGTATCACCACGAGCCCGAGTTGGGCCTGGCCTGCGGCAACGATGGCCTCGACCTGGTGCGGCGCATGCTGGCCGAAGCGGCGGACCACCTGACCGACAAGGGCTTGCTGATTGTCGAAGTGGGCAACAGCCAGGTGCATGTCGAGGCGCTGTACCCCGAAGTGGACTTTGCCTGGCTGGAATTCGAGCGCGGCGGGCATGGGGTGTTCATGCTGACCGCCGAGCAGTGCCGCCAGCATCAGGAGCTGTTCAAGGCCCGGGTCTGATTCCAGGGCCTCTTCGCGGGCTTGCCCGCTCCCACAGGAATTGCGCAAAGCCTGAGGACAGCGCTGTACCTGTGGGAGCGGGCAAGCCCGCGAAGCAGGCGACGCGGTCTCAGCGCGTGGCGATCCAGATCAGCAACCCCGCCTGGAACACCGCAAACGCCACCAGGCAGGTAATGGTAAAGCGCAACCCGCTGTCTTCACGCTGGTACTTGGCAACCCGTTCATCTCGCTCACGCAGTTGCCCTTCCTTCTCCTGCAACTGCTGGTCAGCCTGCTGCAGCAGGCCGGCAGCATCCAGTATCCCCACTCGCTGCAAGCGCTCGCTGTTCCACGCGCCCTTGAGCTGGCCCACGGTCATTTCCACGGTACGGCCTTTCAGGTGCTGGCTGTCCTCGTACTCCACCTCGATACCCACCCCGCGCAGGCAGTGGTCACGACGCAGGCGTGAGTCTTCGTTCAGCGCATCCTTGCTCGGCAGCGCCATGCCCTCGATCCGGTAGTGCGACCACTTGCGCTGCAGCCATTGCGCGGCCTGAGCCAGCAGGAAGCGGCCGATGCCACGGTTCAGCGGCTCCAGTTGCAGGCCATGTTCATTGCCGATGCGCACCAGGCGCTCGGTGTGGTCGACGCGAATGTCCAGGCGGTTCTGTTCCTTGTGCACTTTCTGCCCAGGCAGCTGGATTTCCATGCGCAACAGGCTGTGGGCCTTGTCGTGGCGTTCGGCATAGCCGAACTGCACAAAGCGCAGTGGCCGTGCGCCGGTGTTGCGGTCGGTAGGCAGGGCGGCCAGGCGCAACAGCTGGAAATGTTCGGCGGCCAGGTCGGCCCAGGGCAGGGCGGTGCTTTCCTCGGGCTCTTCGGCCGGCTCTACGGCGGTAGGGGCGGTTGTCATCAGGGCTTGTCCTTGGGTACGGGCATGCGGCAGGGGCTGCTGCGCAGCCCATCGCCGGCAAGCCAGCTCCCACAGGGACCGCAGGGCATTCAGGCCTGTTGTGTTCCTGTGGGAGCTGGCTTGCCGGCGATGGGGCGCGCCAGCGGCCCCAAAGTTCCGCTAATACTGAAATATCGGCCGTACCGGCAAAGACCTGAGGGTCAGGCAGATGGCAAATGCTGGATAAACGTCACAATCTGCTCGCCCAGCTCCCTTGCCAGCGGCAGTTCAGGGTTGAGGTAGCTGTCGCGCTGCTGGCTCATCGCCTTGGGGCTGATGCGCAGCATGTGGTTCATGCCATCGATCAGCACCAGTCGGGCATCCGGCTTGGCCGCCTTCAGCCGTTCGGCGTCGACCACCCCCACCTGCACATCGTTGCGCCCCTGCACGATCAGCGCGGGCATTGGCAGGCGGGCAAAGGCCGCCGCCGGGTTCTGCTGGAACAGCGAAATCAGATAGGGCTGCACACTGGGGCGGAACACCTGGCGCAGCGGCGCCGGCACCTCCAGGCTGGTCTGCCCGGCCTGCAGGCGGTCGAGCAGGGCGCTGCCACCGGCCAGTTGTGCCGGCGGCAGGCGCTGGGCCAGCTGTTCGCGCAGCACCTCGGCCAGCGGCCGGCCGCTGCCGGCCAGGGTAATCACCGCGCTGGCACCGGCCTGCTCGGCGGCCAGGCTGGCGATCAGCGCGCCTTCGCTGTGCCCGATCAGGATCAACGGGCCGAAGCGCGGGTCTGCCTTGAGCTTGTGGCTCCAGGCGACCACATCGGCCACGTAGCGCTCCACGCTCAGGTCACGCTCGTCGGGCGTGGCCGGCTGGCTGGCGGCCACCCCGCGCTTGTCGTAGCGCACGCTGGCGATGTGCTCGTTGGCCAGCAACAGGGCCAGGCGCTTGAGGTTGTCGACCCGGCCTGACGCCGGGTTGTTGCCGTCACGGTCAGTGGGCCCGGAGCCGGCGATGATCAGCACCACCGGTGGTGGGGTGGCCTGTTGCGGCAGCAGCAGGCTGCCGTGCAGCACGCCCTGGCCGGTGTCGAGGTCGATCGGGCGTTGCAGCACGGTGGGGGCGGCGGCCTGGGCCAGGCCGGTGCACAGCAGGAAGAACAGGGCGACGAGGCGCGACATCATGCGGTACTACATGGGGAGATGAGGGTTTGACCCAGTGTTTGCGGGAAGGTTCTCGGGCCTTGCCTGGCAGGTTCGGCCTCTTCGCGGGCTCGCCCGCTCCCACAGGTTTACCACAGACCTGCGTCGTGGGGGTACCTGTGGGAGCGGACGAGCCCGCGAAGAGGCCAGCACAGGCGATCAATCCATCTGTATACTGCCGCTTTCGTTCACTTCAGGCAGATCTCGCGGAGCGTCCATGTCCGGCAATACCTACGGCAAGCTGTTCACTGTCACCACCGCTGGCGAGAGCCATGGCCCGGCGTTGGTCGCCATTGTCGATGGATGCCCACCGGGCCTGGAAATTTCCCTCGCCGACCTGCAGCACGACCTCGACCGGCGCAAGCCCGGCACCAGCCGGCACACTACCCAACGCCAAGAAGCCGACGAGGTGGAAATCCTCTCCGGCGTGTTCGAAGGCCGCACCACCGGCTGCTCGATCGGCCTGCTGATCCGCAACACCGACCAGAAGTCCAAGGACTACTCGGCGATCAAGGACCTGTTCCGCCCGGCCCACGCCGACTACACCTACCACCACAAGTACGGCATCCGTGACTACCGTGGCGGTGGCCGCAGCTCGGCCCGCGAAACCGCCATGCGCGTGGCCGCCGGCGCCATTGCCAAGAAATACCTGGCCTCCCAGGGCATCACCGTGCGCGGCTACATGAGCCAGCTGGGCCCGATCGAAATCCCGTTCAAGACCTGGGAGTCGGTGGAGCAGAACGCCTTCTTCAGCCCTGACCCGAGCAAAGTGCCCGAGCTGGAGGCCTACATGGACCAGCTGCGCCGTGACCAGGACTCGGTGGGCGCCAAGATCACCGTGGTCGCCGAAGGCGTCATGCCGGGCTTGGGCGAGCCTATCTTCGACCGCCTCGACGCCGAACTGGCCCACGCGCTGATGAGCATCAACGCGGTCAAGGGCGTGGAAATCGGCGCCGGCTTCGCCAGCGTGGCCCAACGCGGCACCGAGCACCGTGACGAACTGACCCCGGAAGGTTTCCTCAGCAACAATGCTGGCGGCATCCTCGGGGGTATTTCCTCGGGCCAGCCGATCGTTGCCCACCTGGCACTGAAGCCTACCTCCAGCATCACCACCCCGGGCCGTTCCATCGACATTGACGGCAACCCGGTGGATGTCATCACCAAAGGCCGCCACGACCCGTGCGTGGGCATCCGCGCCACGCCCATCGCCGAGGCGATGATGGCCATCGTGTTGATGGACCACCTGCTGCGCCACCGCGCGCAGAATGCCGATGTGAAGGTGAATACCCCGGTGCTGGGCCAGCTCTGATTCGCTTGCACTGGCCCTATCGCCGGCAAGCCAGCTCCCACAGGATTACCACAAGCCTGAACATTGTGGGGTACCTGTGGGAGCTGGCTTGCCGGCGATAGGGCCAGTACCGGCAACCCCATAGGCGACCCCATGCAACCAATCCCCTACTGGCGCCTGTCCAGCTTCTATCTGTTCTACTTCGCCCTGCTCGGTTCCACCGCCCCGTTCCTGGCGCTGTACTTCGACCACCTGGGCTTCTCTCCGGCACGCATCGGCGAGCTGGTGGCCATCCCCATGCTCATGCGCTGTATCGCCCCCAACCTGTGGGGCTGGTTGGGTGACCGCACCGGCCAGCGCCTGCTGATCGTGCGCCTGGGCGCATTGTCGACCCTGGCCACCTTCGCTCTTATCTTCCTTGGCAAAAGCTACGCCTGGCTGGCGCTGGTCATGGCACTGCACGCATTCTTCTGGCATGCGGTGCTGCCGCAGTTCGAGGTCATTACCCTGGCCCACCTGCACGGGCAAACCGCGCGCTACAGCCAGGTGCGCCTGTGGGGCTCGATCGGCTTCATCCTCACCGTGGTCGGCCTGGGCCGGCTGTTCGAGTGGCTGAGCCTGGATATCTACCCGGTGGCGCTGGTCACGATCATGGCCGGTATCGTCGCCGCCAGCCTGTGGGTACCCAATGCCCAGCCGGTGGAGCAGGGCGAGCGCACCGGCGCGGGCGGCTTCCTGCAGCAGCTGCGGGCGCCCGGGGTGATCGCGTTCTACGCCTGCGTGGCACTGATGCAACTCAGCCACGGGCCGTACTACACCTTCCTCACCCTGCACCTGGAACACCTGGGCTATGCCCGGGGTGCCATCGGTCTGCTGTGGGCACTGGGGGTGGTGGCCGAAGTACTGGTGTTCATGGCCATGAGCCGCATCTTCGCGCGCTTTTCGGTGCAACGGGTGTTGCTGGCCAGCTTCGTGCTGGCGTCGCTGCGCTGGCTGTTGCTGGGCAACCTGGCCGGTGAGCCGGCGGTGCTGGTGTTCGCCCAGGTGCTGCATGCTGCAACCTTCGGCTGTTTCCATGCCGCCAGCATCGCTTTCGTCCAGGCCAGCTTCGGCGCCCGCCAGCAGGGCCAGGGCCAGGCGCTGTATGCGGCGTTGTCGGGCACTGGCGGTGCGCTGGGGGCGTTGTATTCGGGCTACAGCTGGAAACTGCTGGGCCCCACCTTCACCTTTGGTATGGCCAGTGCCGCAGCTTTGGCTGCAGCCGTTATCATTGCCCTTTGTTCGCAACCGACCAGGACCCGCCCCTGATGAGCATTCTCAGCGTTTTCCATCTCTCCAGCCCGGAACTGCCGAACAAGGTGCTGACCCACCACGACGACATCACCGCCACCCTGGCCGAGCAGGGCGTGCGCTTTGCCCATGCCGCGCATGGCCTGCGGGTGCGCCCGGGCACGGCCCAGGACGAGGTGCTGGAAGCCTGTCGCGATCACCTGGACCAGTTGATGACGGCGCACGGCAGCAAGGCCTTCGTGGTGCTCAACCGTGACGGTGAGGCCCCTGCGCAGGTAGATGTACGCGATGAGCATGTGCATGACGCCGAGGAGGTGTTTGCCGTGGTCAGCGGGCGGGCGCAGGTTGGCCTGCGTTTGGGGGATTGGGTGTATTCGGTGCTGTGCGAGAAGGGCGACCAGCTGGTGGTGCCGGCGGGGACCCGGCGCTGGGTCGAGCTGGGCGATGTACCATTTTGCCTGGCGTTGCGGTTGTATGGCAGCGAGCAGGGGATACAGCCGAGGTTTACCGGAGATGTGACTGCGCGGGCGTTTCTTGGCATCGATGAGTTGTGATGGTTTTGCCGGCCTCTTCGCAGCACAAGGCTGCTTCTACAGGTAAAACGCGAAGCCTGAGGCCGGCGCGGGCCCTGTAGGGGCAGCCTCGTGCTGCGAAGAGGCCAGATCCACCAAAACCAAACTCAGCGATAGGTCGGCAGGGCAAACCGCTGCTGGCTCTGCAGCATCGAAATCACCGGCAACTCGCTGGCCTGCTCGGCCAAATCCCGGCGGATGGCGCTGATCGCCCACGAAAGCTGCTCGGCGCTGTGCAATTGTGAATAGGTCAATACTCGGCGGGTGACCTTGCCATCAGCAGCGCGCAGGGTCAGCAGCACACCACCGTCGGGGCGGGCCTGAGTGTTCACCTGATAGGCCGAAAATACCGAAACGAACTTTTCCTGGATGAGGTCCATATCAACTCCTGGCTGTTGTGTGACAGACGTGAGTCGATCGTTGCAGTGTCCGTGCCAGGAACTTTTCTTTGAAAATTTCCTTTAATTTCAGGAGGTTACGCACTTTTTTCTTAAGCGCTTCCGTGCAACCTGCACGGTCGTGCATTTTGCACAGTGCATATTGCACGACAGGCGGCCAGCTATCGGCCCGATAGAATCTGAACCTTTGACCCGGCAGCCTTGCCTGACAAAGACTTGGGCAACGATTTCTGCCAGGAGGTTCCAAATGTCCAGCCAACCCACGCCTGCAACCATGACCGACGACGAAACCGCCGCCTTCGCCGAGCAGGTGTTCGAACGTGCCCGCCAGGGTGATGCCGAGATGCTCGGGCGCCTGCTAACCAGTGGCCTGCCGGCCAACCTGCGCAACCACAAGGGTGACACCCTGCTGATGCTGGCCAGCTACCACGGCCATCATGACGCAGTGCGCGTGCTGCTGGCGCATGGCGCCGACCCGCTGATTGCCAACGATAACGGCCAGCTGCCCATCGCCGGTGCCGCGTTCAAGGGCGACCTGGCCATGATCCGCCTGCTGCTGGAACACGGCGTTCCGGTGGACGCCGCCGCGCAGGATGGCCGCACCGCGCTGATGCTGGCGGCCATGTTCAACCGCAGCGAGATCCTCGAATACCTGCTGGCCCAAGGAGCCGACCCGGCCCGCCAGGATGCCCGTGGCAGCACCGCGCTGATGGCAGCGCAAACCATGGGGGCCGTGGACGCCGCAGCGCGCCTGCAAGTGCTGGCCGGCTAACCGCAAGGGGGCATTTGCGGCTATCCTTGGCGACTTTTCACCCGTCGCAGGCCCCCTTTCATGAAAACTCAGTTGCTCGAATTCATAAGCCTCATTGGCGCTGGCTGCATGCGCGAGGAAGACATCGAGCGCATCGCCGACGAGGCCGCCCAGGCCTACGCCGACCCCGCCGCTTTCCTGGCCGCCAACCCCGACATCAACTACGACGACAGCTTCCCCATCCCGCTTGGCGAATGGGTGGTGCTGGGCAGCCTGCCGGACACCGTGGTGTTCCAGGCCGACAGCTACCAGGAGCTGTTCCAGCAGATCAGCGATTCGTTCGACCAGAGCGTGCCGTTTACCCTCAAGCCCAAGCAACTGGCCCGCACCGAGCCGCTGACCGCGCTCAACCGTATCCAGGTGCAGATGGGGGCGTTGAACAAAGAGGCGGGTGGATATGTGCTACTCAACTTCAGCCAGTTGCTGGATGACGAGCTGCAGATGGTGATGGTGGGGCAGAACGACCTGGCGCGGGTGCTGGAGCTGGGGGCAGAGGTGGGGATCAAGGTCGAGCCGGCCCTGGAGGCCTTGAAGGTCGCCGTGCACGTCTGATTTCCGCGGTTGCTTCTTCGCGGGCATGCCCGCTCCCACAGGATAATCACTGGGCCCGAGGGCAGTGGAGTCCTGTGGGAGCGGGCAAGCCCGCGAAGAGGCCGGTTCAGGCAACCTGAATAGTCAGCCCAGTGCGGTATCCAGGAACATCATCACCGCAAACCCACCCATCAACCCCAGGGTCGCCGCTGTCTGGTGCCCATTGCGGTGGGTTTCGGGAATCACCTCGTGGCTCACCACAAAGATCATCGCCCCTGCCGCCAGCCCCATGCTCACCGGGTAGGCCAGGGCAAAGCCGGTAGAAATCCCCAGGCCGATCACCGCGCCCAGCGGCTCCATCAGCCCCGATCCGATCGCCACGAGCGCAGCCTTCAGGTTCGACAACCCGGTAGCGCGCAAGGCCAATGCCACCGCCAGCCCCTCGGGGATGTCCTGGATGGCGATGGCGCTGGTCAGCGGCAGGCCGATGTTCATGTCGCCATTGGCAAAGCTCACGCCAATGGCCATGCCCTCAGGCAGGTTGTGCAAGGTAATCGCCAGCACGAACAACCACACCCGGCTGATGCGCTCGGCCTCCGGGCCGCAAGGGCCGGTGCTTTCGTGTTCATGCGGGGTGAAGCGGTCCAGGCCCAGCATCAGCAGCACGCCCAGGCCCATGCCCAGCACCACGGTAAAGGCCGCGGCCGGGCCGTTGCCGGTAATTTCGCGGGCGGCATCCAGGCCCGGCAGAATCAGTGAAAACGAACTGGCCGCCAGCATCATGCCGGCGGCAAAACCCAGCATCACATCCTGCGTGCGCGCCCTGACATCGCGCAGCACCACCGCCAGCACCGCGCCCAGTGCCGTGGCGCCAAAGCCGGACAACCCGCCCAGTGCGGCCAGGTGCAGGTTTTCAGCGTGGTCGCCGTTCACCGCGTTCCACAGGCTTGCCCCGAGCAGTACCAGTACCACCAGCAGGCTAAGGGCCAGGCCAGCACCTATCCATGGGTTGTCGTGCATCTGTTGGCGCCAGGCGCTGACGGGCGATGGCAGGGCAACGGGGTGGGTATTAGCGGGGGGCATGGCAACCTCGAAATCGATGGATACAGCAGTTTAAGCAGTGACCCGCGCAAACGGCCAAGGATTCCCTTCTATCGACGTGATAGCTGGCTATGCTGTGCAGCAAAAGCTTTTGACAGGAGTTTTGGCATGGGGTCGACGTTCAACAGCCTGGTCGGGCTGATCATTCTGGCGCTGGATATCTGGGCCATCCTCAATGTGATCAAGAGTGGCAGCGAAGTGGGCATCAAGGTGTTGTGGATCCTGCTGATCGCCTTGCTGCCGGTGGTGGGGCTGGTGATATGGGCGATCGCCGGGCCGCGGGGGAATGTGAGGATCTGAATGGCTGTGCCGGCGATAGGGCCGGAACAGACAAAACCCGCAACACCCCCGTGACAAAATTTTCACATTGGTTTAAACAGAATCCGCACCCGCACAATGCTGCGTTGGTATACACCTGCGCCATCTCCGCAAACCCGCAATCCTAGGACCTTCCCATTCATGGCTAACCCGGACGCCTTGAAGCAACGGGGCGCGCGAGCGTCGTTCTCGCCCACCCTGAAATCCCACCTGGCCTACACGCTGCTCAGCGGCCTGGTGATCATGCTGATGCTCAGCCTCGTGCGCCTGGCGCTGCTGGTCTACAACAGCGACATGATCGGCGATACCCCCAATGCGACCGTCGCCGAAGGCTTCCTCAACGGCTTGCGCTTCGACCTGCGGGTGGTGGTGTACATCAGCATTCCGCTGCTGCTGGCCATCCTCAGCCCCTGGGCCATGGCCCGGCGTGGCCTGTTCCGTTTCTGGCTGACCATCACCTCGAGCGTGGTGATGTTCCTCGGCCTGATGGAGATGGACTTCTATCGCGAGTTCCACCAGCGCCTCAACGGCCTGGTGTTCCAGTACATCAAGGAAGACCCGAAGACCGTGCTGAGCATGCTCTGGTACGGTTTCCCGGTGGTGCGCTACCTGCTGGCCTGGCTGTTCGGCACCTGGCTGCTGAGCCTGCTGTTCAAGGGCATCGACCGCATGACCCGTGGCAATGGCGCCGGCGAGGTCACCCTTCAGCGCCGCGCGGCCCCGTGGTACAACCGCCTGGCGGTGTTCATGGTCATCCTGCTGGTGGCCGTGGTCGCCGCCCGTGGCACCTTGCGCCAGGGCCCGCCGATGCGCTGGGGTGATGCTTTCACCACCGATTCCAACTTCGTCAACCAGTTGGGCCTGAACGGCACCCTGACCCTGATCGATGCTGCCAAGAGCCGCTTCGGCGAAGACCGCGCCAACATCTGGAAGCCGGTGCTGGAGCAGGACGTGGCCACACAGAGCGTGCGCGAGCAATTGCTGACCGCCAACGACACTCTGGTCGATGCCGACGAGGCAGCCATCCGCCGCGACTTCGTGCCGCCGGCCGAGCGCACCCTGCCGATCAAGAACGTGGTGGTGATCCTGATGGAAAGCTTCGCCGGCCACTCTGTGGGCGCGCTGGGCAGCCCCAACAACATCACCCCGTACTTCGACAAGCTGGCCAAAGAGGGCCTGCTGTTCGACCGCTTCTTCTCCAACGGCACCCATACCCACCAGGGGATGTTCGCCACCATGGCCTGCTTCCCGAACCTGCCAGGCTTCGAATACCTGATGCAGACCCCGGAAGGTGGCCACAAGCTGTCCGGCCTGCCGGCCTTGCTCAGCGCCCGCGATTACGACGACGTGTACGTCTACAACGGCGATTTTGCCTGGGACAACCAGTCCGGGTTCTTCGGCAACCAGGGCATGACCACCTTCATTGGCCGTAACGACTTCGTCAACCCGGTGTTCTCCGACCCGACCTGGGGCGTGTCCGACCAGGACATGTTCGACCGCGGCGCCGAAGAGCTGGCCAAGCATGATGGCAAGAAGCCTATCTACGCGCTGCTGCAGACCCTGTCCAACCACACCCCGTACGCGCTGCCCAAGGACCTGCCGGTAGAGCCGGTAACCGGCCAGGGGCGCCTGGACGAGCACCTGACCGCCATGCGCTATTCGGACTGGGCGCTGGGGCAGTTCTTCGAAAAGGCGCGCAAGGAGCCGTACTTCAAGGAAACCCTCTTCGTCATCGTTGGCGACCATGGTTTTGGCAACCACCAGCAGGTCACCGAGCTGGACCTGGGCCGCTTCAACGTGCCGCTGCTGCTGATTGCCCCGGGCATCCAGGAAAAGTTCGGTGCGGTCAACCACACCGTGGGCACCCAGGTCGACATCGTGCCGACCATCATGGGCCGCCTGGGTGGCCAGGCCCGTCACCAGTGCTGGGGCCGCGACTTGCTCAACCTGCCTGAGGGCGACCAGGGCATGGGCATGATCAAGCCATCGGGCAGCGAGCAGATCGTCGGCCTGGTGCAGGGCGACCGCATCCTGATCGAGTCCAAGGACATGACCCCGCGCATGTACCGCTACCAGCTGGGCAGAGAGTTCAAGGCCGAGCTGATCGAAAGCCCGGACCAGCCAGAGATGCTGAAAAAGCTGGAAGCGTATATCCAGACCGCGACCAAGAGCTTGCTGGATAACACTGCCGGTGTAGTGCACGGCACGCCGAAGTAATAGCTGGATCGCCAGGCGGACCTGGGCCGTGTGGGAGCGGCCTTGTGTCGCGAAAGGGCTGCGCAGCAGCCCCAGATCCAGTATCCATGCATAAATCGCCGGGGCCGCTTTGCGGCCCTTTCGCGACACAAGGCCGCTCCCACAAAAAGCCGCACCGCTACCAAGTCATCTGACTGAACATTCTCCCCACCTCAAGGTCACTTGTTTCAGGCATCACACACCCGGTGTTCGTTGACTGAGAGGGGTCGTTCGATGAAAGAGTGGGAAGTCATTTTTGCCGACCAGAAAGGCGTGCTCACCACCCTGACGCTGCGCGCCGAGCAGTGCCCCAGCGAGGAGGATGCCGCGCGGGCCATCCGTTCGCACCTGTTTCCGGTGATGGACGAACTGGACCTCAACGACTTCCAGGACCGCGCCATTTCCCCCACTGCACGCTGGCTCAAGGAGCAGAGTGGCGTGACCATCACCAGCATCCACGAAACGCCCTGAACCACACGTTTGCGTGGTGCCCTGGCAGGCACTACGCTGCAAGAAGGTGCCAGTCTATTCTGCGGGGCGGCACCGCATCCCTTCGCGTCTTGCATCAGCTCGAACTGCCCGGCCGTTGCCGGCAGGTGCGTAGTGCACGGAAAGTCTATCCATCGCATTATTCAGGAGGACGTTTCATGAGCAGCCAGAACGACGATATCAGCAGCAACGTCCTGCGCCAGATGAAGGCAGGCGGTTTCGACTTCACCCAGATCCACCCCATCGAGTTCTACGCCATATTCCCCGACGAAGCAGGGGCCCGCCGTGCGGCCGGGCAGTTTCGCGGTGAATCGCTGAATGCCCAGGTGAAGGAGCTGGGCGACGGTGCCTGGCATCTGGAACTGAGCAAGGTCATGTATGCCACCCATGGCGGGATTGGCGACTTTGAAGAGGCCTTCGAGCAGCTGGTGACACCTTATGGCGGTGAGGTGGAAGGTTGGGGGGTCAAGCAGGAGCGGCCCATAGCCTGAGAGTTTTGTGTTGCCTTCTTCGCGGGCTTGCCCGCTCCCACAGGTATCTCACGGCATTCAAGCCTGTGGTGATCCTGTGGGAGCGGGCAAGCCCGCGAAGAAGCACACACAGCCCTCAAGGCCTGCGCCCAGCCATATGCCTCAAATAGGCCAGCAATTCATCCAGCTCCGGTTCACTCAAGACACTTTCTGCAAAACCCGGCATCTTCGCCTGCGGCCACTGCCGCAAACTCTGCGGGTCACGAATCAGCTGTCGTAGATATTCGGGCCGAAAATACTCGGTCGGGTTATGCGGCACATTCAGGTCCGGCCCCACCTGTGCATCCCCCGCGCCGTTCAGCCGGTGACACGCCAGGCAGTTCTGCTGGAACAAGGCAAAGCCCCGGCGCACCGGGCTTTCGGCCGGCAGCTTCGGGTCGGGCAGCAGCGCCGGAAAACGCGCCTCGACAGAAGCCAGCTTGCGAATGGTCGAAATCTGGAACGGCCACTGTTCCGGGCGGATGCCGCTGGCCTGTGGTGCAGTCCACACCAGGTAGAACGGCCCCGCACTCGGCTTGCCCTGGCCCAGTGGTGGCCACGGCCGGCCCGGTTCTTCCACCGCCAGCCACGCCTGTGCCGGCCCGTGCTGCAACAGCGGCGCTGCCGGCATTTCGGCGGCAAAGCCGTCCAGCGCCACCGCTTGCAGATGGTCGCTGGCGCTCACGCCATCCAGCAGCGCGGCCAGCGGCACCGCCCTGTAACGCATGGGCTGCTTGTAGGAAACGTCCTGGTCGATGCTGATGTCCCGGGCCTGCGGGTGGACGAGCAGGTCTGCACTGCTCCACTCGCGCGTCGTGGCGCCCAGTTCAAGGTGCAGCTGCGCCGCCGACAGCGGCAGGCTCAGGAACAACACTAACAGTGCAAGGCAGTGGCGCATGGGTAATCTCCGACCATCAAGGCCAGCAGGTTACCTGTGCGTTGCCTGTTGGCGCCACAGCAGCGGTCAGCCGAACAAACGTGTGAGGTTCGGCAGGATCAGCAGCAAAGTCGTGGCGAAGAGAATGAGCCCAGCTTGGCGAATTTTCGATTGTCTGAACATGGCGGACCGCCTTCTTGTTGTTATTCCTGAATACCCGTTGGCTTCCTTGTCGCGCTTCGGGTCGATCGCAGTGGCGTTGCGTGACGCCTGAACTGCCTGCCTCTTGAAAGTGGATATACAACCAACAGTAGGGTGTGCGTCATCCATGTTTGAGAACCCTTTGTTCTAATGCTGTTGATCGTTGATTTCTTCTGGCTATGAGGCCAAATGCCAGCTGGCTGGCATGCTCTCGCTAGACGGTGGCGCAAGTGCCAGCAGGGCCCCGACGAAATGTGACCGTTCGTCAGTGCGGCCTACTTGCTTGTACGTGCCTTTCGCGTCAGTCTCTACAGCAGATTCCCACCCATGTCGTTCAGGACTATCCCTATGTCGTTACGCATCTGCATCCTTGAAACCGATGTCCTGCGACCGGAGTTGACCGCGCAGTACCAGGGCTACGGCAGGATGTTCGAGCAGCTCTTCTCGCGTCAGCCGATCGCCGCCGAATTTCGTGTGTACAACGTGATGAACGGCGATTACCCCGCCGACAACGAGGTGTTCGATGCCTACCTGGTGACGGGCAGCAAGGCCGACTCGTTTGGTACCGACCCGTGGATCCAGACGCTCAAGGCCTACCTGTTGAAGCTGTACGAGCGTGGCGAGAAGCTGCTGGGTGTGTGTTTCGGCCACCAGTTGCTGGCGTTGACCCTGGGTGGCAAGGCCGAGCGTGCCGAGCAGGGCTGGGGCGTGGGTATCCATCGCTATTCGCTGGCAGCCCATGCGCCCTGGATGGACCCGGAGGTATCGGAGCTGACCTTGCTGATCAGCCACCAGGACCAGGTGACCGAGCTGCCGGAAGGCGCCACGGTGATCGCCTCCAGCGACTTCTGCCCGAACGCGGCGTACCACATTCGTGACCAGGTGCTGTGCTTCCAGGGGCACCCGGAGTTCGTGCACGACTACTCCCGCGCACTGCTCGATGCGCGCCAGGAGTATCTGGGTGATGAGGTGTACCACAAGGCCGTGGCCAGCCTGGCCACCGAGCACCAGGGCGACCTGGTGGGGAAGTGGATGTTGCGGTTTATCCAGCAGCCGGTGAGCAAGCACGACGCGGCGTGAGGGCCCCGGGGCCGCAAAGCGGTCCCGACAATCTCAAAGCCAGCCAGACTTCTTGAAGCTGGCATACAACGCGGTACAACCCAGCCCGATCACCCCCAGCACCCCGAAATACCCATAGTGCCACCCCAGCTCCGGCATGTTCTGGAAGTTCATCCCGTAAATGCCGGCAATTGCGGTGGGGAACGCCAGGATCGCCGCCCAGGCTGCAAACTTGCGTTGCACGATGCTCTGCCGTGACGACTCCAGCAGCATGCCGATCTCGATGGTCTGGCTGGCGATGTCGCGGATGCCAGCCAGGTCTTCCATCTGCCGTGTCACGTGGATCTGCACATCACGGAAGTACGGGCGCATGTTCTTGTCGATGAACGGGAAGCTCAGGCGCTGCAGTTCCTCGCTCACTTCCACCATCGGTGCCACGTAGCGGCGCAGGCGCAGGATGTCGCGGCGCAGGCTGTGCAGGCGGCGGATATCGTCCTCTTGCAGCGAACCGCCAAGCACGCTCTGCTCCAGCTCTTCGATCTCGCCATGAATGGCCTCGCTGACCGGCTGGTAGTTCTCGGTGACGAAGTCGAGCAGGGCGTACAGCACGAAGTCTTCGCCGTGCTCCAGCAGCAACGGCCGCGCCTCGCAGCGCTGGCGTACCAGGGCATAGGATTTGGAGTGGCCGTTGCGGCAGGTGATGATGTAGCCGTTGCCGGCGAAGATGTGGGTTTCGATGAACTCCAGCTTGCCTTCGTGGCGCACCGGCGAGTAGGTGACGATGAACAGGGCGTCGCCAAAGGTTTCCAACTTGGGCCGGCTGTGCTTTTCCAGGGCGTCTTCGATGGCCAGCTCGTGCAGGTTGAACTGGCACTGCAGGTTGGCCAGTTCCTCTGCGTTGGGCTCTTCAAGGCCGATCCATACAAAGTGCCCTGGCTTGCGCGCCCATTCGCTGCCTTCATCGATGCTGATGTTGGTGACCTTTCTGCCGGCGCTGTACACCGCCGATGCCACGACTCGACCCATGGTTGTTCGCTTATTCCGGTTGGACACGGGTTACAGCTTGGGCTGTAGTGGGCGCAAGAGCAACCTAGCGCTTGGCCAGTTCCCCTTCCATGCGGTCGATGCATTGCTGCATCTGCCCCCGGCATTGTTCGATCAGCGCTGGCAGGTCCTGCAGGGTCATGCCCGCCGTGGCGATCGGTGGCAGCGAGCGTACGATCACCGTGCGCTGGCGCCAGCTGTTCAGGCTCAGGCGCCCGGCATAGCGGCTGACGCAGACTGGCACGATCGGCACACCGGCCTCGATGGCCATGTGAAACGCGCCTTTCTTGAAGGCCAGCAGGTGCTCGCCGGGGTTGCGCGTGCCCTCGGGGAAAATCCAGATCGAGGTGTCGTCCTGAAGGACCCGGGTGGTCTTCTGCATGGCCTTGCGTGCCTGGTAGGCGTTCTTGCGGTCGACCAGCACGTTGCCACCCAGCCAGAACAACTGGCCGAACAGCGGGATCCAGCCCAGGCTTTTCTTGCCGATGGCGACGGTGCGCTGCGGCACCACCTGGCCCAGCACGAACAGGTCGAAGTTGGACTGGTGGTTGGCGACGATCACGCAGCCTGGCGGCTGGTCCCACAGCGGGCCGACTTCGGCCTTGACCCTGATACGCATCAGCCAGGTGGCCGGCAGGCTGTAGAGGCGTGCGAACACGCGGCTGTTATCGGGGTTGAAGGGGCGGCACAGGCCGATGACCAGGCCCAAGGTGCCAACGGCAAGGAAATGCAGCGCCAGCAGGAACATGCGCAATGAATAAAGCATGGTACGACTCACACCAGACAGTCGCCGGGCAGTGTACGGCTGTGCACTGGTTGGGGCAAACCCGAGGTGTGAACCTGTGATGGCCCTTTCGCGGGTGAACCCCCTCCCACAGGATCACCACACCTTCAAGGTTGGGAGTTCCCTGTGGTAGCGGGTTCACCCGCGAAGAGGCCGGCAATGTCAACCCATATGCTGCTGGTCCAGCTCGATCGCCTTGTCCAACGCTTCCAGCAACCCTTTGCGCACCTTCAGCTTGGTGTTCTTGTGCGCCAGCATGTTCAGCTTCTTCAGCTCCCAAGCCGCCGCCAGTGCCGCATCCTGCAACTGCTCGGCCGGCACCACCTTGTCGAGGAAGCCGGCGTCCACCGCGCCCTGCGGGTCAAACACCTCGGCATTGATCACCGAGCGGTGGAAGGCCGAGCGGCGCAGGCGGTCGCGGGCCAGTTCGATGCCGGCATGGTGCATGGTCATGCCGATCTGCACTTCGTTCAGGCAAACCTTGTACGGCCCTTCGACGCCAATGCGATAGTCGCCCGAAAGCAGCAGGAAGGCGCCCTTGGCCACGGCATTGCCTGGGCAGGCGACCACCACGGGGAACGGGTGCGACAGCAGGCGGCGGGCGAGGGTGGAGCCGGCGGTGACCAGGCTGATCGCCTCCTTGGGGCCGCTGGTCATCACCTTGAGGTCGTAGCCGCCAGACAGAATGCCGGGCTGCCCGGTGATGATCACCACCGCGCGTTCTTCCGTGGCGCGGTCGAGCGCGGCGTTGAAGGCGGCGATAACGTCGGGCGAGATGGCGTTGACCTTGCCGTTGTTCAGGGTAAGGGTGACGATGCCGTCTTCGGCGTGGTAGGTAATCAGCTCGCTCATGGCAGAGTCCTTTTGTTGGCGTGGCGACGACGTTACCCAGCGCCAGGGGCGAGGTAAAGCAGTAAGGCTGACTGGTCGGTCAGCGTTCGCCGGGGCTCAAATGCAAATGCATGAAAAAATTGAAAAAAATGCTTGCCAAAGGGAAGCTCTTTCACTAAATTAGCGCACCTCGACAGGCTGCAAGGCTTGAAGAGCAACGGTGAAGTGTCCGAGTGGTCGAAGGAGCACGCCTGGAAAGTGTGTATACGAGAAATCGTATCAAGGGTTCAAATCCCTTCTTCACCGCCACATTCTACGAAGAGCCCTCGAGCTGAGAAGCCGGGGGCTTTTTGTTTTTGGGGCCTTTGGGGGCCGCTTTGCGGCCCTTTCGCGACACAAGGCCGCTCCTACAAGCGTGCGCGGTCCCCTGTAGGAGCGGCCTTGTGTCGCGAAAGGGCTGCAAAGCAGCCCCAAAAAATCTAGAAGGTGACCGAAGCCGAAAGCCGAGCCGTCCGCGGCGCCCCCTGGAACAGGTAGTTATCCCCCAGGTAATCCCCCACATCGCGCCAATAACGCTTGTCGAACACGTTATCCACAGTCAGCCGCAGCACCGTGTCATACCCACCAATGCGCGTGCGGTAGCGGCTACCCACATCGAACACCGTATACCCACCAACTTCTACATTCCCCGCCTGGCTCGCATACTTGCTGGCGCTGTAGCGCGCCCCGCCCAGCAGTGCCAAGCCCGGTACCGGCAGGGTGTATTCCGCCTGCAGCGCCGCCCGGAACCTGGGCACGTTGATTGCCTGGTGGCCTTCATAGGCATCGGTGTCGCTGTTCTGCACCCGCGCCCGAATCGCCGCAGCGCTGGCCTGCACCTGCAGGTTCGAGGTCACCCAGCCGCTGGCGCCCAGCTCCAGGCCGGTGTTCTTTTGCTGACCTTGTTGCACATAGGTAAAAGTGCCGGCGCCGTCCGGGCGCGCGTATTGGTATGCCTGGCGTATCTGGAACAGTGCGGCGCTGAAGCTCAGGCCTTGCCAGTCATGCTTGAGGCCCAGTTCCAGTTGGTGCGATGTCGTCGGAACGAGGATTTCGAATCTGTTCTCGGCGAACCACGGTGCGGTACCGCCTGCCGACAGGCCTTTGGAGTAGCTGGCATATACCGTGGTATCCGGCTGCGGCTTGTAGATAAGCGCAGCGTTGGGCAGCAACTTGTACTGTCGGGTATGGCGGCCGGCAACGCCGTCCTCATTCCAGGTTTTCTCGTCCAGGCGTACTTCGCGGGCACCCAGCAGTGTCTGCCATTGCTCGTTGAAGCTGATGCGGTCGCTCACGAACAGCCCGTACTGGCGGCTGTCCAGGCGTCGTTCGCTAGACCCGATGGGTTTGTCGGATGGGTCAAAGCCTGGCGCACCGGTGTGGATGTTGCCTGTACCTACCCATTCCATATAGCTGGGGCGCTGGTCCAGCGTGCGCCGCTGTGCACTGGTGCCCACGCTCAGCTCATGCCCTACGCCCAGCGCATCGAAACGCCCGTTGAGCACGGCCTGCGCCTCGTCGGTACGGCGGGTGTCGTCGGGGCTGCGGAAGTCGTAGATGTCGTAGTCGCCGTTTCTGCCGAAGAACGCGCCTTCGCTCGAGCCCCAGGCAAACGAGCTGTAGTCATCTATCACCACCTTGCTGCGCGAGGCGCTCAAGGTCCCGGTCCAGGCTTCGTTGAAACGATACTCGAAGCGCCCACCCAGGTTCAGCGAGTCATTCTGCACCGGCTTGGCCCAGTGCTGGTAGGCCAGGCGGTCGTCGGGGTCGATGCCATGGGGTACTTCGCTGCCACCGAGCAGTTGGTAACCCGGCACCGAGCGCTGTTCGCGGTGCTGGTATTCGGCATCCAGCTGCAGGGTGGCATCCGGGTTGATCTGCCAGTCGAAGGCCAGCGAGGCGAAGTCGCGCTTGCCATCGGCGTGGTCGACGTAGGAGCGGATGTCTTCATGGGCCAGGTTGGCCCGCAGGCCGAACTGCCGCTCGCTGCCGAACCAGCCGCCCAGGTCGGTGGCCAGGTAGCGCTCGCCTTGTTCGTTGGTCGACACCGTGACGCTGCGCACGTCTTCGGCGCGCTTGGTCACGTAGTTGACCAGGCCTCCCGGCTCCGACACGCCGCTCTGCAGCCCGGACAGACCCTTGAGCACCTCCACCTGCTGCTTGTTCTCCAGAGCCACGTTCTGCTCGCCGGTGATGGTCTGGCCATTGATGCGGTAGCTGCTGGCGGCATTCAGCTCGAAGCCGCGCACGTTGAAGTTTTCGTAGTAGCCGATGGGGGCGTAGCTTTCGCCCACCGAGGCGTCGCTTTGCAGCACTTCGCTGAGCTGGCGCACCTGGCGGTCTTCCAGCAGTTGCTGGCTGAACACACTGATCGAGGCCGGGGTGTCGAGCAGGGGCGCGGGCTGGAAGCCGCCTACTGCTGCCTGGCGTACCTGATAGCCGTCGTTGGTGTAGGTATCGGACACCTGCAGCGGGGCCAATAGCACGCTGTCTTCGGCAAGCACATGGGGGCAATGCAGGGCCAGGCCCAGACTGAGCAGGCTCAGGGGCAGGCAGGGATGACGCGGGGGCATGCGGTGGGGCTCCTGGATGCGCGACACCTTAGCGGGCCCCTTCGTGGATAAACCCGCTCCCACAAGAAAATCACTATCCTCAGGTGCAGTGATATCCCTGTGGGAGCGGGTTCACCCGCGAAGGGGCCGGCACAGGCCATGAAAAAGGCGGCATCTTACAGCCGCCTTCAACATAAAACGATCCGGGCCCAGCGATAACCTGTCAGCCTCTGCGGGCCGGCCGCCTGTGCTGCCGCCAGTTGTCATCGATCTTCGACCAGGTCTTGCCATCGGTAATTGCCATGAGCTTGCGCCCGTCCTTGAAAGTGGCCAGGAAGGTGGCTTCCTCTTCCTTGCCACCCAGCCACAGCCCAGCCAGCAACCCCACCGGCCCGGCCACCAGGGCCCCGGCCACGCCCCAACCCAGGGCACTGCCCAGGCTACGGCTGGATTCCAGGCTGGCCAGCCGCAGGTCGCTGATGCGTGCCAGGGAAATCCGCTCGCCCGGGGAGGGGCTGCGCGGGGTCTTGAGTGTGAGCGATCCGTTGCGATACTCGCCTTCGCCTTGCAAGAAATCGCCGGATTGCACCGTGAGTCTTGTCATAACGTCGTCCTGTCAGGAAAAGGGCATTGACCAGCGCCTACTGAGCGCTGCCCGGGCAGCCAAGTCAACGGCCATGCGACAGAGGGTCGTGCGGTGCATTGTCGCCATGGCTAATGGCCTCTTCGCGGGCATGCCCGCTCCCACAGGTACATCACATGCTTCATGCCAGTGACAAACCTGTGGGAGCGGGCGTGCCCGCGAAGAATCCAACAAAAATTTTTCAGGCCGCTTGCAAAGCGTTCCTGCGCTTGCGCTCGGCCAACCCCCACGCCAGCAACGCCAGCCCGCCAATCACCAACCCCGCCACCACGATCCCCATCCAGCCCTGGCGCTGGAACAACTGCGTGCCCAGCAACGACCCTAATGCCCCGCCAATGAAGTAGCAGGTGATATACCCGGCATTCAGCCGCGTGCGCGCCTCGGGCCGCAGGGCAATCACCGCATTCTGGTTGCTCACGTGCACCAGTTGTACTGCCAGGTCGAGCATCAGCACGCCCAGCAGCAAGGCCAGCAACGACTGCTCGGCGAAGCCCAGCGGCACCCATGACAGCAGCAATACCACCAGGCCCACGGTGGTGCCCAGCGAACCCTTGCCACGGTCGGCCAGGCGACCCGCCCAGTTGGCCGACAGTGCACCCGCTGCACCGGCCAGGCCGAACAGGCCTATCACCGCGTCCGAATAGTGATACGGGCCTTTCGCCAGCAGGAACGCCAGTGGCGTCCAGAACAGGGCGAACAGGCTGAATGCCAGCAGGCCGAGCAGCGAACGCAGGCGCAGCACCGGTTCTTCGAGGAACAGGCGGAATACCGAGCCGATCAGCGCCGGGTATTTCAGGCCGGCATGGCTGTGGTGTTGCGGCAGGCTGCGGTACAGCGCCACGGCGGTGATGGCCATCAGCACCGCGGCCAGCACGTAGATACTGCGCCATCCACCCAGTTCGGCCATGAACCCGGCGGCGGTACGCGCCAGCAGGATGCCCAGCAGCAATCCGCTCATCAAGGTGCCGACCGCGCGCCCGCGCTGGTGTGGCTCACTGAGGGTCGCGGCCATGGGCACGAGGATCTGCGCTACCACCGAGAACAGCCCGGTCAGCGCCGTACCAAGGATCAGCCAGGGCAGGCTCGGTGCGCAGGCACTGATGACCAGGCCCAGGGTGGAAATGGCGGTCATCACGGTGATCAGCCGGCGCTGCTCGAACAGGTCGCCCAGCGGCGCCAGCAGCAACAGGCCGGCGCCATAGCTCAGTTGCGCGGCAATGACGATGCTGCCGGCACTGGCGGTGCTCAGGCCGAACTGCTGGGCGATGCTGTGCAGCAGTGGTTGCGCGTAGTAGTTGCTGGCCACGGCCAGGCCGGTGGCGGTGGCCATCAGCAGGATCAGGGCGCGGCTGAGCGTGGGGGTATTCATGGGGTTCTCGTGGCAGACGGGAGGTAGGAGCGGGGTCAACCTGTGCCGGCCCCTTCGCGGGCTTGCCCGCTCCCACAGGATTATCACAGGGTTTGAGGCCGGCGGGATACCTGTGGGAGCGGGCGCGCCCGCGAAGAGGCCGGAACAGGCAACCCTTCAATCAGGCAGCAAACCCGCCATCGACCGTCAAGCTGGCCCCTGTGACATACCCTGCCTCAGGCCCCGCCAGGTAGGCCACGAAGCTGGCAATCTCATCCGCCTCGCCATAGCGCCCGATCGCCATCAGCGGGATCAGGCTGTCAGCGAACTCGCCGCTGGCCGGGTTCATGTCGGTGTCCACCGGCCCTGGCTGCACGTTGTTCACGGTAATGCCTTTCGGCCCCAGGTCACGTGCCATGCCGCGGGTCAGGCCGACCAGCGCGGATTTGCTCATGGCATAGGGGGCGCCACCGGCAAACGGCATGCGCTCGGCATTGGTGCTGCCAATGTTGATGATGCGCCCGCCTTCACCCATGTAGCGTGCCGCAGCCTGGCTGGCGACAAATACGCTGCGCACGTTCACCGCCAGCATGTGGTCGAAGTCGGCCAGGTCGAATTCGGTCACCGGCGCTACCGCCAGCACACCGGCGTTGTTGACCAGGATATCCAACCGGCCGAAGGCCTTCACGGTGTCATCCACGGCCAGTTGCACGGCCGCTGCGTCGGCGCTGTCGGCCCGCAGGGCCAGGGCCTTGCCGCCGTTTTCGGTAATTTCCTGAGCCAGCGCCTGCGCCGGGCCGGCGGAACTGACATAGGTGAAGGCCACCTGTGCACCTTCACGGGCCAGGCGTCGCACGATGGCTGCGCCAATGCCGCGGGAACCGCCCTGTACCAGGGCTACTTTGCCTTCGAGAGTGTGTTGCTTGGACATGCTGATCTCCTGCTGGAAGCCAGGCCGGAATGCCTTGGATGGGCGCAGTATCGGCGCTTGATTACCTGCTGATAAGATGGCAATCACTATCAGCAGAGTAAACCTTTGGTTGCCAATCATGGCCATGGAATCGTTCAACGCGTTGGAGTGCTTCATCCGCAGTGCCGAAGTGGGCAGCTTTGCCGAAGCCGCCAGGCGCCTAAGCATTACCCCGGCTGCCGTGGGCAAGCATGTTGCCCAGCTGGAAGCGCGCCTGGGGGTGCGGTTGTTCCAGCGTAGTACCCGCAAGCTGACCCTGACGGAGGCAGGGCAGCGATTTTTGGGCGAGGTCAGTGACAGCTTCCGCACCATCCAGTACGCCGTGGCCAACCTGGCCAGCAGCGAAGGCCAGCCGGCCGGGTTGTTGAGGGTGAGCATGGGCACGGTGTTCGGGCGCTTGTATGTGTTGCCATTGCTGGGCGAGTTCCTGCGTCGCTACCCGGCCATTACCCCGGACTGGCATTTCGACAACCGCCAGGTCGACCTGATTGGCCAGGGCTTCGATGCGGCGATTGGTGGAGGCTTCGATTTGCCACCAGGGGTGGTGGCGCGCAAGCTGACCCCGGCGCACAGGGTGCTGGTGGCATCGCCGGCATATTTGGGCCGGTATGCGCCGATTGACGACCCGCAGGTATTGCAACGGCATGACGGTATCCTGATTCGCTCGCCGCAGACCGGGCGGGTGCGTTCATGGCCGCTGACCAGCCGTCGGCAGGTGCAGCAGCCATTGCAGTTGCGCCAGACGATGACCATGAGCGATTCGGATGCGGCTTGCGCGGTGGCCGAGCAGGGCCTAGGGATTGCCCTGGTGAGCCTGCCGTTTGCAGTGCCGTACCTGGAAGGCGGGCGGCTGCAGCGGGTGCTGCCGGACTGGTACGTGGACGATGGGCATATCAGCCTGTATTTCGCCGAGCACAAGCTGTTGCCGGGCAAGACCCGGGCGTTTATCGATTTTGTGGTGGAACAGTTCGAAGAGCAGGGGTTGGCGCGGCGGTTCGATGCCTTGCAAACCCTTTAGAAGTGTATTGCCTGAACCGGCCCTATCGCCGGCAAGCCAGCTCCCACGGGTGCAGCGTTGATCTCGGGGTTGTCGCTGTACCTGTGGGAGCTGGCTTGCCGGCGATAGGGCCGGTTCAGACAACATCGACTATGAACAATGCCTGTGCCGCCAGGCTCACCTCATCATCAACCTTCCTGCCGACCAGCTGCTGCCCCAGCGGCGAGCGCGGTGTAATCACCGTCACCAGCCCATCCCCCTCGCCAATCTTCAACCCCGCAGCCTCCGGCCCGAGGAACAGTCGGCGCTGCCCGCCATCTTCATCCTCGAGCGTCACCAGGTTGCTCACTTGCACCCCGCGTGCCGGGTCATAATCGCGCAGCAGCAGTTGCTGGTAGGTCACCAGCGCCTTGCGGATCTCGGCGCTGCGGCGGGCCTGGCCGGTGGCCAGGTACGAGGCTTCCAGGCCCAGGGTGTCGTACTTGTTCTCGGCGATGTTTTCTTCTGCAGTGGCGGCTTCGTACGCGGTTTGCGCCGCGCGGGTCAGCACATCCAGGTCATGCTCGAGGGTGGCGACGATCTGCGCCAGCAGGCTGGGCTTGTCCATGGTCAGTAACAGAACTCCAGCACGTTGGCCTGGCTTTTGTCGGTGGGCGCGGTGCGGTTCTGCTGCAGCCAGAACTGGCATCTGGGGCTGTTGAGGTTGCGCGGGTTGCCCTGGGCAGCGTCGGCGGCCTGTTGCAGCTCCTGCTTGTGCAGGATGTCCTTGTAGCGTTCGAACATTTCCGCCTGGGCATCCGCTGCAGGGGCTGGCGCTGGCGGCGCGGCAGGCCGGTACGCGGCGGGGGCCACGGCCTGGGCCAGAGGCTGTATCTGCTGTGGCCACAATTGCAGGGCCAGCCACAGGCTGGCGGCGATGGCCACGGCGCCCAGCCACAGTCCAAAGGCAACGCACACGATCAATGGCAACGGCTTGAGGGTGATCTTCAGTTCACGGTGGCGCGGCATGGCAGCCTCCTGGCAGGGTGTTCGGGGTGCATTGTCGCATGCGCCTGGGCATTTTTCCGCGCAGGCGCTTTTGTCAGCGACAATTTATGCGCAGAATGCGCGGTTTTTCCGCTGGGCGAGGGCAGGGCACATGAAAGCCACCTGGGATATCTTCTGCAGCGTCGTCGACAACTACGGCGATATAGGCGTGACCTGGCGCCTGGCCCGGCAGCTGGTGGCAGAGCACGGCTTGGCAGTGCGGCTGTGGGTGGATGACCTGAATGCGTTCACGCCCATGTGCCCCGGGGCCGATGCCACCGCCCCGCAGCAGTGGCAGCACGGTGTGGATGTGCGCCAGTGGCCGGTGACCTGGTTGCCAGTGGCGCCGGCCGATGTGGTGATCGGTGCCTTCGCCTGCCAGTTGCCAGCAGCTTATGTAGAGGCAATGCGTGCTCGCGCCACGCCGCCGCTGTGGTTGAACCTCGAATACCTCAGTGCCGAGGACTGGGTGGAGGGTTGCCATGGCTTGCCTTCGCCGCAGCCCAACGGCTTGCGCAAGGTATTTTTCTTTCCCGGCTTTACCGAAAAAACCGGTGGCCTGCTGCGCGAGGGCTCGCTGCTGGCGCGGCGTGATGCGTTCCAGCAAGGCGCACGGCAGGCGTTCTTGCAGGGGCTTGGCGTAAACCCTGAAGCGGGAAGTTTGCTGATTTCCCTGTTCGCCTACGAAAACCCCCAACTGGGCAACTGGCTTGATGCTCTGGCCTCGGGCGAGCAACCTTGCCACCTGCTGGTGCCGCAAGGGCGCGTTGTCGCGGGGCTCGGCCAGTGGCTTGGCGAGGCGGCGCTGCAAGTGGGCAGCGTGCGCAAGCGAGGGGCGCTGACCGTGCAGGTGCTGCCTTTCGTCAGCCAGGACGACTATGACCGGTTGCTGTGGAGCTGCGATTTCAATGCCGTGCGCGGCGAAGACTCGTTCGTGCGCGCGCAGTGGGCCGGGCAGCCGATGCTGTGGCACATCTACGTGCAGGACGAGAATGCCCATTGGGAAAAGCTCGAAGCGTTTTTGGCGCATTATCGACACGGGCTGTCAGACGATGCCGATGCCGCCCTGCTTGGCTTGTGGCGTGCCTGGAACATGGACCGCGACATGGGCCAGGCCTGGCAGGCGGCCCGCCAGCACTGGCCGGAACTGCAACAGCATGCCCGGCTTTGGGCAGCGCGACAGGCCGCTCAGCCGGACCTTGCCACAGCGCTAGTACACTTTTACCGAAATTCGCTATGATACGCGGCCTCGATTTTTATAAATCCATCCAGATTCGGATACTTCGTAATGAAAACTGGTAAAGAACTGAAACCCGGTACCGTCCTGCGGATCGACAACGACCCGTGGCTGGTTCAAAAAGCTGAGTTCACCAAGTCGGGCCGTAACAGCGCGATCATGAAGACCAAGCTGAAGAACCTGCTGACCGGCTACAAGACCGAAACTGTCTACGGTGCAGACGACAAGCTGGACGACGTTATCCTGGATCGCAAAGAAGCGACCCTGTCGTTCATCAACGGTGATGAATACACCTTCATGGACACCACCGACTACACCATGTACGAACTGAACGCCGAGGACATCGAAGCCGTTCTGCCGTACATCGAAGAAGGCATGGAAGACGTCTGCGAAGCCGTGTTCTTCGAAGGCCGCCTGGTATCGGTTGAACTGCCGACCACCATCAGCCGCCAGGTTGTCTACACCGAGAACGCTGCTCGCGGCGACACCTCGGGCAAGGTCATGAAGCCTGCCAAGCTGAAGAACGGTACCGAGATCTCGGTTGCCGACTTCATCCAGATCGACGAGTGGATCGATATCGACACTCGCGACAACAGCTTCAAAGGCCGTTCCAAGAAGTAATCCTTCTTGTGAAACGCAAAAAACCCGGCCTTGGCCGGGTTTTTTCATGCCTGCGTTTTTGCAGTTCTCGATGCTTGCTCTTGCTTTTGTGGGCGCGGCCTTGTGTCGCGAAAGGGCCGCAAAGCGGCCCCGGCGATCTCAAGGTGTACCCGAGATTCCGAGGCCGCTTCGCGCCCCATCGCGACACAAGGCCGCTCCTACAGGGGAAGCGTGAACTTCAGACGGTCACGTGCAGGCGCACATCCACATTGCCGCGGGTGGCGTTGGAGTACGGGCACACCTTGTGTGCTTTTTCCACCAGCGCTTCGGCATCGGCCTGGGCCAGGCCCGGCAGGTTGATGTGCAGGTCGATGTCCAGGCCGAAACCACCCGGAATCTGGCCGATGCCCACCTTCGCGGTGATCGAGGAGTCCGCCGGCAGGGCTTTTTTCTCCTGCCCGGCCACGAACTTCAGTGCACCGATGAAGCACGCCGAGTAACCGGCGGCGAACATCTGCTCGGGGTTGGTGCCGTCACCGCCTGCGCCGCCCAGTTCCTTGGGGGTGCTCAGGCTGACCACCAGTTTGCCGTCACTGGAGCGGGATTTGCCATCGCGCCCACCGGTGGAGGTAGCTTCTGCGATGTACAGTGGAGTGACCTTTTGCATCTTGAGCCTCGCTAATGTGCTGTGCGCTCGCCGTGTGGAGGAGGGCGCGGGTTGGTGTGGGATTTAAATTAGCGCGCAATTAGTTTGCGCGCAAGATAAATCGTCACCGCTCGTCCGAACGGCCATTGCACAGCATAGCTGTCAGAGGGTTTTCTGCAGGTTCTCGCGCAGCGCCAGCAGGTCGGCCTGCAGCTGTTGCAGCTGTTCCAGGCTGCGTCCGCTGGCCTTGAGGATGCACTGCGGCACTTCCTTGGCCTGCTGCTGCAAGGCGCGGCCCTTGTCGGTCAGCTGCACCAGTACAACCCGTTCATCTTCGCGGCTGCGGTTGCGCTGCAGCAGGCCTTCGCTTTCCAGACGCTTGAGCAACGGCGTCAGCGAGCCGGGGTCGGTGAGCAGGTGCTGGCTGATCTCGCCAACGGTCAGGCCGTCGTGCTCCCACAGCACGAGCATGGCCAGGTATTGCGGGTAGGTCAGGCCCAGGGCCTGCAGCAGCGGTTTGTAGACCTTGGTCATCAGCAACGAGGTGGAGTGCAGGGCGAAACAGACCTGGTTGTCCAGCAGCAGCTCGTCACAGGAGGCTTGGTTGTTGGCGTTCATGCAGGTCCTTGAAGGTAATCAATGGGAAAGTCTGGCACGCGAATCGTCAGTGCGCGCTTTATTCGCGCAGTTCACTGCGCAAGGCCAGGTCCCAGGGTGGAATCGGGCTGAAGCGGCTCTTGAGAAATTCGAGCAGCAAACGGCTGCGAGAGTTCGTTTCATGTTCCAGGCGAAGCGCATAGATACCGCTGGTCTCCGCTTCGGGCAAGCCACCGTCGCAAAACAAAGGTATCAACTCGCCACGCAGCAGGTATTCGCTGATCAGCCAAGTAGGCAGGTGGGCTATGCCTAAGCCGGCGAGGGCGCCGAACAGAAGGGTTTCGGCGTTGTTGGCGGCCATCCGCATGCGTGAGGGGCGGTACAGGCGGGTTTGCCCGGCCACGTTGAAACGCCAGGCAAATGGCGGCGCCAGGCCATCCCAGTCCAGGCCGTCGTGCCCGGGCAGTTCGCTGGGGCATATTGGCATGCCGCGGCTGGCCAGGTAGGCCGGGCTGGCGCAGGCAATGCGCACCATGTAGGCCAATGGCGTGGCGACCAGCCGGGTGTCGGCCAGGGGGCCGGCGCGCAGCACCAGGTCGACCTCGCCAAGGTGGCTGCCATGCAGGTCGACGAAGCTGTCGATCAGGCGCAGTTGCACATCCAGGCCTGGGTAGGCGACCAGGAAATCGGCAATGGCCGGGGCCAGGTGGCGGCGGCCGAATGCCGCCGGGGCGTCGATGCGGATCAGACCTTCGGGTGCATTGCTCAGCGACACCGCTTCGGCGCGGGCCAGGCGCAGTTCCTCGATGATGCGCCTGGCCCGTTCGGCAAAGGCGTTGCCGGCAGGCGTGGCGCGCACGGCGTGGGTGCTGCGGGTGAACAGGCGGCTGCCCACGGCGCTTTCCAGGTTGTCGATGCGCCGGGCCACGGCCGACGGGGTCAGCGGGTGGCGGCGGGCGGCGGCAGAAAAGCTGCCGGTTTCCAGCACATCGAGGAACAGGCTTAGCTGGTCGGTCAGGGTATCGGGGTTCATGGCTGCCTTGCTTTTGCGAAAAACGCATAGCCATTGTGCGCTGCTATGCGTTTCCCTGCCAGCCCGCACTCGTTAGCATGCTCGCATTGTGTGTACAGGCGGATGAGGCCCTGATGATCGAATGGTTGTTGTATATCGTGCTGGGCGCAGCCCTGGGGACCATGGGTGGCTTGTTCGGCATTGGCGGTGGGCTGATCGCGATTCCGGCGCTGGGCGTGCTGTTTGGCCTGGACCAGCAACTGGCGCAAGGCACGGCGCTGGTGATGGTAGTGCCCAATGTGCTGCTGGCGCTGTGGCGTTATCACCAGCGTAACCGCATCGAAATGCGCCATGCGGTGCCGCTGTCGCTGTGCAGCTTCGTGTTCGCCTGGCTGGGGTCGATCTGGGCGGTGGGGCTGGATGCGCAATCCATGCGCCTGGGTTTTGTCGGCTTCCTGGTGGCCCTGGCGGTGTGGAACGTGGCGCGGATGTTCATGAAAGTGTCGCCGCCCAGCGCCGAGTTGCGCTATGCCTGGCCGTGGCTGGGTGTACTGGGCAGCTTTGCCGGGACCATGGGCGGCTTGTTCGGGGTGGGTGGGGCCGTGGTGGCCACGCCTATCCTGACCAGTGTGTTCGGTACCACCCAGGTGGTAGCGCAGGGGCTGTCGCTGGCGCTGGCGGCGCCGAGTACCTTGGTAACCCTGGTGACTTACGGGGTGCACCACAGTGTTGACTGGGGGGTGGGGATTCCATTGGCGTTGGGCGGCCTGCTGAGTATCAGTTGGGGGGTGAAGTTGGCCCATGCATTGCCGGAGAAGGTGTTGCGGGCGATGTTCTGTGTGTTTTTGGTGGGTTGTGCGGTGATGCTCGGGTTCGAGCTTTGAGATTTTGGGGCCGCTTTGCGGCCCCAAGTTATTTGAACCCTTCGACAATGTAGTCGGCCATGCAGTCGGTAATTGGCGAAGGGTTCTGGGTACTGCGCACCAGCATCACATTGGCCACCGGCAACTGCGGCAACCCTTCGCTCTCGCCCAGAATGCGGATATTCCCGCCAATCAGGCTCTGCAACTGTGCGGTCACCGCCAACCCTGCGGTGACGATGGCAAAGATCGCTGCCAGGCTCGGGCTGGTATAGGCGATGCGGTAGTCGATGCCCTGGGCCTCCAGGGCATTGCAGGTCCAGGCCCGGCAGAAGCAGTCAGTGTTGAACAGGGCTACCGGCATGGGGCGTTGCTCGTGCGGGCAGAAGCCTTCCGCGGCGGCCCAGACCAGGCGTTCCTGGCGCAGCAGTTGGCCAATCTCGTTGCCCGGCTCACGGGTGACGATGGTCAGGTCCAGGTCCTGGCGCAGCATCAGTTGTTTGGAGGAGTCGCAATGCACCTCCACCTGCACCAGTGGGTAGGCCTGAGCAAAGCTCGACAGGATGGTCGGCAGGAAGCGCATGGCATAGTCGTCCGGCGTGCCGATGCGTACTACCCCGACCATGTGCGGCATGCGCAGGGTGTTGAACACTTCCCCATGCAACTTGAGGATGCGCCGCGCATAGCCCAGCAGCACCTGGCCCTCGGCGGTCAGGCGCACCTGGCGGCCATCGCGCTCGAACAGCTGGCGCTGGAGGATGTCCTCTTCCAGGCGTTTCATTTGCATGCTCACCGCCGACTGGGTGCGGTTGACCACCTCGCCGGCGCGGGTGAAGCCACCCTGCTCGGCGATGGCCACGAAAGTGCGCAGTACGTCCGCATCGAGGCTCTGGTATTGGGACATTGCATCAATCTCCGAGATGCATGGCATCAGAAACATTCGTTGGATTGATCTTATGCCTGGCAGGAGACTGGAGCCATCAACACGGAGGGCTTCACGATGAAAGGTCATGTCAGCAGCATCCAGCAACCTGCCTTTTCCCTGAACCACCTGTGGCATGCCGCCCTGCAGCGCCCGGCACGCTGGCTGCAGCTGTACCGCCAGCGCCAGGAACTGGCCAGCCTCAGTGACGCAACCTTGCACGACCTGGGGTTGAGCCGGGCGGATATCCAGCAAGAGGCCGAGCGGCATTTCTGGGATGACCCGCTGCGCAAATAGGCTAAGTTTGTCGGTGGAATCACTGGCCTCTTCGCGGGTGAACCCGCTCCCACAGGAACTCCACATTGCCCGAGGCCAGTGGTATCCCTGTGGGAGCGGGTTCACCCGCGAAAGGGCCAGTGCAGACACCACAAGGAGTTCAGGCTTGCCCCTCAAGCTGTCCATCAACCAGGCCCGCCGGCTGGCCCTTTCTGCCCAAGGTTTCGGCAAGCAGCCAGAATCGGTGCCGACGCTGCCGGCACTCAAACGCATGCTGCAACGCCTGGGCGTGTTGCAAATCGATTCGGTCAACGCCCTTGTCCGCTCCCACTATCTGCCGCTGTTCTCACGCCTGGGCCACTACTCGCCTGCCGCCCTCGACCAGCTCGCCTGGGGGCGTGGCCGCCAGCGCCTGATGTTCGAATACTGGGGCCACGAAGCCTCGTTGCTGCCGCTGAGCCTGTACCCACTGCTGCGCTGGCGCATGGCCCATGCCGCCGACGGTCGTGGCATCTATCGCCAGCTCGCGCAGTTTGGCCGCGAACGCCAGGACGTGATTGCCCGGGTACTGGCCGCCGTCCGCGAACAGGGCGCCCTCGGCGCAGGCAGCCTGTCCACCCGCGAGGAGCGGGCCGGCCCCTGGTGGGACTGGAGCGAGGAAAAGCACGCACTGGAGTGGCTGTTCGCCGCAGGGCAAGTGACGGTCGCTGGCCGGCGCGGCTTCGAGCGGCTTTACGATGTGCCGGAAAAGGTCCTGCCGAAGGCGATCCTCGACCAACCTTTGCCCAGCGAGACCGAGGCGCATCAGGGCTTGATGCTGCATGCCGCCACGGCCCTGGGCGTAGCCACCGAGCGTGACCTGCGCGACTACTTCCGCCTGGATCCGGGGCAGGGCAGGGCTGCGCTGGCCGAACTGTTGGCTGACGGCCGCCTGCAAGCGGTCGAGGTGCAAGGCTGGAAGCAGCTCGCCTACTGCGCCGGCGCACCGCGTATCCCCCGGCGCATAGAGGCCAGCGCGCTGTTGTCGCCGTTCGATTCACTGGTCTGGGAACGCAACCGTACCGAGCGCTTGTTCGACTTCCGCTACCGCCTGGAAATCTACACCCCGGCGCACAAGCGGGTGTACGGCTACTACGTACTGCCGTTCCTGTACCACGAACGCATCGGCGCACGGGTGGACTTGCGCGCCGAGCGCGCCCAGGGGCAACTGGCAGTGCATGCCGTGCATGTGGAGGCCGCAGGCCTGGACGAGGAAGGTTACCAGGCCCTGGCCGGCAACCTGCTGCGCCTGGCCAGTTGGCTGGGCCTGGAAAAGGTGCAACTTAACTGCCCGCGCAAGGAGGGCAGCCAGTTGCGCCAGGCGCTGCTCAGCGCCGCACCTGCTTGAGGGTTTCGGCAATCAGGAATGCCAGCTCCAGGGACTGGTCGGCGTTCATGCGCGGGTCGCAGTGGGTGTGATACCGGTCGGACAGCGCATCCTCGGTGATCGGCCGGGCGCCGCCGATGCATTCGGTGACGTTCTGCCCGGTCATCTCGATGTGGATACCGCCGGCATGGCTGCCCTCGGCCTGGTGCACCTGGAAGAACTGCTTCACCTCATCCAGGATCTGCGCAAAGTCACGGGTCTTGTAACCGCTGCTGGCCTTGATGGTGTTGCCATGCATCGGGTCGGAGCTCCACAGCACCTTGCGCCCTTCGCGCTCGACAGTGCGGATCAGCCCCGGCAGGTGTTCGCCAACCTTGCCGGCGCCCATGCGCACGATCAGGTTCAGGCGCCCGGGATCGTTGGCCGGGTTCAGCGTGTCGATCAGGCGGATCAGCTCCTCGGGGTTCATGCTCGGGCCAACCTTGACCCCGATCGGGTTGTGCACGCCGCGCAAAAACTCCACATGAGCACCGTCAAGCTGGCGGGTGCGGTCGCCGATCCACAGCATGTGCGCCGAGCAGTCGTAGTAGTCGCCGGTCAGGCTGTCCTGGCGCACGAAGGCTTCTTCATAGTTCAGCAGCAGTGCTTCGTGGGCGGTGAAGAAGCTGGTTTCGCGCAGCTGCGGCGCGCTGTCCAGGCCGCAGGCGCGCATGAATGCCAGGGTTTCGTCGATGCGGTTGGCCAGCTGGTGGTACTTGTCGGCCAGCGCCGAATTGGCGATGAAGTCCAGGTTCCACTTGTGCACCTGGTGCAGGTCGGCAAACCCGCCCTGGGCGAAGGCGCGCAGCAGGTTGAGGCTGGCGGTGGCCTGGTGGTAGGCCTGCAGCAGGCGCTCCGGGTCGGGGATGCGGCTTTTCGCGTCGAAGCCGATGCCGTTGACGATGTCGCCACGGTAGGCGGGCAGGGTGATGTCGCCGATGGTTTCATCGCCCGATGAGCGCGGCTTGGCGAACTGCCCGGCCATGCGCCCGACCTTGACCACCGGGCAGCCGGCGGCGAAGGTCATGACAATGGCCATTTGCAGCAGCACCTTGAAGGTGTCGCGGATTTTCGCCGCCGAGAACTCGGCGAAGCTCTCGGCGCAGTCGCCACCCTGCAGCAGGAAGGCGCGGCCTTCGGTGACCTCGGCGAACTGCCGGCGCAGCTCGCGTGCCTCGCCCGCGAACACCAGCGGCGGGTAACTGGCCAGGGTCTGTTCGACCTTCAGCAGGTGCGCGGCATCGGGGTAGGTCGGTTGCTGCTGGATTGGCAGGGCACGCCAGCTGTCGGGGCTCCACGGTTGGTTCATCTCGGGCTCGGTCTTGTCGGTTGTAGGCTATGGGCCATGGTAACAGTTGGCGCTGCGCTTGTTGCATCAAGGGTGTTGGCGGACAATGCGCGTTTTTGCGCGGGTGGGTGGTGAGCATGGCGGCGGAACGGGAAGAGCGGCTACTGGCACGGGTGGAGGACGCCTTTGGTGTCATCAGCGTGTATGAAGTCGACGACTACCGCTTTCTGGAATTCGGCGATGCGATCGAGCAGAGCTGCGTGTTCACGGCCGACCCAAGCTGGCTGGAATACGACTATACCCGCGCCATGCTGGTGGGGGCGTTGTGCCACGAGCAGCCGGAGAGCGCGCTGTTTCTCGGCCTGGGGGCCGGCACGCTGACCCAGGCCTGCATGAAGTTCCTGCCGCTGGACGACATCGAGGCCATCGAACTGCGCCCGGAGGTACCGCGCCTGGCCATGGAGTACCTGGGCCTGGACGATGACCCGCGGCTGTATGTACGCATCGGCGATGCCCTGGAGCTTTTGCCCACGGCGGAGAAGGCCGACCTGCTTTTCGTCGACCTGTACACCGACCATGGGCCGGGGGTGGGGCACCTGGCGTGGAACTTCCTGGAGAACTGCCAGCAGCAGCTGAACCCGGGTGGGTGGCTGGTGATCAACCAGTGGGCCACCGACGACGGCAAGCCGCTGGGCGCGGCGTTGCTGCGCGGGTTGTACCACCGGCATTACTGGGAGCTGCCGGTGAAGGAGGGCAATGTGATCCTGCTGGTGCCGGCGGACCTGGAGCAGACGCTGGACCTGGATGGGCTGAGGGCCCGGGCCGAGGCGTTGGCGCCGCGCCTGGGGTACAGCCTCGAAGGGCTGATCCGCGAGATTCGGCCGGCTACCTGATGAATCTGTGTCGAGGCTGCTGGCCCTATCGCCGGCAAGCCAGCTCCCACACCGACCGCGTTGGCTGTCCCTGTGGGAGCTGGCTTGCCGGCGATGGGGCCGATACAGGCAATAAAGAATTATCGATTCAGTTCCTGGTGGTTGATGGCCCGACACTGGTCAGGCACCCTGAAAATATTCCTCACGTCTGCGCACGATTTCGGGTATAGTACGCGCCGGTCTTTTAGCGGACCGCAAAATCAGGTGGTGTAAACCCTCCGAGTCCAGCTTCGGCTGCACGTCCGCTAGGCGGACTTTCCCACGTTTATCTTTTTCAATCGTTTTCGCAAATCCCCGCCGCCAAAGCTGCCTGGGTGACCTGTCGGTCTTTCATGGCTTGTGCAGCTTTGGAGCATGGGTCTTTGCGGATGCACCTAGAGGCAGACCCATGACCCAGGAAACCGGCGGCTTCGCCGCTCTCGATCTCAATCCGAATATTGTTGCTGCCGTTCTGGCGACCGGCTACGAAGAGCCGTCCGCCATTCAGCAACAATCGATCCCGATCATCCTCGCCGGTCACGACATGATCGGCCAGGCGCAGACTGGCACCGGCAAGACCGCTGCCTTCGCCCTGCCGATCCTCAACAAGATCGATGTGAGCAAGCGCGAACCGCAAGCCCTGATCCTGGCGCCAACCCGTGAGTTGGCGCTGCAAGTTGCTACCGCTTTCGAAACCTACGCCAAGCAGATGCCGGGCGTGAACGTGGTCGCCGTCTACGGTGGTGCCCCGATGGGCCCACAGCTGCGTGCGATCCGCAACGGCGCGCAAATCGTCGTGGCCACCCCGGGCCGTCTGTGCGACCACCTGCGTCGTGACGAAAAAGTCCTGTCGACCGTGCAGTACCTGGTACTGGACGAAGCCGACGAGATGCTCAAGCTGGGCTTCATGGACGACCTCGAAGTGATCTTCGATGCCATCCCTGCCAGCCGCCAGACCGTGCTGTTCTCCGCCACTCTGCCGTCGTCGATCCGCTCGATCGCCGAACGTCACCTGCGCGAGCCCAAGCACGTCAAGATCCAGAGCAAGACCCAGACCGTTACCGCGATCGAGCAGGCCCACCTGATGGTCCACGCTGACCAGAAGATCCCGGCTGTGCTGCGTCTGCTGGAAGTGGAAGAGTTCGATGCGCTGATCGCCTTCGTGCGTACCAAGCAAGCCACCCTGGACCTGGCCTCCGCGCTGGAAGCCAAGGGCTACAAGGCTGCCGCGCTGAATGGCGACATCGCCCAGAACCAGCGTGAGCGTGTGATCGACTCGCTCAAGGATGGCCGCCTGGACATCGTTGTCGCTACCGACGTCGCTGCCCGTGGCCTGGACGTACCGCGCATCACTCACGTGTTCAACGTCGACATGCCGTACGACCCGGAGTCCTACGTACACCGTATCGGCCGTACCGGCCGTGCCGGTCGCGATGGCCGTGCACTGCTGCTGGTCACCCCGCGTGAGCGCCGCATGCTGCAGGTGATCGAGCGCGTAACCGGGCAGAAAGTTGCCGAAGCCCGCCTGCCGAATGCCCAGGCCGTGCTGGACGCCCGCATCAAGAAGCTGACCTCGAGCCTGGCGCCGCTGGTTGCCGAAGCGGAAGCCACCCACGGCGAGCTGTTCGACCGCCTGACCGCCGACCTGGGTTGCAGCGCGCGTGCCCTGGCTGCTGCCCTGCTGCGCAAGGCCACCAATGGCCAGGCGCTGGACCTGGCTGCGGTAGAGCGTGAGCAGCCGCTGGTGCCGAGCTTCGCCCCGCGTGGCGAGCGTACCGAACGTGGTGAGCGTGGCGAGCGCCCGGAGCGTGGTGACCGCGAGCGCCGTGCACCGATGCCGCTTGCCGAAGGCCGTGTGCGTTGCCGCACTGCCCTGGGTGCCCGTGACGGCATCGCTGCCAAGAACCTGTTGGGCGCGATCCTCAACGAGGGTGGCCTGGCCCGTGACGCTATCGGCCGTATCCAGGTGCGCGACAGCTTCAGCCTGGTCGAGTTGCCGGAAGATGGCCTGGAGAAGCTGCTGTCCAAGCTCAAGGACACCCGCGTGGCTGGCAAGCAGCTGAAGCTGCGTCGCTACCGCGAGGATTGATCCTGGCGCAATGAAAAAATCCCCGGCTTTGGCTGGGGATTTTTTTTGCCTGCGCCGGCCCTTTCGCGGGTAAACCCGCTCCCACAGGTACAGCACAAGCCTTGAAATCTGTGGAGACCCTGTGGGAGCGGGTTCACCCGCGAAGAGGCCCTTCAGCCAAACCGATAAATGTCCATCCCCAACGCCCCCAGGGTAAACCCTTGGTGCACCACCCCGAACTTGCCCCCAGCCCCCAGGGCAAAGAACAGCGGCAGGAAATGCTCGTCACTGGGATGGTTGCGCGCCGCAAACGGCGCCTGCTGCCGATAATTCAGCAACGCTTGCTGATCATCCGCCCGAAGCTTTTCCACCACCCAATCCCTGAACGCCAGTGCCCATGGCTCGATCACATCCGGCCCGGCATGCCAGTCCAGTTCGCCCAGGTTGTGGGTAATGCTGCCCGAGCCGATCAACAGCATGCCCTGACCGCGCAAACCCGCCAGCGCCTGGCCTACCTTGACCTGCAGCGCCGGCCCCATGTGGCTGGGCAGGGAAACTTGCACAACCGGAATATTCGCCTCCGGGTACATCAGCGACAGAGGTACCCAGGCGCCGTGGTCGAATGGCCGCTGCGCATCCAGCCGGGCTGGCAGCCCGGTAGCCTGCAGCAGTTCACTGACCTGCCCGGCAAGGGTGGGGTCACCCGGCGCCGGGTATTGCACCGCATATAGCGCTGGTGGGAAGCCGTAGAAGTCATGCCAGGTCTCGGGCTGTGCGCTGCCGGTAACCAGCAGTTCGCGGCTTTCCCAGTGTGCCGACACCACCACGATCGCTTTCGGACGGGGCAGGGCGTTGGCCAGCCCGGCCAGCGCCGGCCCGCTGGCGCCGGGTTGCAGGGCAAGCATGGGGGAGCCATGGGAGATGAACAGGCTGGGCAGCATGGCGGGTTCCTGACGGTTAAGATGCACACATCTTCGATCAACTACAGATCGAAATCCAAACCAACTTTTACCGACAAACCATCTAAAAATCGGGAGTGATCATGGAGCCAGCGTTCTGGCAGCAGCGGTGGGCCGACAACCAGATCGGCTTTCACCAGGCGCAGGTGAACCCCTATCTGCAGAAATATTGGCCAACGCTTGGCCTTGCGCCGGGCAGCCGCGTGCTGGTGCCGTTGTGCGGCAAGAGCCTGGACCTGGCCTGGTTGGCCGGGCAGGGGTATCGCGTGTTGGGCGTAGAGCTGTCGCGGCGGGCGGTGGAGGCATTCTTCCGCGAGCATGGGCTGCAGGCCGAGGTACAGCAGCGTGGGGCTTTCGAGGTTTGGCGCAGTGGTGACGTCGAACTCTGGTGTGGGGATTTCTTTGCGTTGCAGGCAGAGGATGTCGGCGACTGCGCGGGGCTGTATGACCGGGCGGCGTTGATTGCCTTGCCTTCGCAGATGCGTGTGGCTTACATGCGGTTGTTGTCGCGCTTGCTGCCGACGGGTTGCCAAGGGTTGGTGGTGACTCTGGATTATGACCAATCCTTGCTGGGCGGGCCGCCGTTTTCGGTAGGAGATGAAGAGCTGCGACAAGGGTTTGCCGGGTGGCAGCTGGATGAGCTGGAGGCTGTGGAGGTGATTGAAGAAAGCCCGAAGTTTTTGCAGGCCGGGGTATCGAGCTTGTTGGAGCGGGTTTGCCGGGTCAGCCGCTGACAGGTGTGTAGCCTGTCTTGGCCCTTTCGTGGGTGAACCCGCTCCCACAGGTACTGCACAATCCTCAAGGTATGTGGTGAACCTGTGGGAGCGGGTTTACCCGCGAAGAGGCCGGCACAGGTGTACAAAAAAGGGCGACCGAAGTCGCCCTTTGTTTCTACCGGTTGGATCAACCGCGACGGCGCAGTGCCTCGATACGGTCTTCCAGCGGCGGGTGGCTCATCAGCAGCCCGGCCAGGCCGTGCTTCAGGCCACCATTGATGCCGAAGGCCTTCATGGTGTCGGGCATGTGCACCGGCAGGCCTTGCTCCACGCGCAGGCGCTGCAGGGCGCCGATCATCGCCGCGGTACCGGCCAGCTGAGCACCGGCTTCGTCGGCGCGGTATTCGCGGCGGCGCGAGAACCACATCACGATCATGCTGGCCAGAATGCCCAGGATCAGCTCGGCAACGATGGTCGCCACGTAGTAGGCAATGCCCTGGCCTTCTTCGTTCTTGAAGATCACCTTGTCGACGAAGTTGCCGATGATGCGCGCGAAGAACATCACGAAGGTGTTCACAACGCCTTGCACCAGCGCCAGGGTGACCATGTCGCCGTTGGCCACGTGGCCGATCTCGTGGGCCAGCACTGCGCGCACTTCATCGGGCGAGAAGCGCTCCAGCAGGCCCTGGGACACGGCGACCAGAGCGTCGTTGCGGTTCCAGCCGGTGGCGAAGGCGTTGGCCTCGTATGCCGGGAAGATACCCACCTCGGGCATCTTGATGCCCGCTTCACGGGACAGCTCTTCCACCGTTTGCAGCAGCCACTGTTCGTGGCGGGTGCGCGGCTGGCTGATGATCTGGGTGCCGGTGGTCATCTTCGCCATCCACTTGGAGATGAACAGCGAGACGAGGGAGCCAGCAAAGCCGAACACGGCGCAGAACACCAGCAGGCTGCTGAGATTCAGGTCGACCCCGTTGGCGGCCATGAACCCGTTGAAACCGAACAGGCTCAGGGTAATGCTTGCAACCAGCACCACCGCGAGGTTGGTGGCTACAAACAACAGAATGCGCATCATGGTTGTTACGTTCTCCTGACGGATGAGTTGTCGCTTACTGCGGGGTATATAAGGGGCCGGCCGTGCCGATTCAATCGGGCGACTATTTCAAACTGTGTACGGCGGAGTATGGCAGAGGATGGCGCGGGGGCTGTGGGATAGAGCGTTGCAGGATGTAAGAAACATCCTTAGGGGTTTTCGGGGGCTGCTTTGCAGCCCATTCGCAGCGCAAGGCTGCTCCTACAGGGGGCATGCGTTCTACTGTAGGAGCAGCCTTGCGCTGCGAAGAGGCCATCACTTACTGCGAATAACCTTTCAGGAAATTGCCGATCCGGCCAATCGCCGCTTCCAGGTCATCCACTCGCGGCAGGGTGACCACGCGGAAGTGGTCCGGCCACGGCCAGTTGAACGCCGTACCCTGAACGATAAGCAGCTTCTCCGACAGCAGCAGGTCGAGCACGAACTTTTCGTCGTTGTGAATCGGGCAAACCTTCGGGTCGATCTTCGGGAATGCATACAGCGCACCCATCGGCTTCACGCAGCTCACGCCCGGGATGTCGTTCAGCAGCTCGTAGGTGCGGTTGCGCTGCTCCAGCAGGCGGCCCGGCGGCAACACCAGGTCGTTGATGCTCTGGTAGCCGCCCAACGCGGTCTGGATGGCATGCTGGGCAGGCACGTTGGCGCACAGGCGCATGTTGGCCAGCATGTCGATGCCTTCGATGTAGCTTTGCGCGTGGTGCTTGGGCCCGGAGATGATCAGCCAGCCGGAACGGAAGCCCGCCACCCGGTACGACTTGGACAGGCCGTTGAAGGTCAGGCACAGCAGGTCGGGGGCCAGCGAGGCGGTGCTGATGTGCACGGCTTCGTCGTACAGGATCTTGTCGTAGATCTCGTCGGAGAACACCACCAGGTTGTGCTGGCGGGCCAGTTCCAGCATGCCCAGCAGCAGCTCTTTGGAGTACACCGCGCCGGTCGGGTTGTTCGGGTTGATGATCACCAGGGCCTTGGTGTTCGGGGTGATCTTGGCCTTGATGTCCTCAAGGTCGGGGAACCAGTCGGCCTGCTCGTCGCACAGGTAGTGCACCGGCTTGCCGCCGGCCAGGCTCACGGCGGCGGTCCACAGCGGGTAGTCGGGGGCCGGGATCAGCACTTCGTCGCCGTTGTTGAGCAGTGCCTGCATGGACATGACGATCAGCTCGGACACACCATTACCCAGGTAGATGTCTTCGATGCCAACGCCTTCGATCTGCTTCTGCTGGCAGTACTGCATCACCGCCTTGCGCGCGCTGAACAGGCCCTTGGAGTCGCTGTAGCCCTGGGCGGTGGGCAGGTTGCGGATCACATCCTGGAGAATTTCGTCAGGCGCCTCGAAGCCAAACGGCGCCGGGTTGCCGATGTTCAGCTTGAGGATGCGGTGGCCTTCCTCTTCCAGGCGCTTGGCGTGCTTGAGCACTGGGCCGCGAATGTCGTAGCAGACATTGGCGAGCTTGTTCGATTTGCTGAACTGCATGATGGGATCCCGATTGAGAAAACGCGCTACGCCCCGCCGAAAGGTTTGAAAGGGCAGGAAGCGGGTGCCAGACTGAACGCCTGGCACACGAAGCCAACTAATATACGTGCCACCCGCGCCCCGGAAAAGACGGTGCGCAGTGAAATTCAGCCTGCCGAGGTCCCTACATGCAAAAGATCGAGAAAACCCTGGAACAATGGCGGTCGATGCTCGACCCCGAGCAGTACCAGGTGTGCCGCCTGAAGGGCACCGAGCGGCCGTTCAGCGGCAAGTACAACAGCGAGCGCCGTGACGGCATCTACCACTGCATCTGCTGCGGCCTGCCACTGTTCGATGCGCAGACCAAGTTCGATTCCGGCTGCGGCTGGCCGAGCTTCTACGCCCCCATCGAAGAAAGCGCGATGATCGAGATCCGCGACACCTCCCACGGCATGATCCGCACCGAAGTCACCTGTGCCCGCTGCGATGCGCACCTGGGCCACGTGTTCCCCGACGGCCCGCCACCGACCGGCCTGCGCTACTGCATCAACTCGGTGTGCATCGACCTGCGCCCGCGCGACTGACCGGAGCCCGACCATGGCTGGATCGATACTGGACATCCCCTGCGTGACCTTGGGCGGCGAGCACAAGAAGCTCGGCGACTTCCCCGGCAAGGCGCTGCTGGTGGTCAATACCGCCAGCCAGTGCGGCTTTACCCCGCAGTACAAGGGCCTGGAGCAACTGTGGCAGGCCTATCGCGCGCGTGGTCTGGTGGTGCTGGGCTTTCCCTGCAACCAGTTCGGCAAGCAGGAGCCGGGCGATGCACGGGAAATCGCCCAGTTCTGCGAGCGCAATTTTGGTGTGAGCTTCCCGCTGTTCCGCAAGGTCGAGGTCAACGGGCCCGGCAGTCACCCGCTGTTCGTCGAACTCAAGCAGCGCGCCCCGGGCATTCTGGGTAGCCAGAAGATCAAGTGGAACTTCACCAAGTTCCTGGTCGACCCGGCCTCTGGCCAGGTAACGCGCTACGCCCCCACCACCAAGCCGCAGGCCCTGGAAGCGGATATCGAGCGACTGCTCAGCCGTTGACAGGCACCCAGTGGTCGACCAGCGCCAGCAGCTCTTCACGGCGGAACGGCTTGGCCAGGTAGTCGTTCATGCCCGCTGCCCGGCAGCGCTCGCGTTCTTCGGGCATGGCGTTGGCGGTGAGGGCAACGATCGGCAGATCGGGCCAGCGGCCGCTCTGGCGGATGCGCCGGCTGGCCTCGTAGCCGTCCATCACCGGCATGTTGCAGTCCATCAGCACCAGGTCGAACTCGTCCTGTTCCAGTAGCTCCAGGGCCTCGGCGCCCTGGGTGGCCAACTGCACCTGGCAGCCGAGCTTGGCCAGCATGCCCTTGGCCACCAGCTGGTTCACCGGGTTGTCTTCCACCAGCAGGATGCGCGCACGGCCTTGTTCCAGGGTAATGGCCGGGGTGGCCAGTGGGTGTTCGGGCTCGTGGCCCTGCAAGGTGCGGCGCAAGGTCTGGTACAGGGCGTTGCGCGCCAGCGGCCGGGCCAGCTGGTGCAGGGGGGCGAGGGTGACCGACTGTTCGCTGGGCAGGAAGTTGCCGTAGGCGGTCACCAGCAAGATCGGTGTCTTCAGCGCCGGGCGCAGTTCGAACAGCTGGTCCAGGCTGTCGGTGATCAACAGGTCTATGGCCGTGGCGTCCAACTCCGCGCTGCTGTCATGGCGCTGATAATCAAGGCCCCAGGCGGGCAAAAGGTCCTGCAGCAGTTCATCGAGCCCGCTGCCGGCCGCGCTCAGCGCAGCCACGCGCCCGTGCAATGGGGATGGCGGGATGGCCTCGGTGTGCACGGCCAGCGGCAGCTCGGCGGTGAAGCGGCTGCCGAAGCCCGGGTCGGATTTGATATGCAGGTGGCCCTGCATGGCCTTGCACAGGTTGCGCGTCAGCGCCAGGCCCAGGCCTGTGCCGCCAAACTGGCGGGTGATGCCGGCGCCCGCCTGGGTGAACGGCTGGAAGATCCGCGCCTGGGCTTCTTCGGGGATGCCGATACCGGTGTCGCGCACTTCCAGGCGCACACCGCCGACAATGGTCGCCAGGCGCACATCCACGCGGCCGAAGCGGGTGAACTTGAGGGCGTTGGACAGCAGGTTGCTGACGATCTGCCTTACCCGCGTGGGGTCGCCAAGCACGCTGCTGGGGAAGTCCCGGGCGATCAGGCAGGTCAGCTCCACGCTTTGCGCGGTGTTCTGCGACAGCAGGTTGGCGGTGTCCTCGACCATCGAGCCCATGTCGAACGGAATGCGCTCCAGCTCCAGCTGGCCGGCATCGAACTTGGACAGGTCGAGAATATCGTTGAGCAATTCCACCAGCACCTTGCCGGAGTCATGGGCTATCGCCAGTTGCTGGCGTTGCTCGCTGGGTAGCGGGCTGTCCAGGGCAAGGGCGATCATGCCGAGCATGCCGTTGAGCGGGGTACGGATTTCGTGGCTCATGTTGGCGAGAAAGGCGGCGCGTGCCTGGGCCATGTCCAGCGCCCGGCGTCGGGCTTCTTCCAGCTCCTGGTTGGACAGGCTCAGGCTGTTGTTGCTGGCTTTCAGCTCGTTGGTGCGTGCCGAGACGATATCTTCCAGCTCGTTGAGGTACTGGGTAAGGCGGTTTTCCGCTGTGCGCCGCTGCTCGATCTCGGTGGCCATGCTGACGAACTGCTGGTTTGCGACTTTCACCAGAACGCCGATCTCGTCGTTTTCGTGGCCGTGCGGGCAGGCCAGGCGGGTTTGGCGGGGCTTGCGCGGGTCGCTGCCGCTGAGCGCGCCGATCACTGTCACCAGCGGTTTGGTCAGCATCATGTAGAACAGCGCCAGCAAGATGCCGGTCAACACCAGGCTGCGGGCGAAGCCGTTGAGCAGGGTTATGCCGGCGCGGTCGAGGAAGCGGCTGCCGAAGGCGTAGGTGTCCACCTCCAGGTACAGCGTGCCGAGGTCCTCGTCGGGCATATGGGTGAGGTACAGGCGCTCCTTGAACTGGCGTTGCTCGCCGAACAGGAAGTCGCTGAGCGGTCGGTAGCGGTCCTGCAGGCGCGGCCTCTCGACATCGGCCAGCACCGTTTCGTTGTTGTCGCTCAGCCACGCGCGGATGATTGCCGGCGACTCCAGCAAGCCGCGAGTCAGCTCCAGCGCCAGTTCCGAATCGATGTTGTAGGCAATGCGCGAGGCCGGGTTGTGGCTGATTTGCAGCAAGGCGCGCACTTCGCGGTTGATGGACGCGTCTTCGCTGGCATAATCGATGCCTATCTGGATGAGACTGAGCAATGTTCCCAGGATGAAGCCGACCAGGACTGTCAACCGGGCTTGCTTGTATGACAGGCGATTGGTGAACTTGATATCCATGTGTCCCGAGCCGGTTTCACGTCCCTTGCGCTGCGCAAGCATAGCCGATCAACCCCGGCTGCTGGTGGGTCTGTCACACATTCAGCCTTGATTGCTCTACTGGTTGTGCCGGCCTCTTCGCGGCTAAAGCCGCTCCCACAGGTTTATCACCGCCCTTGAGACCTGTGATGTACCTGTGGGAGCGGCTTTAGCCGCGAAGAGGCCGGCACAGCAGCCCCGAATCTGAATTTGCAGGAGCCCTGATGGACGCTCGCTTGATTGCTTTCCTGGACCGCGCCGAATCGGTACTGGCCCGCCTCGAACCCCTGTTGCCGGCAACACGTCCGAACATCGACTGGGCCACCACCCTGGCCGCGCGCTGGCAGCGCGATGGCCGTAGCGGCTACCTGCTGCCGCTGGAAGTAAGCCTGGACATTCGCCTCAGCGACCTGATTGGCGTCGACCATCAGCGTGACCAGCTGGGCCGCAACACCCATCAGTTCATCAACGGCATGCCGGCCAACCATGCATTGCTGTGGGGCTCGCGCGGCACCGGCAAGTCGTCGCTGGTACGTGCCCTGCTGGCCGAGCACGCCGGTGCCGGCCTGCGCCTGATCGAAATCGAACGCGACCACCTGGCCGACCTGCCACGGGTGGTCGAGCAACTGCAGAAACTGCCGCAGCGCTTCATCCTGTTCTGCGACGACCTGTCGTTCGAAGCCGGGGAGGGCGACTACCGGGTGCTCAAGAGCGTGCTCGACGGCTCACTCGAGCAGGCTCCGGACAACGTGCTGCTGTACGCCACTTCCAATCGCCGCCACCTGGTGCCGGAGAAGGAAAGCGACAACGAGAACTGGAAGCGCGTGGACGGCGAGCTGCACCCCAGCGAAGCGGTGGAGGACAAGATTGCCCTGTCCGACCGTTTTGGCCTGTGGCTGTCGTTCTACCCCTTCACCCAGGAACACTTCCTGAACGTGGTCGAGCACTGGATCGGCCAGCTCGCACAAACTGCCGGCCTGGCCTGGCAGCGCAGCGAAGAACTCGACATCCTCGCCGTGCGCTGGGCCACCGGCCGCGGTAACCGTAATGGCCGTTGTGCCTATCAGTTCGCCCGCTACTGGGTCGGGCTGCAATTGCTGGAGCAAAAGTAAATGATCGACCTCAATGCCAGTGGCGCCGGCCTCGACGGCTACAACCTGCTGGCGGCGCAAGTGCAGGCGCTGTTTGCCGACGAGCGTGACTTCATCGCCAATGCCGCGCAGTTCTCGGCATTCCTCTATAACCAGGTGGACGACCTCAACTGGGCGGGCTTCTACCTCAACCGCAACGAAGAACTGGTGCTGGGCCCGTTCCAGGGCCAGGTGGCGTGCGTGCGCATCCCGTTCAGCAAGGGTGTGTGCGGAGCGGCAGCGGCCACTCGGCAGACCCAGCGGGTAGAGGACGTGCATGCGTTCCCGGGGCACATTGCCTGTGACAGCGCGTCCAACAGCGAGCTGGTGATCCCGCTGGTGAAGGAGGGCAGGTTGATTGGTGTGCTGGACCTGGACAGCCCGAAGCTTGGGCGCTTCAGTGAGGCGGATCAGGTGGGGCTGGAGCGGTTGGCGGCGATCTTCCTGGAGCTGACCGACTGCTGATGGTCGTTGCCTTTACCGGCCTCTTCGCGGCTAAAGCCGCTCCCACAAGGATGGCATCAAGCCTGAGGGCGAGGCGGTCCCCGTGGGAGCGGCTTTAGCCGCGAAGAGGCCGGTAAAGGTTAAAGCATCAGTCGTACATCACCTTCTTCTTCCAGGTCTCTTCCTCATCGGTCTTGAGCCCCTGGGTCAGTTCATTCTGCTCGTCCTCCGCCGGAGCCATGCGGTCCAGCACCTGGGCGTTGGCCCGGGCCAGCAGCTTCTCCAGGTACGTAAGCTGCTCCTCATAAACCTTCGGTTCCGGCTGTTTGCGCAGGTACTGCACGCCGCGCTCGAACGCAAGTCGCGCCTGGCCTGGCTGGTTCTGCTGGAGGGCCTGCTGGCCTAGGTTGTTGAAGAACTCGATATGCAACAGCACCAGGATATGGCGGATTTCCTTGACCCATTGCTTTGCCTCGGGCGTGGGCAGGAAGCCCTCCTGGGCGGCGCGGGTCACCTGGTTGTGCAACGCCTCCAGCAGGAAGCGCACATCCTTGGCCTTGATCTCGGTCTGGATCGGGTTGGGCGGGTTGTTCACCGGTATCTGCCCGCCCTGGGCAATCAGTCTCTCCAGTTCGGCGATGCGCGCCTTGATTTCGGCATTGTGCTTGTCCATCGCCAGTTGACGCTGGTTGAGGTTGAGCTCCAGGCGGGTCAGCAGCAACTTCAGCGCCGGTGTCATGAACTGGCCTGGGAAGGTCTCGGTGATTTCGCCACAGCGGCGCAGGCGGTCGGCCAGCTCGACCTTCATCCGGGCGCGCTCTAGCTTGCCGTTCTCGACCACATTGTTTAGGTAGCCGATCACGATCAGCAACGCGATACCCGCCACGATGAGCAGGGTGATCAGAAGTGGTGTCACCGTTAATGCCTCATTGAAGAAGAATTACACCCTTGAGTGTAGTGAGTTCGTCTGGGGACGAACAGCGGCTATATACCTGTATCGGCCTATTCGCGGCTAAAGCCGCTCCCACAGGGATCGCACCGCCCTCAGGCTTCGTGCGGTCCTTGTGGGAGCGGCTTTAGCCGCGAAGAGGGCGGTGCAGGTACCCCTCTCTCTATATCGACAACCCGGCCCGCAACTGCACCCCTACCTACCCGGAAGTCATTGATTTAAATAAATTTCTACAAAGGGGTTGACGCCTGTCCGAACCATCCATAGAATGCGCGCCACTTGCAGCGTAAAGCACACAGCGAAACGCGGCAGGGAGTGAAAGCAGGCAGTAATGCCAGCAGCGTGTCCCCTTCGTCTAGTGGCCTAGGACACCGCCCTTTCACGGCGGTAACAGGGGTTCGAGTCCCCTAGGGGACGCCAAATTGCGGGAATAGCTCAGTTGGTAGAGCACGACCTTGCCAAGGTCGGGGTCGCGAGTTCGAGTCTCGTTTCCCGCTCCAGTTTCTCCGGCAGCGCTTAATGGCGGGGCAGGAAAAGAAAATCCAGGCTGAATCGTGAGGTTCAAACCTGGTGCACTGAAAAGTGTCGTGTGTCCCCTTCGTCTAGTGGCCTAGGACACCGCCCTTTCACGGCGGTAACAGGGGTTCGAGTCCCCTAGGGGACGCCATTTGCGGGAATAGCTCAGTTGGTAGAGCACGACCTTGCCAAGGTCGGGGTCGCGAGTTCGAGTCTCGTTTCCCGCTCCAGTTCAATACTGTGGCGTCTATGCGGTGCAGTGGTGGTGAAGGTCTTCAAGGCTCTTCACGCCGATAGTGGTACAGCTTCACAATGCGGGAATAGCTCAGTTGGTAGAGCACGACCTTGCCAAGGTCGGGGTCGCGAGTTCGAGTCTCGTTTCCCGCTCCAAATCGAAGAACGAAGAAAGGGACGCAAGTCCCTTTCTTCGTTTTCGCCTTTCTGAAATTGGCCTGCCAAGGCGCCCTGTCGCAAGGCGCCTGTGTTTTGCTCACTTGTAGCTGATTGTGAATTTCAACGAGGCCTTCGCCAGGCCAGCCTTCACCTTCTCCTTGGGTTCGAGCTGGAAGTAGCGTGCCTTGAAGTCCAGCAGGGTTTCGCCGACATTCAGTCGTTTCACCCCGACGGCTTTCTGCAGCGGCAGTGGCCGCCCGTCACCGTGCATGATCTGAACACCGAAGCCGTCTGCCGTGGAACCCGTGCCCAGGCTGAAGACCCCCTGATCGGCGTCTACCACCGATGAGCCGTTGGTGCCGTCCAGTTCGATATGGGCGAAGGCCGTGGGCGCGGTACTGTCGTCATCGCAGTCGCTGAGGCGGATGTTGAACGCCACCTCGGTGCCCACTGGCCCAGGGCCGGTAAAATCAGCGAGCGTGTGGTCTGCAAACCTGACCGGGTCGGCGCTGACTGGGTTGCCCAGCAACTTGCATTGCGCTTGCCTGATCTTGCCACGTACGCTGAAGTCCATGACCTTGCCTTTGTCATTTGTAAGCCCGTGGAACAATTCTCTGTTCAGGTCGTATTCGCCTGCAGGTATCGGGCCGGTCTTGATCAGTTGCAAGGTGCCTCTGAAGTTGGCCACTCTCGCAGCGAATCCTGTATCCGTGCGCATGGTGCCCTTGTAAGGAATGGTCAGTTTGTTGTCGTCGGGTGTGAACGAATTGTTCGCCGTACCCGTGAAGGGTGGGCCCACGGTGACGATGGCACCGATACCGTCGATGTTGGTGCGTAGCACTCTGTCGGCAAAACGCTGACCCTGAACAGGCACACCCAAGGCCATGGCCGTTGAGGCGGGCATGCTGAAGGTCGTAGGGGGCGAGGCCTCATAAAAACAGTTCAGTGCCGCCCTCGAGTCGTTCGGAACATTCAATCGGATGCTGGCAATCTCGCTCCCGATTGGGGCGTCCCGTGGTACCCAGCGGGTGCCCACGTCAAGATTGAAGCTCATGTAGGTAGCGCCCGTTTCCCAATCGCATCTGGCCTGTGCCTCGCTGCAGAGCAGCCCCAATGCCAAGGCGCAGGCAGCGGTGACGGCAGGGCGCGGTGCCGTGCATCGAAATGTGCTCATGAGGTGTGTTCCTGGTGATTCATGTCGGTTTGGGTTGAAGACGGTGCATGCCGGGGTTGGCACGTTAATGTTTTCAGGCGGTAGCCATTGACCTGGGGAATTTCGCCGGGGTTGACCGTCACCTGGCATTCGCGGGTGGCTTGGTCTGCCCACCGCGCTTGCAATTGCTGGAGCCCCGGTACATCGCTGGCGACCAGCGCCTGGCCGGCCTGGCCGACCACCGCCAAGACATTGCCCTGGGCATCGCTTATCTGTGTGCCGAATGGCAATGGGCGGCCGTCCGCCTGCTGCAGGGTCAGGACCATGCGCATCACCTGGCGGCTGGGGAAGCTGGCTTTGACGATGGCGCCCCGGCGTGGCACAACCTGTTGCGTGGCATTGTCGATGATGGTCTCCGGCGAAAGCTCGTCGGTATCCAGCAACAGCGAATTCAGCCGGTAAGGGCGCAGGTTCGATGCCAGCAGGTAGCCCTGGCGGTTGGCCTGGCTCGACGGCGTGTTTGCCAGGGTGATGCCGGCAACGTCAGGCACGTGCACCAGGGCGCCGGTCTCGCCCATGTAGGGGCCCAATACGATGCCAGAACCGTGGGCCAGCAGAGCACCGCTGGCGTTGAGCGACACACTGCGGTAGTCGGCACCCTGGGTGTAGCCGCCCCCGTAGCTGACGTTGGTCCCTTGATGGGCCAGGGACAGTGCGCCGCTGGTGTTGTTTTGCTGGTCGTTGCTCAGCGATACCTGGTAGCCGAGCTGGTTGTTCATCATCCCGCCGCTGAGGCTGGCACGCTCGCTGTAGCGGCCGTCATAGCGTTGCAGGTCGAAACTGGCGGTATGGCGGCGGCCAAAATCCAGGGGCAGCGACAGGCTCAGGCCGAACATGCGGTTATCGCCGGTGTTGTCGGTCAGGGCCTGGGAGGCGAACAGGTTGATGCTCACGTCACGCCAGCGCGTGTTGTACTGCACCTGGTACTGACGGCGTTGGGCAGTGCTGCCCCAGTAATCATCCTGCGAGAACGTAAGGCTCAGCGAGCCATTGCCGACATTCTGGTAGACCGAAGCTTCCAGTCGGCTGCGGCGGTTGCCCAGGTAATGCGCGGACTGGTTGCGTTCCCGGACGGCCTCGACAAAATCGTGGTAGCCTTCGGTCGAATAACGGTAGCCGGCGAAGCGCAGATTGGTACCGGTTGCGAAGCTCTTGCCATAACGCGTGGTAAAGCTCTGCCCTTGCACCTGGCCTTTCAAGCTGCCGAGGTCGGTGTTTGCGTGGGTGACGTCGAACGACAGCGCACCCAGATCGGCGAAGTCACGGGCGACACCCAAGGCGCCGGCGCGGTAGTAATCGCTGGTGAACACACCGCCATACAGCGTGCTGTCCCAGACCCCGCCCCGGGCCAGCGTGCCCTCCCAGAACCGTGGCCGGTCCAGCTCCTCGGCGCCGTTGTAGCGACCCACGGTTGCGCTGTAGCGCCATACACCCTCGCGCAGCAGGTTGCCCAGTGACGAATAGGGTTGGGTGAAACGGCGTACCTGCCCATCGGCTTCTGTAAGGATCACCTCCAGTTCACCATGGCTGGCACCGACACTGAGGTCATCGATGGCGTATGGCCCGGGTGCCACGTAGGTGGAGTAGATCGGGTAGCCGTTGTGCAGCACCTCCAGTTTCGCGCGGGTCTGGGCTACCCCGCGGATCACCGGGGCGTACTGTTGTTCGGTGTCGGAGTACATGTCCAGGTCCGAAGCCAGCCGTGCGCCGACGAAGGGCACGCTGCGAAACACTTCGTCGCCAGTGGAGGTTTCGCCCAGGGTGATGTTGGCCCGCAGCCCCGGCACATCGCTTTGCGCATAAGTGTCGCTGTGGCGACTGTCGAATTGGCCATCGGTGCTGTCACGAAGCGCCTGGGTGCTGCGCAGGCGCCAGCCGGCGACATTGATGCCGCTGTTCAGGTACAGGTCCTGGCTGCTGCGGCGGCGGCCGCTGTCGCTGCTGTAGTGCTGTGCCGATGCCTGGTAGTTGACGAACGCGGCAGTGATGCCGGCATCCCAGCGCGCTTCGGGTACTGACCCTGCGGTGTGTCGGCGCATGGCGATCTGGGGGATGGACAATGCCAGGTGCAGGCGTTGCGGGTCGAAGTCGGCCTGCGCCTCGGGCACCAGGGTGGCCAGGTCCAGGCAGGTGTCGTCGGTGGGCAATGGCGTATCGAGGGCTTCTTCGCGCAGGTCGAAGGCGCGCAGCAGCTCGCCGGTCAGGCAGGCCTGCAGGCCCTGCCCGTCGTTATTGTGAATGTCGATCTCGCGCGTGTAGGGCGTGGTGTCATTGACCACGACCTGCACGCGGTAGCGCCCGGCTGCCAGAGGGGTTTGCTCGGCCAGCGCTTGCAGGGCAAAGGCACCGGCCTCGCTGGCCTGGCCTGCGGCTTGGTGCATGAACTCGGCCTGGAAGCGCGGCGTAGCGGCGAAGGTTGGCGTGATCGACAGCAGTAGTAATGAACTGCCCACCAACGCGGGCAGTGGAGGTGTCAAGGCAGGCCTGCGGCAGTGAAGCATGGGCATGGAAGGTCCCTATGGCACCCTTGGCTCCTGGGCTGAGGCAGGAGCTGGGGCTTGGCTGTATGCAGAAAGCGGCATGCATCAGGGGGGCTGACGGCGCCGGGTTCGGGACAGACAGGGTAGGGAGGGAGGTCTGAGGTGGATGTAGGAACAGTCTTGCGCGCTGCAGAGAGATATGGACAGGGAAGGGGTGGTGACTCCCGGCGAATATTGCTGCCGGGAGCGCCGTCTGGTTGAAAACCTATGCGTCTTGGAGTGTGAGGGCGGTAAAGCGTGTCGGGTCGGGTTTGAGGATCAAGGCCAAGGCCGGACCGTCGGTTTATTTACGTAAACGGGCGTCCTTACATATCGATAGTCTCCTTGACTACCAGAATTAGACGTTGACAAAGATGACGCGGATACCGGTGCAGATGAAGGCGGTGTTTGCAGCACCGGGGTGTTTCCGGACGATAAGTTACCCATCTCTATGGCCTCATTGTAAGATGGCGGTGCTACTGTTTCGTAAGATGGAGGTGGAAGTCTTGCATTCAAACGAGCTGCCAGTGAACGGTTGTGCGCTGCTGAAAGACGGCTCTGCATGTTTGATGCGTGGTTTGTCGCCATAGGATTGTGGTTCGCTTGAGGAGGGTAGGATAGCCGGCTTGGGAAACTTGAGGGTCCAGAACGATATAGTCGAGGTCTGGCCAGGCCCCCGAAAGTAATCGCAACGCCGATGAGGCTAATTACCATGCCAGCATAATAGAGTGCGTCGGAAACCTTAGGTTTTTCCTTTGCAAGTTTTGCTCCCGCGATTTGCACGCCCAAGCCGATACCTTGTACAGCTATACCGACCCAGGCTATGGGAGATATGGCTGCCAAAGGGATACGCGATTTTGTGGCGATGACCATTCCAATTAGTATGGCAGCAGAAAAAACAACTACAAGCCACTTCAACTCGGTCTTCGTGGCCCCTGTCTCCTCTTCGTACTCAGCCACGCCACTGTCAGCGAGCGGCTGAGCCTTATGCCCGGTAGGGTCCCCCCACTTGACTGGGTTGCCCAGGGCATACAGGTAGGGGTTGATCCCGACCTCTTCCGGTGGCATCGAGTCGGGACTGTTGAAGCCGTGTTCCGGAGTGTAGGCGCGGTAACCGCTGCCCAGCAGGTAGCAGCCCGTGGCCTCCTCGCGAAGCTCGCCGTTGAATGCCAGCAGGCAGTGCATGCCGTTGTCGTCCTGGCGTTCGCCATAGGCGGTGTAGCTGGCGGGGCGGGTGCCTTCGGCGTCCACCTCGGTGACGATGCTGCCGGCATTGTCGGTCAGCAGCAGCAGCGGGTCGGTGGGGGCGTCCGAGCGCTGCACCGCCAGGGCATGGGTGTCACCCAGCAGGTACTGGGTCAGCAGGCTGCCTTCCCGGGTGGCCTCCAGCCGATGGTCCTGGTATCGCCGCTGCACCTTGCGGGCCTCGTCACCGTGCACGCTGGCCAGCAACTGGTCATGGCCGTCGTACAGGTAACGCACCCGTTCACTGCCGTCGGTCTCGCGCACACGCTCCAGGCGGCCTCGCAGGTCGTACTCCAGCGGGCGCCCTTGCTCGTCGTTGAGCCTGTTGCCGCGCAAGTCATAGGTGAAGGCTTGTGTGGCCGGGTAGTCTTCGAGCAGGGTGTGGGCCACCTTGGTCAACTGGAAGCTGTCGTCGTTTGCATAGCTGAATTTCGCGGTGTCCTCGCTGCCATCGGCAAACCGCGTCAGGCAGCGCTCGAGGTTGTCCATGGCATCGAAGGCGTAGGTCTTGCCGCGGATGGCGCGGCCCTTGGCGTTGCGCGGCAAGGCCTGCCAGCGTTCGCTCGTCTTGCCCTCTTTGCCCTCTTTGCCCCAGTCGCCCAGGTAATCCTGGATCACCAGGCGGTTGAGTGCGTCATATTCGAACATTTCCTGGCGCAGGCATTCGTGTTCGCCCGCATCGGTGAGGTTGTAGAGGGTGCGTGACTTCAACGTGGTGCCGTCCAGCCATTGCAGCTCCAGCATTTGCGTCTGGTCGGGGGTTTGCAGCGTGCGCCGGTGCTCACGGCCCAGGTCGTCGTAGGTCTGGGTGGTGCGTACATAGCGGTTTTCCGGGTCGCGGGTGTCACGGGTGGTAAGGGTGTGCAGCCGGCCCATGCTGTCGTAGGCGAGCACGGCCTGCAGGTGGCCCTGGGTGACGCTGGTCAGCCGCGCCAGTGGGTCATGCTCGTACAGGCAGGCGTCGCCGTCGCTGTGCTTGCGATAGAGCAGGCGGCCTTGCAGGGAGTGACGGTTGTCGATGGTGTACTGCTGCGCATCGGTGCCGTTCCATTCTTCCCGGGCCAGGTACCCCTGGTCGGTGTAGGCGTAGACGCGGGCCCCCTGCTCGTTGCCGGCGCTGACCACTTCGGCACTGCTGGGGCGGTAGGCGAACGTGGCTTCGTTGGCGGCCTGTGGCCCTTGCGCGTGTTCCAGGGTGGTGCTGATCAGGGTGGGCTCGGGGGTCAGTGCCGGCTTGTAGTCGTAGCGCTCGACCTGTTTGGGCTTGTCTTTGTGGGCCGGGTCGGTGTTGCTGAAGGTGCGGGTGTCCACCAGGTCGGTCTGGCCGCGGTACTGGTAGGTTTCCACACGCGGGCCAACCGTTACGCTGGTCAGGCGTTCGAGCCCGTCGAAGCTGCGTTTGCACACCGGTCGCGGTGCTGCGCCGCTGTACGCGCGGATTTCCAGCAGGGTGGTGAGTTCTGCGGTACTGCGTTCGTCAAAGGTGCGCGTCAGCACGCTGCCATTGGGGCGCACGGTTTCGAAGTGGCGTTTCCAGGCGTCATACCGGTATTCGGTGACGCGCGGCTTGATGTTGTGCTCGGGCGCGAAGCTCAGGGTTTCCTTCACGGCCTGGCCCAGGCCATCGTAGAGGTAGTCGGTGCGGTCGACTTCCACCGGCTTGGCGCCTGCTTCGGCGTCGACGGGCAGGTGCAGGTTGTATTCGTAGACCGGTTTGTCGAAGCGGTTGTACTCCACCACGCGGTGGTTCTGCCTGATGCCCGGCTGGTCGCGGCTTTCCTGCCACTGCTCGATGTGGTTGCCGTCGGTGCCGAAGGGCGAGAACAGGGTGACGAGCTTGACCCCATCCGTTCTTTGCTCCTCGCATCGATTCCCCCAGGCGTCGTAGCGGTAGTGCGAGGTCAGCGCGATGACCTGCTCGTCGGCGTTGTCGCTGCCGGGCGCGGCGGGCACGTAGTCGAACCGGATCTCGCTGTCGACACGGCCGCGGGTGTCGTAGGTTTTTTCCCAGACCTTGCGGGTGATCCGGGTGCTGGACTGCGGGTCGTCCAGCGCGACCAGGGTGCGCTCTTCGCGCACCGGGCGGTTGAGCCCGTCATGGTAGGTGCGGGTGACCACCTTGTTGACGTCGGTGGTCTCGGCATACCACAGGGTGCGCTGGTTTTCCGTGGCCCGGCCATAGCGATAGGTGCGGCTGGCGGTGTCGGTGTCGCCGGGCGCCACGGTCTCGATGCTCGGCCGGTTGACGATGTCGTAGCCGTAGCGGGTTTGCACGCCGTTGGTGTCTTGCGTTTCGACGGGTTGGTCGCGCAAGGCACTGTGCAGGCTGCTGAGGGTTCTTTCCAGCGTGCCGCCATGGGGCTTGAAGGTGGTGGTGGTGCGCACCCGGGTCGGCTTGCCGTTGTCATCGTTGCTCTGCTGATGGCGCCATTCGGTGCGCGACCAGGTCTTGCCCAGCTCGGTGGTCTTGAAGTCGATGCGCCCATGCAGGAACGCATTGGCGGGCATGTTCAGGTGGGTGATGTCCTCGCGGCGCAGCAGTTTTTCGCCGCCGTCGACGACTTCCAGCTCCTGCACGCTGTCGACCACCAGCCAGCCGTCGGTGGCCAGCCAGCTGTCGGCCTGCCGGGGTGCCTGCGCGGTGGCCAGCCTGGGCAGCGAGCGGTAGGTGTAGCGTGTGCGCAGGACCTTGGCCGGTTCGCCCTCGGCCGGGTAGACGGTGAGGCTCTTGAGGTTGCGCTTGAAGCCATCGGGGTCGGGCGGGCACCCCTTGGCGCCACTGGCGGGGTAGAACTCGCGCAGCATGATCATGCCGTTGGCGAGGGTTTCCCGCACAAGGTTGCCGTCGGTGTCGTAATCGGTTTCGACCCATTCCTTGCGGTGCAACTGGGTGTCTCGCTGGGTCCAGGTCTTGGTCATCTTTTTCGGCAACTGCACCCGCACGTCCTGGGACTCGAAGCTGCCCGCCTTGTCGTGGTACTCGGTGCTGACGGTGAGGATGCAGCCGGCTTCGTCGGTGACCTGCTCGGTCATCAGGTGGAAGCGGTTGAAGGTGTGCCTGACGGTTTTCGACACCTTGCCATCCAGGTAGTGGCTGACCGTGGTGTGGTAGTTGTAGCTGTTGCCGACGAAGCGGTAGAGCTGGTCGCGGTTGGACTCCTTGTCCCAGACCAGGCCGGATGCGCCGTTGCCCAGGAAGTTTTCGCCGCTGTACTGGTAGGTGGTCTTGATCGCGTGGGCTTCGTCCAGCGGGTCGGGGATTTCCAGGTGCTCGATCACATGGGGCAGGTACTCGTCGATGCCGGGGTACTGGTGGCCGCGTTCCTTGTAGCGGATGCGCTCTTCGCCGCCGAAGGGCCGGGTGAGCCGCTGCAGGAAAGGCATGCCGGCCATGCGGTCGTAGTGGAACGTCCAGTCGAGCTGGTCGCTGGCGGGCATCATCAGGGAGCGCAACTCTTCACCGTCGAACTTCAGGGTGAACTGCTGGTGGGCTTCAGTGCCGGGGTGCACGTGCAATTGCACCTGGCTGTTGCCTTCGAATTCGAGGGTGAGCAGCGATTGATCGAAATCGTCCGTGATGGACAGCAGCCGGCCGAGGTCGTCGTAGCGCAAGTTGATGCCGAGGCCGGCGAGGGTCTCGACCCGTGTCGGCAGGAATATCGAGTCATCGGCGCGGAGGGGCTCGAGGATTTCGCGCAGGTGGTGGGTGTGTGTGACGAGGAAGCGCGGGGCATCGTGGCTGCCGATGTGCTCGAAGGTGAAGGCCTTGAACTTCTGCTCGTGGATCACGGCCGGTTGGCCAGGGCCCTGGTCGGAGACGGCGAAGCTTTCGCCGGTGTACAGGCTGAGCCTATGGGTGCTCAGGTCGTAGCGGCTGAACTTGAAGTCCCAGCCGATGCCGTAGCCGGCGTTGAAGGTGTTCAGCGGGTTGAAGGTCAGGTCCACGGGCAGCTTGGGGCCTTGCAGGAAGTTGGCATTGAGCGGTGGCACTTCCAGGGTGAAGCCGTACAGCCCGGTACGCACATCAACGCTGCCATGGGTGTAGCTGGCGAAGTTGGTTGCGTTGCTTTGCAGGGTCATGGTTGTTCTCCATGGACGGGCGCAGCGACAGGAGCGGTTGCATTGGGCTCTCGACGTGGGGCTGAAACCTTGACGATTATTTCGCCGAGTGTGTCTCTGTCTGCAGCATTTTCAGATTTGTCGACGACCAGAATGCCGAGCGCGGTGCGTACGAAGCTGTTCTTTGCGTTGCGAGTGACATACTGATCAATGTCGTTCTTTTCCAGCGATGAAGGCGAATGGGTGGTTTTGAACGTCACCCACCATTTCGGTTTACCGTCCACCCGATCTTTCGATTCCCAGGTAATGGTGGCGGCCGAGGGAATGCCGATCATATGGATCTGCCGTGCTTTAAAGCCGTCTAGCGAAAAGCGAACAGTCTGGTCACTGCCTTCGGCAGGAACTTCGTATGCTCGGTGGTCATCATTCGTGGTGTAAACCGTAATGGTTCCAGCGGTCTTGGCTGTGTCGGGCTGTGTCGGATTCATGGGGCAGTCCTTTCAGGGCTTTTAAATTGACAGGCGCGCCTGTTGCAGGTGCAGAGTAGAAAATCTGGCGTGCGCCGACACCTGGCAAATTTGATAGGTGGATGCACGAGGCCTATGCCTGCGGATGCTGTCCGCGGCGCGAGCACCTGTTATTTCTGCTAGTTGTGAGGCTGGAACATAGCCTCTATAACTTCCTCGCATTCGATTGATTTGACCGCTGCTGCAGGCAGTTGGTCAGCCCGGGTGCGAGAGCGAGGAAGCAGTTATGAGTAAAAAGCTTGACGGGCTGGAAGAGCCTTTCATCCGTTTGCGAAATGACAGGAAAGAGATCGATCTTGAGAAGTTGGGTACGGACAAACTGGAAACTGTCATCAAGTACGACGGCATGGACACGACACATGTAGTTTCTACCGATTGGTGGGGCGTAAACGCTTCCGGCGAGTCTTTTGATGACAAGGGTGACCATTTCCCTTCGGAGGATGACGTAAAGAATGGGCTTAAGGTATTCATCAGAAATGATATTGTTAAGGCGGCCAAAGACGGCGAGTCACTTTATTCCTATACCGTGGACACCGGGACCGAGATCCTGAAGTCACGTCGGGTGTTCTCTTTCATTGGGCTAAGGGCAGCGGAAAATCCCGAGGGCTTGCCTGTCGCTCTCGCGCTTGAATCGCACAAACTGTACATACAACCCGATGATCTGGATGCGGCAGGGGTGACATTTGTCGTGCCTTCTTATCAAACGCAGACAATAGGTGACATCATCAAGTTCACCTTGATGGGGTTCGATGAGGATGGCAATCCGCAAACGCCTATCACCGATCAATTGGAGGTGACTAAAGAGCATCTGGATAACAAGGCCCTGACCTTCACCGTCGGCAAGAATGTGTTTCGGTTTATCGACCCAGGTCGTGCTGAAGTCGATTATGAAATTGATTTCGTTAATGGGAAAACAGCCAAGTCACCCAAGCAGATATTCGAAATCGACTCTGGCGCACCCTTGCCTGGTTACTTGCCTGAACCCATTATCGAAGGCCATGTTCCGGGTGACGAACTGCACCCTGAACACTTCAGGAATGGTTTGACGATCGTCGTGAAGGGTTACCCCGACATGGCGATCGCGGATCGGGTCACGTTGAGCTGGCGTAGCCCTGTGCGCGATTTCCTGCAGACCATTCGCGTGGATGCCAGTACTGAAGTCGTAGGTGATGTCTCTTTTCATATCCCGTTCGATTACCTGGCCGAGAACCAGGGAGCGACCGTCAGGCTTTCCTACCATTATGGTCGTGAAGGCGCCGGGCAGCGTTCACTCGAGCTGTCGGTCAAGATAGGCATCATGCGCGTACTGTCTGCACCGGACGTCATCAAGGCAACCCCGGACGCAAAGGACCGCGGCACACTGGATGCCAACGATGGGCTCAGCGGGGTTTGGGTGAAACTCCCGGACGGCGTGCTGTTGTCGGGCGAACGGGCGGAAGTCGAATGGCGCGGCTGGCCTGAGTACGGCGAGTACATCGCCAAAACGCCTGATGTCGACAATCCGCTTCGCTTCCACATCCCGGCCGAATACGTGCCAGCGAACATGGGCCGGGGCCCGATCGATGAGGGCCGGCGTTTTGAAGTGGTGTACCAGGTATACGGCGATGGCGACCCGAGCGAGTCCGATCCCTATCACCTGCGTATCACACCCGTGCCGATAGGTGAATATCCGCAAATTGCAATTGTGAATCCGTCGATGGCTGGCGGTAACTTGTACTTGTCAGAAGTGCCCGAAGAGGGCGCCGATCTTGAATTGGATAATTGGGCATTTGCTCGCAAAGGCGATTTGATCGAGTTGTCAATAACCGGCGTGACACCGCCTGAAAATCCGGGCGAAGCAGATGGCGAGCTGAAAGAGATTATCCGTGACGCGTCTGAGCCTGTTACCGGGGAGGAGGCAGAAAATGGTATCAAGGCAAAGTTAAACAAGCAAAAAATATTGGAAAGGCTGAAATTCGAAACGCGCTTTACGTTGCATGTACGGTTGAGTCTTGACGGCGGGGCCCATTACATCAATTTGAAGAGTTTGGCGCCTACTTTGCAACCTTGAGTTGATTTATTCATGCCCAGTCGGGTCCAGGGTCAGCTTGAGCCTGAAGGCCTGCACTGGGTGTTCATTATCGGAGGATACAATAATGGCGCGACCCACGAGAGCACAGTTTCGTAAGTATATGGATCAGGGCCCATGCACGTTTGGATGGCATGCAGTGTTGATTTTGGACCGCTGGAGAACCAATGCGATACTGGCGCAGGAACATCTGGAATTTCTCATCGGCGGAGAATGGCTGCCTTTGATCAGTCTGAAAACCGACGTTGAGAATGGTGCTTGGCGTGAAATAGAGAACATGCAGTTGGATCGACCTGTTCTTTCCTTCGCAAACGCTGATCTTGCAACGTCAAAGGCCCGTTTGAGCATGAATGTGCTGGGTGGTCTTATCAAAGAGTATCGGCAATCTCCCGGTAGTGCTCAGCCGGAATTGATCAACTACTCCTTTATGGACCCCTTGACCGCACCCACGGTCCGCATGGATATATGGCTCAAGGAAACCGGTGACGGTTTGGTCAGTGAAGAGGGGGTTGTAATACTCGATCTATCGAATGGTATGGGATACACATTCGAGGCCACCGGCTGGGAAGAGATGAACCAGAAGCTGGGAGCGGCGATTCATAAATATTTTAAAGAAAAATGGCCGAAAGACAAGCAGGTATGGGAACTGAACGTTCTCAAACCTGTTGAGGGTGAGCTCAATCCTGCCAGGTTCCGGGTGCGCACGCACCCGCTGAAGGGGGCGAAGGAACTAAGTCAGGTCAGTGAGGAGGAAGTCCCTGAAGGGGCAATTTACGTGGGTATTTCTTTTTCGCCCTCCGTAGTTGGTAACTTCCCGGACAATAATAGCGATATTCCTTACTATCTGTTCGAACCTAGGGATTCTAGTGACGCCCCCTACTCGATGGGTATCATGTTGTCCAATGAAGCTTGGGTGCAGCAGGTCTTGGTAAAGCGAATCACGGCGATGCCGGAGTTTTCGGGGCTTGAGTACAAGCTGGAGCCTGATGTATCAGGTTTTTATCGGGAGATGACGTTTGATGCCTCTATTTTTAATATTCCCACCGAGGACATCGACTATGGACAGGAACCAGGCTATACGGAAGGAGGGTGGACTTACAGTTATCAGTATCATTCGGGGCTTAGTTTTAATGATGTAAAAATTTATATCAAATTTAGCAATGGTAAGATTTCAATGGGTGTTGCGGTTGACACCCCTGTGCATTTTGAATGTACCTTTCTCAGTTGGGGTAGTGTGTGGACTACAGCTGATCGCCCAGGCAGAGTAAAAATAAACTTCAAAAAAGATTATCCAGTCAAGCTTCTGGAGAATGGTTCGTTGAGAGTTGAAGCTGGGGCCGTTGTAGAAGAGGCGGACATTACAACGGATGTTGAGAGTGGCTTCAATATGGGTGCAGAATACTATGTGCTGACAAAATGTAAAAACGCGTTCATTGACCCTATCCGGGCTACGTTCAGAAGTATGACCAGCGCTTTGGATAAAGCGGGTATAGAGGTGGATGTATTCCGCCTCAATGGTCTGATTTTCAGAAGCGAGGATGTTGCCACGCCTCGTGATGGCGAGTTCGCCGATGATTTCGCGCTGATGGGAGATCTGACCCCGAAATACGCTTTGGCATTGACTCCATTTGAAAAAACGATTGTATCAGGTGACACCTTCAAGTATGACGATTTGCCAGAAGACCTCGGCGAAGTGGTTTGGACGCTCAGGGCATTACCGAATGAGTCGTCCGAGAAACTTGGCACGATTGTAAAAGGGCTTTACACCCCACCATCGGCGAGTGAGATCGAGGGTGCCTACAAGCGAGTGATTGTTACGGCTACTGCTGGAGATAAACAGAGCAGCGCATTGGTGACCGTCGTGCCGGCAAGCATTTCCATATATCCATATTTCTTGGTTGCGCAGTTTGACCCGGATAAAGAAGACGTGCCGACCCCACGCTATCTTCTGGTAGGTGGTGACATCAAGAACGATCTGACCTGGTCCATGGCCGCCGGCAGCAAGGGTTCCCAACGTGAGCCCATGGATGGCGACGGTCTGGATATTCCCGAGGGCAAGAACGTACGCGTTTATCTGTCCCCCAAAAGGGCGCCGGGGGAGCCTGGCGAGGTGGAGGCGCTTGTTCATCTGGACCGGGTGGAGGTTTCGGCCGGTGGGCTGAAACAGAGCATCGATATCATCTTACCTTGGAGTACCGCGTCTGGTTCTATCAAGGCCGTACAGGCTGAACACGGAGGCAAAAGTATCGTTAAGCTGGAACTCTGGTACTTCGATGCCGAGTATGGTGAGGAAGTTTCACTTGAACCTGCGGAAACAAAATGGGCCGTGCTGCGGGGAGAAGGCACCATCGATTCCAGTACGGGTTATTATGAAATACAAGACTCCGAGGGCCCTTATATTATTGTTGCGTCCCGAGAAAGGGTTAATGCACGTAACCCTATCTGGTCATACTCGGTCATAGTGTTGACCAACACCGCCAAGCGCGCCATTGCCGTTGAATCTAATGAGGGGAGGTCTGATCATGGCCGTTAATACTAAATCAGCATTGCTCTCTGAACTTGGCAAGGGGCCGATGAATTACGATTGGGGAGCGGTCCTTGCGCTTGGGCGTGATACGCTCACGGCATTACTGCAGAACACGTTTTCTGACCGCTTGAGCCAAAACGATTTCATTCCTCCCATTGCTGGGTCTTATTATCTTGATGAGCGTCGATATGACCAGTTGATTTTCGAAGGCCTGATGTTCGGCCCGCCGTCCTTGTCCTTTGAACAAGCCTCAGGCCAGACCAACAAGGTCGTTGTGCAGATGGAGCTGATTGCAGGCCGATGCGAGAACTGGTCGGTGGCTCCAGGTACGGTGAAACACCTGCGTAGGATTCATCGGCTGGTACCAGGCCTCGGCCAGCGGCTGGAGTTCTCGGCCAATCTGGTGATATTGCCGGTGGAGGCGCCGGGCGAGAGACAACTCCAGTTCGCACTCGATTTAGGCAGTGCAACGAATCCGAGCTGTAAGCTTTCGTCGGAAGCGGCAGAGCCGATGGGGGAATTCATGCTAAAGCAGCTGATGGCTCAATCAGCGTTCAAACAGCCGTTTGTGTTCTTGACCTCAATGCCGCACTTCAAGGATGCCTTCAGCATTGTTGATATTACCCCTATTACCCAAAGGGCTCCGGAGGGTGCTGGCACCGGAAGTTCACCAGAGAGTGATGGGGCCGCCCTGTTCCTGATGCAAATGTCGGGTACAAGGGAAAGAGGCTTTATCCCTGGTGCGATGCCGTACCTGTTGCCGCGCAAGGTCGACAGCGTGGCTGAAAACGTGGGCGCTGCTTTGCTGGTTAGCAAGCTCAGGGCCCAGATTGCAACGGAGCAAAGCCGCCGGATCTGCTCGCAACTTGTTCTGCCTGGCGGGCAGACCCTGGATGTCTCCGAAGAGTATCGCCCTTACGACCTGATCGGTTTTGGTGATCTGAAGGCAAATGCCAGGATGGCTTGGCTTTCACCGGGCCTGAGCAGCATCGCAGCGGGCGAGCGTGTCACGTTCACGACCAACGGCGCCCAGATGTATGACTGGCAGGCGCGGGACATCTCTTTCCCCCGAGCTGCAGGGTCAGCTACCGACAAGGCCTACCAAGCCAGGCCCGTCGAGGAGAGTGGCAGCGCTCAGCGTGTAACGGTAGTGACGGCCAAGGTGTCGGGGGAGGCTGATGCTGCAGCGCGGTCAGCGTTGGTGATCGAGTCTGTGGAACCGCTGACGATTTCACCGCGCGTGACCACCTGGTATCCCAACTATTCGGACGAGATTGTCCTGCGTGCAACTGGCGGCAGCGGCCTCAATTGGAAATTGCTGGGGACTGAGTTCGGTACCATCGCGTATGACCGCAATGACCCTCGGGAAGCAACCTTCAAGCCAACAAGGTTGGATAAGCCACCCTTCGTCCGTGTGCAGCGTCTCGAAGTCAGCGAAGGCGACAAAACGGGCCATGCCACCATCGTACTGTTTGGGGTTGGCCATGTGCTCGACGTCGAGCCGTACCCTGTCCCGCGCATAGTGCCGGGCGCTATCCAGAGGTTCCGCCTGCCGGGGGATGCACCAGCTGATTGGCGCGTGTTTGGTCCCGGCGAAATCAGTGCTACAGGGGATTACACAGCACCGGCTTCAACCGACGAGGAAGCGAGTGTCGTCGTGGCATTTGACGGGCCTTCCGCCGGCGCGGTCATCATCGAGCACCAAACCCCTGCTCCGGCACAAGCGTTGGCGCTGAGCGAACGGTGGAAAACCCTCAAAGAGTTCAGCCTGCGGCTCAACAATAACAGTAGAAACCAAGTGTACGCCAACAGGCTTGGGCAGGTTGGCATAGATGTTATTCTGCAAACCCAGTCGTTCAATGACGACTATGGCAACGAGGTGTGGGACCCGGTGGATGAAACGGAGCTCAATACACTGGTACTCCTGGATGAGGCTAACAACCCGGTGCCTTACTTGACGGGAGATCAACTAGGTATTCCGGAAGACAGCCCGAACAAGTGGATGTTCACCAGGCGGCGTCAGGACAGGTATGACTATATCCCAATCAAGCCTGGACATGAGGTGGAGCCCAAGGACGAAGGCGTGGAGCGCATTCCGGGGGAAGATGAAGGTAGACGTGTCGTCACGTTCTATGTGCACTCACGCGTCGCGGAAACGGCGTATTTCAGGGCGAGATTCCAGGCGCATACCAAGAAAACGCATTACTCGATCGATACTACGGTAGGTTTCGGTGAAATTCAGTTGGAGGGCATCAAGCCACTCGAAACAAGCCTGGAGCTGTTCAGTTTTCCAGAACTGGGCAAGCGCGTGGCGAGTGGCCCCGGTGAGGACATCAAAGACGATCGCTTCAATTATTACCACTCGACCACCGATTACTGGGAGTTGACCGGTAGAGGGATTCACTTCGTCGATGTCAAATTTGACACCTATTCGATGATCAAGTGGGAGTCGGAGCAACTCGATGAGACCTTTGTCAGTTTTACTGGCTGCGCGTTCAAACCATGGCGGCCTGATGATACAGCGGAGATACCACCAGGCGTGAATTACCAGGCTGAACTGCAACTGCTGGCTGCGGAGCCAACTGTCAACTTCAAGGGGCTTGATTATGACTTCAAAGGCCAGGAGGAGGTGACATCCGGTGCGCTGCTGTTTAGCTTGGAGCGCACTTCGAACCTGATCTATTGGGACGACTACCACGGTACTGAATACCGCAAGGTGTTGCAGGACGCCGTGAAGTTTACCGTAACGGACAATTACGGCAATCAACACAAGCTCAGGCTTCTGTTTTCAGGTTATGTAGACCCGCGAAATTACCTTGAGCTGAAAATGCAATAGTTACCCGTTGGCGCAAGCAGGTCTGCTGGTTTGCTTGTTCAGCGTGGCGCGGGCAGAGGGGCTGCATGGCAGCCCCTTTTTTATTGCGCAGGCAGGGGCATGCCTGCTTCGGTACCTGGTAAAAATGCTAGTTGTCACAGGTAGGGCAAGGACTTAGTTTTTTCGTCGAGCAGGTTCGGTTTCAGCTTTCCAACGAAGAGAGAAAATCATGAGCAGCTCCACAAAGAAACACTCGCCATCCGAATGGCTTCGTATCCAATCCCGGCGTGCAATTGCGGCATGGCAACGTGATCGTCTTCCAGGGCTGCAAGGTGGTCTGGGTGACCTGATCATTCATGAGGCACTGCTGGCCGATGAAGACACTGGTCTGGTATACAGTGAATACTTGAAGGAAGACGCGCTCGATTTTATCTTGAGCGTGCCCAAGTGGATTTATTCCGAAAAGGACACGCTGCGTATCGAACATTCGCGCGATGAGCGAGTCTGGACGACGCTTTATGAGGAAGTGAAAGATTTCTACAATAACCCTGTCCCTGATCCTTATCCTATAAAGCTGGATAAAAACCATGATCAGATGCGCTTGGAGGGCACTCATTATTTTAGAACGTGGATCATGAACGACTTTGGTGAATCTTCGACATCGGATTCGTTGGTCTTGATTTTCGACACAGTACCGCCTTACAAGCATCTGCCACCCACTCCATTCGCCCCTGTTTCGGCGGTGACTGATGCGTCCTTGGCGGCTGACGGTGACAAAGTGACCCTTCAGTTGCCGGGGCATTCAGATTGGAAGGAAGGGGATACCGCCTATGTGTACTGGATGAACCGTATTCCCGAAAAGTTCGAGGATCTTGACGAGTACGTTGCGGAGGTTGTAACAACCGGCAAAGGACAGCCCGTAGTTATCGATGCGAGCATTGTTCGCGCGGTGGGCGACGGTGGCGTGTTCATTTTATATGTTCTGGTTGACCGGGCTGGCAACGTCAGTCTCCTTTCCATCTACCAGAGCGTGGCAGTGGCACTTGGCACGCTGCCCACGGTTTTTGAAGATCCCATTGTACCGCTTGCCAAGGCAGAAGACGGTTACCTGATCGACCAGCTTGACGCCGAGGCAGGTGTTGAAGTCTGGGTGAAGGCGGATGTCGCTTTGAAAAGCACCGATCTCGTTGTAGTCACATGGCAGGGAGCGGAACTGCCGGCCGAAACGGTTGGCTCTGCTCCAGGCGAGTACATTCGGATCAGGGTGCCCGATGATGTCTTGTTGAAAGAGTACGGCTCGGGCCCAGGCAATGTGGCTACCAAGGTCAGCTATACACTGCTGCGGGGTACCCACCCGATGGGCGGTGCCGATACCGATATCGTCGTCAATTTCGAAACCCTGTATCCGGGAGGCCCTGACCCGGAGTGGCCGCTGCCCATTCATCCAGATGCGACAAAGCCAGTTGTTACCGGTCAGGGGAGTGGCCTGCGTGATGAACTGGATGGCAAGGATACTGGCCTGGATGCCTCGCTGGAGTTTAAACTTTTCAGTTTTGCTCAAAAAGACGACAAACTGTTCTTTTATTGGGGTGGAGAAGAAGCAGGTACTTATACAGTAAAAGAAACTGATACACCCGGTGACTCGATCACGGTGGATGATGTGCCTTGGGACACTATTCTCAATGTGGGCAATCACCCCGCTGTTCCTGTGTATTACGAGGTCTGGCGATCCGGTGTGCCTAACCCCGTGCGGTCTGTCGTTACCGAGGTCAAGGTCGATGCGATTGTCATTAAGGCGCCCGACGCAACATTTGATCATTTGAACAGCGGTGCGGTCACCTGTGCCAGTATTCAGGCAACAAAAGATCACCCTGACGGGGCTGCGGTCGAAGTGCTGATTCCGGATCTCAGCGAATACCTGAAATATGGTGAGTTCAGCAAAATAAGAGTTCATTGGTGGGTCTATCGCGGTCGCACGCCTGTTGACCCTGAGGAGATCATTGAAAAGGTGACGATTGAAGAGGAGGTTGATCTCGATGAGGATCATCCCGTTACTGGTTTCACCTACCGTATTCCTTACGCTACAAACGTGCTTCCCACTTACGAAGGATCAGACAACCCGGAATACACAAGGTCGAGAGCGAATTTCGAATATACGATTTTAACGGATGAAGAGATCCCTTCCGGAGTGACCAAGGTTCTGCTTGCTTTCGTTCCACCATCGGGCGTTTGCGATCTCAGTCGCTGATCCGTTACTGGGTGGGTCGCGCATTGTGCACGAAGCGCTTTGCGCGATATCAGTCTTTTCTCTGGTATTTGTAGGACTTTTCCTATGCATCGGTGTTTTTCTTCCCTGTAGCTTGGCCGAAGTAGGTACTTGCCTGGGGGGTTCCCTGTGTTCGCCAAGGTTGTGCCTGAACTTGAGCCGCATGAGAGCTTTGATATGAAGAGCACGTTTAGTGTGCAGAGGTTTTACCGAAGCGTGGCCTGTTGCGTAACAGTGCTGCCCTTTGGTTTGTACGGTGCCAATCTCCTGGCAGCCCAGCAGATCATCGAGCGTGACACGGTCATTGACGCTTCCAGTCCCCTGGTCGGCTATCAGGTGTTGGATGGGGCGAAGCTGACCGGTAATGGCGCATCTACCCAGCACATTTTCTTGCGTGAGGGAAGTGAACTGGAGTTAAACGGCAGTTCGATCGTTGCAGCGGACGATGGTGTGTTGATGGAGGGGGGCTCGCTAGCCCGGATCAATGGCAGCACCATCGCCAGCGAGAGTACCGGCCTGACCGTGGCGCGCAGCAGTGCTGGTGGTTCGGCGGCCTGGCTGAACGGCAGCACCGTCACTGGCAAGCTGAGGGGCGCGCAGGTCGCCAGCATGTCGGAGCTGCACCTCGCTGGCAGCAGGGTGCAGGGCTCGGGCAGTGCTGGCGTGCGGATATTCAATGGCTGGCTCGACGCGCAGGGTAGCCAGGTCATCGGTGCCCAGGAAGGCATTCTGGTCAATGCCGACGGCACCACGGGGCAAGCTCGCATTGACCTGGACGGTTCGCAGGTCGTCGGGCAGGATGGGGCCGCCATCGTGGTGGAAGGCGGCAGGCTGGGCGCGGCGACCGCGAAAATCACGGTCAGCAACGGCTCGCAACTGAGCGGTAGCAATGGCAGCCTGCTTGAAGTGCGTAACCAGTCGAATGCCGAACTGGTTGTCGAGAACAGCAACCTCGAGGGCAACGTTCGGGCTGAACAAGGCTCCAGCGCTACCGTCACGCTCGACAAGCAGGCCACCCTCACCGGGCAGTTGGAAAATGTCGGGAAGCTGACCATTGGCAATCAGTCACGCTGGACAATGGTCGATGACGCCGCCGTGGGTGACCTGGCCCTCGACGGCGGCACGGTGCAGTTCGGCAAACCCACCGAGTACCAGCGCCTGACACTCGGCAGCCTGCAAGGAAGTGGCAATTTTGCCATGGATGCCGACTTTGCCGAAGGGAAAACCGACTTTCTCGATGTCACGGGCACATCCAGCGGCAACCATGGTTTGTTGATTGGCAGTAGCGGGGAAGAGCCACAGCAGGAAGGCAAGCTGAAAGTGGTACAGACGGCAGATGGTGGCGCCTCGTTTTCGTTGATCAACGGGCCGGTGGATCTGGGGGCATTTTCCTACGAGCTGACCAAGCAGGGCAACGATTGGTGGCTGGATGGCTCGCGCAAGATCATCAGCCCGGGCACCCGTTCGGTGCTGGCTTTGTTCAACACAGCGCCCACTGTCTGGTATGGCGAGCTGACCAGCTTGCGCAGCCGTATGGGGGAATTGCGCCTGGATGATGGCAAGGCCGGTGGCTGGATGCGTGCGTACGGCAACAAGTATGACGTGGCCGCCAGCTCGGGCGTCGCCTACAAGCAAACCCAGCAGGGCTTCTCGCTGGGGGCCGACGCACCGCTGCCCATTGGGGGCGGTCAATGGCTGCTCGGTGTGCTAGCCGGCCATAGCCGCTCGGACCTGGACCTGAGCGGTGGCACCAGCGGCGAGATCGACAGCTACTACCTGGGGCTGTACAGCACCTGGCTGGACCGTAGCAGCGGCTATTACTTCGATGGCGTGCTGAAATTCAACCGCTTCGATAATGATTCGAAAGTGGCGCTGAGTGACGGCACACGCACCAAGGGGCATTACAACAACCATGGTGTTGGCGTGTCGGCCGAATTCGGGCGGCATATCGAATGGGAGCACGGTTATTTCTTCGAGCCATTCACCCAGTGGGCTAGCGCCTACATACAAGGCAAGAAATATCAGCTGGATAACGACCTGCAGGCCGAGGGTGATGCCGTGCGCTCGATGCTGGGCAAGGCGGGGGCAACGTTTGGCCGTAACTTCGAAATGCAACAGGGACGAGTCATTCAGCCCTACCTGCGGGCGGCCTACGCGCATGAGTTCATCAACAACAACGATGTGAAGGTCAACCAGAACCGTTTCGCCAATGACCTGTCGGGGTCGCGCCTGGAACTGGGGGCGGGGCTGGCGGTTACGGTTGCAGAGCGCCTGCAAATGCATGTCGACCTCGACCACAGCCGTGGCGAGCACGTCGACCAACCCTGGGGTGTGAACCTGGGCGTGCGTTACAGCTGGTAAACACCAACCGTGGGGGCCGTCGAGGCCTCCACTTCGGGAGAGCGAAGCCGATGAGTACCCTGCCAAGCGAGCCTGGGGCGTTGCTGAAGCCTGTAGATGTCCCGGTGCTGCTCGAAGATATCGACGGCGGCGAGAAAAACCTGCTGCCGGTCACCGCAACGCAGCAGCCCCTGCGCGTCAAAGTACCCATGTGGCCGATATCCGATCCGCGACCTGGAGAGCCCGAATGGCTTACGCTGTTCTGGGATGAGTTCCCGGTTGTGAAAGACAAGAAGTGGGAAACCCCGGTACAGCCCGAGGATCTCATACTGAGCGTTCCAAAAGAACGACTTGTCGCTGGGCCCCATCAATTGCGTTATGAGGTGACCAACGCCTTTTGTGATATGAGCCCATCGGATACGCTGACCGTGTCGATTGACCTCACCCCGCCTGAACTGGGCGCGGACCAGGGCAGGCTGACGGTGTTGGAAGACCCGGACGAGATCGAGCGTGACGGCCTCACCGAGCGCTACCTGAGAAACCACGGCCAGCGCCTGCGCACCGAGGTAGCCCGCTACACAACGCCTGCTGTCGGTGACAGGATCATCTACTACTGGGATACCGAGCCATTTGAAAAGAACGATGTCGGTGAATTCGGCATTGACGACACTGGCGGGCCGTTCTACATCGATTTCGACGGCGAAATGATTGTCCGGTTCGGCGATGGGTACCGTTACTTGTACTATGCGATCAAGGATAGGGCAGGCAACCTCAGTGCGTTTTCCGAGCCTCTGAAGTTGCGGGTCTCGGCCGCCACGCGAACCTTTCCGCTGGCGAGCATTCCCCAGGCGGAGGGAAGAGATGATGATTTGCGCCTTGCGCTCGATGACCTGGAGCCCCCACTGTTGGTCGTGGTGCCGGCTTCGGCTGTGGTCTACCCGGATGAGCGGCTGCGGGTGGAGTGGGGGAAACCCGGCGATCCTGGTTACTACTCAGCCACGACTGGTTATCAGGGGCGTGAGCGTGAGTTCGAGATTCCGCTGCAAAACGTCTTGGCTCAGGGGGCACTCAGCCTTGAGGTAAGGTTTGTGGCGTCTGGTGACAAGCGTCTCGATTACCCGTCGCCACCGGTCAATCTGTACATTTCGCGAGTAAGCGAAGGGTTGCCCAGGGTCGAGTTGGAAGGCGTCAGCAATGCCAGCCTGGAACTTTCCAGGGCGCCAGCCCGTATTCCGGTAAAGTTGAATACCTGGCCGTTGATGCTTGAAGGGCAATTGGTCGACATATGGGTGACTGGGGTCTTGGCTGATGATAACGAAGCAGAGCCATTCCAGGTGCTCAAAGACTACGTAGTCAAGACCGCTGATCTATCCGTAGGCATAGGTATGGGTAACGACGTCGTCCTGCCCAGGTCCTTCCTGGAGACGCTGAAAATCGACTTGAAATTCACTTTGCACGTTGAGGTCAGGTTTTTCGCGCAAGGCGTTCCGGTGCCGTTCCCGAAGGTGAGCCCGCTCTTGTTACCCTGAGCCGGGATACCTTTCACAAGCCGGAAACCGGCGCCGTCACTTCTTTCGTGATACCGCCGTAATCGTTGATGGTTGTGAAGAATACCTTCATGCCTGGGGCCAATGCCGACGTTGGCAGGTCGTAGGCCTGGGTGCTTTTGGGGGCTACCATCTCTCGTGCTTGGATGCTTTTGCGCGCAGTGGATTGGCCCACCTCTAGGCTCCTGAAGGAGTAGTGGTAGGGCGAGGGGTTGTGCACGGCCAGCTGTGCCTTGCCGTCGTTGTGTTGTACCGACCATTGCAGGGCGTTCAAACCGTCCTGCACAGAACCCTGCAGGCCCACAGGGCGGTAGAACAGCTTGATCCGGGTACGCAGTGCAATGGTCAGGGTGTTCGCCTGTTCATCCTGCACCTGGGGGATTTCCTGCACATTGAAGAAGAACAACGACTCTCTGTCATCTGGCAGGTCATTGGGCAGGCGATTGATCTGTACGGTCTGTTCTTTGCCCGGGTCAAGTCGGAACAAGGCGGGTGAGGCTATCAATGGAACGGCGATGCTACCGTCGTCCACGTCGGTATTCACCCAGCTTTGCACTGCGAACGCCTGGGTGCTGGGGTTGGCAACGGTGATCGAACTGCTTTGCTTGTCGCTTGCCTGCACGATGCGTGTGGCGCTGATGGTGAGCGCCGCCTGGGCCGAGGAGATGAATGCGCTAGTGACGGCTGTGGCAAGGACAATCTGACGCAATAGGGAAGTAGGCATGAAAAGTGATCTGACAAAGGCATGGAAACAAGCGCAGCGAGCCGCGCTTGTCGTGTTCGGGTTTAAGGAATGGCAACCGTGAAGCTCACGCTGGAAGCGATTGTTCCCTCGGTCACTTTCTTTGTAGTGTGGAGATTGGTGTTGAAATTCATTTCAGTGGGTTTTGCAGGGTCCAGAGTGTAGCTGGCAGACGGGGTGCCAGGATCGAGCTGAGCGCCGCTCGCGTCGTAGATGGCAATCGCAAAGCCCTCACTGTAGCCGACGCCCGTTTGCAGGCCATACAGCTTGCCCGATGGGTCGGGATAGTTGGCATTGAAGGTGACGGTCGTGTCGGACGGCATGCTGGCGCATGTAGCAGGGTCGATACTCAGCACGAACCGTTTCTTCGCCGTTTGTAGGCCGGCGCTAGCGTAGTCCTTGGCCTGGAAGTCGCCAAAGTTGATCATCGGCAGGGGAGAGCCGCCTGGGTTGACGATGCTGATTGGGCAGGTGCCGCCATCCGTCACGGTGCCTTCGAAGTTGATGACGCCAGTATTGGCCATGGCCGAACTGCAGGCCAGGCCAAGCGTGCAAAGTGCAAGGATACGTTTCATGGTGCGATCCAGATAGGGAGTTGACGTGTTGGTGTATGTCGAGCCGGCGTCCAGGGGCTGGAAGTCGGCTCGGCATGCGTAAGCCTATCGTCGATCGCAAAAGGCAAGCTGTAAGGGAAGTCGCATTGCTGCGTGGAGAACGCGCCGCGACAGGTGTCGTAAGGGGTTGATGGGATATTACCGGGCCGCCGTCATCAGCTGTTTTTGTACATTCCAGTCGAAGGATTCGCCGTTCTGCTCGGCTTCATGGCGCCGCTCTTCAAGTTGCTGATAGAGGTTCAACTCTTCATCGGGCATGAAGTGCAGGCAATCACCGCCAAAGAACCAGAGCAGGTCGCGGGGGACAAGGTGGGCGATTTGCGGATAGCGCTGGATGACCTGGCAAAGCAGGTCCTGCCCCAGGTACTGGCTATGCAGTGGATCCTGAGGCAGCAGGTTCAGCAGTTCGTCGAAGCGCTCGAGGAACAATGCATGGCTTTCTTCTGGTACCTGCTCGGCCTCGGCCACAGCCACCAGAATGGTGCGCAGATGCTGCAGCAACTGCAGGTGATATTGCAGGTGGGGGGTGGCCATGATGCGGTCCTCGACTAGCTCAAAAGTACGAGTATACCCCAATGAGGTTCGCCTACCTGGACAGCGTGCAGTTGGTTTGCGTGCTTGGAGGCCTGTCATTTTTGCCAGTGGAAAGAAAAAGGCGAAGCGATTTCAAATGGTGCCAGGTCATCTGGCCTGAACTGGAGAGCATCATGTATCGCGCAAATTATCTGGTACCGAATGCGGCGTTTCCCATTGCCTATGGTCAGGTGTGGTACACCCTGCTGAACGATTGCTGGAAGGCATATTACGCAAAGCATCAGTTTACGCCGGGCGAAGCACTCCTGCTCGACAGGCAGGCCGATGCCCATGTGCGTAAAGTGGCGTCCGTGGTTTTTGGTCATCCGCAACTGGCATGGTCGGACAACTTTGTCGTCATGAAAAAACGGCTGCTGAGCGAGCGTGAGGTTGCGTTTCGCCTGGAGCCGGGGCGCAGTGTCGGGTGGTTGAGTGAAATCAGGGATAACGGCTATGACGGCAGCCATGTCCTGACGATCAAGGCCGACACGCTTGGCAGCTCTGTCGCTTATCGCGTTGATGGCTCTGTTCGCCTGGGGTGGGGAGTAGAACCGGATTTTTCGTTTACCGGCGAAGACACGCTGCGGTTGAAACTGAAGCGGGGTTATCAAACCAAGCGCGGTGTCGACCTTTATTCCTTTGAGCAGCCTATAAAAAACACCTTGCGTGAGTTGAGTGTTTTCTTCCAGCCGTACAATCAGGGAACGGCAATGGCCTTCCAGTATTTCACCCCAGGTTTGCTGGCTGGGCAGGAACCGGTCCCGCTGCCTTCGTCCGAAACCGTGCTCGTGGATAACGTCGTGGTGTTCCTGTTCAGCGAGCAAGCATTTCCTGAAGTGAAGCAGGGCAAGGCTCCTGAAGATGAAACCTGGCTTCCCACTCTGGTTTTCCCGCCTCCCCGGCTCAGGAGGAAAGATGGTTCCTACGAATCCTCATTAGGTGCCTATGGCACGGAATACCATTCCCCCCGGGGAGCAATTCTCTCAGGGTGAAGGCGTTCGGCAACAAAAGCTTGCATTGACGCTCGACCCGTTGGTGCGTGTCGTTACGAATGGCGAAGATAAACAGGCTGTGCTGCTACTGCCAGGTCCCGATACGGCGGCCTGGGTTCTGGAAGGCGAGCGGCTGGGGCGCCTGGAGACAGAAGGTAGCACCCGGTACTATTACCCTCCTGCTGGTCCTGGATCTGGTGCGGTTCTGAGTACGAAAAACAAGACCGGTCGCCCGGCCGCTGTTATTTCCAGCGTCCCTAAATGGTTCACGGTTGATATGGTCAAAGCCACGCAAAATGGCGAAAGCGCATACTCGACATTTGCTACATACCATGCGCCGCAAACGCATTATTTGAAGGCTTCCCTGGAAAACGGCAAGTTCAAACTTGAACTCTGGTACTACGACGTTGAGGCGCGCAAAGACCTGCCGGTCCCGGAAGGTGATACCGAGTGGGGTGTCGTTTCGGGTAATGGCACTTTATCGCCTTCGGGTGTGTTCAACCCGGCCGCCAGCAATCCATCTTCCTTCTCTGTCGTCTGGGCGCGGGACACGAGCGACCCCCGCCTTCTGTTATGGGCGTTCACCGTTATCCCCATGCCGCTCTACTCGCCCGAGGAGGCTGTAGCGCTATATAACGGTTGATACTTTGTTCCTGCTTGCAACTTCCCGACAGAGCCGTTTTGCGGCTCTGTCGGCACTCTGACTTTCTGCCTAAGCTCAGCGAATGCATCCTGGCTTGGGGTTCAGCTGATCTTTGTCGAAGGCGTCCACATCGATTACTTTCCGGCGCGCCTGTTCAGCTTCCACCAGGTGTTGCCCCTCAGCCGGCTGCAGAAGGCCCACTTCGATGGCGGCTTCGACCGTGGCCTGACCATGGCCTGGCGTGAACTTGCCGTCCTTGATGGCCTGATGCAGCCTTTTTTGCACAGGGGCGGTTTCGTCCAGCAAATCACTGGCCCGCTGCAACGCCGCAACCGGGTCGCCTTCGGCCTGTGGCCTGAAGCATCCCGCTAACAGCTCCTCCAGTGCCGGGTCGCCTTTGCGGCGGCCGATCAGTGCGGCGACTTCGGCATCCAGTTCATCGCTCGGCCCGGTATGGCGGCGGCCGAAGGGGAATACCAGCACGCGCAGGGCACAGCCGACGAAGCGGTTGGGGAAGTTGTCCAGCAGGCGGTCCAGGGCGTTTTCCGCCTGGCCCAGGCTTTCTTCCACGGCCCAGCGCAACAGTGGCTGCATGTGCTCCGGTGAACCCAGGTCGTGATAGCGCTTGAGGGCGGCGCTGGACAGGTACAGGTAGCTGAGCACGTCACCCAGCCGTGCGCTCAGGCGTTCGCGGCGCTTGAGCGCGCCGCCCAGCAGCATCATCGACAGGTCAGCCAGCAGGGCGAAGGCCGCGGCCTGGCGGTTGAGCGCCCGGAAGTAACCTTGGCTCAAGGCATCGCCTGGTACGCTTTCCAGGCGGCCCAGGCCGAGGTTCAACACCAGCGTGCTGGCCGCGTTGCTCGTGGCGAACATGATGTGTTTCATCAACAGGTCGTCGAATTCCCTCAATGCCTGATCGCGGTCCTCGCGCCCGGCCAGGGTCATTTCCTTGAGCACGAACGGGTGACAGCGGATGGCACCCTGGCCGAAGATCATCAGGTTGCGCGAAAGAATGTTGGCGCCTTCGACGGTGATGAAGATCGGCGCCCCTTGCCAGTTGCGCCCCAGATAGTTGTTTGGCCCCATGATGATGGCCTTGCCGCCGTGCACGTCCATGGCGTGCTTGATGCACTCGCGGCCACGCTCGGTGAGGTGGTACTTGAGGATCGCCGACAGCACCGAAGGCTTCTCGCCCAGGTCCACGGCCTTGGCGGTCAGCAGCCGTGCGCTGTCCATCAGCCAGGCATTGCCGCCGATGCGTGCCAGCGACTCCTGGATACCTTCGAAGGCAGCCAGGGGAACATTGAACTGTTCGCGTATGTTGGCGTACTGGCCAGTGACCAGGCTGGTGTACTTGGCAGCGCCGGTACCCACTGCGGGCAGGGAGATGGAGCGGCCGACCGACAGGCAGTTCATCAGCATCATCCAGCCCTTGCCGAGCATGGCCTGGCCACCGATGAGGAAATCCAGCGGCACGAATACGTCCTTGCCGCTGTTGGGGCCGTTCATGAACGCGGCGCCCAGTGGCAGGTGGCGTTTGCCGATTTCGACGCCGGGCGTGTCGGTAGGGATCAGCGCCAGGCTGATACCCAGTTCTTCCTGCTCGCCCAACAGGTGGTCCGGGTCGTAGGCCTTGAACGCCAGGCCCAGCAGGGTGGCGACGGGCCCGAGGGTGATATAGCGCTTTTCCCAGTTCAGGCGCAGGCCGATGACCTCTTCGCCGTTCCATTGCCCCTTGCAGACCACCCCGGTGTCAGGCATGGCGCCAGCGTCGGAGCCGGCCAGCGGGCCAGTGAGGGCGAAGCAGGGGATTTCATCGCCACGCGCCAGGCGTGGCAGGTAGTGGTTGCGTTGTTCGTCAGTGCCGTAATGCAACAGCAGTTCGGCCGGGCCGAGCGAGTTGGGCACCATCACGGTGGAGGCCAGGTCGCCGCTGCGGGTGGCCAGTTTCATCGCCACCTGGGAGTGTGCGTAGGCTGAAAAGCCCTTGCCGCCGTATTCCTTGGGGATGATCAGGGCGAAGAAGCCATGCTGCTTGATATGTGCCCAGGCTTCGGCCGGCAGGTCCATGTCCTGGCCGATCTGCCAGTCGCTGACCATGGCGCACAGCTGTTCGGTCGGGCCATCGATGAAGGCCTGTTCTTCTTCGGTCAGCTTCGGCGCCGGGTAGTCGAGCAAGGTGTGCCAATCGGGACGGCCGCTGAACAGTTCGCCATCCCACCATACGGTGCCGGCGTCGATCGCTTCGCGCTCGGTTTGCGACATCGGCGGCAGGGTGCGCTGGAACCACTTGAACACGGGGCCTGTGAATACCTTTCGGCGCCATTCCGGCAGCGCCACCAGGGCGACCTTCAGTGCCAGCACTATCCAGAGCAGGGTCAGCAGCCAGCCAGGAGCGCTGCTGAAAATGCCCATCAGCAGTACATAGCCCGCCATGATGCCGAGAATCTGCAAGGGCGCCAGGCGCCGGTGCGTGAGGTACGCCGCGCCGATCACCAGCACTACCAACCACAACAGCAACATAATCGGTCCTCCTTGGAACCAGGGGGGCTTGAGCCGTCCCAGACAGCTTAGACGCAACGCTGTGAACGGCAGGGTCAGAACAGTGACAGGGTGTAGCGGTGGGAGTTTCAGTCCGATGTTTGCCTGTACCGGCCTCTTCGCGGGTAAACCCGCTCCCACAGGTACTGCACCGCTCTGAGATCGGGTGGGATCCTTGTGGGAGCGGGTTTACCCGCGAAGAGGCCGGTACAGGCGATAAAACTCTGGAGTAGACTGTGCCTCCTCCGCATTCATAAGGACGTTGCCATGCTGAAGATCTGGGGCCGCAAGAATTCGAGCAATGTACGCAAGGCGCTGTGGATCGCCCACGAACTGGGCCTGGACTTCGAATCCATCGACGCCGGCGGCGCCTTCGGCGTGGTCAACGAGCCACACTACCGTGCCCGCAACCCCAACGGCCTGGTGCCGATGCTGGAAGACGGCGACCTGACCCTGTGGGAGTCCAATACCATCGTCCGCTACCTGTGCGCCGAATACGGTGCGGAGCAGGGCTGGTACCTGGACGACCCGCGTCAGCGCGCCCTGGCGGACAAGTGGATGGACTGGACCACCTCGTCCTTCGCCACGCCGTTCCGCCCACTGTTCTGGGGCCTGTTGCGCACCCCGGAGGACCAGCGCGACTGGGTGGCGATCAACGCTGCGCACAAGCAATGCGCCCAGCTGCTGGCCATTGCCGACGAAGCCCTGGCCAAACAACCGTACCTTTCCGGTGACCAGATCGGCATGGGTGATATCCCGCTGGGTAGCTTCATCTATGCCTGGTTCGAAATGCCCATCGAGCGCCCGGCGATGCATAACCTGGAGGCCTGGTACGAGCGCCTGAAAGCCCGCCCTGCTTACCAGGCAGCGGTAATGACTGCGCTGACCTGATCGAACACCACGGCTACTTCGATAGTCATTATCAATACACATGACTGTACTTGTGCGGCCAGGCCAAGCACCATTGGCCGCACTCACTGCGCCAGTGCCTTTACCTGGCGTGTCCTGCACCTTTTTCTCGGTAAGTGACCCGCTATGAGTTCCGCCCTGTCCATCCGACAGCTGACCAAGACCTACGGCAACGGCTTCCAGGCCCTCAAGGGTATCGACCTGGATGTTGCCGAAGGCGACTTCTTCGCCTTGCTCGGCCCCAACGGCGCGGGCAAGTCCACCACCATCGGCATCCTCTCCACCCTGGTCAACAAGACCAGCGGCACGGTCAACGTGTTCGGCCACGACCTGGACCGCGAGCCGTCGCCGCTAAAACGCTGCCTGGGCGTGGTGCCGCAGGAGTTCAACTTCAACCAGTTCGAGAAAACCTTCGACATCGTCGTGACCCAGGCCGGTTACTACGGCATCCCGCCCAAGGTGGCCAAGGAGCGTGCCGAGCAGTACCTGACCCAGCTTGGCCTGTGGGACAAGCGTGACGTACAGTCGCGTTCGCTGTCGGGGGGCATGAAGCGCCGCCTGATGATTGCCCGCGCGCTGATCCACGAACCGCGCCTGCTGATTCTCGACGAGCCCACCGCCGGTGTGGACATCGAACTGCGCCGTTCGATGTGGAGCTTCCTCACCGAGCTGAACCAGAAGGGCATCACCATCATCCTCACCACCCACTACCTGGAAGAGGCCGAGCAGCTGTGCCGTAACATCGGCATCATCGACCACGGCACCATCGTCGAGAACACCAGCATGCGCCAGTTGCTGGGCAAGCTGCATGTCGAAACCTTCGTGCTCGACATCAAGCAGGACCTGGCCACTGCACCGGTGCTGCAGGGCTACCCGTGCCGGCTGCTGACCCCGCACACCCTGGAAGTGCAGGTGGACAAGGACATTGGCATCACGGCGTTGTTCGGCCAGCTGGCGCTGCAGAACATCGAGGTACAGAGCCTGCGCAACAAGACCAACCGACTCGAGGAGCTGTTCGTGTCCCTGGTGGAAAAAAACCTGTCGAAGGTGGCCGTATGAGTGTGGAACTGCGCACCAACTGGGTCGCCCTGAACACCATCGTCTACCGTGAAGTGCGGCGCTTCCTGCGTATCTGGCCGCAGACCCTGCTGCCGCCGGCGATCACCATGGTTCTGTACTTCGTCATCTTCGGTAACCTGATCGGCCGGCAGATCGGCGACATGGGTGGCTTCACCTACATGGAGTACATCGTGCCGGGGCTGATCATGATGTCGGTGATCACCAACTCCTACGGCAACGTGGTGTCGAGCTTCTTCGGCAGCAAGTTCCAGCGCTCCATCGAAGAGCTGATGGTGTCGCCGGTTTCGCCACACACCATCCTCGTCGGTTACGTGCTGGGTGGCGTGCTGCGTGGCCTGGCGGTGGGCGTGATCGTGACCTTCCTGTCGCTGTTCTTCACCCACCTGCAGGTGCACCACCTGGGCGTGACGGTGGTCGTGGTGCTGCTGACCGCCACCATCTTCTCGCTGCTGGGCTTCGTCAATGCGGTGTTCGCGCGCAACTTCGACGACATTTCGATCATCCCTACCTTCGTGCTGACGCCGCTGACCTATCTGGGCGGGGTGTTCTACTCGATCAACCTGCTGCCGCCGTTCTGGCAGACCGTGTCGCTGGCCAACCCTGTGCTGCACATGGTCAACTCGTTCCGCTACGGCATCCTAGGGGTGTCGGATATCAGCATTGGCACGGCGATTACCTTCATGCTGGTCGCTACCGCTGTGCTCTACGTGGTGTGCGTTCGCCTGCTGGTCAGCGGCCGCGGCATGCGTGCCTGAAGCCTTGCACCGGCATTGGCGCAGACGCCACTGCCGGCCCACCCACCAGCGCCAGTAGAGCATGGTGGTGAAGTAGCCAAGGATACCCAGCACCACCCCGCACACCACCGAGCCGAGCAGGAAAGGTTGCCACAACGTCGACAACTGGTCGGTGATCCACTGGAAAGTCAGTTCGTCGGGCAGGGTGCGCGGCGGCACCTGCATCAGCCAGGCGCCGGTCATGTAGGTGACGAAGAACACCGGCGGCATGGTCAGCGGGTTGGTCAGCCAAACCAGGCTGACCGCGATCGGCAGGTTGCCGCGCAGCGGAATGGCCAGTGCGGCGGCCAGCAGCATCTGCGCTGGCATCGGGATCAGCGCCGCGAACAGGCCAACGCCCATGGCCCTCGCCACCGAATGGCGGTTCAGGTGCCAGAGGTTCGGGTCATGCAGCAACTTGCCGAAAAAGCGTAAGGACTTGTGTTCCCGAATACTGGTCGGGTCCGGCATGTAGCGTTTGAAAAGTCGGCGCGGCATGTAGGCTCCCGGAGCGTTGACCTGGGCAGTATGCCCTGATTCCCGTTCAGCCTCGTTTAGAGTTTGTGACAATTGTTGAGCAAGCGCTGCCGGCAATTGGGCTATGCCTCAGAAGGTGATTTCGCTTCTGGAGCTCTACTTCTATGCGCACAGGGATGCTTGCGCTCGCGCTCGGGCTGTTGTGCCTGGGCTTTCTCCCCGCATTGCCATCGGTCGGATGGCTGGTGCTGCTGGCTATAGCCGGTGGCGTCGGCCTGTTCACCCGGCTGTGGCCGTTGGGCTGTTTTCTGTTGGGTTTGTGTTGGGCCTGCTGGTCCGCGCAGCAGGCGCTGGATGACCGCCTGGCCGCCGGGCTGGATGGCCGCACCCTGTGGCTTGAAGGCCAGGTGGTCGGCCTGCCGACCCGGACTGCGCAAGGTGTGCGCTTCGAGCTGGATGCGCCCCGCTCGCGGCGGGCAGAACTGCCGCAGCGCCTGCAACTGAGCTGGTTCGACGGGCCGTCGCTGCGGGCGGGCGAGCAGTGGCGGCTGGCGGTGACCTTGCAGCGCCCGGACGGGCTGCTCAATCCGTATGGGCCAGACCGGGAGGCGCAACTGCTGGCGCGCCGGGTTGGGGCCACCGGCACGGTCAAAGCCGGGCAGTTGCTGGCGCCTGCAACCGGCGGTTGGCGCGATGCGCTGCGCCAGCGCCTGCTGGCAGTCGAGGCCCATGGCCAGCAGGCAGCGTTGGTAGCGCTGGTTATTGGCGACGGGGCGGGTCTGGCCCGGGAGGACTGGCAAACGTTGCAGGCCACCGGCACGGTGCACCTGCTAGTGATTTCGGGCCAGCACATCGGCCTGGTTGCCGGCTTGCTGTATGGCCTGGTTGCCGGGCTGGCGCGTTGGGGGCTGTGGCCCGCTCGGCTGCCCTGGCTGCCCTGGGCGTGCGGCCTGGCCATGGCTGCGGCACTGGCCTACGGTTGGTTGGCTGGTGGCGGTGTACCGGTGCAGCGTGCCTGCCTGATGCTGGCCGTGGTGTTGCTCTGGCGCCTGCGTTTTCGCCACCTTGGTGCGGCCTTGCCGTTGCTGCTGGCGCTGGTTGCCGTGCTACTGGTGGAGCCGTTGGCCGCGCTGCTGCCCGGGTTCTGGCTGTCGTTCGCGGCCGTGGCCACGCTTGGCTATTGCTTCAGTGCACGCCTGGGCGGCTGGCGGCCCTGGCAGGCCTGGACGCGGGCGCAATGGGGGATTGCCATCGGTTTGCTGCCGGTGCTGCTGGCTACGGGCTTGCCGGTGAGCCTGAGTGCGCCGCTGGCCAACCTTGTTGCGGTGCCGTGGGTCAGCCTGGCGGTGCTGCCGTTGGCATTGCTGGGGGCCTTGCTGCTGCCGCTGGGCGAGGTAGGGGAGGTGCTGTTGTGGCTGGCGGGTGGTTTGCTCGACGTGCTTTTCCGGCTGCTGGAGTTGGTGGCCCAACAGCAGTCGGCGTGGCTGCCAGCCGTTCTGCCATTGTGGGCCTGGCTGCTGGTGTGCCTGGGTACGCTGCTGGTTTTGATGCCCCGTGGCGTGCCACTGCGCGGGTTGGGGGGCGTGATGCTGCTGGCGCTATGGGTACCCCGGGAGACGCTGCCGTTCGGCCAGGTCGAGGTCTGGCATCTGGATGTCGGCCAGGGGCTGGCGGTACTGTTGCGCACCCGGCATCACAACATGCTGTACGACGCAGGGCCGGCCAGGGGAGAGAGCGACCTGGGCGAGCGGGTGGTGTTGCCGACCTTGCGCAAGCTGGGGGTGGGTAGCCTGGACCTGATGCTGGTCAGCCACGCTCATGCCGACCACGCCGGTGGTGCTGGCGCAATCCTGCGTGGCTTGCCGGTCAAACGGGTGATCGGCGGCGAAGTGCCGGATGACATGCAACTGCAACCTTGTGCCAGTGGCGAGCAATGGATATGGGATGGCGTGCGCTTTTCGCTATGGCGCTGGGCTGATGGGCAGAGCAGCAATGACCGCTCCTGTGTGTTGCTGGTCGAGGCGCAAGGTGAGCGATTGTTGCTGGCGGGTGATATGGAAGCCGCTGCCGAACGGGCCTGGCTTGCGGCCACAGAAGCGCCGTGGATCGACTGGTTGCAGTCGCCGCACCATGGCAGCCGCAGTTCATCCAGCGAGGCCTTCATCCGCGCCACGGCGCCGCGCGGGGTACTGATTTCGCGCGGGCGCAACAACAGCTTCGGGCACCCGCACGCGCAGGTGGTCGAACGTTATCGGCGGCATGGGGTGGTGATGCATGACACGGCGGAGCAGGGGGCGTTGCGGTTGGTGCTGGGGAGGCTGGGGGAGGTCGAGAGTGTGCGCCGACAGAGGCGTTTCTGGAGGGATGCGGTCGGTGGCTGAGTTGGCCCTTTCGCGGGTAAGCCCGCTCCCACAGGTACTGCACCGAACCGGAGGGTGGTACAAAACCTGTGGGAGCGGGTTTACCCGCGAAAGGGCCAGTTCAGCCACCCGACAGCTCAAGGTAGAAACCGGGTAGGGGAATTCCCTGACCTCCGGCAGATGAGCCCCCGACGTGCCTATGGTAGAGTGTCGGCCTTTTTCCGAAGGGGCGTTTACTGTGTGGGAATTGGTCAAGTCCGGTGGTTGGATGATGCTGCCGATCATTCTGAGCTCCATCGCTGCCATGGCTATCGTCGTCGAGCGCCTGTGGACCCTGCGCGTCAGTCGCGTCACCCCGCCGCACCTGCTCGGCCAGGTGTGGATATGGATCAAGGACAAGCAACTGACCAGTGACAAGCTCAAGGCCCTGCGCGCCGATTCGCCACTGGGCGAAATCCTTGCCGCCGGCCTGGCCAACTCGCGCCATGGCCGTGAAATCATGAAGGAATGCATCGAGGAGGCCGCTTCGCGCGTCATCCACGAACTGGAACGCTACATCAGCACCCTCGGCACAATCGCCGCCATGGCCCCGCTGCTGGGCCTGCTGGGTACCGTGCTGGGCATGATCGACATCTTCAGCGCCTTCATGGGCTCGCAGATGACCGCCAACGCCGCAGTGCTGGCCGGTGGTATCTCCAAGGCCCTGGTCACCACCGCGGCCGGCCTGATGGTCGGTATTCCGGCGGTGTTCTTCCACCGCTTCCTGCTCCGCCGCATCGATGAGCTGGTGGTGGGCATGGAGCAGGAGGCGATCAAGCTGGTAGAAGTGATCCAGGGCGACCGTGAAGTGGAAGTGGCCGGAGGCAAGGCGTGAAGTTCCGGCGCAATCGCCAGCGGGAGAACGTCGATATCAACCTGGCGTCGCTGATCGACGTGGTATTCGTCCTGCTGTTGTTCTTCGTGGTCACCACCACCTTCACCCGCGAGACCCAGCTGCGTGTCGAGCTGCCCGAAGCAGCCAGCGCCGAACAGGCGCCGCCCGACCAGGGCAAGCTGGTGGAAATCACCATCAGCGCAGAAGGCGTGTACTCGGTGAACAACCACCTGCTGCCCAAGAGCGACCTGGCCACCCTGAGCGAAGCGATCGAGCGTGAATCGGGCGGCGACAACAAGCTGCCGCTGGCCATCAGCGCCGACGGCAAGACTCCGCACCAGGCTGTGGTCACCGCGATGGATGCCGCCGGCAAGCTCGGTTTCAGCCAGTTGCGCATGACCACCGTCGAGGCGGCCCAGGGCACGCCTTGATGGCCTTCGCCGACCGTCTGCTCGCCGCCTGGTACGCCGGGCACCCGGCCCTGGCGCTGCTGCGCCCGCTGGAGGCGCTGTATCGCCGCGTGGTCACGCGCAAGCGGGCGCGTTTTCTCAGTGGCGAAAGTGCCAGCTACCGGGCCCCGGTGCCGGTCATCGTGGTGGGTAACATCACTGTGGGCGGTACCGGCAAGACGCCGATGATCCTCTGGCTGATCGAGCACTGCCGTCAGCAGGGGCTGAAGGTGGGCGTGGTCAGCCGTGGCTATGGCGCCAAGCCGCCGCAATTACCCTGGCGCGTGCAGGCCGACCAGGCTGCCGGGCAGGCCGGTGATGAACCACTGCTGATCGTGCAGCGCACCGGTGTGCCGCTGATGATCGACCCCGACCGCTCCCGCGCCGTGCAGGCGCTGCTGGCCAGCGAACCCCTCGACCTGATCCTGTGTGACGACGGCATGCAGCACTATCGCCTGGCCCGCGACCTGGAGCTGGTGCTGATCGATGCCGCCCGCGGCCTGGGCAATGGCCGCTGCCTGCCGGCGGGGCCGTTGCGTGAGCCGGCCGAGCGCCTGAACGAGGCTGACGCGGTACTGTTCAACGGCGCCAGCGCAGACCGCGCCGATGGCTTCGCCTTCCGCCTGCAGCCGTCCGCCCTGGTCAATTTGCGCAGTGGCGAGCGCCGTGCGCTTGACCATTTCCCCGCAGGCCAACGCCTGCACGCAGTGGCCGGTATCGGCAACCCGCAACGTTTCTTCAATACCCTGCTGGGGCTAAACTGGCAGCCGGTGCCGCATCCCTTTGCCGACCATGCGCAGTTCAGCGCCCAGAGCCTGGCCTTCAGCCCGCCGCTGCCGCTGGTCATGACCGAGAAGGATGCGGTGAAATGCCGGGCCTTCGCCGCTGACGACTGGTGGTACCTGGCCGTCGAGGCGCAGCCCACGCCGGCTTTCAGCGCCTGGTTCGACAACCAGTTGCAACACTTGCTGCGCAAGCCCTGAGCCCTTTTTCAATTCCCGGCCACCTGGCCTAAAGGAAGCCTCCAATGGACACCAAACTGCTCGATATCCTGGCCTGCCCGATCACCAAGGGGCCGCTCAAGCTCAGTGCCGACAAGACCGAGCTGATCAGCAAGGGCGCCGGCCTGGCCTACCCGATCCGCGACGGCATCCCGGTCATGCTGGAAAGCGAGGCGCGTACCCTGACTGACGACGAGCGTCTGGACAAATGAGCCTGGATTTCACCGTGGTGATCCCCGCCCGCCTGCGCTCCACGCGCCTGCCGGGCAAGCCATTGCTGCCGATCGCCGGCAAGCCGATGGTGCAGCATGTATGGGAGCAGGCCCGCAAGAGCGGCGCCAGCCGCGTGGTCATCGCCACCGACGACACCAGCATTCTAGAGGCCTGCCAGGCCTTCGGCGCCGAAGTGCTGATGACTCGTGCCGACCATGAGTCCGGCACCGATCGCCTGGCCGAAGTGGCCACGCACCTCGGCCTGCCCGCTGATGCCATCGTGGTCAACGTACAGGGCGACGAACCGCTGATTCCGCCGGTGATCATCGACCAGGTGGCAGCAAACCTGGCAGCGCATCCGGAAGCCGGCATCGCCACGCTGGCCGAACCGATCCATGAGCCGGAAACCGTGTTCAACCCCAACGCGGTCAAGGTAGTCAGCGACAAGAACGGCCTGGCCCTGACCTTCAGCCGTGCCCCGCTGCCCTGGGCTCGCGATGCATTCGCCAAGGACCGCAACCTGCTGCCAGAGGGCGTGCCTTATCGCCGCCACATCGGCATGTACGCCTACCGCGTCGGCTTCCTGCATGGCTTCGTCAGCTGGGGCCCGTGCTGGCTCGAGCAGACCGAAGCGCTGGAGCAGCTGCGGGCCCTGTGGCATGGCGTACGCATCCACGTCGAAGACGCCATCGAGGCGCCTGCCGTGGGCGTGGATACCCCTGAAGACCTGGAGCGCGTACGGCGCTTGCTGGAGGCCTGATGCGCGTCCTGTTCGTCTGCCTCGGCAATATCTGTCGCTCGCCCACCGCCGAAGGCGTGCTGCGCCATCAATTGCAGGCTGCCGGGCTTGCCGACCGCGTGCATGTCGCCTCGGCCGGCACTGGCGACTGGCATGTCGGCAAGGCGCCTGACAGCCGCACCTGCAAGGCAGCGCTGGCGCGTGGCTATGACCTGTCGCAGCAACGCGCCCAGCAGGTCACGGCGGCGCACTTTGCCGAATATGACCTGATCCTGGCCATGGACGAGAGCAATCTTGGCCATTTGCGTGCGATGCGCCCGCATACGGCAGTGGGGGAGCTCGACCTGTTCCTGCGCCGCTATGGCGCAGCGCTGGATGAAGTGCCAGACCCTTACTACGGCGGCACCGATGGCTTCGAGCAGGTGCTCGATCTGGTCGAAGCGGCGTGCCAGGCACTGGTCCTGGAAATCAAGGGGCGGCTATGACAGCGCAGTGGCAGAAGCAGGTATCGCTCAAGCCGTACAACACCTTTGGTATCGACGTGAAGGCGCGGTATTTCAGCCAGGCACATGATGATCAGGAGGTGCGCCAGGCGCTGGCCCAGGCGCAGCAGGGCGGCTTGCCGGTGCTGGTGATTGGCGGAGGCAGCAACCTGCTGCTGACCCGCGATATCGATGCGCTGGTGCTGCACATGGCCAGCCGTGGCCGGCGCGTGCTCAGCGACGATGGCGAACGTATCGTGGTCGAGGCCGAGGCCGGTGAGCCATGGCACCCGTTCGTGCAGTGGACATTGGCGCAGGGGTATTGCGGGCTGGAGAACCTCAGCCTGATCCCCGGCACCGTGGGCGCCGCGCCGATGCAGAACGTGGGCGCCTATGGCGTGGAGATCAAGGACGTGTTCGTAGGCCTTACCGCCCTGGACCGCGAGACAGGCGAGCTGCGTGACTTCGGCCTGGCGGAATGTGCGTTCGGGTATCGCGACAGCCTGTTCAAACGCAACCCCGGACATTGGTTGATCCTGCGGGTGCGCTTTGCCTTGAGCCGTACGCTGCGTGCTCACCTGGATTACGGTCCGGTGCGCCAGCGCCTGGCAGAGCAGGGGGTGACCGAGCCGACCGCGCAGGCGATCAGCGAGGCGATCTGCAGCATTCGCCGCGAGAAGCTGCCAGACCCGGCAGAGCTGGGTAATGCCGGGAGCTTCTTCAAGAACCCGGTGGTCTCGGCGGAACAGGTCGAGCGAATCCGTGCGCAGTACCCGGGGGTGGTGGCTTATCCGCAAGCCGATGGCCAGGTGAAGTTGGCGGCAGGCTGGTTGATTGAGCAGGCAGGCTGGAAGGGCCATCGCGAAGGGGATGCCGGGGTGCATCGTTTGCAGTCGCTGGTGCTGGTCAACTACGGCCAGGCGAGCGGGGCGCAGATGCATGCGCTGGCGCGACGGATCCAGGCCGATATCCTCGAGCGGTTCGGGGTCGAGCTGGAGATGGAGCCTAACCTCTACTGATTCAGTGCCTGGGCTGGCCCTTTCGCGGGTAAACCCGCTCCCACAGGGACCTCGCAGGGCCTGAGGGTAGTGGGGCCCCTGTGGGAGCGGGTTTACCCGCGAAGAGGCCGGTACAGAAAAAAAGCCCAGCCAAGAAAAAGCCCCGCCAGTTTGCACTGGCGGGGCTTTTTCATTCAGCCTTGGCTATCAACCGTGATGAGGCTTTTGCTCATCGGTGGCTTCCAGGGCTGGCTCCTCGGTGGCTGCAGCAGCTTCCTGTGCGGCTTTGGCGGCAGCCTCGGCCTCACGCTTGCGGCGACGCACTTCACGCGGGTCGTTCGGCGCACGGCCGTTGGCCAGGATAACAGTGGCGGGTTCCACCGCCGCAGGGGCTTCGACCGGTGCAGGTTCGACGGCCACTGGTGCAGGCTCGGCCACCACTTCTGGCTGGGCTTCGACAACCGGGGCAGGTTGCTCGGCAACCGGAGCGGCTTCGGCCACGGCTGGGGCCTGCTCGATTTCACCGGCCTCGACGGCAGGTGCTTCTACCGCTGCTTCGGCAACCACTACCGGTTCGGCAGCAGGTGCTTGCTCGACCACTGGCTGCGGAGTGACTTCGACCACTGGCTCGGCAGTTGCCTCGACCACGGCCACAGGCTCGCTGACCGGCAGCTCGACCACGGGGGCCACGGCCACTTCTTCAGCTTTGGCAGCAGCTTCGATCTTCTCGACCGGCTGGGCGACTTCGCTGTTGTCGGTTTCCGCTACGGCGGCGACCTCGGCAGTGGCAAGCTCGGCCTGCTGGTTGGCCTGTGCTTCAGCGTCGGCACTGATGTTGCTGCTGGCGACAGCGGCAGTCACGGCCAGGCCGGCGGCCAGTTCGGCACCCAGCTCGGTGGCCTGATGCGGTTGAGGCTGCTCTTCGCTGCCTTCTTCCTCGCTGCCATCGATCAGCTCGCCGTTGGCGTTGCGCTGACGCTCACGACGGTTGCTGCGACGACGCTGGCCACGGGAACGGCGGCGTGGGCGCTCGCCATCGTTGCCTTCCTGTTCGTCCTGCAGCAGCTCTTCGTTCGGCAGTTGCTCTTCGGCCAGCTCGGCAGCCTGCTCGGCGGCTTCTTCGGCTGCGCGTGGCTGACGCTCTTCACGTGGTGGGCGAGGGGCACGTTCTTCGCGTGGAGCACGTTCTTCACGAGGTGCGCGCTCTTCACGTGGGGCACGTTCTTCGCGAGGTGCGCGTTCTTCACGCGGTGCGCGTTCTTCACGCGGTGCGCGTTCTTCACGCGGTGCGCGTTCTTCACGCGGTGCGCGTTCTTCACGTGGAGCACGCTCTTCACGCGGGGCGCGTTCTTCGCGAGGTGCGCGCTCTTCACGTGGGGCGCGTTCTTCGCGTGGAGCACGTTCTTCACGGGCCACACGTTCCTCGCGCGGCTGACGTTCCTCGCGCTCGGCAGGGGTAGCGTCCAGTGGTTCACGCAGTTCACGCACGCGCTCTTCGCCACGGTTGCCACGGCGGTCTTCGCGTGGCTGGCGTGGTGCACGTTCTTCACGCGGTGCACGCTCTTCGCGTGGGGCGCGTTCTTCACGTGGTGCACGCTCTTCGCGTGGGGCTCGTTCTTCGCGTGGCGCTCGTTCTTCACGAGGTGCGCGCTCGGCACGCTCTTCACGTGGTTTGCGCTCTTCGTCGCGGCGGCCGTTGCGGTTGCGGCTCTGCTGGCGGCCGTTGCGGCGTTCTTCGTTGCGTGGGCTACGCTCGGCGGCTGGCTTCTCGGCGGCGGTGACAACCGGCGCGGCGGCAGGCTCTTCCTTGCCGGCGAACAGGCTTACCAGCGACTTCACCAGGCCCTTGAACAGGCTTGGCTCCGGGGCGACCGGGGCAGGGGCGACCGGTGCGGCAGGCTGCTGCTCTTCGACAGTGGCCGGCACCGGCGCGTTGGCGCGGGCCGGGGCGGTCTTGACTGCGGCTTCCTGGCGAACCAGGGTGCGGGTGGCGGTCGGTTGCGGTGCTTCTTCGGCTTCGGCGGCGGCGATCTCGTAGCTGGACTGGTTGTTCAGCACTTCCGGGTTGTCGTCGCGCAGGCGCTGGACTTCGAAGTGCGGGGTTTCCAGGTGATCGTTCGGCAGGATGATGATGCGCGCACGGGTGCGCAGTTCGATCTTGGTGATCGAGTTGCGCTTCTCGTTGAGCAGGAAGGCAGCCACCGGGATCGGCACCTGGGCACGAACTTCGGCGGTGCGGTCCTTCAGGGCCTCTTCTTCGATCAGGCGCAGGATGGCCAGCGACAGCGATTCGACGTCACGGATGATGCCGGTGCCGGAGCAGCGTGGGCAGACGATGCCGCTGCTTTCGCCCAGCGACGGGCGCAGGCGCTGACGGGACATTTCCAGCAGGCCGAAGCGAGAAATGCGGCCGACCTGGACGCGGGCACGGTCGGCTTCCAGGCACTCGCGAACACGTTCTTCGACGGCGCGCTGGTTTTTCGCCGGGGTCATGTCGATGAAGTCGATGACGATCAGGCCGCCGATGTCACGCAGGCGCAGCTGGCGGGCGATTTCCTCGGCCGCTTCCAGGTTGGTCTGCAGGGCGGTTTCTTCGATGTCGCTGCCTTTTGTGGCGCGCGCCGAGTTGATGTCGATGGACACCAGGGCTTCGGTCGGGTCGATCACGATCGAACCGCCGGACGGCAGGTCGACCACGCGCTGGAAGGCGGTCTCGATCTGGCTTTCGATCTGGAAACGGTTGAACAGCGGCACGCTGTCTTCGTACAGCTTGACCTTGCTGGCGTACTGCGGCATCACCTGGCGGATGAAGGTCAGGGCTTCTTCCTGGGCATCGATGCTGTCGATCAGCACTTCACCGATGTCCTGGCGCAGGTAGTCGCGGATGGCGCGGATGATGACGTTGCTTTCCTGGTAGATCAGGAATGGCGCGGCGCGGTCCTGGGACGCTTCCTTGATGGCGGTCCACAGTTGCAGCAGGTAGTCGAGGTCCCACTGCATTTCTTCACTGCTGCGGCCAAGGCCGGCAGTGCGCACGATCAGGCCCATGTCGCCCGGCACGGTCAGGCCGTTCAGGGCTTCACGCAGTTCGTTGCGCTCTTCGCCTTCGATGCGGCGGGAAATGCCGCCAGCGCGCGGGTTGTTCGGCATCAGCACCAGGTAGCGGCCGGCCAGGCTGATGAAGGTGGTGAGGGCGGCGCCTTTGTTGCCACGCTCTTCCTTCTCGACCTGGACGATGACTTCCTGGCCTTCGCTCAGTACTTCCTTGATGTTGACCCGCCCTTCGGGGGTTTTCTTGAAGTATTCGCGGGAGATTTCTTTCAGCGGCAGGAAGCCGTGACGTTCGGAACCGAAGTCGACGAAGGCGGCTTCGAGGCTGGGTTCGATGCGGGTGATCTTGCCTTTGTAGATGTTGGCCTTTTTCTGCTCGCGCGCGCCGGACTCGATGTCCAGGTCGTAGAGACGTTGGCCGTCCACCAGGGCTACACGCAACTCTTCGGGTTGAGTTGCGTTAATCAGCATTCTTTTCATGTTGTACCGTCGGTTTCCGGGCTGCCGGAAACGGCGTTCGGCACACACGACGTCTCATGGTCGGTGCCAAGGTGCGCAAAGGGTGGCCGGGCCACCCCCGTGTCGAGCGACGTTCGGCACCAGCCGGTTGCCCAGCCTGCCGTTGTCGCGACGACGCGTCCTGTTTGCTGCGGTGCCAACAAGGCCCCGGTGGCTTCGAATTGGAATCCGAATCAACCAAGCGGGCCTTGTGCACTCAGTCAGGAGGAGGAATCAACCGTCAGCCGTGGACGCCCGGGGGCATCTGTTCAGGACCTTATCCGCTCGCCAGCCGTTCAGTGGGCTGGTGGGCCGGACGCGGTGCTACACGGTCCGAGGGCTGTGCATCTCCACCCTGCACGTATCCCTGATAATTCGGGTGCTGCCGCGCGCTGAATCCGCAACGGGTTGCATTTTTCGCCAGCGCAGGTTCTGCGCTGGCGCCATTCATGTCCAAGGCAGGTATTTCCGAAGCATTCGCCGGGCGTTGCGTGGAAGCGACGGGGCGGGCAGAGGTGCAGCGAAAAGAATCGGGTAAGCAGGTGAAACACCGCACTTGTCGTTTTTTTTCGGTCTTCTCTACACAGCGCTGGTGGCGATTCCAGGCAATTCGGTAAACTGGCGAAAACCCCGTAGGACGGCCTCGCGTCCTGCAGAATTGCGTTGGTCAGGGGCCGGCTAGGAGCCTGGTGCCGCTGGCCTGCCGCTTTTGGCGGCGTTCGCGACTATAGCAGCAATGATTAAGTGCTTCAATTCCATAAAAAATTGTTATGATCCCGCCATGACGACCAATACCCCTCCGACTTCCGGCGTTCAGCTGATCGAAGTCGCGCCGGAGCTTGCCGGCCAACGCATCGACAATTTTCTCATCACGGCCCTCAAGGGCGTGCCCAAGACCCTGGTGTACCGCATCCTGCGCAAGGGTGAAGTGCGGGTCAACAAGGGCCGCGTCAAGCCGGAGTACAAGATCCAGGCCGGTGACATAGTGCGGGTACCGCCCGTCCGCCTGCCGGAACGTGACGAACCGGCGCCGGTGGCCCAAGGCCTGCTGCAGCGCCTGGAAGCGGCCATCGTCTACGAAGACAAGGCGCTAATCGTGATGAACAAGCCGGCGGGCATCGCCGTGCATGGCGGCAGTGGTCTGAGCTTCGGCGTGATCGAGGCGCTGCGCCAACTGCGCCCGGATGCCAAGGAGCTGGAACTGGTGCACCGACTGGACCGTGACACCTCCGGCCTGCTGATGATCGCCAAGAAGCGCAGCATGCTGCGTCACCTGCATGCCGCGCTGCGTGGCGACGGTGTCGACAAGCGCTACATGGCGCTGGTGCGCGGCCATTGGCCGACCTCGAAGAAGCAGGTCAGTGCGCCGTTGCTCAAGAGCAACCTGCGTTCCGGTGAGCGCATGGTCGAGGTGAACGACGAGGGCAAGGAGGCACTGACCCTGTTCCGCGTGCTGCGCCGCTTCGGCGAGTTCGCCACCATTGTCGAGGCGCGCCCGATCACTGGACGTACCCACCAGATCCGCGTGCACACCCTGCATGCCGGGCATATGATCGCTGGCGACAGCAAGTACGGCGACGAAGATTTCAGTCGTGAAATTCGCGACTTGGGCGGCAAGCGCCTGTTCCTGCATGCCTACGCGCTGACCGTGCCGCTGCCGGATGGTGGCGAATTGAAGCTCGAGGCGCCGGTGGATGAAGTCTGGGCGAAAACCGTTGAACGTCTGAGTGCGTCCTGATCCATGAAAAAAGGCTACGAGCTACTGATCTTCGACTGGGACGGCACCTTGGCTGACTCGATCGGGCGTATCGTCGAGGCGATGAATGCCGCCGCCGAGCGTGCTGGTGAGGTGCAAAGCAGCGAGGATGCTGTCAAGGGTATCATCGGTCTGGCCCTGGGCGAGGCGATCCACACCCTGTACCCGCACCTGGCGCCTGCTCAGGTCGAAAGCTTTCGTCAGCACTATGCAAATATCTACATGGCCCTGGATCAGCAGCCCTCGCCGCTGTTCGAGGGGGTGGTCGAGTCGCTGGATGCCTTCCGTGCCGAGGGTTACCGCCTGGCGGTGGCCACCGGCAAGGCGCGTCGCGGGCTGGATCGGGTGCTCAAGGCCAATGGCTGGGAGCAGTTTTTCGACATCACTCGCGCCGCCGACGAGACCCGCGGCAAGCCGCACCCGCTGATGCTCGAGGAAATCCTCGGCCATTGCGGTGTCGAACCGGGGCGTGCGCTGATGGTTGGCGATTCGGCATTTGACCTGCAGATGGCCAGTAATGCCGGCATGCATTCGGTGGCCGTGGGCTATGGTGCCATGTCGCTGCAGGCGCTGGCCGAGTTTGGCCCGCAGGTATGCATCGATCATTTTTCCCAGTTGCGCGAGTGGCTGGGTGGTTCCGCAATTCCATTTCCAAGGTAGGTAAGCATGGCAGACGAATGGAAAGCCCCCGAGGCCGAACCCGAGGAGCGCGAAGAGCGCAAAAGCTGGAAGCTACTGGAAAAGACCCTGCTGGCAGGTGTTCAGGAGCAGCGCCGGGCGCGACGCTGGGGGATCTTCTTCAAGTTGCTGACCTTCGTCTACCTGTTCGGCATCCTGATTCTGTTCACACCGTTGATGGACATGGACAAGGCTGCGTCGCGCAGTGCCAGCCATACCGCGCTGGTCGAGGTGCGCGGGGTGATTGCCGACCAGGAGCCGGCCAGTGCCGACAATATCGTCAAGAGCCTGCGCGAGGCGTTCAAGGACAGCAAGACCAAGGCTGTGGTGATGCGCATCAACAGCCCGGGAGGCAGCCCGGTACAGTCGGGTTACGTGTATGACGAAATCCGCCGTCTGCGGGCCGAATACCCGGCCATCAAGCTGTATGCGGTCATCGCCGACCTTGGCGCTTCCGGTGCCTACTACATTGCCAGTGCGGCGGACGAGATCTATGCCGACAAGGCCAGCCTGGTGGGCTCGATTGGTGTGACCGCAGCCGGTTATGGCTTTGTCGGCACCATGGAGAAGCTGGGTGTGGAGCGGCGTACCTACACTGCAGGGGAGCACAAGGCCTTTCTCGATCCGTTCTCGCCGCAGAAGCCGGAAGAGACCGAGTTCTGGCAGGGCGTGCTGAATACCACGCACCAGCAGTTCATCGCCATGGTCAAGCAGGGGCGGGGCGAACGCCTGAAGGACAAGGAGCATCCGGAGCTGTTCAGTGGCCTGGTCTGGTCGGGCGAGCAGGCCAAGGAGTTGGGCCTGGTGGATGGGCTGGGCAGTGCCAGCTATGTGGCGCGCGAAATCGTGGGCGAGAAGGAACTGGTGGACTTCACCGTGCAGGAGTCGGCGTTCGATCGCTTCTCCAAGCGTGTGGGGGCCAGTGTGGCCGAGCGCCTGGCGATGTGGATGGGGTTCCAGGGGCCGCAGTTGCGCTGATCCGGAAGTGCCGGGGCGCTTTGCGCCCCTTCGCGGGCATGCCCGCTCCCACGGGGATCGCGCAAAACTCGCAGGCTGCGACACGCCTGTGGGAGCGGGCGTGCCCGCGAAGGGCCGCAGCGCGGCCCCAAAATCTCAGGGAATCACCACCCCTTCCCTGGTCAACATATCCACCAATCTAATCAACGGCAGCCCGACCAGGCTGGTCGCATCGCACCCGTGCGTGCTCTGGAACAGGCTCACTCCCAGCCCCTCGGCCTTGAAGCTGCCGGCACAGTCCAGAGGCTGTTCTGCCGTCACATAGCGTTCCACTCGCTCCCGGTCCAGTTCGCGCAGGGTCACGGTAAACGGCACGCAGTCCACCTGGCAGTGCCCGGTGGCGCTGTTCAGCAATGCCAGCCCGGTCAGAAAGCTTACCTGCTGCCCGCTGCACTCCAGCAACTGCTCGCAGGCCCGCTCGAAGGTGTGCGGCTTGCCCAGTACCTGCTCGCCCAGCACCGCAACCTGGTCCGAGCCGATGATCAGGTGCCCGGGGTGGCTGCCCGCCAGGGCCTCGGCTTTTTGCCTGGCCAGCCGGCGCACCAGTTCCACCGCCGGTTCGTCGTCCAGGCGCCGCTCGTCTATATCGGGGCTTGCCCAGGTGAAGGGCAGGCGCAGGCGCGCGAGCAGTTCGCGGCGGTAGGCAGAGCTGGAAGCCAGTAACAGAGGAAGCATGGTAGACTCCTGATTCGGTTGAACAAATTCTATCACGCACGATGCCGCCGAATTTCCTTTGACAGGGGCGGGGGGCATCCCTAGAATGCTGCGCCTATGTTGAATGACCCGATTCCACCTCACGTTGACCCGCGCAAATTAGCCGATCGTGGCGTAACCCTTAACGGTTCGCTGCAGCTCGCTGATTTGGAAAGACTCTGCGACCCGCTTTCCGACAATGTCGGTACGGTGCAGGCGAAGTTCGATTTTGAACGAGATGAACAGCACGTGGTGGTTATCCACAGCGAGCTGGATGTCGAAGTCAAGATGGTTTGCCAGCGTTGTCTTGAGCTGGTCACCCTGCCGATCCACAGCGAATGTACATACGCTGTGGTGAAGGAGGGTGCGAATACCCAGTCGTTGCCGAAAGGCTATGACGTGCTGGAACTGGGCGAAGATCCTTTGGATCTGCAGGCATTGATCGAAGAGGAGCTTTTGCTCGCCTTGCCAATCGTGCCTGCTCATCATCCGGAAGAATGCCAGCAGCCGGCGGGCGCAGACGAGCCCGAATCGAGCAAGGACGAGGTATCGCGGTCCAACCCGTTCAGTGTTTTGGCGCAGTTAAAGCGTGACCCAAACGTTTAGGAGTTAATCAATTATGGCTGTTCAGCAGAACAAAAAATCCCGCTCTGCCCGTGACATGCGCCGTTCGCACGACGCCCTGTCGGAAAACGCGCTGTCGGTAGAGAAAACCACCGGTGAAGTACACCTGCGTCACCACGTTTCGCCAGAAGGCGTATACCGTGGTCGCAAAGTGATCGACAAGGGCGCTGACGAGTAATCCTTGTCCGCTCAGATCATCGCGATCGACGCAATGGGCGGGGACTTCGGTCCCCGCAGCATTGTCCAGGCTAGCATTGCCTGCCTTTCGGCTACCCCCTCGCTGCACCTGACCCTCGTCGGTCAACCCTCCCTCCTTGAAGATCTTGTCAGCGGCCTTGCGGCTGCGGATCGCGCGCGCCTGCAAATCGTGGCCGCCAGCGAGGTGATCGGCATGGACGAGCGGCCATCCCAGGCGTTGCGCGGCAAGCCGGACTCGTCGATGCGCATCGCCCTCGAACTGGTACGTGACGGCAAGGCGCAGGCTTGCGTCAGCGCCGGCAATACCGGGGCGCTGATGGCGCTCTCGCGTTTCGTGCTCAAGACACTGCCGGGTATCGACCGGCCGGCCATGGTGGCGGCGATCCCGACCCAGACCGGTTACTGCCAGTTGCTCGACCTTGGTGCCAACGTCGACTGCAGCGCCGAGAACCTCTACCAGTTCGCGGTGATGGGCTCGGTGGCCGCCCAGGCCCTGGGCGTGCAGCGGCCGCGCGTGGCACTGCTGAACATCGGTACCGAGGACATCAAGGGCAACCAGCAGGTCAAGCTGGCGGCCAGCCTGTTGCAGAATGCCCGCGGGCTCAACTACATAGGCTTCGTCGAAGGTGACGGGTTGTATCGCGGCGAAGCTGATGTGGTTGTGTGCGACGGGTTCGTCGGCAACATCCTGCTCAAGTCGAGCGAGGGGTTGGCGACGATGATCGGCGCGCGCATCGAGCAGTTGTTCAAGGGGGGCGTGTTGTCGCGGGCAGCCGGAGCTGTGGCCATGCCGCTGCTCAAGCGCCTGCAGGCCGACCTCGCACCGGCGCGGCACAATGGCGCGAGTTTCCTGGGGTTGCAGGGCATCGTCATCAAGAGCCATGGTTCGGCGGGGGTGCAGGGCTTCCAGAGTGCCATCCAGCGGGCGTTGATCGAGATCCAGGAAAACCTGCCGCAGCGCTTGCATGGGCGGCTCGAAGACCTGTTGCCTTAGGCATTTTGCCCATGAAGTGCTTAAATGTGACCGCTTGGTCCGCGTCTCCATCCAAGTTTTCAGATTCCGCGCCTGGCCCAGGGCCTGGCGCACCCTATCCGACGACAAGATCATAAGGGCTTGTTCAATGTCTGCATCTCTCGCATTCGTCTTTCCCGGTCAAGGTTCCCAGTCGCTGGGCATGCTCGCCGAGCTCGGCGCCGAGAAGCCAGTGATCATCGAAACCTTCAAGGAAGCGTCCGAGGCACTCGGTTACGACCTGTGGAAGCTGGTCCAGGAAGGCCCGGAAGAGCAACTCAACCAGACCGACAAGACCCAGCCGGCCATCCTCACCGCGTCCATCGCGCTGTGGCGCCTGTGGCTGGAAGAGGGCGGTGCCAGGCCGGCCTTCGTCTCTGGCCACAGCCTGGGTGAATACAGTGCCCTGGTTGCCGCCGGCAGCCTGAGCCTGAAAGATGCCGTGCGCCTGGTCGAGCGCCGTGGCCAGCTGATGCAGGAAGCCGTGCCGGCCGGCCATGGCGCCATGGCCGCCATTCTCGGCCTGGACGACGCCGTGGTCGTGGAAATCTGCGCCGAAGCGGCCGAAGACCAGGTGGTCAGCGCGGTCAACTTCAACTCGCCAGGCCAGGTGGTCATCGCCGGCAACAAGGCCGCCGTCGATCGCGCCATCGAGCTGTGCAAGGCCAAGGGTGCCAAGCGCGCCCTGCCGCTGGCGGTCAGCGTGCCGTCGCACTGCGCGCTGATGAAGCCTGCTGCCGAGCGCTTTGCCGACGCGGTCAACGCCATCGAGTGGAAGGCCCCGCAAATTCCGGTGGTGCAGAACGTTACTGCCGCAGTAGCTGCCGACCTCGATGCTCTCAAGCACGACCTGCTGGCGCAGCTGTACCAGCCAGTGCGCTGGGTCGAGTGCGTGCAGACCCTGGCCGCCAACGGTGCGGTCAACCTGGTCGAGTGCGGCCCGGGCAAGGTCCTCGCCGGCCTGAACAAGCGTTGCGCCGATGGCGTGACCACCTACAACCTCAATACCCCTGACGCCGTCGCCGCCACCCGCGCGGCACTGGCCTGATTTGGAGAAGCTTGCATGAGCCTGCAAGGTAAAGTTGCACTGGTCACCGGCGCCAGCCGTGGCATTGGCCAGGCCATCGCCCTCGAGCTGGGCCGCCAGGGCGCGACCGTGATCGGCACCGCCACTTCGGCTTCCGGCGCCGAGCGCATTGCTGCCACCCTGAAAGAACACGGCATCACCGGTACCGGCATGGAATTGAACGTGACCAGCGCCGAATCGGTTGAAGCTGTGCTGGCCGCCATCGGCGAGCAGTTCGGTGCACCGGCCATCCTGGTCAACAACGCCGGTATCACCCGTGACAACCTCATGCTGCGCATGAAGGACGACGAGTGGTTCGACGTGATCGATACCAACCTGAACAGCCTCTACCGTCTGTCCAAGGGTGTGCTGCGTGGCATGACCAAGGCACGTTGGGGTCGTATCATCAGCATCGGCTCGGTCGTCGGTGCCATGGGCAACGCTGGCCAGGCCAATTACGCGGCCGCGAAGGCCGGCCTGGAAGGCTTCAGCCGCGCCCTGGCGCGTGAAGTGGGCTCGCGTGGCATCACTGTCAACTCGGTGACCCCGGGCTTCATTGACACCGACATGACCCGCGAGCTGCCAGAGGCGCAGCGCGAAGCCCTGCAGACCCAGATCCCGCTGGGCCGCCTGGGCCAGGCCGACGAAATCGCCAAGGTGGTTTCGTTCCTGGCATCCGACGGCGCAGCCTACGTAACCGGCGCCACCGTGCCGGTCAACGGCGGGATGTACATGTAATACTGCAACTCAATGTGACGGATTTCGTAAAAAAAGAGTCATACTGCGAGCCTAAAATCCGTTATAAAGCTGCAACCAGATTCCAGGCAGCGGGTGTGGTGACTGGTGTGAAGGTGCGTTTAGCTTGAAAAGCGAACGTCTTTCTATAAAATTAGCCACCGGCCAGCTGCCTGACATATGTCCATTAGGAGTGAAAACTAGGTATGAGCACCATCGAAGAACGCGTCAAGAAAATCGTCGCCGAGCAACTGGGCGTCAAGGAAGAGGAAGTGACTCTCGAGAAGTCCTTCGTCGATGACCTGGGTGCCGATTCGCTTGACACCGTTGAGCTGGTGATGGCTCTGGAAGAGGAATTCGAGACCGAAATCCCTGACGAAGAAGCCGAGAAGATCACTACCGTTCAAGCTGCCGTAGACTACGTCAAAGCCCACCAGGCCTAAGACGCTGTAGTCGACGCTTCTTGTCGGGAAAAACCGCACTGCCTTTGCCGGCGTGCGGTTTTTTCTTTGCGAGCACCCTGCGTTTTGCAGGTCGGTCTCGTTCACCGGGTACCAAGAGCTTGTTGCCATTTCATTCCATTGCTTGAATGCAATGGCAAGAAACTCTGTCATTAGAAAAGGAGAGTACTGTGTCGCGTAGACGCGTCGTGGTCACCGGTATGGGTATGCTGTCGCCACTGGGTACTGATGTACCGAGCACCTGGCAGGGCATTCTGGCTGGCCGCAGTGGCATCGGTCCGATCGAACACACGGACCTGTCTGCCTACTCCACCCGTTTTGGCGGCTCGGTGAAAGGCTTCGAGGTCGAGCAATACCTGTCGGCCAAAGAGGCCCGCAAGCTCGACCTGTTCATCCAGTATGGCCTGGCGGCCGGGTTTCAGGCGGTGCGTAATGCCGGCCTGGAGGTCACCGACGCCAACCGCCAGCGTATTGGCGTGGCCATGGGCTCGGGTATCGGCGGCCTGACCAACATCGAAGAAACCAGCCGCACCCTGCACGATTCGGGGCCGCGTCGTATTTCGCCGTTCTTCGTGCCGGGCTCGATCATCAACATGATCTCCGGGTTCCTGTCGATCCACCTGGGGCTGCAGGGGCCGAACTACGCCATTGCCACTGCCTGCACCACTGGTACGCACTGCATCGGCATGGCCGCGCGCAACATCGCCTACGGTGAAGCCGATGTGATGATCGCCGGCGGCGCCGAAATGGCCGCCTGCGGCCTGGGCATGGGCGGCTTCGGTGCCTCCCGCGCGCTGTCCACTCGCAACGACGAGCCGACCCGGGCCAGCCGTCCGTGGGACAAGGGCCGTGACGGCTTCGTGCTTTCCGACGGTGCCGGTGCCCTGGTGCTCGAAGAGCTGGAGCACGCCAAGGCCCGCGGCGCGACCATCTATGCCGAGCTGGTCGGCTTCGGCATGAGCGGTGACGCCTATCACATGACTTCGCCACCCGACACCGGCGAAGGCGCTGCCCGTTGCATGGCCAACGCCTTGCGTGATGCCGGCATCCAGCCGGAAGAGGTCAGCTACATCAACGCCCATGGCACCTCGACCCCTGCTGGCGACGTGGCCGAAGTGGCGGCGATCAAGCGTGTGTTCGGTGAGCATGCCTACAAGCTGGCGGTCAGCTCGACCAAGTCGATGACCGGTCACCTGCTGGGCGCCGCCGGTGCCGTGGAAGCGATCTTCAGCGTGCTGGCGATCAACAGCCAGATGGCTCCGCCCACCATCAACCTGGACGAGCCGGACGAGGGCTGCGACCTCGACTTCGTACCGCACCAGGCGCGCAGCATGCCGATCGATGTGGTGCTGTCCAACTCGTTCGGCTTTGGCGGTACCAACGGTTCGCTGGTATTCCGCCGGTTCGCCGGTTGATGCAAAGCTGGATCGATGGCCAGCCGGCGGCTGCAATCAACCTGCAGAACCGCGGCCTGGCCTACGGCGATGGGCTGTTCGAGACCATCGCCGTGCGCGGCGGCCGGCCCAGCCTGCTGGACGGCCATCTCGCACGCCTGGCGCTGGGCTGCCAGCGCCTGGCGATCAATGCCGACCTGGCGCTGGTGCGCGACGAACTCCTGCGCTACGCCAACCAACTCGGTGATGGCGTAGCCAAACTCATCCTTACTCGTGGCGACAGCCAGCGCGGTTACGCGCCGGTTGCCGGTGCCGCGCCGCGTCGTATCCTGCAGGGCAGCCCGTTGCCCAGCTATCCTGTCGAACATGCCGAGCACGGCGTGTGCCTGTTCCCCTGCCAGACCCGGCTTGGGGAACAACCGCTGCTGGCCGGCCTCAAACACCTCAACCGCCTGGAGCAGGTGCTGGCCCGTGCCGAATGGCAGGGCAGCGAACATGCCGAGGGCCTGATGCGTGATGGGCAGGGCAGGGTGATCGAAGGGGTGTACAGCAATCTGTTCCTGGTGCGTGATGGCGTGCTGTTCACGGCCGACCTCAGCCGCTGTGGCGTCGCTGGCGTGATGCGGGCCGCGTTGCTGGAACAGGCAGCGCTGCTGGGCATCCCGGTGCAGGTCTGCGACCTGCCGTTCGACGCGCTGGAGCAGGCAGATGAAGTATTTGTCTGCAACAGCGTCTACGGTGTCTGGCCCGTGCGTGGCTTTGCCGCGCTAAACTGGTCGCCGGGCCCGCTCACCCGTAAACTGCAGGCCGTTGCCCGTACGTTACTGGAAACCTGAATTCGTGAGACGTAAATTCCTGCTGCTGCTGGAAATGGGCTTGATCCTCGCCGGCCTTGCCGTGGGCTGGTCGGCCTGGAAGGTCAACTCGGTGCTGGAGCAGCCCCTGCACGTGACGCAGGAGCGCCTGCTCGACGTGCCCAATGGCACCACCCCCAACCGCATGTTCTATCGCATGCAGAACGAAGGGTTGCTCGACGACGCCGTCTGGTTGCGCCTGTACTGGCGCTTCAACATGGCCGGCACCCCTCTGCACACCGGCGAGTACCGCCTGACCCCCGGCATGACCGTGGAGCAGTTGTTCGATGCCTGGCGTCGGGCCGACGTGGTGCAGTACAACCTGACCCTGGTCGAAGGCTGGACCTTCCGCCAGGTGCGTTCGGCCGTGGCCAAGCATGAAAAGATCAAGCACACGCTGGATGGGCTGTCCGATTCGGAAGTGATGGACAAGCTCGGCCATACCGGTGTGTTCCCCGAGGGGCGCTTCTTCCCGGACACCTACCGCTTCGTGCGCGGCATGAGCGACGTCGAATTGCTGCAGCAGGCCTATATGCGCCTGGATGAAGTGCTGGCCAAGGAATGGGCCGAGCGCACAGCCGACCTGCCATACCGTGACCCGTACCAGGCGCTGATCATGGCCTCGCTGGTAGAAAAGGAAACCGGCATTCCCCAGGAGCGCGGGCAGATTGCCGGCGTTTTCGTGCGGCGCCTGCGCCTGGGCATGATGCTGCAGACTGACCCGACGGTGATCTACGGCATGGGTGAGCGCTACAACGGCAAGATCACCCGCGCCGACCTGCGCGAGCCGACGCCCTACAACACCTACACCATCACCGGCCTGCCGCCGACCCCGATCGCCATGGTCGGTCGCGAAGCGATTCACGCGGCGCTCAACCCGGCCGATGGCACAAGCCTGTACTTCGTCGCCCGTGGCGATGGCAGCCACGTGTTTTCCGACGACCTCGACGACCACAACTCGGCGGTGCGCGAGTTCCAGCTCAAGCGCCGTGCGGACTACCGTTCCAGCCCCGCGCCGCAATCGCAGTCAGAGCCACAGCCACAAACACAACCAAGTGTCGACGAGGCCGAACAGCCCGAGGCGCCTGCCGATGAATCTACAGCGCAGCCAGCGCCCGACCAGCCGCCTGTGCAGGACGCTCCTGCCGGTGGCGCGCAAGCGGCCGAACGGCCGCTGCCTGACGAACAACATTAAGGACTGCCTGTGAGCGGCTTGTTTATTACTTTGGAAGGCCCCGAAGGCGCGGGCAAGAGCACCAACCGCGACTACCTGGCTGCGCGCCTGTGCGAGCAGGGTTTGGACGTGGTGCTGACCCGTGAGCCCGGCGGCACGCCGCTGGCCGAAAAGGTGCGCGAGCTGCTGCTGGCGCCCAGCGATGAAAGCATGGCGGCCGACACCGAACTGTTGCTGGTGTTCGCTGCGCGTGCCCAGCACCTGGCGCAGGTGATCCGGCCGGCACTGGCCCGCGGGGCGGTTGTCTTGTGTGACAGGTTTACCGATGCCACATACGCCTATCAGGGCGGCGGGCGCGGTTTGCCTGTCGAGCGTATCGCCACCCTGGAGCAATTCGTCCAGGGCGATTTGCGCCCGGACCTGACCCTGGTCTTCGACCTGCCGGTCGAAGTGGGCCTGGCCCGCGCAGCCGCGCGCGGCCGCCTGGACCGTTTCGAGCAGGAAGGCCAGGCGTTCTTCGAAGCGGTGCGTCAGGCCTACCTGCAGCGCGCCAACCGCGAACCACAGCGCTATAGCCTGCTCGACGCCGCCCAACCTCTGGAGGCCGTGCAACGCTCCATCGATGCGTTGCTACCAGGCATCGTGGAGCGTTGCCGTGGCTGAGGCCTATCCCTGGCAGCAGGCCCTCTGGCAGCAACTGGCCGGTCGCAGCCAGCACGCTCACGCCTACCTGCTGCATGGGCCGCAGGGTATCGGCAAGCGGGCCCTGGCCGAGCGCCTGATGGCCCGCCTGCTGTGCCAGCAGCCCCAGGGTATGGAGGCCTGTGGCGGGTGCAAGTCCTGCCTGCTGCTCAAGGCTGGTAGCCACCCGGACAACTTCGTCCTCGAGCCCGAAGAAGCCGACAAACCGATCAAGGTCGACCAGGTGCGCGAGTTGGTGGCCTTTGTGGTGCAGACCGCGCAGTTGGGTGGGCGCAAGGTGGTACTGATCGAGCCGGTGGAAGCGATGAACGTCAACGCCTCCAACGCCCTGCTCAAGAGCCTCGAAGAACCCTCCGGCGATACCGTGTTGCTGTTGGTTACCCACCAGCCCAGCCGCCTGTTGCCGACCATCAAGAGCCGTTGCCAGCAGGTCGCCTGCCCCCAGCCCAGCCTGGCCCAGAGCCAGGCCTGGCTGGCCGGCGCGCTGCCCGACAGTGACGAGGCCGAGCGCGACGAGTTGCTGACCCTGGCTGCCGGTTCGCCGCTGATGGCGGTCAGCTTGCAGGCCCAAGGCGTGCGCGAGCAGCGCGCGCTGGTCACCGACGGGGTGAAGAAGCTGCTGAAGCAGCAGCAATCGCCCAGCCAGCTGGCCGATGCCTGGAACGGCGTGCCGCTGTTGCTGCTGTTCGACTGGTTCTGCGATTGGGCGCATCTGATCCTGCGCTACCAATTGACCCAGGACGAGGAGGGTCTAGGCTTGGCCGATATGCGCAAGGTGGTGCAGTACCTGGCGCAGAAGAGCCGTCAGGCCAAGGTGCTGGAGGTGCAGGCGTGGATCCTGGAGCAGCGCCAGAAGGTGCTGGGCAAGGCCAACCTCAACCGCGCCCTGCTGCTTGAATCGCTGCTGGCCCACTGGCTGCAGTTGCCGGGCGCCCGCTGATTTTCATTTTTTCATGTGTGCCGTTATCCCATGCTTGTAGATTCCCATTGCCATCTTGACCGTCTGGACCTGAGCGCCCACCAGGGCTCCCTCGATGCTGCCCTGCAGGCGGCGCGTGAGCGCGGGGTCGGGCATTTCCTGTGTATTGGCGTCAGCGCCGAGAATGCTGGTGCGGTTAAGGCGCTGAGCGAGCGCTACGCCGATGTCGATTGCTCGGTGGGCGTGCACCCGCTGGATCTTGCGCCGGGCGAAACGCCGGCGCTGGAATGGCTGCTGCGCGAACTCGCTCACCCACATGTGGTGGCGATTGGTGAAACCGGGCTGGATTACCACTACGAGCCGGAAGCAGCCGAGCTGCAGCAAGCCTCGTTCCGCCTGCATCTGGAGGCCTCGCGGCAGACCGGCAAACCGGTGATCGTGCATACCCGTGCGGCGCGTGCCGATACCCTGGCGCTGCTGCGCGAGGCCAACCTGCCGCAGGCCGGCGTGCTGCACTGCTTCACCGAAGACTGGGACATGGCCAAGGCGGCGCTGGACCTGGGGTATTACATTTCGTTGTCTGGCATCGTTACCTTCCGCAATGCCGATGCCCTGCGTGAAGTGGCGCGGCAGGTACCGGTCGATCGGCTGCTGGTGGAAACGGATTCGCCGTATCTGGCGCCGATCCCGCATCGGGGCAAGCCGAACCTGCCGCAGTACGTGCGTGAGGTGGCCGAGTATGTGGCTTCGTTGCGCGGGGCCAGTTATGAGCAATTGGCCGAACAGACCACTGCCAACTTCAAGCGCTTGTTCCCGTTGGCGCGGGTGGCCTGACAGCAACTATTCACAATACAACGCCTGAGCGCTCTTGCTCTTGCTTCGGCTTTTGCTTTTAAGCGCGCGATAGTTCAGACGCCGCCGAAGATCAAGATCAAAAGCAAGATCAAAAGCCAGAGCAAGATCAAAAGCTCAGCACGAGCCTCGAGTGGGCGGCCCGTCACGTAAGCAAAAAAAACCCGGGTTCTGGGGGGGGAATCCGGGTTAAGACCATTAGGAGTAAAACAAAGGTACGCGGTCCCTGAGCACCTTTATCGGCGCGCCACTTGGGGGGATGCGCCGCGCCAACACTTCAAGTATTGGCCAGCTTTGGCGCAGTGCCAGTGCATATTGATCGTTTTTTAAACAGATTTGGAATACGCCAACGTTTCATTCCTCCCGCATCGCATGGCCGTAAGCATCGTGAAACACAGACATGCGTGGATGATCCGTGCAATTTCTTGCAAGTTAGGCATAATAAACCGCTTCGATTGTCATCCAGTCCTTCCTATGCAGAAAGAACCTCGTAAGGTCCGTGAGTTTCGCCGTCGCGAACAGGAAATCCTCGACACCGCGCTCAAACTGTTTCTCGAACAGGGGGAAGACAGCGTCACCGTCGAGATGATCGCTGACGCCGTGGGCATCGGCAAAGGCACGATCTACAAGCACTTCAAGTCCAAGGCGGAGATCTACCTGCGCCTGATGCTCGATTACGAGCGCGACCTGAACGCGCTGTTGCATTCGGCCGACGTCGACCGCGACAAGGAAGCCCTGTCGCGAGCCTACTTCGAGTTCCGCATGCGCGATCCGCAGCGGTACCGGCTGTTCGACCGCCTGGAAGAAAAGGTGGTCAAGGGCAACCAGGTACCGGAAATGGTCGAACAGCTGCACAGCATCCGTGCCTCCAACTTCGACCGCCTGACCCAGCTGATCAAGGGCCGTATCAGCGAAGGCAAGCTCGAGGACGTGCCGCCGTATTTCCATTATTGCGCTGCCTGGGCGCTGGTGCACGGCGCCGTGGCGCTGTACCACTCGCCGTTCTGGAGCAATGTGCTGGAGGATCAGGAAGGCTTCTTCCAGTTCCTGATGGACATCGGCGTGCGCATGGGCAACAAGCGCAAGCGCGACCCGGAACCTTCCAACTGAGATAGTGCAGGCTTTCCCTGAAGCCTGCCAGTCAGCGTTATTGGGGCCGCTTTGCGGCCATCGCAGGCAAGCCAGCTCCCACATGTACAGCGCAGATCTCAAGTGTTGCGCGATCCTGTGGGAGCTGGCTTGCCTGCGATGGGCTGCGCAGCAGCCCCATGACTGACATGCCTGCTTCCACAACAGCACGGCGACACCGACAGCGGCAAAAAGGATAGGGCTTGCAAAAACCTGATTTATGAGTCAGGTTTTGCCAGCCCCCATCATCCATGCCGGAGTCATTCATGATCGTCGATCGTCAAGGCAGGCGTTTTCGCAACCTGCGCGTCAGCCTGACGGCTGCCTGTAATTATGCCTGCACCTACTGCGTGCCAGACGGCAAGCGCCTGGTGGCAGCACAGGACGAACTGCCGGCGGATGCCCTGGCCCGTGGCGTGGCCTACCTGATCGAAGCCGCCGGCATCGAACGCTTGCGCATTACCGGCGGTGAGCCATTGGTCAGTCCGCGCCTGGATGCTTTCCTGGCCGCCGTGGCCAAGCTCGACCTTGACGATATCTCGCTGACTACCAATGGCCAGCTGTTGACGCGCAAGTTGCCCCAGTTGCAGGCGGCAGGTATCCGCCGATTGAACGTTTCCCTCGACACACTCGATCCACATGCCTTCCGCCGTATCGCCCGGGGCGGCGACCTGGCCAGTGTGCTGGCGGGTATGGAGCAGGCCAACGCCATGGGTATGCAGATCAAGGTTAACATGGTGCCGATGCGTGGGCACAACCTCGATCAGGTGCTGCCGCTGCTGGATTACTGCCTTGAGCGCGGCTTCGAACTGCGCTTCATCGAGCTCATGCGCATGGGCCACCTGGCCCGTGACCATAACACCTTCCTGCAGCAGTTCGTCGGCCTCGACCAACTGCTCGCACTGATCGCTGGCAAGCATGCCTACGTTCAGGTCGACGCGCCGCTGGATGCCACCGCCTTGCGTTATGCGGTACCCGGCAAAGGCCACTTTGGCGTGATCGCCAACGAAAGCGTACCGTTCTGCCGCACCTGTTCGCGGTTGCGACTGTCCTCCACGGGTTGGCTGCACGGCTGCCTGTCGTCGGGCAATCGCCATTTCGTGGGCGACCTGCTGGAAAAACCGCGCCATCAGGCGCTGCCGGCCCTGCAGCGCCTGCTGGTCAAGGCCCTGGCAGACAAGCAGGACCTGGCGTTTTCCGGCGATGTGATGGTGATGAAGGTGATCGGCGGCTGAAGCTGGCGCAAAAGCTGCATCCGCCGGCTATTCGCCGGTTTTTCGTCGCCGGCCACTGGAGGAAAGATGCGTAGCCTGGTTTTGCTGCTGGCGCTGTTGGCGCTGGGCGGTTGCATGAATGTCAGCGATATGGGCGAGGGCGTCCGTTACCAAATGAGCGATGCCGGTCTGTTGGACCACAGCGATACCCGCCGCACCCTGTCGATCCGCCTGCAGCCCGATTCGTTCATCTTCATCGGCCAGGGCGCATTCGTGCCCCCGGGCAAGGGGCCTGTGCCACGGCAGAACGCAGTGGCCGAACAGGCCTACAAGAGCTTCGTCGAGTATTTCCCACTGGTGCGCCGCGCCCAAGGGCCACTGGGCCTGGAAGAGGCCATCGCCCAGGCGCGTTCGGTGGGTGCCGACTACGTGCTGTATACCCGCTTCGCCCGCACCGACGACCGTATCGGCAATGGCGACGAGTGGTATGACGAACAGGCAGTCGACCGCCTGGGCTGGGACACCGGCGTGGTGCAGATGATGCTCATCGAAACCAGCACCCGCTACCTGATCGACACTGCGCGTATCAAGAGCCGTGGCGGTTTGTTGACGTTCCACGATAAAACCCCGGAGGATTTGCTTGGCGCGCCGATGCGCGAGTACGCTCGTAGCCTTCTGGGTATGAGTGAATGAGGCAAGCGTGATGAGCGATTCCGGCAAGGCCAATGATCTTCTGGCGCAGATCCCCAAAGCCAAGGGCCTGCCGCCGGTGCATCTGTGGAACCCGGACTTTTGCGGTGACATCGACATGCGCATCGCTCGTGATGGCACTTGGTACTACCTGGGTACGCCGATCGGCCGCAAGCCAATGGTGCGGCTGTTTTCCACCATCATCCGCCGCGATGGCGATGACTACTTCCTGATCACCCCGGTAGAGAAGGTGGGCATCCGCGTCGACGATGCGCCGTTCGTGGCCGTGGCGCTGGACGTGGAAGGTGAGGGTGAGCAGCAGGTGCTGCGCTTCACCAGCAATGTCGAGGACCAGGTCGAAGCCGGGCCGGCCAACCCGCTGCGTGTGGTGATCGACCCGGTCACCCAGGAGCCATCGCCGTATGTGCTGATGCGCAGCAACCTCGAGGCACTGATTCATCGCAACGTGTTCTACCAGTTGGTAGAGCTGGCGGTACCGCGTGAGATCGACGGGGAAGAGTGGCTTGGGGTCTGGAGCCACGGTGAGTTCTATCCGATCGGGCGTAGCAGCTGAGATATCTGGTGCCTGCACCGGCCTTTTCGCGGGCTCGCCCGCTCCCACAGGGTTTTCTACAGGCTTCAAGGGTGTGGGAGCGGGCAGGCCCGCGAAGAGGCCGGCACAGGCAATAATCGGCCTCTTGGTTTTTCCCCGAATTGGTCATTTGTCTCTCTGCCCCACGGGCCTAACCTGCAGGCAATTGCCATCCAGGAGAAGCCCCCCATGAAACCCTTTAGCATCATCTTTTTCGCCCTGTTCGCCGCTCAAACCCCTGCCTGGGCGCACGGCGACGCTGCCGATCAGGTCAAGGTCCTGCAGCTGCAACAACCCTCGAACGCCCCCGGCAAGAACGCCGTGATGCTCACCGTCAGCTACGCCCCCGGCCAGGCATCACCCGCGCATCAGCACCCGGGCGCAGTGATGGCCTACGTGCTGGAAGGGGCAGTGGTATCGAAGCTCGATAACGAGCCGGAGAAAACCTACAAGGCCGGTGAATATTGGTACGAAGCCCCGGGTACCGTGCACAGCGTGTCACGCAACGCCAGTCAGAAGCAGTCAGCCAAGTTGCTGGTCTGGAGTCTGGTGGATGAAGGCAGTGCGGTCACATTGCCCTATCCGGCAGCAGGCTCGGAGCGCTGAGCCTTCCCCAGCCGGATCGTCACTTCCTGTGTCAGGTTCGGGTCCAGTACCTGGCAAGGCGCGACCTGCGCGTTGCTTGTGTAGAACGGCGGCAGGTTTCGCGCCAGTCGAGCAACGTCCCTGGCAGTGCAGCCTGTTGGCAGCAATACATATTGCAGGCTTGAAGGAAAGGACGGCGCGGTATGCCGTTCCATGGTGGAGCCATAGGCGCCAAGGGTCATGACCGCCTCGCTGCCGGCCGGGTCCGGAAAACGGAGCAGGACGAATGTGCAGTAACGGGGGTGGGTGAGATGCTGGTGTGCTTCGTCGCGGACCTGTGGGTCGTCATGGTTCATCAGGTTCCAGCGTAACGCGGCGTAGCTGCGAGTGGTTTCCATGAACGCAGTGCGAATGGGGGAGCGCGTTTCGTCACCGCCCAGGCAGGCCAGCAGATTGCCGAATGGGTCCAGCAAGGCTACGGCGTTGCACGTATCTGCCGCGAGAGCTGTGTCGACCAATGGCTCGGCCAGTTCGATGCCGGGCAGGCGAGGGTCTGCACTTTTGATGCGCAGGCTCCATGGGCTCAAGCCCGCCAGGGCCTGGCGTACCAAGCTTCGGCTGGGTAGGGTGATAGGGTCTTTCAGGGCAGATGGCGGGAGGCCGGCGTTGCTGCTTTCGTCGTGCACGTGATTCACGCTGGCCTCGAACAACGAACGGGTAAGGCACATCGTTGCGGCGTCGATGCGTTCGCCGGCATAGATCGGCCCTTGCGTCGGCCCGACATAGTCGCGATCAAAAGGGCTGCCGACAGCATAGTAGCCCCACGTGGCTTGCGCGCGCAGACGAAGTGCGGTCGGCAGGCCGGGGAATTCGAAGCGACCGTCATGATTGATGCCGGCAAAGGTGTCGAGCGCACTTACGGCAACATTGAAGCCGGCAGTCAGCAAAGCGCCTGCGCACATGGCGCAGGGGTCGAGCGTGGTGATGACGGTCAGTTCATGGGTGGGGGGGAGGGCAAGGCGCTGCTGGTTGTCGAAATACCAGTCCACCAACCGGCGCTCACCATGCCCCGTTGGGTCGTGGAGCCTGAATGCGGGTTGCGCCTCGCTGGCAGAGGGCTCCAGCACGCGGTTGTGCAGGGCGACCAATACCTTGCCAGTGGCATTTTCGATGATGCAGCCACCCACGGCGAACGTTGCTTGTCGGCTTGCCAGGAGGGCCTGGTTGGCGGCGATTGCTACCGCTTGCTGAGCGTTCTGGGTGAAATCGTTGGCTTTCATGCTTGCCTGCGCTCGTCGAGGGATCTCGGACGATACAGTAGCCGTGCGCTGGCATGAGAGGATAAGTGCAACAAAAAACCTCCAGTGCTTGCGCATCTGGAGGTTTTCAATGTTTGGCTCCGCGACCTGGACTCGAACCAGGGACCCAATGATTAACAGTCATTTGCTCTACCGACTGAGCTATCGCGGAATCTGTGCGTATCTTACTGATTGCCCAGGGGAAGTCAAGCCACCCCTAGGCAAAACAATGAGTTACAGCACCTGCACGATAGCTTTGGTCACCACGTGGATGTTGCTCTGGTTCAGCGCGGCCACGGCGATGCGGCCGGTGTCCAGCGCATAGATGCCGAACTCGTTCTTCAGGCGGGCGACCTGCTCTACGGTCAGGCCCGAGTACGAGAACATGCCAACCTGGCGGCCAACGAAGCTGAAGTCGCGGTTGGCGCCATATTCGGCCAGCAGCGAAACCATCTGCTTGCGCATGCCGTGGATGCGCTCGCGCATTTCGGCCAGCTCGGTTTCCCACATCTGGCGCAGTTCGGGGCTGTTCAGCACGGTGGCAACGATGGTTGCACCGTGGGTCGGCGGGTTGGAGTAGGTGGTGCGGATCACGCGCTTGACCTGCGACAGCACGCGAGTGCTCTCGTCCTTGGAGGCGGTGACGATCGACAGCGCACCGACGCGCTCGCCGTACAGCGAGAACGACTTGGAGAACGAACTGGACACGAAGAACTCCAGGCCCGACTCGGCGAACAGGCGCACGGCGAAGGCGTCTTCGGCGATGCCGTCACCGAAGCCCTGGTAAGCCATGTCGAGGAACGGCACGTGGCCCTTGGCCTTGACCACTTCCAGGACGTTTTTCCAGTCGTTCAGGTTCAGGTCGACGCCGGTCGGGTTGTGGCAGCAGGCATGCAGTACCACGATCGAGCCGGACGGCAGGTTGTTCAGGTCTTCGAGCATGCCGGCGCGGTTGACGTCGTTGGTCGGCGCGTCGTAGTAGCGGTAGTTCTGCACCGGGAAGCCGGCCGATTCGAACAGCGCGCGGTGGTTTTCCCAGCTCGGATCGCTGATGGCAACCACGGCTTCAGGCGACACACGCTTGAGGAAGTCGGCACCAATCTTCAGCGCGCCGGTACCACCGACGGCCTGCACGGTAACCACGCGGCCGGCGGCCAGCAGTGGCGACTCGGCGCCGAACAGCAGCTTTTGTACAGCCTGGTCGTAGGTGGCGATGCCGTCGATCGGCAGGTAGCCGCGCGAAGCGTGCTGGGCGGCACGCTGGGTTTCGGCTTCGATCACGGCGCGCAGCAGCGGAATGCGGCCTTCCTCATTGCAGTACACGCCCACGCCCAGGTTGACCTTGTCGGTACGTGGGTCGGCGTTGAATGCTTCGTTGAGGCCCAGAATAGGGTCGCGGGGTGCCAGCTCGACAGCGGAAAACAGGCTCATTGTTACCTTGGCTCTGATTGGAGTGTGATAGGACGTACACGCTCCAGCCCGAATGCACTGAAGCGGTGCACAAACGGGGAGTCAGTATAGTGATACCGACCGGTCACCGCGACAGTCCGGCGTCGCTTTTCCAGTCATTTGCGCAAATATTTTTCGACCATTGGTCTAATTGCCGGGTCCACCGTAACAAGCGCTCACAGCTGTGCCTTGAAAGCGCCCCCCGGCGGGCGCATTTGGGTATAGACTACTGGCTAAATTTACAGTTGCTGCAACACCGCGAGGTCCGTCATGTCCGAGTTCCAGCTCGTCACCCGTTTCCAGCCGGCCGGCGACCAGCCCGAGGCCATCCGCCAGATGGTCGAAGGCATCGAGGCGGGGCTGTCGCACCAGACGCTGCTCGGGGTGACCGGCTCGGGCAAGACCTTCAGCATCGCCAACGTCATTCAGCAGGTGCAGCGGCCTACCTTGGTGCTGGCGCCGAACAAGACCCTGGCCGCGCAGCTGTATGGCGAATTCAAGGCGTTTTTCCCCAACAATGCGGTGGAGTATTTCGTTTCCTACTACGACTACTACCAGCCTGAAGCCTACGTACCGTCGTCCGACACCTTCATCGAGAAAGACGCTTCGATCAACGACCACATCGAGCAGATGCGCCTGTCGGCGACCAAGGCATTGCTGGAGCGGCGTGACGCGATCATCGTCACCACCGTGTCGTGCATCTACGGCCTGGGCAGCCCCGAGACCTACCTGAAAATGGTCCTGCACGTGGACCGCGGCGACAAGCTCGACCAGCGCGCGCTGCTGCGCCGCCTGGCTGACCTGCAGTACACCCGCAACGAGATGGACTTCGCTCGCGCCACCTTCCGCGTGCGCGGCGATGTGATCGACATCTTCCCGGCCGAATCGGACCTCGAGGCCATCCGCATCGAACTGTTCGATGACGAGGTGGAGAACATCGCCGCCTTCGACCCGCTGACCGGCGAGGTATTCCGCAAGCTGCCGCGTTTCACCTTCTACCCAAAGAGCCACTACGTCACCCCGCGGGAAACCCTGCTGGAGGCGGTGGAGGGCATCAAGGAAGAACTCAAGGACCGCCTGGAGTACCTGCAAAAGGCCAACAAGCTGGTCGAGGCCCAGCGCCTGGAGCAACGCACCCGCTTCGATCTGGAGATGATCCTGGAGCTGGGCTACTGCAACGGCATCGAGAACTACTCGCGCTACCTGTCCGGTCGCCCGGCCGGGGCGCCGCCGCCCACCCTGTACGACTACCTGCCGCCCGATGCGCTGTTGGTGATCGACGAATCCCACGTCAGCGTTCCGCAGGTCGGCGCCATGTACAAGGGCGACCGCTCGCGCAAGGAAACCCTGGTCGAGTATGGCTTCCGCCTGCCGTCGGCGCTGGACAACCGGCCGATGCGTTTTGACGAGTGGGAAGATGTCAGCCCGCAGACCATCTTCGTGTCTGCCACCCCCGGCCCCTACGAGGGCGAGCACGCCGGGCGGGTGGTGGAGCAGGTGGTGCGCCCCACCGGCCTGGTCGACCCACAGGTGGAAGTACGCCCGGCGCTTACCCAGGTGGATGACCTGCTGTCGGAAATCCGCAAGCGCGTGGCACAGGGCGAGCGGGTGCTGGCCACCACGCTGACCAAGCGCATGGCCGAAGACCTCACCGACTACCTGGCCGACCACGACGTGCGGGTGCGTTACCTGCACTCGGACATCGATACCGTCGAGCGGGTGGAGATCATCCGCGACCTGCGTCTGGGTACCTTCGATGTGCTGGTGGGCATCAACCTGCTGCGTGAGGGCCTGGACATGCCCGAGGTGTCGCTGGTGGCGATCCTCGATGCCGACAAGGAAGGTTTCCTGCGCTCCGAGCGCTCACTGATCCAGACCATCGGCCGTGCTGCGCGTAACCTCAATGGCCGGGCCATCCTGTATGCCGACAACATCACCGGTTCCATGCAGCGCGCCATCGACGAGACCGAGCGTCGTCGCGAGAAGCAGATCGCCTTCAACCTGGCCAATGGCATCGTACCCAAGGGTGTGGTCAAGGACATCACCGATATCATGGAAGGCGCCACCGTGCCCGGCGCGCGCAGCAAGAAGCGCAAGGGCATGGCCAAGGCAGCGGAGGAGAGCGCCCGGTACGAGGCCGAGCTGCGCACGCCGGGCGAGATCACCAAGCGCATCAAGCAGCTGGAAGAGAAGATGATGCAGTTCGCCCGCGACCTGGAGTTCGAGGCCGCAGCGCAATTGCGCGACGAGATTGCCCAGCTGCGCGAGCGGTTGATTACCAGCTGAAGCCTGACGCGGGCCTTGTGGGAGCGGGCGTGCCCGCGAAGAATTCAACGCGGTGGCTGGCACCGGCTGCGCCGGTGTTCGCGGGCGCGCCCGCTCCCACAGGGACCGCATACAGTCTGAAGTAGCCTCAATGTGCTTCTCCCGCCTTCAGCCCCTCCGGCAACTTGCGGGTCAACAACACCGCCACCATGCTCACCGCCAACCCGATCCCCACAAAGTGGAATGCATCGTTGTAGGCCATGATCAACGCCTGCTGATGAGTGATCTCGCTCAACTTGCCCAGTGCCGCATTGTCATTGCCCAGCCGCTCCGCCAGCTGCGCCAACCGCTCCGCCACCTGCGGGTTGCTCGGCACCACCGCCTCCCTCAGGTAGTCGAAATACACTTTTGTCCGTGCATCCAGCAGGGTGGCCAGCAGCGCAATGCCGATCGCACCGCCCAGGTTACGCAGGATATTGAACAGGCTCGACGCCGAACCCGCATCCTGCGGTTGTATATACGCCGTGGCAATCAGCGAGATGGTCACCATGATCATTGGCTGGCCGATGGCACGGATGATCTGAATATGGTTGAACTGCGGCCCTGCAAAGTCCGGGTTGAGCACCCCCGAGCCGAAACTGGCGGCGCCGAACAGGCAGAACCCCAGGGCACACAACACCTTGGGCGACACCACTTTCATCAGTTGCGGCACCAAAGGGATCAGGAACAGTTGCGGGATACCCATCCACATGATCACCTCGCCGATCTGCAAGGCGTTGTAGCCCTGTACCTGAGCGAGGTATAGCGGCAGCAGGTAGATCGACCCGTACAAGCCCACTCCCATCCCCAGGCTGGCGATGCTCGACAGGCCAAAGTTGCGATTGCCGAGAATGCGCAGGTTGATCAGCGGGTGTGGCCTGGAAAACTGCAGGATCACGAAGGTAATCAGGCAGACCAGGGCGATGCTGCCCAGGCCGACGATCAGCTGCGATTCCAGCCAGTCCTTGCGGTGGCCTTCCTCCAGGAACACCTGCAAGCAGCCAAGCCCCAGGCCCAGGGTGGCGATGCCGGCGTAATCGGTACTTTTCAGCAGGTCCCAGTGCGCATCCTTCTTCTCCAGCCCATACAGCAGGCCGGCGATCATCACCAGGCCCGGCGGGATATTGATGTAGAAAATGTATTCCCAGCCCCAGTTCTCAGTCAGCCAGCCGCCCAAGGTAGGGCCGATGGAGGGGGCGAAGGTGGCGGTCATGGCGAACATGGCCATGCCCTTGGCGCGGTGGTGTTCGGGCAGCTTGATCAGGGTCAGGGTGAAGGCCAGCGGGATCAGCGCACCGCCGGTAAAACCCTGCAGGGCGCGGAACAGGATCATGCTCTCGAGGTTCCAGGCCATCGAGCACAACAGCGACGACAGCAGGAAGCCGCCGGATACCCATACCGCCAGGCGCCGCGCCGACAGTAGCTGCACCAGCCAGGCGGTGAGCGGGATCATGATGATTTCCGCGACCAGGTAAGAGGTGGAAATCCACGAGCCTTCCTCCAGCGTCGCTGACAGCGCGCCCTGGATGTCCTTGAGCGACGAGTTGGTGATCTGGATGTCCAGCACCGCCATGAAGGCGCCGAGCATCACGCTCATTACCGCGATCCAGTCCCGCCGGGTCGGCTCGGTGGTGGGCCTGAGCAGCTGGTCACCGGCCATCGCGGCCTTCGTCTTCGCTGCGCAGGTCGACGGTGGCGGTCACCGACATGCCAGGGCGGATGCGCCCGTGCAGTGGGTTGTCGGCGCGGAAAGTCAGCTTGACCGGGATACGCTGCACCACCTTGGTGAAGTTGCCGGTGGCGTTGTCGGGCGGCAGCAGGCTGAACTGCGCGCCGGAGGCGGCGAACAGGCTGTCGACCCGGCCTTCGATCGGTGTGTCGGGGTAGCTGTCGAACAGCAGTTCGGCACGCTGGCCGGGCTGCATGTGGCCGATCTGGGTTTCCTTGAAATTGGCCTGCACCCAGATGTCTTCGTCCGGCACTATCGACAGCAGGTAGGCACCGGCCTGTACCACCTGGCCACTGCGCGCGTTGCGCTGGCCGATGCTGCCGCTGATGGGGGCGCGGATTTCGCAGCGGGTCAGGTTCAGTTCAGCCTGGGCCAGATCGGCGCGGGCGTTGGCGATCTGCGCGTCGAGCCGCTTGAGCTCGGCGGTCAGCGCATTGACCTGCTGGCGCTGGCTTTGCAGGTCGGCACGGGCCTTGTCGACCTGCGAGCCGGCGACATGGCTGTCCGCGGACAAGGTGGTGACCCGCTCTTCCGATACGAAACCTGGCTTGCGCAACTTCTCGGCACGGCTCAGGTCCAGGCGTGAGCGGTCGAAGGTGGCCTGGTTGGCCGCCACCTGGGCCTGGCCGGCGGCGATCAGGCTGGCTTGCTGGGTCAGGCGGCTTTGCGCCTGCACCTGCTCGGCTTCGCGGGTGGCCAAGGCGGCGCGCGCGCGTTGCACGGCCAGTTCGAAGTCGGCGGCCTCCAGGCGCACCAGCAGGTCGCCTTTGCTGACATGCTGGTTGTCCTCGACCCGCACCTCGTCGATGCGTGCGCCCAACTGGCTGGAAATGCGCGTGATCTCGCCCTGTACGTAGGCGTTGTCGGTGCTTTCGTAGAAGCGACCCTTGAAGTACCAGTGCCCCACGAAAGCGAGGGCGATGACGGCCACCAAGGTGAAGAAGACCAGCAGGCGGCGTTTGAGTTGGGCAGGCATGAGGACTATCGTTCCAGAAATGTAAATAAATTTAACAGCGGCGCATGGCCGGTCGACAAGTGACGTTCGCGCCATTGCTGGAGCCCGGAGCCCGCCTCCTGCTAACATCCCGCCTTTGTTTCATCTTTCGTTCGAGACTCTCCATGACCACCGTACGCACGCGTATCGCGCCATCGCCTACCGGCGACCCCCATGTCGGCACCGCCTACATCGCCCTTTTCAACTACTGCTTTGCCAAGCAGCACGGCGGTGAGTTCATCCTGCGCATCGAAGACACCGACCAGCTGCGCTCCACGCGCGAGTCGGAACAGCAGATCTTCGATGCCCTGCGCTGGCTCGGCATCGAATGGAACGAAGGCCCGGACGTCGGCGGCCCGCACGGCCCGTACCGGCAGAGCGAGCGTGGCGAGATCTACGCCAAGTACGCCAAGGAGCTGGTTGACGCTGGCCATGCCTTCTACTGCTTCTGCACCGCCGAAGAGCTGGAGCAGATGCGCGCCGAGCAGCAAGCCCGTGGCGAAACCCCGCGCTACGACGGCCGCGCGCTGCTGCTGAGCGCCGAGGAAGTGCAGCGCCGCCTGGACGCTGGCGAGCCGCACGTGATCCGCATGAAAGTGCCGAGCGAAGGCGTGTGCGTGGTCCCGGACATGCTGCGTGGCGATGTCGAGATCCCGTGGGACCGCATGGACATGCAGGTGCTGATGAAGAACGACGGCCTGCCGACGTACTTCCTGGCCAACGTGGTCGACGACCATCTGATGGGTATCACCCACGTGCTGCGCGGCGAAGAGTGGCTGCCATCGGCACCCAAGCTGATCAAGCTGTACGAATACTTCGGCTGGGAACAGCCCAAGCTATGCTACATGCCGCTGCTGCGTAACCCGGACAAGTCCAAGCTGTCAAAGCGCAAGAACCCGACCTCGGTGACTTTCTACGAGCGCATGGGCTTCATGCCCGAGGCGATGCTCAACTACCTGGGCCGCATGGGCTGGTCGATGCCGGACGAGCGCGAGAAGTTCTCGCTGGCCGAGATGGTCGAGCACTTCGACCTGTCGCGTATCTCGCTGGGCGGCCCGATCTTCGACATCGAGAAGCTGTCCTGGCTGAACGGCCAGTGGTTGCGCGAACTGCCGGTCGAGGAGTTCGCCGCACGCCTGCAGAAGTGGGCGTTCAACAGCGATTACATGATGAAGATCGCCCCGCACGTGCAGGGCCGGGTGGAAACCTTCAGCCAGGTAGCCCCGCTGGGCGGGTTCTTCTTCGAAGGCGCGCTGAAGCTCGACGCCAAGCTGTTCGAAAGCAAGAAGCTGTCGGCTGACCAGGTACGCCAGGTGATCCAGCTGATCCTGTGGAAGCTCGAAAGCCTGCGTCAATGGGAAAAAGAGCGCATCACCGGTTGCATCCAGGCGGTGGTCGAGGCGTTGGAGCTGAAGCTGCGTGACGCCATGCCGCTGATGTTTGCTGCCATTACCGGCCAGGCCAGCTCGGTTTCAGTACTGGATGCCATGGAAATCCTTGGCCCGGACCTGACCCGATATCGCCTGCGCCAGGCCCTGGACCTGCTGGGTGGTGTGTCGAAGAAAGAAAACAAAGAGTGGGAAAAGCTGCTGGCTTCTATCGCCTGACAGTAGTCCCAAGGCCATAAGCCGAACTTGTGGGAGCGGGTTCACCCGCGAATACGATGGTGCATTTTCCGGCGCATTCGCGGGTAAACCCGCTCCCACAGGGCTCACTGTTGAGTTTTGGCAAGGGCAGGGCGGTAAGTGATTGTTATCTGTGAAAATTTTTTTGAATATTTTGAAAAATTCGTTTGACAGCCCTGCAATCCGATCTTAATATGCGCCCCGTCCACAGCGATGAACGAAAACGAAACGCCAGGCACCCAGCCAGCGCTTCGGTTCAAAGCGACATTGTGGGGCTATAGCTCAGCTGGGAGAGCGCCTGCATGGCATGCAGGAGGTCAGCGGTTCGATCCCGCTTAGCTCCACCAAATTCCGCTTGGCAGCCAAGGTTGTCAGGCAAGACCGGGTCCAGCAACCGGGTCTTGAAGGTAAGAAGGTTCGTCCCCTTCGTCTAGTGGCCTAGGACACCGCCCTTTCACGGCGGTAACAGGGGTTCGAGTCCCCTAGGGGACGCCAGTTTTGCACAAGCGATGTTTCAGGATGTCGCTGGGCCGAGAGGCTAGAAATCCGGGGCTATAGCTCAGCTGGGAGAGCGCCTGCATGGCATGCAGGAGGTCAGCGGTTCGATCCCGCTTAGCTCCACCAATTTGCCGCGGTCCGCGCAAGCGGGTCGGCACGAAGGTTACGTCCCCTTCGTCTAGTGGCCTAGGACACCGCCCTTTCACGGCGGTAACAGGGGTTCGAGTCCCCTAGGGGACGCCACTTTTCCTGCGTTTTGCAGGGCTTTAAAGGCTCGTCGATTACTGATGAGCCTTTTGTTTCGGGGCTATAGCTCAGCTGGGAGAGCGCCTGCATGGCATGCAGGAGGTCAGCGGTTCGATCCCGCTTAGCTCCACCATTTCTGCCGCGGTTCGCGCAAGCGGATCGGCACGAAGGTTACGTCCCCTTCGTCTAGTGGCCTAGGACACCGCCCTTTCACGGCGGTAACAGGGGTTCGAGTCCCCTAGGGGACGCC
>NZ_JADLJS010000012.1 GCF_015680405.1 Pseudomonas pudica
CACTTGACTCGCTGCGATCTCTCGTAGCGGGAGGCGAATCATACAGCGTTTAGAAGCGCTGTCAACCATCATCTCAACCGCTGGCGATCATGCGATCGTAGCCCTTTCAGCTTTTCCGAACAACCTAACTTATTGAATTCCAAGAAGTTTGTCGTTCCGATGTCGCTGGAAGTGGGGCGCATTATAAGGGGATTCGAGAGGGCGTCAACCTTTAATTTCAAGAAATTGAAATGCAGGGAAAAGACCACATCAAGGCCACCAGATGTTCGCCATAACACCTTCTGTGACTATGAGATCGAGCGCCGCACGGGCGGCGCTCGATCGTGTAGGCGCCAGAAAACACAAGGCAGGCCCTCTCAAAGCCAATACCATCTCATAACAGGCCCATAGCAGCCCCCACAAAAAAAAAAACCCCACCCCAAAAAACCCGGGCGCGCCCCCCCCCCCCCCCCCCCGCTTCTATATAGCTACACCTACCGACTATCACTCAGCCTTGAGGGTAACCCGGGCAAACGACTTCTTGCCCGCCTGGCACACATGGGTAGCACCCAGCGCAAACATGAAGTCACGATCAACCACCGCACCATCAACCTTGACCGCACCACCACTCAACAAGTCCCGCGCCTGCGCCGAGTTCTTCACCAGGCCAGCCCGGTTCAGTACGGCAGCAATCGGCAGGCTTTCGCCCGCAGCCACTTCGATTTCCGGCAGATCTTCCGGCAGCTCGCCTTCCTTCATACGGTTACCCGCGGCACGGTGAGCATTGGCCGCAGCCTCCTCGCCATGGAAGCGCGCAACGATCTCTTCCGCCAGCTTGATCTTGATGTCGCGTGGGTTGGCACCATTGGCGACGTCGGCACGGAACTGCTCGATCTCTTCCATCGAACGGAAGCTCAGCAGTTCGAAGTAGCGCCACATCAGGGTATCCGGGATCGACACCAGCTTGCTGTACATCACCCCCGGCGCTTCCTGGATACCTACATAGTTACCCAGCGACTTGGACATCTTCTTCACGCCGTCGAGCCCTTCGAGCAGCGGCATGGTCACGATGTTCTGCGCTTCCTGGCCATAGGCGCGCTGCAGCTCACGCCCCATCAGCAGGTTGAACTTCTGGTCAGTACCACCCAGCTCGACATCCGCCTTCAGCGCCACCGAGTCATAACCCTGCACCAGCGGGTACAGGAACTCGTGGATGGCAATAGGCTGGTTGGTGGTGTAGCGCTTGTCGAAGTCATCACGCTCGAGCATGCGCGCCACGGTGTACTGCGACGCCAGACGAATGAAGTCGGCCGGGGTCAGCTTGTCCATCCAGGTGGAGTTGAACGCGACCTCGGTCTTGGCCGGGTCGAGGATCTTGAACACCTGCTGCTTGTAGGTCTCGGCGTTTTCCAGCACCTGCTCGCGGGTCAGTGGTGGGCGAGTGGCGCTCTTGCCGCTCGGATCGCCAATCATGCCGGTGAAATCACCGATCAGGAAGATGACCTGGTGCCCCAGGTCCTGGAACTGGCGCAGCTTGTTGATCAGCACCGTATGCCCAAGGTGCAGGTCAGGCGCGGTCGGGTCGAAGCCGGCCTTGATGCGCAGAGGCTGGCCGCGCTTGAGCTTCTCCACCAGTTCCGACTCGACCAGTACTTCTTCCGCACCGCGCTTGATAAGCGCCAGCTGCTCTTCAACCGACTTCATAGACAAACCCGCAAGGCTCAGATTCAGGGGGAGCCAACCATACAAGATCGGCCGTCAATTACAAGTTTCGCAAAGGAATGTGACCCGAGCACAGGCTTGCGGCGTCTACGCGCCCTTGCGTGAAAATGGATTTGGTTATATTTTATACAGTTATTTCATCTTCATCATGTCATTCATCTTTTCCATTTCACCTTATTCAAAGTCACCTTGCCCATGACCAACGAACCGCCTAAAGCGCCCCCGCTTTATCCGAAAAGCCATCTGTTGGCCGCCAGCGGCATCGCCGCCCTGCTCAGCCTGGCCCTGCTGGTGTTTCCTTCCAGCGAAGTGGAAGCCAAGAAAACCACCCTCAATCTCGAGCTGGAGAGCCCTGCCGAGCAGTTGAAGGACGAATCCCGCGCTGCGCCTCTGGTGCAGGCAGACGGTGAGCAAGGCTCGCCATTCGCCCAAATCGAAGAGGCCACCCCCGAGACCCAGAAGGCCGAGCAGGAAGCCCCTGCCGCCGAACCGGTCGTCGAAACCGCCAAGCAACCCAGCCACCGCGAAGTCACCGTGGCTCGGGGCGATACCCTGTCCACCCTGTTCGCCAAGGTCGGCCTGCCGAGCAACGCAGTGCACGACCTGCTGGCCAGCAACAAGCAGGCCAAGCAGTTCAGCCAGCTCAAGCACGGCCAGGTCCTGCAGTTCGAGCTCGACAAGGACGGCCAGCTGGCCAGCCTGCACAGCAAGGTCAGCAACCTCGAAACCATTCGCCTGACCAAGACCGACAAGGGCTATACCTTCAACCGCGAAATCAGCAAACCGGTTGTACGTACCGCCTATGCCCACGGCGTTATCAAAAGCTCGCTTTCGGCCTCGGCCCAGCGCGCCGGCCTGTCCCACAGCATGACCATGGACATGGCGCGCGTGCTGGGATACGACATCGACTTTGCCCAGGACATTCGCCCAGGCGATGAATTCGACGTGGTCTACGAGCAGAAGGTAATGGACGGCAAGGTCGTCGGCACCGGCAACATCCTGTCTGCACGCTTCACCAACCGCGGCAAGACCTACACCGCCGTGCGCTATACCAACAAGCAGGGCAACACCAGCTACTACACCGCCGATGGCAACAGCCTGCGCAAGGCCTTCATCCGCACCCCGGTCGACTTCGCCCGCATCAGCTCGCGCTTCTCCGCCGGCCGCAAGCACCCGATCCTGAACAAGATCCGTGCTCACAAAGGCGTCGACTACGCCGCCCCACGTGGCACTCCGATCAAGGCAGCCGGTGATGGCCGCATCGAGCTGGCCGGGCGCCGCGGTGGTTACGGCAATACCGTGATCATCCAGCACGGCAACCGCTACAAGACGCTGTACGGCCACATGCAGGGCTTTGCCAAGGGCATCAAGACCGGCGGCTCGGTCAAGCAGGGCCAGATCATCGGCTATATCGGCACCACCGGCCTGTCCACCGGCCCGCACCTGCACTACGAGTTCCAGGTCAACGGTGTGCACGTCGACCCGCTGAGCCAGAAAGTGCCGATGGCCGACCCGATCGCCAGAAACGAGCGCCAGCGCTTCCTGCAGCAGAGCCAACCCCTGATCGCCCGCATGGATCAGGAAAAGGCCACCCTGCTCGCAGCGAACAAGCGCTAAGCCCATGGCGCTCTACCTGGGGGTAATGTCCGGCACCAGCCTCGATGGCCTGGACATTGCCTTGATCGAACAAGGCGAGCAGCTCGAACTGCTCGCCACCCACTACCTCCCCATGCCCGGCGACCTACGCCAGGAGTTGCTGAGCCTTTGCAGCAGCGGCCCTGACGAAATCGCCCGCGCTGCGCTGGCAGAAAACCGCTGGGCCAACCTGGCAGGTGAAGGCATCCGCCAACTGCTGGCCAGGCAGGGGCTGCAGGCCGGAGCCATCCGCGCCATCGGTAGCCACGGCCAGACCATCCGCCACGAACCTGCACGCGGCTTTACCGTGCAGATCGGCAACCCGGCGCTGCTGGCCGAGCTTACCGGTATCAGCGTGGTCGCCGACTTCCGCCGTCGCGATGTGGCGGCCGGTGGACAAGGAGCGCCACTGGTGCCTGCCTTCCATGAAACCCTGTTCAGCCACCTGGGCCAGCGCCTGGCCATTCTCAACGTGGGCGGTTTCAGCAACCTCAGCCTGATCGAATACGACAAGCCAGTCCACGGCTTCGACTGCGGCCCGGGCAACGTGCTGCTGGATGCCTGGATCGAGCGCAAGCGCGGCCAGGCCTACGATGCGGATGGGGCCTGGGCTGCCTCGGGCGTGGTGCAGGCCGACTTGCTCAGCGCACTGCTGGCCGACCCGTTCTTCGCGGGCAGCGGCCCGAAGAGCACCGGCCGCGAAGTATTCAACCTACCCTGGCTGGATGGTCACCTGGCCCGCCTACCCGCTTACCGCGACGAGGACGTACAGGCAACATTGCTGGAACTGACCGCACGCAGCATCATCGACTCGTTGCGCAACGCCCAGCAAGGCACCGAAACGCTGCTGGTCTGCGGTGGCGGTGCGCGCAACGGCGCCCTTATGACACGCCTCGGCCAGTTGCTCCCCGGCGCCCGTGTCGCCAGCACCGGCGCCCATGGCGTGGACCCGGACTGGGTCGAAGCCATGGCCTTCGCCTGGCTGGCCCACTGTTGCCTGGAAGGCATCGCTGCCAATCGTCCTAGCGTGACAGCAGCCAAAGGCCTGCGCGTACTCGGCGCAATATACCCGGCCTGAACGTTACGCCAGAAAGCAAAACGCCGCGCAATTGCGCGGCGTTTTCGTATGGCCAGGCCTCAGATCGAGAACGAGGAGCCGCAGCCACAGGTGGTAGCAGCGTTCGGGTTCTTGATCACGAAGCGCGAGCCTTCCAAGCCTTCCTGGTAATCCACTTCGGCGCCGGCCAAGTACTGGAAGCTCATCGGGTCGACCACAAGGGAAACACCTTCGCGCTCGACGATGGTGTCGTCTTCGGCCACGTCCTCATCGAAGGTGAAGCCATACTGGAAGCCCGAGCAGCCGCCACCGGTGACGAACACGCGCAGCTTCAGACGATCGTTGCCTTCCTCGGAAACCAGGTTCTTCACCTTTTGCGCAGCGCCGTGGGTGAATTCCAAAGCGGTGGGGGTGAAGGTTTCGACGCTCATGTTGATTCTCCCGGCGTGGTAGCCGCCATAAAACTCGATGACGCGCATTATCCGCTTTCCCGAGAAAATCGGTCAAGAATTGTGCGGCTTTAGTAGCGACCTACAAAAAGGCCCGCATGACGCGGGCCTTTTCGAACGCTGGCGGCTTACGGCAGCAGGCCCGCGTGGGACAAGCCCATGCGCTCGTCCAGGCCGAACAGGATGTTGAGGTTCTGCACCGCCTGACCGGACGCACCCTTGACCAGGTTGTCGATCACCGACAGCACCACCACCAGGTCACCACCTTGCGGGCGATGAACGGCGATGCGGCAGACGTTGGCGCCGCGCACACTGCGGGTTTCCGGGTGGCTGCCAGCCGGCATCACGTCGACGAACGGTTCATTGGCGTAACGCTTCTCGAACAGCGCCTGCAGGTCGACCGAGGTGTCGGCGACAGTAGCGTACAGGGTGGCGTGGATTCCACGGATCATTGGCGTCAGGTGCGGCACGAAAGTCAGGCCGATATCCTTGCCAGCGGCCTGGCGCAGGCCCTGGCTGATTTCTGGCAGGTGGCGATGCCCCTTCACTGCGTAGGCTTTCATGCTTTCACCGGCTTCGCAGAACAGCGAGCCCACCGCCGCACCACGGCCAGCGCCGCTGACACCCGACTTGCAGTCGGCGATCAGGCGAGACGGGTCGGCCAGGCCAGCTTCCAGCAGCGGCAGGAAGCCCAGCTGGGTGGCGGTCGGGTAGCAACCCGGCACAGCGATCAGGCGTGCCTGGCGAATCTTCTCGCGGTTGACTTCAGGCAGGCCGTATACCGCGTCCTTGAGCAGCTCTGGCGCACCGTGCGGCTGGCCGTACCACTTGCCCCACTCGGCGGCGTCCTGCAGGCGGAAGTCGGCGGACAGGTCGATCACCTTGGTACCTGCCGCCAGCAGTTCGCCAGCCAGGGCGTGGGCAACACCGTGCGGGGTGGCGAAGAACACCACATCGCAGGCGGCCAAGGTCTTGCTGTCCGGCACGCTGAATGCCAGTCCGTCATAGTGGCCGCGCAGGTTCGGGTACATGTCCGCCACTGCAACGCCCGCCTCGGAGCGCGAAGTGATGACCGCCACTTCGGCCTGTGGATGCTGTGCCAGCAGACGCAACAGTTCGACGCCGGTGTAACCCGTGCCGCCGACGATACCGACCTTGATCATAACGCTTGCCCCTTATCAACGAGCCGTCTGGAAAGCGCACGATAATAGGGGCGCAAGGCGCCTGTAACAACTCTTCGGGTGACCCTTCGGGCGCTTGACCACTACTATCTGACGACCGTGAATACCTGAAGGAACTCCCCCATGCTTTATCTATGGATCAAAGCGCTGCATATCGTCAGCGTAGTCTGCTGGTTCGCCGGCCTGTTCTACCTGCCGCGGCTGTTCGTCTACCACACCCAAAGCCAGGACAGCATCAGCCAGGAACGCTTCGTGACCATGGAGCGCAAGCTGTATCGCGGCATCATGAACCCGGCGATGATCGCAACCTACGTGTTCGGCGCATGGATGCTCTACCTCACCCCCGGCTGGCTCAGCCAGGGCTGGCTGCATGCCAAGCTGACCCTGGTCATCCTGCTGACCATCTACCATCACATGTGCGGCGCCCAGCGCAAGCGCTTCGCCAGCGGTAGCAACACCCGCAGCCACGTCTACTATCGCTGGTTCAACGAAGTACCCGTGCTGTTCCTGCTGGGTATCGTAATTCTGGTGGTGGTCAAACCGTTCTGACATAGCCACCCGCTCAAGGAGCCTTGCCATGTCGTTACCTGCCTCCCTCGAACAAAGCCTGCGCCTGCCCGTGGTTGCTGCACCGATGTTCCTGATCTCCAACCCCAGGCTGGTACTGGCCTGCTGCTCCAGCGGTGTGGTCGGTAGCTTCCCGGCCCTGAACCAGCGCGACAGCGCCGGCTTCAAGGCCTGGCTGGAGGAAATAGAGGCAGGCCTGGCACAGCTGCAGGCGCCAGCACCCTATGCCGTCAACCTGATCGTCCACCCGACCAACCCGCGCCTGCAGGCCGACCTGGCGTTGTGCGTGGAACACCGCGTACCGATCGTCATCACCAGCCTCGGCGCGGTGAAGGAAGTGGTCGATGCCGTGCATGGCTACGGCGGCCTGGTGTTCCACGACGTCACCACCCGCCGCCATGCCGAGAAAGCCGCCGAAGCCGGTGTCGATGGCCTGATCGCCGTTGCTGCTGGCGCAGGCGGCCATGCGGGCACCTGGAGCCCGTTCGCCCTGGCCGCGGAGATCCGCCAGTTCTTCGACAAGACCCTGCTGCTGGCAGGCTGCCTCAACCACGGCCACGAGATCCTCGCCGCGCAAATGCTGGGTGCGGACCTTGCGTACATGGGCACCCGCTTCATCGCCACCGCAGAAAGCCAGGCCCCGGGCGCCTACAAGCAGATGCTGCTCGATTCCCATGCCGCCGACATCATCCATACCCCGGCGGTGTCCGGCGTCCCTGCCAGCTTCCTGCGCCCAAGCCTGGAGCAGGCTGGCTATGACATGGAAGCCCTCAAGGGTGGCCACGAGCAAGGCAAGCTCAAGCCGATCGACGACGAGGCCAAGGCCTGGAAAAACGTGTGGTCGGCGGGCCAGGGGGTCGGCAGTATCGACGACCTGCCCAGCGCCAGCGCGCTGATCGAACGGCTGCATGACGAGTACCGGGACGCCCTGGAGCGCTGCCAGGCCCTGCGCGCCGGTAGCCACTAGCAAAAGGCAACACCTTGCCCGACCACGCTGTACACTAGGCGCCCTCTTCAGCCCCCAGGAGCCTAGCATGACCCGTTACGCCATGATCACTGGTGCTTCCAGCGGCTTGGGCCTGGCCCTGGCGGAAGCCCTGGCGCGGCGCGGGCGCAACCTGATCCTGGTGGCACGCCAGCGTGAAACGCTGGAGCCGGTGGCCATAGAACTGACCCAACGCTTCGGTGTCGAGGTGCTGTTCCGTGCCTGCGACCTCAGCCAGCCGTTACGCCTGTCGGGCTTCGTGCTGGAACTGGAGGAGGGCGAGCGACGCATCGACCTGTTGGTCAATTGTGCCGGCCTGCGCACCTACGGGCCATTCCTGGCCCATGAGTGGGCCGACGAGCAGGACCTTCTGGAAGTCAACGTGCTGGCCCTGAGCCGCCTGTGCCACGCCATCGGCAACTTGATGGCCGTACAGGGCGGCGGGCAAATCCTCAATGTCGCCGGCCTGGCCGGGGTGGCGCCAGGCCCGTGGATGGCCGCCTATGCCGCCAGCAAGGCCTATGTGCTGAGCTTCTCCCAAGCCTTGCGTGAAGAACTCAAGCGCACCGGCATCAAGGTTTCGGTACTGTGCCCCGGCCCGGTGCGCTCCTCGCGCCGGCGCATTCCGCGGCTGGATGGCAAGCCACGCTGCCTCAGCCCTGAGGAAGTGGCGCTGTACACCGTGCGCGCGCTGGACAAGAACCGCGCTCTGATCCTGCCCGGCCGGCGCAACCGCTGGCTGGCGTTCGCTCCGCGCCTGCTGCCGCGCTGGCTGGCGCGCAAGCTGGCCGGGGCCATCCACCGCCGTTATTGCCCGCTCGGCATGGAATAGCTACTGGGCGAGCGGCGCCTGGCTGAGTACACTCGGCCCGACCCTCACCATGGAGCAAGTGCTGTGGACGATTTATTCATCAAGATCATCAACCGGGAAATCCCGGCGAAGATCATCTACGAGGACGACCAGGTTCTGGCGTTCCACGATATAGCCCCCCAGGCGCCCGTGCATTTTCTGGTCATCCCGAAAAAGCACATCCGTACCCTCAATGACTTGACCGAAGAAGACAAAGGCCTGGCCGGTCACATCTTGTTCACCGCCCAGCGCCTGGCCAAGGAACTTGGCTGCGAGGAGGGTTTCCGCGTAGTGATGAACTGCAACGAGCAAGGCGGCCAGACCGTCTACCACATCCACATGCACGTGCTTGGCCAGCGCCAGATGCACTGGCCACCGGGCTGATCCACGGCAAGCGACCCTGCCACTATTGCGGTAAACTGTCGGGCACATTCTTGCGGAGGTGCCCGATGGCTACCGAACGTCACTACTCGCCGCTCGACCGCTTGTTGCTGCAGGCCGATACCGCCATGCGCACCTTGCTGCCCTTCAGCGGCCAACCCGCCCGTCCATCGCCGGCCATCGTCCAGCCGGACGTCGACCTGGACGAACAGCAGGCCCGCCATGTTGCCGGGCTGATGCGTATCAACCACACCGGCGAAGTCTGCGCCCAGGCGCTGTACCAGGGCCAGGCCCTGACCGCCAAGCTGCCCGAAGTGCGCAAGGCCATGGAACACGCCGCGGAGGAAGAAGTGGACCACCTGGCCTGGTGCGAACAGCGCATTCGCCAGCTGAACAGCCACCCCAGCGTGCTCAACCCGTTGTTCTACGGCATGTCGTTCGGTATCGGTGCACTTGCCGGGCTGGTAAGCGACAAGGTCAGCCTGGGCTTCGTCGCCGCCACCGAGCATCAGGTGTGCAAGCACCTCGACGAGCACCTGGAGCAGATCCCGCAGGAAGACGAAAAGTCCCGGGCCATCCTCGAACAGATGCGTATCGATGAGGAACAGCACGCCGAGTCTGCACTGGAAGCCGGCGGTTATCGCTTCCCCGCCCCTGTTCGCTTTGGCATGAGCCTGTTGGCCAAGGTCATGACCAAGAGCACCTACCGTATCTGAAGGCATCACCATGACGGACCGTTTCGACGCCAAGGACCTGGCGCGCGCCGTGCAAGCCGGCATTCTCCAGCAGGGACAGGACCAGGCCCTGCTGGCCTTCCTGCGCCAGCAGCCGGCACAGCGCGGCAGCTTCCAGCTGGCCCATGTCGCTTTCTACTTCGGCGCGATGCTGATCATGGCAGCAATGGGCTGGTTGCTCACCGAAGCCTGGATGCGCATCGGCGATTGGGCGCTGCTGGTCATCGCCAGCCTCTATATCCTGCTGCTCACGCTGTTCGCCATTAACCTGCAACGGCGCGTCCAGCCGGTCGCGGCTGGGGTGCTGGCGGCAGTCGCGGTCAGCATAGTGCCATTGGCGGTGTTCGCCATCGAACGGCTGGCCGGCTGGTGGCCAATGGATGATGCGCAGGCTAACTATCACCAGTACTACACCTACGTGCAGGGCGGCTGGCTGGCAATGGAAGCAGCCACGGTACTAGCCGGGCTGTTGATGCTGAGGCTGATCCCCTACCCATTCATCGTCATGCCGATTGCCGTGGCCTTGTGGTTCATGTCGATGGACCTGAGCGAATGGTTTTTCGGCTCGCCATTCAGCTGGGACCAGCGCCGCGAGGTTTCGCTGTGGTTCGGGCTCGGGTTACTGGTGGTGTTCGTCGGGATGGACGGCCGCACCCGCGAAGACTATGCCCACTGGGGCTACCTGGCCGGACTGGCGGCATTCTGGGGCGGACTTACGCTGGTGGACAGCGGCAGCGAGCTGGGCAAGGCCCTGTACTGCCTGATCAATATTGCCCTGATGGCTATGGCGGTGCTGTTGCGTCGGCCGGTGTTCATGGTATTCGGGGCGTTGGGCGTGGCGGCTTACCTGGGGTACCTGTCGTACGAGGTGTTTGCCGACTCGCTGCTGTTCCCGGTGGTGGTGACCCTGATCGGGCTGGGGGTTATCGGGCTGGGGCTGGTTTACCAGAAGCGGCGGGAGCGATTGAGCCAGGTAATGCGCGGCTGTTTGCCGGGATGGGTGCGTGCTGCGCTGCCGGCGCTTCGCAGCTGAAATTGTCGGGGCCGCTCTGCGCCCCATCGCCGGCAAGCCAGCTCCCTCCTCGACCGCATTGACCTCAAGCCATGTGCTATCCCTGTGGGAGCTGGCTTGCCGGCGATGGGCTGCAACGCAGCCCCCAAAATTTGCTGTTCAACCCAGCTCTACAATCTCGTACCCGTGGGTAATCTCAACCCCGGCACGCTCGAGCATGATCGAAGCCGAGCAATACTTCTCCGCCGACAGCTCTACCGCACGCTTGACCTGGGCCTCCTTCAGCCCACGCCCCTTCACCACGAAGTTCATGTGGATCTTGGTGAACACCTTCGGGTCTTCGCTGGCACGCTCGGCCTCCAGGAACGCCTCGCAGCTTTCCACCGCCTGGCGCGACTTCTTCAGAATGCTGACCACGTCAAAGCTGCTGCAACCACCCAGGCCCAGCAACAGCATTTCCATCGGGCGCACGCCCAGATTACGGCCACCGGCCTCGGGCGGGCCGTCCATCACGACGACATGGCCGCTCCCCGATTCGCCGAGGAACATAGCCTCACCGGCCCACTGGATACGTGCCTTCATCTACCCGGACTCCTGATTTTCGGAAAAGGGTGTCAGCTTAGACCTTGTGCGGCCGTGGGAAAAGCACGAGTCGTGTCGGTTTAGTACCGAAACATCCTGTAGTGTCTGATAAGCTGGCGCCAAATGACTGGCGCGCCCCGCCAGCCAACCTTTATAAAAAGCCTCTGCGTCATATCGAACAGGATTTCGTGATGGTTGCTTCCGCCCTACCCGCCAAGATCAAGAACATCGACAAACTGCTGGTGCACTGCCAGCGCCGTCGCTATACCGCCAAAAGCAACATCATCTGCGCCGGCGACCGGGCCGAGACACTGTCGTTCATCATCAAGGGTTCGGTCACCATCCTCATCGAGGACGATGACGGCCATGAAATGATCATCGCCTATCTCAACAATGGCGACTTCTTCGGCGAGCTGGGCCTGTTCGAACCGGTCGAGGGTGAACAGCAGCGCAGTGCCTGGGTACGCGCCAAGACCGAATGCGAAGTGGCCGAAATCAGTTATGAGAAGTTTCGCGAACTGGCGCGCCAGGACCCGGAAATCCTCTATGCCCTGGGCAGCCAGATGGCACAGCGCCTGCGCAACACCACGCGCAAGGTCGGCGACTTGGCGTTCTTCGACGTTACCGGGCGTGTCGCCCGTTGCCTGCTGGAGCTGTGCAAACAACCCGACGCCATGACCCACCCCGATGGCATGCAGATCAAGATCACTCGCCAGGAAATCGGCCGCATCGTCGGTTGCTCGCGGGAAATGGTCGGCCGCGTCCTCAAGGATCTTGAAGAACGCAGCCTGGTGCAGGTCAAAGGCAAGACCATGGTGGTCTACGGAACCCGCTAGTCCTTGGGCAGGTCGGCCAGCACCTTGGCATAGGCCTGCGACAGCCGCTCGAACCATGGGGCTGCAGGCGCCACTTCGTGCAGGGCGATGTGCGAGTCGGCGCGGCAGCGCTGCTCCAACTCACAGCACTCGTTGAAGCGGTTGACCGCCGCCACCATCGATTCACGCTCGTTGTCCAGCAGCAGCGCACCGTGCACCAGCACCACCGGGCGCTTGCCGCCCAGCCCCTGGCGCCAACGCTGGGCGGTGCCTACCAGCTTGCGGCCATTGAGGTTGACGTTGTAGCGGCCATCGCAGAAAGCGCCGTCGATTTCGCCCACCGACGCCACTCCGCCCCATTCGCGCAACACCTCGCACAGCGGCAGGCACAGGCGCTCGTAGGCATTTTCGATACGGCCATGGTCGCCTTCGCTGCGGGGGGCGACATAGACCAGGGCAACGTTCACCGTCGAATGAGACTGCGGCACCGGCTCACCACCGGTTTCGCGCAGCAGTACCGGCCAGCCGGCGATTGCCAGCTCCGAGCAGGCGGCTTCGAAGTTTTCCAGACGGCTCATCCGCCGAGGCATGACCAGGGCATGGTCGGTCGGGCGCCAGAACAGCACGCCACTGTCGCGTTCGCCGCGGCAGACGGCGGCCAGCAGTTCCTGTTCGGCGTGCAGGCCTTGTTCGACAGTCAGGGCCAGGGGTTGATCGGTCATTGATCCACCTATGTTGTTGTTTTCGATGGCCTCTTCGCGGGTTAACCCGCTCCCACAGGGGTATCGCAGATCCCAAAGGCAGTGATCATCCTGTGGGAGCGGGCTTACCGAAGCGTCGGACAGCCGCGAAATGGCCATTACAGGCATACAAAAAAGCCGGCAATAGCGCCGGCTTCGTTTCGATCAGTCCAGTTGCTGAACAGTCTTCTTCACCTGATCCGGGAAGAACAACCGCTGCAGTTCCAGCCCTGGCTGCTCGGCGCGCATGAATGCCTCACCTACCAGGAACGAGTAGACTTCGTTGATCGCCATCAGCTCCACATCAGCCCGGTTCAAGATGCCGCTCTCGGTAATCGCCAGGCGATCACGCGGAATACGCGGCAGCAGGTCGAGGGTGGTTTCCAGGCTGACCTCGAAGGTGTGCAGGTTACGGTTGTTCACCCCCACCAGCGGAGTATCCAGGGTTTTCAACGCGCGCTCCAGCTCATCGCCGTCGTGCACTTCCACCAGCACGTCTAGGCCGACACCCTTGGCCGTGGCCGCCAGCTCTGCCATCTTCACGTCATCCAGTGCCGACACGATCAGCAACACACAGTCCGCGCCCAAGGCCCGGGCCTCGACGATCTGGTACGGGTCAACCATGAAGTCCTTGCGAATCACCGGCAGCGACACTGCCGCGCGGGCCTGCTGCAGGTACTCGTCGGCCCCCTGGAAGTAATCCACATCGGTCAGCACCGACAGGCAGGTCGCCCCGCCCTTCTCGTAGCTGACGGCGATTTCCGCCGGCACGAAATGCTCGCGAATCACGCCTTTGCTCGGCGAGGCCTTCTTGATTTCGGCAATCACCGCTGGCTGCTTGCGCGCGGCTTGCTCAATGAGGGCCTTGGCAAAGCCACGCGGGGCGTCGGCAGCCTTGGCCAGGCCCTCCAGTTCGGCGAGGCTGACGCGCGCGCTGCGCTCGGCCACTTCCTGAAACTTGCGGGCAATGATCCTTTCCAGCACCGTCGGCACACTCATGCTTCGTTCTCCACCTTGAATACTGCAGTAAAAGCACCCAGCTCCTGCAGCTTCTCCCAGGCCAGCCCGGTGTGCAGTACGTCGTGGGCCAGTTCCACACCGGCTTTCAGGCTCATGGCATGGTCAGCGGCATACAGCGCCGCGCCCGCATTGAGCACGATCATCTCGGCGGCCTTCTGGCCGTTTTCGGTCTTGCGCCGGCCCAACGCATCGCGGATCAGCTCCAGCGAAGCCTGCGGGTTCTCGACGGCCAGGCCGTGCAGGCTCTGGCTCTTCATGCCGAGGTCTTCCGGCTCCACCCAGTATTCTGTGATTTCGCCATTCTTCAGTTCGGCGACGAAGGTCGGGGCAGCCAGGCTGAACTCGTCCAGGCCGTCCTTGGAGTGCACCACCAGCACGTGCTTGCTGCCCAGGCGCTGCAGTACTTCAGCCAAGGGGCGGCACAGGGTCTGGGCGAATACACCGACCACCTGGTGCTTCACCCCGGCCGGATTCGTAAGCGGGCCGAGCATATTGAACAGGGTACGCAGCCCCAGGTCGCGACGCGGGCCGGCAGCATGCTTCATGGCCGAGTGATGGCTTTGCGCGAACATGAAGCCGATGCCCAGGCTGTCGATGCAACGGGCCACTTGGGTGGGCGTCAGGTTCAGGTAGATGCCGGCGGCCTCCAGCAGGTCGGCACTGCCGCTCTTGCCCGATACCGCGCGGTTGCCATGCTTGGCCACGGTGCAACCCGCCGCCGCCAGGACGAACGACGAGGCGGTGGATACGTTGAAAATATTGGCGCCATCGCCGCCGGTACCGACGATATCGACCACGCCATCGAGGCTCTGCAGTTCGACCTTTTCGGCCAGTTCGCGCATCACCGACACCGCACCGACGATCTCGTCGATACTTTCGCTCTTCATGCGCATGCCCATCAGGAAGGCGCCGATCTGCGCTTCGCTGCACTGGCCGGTCATGATCTGGCGCATGACGTCGCGCATTTCTTCAGTAGAAAGGTCCAACTGGCCGACGATACGGCTCAACGCACTCTTGATATCCATGTTCGATCCTTAGCGGCGGCCGCCGGTCTGCTTGAGGAAGTTGGCGAACAGTTCGTGGCCCTGTTCGGTCAGGATCGACTCGGGGTGAAACTGCACCCCTTCGATATTCAGCGTCTTGTGGCGCAGACCCATGATCTCGTCGACCGAACCGTCAGCATGGGCGGTCCAGGCAGTCACTTCCAGGCACTCGGGCAAGGTTTCGCGCTTTACCACCAGCGAGTGGTAACGGGTCACGGTCAATGGGTTGTTAAGGCCGGCGAACACGCCCAGGTCACGGTGATGTACGGGGCTGGTCTTGCCGTGCATCACCTGGCGGGCACGTACCACATCGCCGCCAAAGGCCTGGCCGATGGACTGGTGGCCCAGGCATACGCCAAGGATCGGCAGCTTGCCGGCAAAGTGCAGGATGGCTTCGATGGACACGCCCGCCTCGCTCGGCGTGCACGGCCCTGGAGATACGACGATGCGCTCGGGGTTGAGGGCTTCGATCTGGGCGATGGTCATTTCGTCATTGCGAATGACCTTTACCTCGGCACCCAGCTCGCCAAGGTACTGAACGACGTTGTAAGTGAATGAGTCGTAATTGTCGATCATCAGTAACATCGGGTTAAACCTCTTGAATCTACTGACTTCAGAATTCGAACCTTTCTGCACCAGCCAACAGGCGCGGCTTTGCCACAAAGGGCGGTAGACAGGAAGGCAAACGGGGGCGGGCCGGACGGGCCGGCAGGGGATAAAGTCAGGCGCGCCAACGCCAACGGGCGTGGGCCTTGATTACGCGCATCAAGAGTTTGCTGACGATCAACACAGGATAGGTCTCGCTCATACGTCCCGGCACAGTAGCCTACCGGGGCGGCGGGCGCAATATGCCTGTAAACACGGGGAAACGAATGGACTTGGGAGGGATGCACGGCGATTTGCTAAGGTCGATGGGGTTGTCCTGATAAAAACAAAGAAAAGGATGTTCCCTGATGCGAAAAGCACCGTTATTGCGCTTTACCCTCGCCTCATTGGCGTTAGCCTGCAGCCAGGCCTTCGCGACACCCTCGCCCTACTCGAACATGATCGTTTTTGGTGACAGCCTCAGCGACGCCGGGCAGTTTGGCGGGGTACGCTTCACCAACCGCGATGCCAATGGCAATTATGCGCCAGTGTCACCGATGATCCTGGGCGGGCGGCTCGGTGTGAACCCGACCGAGCTAGGCCCTTCCACCTCTCCGGTCAATCCGGTGCTGGGCCTTCCCGACGGCAACAACTGGGCAGTCGGTGGCTACACCACCCAGCAGATCCTGGACTCGATCACCACTACCTCGGAGACCGTCATCCCACCAGGGCGCCCCGGCGCCGGGCTGGTATTGCGTGATAAACCGGGCTACCTGGCCAACGGCCTGCGCGCCGACCCCAACGCGTTGTATTACCTGACTGGCGGCGGCAATGACTTCCTGCAAGGCCTGGTCAACAGCCCGGCCGATGCCGTGGCCGCTGGCGCCCGCCTGGCCGCCAGCGCCCAGGCCCTGCAGCAAGGCGGCGCCCGCTACATCATGGTCTGGTTGCTGCCTGACCTCGGGCAGACACCGAACTTCAGCGGTACGCCGCAACAAAACCCACTGTCGCTGCTATCCGGCGCGTTCAACCAGTCGTTGCTCAGCCAACTGGGGCAGATCGATGCCGAGATCATTCCACTGAACATCCCTGTGCTGCTGAGCGAAGCGCTGGCCAGCCCCGATCAGTTCGGCCTTGCCAGCGGCCAGAATCTGGTCGGCACCTGCTACAGCGGCGAAGGCTGCGTGGAAAACCCGGTGTACGGCATCAACGGCGCCACGCCAGACCCGACCAAGCTGCTGTTCAACGACTCGGTGCACCCGACCATCGCCGGCCAACAACTGATTGCCGACTACGCCTATTCGATCATTGCCGCCCCCTGGGAACTGACCTTGCTCCCGGAAATGGCCCACGCCAGCCTGCGCGCTCACCAGGACGAATTGCGCAACCAGTGGCAGACACCCTGGCAGGCAGTTGGCCAGTGGCAGGCCTTCGTTGCCACCGGCGCCCAGGACCTGGACTTCGACGGCCAGCGCAGCGCGGCCAGCGGCGACGGCCGCGGCTACAACCTGACCCTGGGCGGCAGCTATCGTCTGAACGATGCATGGCGCCTGGGCCTGGCCGGAGGCGTGTACCGGCAGAAGCTGGAAGCCGGCGCACAGGACTCGGACTACAAGCTGGACAGCTACCTTGCCAGCGCCTTCGCCCAATACCGCCAGGACCGCTGGTGGGCCGACGCGGCGCTGACCGCCGGGCACCTGGACTACAGCGACCTCAAGCGCACCTTCGCCCTTGGCGTGAACGACCGCAGCGAAAAGGGCGACACCGATGGCGAGGCCTGGGCGATGTCGGGGCGGCTGGGCTACAACCTGGCAGCCGAGAGCAGCAGCTGGCAGCTGGCGCCGTTCATCAGCGCCGACTATGCGCGGGTGAAAGTGGATGGCTATGACGAGAAGAGCGGGCGTTCGACGGCGCTGGGCTTCGATGATCAGGAACGTACATCACGCCGTTTGGGCGTAGGGTTGCTGGGCAGTTTGCAGGTGCTGCCGAGTACCCGGCTGTTCGCCGAGGTGGCGCAGGAGCACGAGTTCGAGGATGACCAGCAGGATGTGACGATGCACCTGACCAGCCTGCCAGCGAATGACTTCACCCTGGCCGGGTATACGCCGCACAGCGACCTGACCCGGGCGAGCCTGGGGGTGAGCCATGAAGTGGTGGCGGGGGTGCATTTGCGCGGCAACTATAACTGGCGCAAGAGCGATGAGTTGACGCAGCAGGGAGTGAGTTTGGGCGTCAGCGTCGACTTTTGAATTGATGGGGCCGCTTTGCGGCCCTTCGCGGGCTCGCCCGCTCCCACGGGTATTGCACAGGCCTTGCAGCATGTGATTTCCCTGTGGGAGCGGGCATGCCCGCGAAGGGCTGCAACGCAGCCCCGATCAACTTACTTGGCCGAAGTCTGCTCAGCCAACGCCACCGCGCGGAACATCGCCCGGCGCTTGTTGATGGTTTCTTCCCACTCCAGCGCCGGCACCGAGTCGGCAACGATGCCGCCCCCGGCCTGCACATGCAGCTCACCGTCCTTGATTACCGCGGTACGGATGGCAATGGCGGTATCCATGTTGCCGTTCCACGCGAAGTAACCGACAGCACCACCGTAAACACCACGCTTGACCGGCTCCAGTTCGTCGATGATCTCCATCGCACGAATTTTCGGCGCCCCCGAAAGCGTCCCGGCCGGCAGGATCGCCCGCAGCGCGTCCATCGCAGTCAGCCCTTCGCGCAGCTGGCCAGTGACATTGGACACAATGTGCATCACGTTGGAGTAACGCTCGATCACCATCTTTTCGGTCAGGCGCACGCTGCCAGTCGAGGACACGCGACCGACGTCGTTACGGCCCAGGTCGATCAGCATCAGGTGCTCGGCAATTTCCTTGTCGTCCGACAGCAGGTCGTCTTCCAGCGCGCGGTCGGCCTCTTCGGTAGCACCACGCGGGCGGGTGCCTGCAATCGGGCGCACGGTGACCAGGTTGTCCTCGACGCGCACCAGCACCTCGGGCGAGCTGCCGACAACATGGAAGTCGCCAAAGTTGAAGAAGTACATGTACGGCGTCGGGTTGAAGCAGCGCAGCGCGCGGTAAAGGTCGATAGGCGCAGCCTTGAAGTCGATCGACATGCGCTGCGACGGCACCACCTGCATGCAGTCACCGGCCAGGATGTATTCCTTGATGCGGCCGACGGCGTTCTCGTAATCCTCGCGGGTATAGCTGGAGCGGAACTCCGGCTCGGCAGCCTGTGGGCCACTCAGGTCCAGGCCACGGCGTGGGGTGATCGGCTGACGCAGGGTTTCCAGCAGGCCTTGCAGACGCGCCTGGCCCTGTTCGAAAGCCTGCTCTTGAGCCGGGTCGACCAGCACGATCGCGTGCATCTTGCCCGCCAGGTTGTCGAACACCACCACCGCGTCGGACACCATCAGCAGGATATCCGGTACGCCCAGCGGGTCCGGGTTGGGGCTGGCCCCCAGGCGCTTTTCCACATAGCGCACGCAGTCGTAGCCGAAGTAGCCGACCAGGCCGCCGTTGAAGCGCGGCAGGCCAGGGATATCGGCGACCTTGTAACGGTCTTTGAAGGTTTCGACGAAGGCCAGCGGGTCTTCGACATCGTGGCTTTCCACCTCCACGCCATCCTGCAGGATGCTGACGTGGTAACCGTGCACACGCATCACGGTGCGCGACGGCAGGCCGATCATCGAGTAACGGCCCCATTTCTCGCCGCCTTGCACCGATTCGAGCAGGTACGAGTTGGGCTGGTCGGCCAGTTTCAGGTAGATCGACAGCGGCGTGTCGAAGTCGGCCAGGGTTTCGCAGGCCAGGGGAATGCGGTTGTAGCCGGCAGCGGCCAGGCGCAGGAATTCTTCGCGGGTCATGAGTAGCCTCGTGGCAAGCAGCAATAGGTCAGGCAAACGGACGGGCCGGCACGCGCCGGCAGGCTCAAGTCAGGCGCGCCAACGCCAACGGGCCAGGGCCTTGATGACTTTCATCCAGAATTTGCCGGTAACCGCCACGGTGGACTCTCTGTCTTGTGAGGCTTGAAGGTCCGCCAACGTTATCCCAGTGGCCGGGTCTGCGCAACCGGGCAGCAATGCGCGCAGGTCGTCGATCACCAGACTGGGGGACTCGTCGTGGATCGGCCGGCCGTGGTTGTAGCCGTAGGTCAGGCCCACGCACTTTACGCCAGCCGCCTTGGCTGCCAGCACGTCACTGCGTGAATCGCCGACGAACAGCGACTGCTGAGGGGTGACACCGGCCATTTGCATGACGAACAGCAGCGCCGCAGGGTCGGGCTTTTTCTGCGGCAGGGTGTCGCCGCCGATGATCCAGCGGAAGTAGTTGCCAATCTTCATCTGGTCCAGCAGCGGGCCAACGAAGCGCTCGGGCTTGTTGGTGATCAGCGCCATTTCCACGCCCTGCTTGCGCAGCCAGCGCAGGGTGTCCTGCACACCGGGGTAGACCACGGTCAGTTCGTGGCTTTCGGCATAGGCGTCCATGAACAGCGCCAGCGCCTGGTCGGCCAGCGCATCGTCCACGGTGGCGTGGTCGATGCCACCGGCCAGCGCCCGGCGCACCAGCACCTGGGCGCCGTTGCCCACCCAGTGGCGCACCGCGTCCAGACCGGCAGGCGAGCGCCCCAGTTCGAGCAGCATGCGGTCCACGGCGGCGGCCAGGTCTGGCACGGAATCGATCAGGGTACCGTCCAGATCGAACATCACCAGCCTGGGCAGCGTCCCCGGGAACAGCTGCTCGAAGCCGCTCATGCGCGGGCCTGAGCCAGTTCGGCACGCATCCTGGCGATGACTTCCTGGTAGTCCGGGGCGTTGAAGATCGCCGAGCCGGCCACGAAGGTGTCGGCGCCAGCGGCAGCGATCTCGCGAATGTTGTTGACGTTGACGCCACCGTCGATTTCCAGGCGGATATCACGGCCACTGGCGTCGATCAGCGCACGCGCCTCGCGCAGCTTGTCGAGGGTACCAGGGATGAACTTCTGCCCGCCGAAACCTGGGTTGACGCTCATCAGCAGCACCATGTCGACCTTGTCCATCACGTACTTCAGCGCGTCCAGGCTGGTGGCCGGGTTGAACACCAGGCCGGCCTTGCAGCCACCGTCCTTGATCAGCTGCAGCGAACGGTCGATGTGCTGCGAGGCTTCCGGGTGGAAGGTGATGTAGGTGGCACCAGCTTCGATGAAGTCGCCGATGATGCGGTCGACCGGGCTGACCATCAGGTGCACGTCTATCGGGGCGGTGACGCCGTACTTGCGCAGGGCGGTGCAGACCATCGGGCCGATGGTCAGGTTGGGGACGTAGTGGTTGTCCATGACATCGAAGTGGACGATGTCGGCACCCGCGGCCAATACCTTGTCGACATCCTCGCCCAGACGGGCGAAATCGGCGGAGAGAATGGAGGGGGCAATAGCGTAGGGCTGCATGGCGCACCTGTTGGCAGAATCACGGTGGCGCGCATTGTAACCCAGGGAAGCGGATGAAGGCTGATTAGCATCAACCTAGACCGGCCTCTTCGCGGCTAAAGCCGCTCCCACAGGGACCGCGCAGACATCAAAACCTGCACAAATCCTGTGGGAGCGGCTTTAGCCGCGAAGAGGCCAGCACAGGCAACACACCTTCAACCAGGCTGCTGGGTCCTCAGCTTCTCGCTACGCCCACGCAACCACTCCAGGGTAAGCAGCAACACCACCGAGAAAGCAATCAGCAAGGTCGCCGCCGCGGCAATGGTCGGGCTCAGGTTCTCGCGAATACCACTGAACATCTGTCGCGGCAGGGTCGCCTGCTCCGGGCCGGCCAGGAACAGAGTCACCACTACTTCGTCAAACGACGTCGCAAAGGCGAACAACGCCCCCGAAATCACCCCGGGCGCGATCAGCGGCAGGGTCACCCGGCGGAAAGTCAGCAGCGGCGAGGCGCCCAGGCTGGCTGCCGCGCGCACCAGGTTGTAGTTGAAGCCCTGCAAGGTCGCCGACACGGTAATGATGACGAACGGAACGCCCAGTACCGCATGCACCAGAATCAGCGAGGTGAAGCTGTTGCCCATGCCCAGCGGGGCGAAGAACAGGTAGCTGGCAACACCGATGATCACCACCGGCACCACCATCGGCGAAATCACCAGCGCCATCACCAGCGACTTGCCCGGAAAGTCGCCACGGGTCAGGCCGATGGCCGCCAGGGTGCCGAACACCATGGCCAGCACTGTGGCCGCCGGCGCGACGATGATGCTGTTCTTCAAGGCCCGCATCCACTCGGCCGAGCCGAAGAAGTCCTGGTACCACTGCAGCGAGAAGCCCTGCAGCGGGTACACCAGAAAACTGCCACTGTTGAACGACAGCGGCACGATCACCAGTACCGGCAGTATCAGGAACAGCAGGATCAAGCCGCATAGAATGCGCAGGCTGTAGAACCACACCCGCTCCACGGGCGACATGTAAGGGCTCAGCATGACAAGGCTCCTCAGCTCAGGCGCAGGCGGCTGGCGCCGACCAGCCAGCTATAGATCAGGTACAACAGCACGGTCGCCAGCAGCAACAGCCCGCCCAGCGCGGTGGCCATGCCCCAGTTGATGCTGGTGTTGGTGTAGAAGGCCACGAAGTAGCTGACCATCTGGTCATTCGGGCTGCCCAGCAGTGCCGGGGTGATGTAGTAGCCGATGGCCAGGATGAACACCAGCAGGCAACCAGCGCCAACTCCGGCGTACGTCTGCGGGAAGTAGACCCGCCAGAAACTGGCGAACGGGTGGCAGCCCAGCGAGATCGCCGCACGCATGTAGCTTGGCGAAATGCCCTTCATCACGCTGTACAGCGGCAGGATCATGAACGGCAGCAGGATGTGCACCATCGAGATGTACACGCCGGTGCGGTTGAACACCAGTTCCAGCGGCTGGTCGATGATGCCCATGGCCATCAGCGCGCTGTTGATCAGGCCACCCGACTGCAGCAGCACGATCCACGCCGCCACCCGCACCAGGATCGAGGTCCAGAACGGCAGCAGCACCAGGATCATCAGCAGGTTGCTCTGCCGGGTCGGCAGGTTGGCCAGCAGGTAGGCCAGCGGGTAGGCCAGCACCAGGCAGATGGCGGTAATCACCACACCCATCCACAGGGTACGGGCAAAGATATCCAGGTAGATGGCCTGGTCCGGGGTGGCCTTGGCCAGTTCGCCAAGGTCATCGATACGATGGTCGAGCGAAGCCAGCAGGTAGAACGAGGTGACCGTACTGGTGTTGCGGCGGATCGCCTGCCAGTAGGCCGGGTCGCCCCAACGCTCGTCGAGGGCCTGCAAGGCTTCTTTATAGGAAACGGGTTCGCTCTTGAACGGCAGCGCTCGCGCGGTCTTGGCCAACAGGCTGCGGTAACCGGCAAGCTCCATGTTCAGGCGCTTGGACAGATCGCCCAGGGTCTGGTTCTTGCGCGACTCGGCCAGGTCCTGGCTCAACGCCTTGTACACGTCCTCGCCCGGCAGGCTCTTGCCATCCCACTGGGTGATGACGCCCACGGTGCGTGGCAGGCCGCCTACCACTTCCGGGTTGCCGACGCTCTTGTACAGCAGCGCCGCGATCGGCACCAGGAACACCAGCAGGAGAAACAGCGCCAGCGGCGCGATCAACGCCTGCGCCTTCCAGCGGTTTACCCGCTCGGCGTGCTTGAGGCGCTGCTTGAGACTTGGACCTGCGCCTTCTTTGAGGGGCACTGCAATGGCCATGGCGAACTCCGCGATACGAACTGAAAATGGGGCTGCTGCGCAGCCCATCGCCGGCAAGCCAGCTCCCACAGGTACTGCACTGGCTTCGAGGCTTCTGATCCCTGTGGGAGCTACCTCCTACAGGTACTGCACTGGCTTCGGGGCTTGTGATCCCTGTGAGAGCTTTCCCCACAGGTACTGCACTGGCCTCGGGGCTTCTGATCCCTGTGGGAGCTGCCCCTACAGGTACTGCGCTGATCTCGGGGATAGCGCGGCCCCTGTGGGAGCTGGCTTGCCGGCGATGGGCCGCAAAGCGGCCCCCTACGCTGGTCGTTTACTTCTTCGCCGCCCAGGCGTTGAAGCGTTGCTCCAGCTGCTCGCTGTTGTCAGCCCAGAAGGCCACGTCGATCTGCACCTGGTTGGCGATGTTTTCAGGCGTGGTCGGCATGTCCTTCTTCACCGCGTCCGACAGCAGGCTCACGGCCTTGGAATTGGCCGGGCCGTAGGCGATGTTCTCGGAGTAGGTCTTCTGCTGCTCGGGCTGCACGCTGAAGGCGATGAATTTCTTCGCTTCGTCGGCATCCTTGGCACCTTTCGGGATGGCCCAGGCGTCGAAGTCGTAGATGCCGCCGTTCCACACCACTTTCAGGTTGCTCTCTTTCTGCACGGCAGCGATGCGGCCGTTGTAGGCCGAGCTCATGACCACGTCACCCGAGGCCAGGTACTGCGGCGGCTGGGCGCCGGCTTCCCACCACTGGATGCTGGGCTTGAGTTCGTCGAGTTTCTTGAAGGCGCGGTCCACGCCCTCTTTGGTGCCCAGCACCTGGTACACGTCCTTCGGCGCCACACCGTCGGCCATCAGGGCGAATTCCAGGGTGTACTTGGCGCCTTTGCGCAGGCCGCGCTTGCCCGGGAATTTCTTGGTATCCCAGAAATCGGCCCAACTGGTCGGTGCGGTCTTCAGCTTGTCGGCGTTGTAGGCCAGCACCGTGGACCATACGAAGAAGCCAACGCCGCATGGCTGGATGGCACCCGGCACGTAGTCGGCCTCATTACCGAACAGCGCCGGGTCGAGCTCCTCGAACATGCCCTCGTCACAACCGCGGGCCAGTTCCGGCGACTCAACTTCCACCAGGTTCCATGACACGCTCTTGGTGTCGACCATGGCTTTGACCTTGGCCATCTCGCCGTTGTACTCGCCTGCGACGATCTTGCCATTGCCGGCCTTCTGCCAAGGTTCGTAGAACGCCTTGACCTGGGCCGCCTTGTTGGCACCGCCGAACGAAACCACGGTGAGGTCTGCGGCCATGGCCTGGCCAGCGGCGAACAGCCCCAGGGCCAGGGCGGTCAGTTTCAACTGCTTACGCATTATTATTCTCTCCACAGTACAGGGTTGGTGAAGCTATCCATCAATGGGCTTCGGCAATCGGATCGAGCGCGCGGGCGTGCTCCACCTCCCAGCCCAGCGGTACCACATCGCCCACGGCCAGCGCCGGGTCGAGCTCGGCAATCGGCTGTTTCACGAAGAAGTCGCCCTTGCCGCAAACTTCCAGGCGCACCCGCACGTGGTCGCCCAGGTAAATGAATTCGGCCACCCGGCCCGAGAAGCGGTTCACGCAGCTTTCGCTGTGGCCGTTCAGGCGCACGCGCTCCGGGCGGATGGACAGGGTCACCGGCTCGCCGGCCTGGCCGACATTTACCGCCAGCGCCTCGACCCGCTCGCCACGCGGCAACTGCACTTGGCAGCGTTTGCCATCGCTGGCGAGCAAGGTGCCGTTGATGCGGTTGTTCTCGCCGATGAAGTTGGCGACGAAGGTGTTGCAGGGTTCTTCGTACAGCGTGCGCGGGTCGGCGATCTGCTGGATTTCGCCCTGGTGGAACACGGCCACCCGGTCTGACATGGTCAGCGCTTCGCCCTGGTCGTGGGTCACGTACACCACGGTCACGCCCAGGCGCTGGTGGATGTGCTTGATCTCCATCTGCATGTGCTCGCGCAGCTGCTTGTCCAGCGCGCCCAGCGGTTCGTCCATCAGCACCAGCTGCGGCTCGAACACCAGCGCGCGGGCCAGGGCCACACGCTGCTGCTGGCCTCCGGACAGCTGGCCGGGGTAACGCTTGGCGAAGGCATCGAGCTGGACCATGTTCAGCACCCGCTTGACCCGCTCGCTGATGTCGGTCTTGCTCAGGTTGCGCACGGTCAGCGGGAAGGCCAGATTCTCGGCCACGGTCATGTGAGGGAACAGCGCGTAGTTCTGGAACACCATGCCGATGTCGCGCTTGTGCGGCGGCACGTTGTTGATCGAGCGCCCGACCAGCTGGATTTCACCGGCGGTGGGGGTTTCGAAGCCGGCCAGCATCATCAGGCTGGTGGTCTTGCCCGAGCCGGATGGGCCAAGCAGAGTGAGGAACTCGCCCTTGCGAATATCCAGGTTGAGGCCTTTGACGATCAGCGACTCGCCGTCGTAGCTCTTCTGCACACCACGGAAGCTGACCAGCGTTTCGCTGGTTGCAGCGTTCGACTTCGCCTCGCTCATGCCTGCACCTTCTTGTTGGATGACTGCGTAGGCAAAGACTAGACAAGCGGCAAGCGCCGGAAAATCGGGGGTGGTGAGAGAATGCCATCATCCGGATGGAAGATTTGCTGTAGGGATTCCCCTACAAAGATGGCGGGTTTGGAATGCTCATCCGAGCCACCCGCCAAACCTGTGGGAGCGGGCATGCCCGCGAAGGAGCCGGTTCAGCCATAGAGATCGGCAGGTCAGGCCCTTTCGCGGGCACGCCCGCTCCCACAGGGATCTCGGCAAGTTCCGAGAACAGGCATGTCGCATTCAGACCAACTTGTGCTCCATTGCGTACTTCACCAGCTCAGCCAGCGAGTTCACTTTCAGCTTCTGCATCAGGCGTGCCTTGTGCGTGCTGATGGTCTTGCTCGACAGCGCCAGTTGCTGGGCGATGTCGTTGACGTTGGCGCCCTGTGCCAGCCGTTCGAATACCGAAAACTCCCGCTCCGACAGCAGCGTGTGCAACGGCCGCGACTCGGTCAGGCCCACTTCGAAGACCATGCGGTCGGCCAGCGCCGGGTCGATATAGCGCCCGCCAGCGGCAACCCGGCGAATCGCGGTCAGCAACAGCGCCGGGTCGCTGTCCTTGGTGGCATAGCCCGCCGCCCCGGCCTTCAGCGCCCGCGCCGCCATCTGCGCTTCATCGTGCATCGACAGCATCAGGATCGCCGGGGCGTCGTGCAACGCTCGGATCCGCGGGATCGCCTCCAGGCCATTCACGCCCGGCATCGAGATATCCAGCAGTACCACCTCGCACGGCGTGTGGCGCAGGGTTTCCAGCAACTGCTCACCGTTACCGGCCTCCCCCGCCACCTGCATGTCCTTGGCCAGGCCGATCAACTGTTTGATGCCTTCACGGACAATGGTGTGGTCTTCGGCCACCAGCACTCGAATCACGATCGCTCTCCTACTCCAACGGTATGGCCACGCTCAGGCTGGTGCCTTCGCCCGGTTCACTGTCCAGCGCCATGCTGCCGCCCAGCATCAGCACCCGCTCACGCACCCCTACCAGGCCGAACGAGGTGGGCCGTGGCTGGTCGCGGCAAAAGCCCTGGCCGTCATCGCTGACAGTCATGCGCAATTGCCCGTGCTCACGCACCAGTTCGATCTCCACGCTGTGCGCCTGGGCATGGCGCATCACGTTGGTCAGCGCCTCCTGGAGGATACGGAACAGCCCGATGGCCTTGGCATCGCTCAATGCTGGCAGATTATCCGGTACTTGCACCAGGCAGGGGATTTGCGTGCGTGCTTCAAAGCGCCGCGCCTGCCATTCGATGGCCGAGGCGATGCCGGCATCGAGAATCGGCGGGCGCAAGGCGGTGGCCACGTCACGCACCAGCTGGAACAGTTGGGCGATCAGGCGCTTCATGGTGGTCAGGCGCTCGTTAAGGCCCGGGTCCAGCTCGGCGAAGGCCAGCTCGCACATCGACACCTCCAGCTTGAGCACGGTCAGCATCTGCCCCAGTTCATCGTGCACTTCCCGGGCAATGCGGGCCTTTTCTTCCTCACGCACGCTTTCCAGATGGGCCGACAGTTCGCGCAGCTGCTCCTGGGACCTGGCCAGCGCCAACTCTGCCCGCTTGCCCTGGGTGATGTCCCACACCACGCCGTCCCACACCACCTGGCCGTTGCCAAGGCGTCGGGTGCTGGCCTTGATGTCGGCCCAGCGCTGCTCACCCTGCCGGGTGAGGATGCGCCCCTGCCAGGACCAATCCTGGTCGCTGGCCAGGGCCAGGTCCTGCACTCGGTGGTAGTCGGCGCGGTCCTCGGGATGTACCAGGTTGCGCAGGCCCATCTGCGGGTGCTGGATCTCGCTGGGCGAATAGCCCACCAAGGCCTCACTGCCCTCGCTGATGTAGGGGAATTCCAAGTCACCCTCGGCCGGGTCTCGCTCCAGGCGGAACACCAACCCCGGCACGTTGCCGGCGATGCCCTTGAGGCGCGCCTCGCTTTCGCGCAGAGCCGCCAGGGCGCGGTGGCGCTCGGTGACATCGGCGAGGTACACCACCAGGTACTCGGAGTCACGAAAACGCAGAAAACTCAGCGACAGCTCGACCGGCAGCAGGCTGTGGTCTGCCCGCCGGCACTGCGTCTCGAACTGGCCGACACCGCCCGCACCGGTGCGCGCGCCCTTCCAAAGCTCCAGCCAGCGGTCCATGGTCAGGCTGGGTTCAAAGTCGCTCAGCGGCCGCTCCAGCAGCGCGCCTTCGCCATAGCCCAGCATGCGCTCGGCGGCATGGTTGGCGTAGCGTACGTGGCTGTCCCAGTTGACCCAGAGGATGCCCACTGTGCTCTGGTCGATGGCGAACTGACTCAGGCGCAATGCTTCTTCACGCACTTGCCGCTCCACCAGGCTTTCTCGGGTGGCCAGCAGGCTACGCTCCAGCTGACGCTGCTGCCGACGCTGCCACACCAGAGTAGCCAGCGCGCACAACAGCAGCATGCCGGACAACAAGGCCAGGTTCTGCCAGAAACCCGTCGATTCACTCAGACGAGGGTACTTTGGCTGCAGCCAACGCTGGTGCAGTTGCTCCAGTTCCTTGGCCGGCAACGCCTGCAGGCCACGCTCGAGCACATCGGCCAGCAGCGGCCAGTCGCGCCGCGAACCGATGCGCAACAGTTGCGGCAGGCCGATATCGCCGACCACGGCCAACTCACCGAACTCGCTTTCGCGCGACAGGCGGCTGAGCTGGGCTTCGTCCAGCACTGCGAAACTGGCCTGGCCACCCACCACCAGTTGCAGGGCCTCGCGCTCGTTGGGCACCCCTTGCAGGTTGAGGTTGCTGTAATTGCCACGCAGGTAGTCCGCCAGCTGGCTGGGCATGCGCACCGCCACCCGCTGCTCGGCCTCGAGCGTTTCCAGTTCCACGGCCATGGTCCCGGTACGCGGCCCCACCACCAGTTGCGGCACGCGCATGTAAGGGTCGCTGAACAGCCACAGACGCAGGCTGGCGGGGGTCTGGGTAAGCCCCGGGGCAAAGTCGATTTCGCCGGCCTGAAGGGCATGCTCGAGGCTGGCCTGGTCGGCGAAGTTGCGCCAGGTAAGGTCCAGCCGCAGCGCCTGTGCCAGGCTGCTCACCAGTTCCACGTTGGCTCCGTACAGTTGCTGCAGGCGCCGGTCGAACTGAGCGTAGGGCGCCTGCAACACCAGGCCGACACGCAGGCTGCGGTGTGTATCCAGCCATTGCTGCTGGGCCGGTTCCAAGGCAACCGTGGGCACCGTCTCGGGCCTGGCCAATGCAATCAAGGGCAGCCACAAGCAGCCGATAACAAACAGGCGACGCACTCGCTTCATCTACACGCTCGTCTTGGCAAGGCGGCCATGCAGCATGGCCGTCACGGGCAAATACTATTAGGCTGCCGGTATCATTCTGGCCCTGGGTTGACTCATGTCCACACTTTATCGCACGACGCTGGCAATGTGCTGCCTAGCCTCGCTCCTTCCACTCGGCGCCCTGGCCGCCGATGCCGAAAAACCATCCACTACCGAAGCACCCGCTGCCCAAGCCCCTCGCCCGCCGCTGCTGGAACGCAGCCAGGAGGACGCCCAGGCGCTCGAGCGGCTGGTACCCAAGGCCGAACAGCAGACCCTGCAGGCTGGTGCCGACAGCTTCCTGGCCCTGTGGAAACCAGCCAACGACAGCGACCCGGAGGGAGCGGTCATCATCGTCCCGGGGGCTGGCGAAACGGCTGACTGGCCGAATGCGGTCGGCCCGCTGCGGCAGAAGTTCCCCGATATCGGCTGGCACAGCCTTAGCATCAGCCTGCCCGATCTGCTCGCCGACAGCCCACAGGCGCGGGTCGAGGCCAAGCCGGCTGCCGAGCCGCAGCCAGACAAGGGCGAAAGCGCCCCGGCCAAGGACGTGCCGGACGATGCCAATGCCAACGTCGCCCAGGCGACCGCAGCCGATGCCGACACCGCGGAAAGCACCGACGCCAAACAGGCCAGCGAGCAAACAGACCCGGCCGATGCCGAGCGCATTTTCGCCCGCCTGGATGCTGCGGTGGCCTTTGCCCAGCAGCACAACGCCCGCAGCATCGTGCTGATCGGCCATGGCAGCGGTGCGTATTGGGCGGCCCGCTACCTGAGCGAGAAACAGCCACCGCAGGTGCAGAAACTGGTGATGGTTGCCGCTCAGACACCGGCGCGGGTAGAGCATGACCTGGAAAGCCTGGCGCCAACCTTGAAAGTGCCGACTGCCGACATCTACTACGTCACCCGCAGCGGTGACCGCAATGCAGCCGCGCAGCGCCTGCAGGCCAGCAAGCGGCAGAAGGACAGCCAGTATCGGCAGTTGTCGCTGATTGCCATGCCGGGGAACAAGGTGGCCGAGCAGGAGCAACTGTTCCGCCGGGTGCGGGGGTGGATGAACCCGCAGGGGTAAGGTTCGCCATAATGGCCCATCGCCGGCAAGCCGGCTCCCACAGGTACCCCACAGAGTTAAGGGTCAGTGCAATACCTGTGGGAGCTGGCTTGCCGACGATAGGGCCATCAAAGGCCCCGCCGCTTACGGATCATTGCATAGGCCTGATGCAACTCCCGGGTACGCTCGGTCGCTTCACGCACCTGCGCCTCACTGGCACCAGTGCCCGCCAGCTTGTCCGGGTGGTGCCGACTGACCAGCCGACGATACGCCTGCTTGATCTTGTCGCCATCGGTATCCGCCTCGACCGCCAGCAAGCGCAATGCCGCCGCGTAGGTCATGGCGATCCCTTCCGGCCCCGCCGCCTTGCGTGGTTCGTACTCCAGCGACATGGCCTGCACCTGCCGCCGGCTCAGGCCCAGTTTCTGCCCCCAGTCCAGCAGCAGCTCACGCTCCTTGTTGCCCATCTTGCCGTCGGCCCAGACCATGCGCCAACAGGCACGCAGGGTGCCTTCGGCCGCATGCGGCTGCTGGCGAATGCGGCGCAGGTGCCCACCCAGCCGGTCCTTGCCCGCCTTGCCACGGTTGAACGCGGCAATCGCGCGCAGTCGGGCAGCTTCGGCCAGGTCCAGACGCACCATCTCCTGGCGCGCCTGCTGGATATGCTGTTCGACCACCCGGCCATCGCACTTGGCCAGGCGCCCGAGCATCACGAACAGCAACTCGTCGTCCTGCAAGGCTGGGCGCCCCCCCAGGCGTTCGCGCATGTCCTCCCAACCTTGCAAACGCAGGCGGCGGTCCATGGCCTGGCCGAGCAACGCGCCGAGCAAGGCCCCGGGGATGCTGGCAACGGCAAAGCCGGCACCGGCACCAATCACCGTGCTTGGCCACCACATGTCAGGCGCGCTCGCCAATCAGGCGCTCGGCCTCGGCCAAGCGTTCGAGCGTGCCGACATCCACCCAGTGCCCACGGTAGTGCTCGCCACTGACCTGGCCGGCAGCCATGGCCTGGCGAAGCAACGGCGCCAGCTTGAAGGCGCCAGGCTGGCAGCCTTCGAACAGCGCCGGGTGCAGCACCGAAAGGCCGCTGAAAGTCAGCGTGCCAGGCGCATCGTCACCATCGACCACCCGCTCGCCCACCAGGCGGAAGTCGCCGCGGCCGTGATGGCCAGGGTTATCGACCAGCACCAGGTGGGCCAGGCCTTGCAGGGGAGCCTGCAGGCGCGCGAAGTCGTAGTCGGTCCAGACATCGCCGTTTACCAGCAAGAACGGCGCGTCACCCAGCAATGGCAGGGCTTTGTAGATACCACCGCCGGTTTCCAGCGGCTCGCCTTCGGGCGAATAGCGGATGCTCAGGCCGAAACGGCTGCCGTCACCCAGGTGGTCCTCGATCTGCTGGCCGAGCCAGGCATGGTTGATCACCACCTCGGTGACGCCCGCCGCAGCCAGGGCCCGCAGGTGGTATTCGATCAGTGGCTGGCCGGCGACCGGGACCAGCGGTTTGGGGGTGTGCAGGGTCAGCGGGCGCATGCGCTCGCCTTTGCCCGCTGCCAGGATCATTGCCTTCATGCACGCGCTCCGGCCTGCAACTCGGCAATCAGCTCGCCCAACTCCGCCAATTCGGGTCGGCGGCTGATCACTTCTTCTATATAGGCGAAGAAGCGCGGCACGTCGCCCAGGTAACGAGGCTTGCCGTCGCGGTGGCAGATTCGGGCGAAGATGCCGATTACCTTCAGGTGGCGCTGCACACCCATAAGGTCGCTGGCACGCTGGAATGCCTCGAACTCGGCCTGCACCGGGATGCCGGCAGCCTGCGCCTTCTGCCAGTAGTCGCGCAGCCACCCTTCGACCCGCGCCTGCGGCCAGCTGAGGAAGGCGTCCTTGAACAGACAGGTGATGTCGTAGGTGACCGGACCGTATACGGCATCCTGGAAGTCCAGCACGCCGGGGTTGGGCGTGCTCTGCATCAGGTTGCGCGGCATGTAGTCGCGGTGCACCAGCACCTTGGGCTGGGCCAGCGCGCTGTCGATCAGCAGTTGGCTGATACGCTGCCAGATGGTTTTCTGGGCATCGCTGAAGGCCAGGCCAAGCTCACGGCCCACGTACCACTCCGGGAACAGTTCGACTTCACGGCGCAGCAGTGCGTCGTCGTAGCTGGGCAACGGCGCATCCATCGGCAGGCGCTGGAACGCCAGCAGCGCGTCGATGGCATCGGCGAACAGGCCGTCGGCGTTGTCCGCATCAATGATATCAAGGTATGTCTGGTGGCCCAGGTCACCCAGCAGCAGGAAGCCACGCTCCAGGTCCTGGGCATGGATCAGCGGCACGTGTACGCCGGCGCTGGCAAGCAGGTGGTCGATGGCGACGAACGGTCGGCAGTTCTCCTGGGGCGGTGGTGCATCCATGATCACGAAGCTGTGACCAGCGCCCTGCCAGCGGAAGTAACGACGGAAGCTGGCGTCGCTGCTGGCCGCGGTCAGGCTGCCTGCGGGCACATCGCCCCAGGCGTTTTTCCGGAAAAGATCATTGAGCTGCTCATCGAGCCAGACCGTCAGTTGTTGCAGGCGTACATCGTGTTCAGGCATTACAAGGGTCTCCGACGGCCCTAGCCGTCAAGCGGGTCATGCTTTATTATCCAGCATCTTTTTCAGACCATCGAGAGGCGTGCGGCCCCACACGCGGGCAGATGGCACGCAGGAAGCCCGGACTAATAAGATGGCATTGAAATCCCCCGCGTTTCGTAGAAAGTTTCCGTTGCTGGTAACCGGCGGTCTGCTGGCCCTGCAACCTCTGGCCACGTCTTACGTGGTGGCAGCCGAACAATTCGACTGCCAAGTGTCCGCCTCCGGTGGTTGGGACTGCAAGCCCAAGACCCCAGCCAACAACCTGCCACCGCGCCCGGTGCACGAGGGTGCTGCCGTCAGCACCGGCACCGAAGCCGCGAGCGAAGGCGAAACCGCGGACCGGCCGATGCTGGTCACCGAGGCCAAGGGCCGTGGCCTGAAGTCGCGTAGCGAAGACTACAGCCACCTGGACTGGGTTCCGCGTGAAAAGCTCACTGCCGCACAGCTGGCCGAAACCGGCCCGTACTGCGGTGGCGCCTACATCGAGCCAACCCGCCCGGGCATGGCCGACACCACGCCGAAGGACGAGTCGCCGACCTACATCAACGCCAAGGTATCCAAGTACCAGCAGGAGCAGCAGATCGCTACCCTCGCCGGTGACGTGGTGATGCGCCAGGGCAGCATGCAGGCCGAGGCCGACGAGGCCAACCTCTACCAGACCGAAAACCGTGGCGAGCTCAAGGGCAACGTCAAGATCCGTGACAACGGTTCGCTGGTGGTCGGTGACGAGGCACAGATCCAGCTCGACACGGGCGAAGCCCAGGTCGACAACGCCGAATACGTGATGCACAAGTCGCACATTCGCGGCAGTGCCCTGTACGCCAAGCGTGGCGAGAACGCCATCATCCGCCTCAAGGACGGTACGTACACCACCTGCGAACCGGGCAGCAACGCCTGGCAGCTGAAGGGCAACAACATCACCCTGAACCCGGCCACCGGTTTCGGTACCGCGACCAACGTTACGCTGCGGGTCAAGGATTTCCCGGTGTTCTACACACCGTACATCTACTTCCCGATCGACGACCGTCGCCAGTCCGGCTTCCTGCCGCCATCGTTCAGCAGCACCAGCGACACCGGCTTCATGCTGGTCACGCCGTACTACTTCAACCTGGCGCCGAACTACGACGCCACGTTGTACCCGCGCTACATGACCAAGCGCGGCCTGCTGATGGAAGGCGAGTTCCGCTACCTGACGCCTTCCAGCGAAGGCCAGTTCGGTGGCGCGTACCTCAACGACAAGAACGACGACCGCAAAGACCAGACTGACTACAAAGAGCAGCGCTGGATGGTCAACTGGCAGCACAAGGGCGGGCTGGACGAGCGCCTGATGACCGAGGTGGACTACACCGACATCAGCGACCCGTTCTACTTCCAGGACCTGGAATCCGACCAGATCGGTATTGAAACCCAGGACCTGCTGAACCAGCAGGGGGCACTGACCTACCGTGGCGACAGCTACACCGCGCGGTTGAATGTGCATGCCTACGAGATGGCGACCATCTCGAAGATCACTCCGTACGATCGTCTGCCGCAGATTACCTTCAATGGCAAGCTGCCATACGAGCCGGGCGGGTTCAACATTGCCTACGAAACCGAGGCAGTCCGTTTCGATCGTGACCTGAAAGACGACTTCGTATTGAACGAAGATGGCCTTCCCGACACTTCGGCGGGTGCGCCTGGTCGCCGCCTGGACCAGAACGTCAGCGGCATCGCTCGTGCCAACGGCAACCGTTTCAACGTTGCACCATCGATCAGCCTGCCGATGGAAGCCAGTTACGGCTTCCTGACCCCCAAGCTGAAGTACGCATACACCCACTACGATCTGGACTTGGACAGCCAGGGTAAAACCCAGGCTATCGCGCAATCGGCCAACCCGGCCTACGGCAGCTACAACAGCTCGCTGAACCGCGACGTACCGATCTTCAGCGTGGACAGCGGCCTGTACTTCGACCGCAAAACATCGCTGTTCGGCACCAACTACAAACAAACCCTCGAACCGCGTATGTACTACCTCTACGTCCCATACAAGGACCAGAAGGACATCCCGCTGTTCGACTCCGGTGAAACCCTGTTCAGCTACGATTCGCTATTCCGCGACAATCGCTTCAGCGGCACCGACCGTATAGGTGACGAGAACAAGCTGTCGCTGGGCGTGACCACCCGCTGGATCGAAGAAAACGGCTTCGAACGCCAGAACTTCAGCATCGGTCAGGCCTTCTACTTCAAGGACCGCAAAGTTCAGCTCCCTGGTATCGATTACCGTACCCGCAGCGACTCGCAGTCCGATGTGTCGCCATACGCATTGGTGTACAACTACTACTTCAACCGCGACTGGCGCTTCAATTCGGACTTCAACTGGGACCCGGACAGCCGCAGCACCCGCTCGGGCAGCGCGATGTTCCACTACCAGCCTGAAGACAACCCGAACAAAGTGGTCAACCTCGGTTATCGCTACCGTAACGACACCATCTCCTACGACTCCACGACCGGTACCTGGAAAGTGGGCGGTGGCGACTACGGCGTCCCAGGCAGCGAGAACTACATCAAGGACTACTACAAGATCCAGCAGCATGACTTCTCGGTCATCTGGCCGATCGTTCCGCAGTGGAGCGTCATCGCTCGCTGGCAGCATGACTACAACCGCAACCGCACCCTGGAAGCCATGGGCGGTTTCGAGTACGACAACTGCTGCTGGAAGCTGCGCCTGATCAACCGTTACTGGATCGATTACGACGACTTCAGCCAAGCCCTCCCGGCGAACGAAAAAGGCGACCACGGCATCTTCCTTCAGATCGTCCTGAAAGGCCTCGGTGGTGTAGTCGGCAACAAGGTCGAGTCTTTCCTCGACGAAGGCATTCAAGGTTATCGTGAACGTGAAGACCAAGCTTATTGATCGACTGCGCCCGGCGTTGCTGGGCGTTGCATTGCTGAGTGGCGCGGTGCATGCCGCGGTGCAACCTCTTGATCGCGTGGTGGCCATCGTCGACAACGACGTGGTCATGCAAAGCCAGCTGGACCAACGTGTCCGCGAGGTACAGCAAACCATCGCCAAGCGCGGCGGCGGCATGCCGCCTGCCGGTGCGCTGGACCAGCAGGTACTGGAGCGCCTGATCGTCGAAAATCTGCAGTTGCAGATCGGCGAACGCTCCGGCATCCGCATCACCGACGAAGAGCTGAACCAGGCCATGGGCACCATTGCCCAGCGCAACGGCATGTCGCTTGACCAGTTCCGCGCCGCTCTGGCCCGTGACGGCATGTCGTTCGACGACGCCCGCGAGCAGGTCAAGCGCGAGATGATCATCAGCCGCGTGCGCCAGCGCCGCGTGGCCGAGCGCATCCAGGTGTCCGAGCAGGAGGTGAAGAACTTCCTCAACTCCGACCTTGGCAAGATGCAGATGTCGGAAGAGTACCGCCTGGCCAACATCCTGATCCCGACCCCGGAAGCGGCCAACTCTGAAGCCATCCAGGCCGCCGCGCGCCAGGTTGGCGATGTGTACCAGCAGCTCAAGCAGGGTGCGGACTTCGGCCAGATGGCCATTGCCCGCTCCGCCAGCGAAAACGCCCTGGAAGGCGGCGAAATGGGCTGGCGTAAAGCCGGCCAGCTGCCACCGGACTTCGCCAAGATGCTCAGCAGCATGCCGGTTGGTGAAATTACCCAGCCTATCCGCATCCCCAACGGTTTCATCATCCTCAAACTCGAGGAGAAGCGTGGCGGCAGCGAGAACGTGCTGCGTGACGAAGTGCACGTTCGCCACATCCTGATCAAGCCTAGCGAGATCCGCAGCGAGGCTGCCACCGAGCAACTGGCCGAGCGCCTGTACGAGCGCATCAAGAACGGCGAAGACTTCGGCGAACTGGCCAAGAGCTTCTCGGAAGACCCGGGTTCGGCGCTCAACGGCGGCGACCTCAACTGGGTTGACCCGAACAGCCTGGTACCGGAGTTCCGCGAGCAGATGGCCAACGCCGCCCAAGGCGAAGTCACCCGTCCGTTCAAGACCCAGTACGGCTGGCATGTCCTGGAAGTGCTGGGTCGTCGCGCCACCGACAGCACCGAGCAGGCTCGTGAGCAACAGGCCATGAACGTACTGCGCAACCGCAAGTACGACGAAGAGCTGCAGACCTGGCTGCGCCAGATCCGCGACGAGGCCTACGTTGAAATCAAGCTGCCTGGCGCTGACCAGGCCGCCCAGTGAAGCCCCTGCGCTTCGCCGTCACCCCCGGCGAGCCGGCCGGCATAGGCCCCGACCTGTGCCTGCTGCTCGCCGCAGACGCCCAGCCCCACCCCCTGATCGCCATCACCAGCCGTGACCTGCTCGCCGAGCGGGCCACGCAGCTGGGGCTGGCCGTCAACCTGCTGCCGGTAGCGCCGGGCCTATGGCCCGAGCAGCCGGCGCCAGCGGGTAGCCTGTACGTCTGGGACACCCCCCTCCCAGCCCCGGTAGTACCGGGCCAGCTCGACAAGGCGAATGCCGCGTTCGTGCTGGAAACCCTGACCCGTGCCGGGCAAGGCTGCCTGGACGGGCACTTCGCCGGGATGATCACCGCCCCTGTACACAAAGGCGTGATCAACGAAAGCGGTATCGCCTTCTTCGGGCATACCGAATTCCTTGCCGAGCTGACCCACACCGCGCAAGTGGTGATGATGCTGGCCACCCATGGCCTGCGCGTGGCCCTGGTGACCACGCACCTGCCGCTGCGCGACATTGCCGACGCCATCACTGCCGAGCGCGTCGAGCGTGTAACCCGTATCCTGCATGCCGACATGCGCGACAAGTTCGGCATTGCCAACCCGCGCATCCTGGTGTGCGGCCTCAACCCGCACGCGGGCGAGGGCGGCCACCTTGGCCGCGAGGAAATCGACATCATCGAGCCGACCCTGGCCCGCCTGCGCACCGAAGGCATGGACCTGCGCGGACCGCTGCCGGCCGATACCCTGTTTACCCCCAAATATCTGGAGCACTGCGATGCGGTGCTGGCGATGTACCACGACCAGGGCCTGCCCGTACTCAAGTACAAAGGCTTCGGCGCTGCAGTCAACGTGACCCTGGGCCTGCCGATCATCCGCACGTCGGTCGACCACGGCACCGCCCTGGACCTGGCCGGCACCGGCAAGGTCGACACCGGCAGCCTGCGCGTCGCGCTGGAAACCGCCTACCAGATGGCCGAGAACCGACCATGAACGAGCAATACCAACACCGGGCGCGCAAGCGCTTCGGCCAGAACTTCCTGCACGACGCCGGCATCATCGACCGCATCCTGCGTGCCATCAACGCCAAGGCCGGCGAACATCTGCTGGAAATCGGCCCCGGCCAGGGCGCCCTGACCGAAGGCCTGCTGGGCAGCGGAGCACAGCTGGACGTGGTGGAACTGGACAAGGACCTGGTGCCGATCCTGCAGCACAAGTTCGCCGGCCGCAGCAATTTCCGCCTGCACCAGGGCGACGCCCTGAAGTTCGACTTCAACCAGCTGGGCGTGCCACCGCGCAGCCTCAAGGTGGTGGGCAACCTGCCCTACAACATCTCCACCCCACTGATCTTCCACCTGCTCAGCCATGCCGGGCTGATCCGCGACATGCATTTCATGTTGCAGAAGGAAGTGGTCGAGCGCATGGCCGCCGGCCCTGGCGGTGGTGACTGGGGGCGTCTGTCGATCATGGTGCAGTACCACTGCCGGGTCGAGCACCTGTTCAACGTTGGCCCTGGCGCCTTCAACCCGCCGCCGAAAGTGGACTCGGCCATCGTTCGCCTGGTGCCGCACGAAGTGCTGCCGTACCCAGCCAAGGACGCAAAGCTGCTGGAGCAGGTGGTACGCGAAGCGTTCAACCAGCGCCGCAAGACCCTGCGCAACACCATGAAAGGCCTGCTCGACAGCGCCGCCATCGAAGCTGCCGGCGTGGACGGCAGCCTGCGCCCTGAACAGCTGGACCTGGCCGCCTTCGTGCGCCTGGCTGACCAGTTGGCCGATCAGCCCAAAGCCTGACTCAACCTGATCCGGCCTCTTCGCGGGCACGCCCGCTCCCACAGGTAAATCACCTCCTTCAAATAGGGTGAGATCCTGTGGGAGCGGGTTTACCCGCGAAAGGGCCGGGACAGGCAACACAAATCCCCAAGCCCCTCACCGCTGGCCCTCCCCCCTCCCAATGGCCTAGACTGCATTATTGCGTCAGTTCGCCCAAGGCCCTTGCATGTCCGACCCCCGCTATCAGATCGACGTCAGCGTCGTGACCCGCTACCTGAAAGAACAATCCGACCCCGAAAACAGTCGTTTCGCTTTCGCCTACACCATCACCGTGCAGAACAACGGCTCGCTCAAAGCCAAGCTGCTGTCGCGCCACTGGCTGATCACCAATGGTGACGGCGAGGTCGAGGAGGTGCGTGGTGCCGGCGTGGTAGGCCAGCAGCCCAATATCGACCCGGGCCAGAGCCATACCTACAGCAGCGGCGCGGTCATCAGCACCCGCGTGGGCACCATGCAAGGCAGTTACCAGATGTTCGCCGAAGACGGCAAACGCTTCGATGCCGAGATCGCTCCCTTCCGCCTGGCGGTGCCAGGGGCGCTGCACTGATGGCTACCTACGCCGTCGGTGACCTGCAGGGCTGCCTGCAGCCACTCAAGTGCCTGCTCGAACGGGTCAACTTCAACCCCGCCGTCGACCGCCTGTGGCTGGTCGGCGACCTGGTCAACCGCGGCCCCGAGTCACTGGAAACCCTGCGCTTCCTTTATTCGATCCGTCAGTCGCTGGTGTGCGTGCTGGGTAACCATGACCTGCACCTGCTGGCCGCCTGGCACAACGTCGAACGCCTGAAGAAAAGCGACACCCTGCGCGAGATCATCGAAGCGCCGGACGCCGACCAGCTGTTCGACTGGCTGCGCCAGCAAAAGCTGCTGCATTACGACGAACCCCGTGGCATTGCCCTGGTTCACGCCGGCATTCCACCGCAATGGACCTTGGGCAAAGCCCTGGAGCTGGCCGCCGAGGTCGAGGAAGTGCTGCGCGACGACGAGCGCCTGAAACTGTACCTGGACGGCATGTACGGCAACGAGCCGAACAAGTGGAGCAAGAACCTCAGCGGCATCGAACGCCTGCGGGTCATCACCAACTGCCTCACGCGCATGCGCTTCTGCACCGCCGAGGGCAAGCTCGACCTCAAGAGCAAGGAAGGCCTGGATGCCGCCCCCAAAGGCTACAAGCCCTGGTACGCACACAAAGGCCGGCGCTCACGCCACGTGAAGATCATCTTCGGCCACTGGGCCGCCCTGCAGGGGCAGGTCGACGAGCCCGGCATCATCGCCCTGGACACCGGTTGCGTGTGGGGCGGCGCCATGACTCTGTACAACGTCGACAGCGGCGAATACCACCGCTGTGACTGCGCCGACGACGGCACCCTGCGCCAATCGGCACAACCCACTACACTCAACGACCACACCCGAAGGAAGTAGTACCCATGAGCGAATTCAAGCGCATCCCTCCCGAGCAGGCCTTGGAGCTTCGCAAGAAAGAAGGTGCGGTCGTCGTCGATATTCGCGACCCACAAGCTTTCGCTGCCGGCCACATCACCGGCGCCAAGCATCTGGATAACCATTCTGTCGCCGAGTTCATCCGCAATGCCGACCTCGACGCTCCAACCCTGGTGGTGTGCTACCACGGCAATTCCAGCCAGAGCGCTGCGGCCTATCTGGTGAACCAAGGCTTCTCGGACGTATACAGCGTCGACGGCGGCTTTGAGCTGTGGCGCGCCACCTACCCGGCCGAGACCGCCCAGGGCGCTGCCGAATAATTTTTTCATTTTTACTGCAGCCCGCGCCCCATGCGGGCTTGCGGCTTATCTGACGAACGGTCGTTCGCAACTTCTCCGCCCCTCACCCTTGACCTTGCGGATAACCAACTATTCTTAAGCGCAGGCCATCCAGAAAAAGGGGAGAGCCGGTACACCGGCGTGCGGGTCATCGGTAGCGTTACAAGGTGTTCTGGGGGGTATACAGCAATCGGCAACCCCGGTTGCATGCCAGCATCAGCTGACTGATCCGGCGTCGTCTCCACGTATCGAGCGAGGTGACGTCATGAGTATTTTTAGCCACTTCCAACAACGTTTCGAGTCTACGCGCCAGGAAGAACTCTCGCTGCAGGAGTACCTCGAGCTGTGCAAAGAGGATCGCAGTGCCTACGCATCGGCGGCCGAACGGCTGTTGCTGGCCATCGGTGAGCCGGAGCTGATCGACACCTCAACCAATTCCAGACTGTCGCGAATCTTTTCCAACAAGGTTATCCGCCGCTATCCGGCCTTTGCCGACTTCCATGGCATGGAAGAGTGCATCGACCAGATCGTGTCCTACTTCCGCCACGCCGCCCAAGGCCTGGAGGAAAAGAAACAGATCCTCTATCTGCTGGGCCCGGTGGGCGGCGGTAAATCGTCGCTGGCCGAAAAACTCAAGCAGCTGATGGAAAAGGTACCGTTCTACGCCATCAAGGGCTCGCCGGTATTCGAGTCGCCCCTGGGGCTGTTCAACGCCACCGAAGACGGGGCCATTCTCGAGGAAGAGTACGGCATCCCGCGGCGCTACCTGAACACCATCATGTCGCCCTGGGCTACCAAGCGCCTGCAGGAATTCGGCGGCGACATCAGCAAGTTCAAGGTGGTGAAGCTGTACCCGTCGATCCTCAACCAGGTCGCCATCGCCAAGACCGAACCCGGCGACGAGAACAACCAGGACATTTCGGCCCTGGTCGGCAAGGTGGATATCCGCAAACTCGAGGAATTCCCGCAGAACGACGCCGATGCCTATGCCTATTCGGGCGCGCTGTGCCGGGCCAACCAGGGCCTGATGGAATTCGTCGAGATGTTCAAGGCACCGATCAAGGTTCTGCACCCGCTGCTCACCGCCACCCAGGAGGGCAACTACAACAGTACCGAAGGCCTCGGCGCCATCCCCTACTCCGGGATTCTGCTGGCCCACTCCAACGAGTCGGAGTGGCACACCTTCCGCAACAACAAGAACAACGAGGCGTTCATCGACCGGATCTACATCGTCAAGGTGCCGTACTGCCTGCGTGTCAGCGACGAAATCAAGATCTACGACAAGCTGCTGATCAACAGCTCGCTGGCCAAGGCCCACTGTGCGCCAGACACGCTGAAGATGCTCGCCCAGTTCACCGTACTGTCGCGCCTGAAAGAGCCGGAAAACTCCAACATCTATTCGAAGATGCGGGTGTACGATGGGGAAAACCTCAAGGACACCGATCCGAAGGCCAAGTCGATCCAGGAATACCGAGATGCCGCCGGCGTCGATGAGGGCATGAACGGCCTGTCGACCCGCTTCGCGTTCAAGATCCTGTCCAAGGTGTTCAACTTCGACCCACATGAAGTGGCAGCCAACCCGGTTCACCTGCTGTATGTGCTGGAGCAGCAGATCGAGCAGGAACAGTTCCCGGCCGAAGTGCGGGAACGCTACCTGCGCTACCTGAAGGAGTACCTGGCCCCACGCTACATCGAGTTCATCGGCAAGGAAATCCAGACTGCCTACCTCGAGTCCTACAGCGAATACGGCCAGAACATCTTCGACCGCTACGTGCTGTACGCAGACTTCTGGATCCAGGACCAGGAATACCGCGATCCGGAAACCGGCGAAATCCTCAACCGTATCGCCCTCAATGAAGAACTGGAGAAGATCGAGAAGCCGGCCGGCATCAGCAACCCGAAAGATTTCCGCAACGAAATCGTCAACTTCGTATTGCGCGCCCGTGCCAACAACAACGGCAAGAATCCGAGCTGGCTGAGCTACGAAAAGCTGCGGGTGGTGATCGAGAAGAAAATGTTCTCCAACACCGAAGACCTGCTACCGGTCATCAGCTTCAACGCCAAGGCAAGCAAGGAGGACCAACAGAAACACAACGACTTCGTCACGCGTATGGTGGAGCGTGGTTACACCGACAAACAGGTTCGTCTGCTGTCGGAATGGTACCTGCGGGTCAGGAAATCGCAATAAAGCGACAAGCTACCCACCGCACGCCCAAGGCTGCTGCCAGCCTTGGGCGGCGGAAGCTGCTTTGCTGCCATTACGTGCAGCAGCTCGTAGCTTGAAGCGTGCAGCTGTTCCCAGCTACCGGAGGGGCCATGAGCTACGTTATAGATCGACGCCTGAACGGCAAGAACAAGAGCACGGTCAACCGCCAGCGCTTCCTGCGGCGGTACCGCGAACATATCAAGAAGGCCGTCGAAGAGGCGGTAAGCCGCCGTTCCATCATGGACATGGAACATGGCGAGCAGATCAGCATTCCGGGGCGCGATATCGACGAACCGGTGCTGCACCATGGTCGCGGGGGCAAACAGACCATCGTGCACCCAGGCAACAAGGAGTTCACCGCCGGTGAACACATCCCCAGGCCGCAAGGCGGCGGAGGCGGTGGCAGCGGCCGCGGCAAGGCCGGCAACTCCGGCGAGGGCATGGACGACTTCGTCTTCCAGATTACCCAGGAAGAATTCCTGGAGTTCATGTTCGAGGACCTCGAACTGCCCAACCTGGTCAAACGTCACCTGACCGGGGCCGATACCTTCAAGACCGTGCGCGCCGGTATCGCCAACGAAGGCAACCCGTCACGCATCAACATCGTGCGCACCCTGCGTTCAGCCCATGCCAGGCGCATCGCCCTGACCGGCAGCAGCCGCGCACTGCTGCGCGAGGCGCAGAAGGAACTCGCCCGCCTGAAGGTCGAGGAACCAGACAACTTCACCGATATCCAGGAAGTCGAACACGAGATCGAACGCCTGAAGGCACGCATCAACCGCCTGCCCTTCCTCGACACCTTCGACCTCAAGTACAACCTGCTGGTCAAGCAGCCCAACCCCAGCTCCAAGGCGGTGATGTTCTGCCTGATGGACGTATCTGGCTCGATGACCCAGGCCACCAAGGATATCGCCAAGCGTTTTTTCATCCTGCTGTACCTCTTCCTCAAGCGTAACTACGAGCGCATCGAAGTGGTGTTCATCCGCCACCACACCAGCGCCCGTGAAGTCGATGAGGAAGAATTCTTCTATTCGCGGGAGACCGGCGGCACCATCGTTTCCAGCGCGCTCAAGCTGATGCAGGAGGTCATGGCCGAACGCTACCCGGCCAGCGACTGGAACATCTACGCCGCCCAAGCCTCCGACGGCGACAACTGGAACGACGACTCGCCGATCTGCCGCGACATCCTGGCCAAGCAGATCATGCCGCATGTGCAGTACTACACTTACGTTGAAATCACCCCTCGTGAACACCAGGCGCTGTGGTACGAATACGAGCGCATCGGCGAAGCCTTTCCCGACACGTTCGCCCAGCAGCAGTTGGTATCGGCCGGCGATATCTACCCGGTCTTCCGTGAACTCTTCCAGCGCAGGTTAGCCACATGACCGCCAGAGCACAGAGACGCCAACCAATTTCCACCGGGTCCGAGTGGACGTTCGAACTGATCCAGACCTACGACCGGGAAATCAGCCGCCTGGCCGAGCGTTACGCCCTGGACACCTACCCCAACCAGATCGAGGTGATCACCGCCGAGCAGATGATGGACGCCTACGCCTCGGTCGGCATGCCGCTGGGTTACCACCACTGGTCCTACGGCAAGCAGTTCCTCAGCACGGAGAAATCCTACAGCCGTGGCCAGATGGGCCTGGCCTACGAGATCGTGATCAACTCGGACCCGTGCATCGCCTACCTGATGGAAGAAAACACCATGTGCATGCAGGCACTGGTGATTGCCCATGCCTGCTACGGCCATAACAGTTTCTTCAAGGGCAACTATCTGTTCCGCACCTGGACCGACGCCAGCTCGATCATCGACTACCTTGTCTTCGCCAAGCAGTACATCGCCCAATGTGAAGAGCGCCATGGCATCGATGCAGTGGAAGACCTGATCGACTCCTGCCATGCCCTGATGAATTACGGCGTCGACCGTTACAAGCGGCCTTATCCGATTTCCGCCGAAGAGGAGCGGCGGCGGCAGAAGGAGCGCGAGGAGCACTTGCAGCGGCAAATCAATGACCTGTGGCGCACCATTCCGAAAAGCGCTGACAAGGGTAACGAGCGCGATGATGCGCGCTTCCCTGCCGAACCGCAGGAAAACATCCTGTATTTCATCGAAAAGAACGCCCCACTGCTGGAACCTTGGCAGCGTGAAGTGGTGCGCATCGTGCGCAAGATCGCACAGTATTTCTACCCACAGCGCCAAACCCAAGTGATGAACGAAGGCTGGGCGACGTTCTGGCACTACACACTGATGAACGACCTGTATGACGAGGGGCTGATCACCGAAGGCTTCATGATGGAGTTCCTGCAGTCACACACCAGCGTGGTGTTCCAGCCCGGCTTCGACAGCCCCTATTACAACGGCATCAACCCCTACGCACTGGGCTTTGCGATGTACACCGACATCCGCCGCATGTGCGAGAACCCGACCGAAGAAGATCGCCGCTGGTTCCCCGACATTGCTGGCAGTGACTGGCTTTCTACCATCAAGTTCGCCATGAGCAGCTTCAAGGACGAGAGCTTCATCCTGCAGTACCTGTCGCCGAAGGTCATGCGCGATCTGAAGCTGTTCAGCATCCTCGATGACGACCAGCGCGACGACCTGTATGTACCTGCCATCCACGACGAGGCCGGCTACAGGACGATTCGCGAACTGCTGGCGGCGCAGTACAACCTGGGCAACCGTGAACCGAACGTGCAGATCTGGAGCGTCGACCGCCGCGGCGACCGCTCGCTGACCTTGCGTCACCAGCAACACAACCGCAAACCGCTGGGCGATTCTACCGATGAAGTGCTCAAGCACCTGCACCGCCTGTGGGGCTTCGACATCCATCTGGAAACCGTTCAGGGCGAGCAGGTGATGAAGACCCATCACATGCCACCACGCGGCGAGCACGGTGAAAGCGCCGACTACGGCCGCATGGATCTGGCTGTCATCCACCACCTCTAGTGCCACGCCATGAGTGCCGACAGGGTATCCTGTCGGCAGTTATGGAGAGCTGCACATGCACATCTACAAAGTTGGCGGCGCCGTGCGCGACCGCCTGCTCGGTCGCCCTGTCAGTGATATCGACTGGCTGGTGGTCGGCGCCACGGTCGAGGAAATGCACGCCAAGGGCTTTCGCCCGGTCGGCGCTGATTTCCCGGTGTTCCTGCACCCGAAAACCGGCGAGGAATATGCCCTTGCCCGCACCGAGCGAAAGAGCGGGCGCGGCTATGGCGGATTTACCTTCCACGCCAGCCCCGATGTGACCCTGGAGGAAGACCTGATCCGCCGTGACCTGACCATCAATGCGATGGCCGAGGACGAGATGGGTACGGTGTACGACCCCTATCATGGCCAGGACGATCTCGATCAGCGCCTTTTGCGCCATGTTTCGCCGGCATTCGCCGAAGATCCATTGCGCGTGCTGCGTGTTGCGCGCTTTGCTGCACGTTACGCGCCGCTGGGTTTTCGGGTTGCCGATGAGACACTGGAACTGATGCGCCAGATCAGTGCTTCTGGCGAACTGCAGGCGCTGACCGCCGAGCGCAGTTGGAAGGAAATCGAGCGGGCGCTGATGGAGGCGCAGCCGCAGGTGTTCTTCCAGGTGCTGCATGCTTGTGGGGCACTGCGGGAGCTGCTGCCAGAGTTTGATGACACCCCCAAGGCCCTGGCGGCGCTGGAACAGGCGGCCATGCACGAACAGACCCTGCAGGTACGCTGGGCCTGCCTGCTGCAGTCGCTGACACCGGCCGCTATCAAAGCCGTCAACCAGCGCCTGAAGGCGCCACGGGAATGCCAGGAGCTGGCGTTGTTGACGGGTGAATGCCTGAAGCTGGGCAACCAGGCGCAGGAGCTGCCTGCCACGGCACTGCTGGAGCTGTTGCAGAAGTTCGATGTGTACCGACGGCCACAACGGTTCGAAGACTTCCTGATCGCTTGCGAGATGACAGCGCTAGGCGAGGGCAAAGCGGGTTATCCACAGGCCGACTACCTGCGAGGGGCTGCGGCGGCGGCGCGGGCGGTGGATGTGAAACCGTTGGTGCTGACAGGGCTGACCGGCCAGGCCCTGGGAGAGGCGCTCAAAGGTGAGCGGCTGAAAGCGCTCGAGGCTTACAAGCTCGGTTGAAGATACCCGCCCCTTCGCGGCTGAAACCACTCCCACAGGGACTGCGTGAGCCTGAGCGGACATGCCCGCGAAGAATTCAACTTTTCCTGCATGGATCGCATGATGCCCAATGTTGTGCGCCCCCTGTGGGAGCGGCTTTAGCCGCGAAAGGGCCGGTGCAGGCTTACGCGGGAGTCAGCTGCAACCCACGCCACTCAAAGGCAACCGGAGCCAACACCTGCTCGATCCGCGCCTCCTGCCACAACTGCGCCATTGTCTTGCCTACCCCCGGATGCACCAGCTCCGGCGCCAGCAGCGACAGCGGCCAAAGCACAAAGGCGTTCTTCAGGATCTCGGCCCGAGGCAACACCAACCCATCGAACGTGCCGTGCAGGCCGTCATACATCAGCACGTCGATATCCAGCGGTAGGCCCTTGCGGTCCGGGGCATAGCGGCCATTATCGGCCTCGATGAACTTCAGCCGGCGGTCCAGTTCGATCAATGGCAACTCAGTCTGCCCGGTCACCACGAAGTTGATGAACGGCCCACTCTTGATTCCCACCGCCTGGCTTTCGAACGCCGGCGAACAGCGCATGTCGGTCAGGATGCCTGCCAACGCATCGAGCCCGGCGCACAAATGCACCTCGCGGTCGATATTGCTGCCAAGGCCCAGGTAAACCGTGCTCAGAGACATCCGCGCTCGATCTCCACGCCAACACCACCACGGGCCGCCGGCACCGCACCCGGCTTGGTCAGTTTCAACCGCACCCATGGAATGTGGAACTCTTCCATCAACGTCGCCACCAGGCGCTCGGCGAAGGTTTCCACCAACTCGAAACGGGCCTGTTCGGCAAACGCCTGGATGCGCGCCGACACACTGGCATAGTCCAGCGCCAGGTTCAGGTCGTCACCGGCCGCAGCCGGGCGGTTGTCCCAGGCGAAGCTCAGGTCCAGGCGCAAGCACTGGCGAATATCCCGCTCCCAGTCATAGGCACCGATGACGGTATCGACTTCCAGGCCTTCGATGAACACTCTGTCCAAGCACTTCTCTCCACAGCACGACAAGGGCGACTGGCGCCGTTAGAATCAGGGCGTCCTCGCCCGGAATAGTTAGCATGTTTTGGTTACTGGCGTTGCTCGCCTACCTGCTCGGCTCGCTGTCCTTCGCCATCGTCCTAAGCCGCCTCACGGGCAGCCCGGACCCGCGTTCCAGCGGTTCAGGCAATGCCGGCGCCACCAACATGCTACGCCTGGCAGGCCGCAAGCTGGCGATCCTGACCCTGCTTGGCGACCTGTGCAAGGGCCTGTTGCCGGTATTGCTTGCCCGCGGTGCCGGGCTGGACCTGCACGCACAGGCCTGGGTAGGCGTGTGCGCAGTGCTGGGCCACCTGTTCCCGCTGTACTTCCGCTTCCAGGGCGGCAAGGGCGTGGCAACCGCCGCGGGCATGCTCATGGCCTTGTACTTCCCGGCCGCGCTACTGGCCATCGGCGCCTGGCTGCTGACCTTCTACCTCACCCGCACCAGCTCGCTGGCGGCGCTGATCGCCACACCGCTGACCTTGCCATTGCTGGCCTGGCGCGAGCCAGAGGCCCTGCTGCCGATCACCGTGCTGACGGCGATGATCGTATGGCGTCACCGCAGCAACCTGCGCGACCTGTTCGCCGGCCGCGAACGGCACTTCTAACGCTTAAACCGGCGGCAACTGCTCCATCGGCCAACGTGCCTGCACGCTGATCGCCAGGTCCTGCTTTTGCCCGGCCAACAACCGCTGGCAGCCGGCATAGGCGATCATCGCGCCGTTGTCGGTACAGAACTGCGGGCGCGCGTAGTACACGTTGCCCTTGATGCTGCCGAGCATGTCTTCGAGGGACGCACGCAGGGCCTTGTTGGCGCTGACGCCACCGGCAATGACCAGGCGCTTGAGGCCAGTCTGCTTCAACGCCCGCTTGCACTTGATGGTCAGAGTCTCCACCACCGCCTGCTGGAATGCCAGGGACAGGTCGCAACGGGTTTGCTCACTGTCGTCGCCGGCATCGCGGCACTGCTGCCAGGTGTTCAGGGCAAAGGTTTTCAGGCCGCTGAAGCTGAACTCCAGCCCCGGGCGATCGGTCATCGGCCTCGGGAACACGAAGCGGCCAGGCACGCCGCGCTCGGCCAGGCGGGCGATTTCCGGGCCACCGGGGTAGTTCAGGCCGATCAGCTTGGCGGTCTTGTCGAACGCTTCGCCGGCGGCGTCGTCCAGGCTCTCGCCCAGCAGTTCGTACTGGCCGATGCCATCAACCCGCACCAGCTGGGTGTGACCGCCGGAAACCAACAAAGCGACGAACGGAAACTCCGGTGGGTTTTCTTCCAGCATGGGGGCCAGCAGGTGGCCTTCCATGTGGTGTACGCCAATTGCCGGGATGTCCCAGGCAAAGGCCAGCGCCTGGGCGCAGGAGGCCCCCACCAGCAGGGCCCCTACCAGGCCTGGGCCCGCGGTATAGGCGATGGCATCGATCTCGGTAGCCACGCAACCGGCCTCGTCAAGCACCTGGCGGATGAGTGGCAGCATGCGCTTGACGTGGTCACGCGAGGCAAGCTCTGGCACCACGCCGCCGAACACGCGGTGCAGGTCGATCTGGCTGAACAGCGCGTCGGCCAACAAACCGCGTTCGCTGTCGTATAATGCGACGCCAGTTTCGTCGCAGGATGTTTCCAATCCCAGTACTAGCATGGGTTCGTCCCTTGTGGGGGCTGAATTCGAAGCCGCGCATGATAGTCCCCGTGTCGGATGCCGACCAGCGGTTTTCGATCAGAGGCTTTGCATTCCGGCTTGCTAAGGGTTAACATCCGCAACCCTTGAAAACCGACGTTCTCCAGCACACCTTTGTTTTGCCAGGAGCACGTCTACCCCGGTAATGAATTAAGGTAGCCCTGGATGCCAGCCGTCAAAGTTAAAGAGAACGAACCCTTCGACGTAGCTCTGCGTCGTTTCAAGCGCTCCTGCGAAAAAGCCGGTGTACTGGCTGAAGTTCGTAGCCGCGAGTTTTACGAGAAGCCGACCGCCGAGCGTAAGCGCAAAGCAGCTGCTGCTGTTAAGCGTCACGCCAAGAAAGTTCAGCGCGAACAGCGCCGCGCCGTTCGTCTGTACTAATACAGACGTTCTACGCAAAGCTTCTGCCTGCCCGGCTAACCGCCGGGCGATGGCAGTGGTCGATTCAAACTTGAGCAGCTAGCTCAAGGCCCTGCACAAGCTTCATGCGAACTGCACATGGGCAACCTGCCTGAAACGTCAGAGCTGGTCCCCCTTGCTGTATGACCAGACGTGCACGTCCGACTGACGGGCCCTCAGGGGCTGGCGACGAGCACACATTCCCTCGCACTTTCCCAAGCGGCACTCGCCCCATTCGGCGCGTGAGCGATTAGACTTGCCAGCTGCCAGATGACGAGACTGCCATGGCCGGGCTGATTCCCCAGAGTTTCATTGACGACCTTATCAACCGCCTCGACATTGTCGACGTGGTGAGTTCGCGCGTCCAGCTGAAAAAAACCGGCAAGAACTATTCCGCCTGCTGCCCGTTCCACAAGGAGAAGACCCCTTCCTTCACGGTCAGCCCCGACAAGCAGTTCTACTACTGCTTCGGCTGCGGTGCCGGCGGCAACGCCCTGGGCTTCGTCATGGACCACGACAACCTGGACTTCCCCCAGGCCGTCGAGGAGCTGGCCCGCGCCGCCGGCATGGAAGTGCCCCGCGAGCAAGGCCGCCGCGACCACAAGCCACGCCAGCCAACCGACTCGCCGCTGTACCCGCTGCTGGAAGCGGCCTCCGAGTTCTATCGTCAAGCCCTGCGCAGCCACCCGACCCGCAAGGCGGCGGTGGACTACCTCAAGGGCCGTGGCCTGTCCGGGGAAATCGCCCGTGACTTTGGCCTGGGCTTCGCCCCGCCAGGCTGGGACAACCTGCTCAAACACCTGGGTGCCGATACCCTGCAGCAGAAGGTGATGATCGATGCCGGCCTGCTGATCGAGAACGCCGAAAGCGGCAAGCGCTACGACCGCTTCCGCGACCGGGTGATGTTCCCGATCCGCGACAGCCGCGGGCGCATCATCGCCTTCGGTGGCCGGGTGCTCGGCGACGACAAGCCCAAGTACTTGAACTCCCCGGAAACGCCGGTGTTCCACAAGGGCCAGGAACTGTACGGTCTGTACGAGGCACGCAAGCACAACCGCAACCTTGACGAAATCATCGTCGTCGAGGGCTACATGGACGTCATTGCCCTGGCCCAGCAGGGCCTGCGCAACGCCGTGGCCACGCTCGGCACCGCCACCAGCGAAGAACACCTCAAGCGCCTGTTCCGCGTGGTACCCAGCGTGCTGTTCTGCTTCGATGGCGACCAGGCCGGGCGCAAGGCCGCCTGGCGCGCCCTGGAATCAACCCTGTCGAACCTGCAGGACGGCCGCCGCGCGCGCTTCCTGTTCCTGCCCGAAGGCGAAGACCCGGACAGCCTGGTACGCGCCGAAGGCACCGATGCATTCATGGCCCGCATCAACCAGCACGCCCAGCCGCTGGCCGATTACTTCTTCGAGCAACTAGGCGTCGAAGCCGACCCACGCTCGCTGGAAGGCAAGGCGCACATGGCGACCCTGGCCGCACCACTGATCGAAAAGATTCCCGGCGCCAACCTGCGCCAACTGATGCGCAACCGCCTGAAGGAAATCACCGGCCTCGACCCGCAGCAGGTCGAGCAACTGGCGCAACACGCCCCGGCCGCCAGCAGCGTGCCGGGCTACGACCCTGGCTACGATTACGACGCCATGGCCAGCTACACCCCCGACTACGGCGACATGCCGCAGCACGACTTCGCCCCCGTTCATCAGGAACAGGAGTGGAAGCCGAACAAGGCCACTGGCAAGAAGCAGTGGAGCGACAAACCCTGGGACAAGAACCGCAAGGGTGGCAAGCCATGGCAGCAACGTGACGAAGCGCCACCACGGGTACCGGCCCCGGTCGAGCCACCCACCCTGGCCGCCCTGCGCACGCTGCTGCACCACCCGCTGCTGGCCGGCAAGGTGGAAGATGCCAGCCACTTCGCCGACGAAGAACACCTGTACAGCCAGCTGCTGGTGGCACTGATCGAAGCCGCGCAGAAAAATCCTGGGCTAAGCTCAATGCAGTTGATCGCACGTTGGCACGGCACCGAACAAGGGCGCCTGCTGCGGGCCTTGGCGGAAAAGGAATGGCTGATCGTGGCCGACAACCTTGAACAACAGTTTTTCGACACTATAACTAGCTTGTCCGCCCGCCAACGCGAGCGCAGCCTGGAACAACTGCTCAGGAAATCACGTCAAAGCGAATTGACCAGCGAGGAAAAAACCCAGCTCCTCGCCCTGCTGAGCCGGAATGTTCCCGCACAAACGCCGACCTCATCTGGCGCGTGAGGCCCATGCTCGGGTATAATCCTCGGCTTGTTTTTTGCCCGCCAAGACCTTCAGTGGATAGGGTGTTATGTCCGGAAAAGCGCAACAGCAGTCTCGTATCAAAGAGTTGATCACCCGCGGTCGTGAGCAGGGCTACCTGACTTACGCGGAGGTCAACGACCACCTGCCTGAGGATATTTCAGATCCGGAACAGGTGGAAGACATCATCCGCATGATCAACGACATGGGGATCAACGTATTCGAGAGTGCTCCGGATGCGGATGCCCTTCTGTTGGCGGAAGCCGACACCGACGAAGCCGCGGCCGAAGAAGCCGCTGCTGCGTTGGCGGCAGTTGAAACCGATATCGGCCGCACGACCGACCCGGTGCGCATGTACATGCGCGAAATGGGTACCGTCGAGCTGCTGACCCGCGAAGGCGAGATCGAAATCGCCAAGCGTATCGAGGAAGGCATCCGTGAAGTCATGGGCGCCATCGCTCACTTCCCGGGCACTGTCGACTACATTCTCGGCGAATATGACCGCGTCACCAGCGAAGGTGGCCGTCTGTCGGACGTTCTCAGCGGTTACATCGACCCTGACGACAATATCGCCGCGCCGACCGAAGAAGTGCCGATCCCGGGCACCAAGGCCGCCGCCGCGAAGGAAGAATCCGACGACGACGAGGAAGAATCCGAAAGTGGTGACGACGAGGAAGAGGCCGAGAGCGGCCCGGACCCGGAAGTCGCTCGCCAGCGTTTCGGTGCGGTCAACGACCAGCTCCAGGCCACCAACAAGGTCCTGAAGAAGAACGGTCGCGCCCACAAGGAAAGCATCGAAGCCCTGCAGGCTCTGGCCGACCTGTTCATGCCGATCAAGCTGGTACCGAAGCAGTTCGAGGTACTGGTAGAGCGTGTTCGTGACGCCTTGAACCGCCTGCGCCAGCAGGAACGCGCCATCATGCAGCTGTGCGTGCGTGACGCCCGCATGCCGCGTGCCGACTTCCTGCGCATGTTCCCGAGCAACGAAACCGACCAGACCTGGAGCGGTGACCTGGCCAAGCGCAACACCAAGTGGGCTGCCGCCCTGGGTGAAAAGGACGCTGCCATCGTCGCTTGCCAGCAGAAGCTGATCGACCTTGAGACCGAAACCGGCCTGACCGTTGCCGAGATCAAGGAAATCAACCGTCGCATGTCGATCGGTGAAGCCAAGGCCCGCCGCGCCAAGAAAGAAATGGTCGAGGCGAACCTGCGTCTGGTTATCTCCATCGCCAAGAAGTACACCAACCGTGGCCTGCAGTTCCTCGACCTGATCCAGGAAGGCAACATCGGCTTGATGAAAGCGGTGGACAAGTTCGAATACCGTCGCGGTTACAAGTTCTCGACCTACGCCACGTGGTGGATCCGCCAGGCGATCACCCGTTCGATCGCCGACCAGGCGCGCACCATCCGTATTCCGGTGCACATGATCGAGACGATCAACAAGCTCAACCGTATTTCCCGCCAGATGCTGCAGGAAATGGGTCGCGAACCGACCCCGGAAGAGCTGGGCGAGCGCATGGAAATGCCTGAGGACAAGATCCGCAAGGTACTGAAGATCGCCAAAGAGCCGATCTCCATGGAAACCCCGATCGGTGACGACGAAGATTCGCACCTGGGCGACTTCATCGAGGACTCGACCATGCAGTCCCCGATCGACGTGGCCACGGTCGAAAGCCTCAAGGAAGCCACCCGTGATGTGCTATCGGGCCTGACCGCACGCGAAGCCAAGGTGCTGCGCATGCGATTCGGTATCGACATGAACACCGACCACACCCTCGAAGAGGTGGGCAAGCAGTTCGACGTGACCCGTGAGCGGATCCGTCAGATCGAAGCGAAGGCGTTGCGCAAACTGCGCCACCCGACTCGCAGCGAGCATCTGCGCTCCTTCCTCGACGAGTGATGACAAAACCCCGGCCCAGGCCGGGGTTTTTCTTTTCCGCCTGTTGCGCAAAATCTGAATTCTGGCGAGATCTCGGCAGGAGCAGCCTTGTGCTGCGAAGAGTCCATTGCAACAGAAGATGATTCTTTAGCCTAACTGGCGACTTCGCAGCACAAGGCTGCTCCTACAGGGGCCGCGCTTGCCATGAACGCGATGCAGGCCGCACCACACCCGCAAGGCCCTGTTGTCTCTGACAAAGACCCTGTCCTTCACCGCACACCGGCAGCAATGCCCGTCTACACTCGACTTCAGACCCCCTGAATGCGAGGCCGCTATGCACCCGATGCCGGCCATCCTGTTGCTGCTCCTGATTTTATGGAACACAACGGCCGGCGCCCTGACCCTGACAAACGAGGAGAAAGCCTGGTTGGCTGCCCACCCGCAGCTGAGCCTGGGTGTAGACGCCTCTTGGCCACCGTTCGAGTTTCGCGACCAGGAGGGCCGGTACCAGGGCTTGGCCGCCGATTACATCGCCACCATCCAGCAACGCCTGGGTGTGACGCTCAAACCGGTCGAACCCAGCAGCTGGACCGAGGTACTGACGCAGGCACGCGAAAGCCGCATCGACCTGCTGCCCGGCATCATGTCCACCCCCGAGCGCCAAGCCTACCTGGCCTTCACCCGGCCATACCTCGACTTCCCCATCGTCATCCTCGCCCACAAAGGCGGCGCACAACCGCGCAATCTGAACGACCTTTACGGCCTGAAGGTTGCCGTGGTCGAAAACTACGCCCCGCACGAACTGCTGCGCACCCACCATCCAGACCTCAACCTGGTGGCCCTGCCCAACGTCAGTTCCACTCTGCAGGCGCTGGCCACTGACGAAGTGGACGCCGTGGTCGGTGACCTCGCGTCAAGCATCTGGAGCCTGCGCCAGCTCAAGCTCGATGGCCTGTACGTCAGCGGCGAAACACCCTACCGCTACCAACTGGCCATGGCCGCCCCGCGCGACAAGAAGGAACTGGTCGGCATTCTCGACAAAGTGATGGCAGACATGAGCAGCGCCGAAGTCAGCCAGATCCAGCAACGCTGGGTGGGCAATGTGGTCGACCAACGGATGTTCTGGTCAGACCTGCTGGTGTATGGCCTGCCGGCAGTGCTGGTATTGATGGCCGTGCTGGCAGTGGTCATCCGCATCAACCGCCGGCTCAGTTCGGAAATTTCTCGGCGCATAGCCCTGGAACAGGAACTGCGCAGCAGCGAGTACCACTATCGCAGCCTGGTGGAGAGCCTGTCCGCCATCGCCTGGGAGGCCGACGCCAACGACTTCACCTACAGCTACGTCTCGCCCCACGCCGAAGGCCTGCTCGGCTACCCATTGGCCGACTGGCTCAAGCCCGGCTTCTGGCGCAGCATCCTGCACCCGGAGGATGCCCTCTGGGCCCAGGCCTACTGCGACAGCGAAACTGCCGCCGGCCGCGATCACAGCCTCGACTATCGGGTGATCAGGGCCGATGGCCAGCCACTGTGGGTACGCAACATCGTCAGCATGATCGAGCATGGCCATCTGCCTGTGATGCGCGGCCTGATGATCGACATCAGCGAAACCAAGCGCACCGAGGATGCCCTGCGCTTGTCCGAGCAGAAGTTCGCCTCGGTGTTCCAGCAGTGCCCCGACATCCTGCTGATCGCCCGCCACAGCGACGGCTGCCTGCTGGAGGTGAACGAAGCCTTCGAAGAACAGATAGGCCTCACCCCGGGCCAGGTAATTGGCCGCACCGCCACCGAACTGAACCTGTGGGGCGTCGAAGGCGCCGGCCCGCGACTGCTCGAACGCCTGCACCAAGGTGGTATACGCAACCTGGAAATGAGCTTCCGCCGCAGCAACGGCCAACTGTTCACCGGCCTGACCTCGGCCGAAACCTTCGAACTCGACGGCAACCTCGCGCTGGTGGTGGCGGTACGCGATATCAGCCAGCTCAAGGAAACCCAGGAACAGCTGCAAACCTCGGAAGAGAAATTCGCCAAGGCCTTCCATGCCTCGCCCGATGGCCTGCTGCTGTCGCGCCAGAGCGACGGCTTGCTGCTCGAAGTGAACGAAGGCTTCTGCCGCCTGACCGGCTATGACCTCAGCCCGAACATCGACCAGACCTCACTGGACCTGGGCATCTGGGTCGACCTCAACGAGCGCAAGCGCCTGGTCGAACAGCTCAACCGTGACAGCTTCGTACGCGACTTCACTTGCCACCTGCGTCGCAGCGATGGGCAGATTCGCCTCTGCGAGCTTTCTGCACGGCCGCTGCCGATTGCCGGCGACGACTGCATGCTGACCATCGCCCGCGACATCACCGAGCGCCACCTGATGCAGGAAAAACTGCAACTGGCCGCCACCGTGTTCGAGAACACCGCCGAAGGCGTGTTGATCACCGACATCGACCAGCGCATCAGTGCCGTCAACCGCGCCTTCAGCGAAATTACCGGCTACAGCGAGATCGAAGCCCTCGGCCAGACCCCGCGCCTGCTCGCCTCCGGCCAGCACGACAGCGCGTTCTATGCGGCCATGTGGCACCAGCTTACCGATGAAGGCCACTGGCAAGGCGAGATCTACAACAAGCGCAAGAACGGCGAGCTGTACCCCGGCTGGCTGACCATCAGCGCCGTGCGCAACAGAGAACGCGAGATTACCCACTTCGTCGCCGTGTTCGCCGACATCTCCAGCCTCAAGCACGCACAGGCCAAGCTCGACTACCAGGCCCACCACGACCCGCTGACCGGCCTACCCAATCGTGCCCTGTTCGAGAACCGCCTGCAGGCCGCGCTCACCTGCTCGCAGGTATCCAACCGCAAGGGCGCGGTACTGTTCCTCGACCTCGACCGTTTCAAGCATATCAACGACAGCCTCGGCCATCCGGTCGGCGACCTGCTGCTCAAGGGCATCGCCCAACGCCTGAAGGAGCAGGTGCGTGATGTCGACACCGTGGCCCGCCTGGGTGGCGATGAGTTCATCATCCTGCTGCCCGGCTTGCACAAACCCAGTGACGCCAGCGCCATCGCCAACAAGCTGCTGACCTGCTTCAACGCGCCGTTCCAGGCCGGCGAGCACGAGTTCTTCACCAGCGCCAGCATCGGCATCAGCCTTTATCCACAGGACGGCACCGACGTTGCCACACTGATTCGCAACGCCGACGCCGCCATGTACCGCTCCAAGGCCAAGGGCCGCAACCGCGTCGAAGCCTACACCCTCGACCTCACCGCCCAGGCCAGCGAACGCATCGCCCTGGAGCACGAATTGCGCCGCGCCATCGAACGCAACGAACTGAGCCTGTGCTTCCAGCCCAAGCTAAGCCTCAAGACCCAGAGCCTGGTTGGCGCCGAAGCGCTGATTCGCTGGAGCCACCCGACATTTGGTGAAGTGCCGCCAGAGCACTTCATCCACCTGGCGGAAGAGAACGGCACCATCCTCCAGATCGGCGACTGGGTATTGGAGCAGGCCTGCCGACAGATGCAGGCCTGGAAGCTGCACTACGAACCATTCGGCCCCTTGTCGATCAACCTCGCCGGCGCACAGCTGCGCCAACCTCACCTCGCCCGGCGCATCGAACAGTTGCTGAAGCACTACCAGCTCAAGGCCGGCGACCTGCAGCTGGAAATCACCGAAAACTTCATCATGAGCCAGGCAGAGGAAGCCCTGGCCGTGCTGTACAAGCTGAAGAAACTGGGCGTGCAGCTGGCCATCGACGACTTCGGCACCGGTTATTCATCGCTGAGCTACCTCAAGCGCCTGCCGCTGGACATCCTCAAGATCGACAAATCGTTCATCCGCGGCCTGCCCGATGACCCCCACGACGCCGCCATCGCCCGCGCGATCATTGCCCTGGGCCGCAGCATGCAGCTGACCATCATTGCCGAGGGTGTGGAGAACCAGGCCCAGCAACGGTTCCTGGCGGCTGAAGGCTGCGAGCAGATCCAAGGCTACATCGTCAGCCTGCCCCTGCCCCCGGACGAGTTCGCAGCGACGTTTCTTCGTATAGCACTATCGGATCTTTCAGATGGCACAGGTGCGAAACCCTCGTTATAATCCGGCCACTTACTGAGGGCCTATAGCTCAGTCGGTTAGAGCAGAGGACTCATAATCCTTTGGTCCACGGTTCGAGTCCGTGTGGGCCCACCAGATAACTCAAAGGCCTACGTTGCAGAACGTAGGCCTTTTTCTTTTCGGCAGTTCTGCCGGATGAAAAAGCTACGGCCGATGTTTACATCCTGGGCCAGGCCGACACGGCCGCTCCTACAACGGGGGCGCGTCAGCATGGCCAACTGTCTACCCTTGCCCTGCTTACCGCAGGCTGGCTAGGCTAGCGGGCCAACCGTAGAGACTCGCCATGTCGGATTCCCGCTCCATCACGCTGGATGAAATCGATCGCCAGCTGATCGCACTGCTGCAGATAAACGCCCGCGAAAGCGTCGCCACCCTCGCCCGTCAGTTGGGCATCGCCCGCACCACCGTCAACTCGCGCCTGGAGCGGCTGGAGAAGAACAAGGTCATCTCCGGCTATGGCGTACGCCTGGGCCAGCGAGTGATGGGTGGGGGGCTGCAGGCGTATGTGGGGATCAAGGTGCAGCCGCGCTCGGGCAAGGAGGTGGTGCGCCGCCTGAGTGCGATGGGCCAGGTGCAGCAGCTGTGCGCAGTGAGCGGCGAGTTCGACTATGTGGCCTGGCTGCGTACGGATTCGCCCGAGCAACTGGACCAGCTGCTCGACCAGATCGGCAGTGTCGACGGGGTGGAGAAGACCACCACGTCGATCATTCTCAGCAGCAAGGTGGACCGCGGGCAGCCGCTCTGAACTCGGCTGGCGGTCAGGCTTCCTGGCCATCGAGCAGGCCTTCCAGAATTGCCGAAAGGCTTTCGGCGGAATGCTGCATCGACCAGACGATGTCACGGCTGCGCTCGGGGGCGTGGTGCTGGGCGTAGTCAGTGGCGATCTGATTGAGACCACGGGCCAGCAGGCAGGCGTGGACCAGGGCGTCTGCGGCATCGATGCCGGGGCGTATGGCGAATAATGACGGGTGGCTGGATTCGCAGTTGCAGAAGGTTTTTTCTGCGGTGGGTTTCAGTTTTTCGGGTTGGTCGGGTAAGCGTTTGGTCATGGTATAGCCTCCAAATCACAAGGGTGATCGGCGGCCAATCGCATCCTTCTCACGGGAATTGGGTGGCAGCCATGCACGAGGTGAGAACCGGCGAACTTGGAGGCGTGTACCCGGCCAGGCAAAGCCTGCCCGCGCACAGCTGCCATAGCAGTGCGCCTCCAGAAAGATCAGCGGGTTCTCACGCCCGATCGCCGAATTTGCAGCGACCCAGTGAAGTTAACGATGAAGCCTTTCCCACGCTGCCAGACCGAGGCTATAGCGGGCGTAGGGTAATTCTCTGTTTCACGACATGGGTGTAGGCCCTGTCTGATCAACCGCATGGCAAGCACGACACGGGACCCTGTGGGAGCGGGTTTACCCGCGAATGCTGCAGTGAATCCACCGACGCATTCGCGGGTGAACCCGCTCCCACAGGGGCCGGTTCCATCCCTGGACTACTCAATCTCCTGCTTCGTCGTAATGCACATAACATGTTTAATTTCGACGAGACAACATCCATTCAGACAACACTCTGCGCCTTAATAACGAACATCACACCCCCTAAAATGGCCCCCAGGCATCTCCTATACTCAGGCTCCGCCCGCTGCGCAGCCTCTCTGGCAAGGTCACTTCATGAACAAGAAAAACCGCCACCCAGCCGATGGTAAAAAACCCGTCACCATCTTCGGCCCGGACTTCCCCTTCGCCTTCGACGACTGGCTGGAACACCCCGCAGGCCTGGGTAGCATCCCGGCCGAGCGCCATGGTGAGGAAGTGGCAATCGTGGGCGCCGGTATCGCCGGCCTGGTAGCGGCCTACGAGCTGATGAAGCTGGGCCTCAAGCCGGTGGTGTACGAAGCCTCCAAGCTGGGCGGCCGGCTACGCTCGCAAGCCTTCAACGGCACCGACGGGATCATTGCCGAACTGGGTGGCATGCGCTTCCCGGTGTCGTCCACTGCCTTCTACCACTACGTGGACAAGCTGGGCCTGGAGACCAAACCGTTCCCCAACCCGCTGACCCCGGCCTCGGGCAGCACGGTGATCGACCTGGAAGGCCAGACCTACTACGCCGAAAAACCCACCGACCTGCCCAAACTGTTCCACGAAGTGGCCGATGCCTGGGCCGATGCCCTGGAAAGCGGTGCGCAGTTCGCTGACATCCAGCAAGCCATCCGTGACCGTGACGTGCCGCGCCTGAAAGAACTGTGGAACAAGCTGGTACCGCTTTGGGACGACCGCACGTTCTACGACTTCGTCGCCACCTCGCGCTCGTTCGCCAAGCTGAGCTTCCAGCACCGCGAAGTGTTCGGCCAGGTCGGCTTCGGCACCGGCGGCTGGGACTCGGACTTCCCCAACTCGATGCTGGAAATCTTCCGCGTGGTAATGACCAACTGCGACGACCACCAACACCTGGTGGTCGGCGGTGTGGAGCAGGTACCGCAGGGCATCTGGCGCCATGTACCGGAACGCTGCGTGCATTGGCCGGAAGGCACCAGCCTGAGCGGGCTGCATGGCGGCGCGCCGCGTACCGGGGTCAAGCGCATCGCCCGCGCCGCCGATGGCCGCCTGGCGGTCACCGACAACTGGGGCGACACCCGTCACTACAGTGCCGTGCTCGCCACCTGCCAGACCTGGCTGCTGACCACCCAGATCGACTGCGAGGAATCGCTGTTCTCGCAAAAGATGTGGATGGCCCTGGACCGCACCCGCTACATGCAGTCGTCGAAGACCTTCGTCATGGTCGACCGGCCGTTCTGGAAGGACAAGGACCCGGAAACCGGTCGCGACCTGATGAGCATGACCCTCACCGATCGCCTCACCCGTGGCACCTACCTGTTCGACAACGGCAACGACAAGCCGGGGGTGATCTGCCTGTCGTACTCGTGGATGAGCGATGCGCTGAAGATGCTGCCGCATCCGGTGGAAAAACGCGTGCAACTGGCCCTGGACGCACTGAAGAAGATCTACCCGAAGACCGACATCGCCGGGCACATCATCGGCGACCCGATCACCGTTTCCTGGGAGGCCGACCCGCACTTCCTTGGCGCCTTCAAGGGCGCGCTGCCTGGGCACTACCGCTACAACCAGCGCATGTACGCGCACTTCATGCAGCAGGACATGCCTGCCGAGCAGCGCGGCATGTTCATCGCCGGTGACGATGTGTCGTGGACGCCGGCCTGGGTGGAAGGCGCGGTACAGACATCGCTGAATGCGGTGTGGGGTATCATGAATCACTTCGGTGGCCGCACCCACCCGGACAACCCCGGCCCAGGCGACGTGTTCGACGAAATCGGCCCGATCGCCCTGCCGGACTGAGACAAGGAGGCAGCATGCGCATCGCTCTGTTTCAGGGCGCACCCAAGCCACTGGACGTGCCCGGCAACCTGCAACGGTTGCGCCACCAGGCGCAACTGGCGGCCGAACGTGGCGCCAGTTTGCTGGTGTGCCCGGAGATGTTCCTGACCGGCTACAACATCGGCCTGCCCCAGGTCGAGCGCCTGGCCGAGGCCGTCGATGGTCCGGCGGCCATGGCGGTGGTGGAGATCGCCCAGGCGCACCGTATCGCTATCGTCTACGGCTACCCGGAGCGTGGCGATGATGGAGCCATCTACAACAGTGTGCAGCTGATCGATGCGCATGGCCGCAGCCTTGGCAACTATCGCAAGACCCACCTGTTCGGCGAGCTGGACCGCTCGATGTTCAGCGCAGGTGCCGATCACTTCCCGGTGGTGGAGCTGGATGGCTGGAAGGTCGGCCTGCTGATCTGCTACGACATCGAGTTCCCGGAGAATGCCCGGCGCCTGGCGCTGGACGGTGCCGAGCTGATCCTGGTGCCGACGGCGAACATGTCGCCGTACGACTTCATCTGCCAGGTGACCGTGAGGGCGCGGGCGCAGGAGAACCAGTGCTACCTGGTGTATGCCAACTATTGCGGCTCGGAAGGCGAGATCCAGTATTGCGGGCAGAGCAGCATCATCGGCCCGGATGGCAGCCTGCTGGCGATGGCCGGGCGGGACGAGTGCCAGTTGCTGGCAGAGCTGGAGCATGAGCGGGTGGTGCAGGGGCGCGGGGCGTTTCCTTACCTCACCGATTTGCGCCAGGAGTTGCATCTGCGTAAGGGCTGATGGCCCTTTCGCGGGCACGCCCGCTCCCACAGGATCTGCGCTGCCTTTCATACCTGCGCCATTCCTGTGGGAGCGGGCGCGCCCGCGAAGAGACCGGGCCTGCAAACAAATGGGTTAGCATGGACAGCAGTTACCGGAGCCCCCATGCCTGACGCCACCCGCCACCTCACCCTCGCCAACGGCCTGCAGCTGACCCTGCGCCACGCCCCGCGCCTGAAGCGCTCAGCTGCCGCACTGCGGGTACATGCGGGCAGTCACGACGCGCCGACCAGGTGGCCCGGCCTGGCCCACTTCCTGGAGCACCTGTTCTTCCTCGGCACCTCGCGTTTCCCGCTGGACGACGGCCTGATGCGCTACGTGCAGGCCCTCGGCGGCCAGGTCAATGCCAGCACCCGCGAGCGCACCACCGACTTTTTCTTCGAGGTCCCGCCCAGCGCCTTGGCCGGAGGGCTGGAGCGCCTGTGCCAGATGCTGGCCGAGCCAGACCTGAGCATCGAGCGCCAGCGCCGCGAACGCGAGGTCATCCATGCCGAGTTCATTGCCTGGTCACGCAGCCCTCAGGCCCAGCAGCAGTTCGCCTTGCTGCAAGCCGCGGCACCCGGCCATCCATTGGCCGCTTTTCATGCTGGTAACCGGCACACCCTGGCCTTGCAGAATCCCGCCTTCCAGCAAGCGCTCTGTGGCTTTCACCAGCGTTTCTACCAAGGCGGCCAGGTCGCCCTGAGCCTGTGCGGCCCGCAATCGCTGGATGAGCTGGAATTGCTGGGCCGGCAGCATGCCAAGCTGTTCGCGACGAGTGAACGGGTGCCACAAGCTCTGCCGCCGCCCTTATCGACGACCGACACGCACCTGCTGTTCAGCCACGAAAACCTGCCGGCAGGTGCCGAGCAGGCCCTTGAGTTGCTGATCGCCTGCCTCGGCGATAGCCGCCCGGGCACCTGGCTGGATGCGCTTCGCCAGCGCGGCTGGCTGCAGGGCTTCAAGGCCGAGGCACTGTATGCCTTCGCCGGGCAGTTGCTGTGGCACATTGATCTGAAGCTGAGCGAGGATGCCTGCCCGGAGGAAGCCGATGCCCTGTTGCATGGCTGGTTCGGCTTCATCCGCCAGGCCGCTCCTGAGCAATTGAGTGCCGAATTCGAGCTGCTGCAGCGAAGCCGCGAACGCAGTGCCAGCGCGCTTGAACTGGCCCGCCGGGACAGCGCCGGCCAGCCGTTCAGCGGTTTGGACACTCAAGGCTTGCACGCCCTTCGTGCCCTGCTGGAAGGCCTGCCGGGCCGAGAACATGGGCACTGGCAACTGCCCGGCGTCGATCCCTTGCTCCTGGCCGACTTGCCTGATGCCAGTCCGCACCCCCTACCAGCAGCACTGAAAGTCAGCGATCAGCTGCCTGGCACTCGTCAGTACGCAGCGCTGTACCTGCGCTGGCATGTCCCTTCACCGTTGCGCCAGCGTCTGCACGCGCTGCTCGAACGTGCCCTGCACCCCATGCAGGAGCGCTGCGAGCGCGTATCGGTGCAGTTGCAGTTCAGTGCCGCTGGCGAATACTGGCAACTGCGCTGCGCCGGGCTACCGGCAGCGGTGCTGCGCACTGTGGAACAGGCCTTGGCATTGATGCGCAAGCCCCCGGCAGGCAGCTGGCTGCCCTGCTCGACGCAGCCTCCGGCGCTGATCCCCATCCGGGCCCTGCTCAAGCAGCTGCCCGACGCCGTGCTGGGCGCCGCGCCTGCACCTGCTCCGGCCTGCACCCTGGCACAGACGCATCTCGACAGCCTGTGGCAGCACGCAAGCTGGCACGGCCTGGCTGCCGGCTTCGACGATACCGCCCTGGACGCATTGGGCACCGCGCTGCAGCAGTGCCCTGGCCAAGGCTCGGCGCCTGGCCCTCTGCCCGCCTGGGCCAACCACCGTTGGCAACATGCCGAAGTACTCGGTAGTGAGCATGCCCTGCTGCTGTTCTGCCCACTGCCAGCGCCCATGGAAGCCGCTGGCCGCCTACTCGCGCAGTTGCTGCAAGGGCCGGTTTACCAACGGCTGCGGGTAGAATTGCAACTCGGCTATGCGGTATTCAGTACCTTTCGTCAGGTCGAGGGTGTCGGCGGCCTTCTGTTCGGGGTCCAGTCGCCTCACGCCAGCCAGGTACAGATCCTCGACCACCTGCTCACCTTGCTGCGCCAGGGCGTTACCCTCGCCCCTGTCGCTCGCCAGGCTCTGGCCGGGCAATTCGATGAAATGGCGATGGGTAATGCCGAAGTCGCCGAATGGGCGTGGCAGACATACCTGGCTACACAACCCGGCAGGCTGGATACGCTGCGCAGGTCTATCCTGACTACGCGGCAGACGGATCTGGACCACCTGCTGAGCCACCTGCTCGGTACAGGTTCCACTTGGCTATGCTTGGCCAACGCTGCCGCACCAGATGCTTCCTGGCTGGGCTCAACCCCATGATTGTTACGAAAACCGCAATGGAGTTTTCGAATAATTAACCTTTCGGTACAAATTTTTCTTGTAAGATAGCGCAATCCCAGCCAAGGGAACCTCCAGCCAATGGCGGTACCCAAGTAGTAGCTGACAAACCCACCCCTCATCCGGAAGGAGTAATTCCATGTGGACCAAACCTGCATACACTGATCTGCGCATCGGCTTCGAAGTCACCATGTACTTCGCCAACCGCTAAGCCCGGCTTACGGTTCAACGCCTCGGCCTGCCGGGGCGTTTTCGTTTTTTCGCTACGGTTTCTGCAGAGAGAGTGGCCATGTACATCCAGGTTCTCGGTTCCGCCGCCGGTGGCGGGTTTCCACAGTGGAACTGCAACTGCGACAACTGCAAGGGCTTGCGTGACGGCACCCTGCGTGCCACGCCACGCACCCAGTCGTCCATCGCCCTGTCCGACGACGGCGTGCACTGGGTGCTGTGCAATGCCTCGCCCGATATCCGCGCCCAGCTCCAGGCCTTTGCGCCGATGCAGCCGGCCCGTGCCCTGCGCGACACCGGCATCAACGCCATCATCCTGCTGGACAGCCAGATCGACCACACCACCGGCCTGCTCAGTCTGCGCGAAGGCTGCCCGCACCAGGTGTGGTGCACCGACATGGTCCACCAGGACCTGACCACCGGCTTCCCGCTGTTCAACATGCTCAGCCACTGGAACGGCGGCCTGCAGTGGAACCGCATCGAGCTGGAAGGCAGCTTCGTGATCGACGCCTGCCCCAACCTGCGCTTCACCCCGTTCCCCTTGCGCAGCGCCGCGCCGCCCTACTCGCCGCACCGCTTCGACCCGCACCCGGGCGACAACCTTGGCCTGCTGGTCGAGGACACCCGCACCGGCGGCAAGCTGTTCTACGCCCCGGGCCTGGGCCAGGTGGACGACAAGCTGCTGACGATGATGCACGGCGCCGACTGCCTGCTGGTCGATGGCACCTTGTGGGAAGATGATGAAATGCAGCGCCGTGGCGTGGGCACCCGTACCGGCCGTGAGATGGGCCACCTGGCGCAGAACGGCCCCGGCGGCATGCTGGAGGTGCTGGATGGCTTCCCGCGCCAGCGCAAGGTACTTATCCACATCAACAACACCAACCCGATCCTCGACGAAGACTCGCCCGAGCGTGCCGAAGTGCTGCGCCGGGGTGTGGAAGTGGCCTTCGATGGCATGAGTATCGAGTTGTAAAAAGGTCTGCGAGTTGACACAACCCCCTGTGGGAGCGGGCATGCCCGCGAAAAATCCGACACGGTGTATGGCACCGGCTTCGCCGGTGTTCGCGGGCACGCCCGCTCCCACAGGGGGCGAGGTGAGCCGAGACTCAGCTATACAGGAGCCAGCCGAATGAGCGACGCACTGCCAATGTCCCCTGCCGAATTCGAGCAGGCCCTGCGCGCCAAGGGCGCCTACTATCACATTCATCACCCGTACCACGTGGCGATGTACCAGGGGCGCGCCACCCGCGAACAAATCCAGGGCTGGGTGGCCAACCGCTTCTACTACCAGGTCAACATCCCGATGAAGGATGCCGCGATCCTGGCCAACTGCCCGGACCGCGAAGTGCGCCGCGAATGGATCCAGCGCCTGCTCGACCACGATGGTGCACCCGGCGAGGACGGTGGTATCGAGGCCTGGCTGCGCCTGGGCCAGGCCGTGGGCCTGGACCCTGACCAGCTGCGCTCTCAGGAACTGGTACTGCCCGGTGTGCGCTTTGCCGTGGACGCCTACGTCAACTTCGCCCGCCGGGCCAGTTGGCAGGAAGCGGCCAGCAGCTCGCTGACCGAGCTGTTCGCCCCGCAGATCCACCAGTCGCGCCTGGACAGCTGGCCGCAGCACTACCCGTGGATCGACCCGGCCGGCTACGAATACTTCCGCACCCGCCTGGGCCAGGCCCGGCGTGACGTGGAGCACGGCCTGGCGATTACCTTGCAGCACTACACCACCCGCGCGGGCCAGGAGCGTATGCTGGAGATACTGCAGTTCAAGCTGGATATTCTCTGGAGCATGCTCGACGCCATGAGCATGGCCTACGAGCTGAACCGCCCGCCCTATCACTCCGTCACCCAGGAACGTGTGTGGCACAAAGGGATCACCCTATGAGTTTCGACCGTAATCAAGTGCCGAACTGGCGCCCCGGCTACCGCTTCCAGTACGAACCGGCGCAAAAGGGCCATGTGCTGCTGTACCCAGAGGGCATGATCAAGCTCAACGACAGCGCGGCCCTGATCGGTGGCCTGATCGACGGCCAACGCGACGTTGCTGCGATCATCAGCGAACTCGAAAAACAGTTCCCCGGTGTCCCGGAAGTGGCCGATGACATCGAGCAGTTCATGGAGGTGGCCCGTGCCGAACACTGGATCGTCCTCGCCTGAGTTACCGCCCACGCCCGCAGTCGGCCTGCCGCTGTGGCTGCTGGCCGAGCTGACCTACCGCTGCCCACTGCAGTGCCCGTACTGCTCCAACCCGCTGGACTTCGCAGCCCAGGGCCAGGAACTGAGCACCGCGCAGTGGTTCAAGGTGATGGCCGAAGCTCGGGAAATGGGTGCCGCGCAAATCGGCTTTTCCGGCGGAGAACCGCTGGTACGCCAGGACCTCGCCGAACTGATCGGCGAGGCCCGCCGGCTGGGCTACTACACCAACCTGATCACCTCGGGCATCGGCCTGACCGAAGCGCGTATCGCCGAGTTCAGGAAGGCCGGCCTGGACCACATCCAGATCAGCTTCCAGGCCAGCGACGAGCAGGTCAACAACCTGCTGGCCGGCTCGAAGAAGGCCTTTGCGCAAAAGCTGGAAATGGCCCGTGCGGTGAAGGCCCATGGCTACCCGATGGTGCTCAACTTCGTCACCCACCGGCACAACATCGACAAGATCGACCGCATCATCGAGCTGTGCATCGCACTGGAAGCCGACTTCGTCGAGCTTGCCACCTGCCAGTTCTACGGCTGGGCCCACCTCAACCGGCTGGGCCTGCTGCCGACCCGCGCGCAGCTGGAACGGGCCGAACGCATCACCAACGAGTACCGGGACAGACTCAAGGCCGAGGGCAACCCGTGCAAGCTGATCTTCGTCACCCCGGACTACTACGAGGAGCGCCCCAAGGCCTGCATGAATGGCTGGGGCAGCCTGTTCCTCACCATCACCCCGGACGGCACCGCCCTGCCCTGCCACGGCGCGCGCCAGCTGCCGGTGCAGTTCCCCAATGTGCGCGACCACGACCTGCACCACATCTGGTACCACTCGTTCGGCTTCAACCGCTTCCGCGGCTATGAGTGGATGCCCGAACCCTGCCGTTCCTGCGACGAGAAGGAAAAGGACTTCGGCGGCTGCCGCTGCCAGGCCTTCATGCTCACCGGCGATGCCAGCAACGCCGATCCGGTGTGCGCCAAGTCGGCCGACCACGGCATCATCCTCAAGGCCCGCGACGAGGCTGAAAGCGCCCAGCTCACCATTGAAGAGATGACCTTCCGCAATGAACGAAACTCCCGTGTCATCGTCCGCGGCTGAGTTCAGCGCGGCCCAGGCAGTTGCCGCCGGCACCGACTTCGCCGAACTCAAGGTCAGTGCTGCGGGGCTGTTCTGGAACGAGTTTCGCCCGGCCGACGGTGCCTGTCGCATCTGGCACTGGCAGCACCAGCAGGCCCGCTGCCTGACACCTGATGGCTTCAGCGTGCGTAGCCGGGTGTACGAATACGGCGGTGGCAGTTTCTGCCTGGGTGGTGACGGGCTGCTGTTCGTCAACGAAAAGGACCAGCAGGTCTATACCCAGGCCCTGGAAGGCGCAGCACCGCGCGCCCTGACCGATGATGCCAGCTGCCGCTACGGCGATGTGCAGTGGCACGACGGCCTGGTGCTGGCGGTCGAGGAGCAGCATGGCGAACGGGTCGAGCATCGCTTGGTCGCCCTGGGTGAACAAACCCGCGAAGTGCTCGCCGAGGGGGCCGACTTCTATGCATCGCCTACGGTGAGTGCCGACGGCCAGCGCCTGGCGTGGGTCGAATGGGACCGCCCGGCACAACCTTGGACCTTCACCAGGCTGATGTGCCGCACACGTGATGCAAGTGGATGGGGGCCCGCGCAATGTGTGGCCGGCGCTGACGAATCGCTGCAGCAGCCGCGCTTCGATAGCGAAGGCCGACTCTACTGTCTGTCCGACCGCAATGGCTTCTGGCAACCCTGGGGCGAGATCAATGGCTGCTGGCAGGCCCTGCCTGCCGAGCCCGCGGACCACGCTGCGGCACCTTGGCAACTGGGCGCCAGTACCTGGTTGGCGCTGGGGCCGCAAAGCTATCTGGCCAGCTGGTTCGAAGACGGCTTCGGGCAACTGGGGCTGCGCACTGCCGATGGCCGCCTGGAGCGTTTCGCCAGCGCCTACACGCGTTTTCGCAGCCTGGCCATGGATGCCGAACACCTGTACGCGATTGCCGCCTCGCCGATCAGCCCTCCGGCGGTCATCGCCATCGCCCGCGGCAACCACGAGGTCAGCGTATTGGCTGGTGGCGCCGAAGTGCTGCCGGCAAGGCATATCAGCCTGCCGCAGTCGATCCACTACGGCAGTGACGGTCACCGCGCCCACGGTTTCTTCTACCCGGCCGCCCGCTCGCAAGGGGCCGCGCCGCTGGTGGTATTCATCCATGGCGGCCCGACTTCAGCCTGTTATCCCGTGCTCGACCCACGCATCCAGTACTGGACCCAACGCGGCTTCGCCGTCGCCGACCTCAACTACCGAGGCAGCACCGGCTATGGTCGTGAATACCGCCAGGCCCTGCACCTGCGCTGGGGTGAAAGCGATGTGGCCGATGCTTGCGCAGCGGTGGATCACCTGGCCGAACAGGGGTTGATCGACCGCCACAAGGCGTTCATCCGTGGCGGCAGCGCGGGCGGCTACACCACCCTATGTGCCCTGGCGTTCAATGATGTTTTCCGTGCCGGCGCCAGCCTGTACGGGGTCAGCGACCCGGTTGCCCTGGGCCGGGCCACCCACAAGTTCGAAGGGGACTACCTGGACTGGCTGATCGGCGACCCGCTGCAGGACACCGAGCGCTATCGCCAGCGTACACCGCTGCTGCATGCTGGGCAGATCAAGGTGCCGGTGATTTTCTTCCAGGGCGAACTGGATGCGGTGGTGGTGCCGGAGCAGACGCGGTCGATGCTGGCGGCGTTGCAGGCTAACGGGATCGAGGCTGAAGGGCACTTCTATGCCGGGGAGCGGCACGGGTTCCGCAAGGCGGAAAACCTGGCGCATGCGCTGGAAGAAGAATGGAAATTCTATTGCCGGGTGTTGGGGGGCTGAGATTCTAGGGCTGCAAAGCAGCCCCAGATGGCTTAACGCTTGGCGATGATATACACCGCATGCACGATCCCCGGAATGTACCCCAGCAAGGTCAGCAGGATATTCAGCCAGAACGCCCCGCCAAACCCCACCTGCAGGAACACGCCCAGCGGCGGCAGAATGATGGCGATGATGATGCGTATGAAGTCCATGCGAGTCTCTCCTGAAGGGGTTACATCAGAGACTAGCCGTCCGCCACAGAGGTTCAACCGGCAAAAAAAACGCCCCGGGCCGAATGAAACAGGCCAAGGGCGATGCGCAGGAACGCCAGACGGTTCGTAGAATTCTCGATGTCACCAGGCCGCTAGGCTGGCATTTCGCGGCGGGCCTGCTGCTGGGCATGCAGGCGGGCGAAGGCGCGAGCCAGGCGCAGCAGCATTTCGTCGATGTTGCCCTTGCTCACGGTGAGCGCTGGCGAAAAACGCACCACATCCGCCTGCGGTGCGTTGAGCAGCAAGCCTTCGTGCAGGGCTGCCGCCACCAGTTCGCGGGCGAGGTTTTCTTTCATCTGCAGGGCCCAGAGCAGGCCTTGCCCACGCACTTCGCCCTGGCCATAGCGCCCGGCCAGCCGGTTCAGGCCTTCACGCAGGTGGCGGCCGTTGTCCTGCACCTGGGCGAAAAAACCAGGCTCCAGCACGGTATCCAGCACGGCCAGGCCGGCGGCGCACATCAGCGCGTTGCCATGGTGGCTGCCTTCCAGTTCGCCAGGCTCGGCGCAGCATGCCGTGCCCCGGGCCAACAAGGCCGCCAGCGGTACGCCACCGCCCAGGCCCTTGCCCAGAGTGATGATGTCGGCGCGCACGCCGTAGGTTTCCTCGGCCAGCAGCGCGCCACAACGGCCGATGCCTGTCTGCACCTCGTCGAGGATCAGCAGGATGCCAAGTTCGCGACACAGCGTTTCCACACCCTTGAGGTATTCCTGCGTGGCCGGGATGACACCCGCCTCGCCCTGGATCGGCTCGAGCATGATCGCCACGGTGCGCGAGTCCACCTCGGCGTGCAGCGCCGCCAGGTCGTTGAACGGCACCTTGCTGAAGCCCGGCAGGCCGGGCTCGCAGCGGTTGCATGGCAGCGGGTCGGACGCCGACAACGCGCCCAGGCTGCGACCATGACAGGCCTGGGTGGCGGTGATGATGTGATAGGCGCCGTTGCGGTGCATCTGGCCCCACTTGCGCGCCAGCTTGATCGCGCCTTCGCAGGCTTCGGCACCGCTGTTGAGCAGGTAGGCCTGGTCGCTGCCGGTGCTCTGGCACAGGCGGTTGACCAGCCCCAGCAGGCCACGGCTGTGGAAGCCCGAGCCCGGGTTGATCAGCGCCTGGGCCTGATTGCCCAGCGCCTTCACCAGAACACTGGGGCTGTGGCCCAGGCTGTTGACTGCACCACCCTGAGTGAAGTCCAGGTAGGCATGCCCTTCGTTGTCCCACAACCAGGAGCCCTGGCCACGCACGAACACCTGTGCTGCACGTTCGGTGCTGGGCATCAGGCGCTCACGCGACAACTGCGGCGCTTCCGGCACGATCACCGGCGCACGCTTGGGCTCGGCGACGGCGGCAGGGGCCGGGCGGCGCAGGTTGAACAGGTTCATCAGGGCTCCAACCAATCACGACAGGCGCGGCCACGGTGCGGTCTGGGTGCCGCTACTCGGTATTTTGCCTTGCCTATCAAAAGTGTTTTTCATTCGGGGTAACAATCGCTTGACTGATCGCTGTAACCCGTTGGAATACGGCGATAGACTAGGCCTCACGAGGGTTTTCGACCATTTCGTTTTTCCAGCATTTTCGATAAGTGTTGCTTATGGATTTCCGCCAACTGCGTTATTTCGTCGCGGTGTATGAAGAAGGCCACGTGGGCCGCGCCGCCGAGCGCCTTTCACTGTCGCAGCCAGCGCTTTCCCAGCAGATCCGTCAGCTGGAGCACAGCCTCGACCTGAGCCTGTTCGAGCGCAGCAACAAGCGGCTGCTGCCAACTCTGGCCGCCCATACCCTGTACAACCACGCCCTGCCGCTGCTCGATGGGCTGCAGCGAGCCCACGAAGCGATGCGCAACTTCAAGGGCCAGTCGCTACGTACCTTGGCCATTGGCGTGCTGCAGACCGTGCGGCCAAGCCTGGTGCCGCAGCTGCTCGAACGGCTGCGCAGGGCACAGCCACACCTTGTGGTGCAGATCTACGAATTGTCGGGGCTGGAGATCGAACGGCGCCTGCTCAACGGCAGCCTGGATATCGGTATCAGCTACCTACCGCCACGCCAGCCAGGGCTGCATGGCCTGCTGCTGTACGAAGATGAGCTGCAGCTGGTCATCCCGTCCACCCACCCGCTGAAGGATTTCAAGAAGGTGTCCATTCGCCAGGCCGCCGAGCTGCCCATGTTGATGCTGGGCGAGGAATTCCAGATTCGCCAGATCTGGCAGGCGCAACTGGCCAGCCAAGGCCGTCGGCCGCAGGTGCAGGCAGAGATGAACAACATGGCGGGGATTCTCGACAGCCTGGCCCATACCGCACTGGCCACCATCCTGCCGGGGCGGGCCAAGGAAGCCGCCGAGGATGATCAGGGGCTGCTGTGGAAGCCGTTGAGCGAGCCACGGGTACCACTGAAGGTTGGCTTGGTGTTTCGCGATGCCCAGCGCCAGCAAGCCTCTGTGGAGCTGCTGCGCACGCTGCTGGAGGAAGAGACGGACGCCCGCCTGTTGGGCTCATCACCGCTGGATGTGCTGGGCTGAAAAAACACGCGCACAAAGAAAACCCCGCCTAAGCGGGGTTTTCCAGACTGTTTCCCTGTGACATCCGTATCGCCCCGCCATCCTGGCAGGTGTTCCTTCGTCGTCATCCGTGATCTGTCCTTTGCGCTTCCTGCGCAACGTCCATGTGGTAAGAATAGCCGTGGATCCAATCTGAGAACAGTGGTGAAACGTCACCACGTCGTGTAGGAAAAAGCTTACACGGCAGGGCCGCATTGCAGCCCCCAAAGTCTCTCAGAACTGCTCGGCATCCAGCAGGTACAACGACTCACTCCCTGCCTTCACCGAAGCCACCAGCGAATCCACCCGCGGCAGCAACCGCGCAAAGAAGAACCGCGCCGTACCCAGCTTGCCCGCATAGAACGCTTCATCCCCCTCACCCGCCTGCGCCGCCTGCGCCATCAATGCCCACATGTAGGCATAGGCGACATAACCAAACGCATGCAGGTACTCGACCGAAGCCGCGCCAATCTCGTTCGGGTTGCCCTTGGCCTGCTCAAGGACCCACTCGGTCAGCCCGTCGAGTTGATCGAGATAGTTTTCCAACGGCTTGGAAAATTCTTTCAGTTCGCTACCCGCACCAGCAATGAACTGGCGAATCTCATCGGAGAACAGCCGGTAGTACGCCCCACCACTGGCCACCACCTTGCGCCCCATCAGGTCGAGGGCCTGGATACCGTTGGTGCCTTCGTAGATCTGTGTAATGCGCACATCGCGCACCAATTGCTCCTGCCCCCACTCGCGAATGTAGCCATGCCCGCCGAACACCTGCTGACCGTGCACCGCGCACTCAAGGCCCAGGTCGGTAAGGAAGGCCTTGGCCACCGGCGTCAGCAGTGCCACCAGTTCTTCACTGCGCTTGCGCACGGCGGCGTCTTCGCTGTATTTGGCGCTATCCAGCTGCATGGCCACATAGCTGGAGAAAGCCCGGCCACCCTCGATCAGCGCCTTCATGGTCAGCAGCATGCGGCGCACATCCGGGTGGACAATGATCGGGTCAGCGGCCTTGTCCTTGGCTTGTGGCCCGGTCGGGGCGCGGCTCTGCAGGCGGTCGCGGGCGTACTCCACGGCGTTCTGGTAGGAGCGCTCGGCCGAAGCCAGGCCCTGGATACCAACGCCCAGGCGCTCGTAGTTCATCATGGTGAACATGGCCGCCAGGCCCTTGTTCGGCTCACCGACGATATAGCCGACCGCTTCGTCGAAGTTCATCACGCAAGTGGCCGAGGCCTGGATACCCATCTTGTGCTCGATCGAACCACAGGTGGCCGCGTTGCGCGCCCCCAGGCTGCCGTCTTCATTGACCAGGAACTTCGGCACCAGGAACAGCGAAATGCCTTTCGGCCCCGCCGGTGCATCCGGCAGCTTGGCCAGCACTAGGTGGATGATGTTCTCGGTCAGGTCGTGCTCGCCGCCGGTGATGAAGATCTTGGTGCCGCTGACCTTGTAGCTGCCGTCGGCCTGGGGCTCGGCCTTGGTGCGGATGATGCCCAGGTCGGTACCGGCGTGCGGCTCGGTGAGGCACATGGAACCGGCCCACACGCCGGCGTACATGTTCGGCAGGTACTTTTTCTTCAGCGCTTCACTGGCGTGGGCATTGATCGACAGGCAGGCGCCGGCAGTCAGCATCGGGTACAGGCCGAAGGACAAGCTGGAGGCGTTGACCATTTCCTCGACCTGGGCCGAGATGACCTTGGGCATGCCCATGCCGCCGAACAGCGGGTCGCCGCCCACGCCCACCCAACCGCCTTCGGCGTAGGTGTTGTAGGCCTCGGTGAAACCGGCCGGTGTACGCACCGCGCCGTTGTCCCAGTGGCAGCCCTCTTCATCTGCGGCGCGACTGAGCGGTGCAATGGATCTGGCAGTGACCTTGCCGGCTTCCTCCAGCACCGCCATGGCCGTGTCGGCATCGACAACCTCGGCCAACCCGGGCAACTGCGCCCACTGCTCAGCCACGTTGAAGACTTCATTCAGTACGAAGCGCATGTCGCGCAGGGGCGCTTTATATTCAGCCATGACAACCTCTCGCTAATCGGGTCGGGGCGGTCTCGGGGAACCGCGACACTGGGTTACAGGCAGTGTAACCGAACAACTTTTACGAGACATAGGGTCATCAACAGACCGCATAGTCAATTCTGGTCACGCTGTACGCACTGCCCCTCGCTGTGCTTGTTGCCCATGTACCATGACACAATTGCGCCCTGCGCCCTTGGCGCTGTACAGCGCCTGGTCGGCGGATTTCAGCACCGCTTCGGGGTCACGATGATCGGCCTGGCGCTCGGCCACGCCGATGCTTATGGTGACCGACACCGTACCTCCGCTGCTGCCCGCCCGTCGCTGGCGCCCGGCGGTATCGTCCTGCGGGCGGTTGTGCTGGTCTCGCAGGTGCATCACGTAGTTGGCGATCATTTCGCGCACAGCTTCCACATGCGGCACGCACTCCTCGGCAGTCTTGCCGGCAAACACCAGGGCGAATTCCTCGCCGCCATACCGGTAGGCGCGGCCACCCCCGGTGACCTTGGACAGGCGGCTGGCAACCAGGCGCAGCACCTGGTCGCCAACGTCGTGGCCGTGGGTGTCGTTGAATTTCTTGAAGTGATCGACATCGGTCATGGCGATCACATAGTTGCGCCCCAGGCGCTGCATACGCTCGTTCAGCGCACGGCGCCCAGGCAGGCCGGTCAGCTCGTCGCGGAAGGCCATCTGGTAGGCCTCGTGCGCCACCGCTGCGGCGATCATCAGCATTACCTGGCTGCACATGATGTTCAGGGTGAACGGCAGGATGAAGGTTTGCGGCAGCATCCAGAAGATACCCAGCAGGCCCATCACCTGCGCAGCGTGCAGCGGCCGTGGCGCGCGCAGGTATTGCACCACCAGCAGGATGAATACGCCGAGGAACAGCGGGTAGACCATCTGGATCAGGCTCATCCACTTGCCATGCAAGGTTGGCCAGCGGATTTCCGCCAACCAGGTCAGCAGCGCTTCGGGGTAGCTTTGCTCCAGGGCCACTGCCACGCTGCCCACGGCAAACAGCACGGCGCCGCGGGCGACCAGGTCCTGCAGCAGGTGGGTACGCTCCTGCCAGGCACCATATAGCCCGAACAGGGCGGGCAGCAGCAGGCACACAAGATGGAAGATCACCGCCGCGTCCTCGCGAACGCGGCCATGGTCACGGTAGAAGTCGGTCTGAGTGTCGAGCAGGTAGTAGGCGATGTACACCGTGAGCATCAGGAATAGCTCGCGCTGGCGACGGTACACCGCACAGTAGGCGCCCCCCAGCAGCAAAACCAAGGTTGGCAGGACATTGAACAGCGACGTGAAAAAGACACTGAGGTCTCTCACATAGGCCGCGGCGAGGCCTGCCAGCAAAAGAATCAGCGAAGGCAGGAAGTGGCTCGCGCGAACAGCGTTAAAACGAAACAAGGGTAATCTCCAACCCGGCAGATCAATGGTGGCATTGTGCCCTTACTTCATCGGCAGTGCACATGAACAGTTGAATATGCGGATGGAATGAACAGGAAATTCCGGCGTGCACGCGATCATTGTGGGAGCGGCCTTGCGTCGCGAAAGGGGCGCGAAGCGGCCCCAGCTTTTTGTATCACAGCCGAAATTGCCGGGGTTGCTACGCAACCCTTTCGCGACGCAAGGCCGCTCCCACAGGGGATAGCGTTCAGCTTTCCAGAATGTAAAAACCCGCCTGCCGGTGAAGGCAGGCGGGTTTGCTTTACAACGGCAGGATCAGTACGACAGGCCGAAGTGCTCTTCGTCCATCGCCATCAGGTTGTTGGCACCCGACAGCATGGTCGCCACGTGGGTACGGGTACGCGGCAGGATGCGCTGGAAGTAGAAGCGCGCAGTCTGCAGCTTGGCGGTGTAGAACGCTTCTTCGCTGGTGCCGGCAGCCAGTTTCTCGGCAGCCAGGCGGGCAATGTCGGCCCAGAAGTAAGCCAGGCAGGCGTAGCCGGAATACATCAGGTAATCGACCGAGGCCGCACCCACTTCTTCGCGGTCCTTCATGGCGGCCATACCGACTTTCATGGTCAGCTCACCCCATTCCTTGTTCAGCGCCGCCAGCGGTTCGACGAACTCTTTGACCGCTTCGTTGCCTTCCTGCGCCTGGCAGAACTTGTGCACGATCTTGGTAAAGCCCTTCAGCGCTTCGCCCTGGGTCATCAGCACCTTGCGGCCGAGCAGGTCCAGGGCCTGGATGCCGGTGGTGCCTTCGTACAACATGGAAATGCGGCTGTCGCGCACGTTCTGCTCCATGCCCCATTCGGCGATGAAGCCGTGGCCACCGTAGATCTGCACGCCATGGTTGGCGGCTTCGAAACCGACCTCGGTCATGAACGCCTTGGCGATCGGGGTCAGGAACGCCAGCAGGGCATCGGCCTTCTTGCGCTCTTCTTCATCCTGGCTGTACTTGACGATGTCCACCTGCTTGGCAGTGAAGTACACCATCGCGCGGTTGCCTTCGGCGAAGGCCTTCATGGTGAGCAGCATGCGGCGCACGTCCGGGTGGACGATGATCGGGTCAGCAGCCTTGTCCGGTGCTTTCGGGCCGGTCAGGGAACGCATTTGCAGGCGCTCACGAGCGTACTTCAGGCCACCCTGGAACGCTACTTCGGCATGGGCCAGGCCTTGCAGCGCGGTACCCAGGCGGGCGGTGTTCATGAAGGTGAACATGCAGTTCAGGCCTTTGTTGGCCGGGCCGATCAGGTAGCCGGTAGCGCCGTCGAAGTTCATCACGCAGGTGGCGTTGCCGTGGATACCCATCTTGTGTTCGATCGAGCCGCAGCTCACGCCGTTGCGCTCGCCCACACCGCCTTCGGCGTTGGGCAGGAACTTCGGCACGATGAACAGCGAGATGCCTTTGGTGCCAGCCGGTGCGTCCGGCAGGCGGGCCAGGACGATATGGACAATGTTGTCGGCCATGTCGTGCTCACCGGCCGAAATGAAGATCTTGGTGCCCGACACCTTGTAGCTGCCGTCGGCCTGTGGCTCGGCCTTGGTGCGCAGCATGCCCAGGTCGGTACCGCAGTGCGGCTCGGTCAGGCACATGGTGCCGGTCCACTCGCCGGATACCAGCTTGGTCAGGTAGGTGTGCTGCTGCTCGGCAGTACCGTGCGCAGAGATGGTGTTCATCGCGCCGTGCGACAGGCCCGGGTACATGCCCCACGACCAGTTCGAACCGCCGACCATTTCGCTCAGGGCCAGGCCCAGCGATTCCGGCAGGCCCTGGCCGCCGTGCTCGACGTCATGCGCCAGGCTCGGCCAGCCACCTTCAACGAACTGCTGATAGGCCTCTTTGAAGCCGGTAGGGGTTTTCACGCCCGATTCGCTCCAGGTGCAGCCTTCCTGGTCACCCACGCGGTTCAGCGGCGACAGCACCTGCTCACAGAACTTCGCGCCTTCTTCGAGGATCGCGTCGACCATGTCGGGCGTGGCGTCCTGGCAACCCGGCAGGCTCTGATAATGCGCCTCATAACCGAGCAGCTCGTCGCGAACGAAGCGGATATCACGCAAGGGGGCTTTGTAATCAGGCATTGCGATGAACCTCTAGGTGAGTTCTGTGGGGGTGACCCGCACTTGGCGGCCGTCGATCAAACAGTTGTTTGAAACTTACGTTTAGCTCCGCCTTATGTCAAGGATGGACTATGGTGCCATTTACGCCACGAAAAATGGCATTCATGCCAAGCCTTGAAAAATAAAGACGCCCCTGCGGGAGCGGGCATGCCCGCGAAAGGGTCAGGCCAGGCAGTAGAGGTACCTGATCTGACGCATTCGCGGGCACACCCGCTCCCACAGGGGCTGCGTGTAAATCGGGTGAGCGCCCTGTCAGGCGTAGGTGTCGATGATCCGGCCGAGCATTTCGTCGGATGCCTTGGCGACCTTTGCGCCCAGTTCGACTTCAAGTTTGCCCACGGCCAGCTGCACGGTGCTGGTGGCCAGGTCCATCTGCTGGCTGCGGTCGACCGCGCGCAGGCGTTCGGCCTGAAAATCGCTGGACTGGCTGGTGGCGCTACGTTCGGCGGTGGTGCTGGCGATCTGGCTGGCGGCCTGATCGACGCGGTTCTGGCCGGTCTGAATTGCGCTCAGGCCCGCGTAATAGGCGGAGCTACCGGTGATTTCCATGTCAGGACTCCATTGACGCTGGATGACGAACAGGCCCAATTAAAGCAGGCCAAAGGCGAAAAGGCCCGTTTAAATCCCTAATGGCCTGGTGCCATTTGATAGGCCTTGGGTATTCCTGCACTGGCCTCTTCGCGGGTAAACCCGCTCCCACAGGATCTCCACATTTTTTGAAACTTGTGCAGTACCTGTGGGAGCGGGTTTACCCGCGAAAGGGCCAGGCCTGCAAACGCTAGTCCAGTAGATCCAGCTGAAGGTGTTCAGCCACCATGTCGGCACTTGCCTGCTTCAATTTGGGCACCCGCCCCAGGCAAGGCGCCGGCAAACGCTCGGCCAGGCTGGCCAGGTTCTCTTCCAGGCGCGAAGTACGCGGCTCGATGATGTTCGCCACCCATCCCGCCAACTGTAGCCCGTCACGGGCAATCGCCTCGGCGCTGAGCAAGGCGTGGCTGATGCACCCCAGACGTACTCCCACCACCAGGATCACCGGCAACTTCAAGGCAATGGCCAGATCGGACAAGTTGTCTTGCCCCGACAATGGCACGCGCCAGCCACCTGCCCCCTCGATCAGGGTGAAATCGGCATTTTGTTGCAACACACTGCGCATCGCTACCAACAGCTCCGACACGGCAAGCGTCACCCCTACCTCGCGCGCTGCCACGTGGGGTGCGATAGCCGGTTCGAAGGCAAACGGGTTGACCTGCTCGTAGGGCAGCTTGATCGTGCTTTCATCGATCAGCGCCTGAGCGTCGCTGTTGCGCAAGCCTTTCGGCGTCATCGTGCAACCGGAGGCCACCGGCTTGGCCCCCAGCGTGCTCAAGCCTTGCGACCGTGCCGCATGCAACAGCCCGGCAGCGATGGTGGTCTTGCCAACATCGGTATCGGTACCGGCGATGAAATAGGCCTGACTCATCTCGCTCCCCTTACACCTGTGGCTTGCGCAACAAACCATAGACCACCTGATAGGTGGCTGGCAGCCCCTCAGGCTGGCGATACGCCTCATAAGCCTGCAGCAGGCCCTGCATGCGTGCCCGACCGGTAAGCCCGGAAGGCCGGCCAGGGTTCAGATTGTGGGCGCCGAGAGCCTTGAGTTCATGGGTCAGGCTGCGTACATCCGGGTAGTGCAGCACGTGCGGGCAGCGCTGCAGCACAAGCTGTTCGAAACCGCTGGCTGCGCACAGGCGCTGATAGTCCTCGAAACGGCGGAAGCGGTTCACATGCACCAGGCCATCCACCGCCTGCCAACTGGCGCGCAGTTCATCGAGGGTACCCACACACAGGCTGCTGAAGGCCAGCACGCCGCCCGGGCGCAGCACTCGCAGCGCTTCTGCCAGCACACTGGCGAACTGGTCGCACCACTGCACGGCCAGGCTGGTAAACACCAGGTCGACGCTGGCATCACGCAGCGGCAAACGCTCGGCGTCGCCGGCCACGTGATAGAGCGCCCCGCCCTGTTCGTTGCGAGCATGGCACAACATGCCCTCGGCGATATCCACCGCCACGCCGCTGGCTTGGGTGAAACGCTCGGCCAGCGCCCGGCTGAAATGACCGGTGCCGCTGCCCAGGTCCAGCCAGCGCGACGGCTGCAGGCCCTCCGGCAACAGCTCCAGCAAGCTCGACCCCACCGCACGCTGCAAGGCTGCCACGCTGTCGTAGCTGGCTGCGGCGCGGGAGAACGAGGCCGCTACCTGGCGCTTGTCGGGCAGCGCTCCGGGCGGGGTCGGACGGGAAAGGTCAGTCATCGCCACTCTCATGCAGGAAACTCTTGATGCCCGCCGCCAGTTCCTGCGGGTACTCCAGCAGGAAGGCGTGGGAACTGTCTTCGACCAGGCCCACTTCCACATCGGGCAGCAGCTCGCTCAGCGCTTTCGCCGCATCTGCTGGTACCAGCGCATCGCTGCCGGCGAACAGGTGCAGCTGCGGGCCACCGTAGGCCTCCAGAGCTTCGCGGGTATCCAGCTTGGCCAGTACCTCGAGGCCGGTGGCCAGGTACAGTGGGTCGGTGTCCGGCACGCCGACACCCAGCTGACGCAGCAGGGTACGCGGCTGCTGGGCACCATCGCTGCACAAGGTACGGAAGCGCTTCAGGGTGACCTGGGTATGGCTGCGACAGCCGTCGAGGAAGGTGACGAAAGTGTCTTTGGCCATGCCGTGGGGCCAGTCCGGGCGAGCCACGAAACTGGGGTTGCTGGCCAAGGTCAGCAGGCCGCAGCAATGGTCACCACGCTTGTGCGCCAACGCGCTGGCCAGCATGCCGCCGAACGACCAGCCGCCCAGCCAGACATCGCTCGGCAGCTTGCGGTCGAGGTGGTCGACCCAGGCCTGCACATCGCTGTGGGCCAGTTCCGGCAATGGCATCAGCTCTACCTGCAGGCGGGCGTCCTGGGCACGCAGACTGGCGGCCAGCGGCTCCAGGGAAGCAGTGCCCAGGCCCCAGCCGGGCAACAGTACAAGTCGATTACGCATCGGCGCTCTCCAACTGTGGATAACACTCGGCCAATGCATTCAACAATAGCTGCACCTGCGCCTCGCTGTGCGCGGCGCTCAATGTCACCCGCAGGCGTGCGCTGCCCGCCGGCACAGTGGGCGGGCGGATGGCCGTCACCAGCAAGCCGCGCTCGCGCAGCATGCGTGACAGGCGCAGGGCCTGCGCGCTGTCACCGATGACGATCGGCTGAATCGGTGTCGGGCTGTCCATCAGCTGCAGTCCAATCTGCTGCGCACCTTCACGGAACTGATGGATCAGCGCGGCAAGGTGCTCGCGGCGCCAGGTCTCGCGACGCAGAAGTTCCAGGCTTTTGAGGGTGGCGCAAGCCAGCGCCGGTGGCTGGCTGGTGGTGTAGATGTACGGGCGTGCGAACTGCACCAGCGCCTCGATCAGCTCTTCGCTGCCGGCCACAAAGGCGCCGGCGGTCCCACAGGCCTTGCCCAGCGTACCGATCAACACCGGCACACCTTCAACGCCCAGATCGAAGTGCTCGACTATACCGCCGCCCTGAGTGCCCAAGGTGCCCAGGCCATGGGCGTCGTCGACCATCAGCCAGGCACCGCGCGCGCGCGCGACATCGGCCAGCGCCGGCAGGTCGGCCAGGTCGCCGTCCATGCTGAACACGCCATCGGTCACTACCAGGGTATTGCCGACGGCCTTGTCCAGGCGGCTGGCCAGGCTGGCCGGGTCGTTGTGCAGGTAGCGGTTGAAACGGGCACCGCTGAGCAACCCGCCATCCAGCAGCGAAGCATGGTTCAGGCGGTCCTGCAGCACCGTGTCACCCTGCCCCACCAGTGCGGTGATGGCGCCCAGGTTGGCCATGTAGCCTGTGGAGAACAGCAGCGCGCGCGGTCGCCCGGTAAGTTCGGCCAAGGCCTCTTCCACCTGGTGGTGCGGCGTACTGTGACCGATAACCAGGTGCGAGGCACCGCCACCGACACCCCAGCGCTCGGCGCCGGCCTGCCAGGCAGCAATCACCTCGGGGTGGTTGGCCAGGCCCAGGTAGTCATTGCTGCAGAAGGCCAGCAAGCGCTGGCCATCGACGACCACTTCCGGCCCCTGCGGGCTTTCCAGCAGTGGCCGCTGCCGATACAGGTCTGCGGCGCGCCGTTCGGCCAGGCGCGCCGCCAGGTCGAAGGCCATTTCAGGCTGTCGCGGCGTTGTAGAACATCTCGCTGCTGCGCTGCTCGACCAGCGCCTGCTCGATAGCCGCCTGGTGCACTTCGTCGGCGTGCTCTTCACGCGCTTCGGGCTTGATACCCAGGCGTGCGAACAGTTGCATGTCCTTGTCGGCCTGCGGGTTGGCGGTGGTCAGCAGTTTTTCGCCGTAGAAGATCGAGTTGGCGCCGGCCATGAAGGCCAGGGCCTGCATCTGCTCGTTCATCTGCTCGCGGCCGGCGGACAGGCGCACGTGCGACTTGGGCATGAGAATACGGGCCACGGCCAGCATGCGGATGAAGTCGAACGGGTCGACGTCCTCTTCCTCGGCCAGCGGCGTGCCAGCCACCTTGACCAGCATGTTGATCGGTACCGATTCCGGGTGCTCGGGCAGGTTGGCCAGCTGGATCAGCAGGCCCGCGCGGTCGTCCAGCGACTCACCCATGCCGAGAATGCCGCCAGAGCAGATCTTCATCCCGGCATCACGCACGTAGGCCAAGGTCTGCAGTCGCTCGCTGTAGGTGCGGGTGGTGATGATACTGCCGTAGAACTCCGGCGAGGTGTCGAGGTTGTGGTTGTAGTAGTCCAGGCCGGCCTGCGCCAGGGCCTTGGTCTGCTCCTGGTCGAGCTTGCCGAGGGTCATGCAGGTTTCCAGGCCCATGGCCTTGACGCCTTTGACCATCTCCAACACATAGGGCATGTCTTTGGCCGAAGGGTGCTTCCACGCCGCGCCCATGCAGAAGCGGGTAGAACCGATGGCTTTGGCGCGGGCGGCTTCTTCCAGCACCTTCTGCACTTCCATCAGCTTCTGTTTTTCCAGCCCGGTGTTGTAGTGGCCGGACTGTGGACAATATTTGCAATCTTCCGGGCAGGCGCCGGTCTTGATCGACAGCAGGGTCGAAACCTGCACGCGGTTCGGGTCGAAATGCGCGCGGTGCACAGTCTGCGCCTGGAACAGCAGGTCATTGAACGGTTGCTGGAACAGCGCCTTGACCTCGGCCAGGGACCAGTCGTGACGTGTTGTTGCAGTTGTGCTGGCGCTCATTGGTGTTTCCTTGTTTAGGCTGAAGCAGGCGCCGGGACAGGAAAGCCCACCAGCGCATCACGGATAGCTCGCATAGTCATGGAAGGCCTATGAACTGTCAACCACACTGGAAAAGACTGGTTTACAAGTGTTCACTTATTAATCAGATGTGTTTGTTGTGTGATGAACCAGCCGAGCAGGCCTACCCGCTGTGCGTCGCCTGCGAGCAGGAACTGCCTTGGCTGGGCGATCAGTGCCTGCGCTGCGCCCTGCCATTGGCGATGGCCGGCCTGACCTGCGCCCAGTGCCAGCGCCGCGCACCGGCCTTCGAGCAGGTGGTTGCACTGTGGCATTTCGGCTTTCCAGTGGACACGCTGATCAGCCGTTTCAAGCACAACCGCCAGTGGCCCCTGGGGCGACTGATGGCCGAATTGTTCGGGCATGGGCTTCTGCACCGCTTTACCGAAGGGCTGCCGCGCCCCGACCTGTTGTTGCCTGTACCCTTGTCCAAACGTCGACTACGGGAGCGGGGGTTCAACCAGGCGGGGATGCTCGGGCGCTGGCTGTCGTCGCATGCGGGGGTACGTTGCGACGAGCGGCTACTGCTGCGTACACGGGAGACACCTGCACAGCAACAACTGGACGCCAAGGCCAGGCGACACAATCTGCGCCAGGCGTTTGCGGTAACAGGCAAACTGACGGGCAAGCATGTCGCCATTGTCGATGACGTGTTGACCACCGGTGCTACCGCGCAGGCGGTTGCCGAAGTGCTGCGCAAGGCCGGTGCGCGGCGGGTGGATGTGTATTGCCTGGCGCGTACGCCCAAGCCTGGGTATGTATGAACAAGCGCGGATCGCCCAGTGCAGGAGCGGGCTTGTGTCGCAATCGGGCTGCGCAGCAGCCCCAGCAATATTTGCCAAGGCGTGAATCGTGGGGCCGCTTCGCGCCCCTTTCGCGACACAACGCCGCTCCTACACACTATCCAGCCTCAGGCCCCCACAAGACCAAATGCCCATGCCCCTGCCCCCACACCTAACCCAGCACATCGCCCGCCGCCCCCAGCGTATCGCGCTGCTGCAGCACATTGCCGAAGAGGGTTCGATCACCCGCGCCGCCAAGGCTGCGGGCGTCAGCTACAAGGCCGCCTGGGACGCCATCGACGAGCTCAACAACCTGGCCAGCCAGCCCCTCGTCGAGCGCAGTACCGGCGGGCGTGGTGGCGGTGGTGCCCGTCTGTCGCCGGAAGGCCAGCGGGTTCTGCGCCTTTATAAGAGGCTGCAGGCCCTTCAGGCGCAAATCCTCGAAGCGGCCGAGGAGTCGAGCGACCTCGACCTGCTTGGCCGGTTGATGCTACGTACCAGCGCGCGCAACCAGTTGCAGGGCCAAGTCAGCGGCCTGCGCCGCGAGGGACGGCATGATCAAGTCAGCCTGGCGTTGGGCGGAGGGTTGGAGATCGAGGCGCTGATCACCCACGACAGCACCGCACGGCTGGAGCTGACGCTGGGGACGACGGTAGTGGCGCTGCTCAAGGCAGGGTGGGTGAGGTTGCTGGGCGACGAGGAAGAGGCCGAAGCGGGTAGCAATTGCCTGCAGGCGACAGTGGAGGAGGTACTGGCGGAGGCTGATGGGCCTGCTGAGGTCCGGTTGGCGTTGGGGAATGGCCAGACGTTGTGTGCGTTTGCCGAGACGGATTGGTTGGCTGGGCAGCGGGTGGCAGCAGGCAGTTTGGTGCGGGTTCAATTTCATCCCTCTTATGTATTGCTTGGGATTCCCGCATAGCCTGGCCGCGCTTTGCGCTGTTCGCGGGCTTGCCCGCTCCCACAGGGACCGCGCAGCCGCCAGGGAAACGATGCACCCGCGAAGAGGCCGGTACAGGCATAACGCGCTACCATGGCCCCCACGCCGCCTACCCCCCGGAGCCACCATGTCCCACCCCTTCGACACCCTCACCCCCGACCTGGTCCTGGACGCCGTGGAAAGCCTGGGCTTTCTCAGCGATGCCCGGGTGCTGGCGCTGAACAGCTACGAAAACCGCGTCTACCAGGTGGGCATCGAGGGCGCGCAACCGCTGATCGCCAAGTTCTACCGCCCAGGCCGCTGGAGCGACGCGGCCATCCTCGAAGAGCACAGCTTCACCGCCGAACTGGCCGACTGCGAAGTGCCGGTGGTCGCCCCGCAGCAGCACGACGGCCGCACCCTGTTCGAACACCAGGGCTTTCGCTTCACCCTGTTCCCCCGCCGCGGCGGCCACGCGCCAGAGCCGGGCAACCTCGACCAGCTCTACCGCCTCGGCCAGTTGCTCGGCCGCCTGCACGCCGTGGGCGCCAGCAAACCGTTCGAGCACCGCGAAGCGCTGGCTGTGGACAACTTCGGCCATGCATCGCTGAATACCCTGCTGGAAGGCGACTTCGTCCCTCGCGAACTGCTGCCAGCGTTCGAATCGGTGGCACGCGACCTGCTCAAGCGGGTGGAGGACATCTATGCCCGCACGCCACACCAGCTCATCCGCCTGCATGGTGACCTGCACCCCGGCAACCTGATGCACCGGGACGAGGTGTACTACGTGGTCGACCTCGACGACTGCCGCATGGGCCCGGCGGTGCAGGACTTGTGGATGATGCTGGCCGGCAGCCGCGAGGAGCGCCTGGGGCAACTGGCCGAACTGATCGACGGCTATAACGAGTTCCACGATTTCGACCCGCGCGAGCTGGCCCTGATCGAGCCCCTGCGCGCCTTGCGCCAGCTGCACTACAGCGCCTGGCTGGCGCGGCGCTGGGACGACCCGGCATTCCCGCCCAGCTTCCCCTGGTTCGGCCAGCCACGCTACTGGGGAGACCAGATTCTCGCCCTGCGCGAACAAATGGCAGCACTGGATGAAGCACCGCTGAAATTGTTCTAGAAGCGCGCCCGCCTCTGTCTACAATAGGCGTCGCTTTATTTAGCTACCTAAGCAAGGATTCTGCATGCACGCCGCAAACCCGCGTCGCGGGTACCTACTGGGCCTCAGCGCCTACATCATCTGGGGGCTGTTCCCCCTGTACTTCAAGGCAATCCAGAGCGTCCCGGCGGTGGAGATCATCGTCCACCGCGTGCTCTGGTCGGCACTGTTCGGCTCGCTGCTGCTACTGGTGTGGAAACACCCCGGCTGGTGGCGTGAACTGCGTGACAACCCGCGCCGGCTGGGCATTCTGGCCCTGAGCGGGGCGCTTATCGCAGGCAACTGGCTGACCTACGTATGGTCGGTGAACAACGGGCGCATGCTCGAGGCCAGCCTGGGTTACTACATCAACCCACTGATCAATGTGCTGCTGGGCATGCTGATTCTCGGCGAGCGCCTGCGCCGCCTGCAGTGGCTGGCGGTGGCCATGGCCGCCGTGGGGGTGGCCCAGCAGGTGTGGCAGGTGGGCAGCCTGCCGTGGGTGTCGCTGGTGCTGGCGCTGAGCTTCGGCTTCTATGGGCTGATTCGCAAACAGGCACCGGTGGCGGCATTGCCTGGCCTGGTGGTGGAAACCTGGATGCTGGTACCGCTGGCACTAGGCTGGCTGTTGCTGCACCCGGCGGCGACAAGCGCCCAGGGCGCGTTCTACACCAGCAGCGAAGCGTTGTGGCTGATGGCCGCGGGGCCGGTGACACTGGTGCCGTTGGTGTGCTTCAACGCTGCCGCGCGGCACTTGCCGTATACCACGCTGGGCTTCCTGCAGTACCTGGCGCCGACCCTGGTGCTGCTGCAGGCGGTGCTGCTGTTCGATGAGCACTTGTCGTCGAGTAACTTGGTGGCGTTCATGTTCATCTGGGCGGGTTTGGCGATTTACAGCTTCGATGCGTGGTTCAGTTTGCGCAAGCGCAGCTGATCAAAAAATAACCACAACTCTGCGGGCCTTGTGATTCGTGGCCTGCAGAGACATCTCCAAAGGTTATCCACACCCTCGTCCCCGTGCTTTGTGCACAAGCTGCTGATTTTTGAGTGTTTTTTGAGCAAAGCCGTGGAAGGCGCGCACGGTGTGGGCTGGAGAGGGGAGCCCCCAGGTTATCCACAGGGCCTTCCCCGTGATATCGGGATAACCGCAGGGGGCTGCTTTGCAGCCCCGGCAATCTCGGATCATTCCTCCGGCCGCAGCTTCAACTCCACCATCAAGTCGTCCGCCAGGCTCTCCAGCTTCTGCTGCAATTCCTCCAGCGACAGGGTTAACGGCAATGCCAGCAAGGCATCGGCATGGAACAGTGGCTCGCTGCTCATGGGCGCCGGCCGCACCTCTGTGGTAAACCGCTCAAGGTTCACCCCCAGATCCGCCAGCAGGCGGGTGATATCACGCACGATCCCCGGCCGGTCATTACCTACCAACTCCATGGCAATCGGCTTCCAGGTACACGACGGCTCTATACCGCTTTCGGCGATCAGCACGCGAATGTCATATCGGACCAACCCCTGCAGCGAAGCCACCAGTTCGTCATAGTTTTCCGCCGGCACCGCCACCCGCAGGATGCCGGCAAACTGCCCGGCCATACGCGACATGCGGCTTTCCAGCCAGTTACCACTGTGGTCAGCGATGCACTGGGCAATGCGCTCGACCTGGCCGGCCTTGTCAGGGGCAATCACAGTCAGTACAAGATGATCCACAAGCCCTTCCTCGTGTCGGACCGCGCCGTGCGGCAGAAAATCGGGGGATCGACTCAGTATAGGCAAGGCGCGGCAACCTGCCGCAGGGCAATCGGCACAACAAATCGTGTACTGTTTCAAGATTTATCTGGAACAATCCACCTGTTTTTTGCGAACATACTTACTCCCAGCGTGACCATACGCGACCAACGGGTCGCATAACGGCGCTTTTAGTCTGATTTTGCCCCGCCTACTGCTTCATGTAGTATCCCGTGGCGCGGACTACAAAACGTCGTTTGGATGTCTGCCAAGGCGCCTGTGAAAATACGCACACTGTCTGCCAGCCTGTCTGGCAGGCCGCACCCAGCCGCGCTCGGGGTTTAACTCGGGGGCATGCACTGGTGCCGTGTTTAGAGAAGCGCTACAGGCTTAATACAGAAGAGCGAAATAGCTGAGCAGAGTGAGGCAAGCAATGACTGGATACGTTCAAGTCGGTGGCCTTCAGGTCGCCAAGGTCCTGTACGACTTCGTGAACAACGAAGCCATCCCAGGGACCGGCATCGTCGCCGAGCAGTTCTGGGCGGGTGCAGAGAAGATCATCAATGACCTCGCTCCAAAGAACAAAGCCCTGCTCGCCAAGCGCGACGAGCTGCAAGCCAAGATCGACGCCTGGCACCAGGCACGCAAAGGCCAGGCCCATGACGCCGTAGCCTACAAAGCATTCCTCCAGGAAATCGGCTACCTGCTGCCACAAGCCGACGATTTCCAGGCCACCACCCAGAACGTGGACGAAGAAATCGCCCACATGGCCGGCCCACAGCTGGTCGTACCGGTAATGAACGCCCGCTTCGCCCTTAACGCCGCCAACGCCCGTTGGGGTTCGCTGTACGACGCGCTGTATGGCACCGATGCCATCAGCGATGAAGGCGGCGCCGAGAAAGGCCAAGGCTACAACAAGGTACGTGGCGACAAGGTCATCGCCTTCGCCCGCGCCTTCCTCGACGAAGCCGCGCCACTGGCGGCCGGCTCGCACGTCGACTCCACCGGCTACCGCATCGAAGGCGGCAAGCTGGTAGTTGCCCTGAAAGGCGGCAGCAACAGCGGCCTGCGTGACGACGCCCAGCTGATCGGCTTCCATGGCGATGCCGCCGCGCCGACTGCGGTGCTGCTCAAGCACAACGGCCTGCACTTCGAAATCCAGGTCGACGCCAGCACCCCGGTCGGCAGCACCGACGCCGCCGGCGTGAAAGACATCCTGATGGAATCGGCGCTGACCACCATCATGGACTGCGAAGACTCGGTTGCCGCCGTCGACGCCGACGACAAGGTGATCGTCTACCGCAACTGGCTGGGCCTGATGAAAGGCGACCTGGCCGAAAGCGTGAGCAAGGGTGGCAAGACCTTCACCCGCACCATGAACCCGGACCGCGAGTACGCCGCGCCCAACGGCGGCAGCGTGACCCTGCACGGCCGTTCGCTGCTGTTCGTGCGCAACGTTGGCCACCTGATGACCAACCCGGCGATCCTCGACGCCCAAGGCAACGAAATCCCCGAAGGCATCCAGGACGGCCTGTTCACCAACCTGATCGCCCTGCACAACCTCAATGGCAACACCAGCCGCAAGAACACCCGCAGCGGCAGCGTGTACATCGTCAAGCCGAAGATGCACGGCCCGGAGGAAGTAGCCTTCGCCGCCGAGATCTTCAGCCAGGTCGAAGACCTGCTGGGCATGAAGCGCAACACTGTCAAGGTCGGCATCATGGACGAGGAGCGCCGTACCACGGTCAACCTCAAGTCGTGCATCAAGGCCGCAGCCGAGCGCGTGGTGTTCATCAACACCGGCTTCCTCGACCGCACCGGCGATGAAATCCACACCTCGATGGAAGCCGGCGCCGTGGTGCGCAAGGGCGCCATGAAGAACGAGAAGTGGATCGGTGCCTACGAGAACAACAACGTTGATGTCGGCCTGGCCACCGGCCTTCAAGGCCGTGCGCAGATCGGCAAGGGCATGTGGGCCATGCCCGACCTGATGGCGGCCATGCTCGAACAGAAGATCGCCCACCCGCTGGCCGGTGCCAACACCGCCTGGGTGCCGTCGCCGACCGCCGCCACCCTGCATGCCCTGCACTACCACAAGGTGGACGTACAGGCGCGTCAGCGTGAACTGGCTTCGCGTACCCCGGCGTCGGTGGACGACATCCTGGCCATCCCGCTGGCCGCCGACACCAACTGGTCGGCCGAAGAGATCCGCAACGAGCTGGACAACAACGCCCAGGGCATCCTCGGCTACGTGGTGCGCTGGATCGACCAGGGTGTGGGTTGCTCGAAGGTGCCGGACATCAACAACGTCGGCCTGATGGAAGACCGCGCCACCCTGCGCATCTCGGCCCAGCTGCTGGCTAACTGGCTGCGCCATGGCGTGGTCAGCCAGGAGCAGGTGCTGGAAAGCCTGAAGCGCATGGCCGTAGTGGTCGACCAGCAGAACGCCGGCGACCCTCTGTACCGCCCGATGGCACCGAACTTCGACGACAACGTCGCGTTCCAGGCTGCGGTAGAGCTGGTGGTGGAAGGTGGCAAGCAGCCGAACGGTTATACCGAGCCGGTACTGCACCGCCGTCGCCGCGAGTTCAAGGCGCGTAACGGACTGTAAGCGATATCTGCAACCGGGGGCCGCTTTGCGGCCCCACTCTTGCTCTACTCGACTTTCAGTTCTTTCTTCACCAGCTCCAGCAGCCTGCCCAGATCGACCGGCTTCAGCAGAAAATCCACCACTCCCAGGTGCATCACGTCCACCGCCTCTTCCACATCGGTGTCGCCCGACACCACGATGATCGACAACGCTGCCCGCTCTGATTCGCGAACCGTGCGGATCAGGTCCAGGCCATCCTCGGGCTGCATGCGCAAATCCGTGATCATCAAGCAAATCCGCGGCTGGTAGTGCAGGTACAGCCTGGCCTCCTCGGCTCCATCCGCTCCGACGCAGTCGATCCCCCGGCTTTTCAGGTACAGGATCAACGCCTCACGGTTCACCGCATTGTCATCCACTACCAGCACCAGCGGTTTGGCTGCCACAGGCGCACTCCCCACGGCCACGGCCAATGCCTCGCGCTCGGCGTCGCTCAGGATGTCGTGTTGCTCTGGCATGCTCATCTCGTCAAAAAAATTCCGCTTCAGCATTAGGACCGCAGAACTTGCGTAACCCGGCTTGCCTTTCGTCGGGTCTTTGACAGAGGCGCTCATAGACTTACGTCCAATGGGCACCACCCCGCCGCAAGCCGACCATGGAGGCAGAGAACAACATGGCCGGCACCTATATATAGATATATATAGTTCGGCATAGCGATACGGTCAGTTTCATGAGCAAAAAGGACGCCTACAGCCAGGCGGGCAGGACAGCAGTGCTACAGAACATCCAGGGCACCCTGCAGTTCCTGCAGCGTTTTCCGCCGTTCAACCAGATGGAACACAGCCACCTGGCCTACCTGGTCGAACAGTGCCAGCTGCGCTTCTATGCCAGCGGCGAAAGCATCGTCAAACCTGCCGATGGGCCGGTCGAGCACTTCTACATCGTCAAGCAGGGCCGCGTGGTGGGTGAGCGCCAGCATCTGGTCAAACCTGGTGTGGAGACCACCTTCGAAATCACCAGCGGCGAATGCTTCCCGCTGGCTGCCCTGCTCGGCGAGCGAGCGACCCGTACCGAGCACCTGGCCGGTGAGGACACCTTCTGCCTGCAGCTGAACAAGGCCGCGTTCATCCGCGTGTTCTCGATGTCGGAAGTGTTTCGGGATTTTGCCCTGCGCGGAGTCAGCAGCCTGCTGGACCAGGTAAACCAGCAGGTACGCCAGCGCGCGGTGGAAACCCTCGGCACCCAGTATTCGCTGAACACGCCACTGGGTGAACTGGCCATGCGCCACCCGGTGGTGTGCAGCCCCGACACGCCCCTGCGCGACGCCGTGCGGCTGATGCACGAGCAGCAGGTTGGCAGCATCGTGGTGGTCGACCCGCAGCGCTACCCCACCGGTATCTTCACCCTGCGCGACCTTCGCCAGGTGGTGGCCGCCGCCGATGCCGACCTGGGCGCGCCCATCGTCCGGCACATGACTAAGCAGCCGTTCTACCTCAGCCCCCAGGCCAGCGCCTTCGACGCAGCCATGGCCATGACCGAACGGCATATCGCCCACGTATGCCTGGTGGAAAACCGGCGCCTGTGCGGTGTGGTTTCGGAGCGCGACCTGTTCTCCCTGCAGCGGGTCGACCTGGTGCACCTGGCACGCACCATCCGCCATGCGCCACGTCTGGATACCCTGGTCTCGCTGCGCGGCGAAATCAGCCAACTGGTCGAGCGCATGCTGGCCCATGGCGCGTCCTCCACGCAGATCACCCAGATCATCACCCTGCTCAACGACCACACCGTGTGCCGGGTGATCGAACTGGCGCTGGCCGAGCGCGGTGACCCGGGCGTGCCGTTCAGCTGGCTGTGCTTTGGCAGCGAAGGACGACGTGAACAAACCCTGCATACCGACCAGGACAACGGCATCCTCTTCGAAGCCGCCGACAGCGCCGAAGCCAACGCTATCCGCACGCGCCTGCTGCCGCTGGCGCAATACATCAACCAGTGCCTGGCCCAGTGTGGCTTCACCCTGTGCAAGGGCAACGTCATGGCCGGCAACCCCGAGCTATGCCTGTCGCGCAGTGAATGGGCGCGGCGTTTTGCCGGTTTTGTCCGTGAAGCCAGCCCGGAGAACCTGCTGGGCTCGAGCATCTATTTCGACCTGCGCGTGGTGTGGGGCGACGAGCAAAGTTGCGAGCAGCTGCGCCAGGGCCTGCTGGAGCAGGTGGCCGACAACCGCATCTTCCAGCGCATGATGGCTGACAACGCCCTGCGCCAGCGCCCACCGGTGGGCCGCCTGCGCGAGTTCGTGCTGACCCGCCAGGGCAACGACAAGGCCGCCACTCTCGACCTCAAGGTCCAAGGCCTGACGCCCTTCGTAGATGGTGCCCGGCTGCTGGCCCTGGCCAACGGCATCGGTGCCTGCAATACCCTGGAACGCCTGCGCCAGCTGGTGGCCAAGGGCGTGATCGAGGCACTGGACGGCGCAGCGTATGAAGAGGCCTACCACTTCATCCAGCAAACCCGCATGCAGCAGCACCAGCGCCAGACCCGCGACAACCTGCCCTATTCCAACCGCCTGGACCCGGACAGCCTCAACCACCTGGACCGGCGCATCCTGCGCGAGTCCCTGCGCCAGGCCCAGCGCCTGCAAAGCAGCCTGGCCTTGCGGTACCAGCTATGAGCCTGTTCGCCTGGCTGCGCCCCAGTGCGCCCGAACTGGACCATGCCACGCGCCAGCACCTGGCCCGGCTGCCCAAGGCCGTGCCACTGGGGGTGTGTACCCTGCGCGAGCAGCGCTGGGTAGTGCTCGACCTGGAGACCAGCGGCCTCAACCCCAACCGTGACCAAGTGCTGTCGGTGGGTGCCGTGGCCATCGAAGATGGCGCCATCGATTTTGCCCAGCAGTTCGAACGCACCCTGCACCGGCCTCTGCAGAAGACCAACGCCAGCGTGCTGATCCACGGCCTGGGCCCAAGTGCCCTGGCTGCTGGTTGCGACCCGGCCGAGGCCTTGCTCGACCTGCTCGACTTCATAGGCAATAGCCCGGTGCTGGCATTCCATGCGCCGTTCGACCAGCGCATGCTGGCCCGCGCGCTGAAGGAAAGCCTGGGTTATCGCTTGCAGTCACCCTTCCTGGATGTTGCCGAGCTGGCGCCGATGCTCAACCCCGACACAGTGCTGCGCGAGGCCGGGCTGGATGACTGGGTGGCGCGGTTTGGCCTGCAGGTCGAGGAGCGCCATCATGCCAGCGCCGATGCCCTGGTTACGGCCGAGCTGGCGCTGATCCTGTTCAGCCAGGCCCGGCGCCAGCAGCTGGACAGCCCGCTGCAGCTGGAGCAGCGCTTGCGCGGGTGGCGCAGGCGCAAGGTGCACAACCACGGCCTATAGATTTGTATTGACCTGACAGGCCCAATCGCCGGCAAGCCAGCTCCCACAGGTACTGCACAAGTTCCAGAATCAATGGGTTTCATGTGGGAGCTGGCTTGCCGGCGATTGGCCACTTGCCTTTTCCATGATGGCCATCCGATAAGCGTCCATTGCACCCACCCCCTCCCCTCTGCAACAATCGCGAATAATTATCGTTAGTTAATGCATTCGTTCCGGGGGGACGCTGCTTGTCTTCTGCACAGAGCCCACACGCCGATCTGGTCGGTGCGCTGTACCGCGACCACCGCGGCTGGCTGCTCGCCTGGCTGCAACGCAGCATGGCCTGCCGCCAACGTGCCGAAGACCTGAGCCAGGACACCTTCGTGCGCCTGCTTGGCCGTGCGCAACTGGATACGCCCCGCGAACCCCGCGCGTTCCTGGCCGCCGTGGCCAAGGGCCTGATGTTCGACCACTTCCGCCGCGCAGCGCTGGAACAGGCCTACCTGGCCGAACTGGCCCTGATGCCGGAAGCCGAACAACCTTCCCCGGAAGTGCAACATCTGATCCTTGAGGACCTCAAGGCCATCGACCGCCTGCTCGGCAAGCTGTCGAGCAAGGCCCGCGCAGCATTCCTGCACAATCGCTTGGACGGTATGAGCCATGCCGAAATCGCCGAGCGCATGGGGGTTTCGGTGTCGCGGGTGCGCCAGTACATCGCCCAGGGCATGCGCCAGTGCTACGTGGCCCTGTACGGGGAGCCGACGTGAGCAGTGCACCGGTTTCGTCCCGGGTGCTGGAAGCCGCCATTGCCTGGAAACTCAGCCTCGACAACGGCAGCGGCACACCTGACGAGCGCAGCGAATTCATGCGCTGGCATGCCGCCAGCGAGGAGCACGCCCGCGCCTGGCGCCAGCTCGGCGCCATGGACCAGCGCGTGAGCGCCGCTGCCGGCCCGGCACGCCAGGCCCTGCTGCAATCGCGCGCCGGCCTGCGCCGACGCATCGGCAAGGTCGGCGGCGGGCTGGCCGGCATGTTTCTTTTGGGCTCGCTGCTGGCCTGGGTCGGCGCACCATCGCTGGCACCGAGCTACTGGCTGGCCGACCAGCGTACCGCCACCGGCGAACTGCGTACCCTGCGCCTGGAAGACGGCACCTTGCTGAGCCTGAACAGCCACACTGCCGTGGACATCGACTACGCCGGCGAGCAACGGGTGATCGTGCTGCATCAGGGCGAGATTTCCGTCGAAACCGGCCATCAGGACCCGCGCCCGCTGCTGGTGCGCACCGAAGATGGCCGCCTTCGCCCACTGGGCACGCGCTTCCTGGTGCGCCGCGAGGACGACGGCACGCGCCTGGAAGTGCTGCAAGCCTCGGTAGCCGCCATGCCGCTGAACAGTGGCGACGAACAGGTGCTGCGCGAAGGTCAGCAGGTGCTGATGAACGCCAACGGCCTTGGCCGAATCGGCACGGTGCCAGGCGGTGCCGACGCCTGGACCCGCGGCATGCTGGTGGTGGACAACGTACGCCTGGCTGACCTGCTGGCCGCGCTCGGCCAGTACCGCAGCGGTTACCTCGGAGTAGACGACAAGGTCGCCAACCTGCGGGTGACCGGCAGCTTCCCGCTGACCGACACCGATCTGGCGCTGTCGTCGCTGGTGCCGGCACTGCCGGTGAAGGTCGAACGGCATACCCAGTGGTGGGTGACCGTCGGTCCCAAGTAGGCCTGCACCGGCCTCTTCGCGGGTAAACCCGCTCCCACAGGATTGCATCAGCCTCGAAGCCCCCGCGATCCCTGTGGAAGCGGGTTTACCCGCGAAAGGGCCGGTACAGGCAAAAACCAACTTCAAATAATTCTCAATTTTTTTCAGATTTACCCTGTCACTTTTGAAATCTCGCTCGGCAAGGAAGCAGTAAGCACTTATCCGTCGAGGAGCCGCTGCATGTCCCGTGCTGTTGATCGTACCCTGCGCCCCAGCCTGATGGCCCTGGCCATCGCCGTGGCCGCGCCATTGGCCAGCCCTGCCCTGTTCGCCGCCGAGCAATCCGCTCAGCGCGCCTACGACCTGCCCAGCGCCCCGCTGGCCACCACCCTCAACCAGATCGCCAGCCAGTCCGGCATCACCCTGGCCATCGACCCGGCACTGGTCAGCGGCCGCACCTCGGCCCCGGTGAGCGGGCAGTATGATGGCCTCGGTGCCCTGCAGGCCGCCCTGCGCGGCACCGGCCTGCAGTTGCAGCAAAGCAGCGTGGGCAGCTACAGCCTGGTGGCTACGCCGGAAGGGACACTGGCGTTGCCGGAGACTGCGATCAATGCGACTTCCAACTATGAAAGCGCCTGGGGGCCGGTAGAGGGTTACACCGCTACCCGGACAGCAGCAGGCACCAAGACCGACACAGCCATCGCTGAACTGCCCCGCTCGGTGAGCGTGATCACCCGTAAGCAGATGGAAGACCGGCCGGTGCTCAACCTGAACGATGCCCTTCGCTACACCGCTGGCGTGCAGAGCAGCGGCTATGGGTCCGACTCGCGCAGCGACTGGTTGCTGGTACGTGGCTTTGTACCTACCCAGTTCCTCGATGGCTTGCCATTGCCCAAGGGCAACTACGCCACCCCCAAGATCGAACCCTGGAACCTGGAGCGCATCGCCGTGCTGCGCGGCCCGGCCTCTTCGGTCTACGGCCAGACCCCACCAGGCGGCCTGCTGGACATGACCAGCCGTCGGCCGCAATTGGAAAGCAGCCACGAAATCGAAGCCCAGGTTGGCAGCAACAACCACAAGCAGATCAACTTCGACAGCACCGGCAAGCTCGACGATGCAGGCCAGTTCCTGTACCGAGTGAGCGGCACCGTGCGTGACAGCGGTTCGCCAGTCGACCACATCCCGGACAAGCGCTACAACATCGCGCCCAGCCTGACCTGGAACATCAACGACGACACCAAGCTGACTTTCATCAGCCAATATACCCGCGATGATACCGGCATCACCGGCCAGTTCCTGCCACTGCAGGGCACCAAGCTGGATAGCCCCGCAGGCAAGATTTCGCACCACAAGAACCTGGGCGACCCGGATTGGGAGTCCTACGACCGAACCTACTACCACCTGGGTTATGCGTTCGAAACACGCCTGAACGACACCTGGCAGTTCCGTCAGAACTTGCGCTACGCGCGTAATGAACTGGACTTCAAGAGCATTACCGCCGGTGGTTCGATCTGGCCAGCCGGTCCGGACGAAGCTGTAAGCGCCGATGGCACCGTGCAACGCACCGCCGGTATCGTCGAGGAGGACATCTCCCAGTTCGCCCTGGACAACAACTTCCAGGCCGACTTCCAGACCGGCCAGGTTGCCCATACCCTGCTGCTTGGGCTAGACCACCAGCGCTCGGACAGCAACGCACGCTGGCGCTGGGGCTCGGCTGGTGTGCCACCAAGCAATATCCACAACCCAATCTACGGTCAGGATTTCTCGAACGTTCAGTACTTCGACATGTACGACTACGACCAGAAAACCCAGCAGACCGGCCTGTATATCCAGGACCAGATGGCCCTGGACAACTGGCGCCTGACCCTCGGTGGTCGTGAGGACTGGGTGCACACCGGCACCACCTTCCACAACCAAGGCGACGCCACCAATACTCAGCGCGACAAGAAGTTCAGTGGTAACGCAGCACTCAGCTATGTATTCGATAACGGCCTGACGCCTTACATCTCCTATGCCGAGTCGTTCCAGGCTGCCACCGGCTCCACCGTCAACAGCACCGATGCCTTCAAACCGACCGAAGGCAAGCAATACGAACTGGGCATCAAATACCAGCCTCCAGGCAGCAATAGCCTGTTCACCGCTGCTGTGTTCGACCTGACGCAGGAGAACATGTCGGTAACCGAGGGTGGTGTGACCCGTCAGGTTGGCGAAGTGCGTGTCAAAGGCCTGGAGTTGGAGGCTACTTCGGATGTGACCGAGAACCTCAAACTGGTGGGCTCGTACACCTACAACGACAGCGAAATCATCAAAGGCACCAGTGACGAGAAAGGCAAGCGCATGGCGCAGGTGCCGCGCAACCAGGCCACTGCCTGGGCTGACTACACCTGGCACAGCGGACCACTGGATGGGTTTGGGGTCGGCGTTGGCGTGCGCTACGTGGGCGACACCTACGGTAATACCACCAACACCGATTGGGGCCATGTGGGGTCCTACACCGTCTACGACGCATCGGTGCACTACGACCTGGGCCGCCTGAACAGCACCCTCAACGGAGTGACCGTAGCCGTGGATGCGAAGAACCTGTTCAACAAGGACTACTTGTCTACCTGTGACGGGTACTACTGCTACTACGGCGACGAGCGCAACGTGGTGGCCAGTGTCAATTACAAGTTCTGAGTAAGCCGGGTCATTCACAGCACAAGGCTGCTCCTGCAACGGCCAGCACGGTCCCTGTAGGAGCAGCCTTGCGCGGCGAAAGGGCTGCGCAGCAGCCCCAGCTTCCAACAAGCAAAATTCGGTACCGTGATGAAAAGCCCAACCATCCGCCGCTGGTCGGTGATCCACACCTGGAGCAGCCTGGTCTGCACCCTGTTCCTGCTGTTGCTGGCAGTCACCGGCCTGCCGCTGATCTTCCACCACGAACTCGAACACCTGCTCGGCGATGCCCCCGAACTGCGGGAAATGCCAGCCGATACGCCACACCTCGACCTGCAGCAGTTGGTGATCAAGGCCGAGCAGCACCGGCCCGGCGAAGTCATGCAGTACTTCGGTTACGACGAGGACGAAGCCAACGGCGTAGTGGCCATAACCGCCGCCACTGCCGGCACCGAACCCAATTCGTCGCACACCTTCATGCTCGACGCCCGCACCGGCGAAGCCGTGGCCATGCCGGCCGCCAACGGCGGCTTCATGATGACCATGCTGCGCCTGCACGTGGACATGTTCGCCGGCCTTCCCGGCAAGCTGCTACTGGCCTTCATGGGCGTGCTGTTCGTCGTGGCGATCATCTCCGGCACCGTGCTCTATGCACCGTTCATGCGCCGCCTGGACTTCGGCACGGTGCGCCACGGCAAATCCCGACGCCTGCGCTGGCTCGACCTGCACAACCTGATCGGTGTGGTCACATTGGCCTGGGCTCTGACGGTAGGCGTGACTGGCGTGATCAGCGCGCTGTCGGACCTGGTTATCGCCGCCTGGCGCAACGACAGCCTGGCCGCCATGGTTGCCCCATACCGTGATGCCCCACCGCTCACCGAACGCGCCCCGGCCACCCGCCTGCTGACCATCGCCGAACAAGCCGCCCCCGGCATGCGCCCGGACTTCATCGCCTTCCCCGGCACACGCTTTTCCAGTGAGCACCACTATGCGGTGTTCATGAAGGGCGGCACGCACCTGACCTCGCACCTGCTCACGCCTGTGCTGATCGATGCGCAAACGCTGGCGGTGACCGCAGTGGGCGAACGCCCGTGGTACATGGATGCCATGGGCCTGTCGCAACCGCTGCACTTCGGTGACTACGGTGGTCGGCCTATGCAGATTCTGTGGGCGATCCTCGATGTGCTGACCATCATTGTGCTCGGCAGCGGGTTATACCTGTGGTGGGGCAAACAGCGCACGAAGCGGGAGGCGCGGCCATGAGTCACAAGTCACAGCCGACCTGGCGCATCTTCATCTGGCCAACGGTCATGGCCCTGCTCACTACCGTGGGGCTGTTTGCCGCCTTGCTGGGGGACGGGGTCTGGGACAGCCTGGCCTGGCTCGGCCTAGGGGTATCGGCTGCCCTCGGCCTGCAAGGTTTCTACCCTCGTTCACGGCAGTAACCGGGTAATACCTGTACCCTCTTTTGCCGCGACATGGTTGGCTGCCATCTTCCAAGGAGCCACACCATGACACCTTTGCAGCGCCTCGAAGCGCTAGATCAACAGCTCATCGCCCTTGAGCGAGGCAAACCCGAACTGGTGGGCGAAACGGAACCGGCCGCCATGCGTCAACGCTTTTTTGGTGACCTGGCAGCGTTCTGGAACGACCCTGTCGAAGAAGGCCAGAGCCGGTTCAAGCAGCTGCGCCAACTGCGTCATGAACAACTTCTGGCCGAACTGGAACTGCGCCTCGCCGACCAGACCCTGGACTACAGCCACATCAGCCTGCTGCGCACCTCTCTGGAGCTGCCGTTACCCTGGCAGCGCAACCACTTGCCAGAAACCCACCGGGCCCAGGTTTATCGTCCGGTTTTCAACCGTTCGAGCCCTCATGGCCGGTTGCCGTTACCCGGCGTGCTGGTGCTTGTGGCAGACGCGCCGCAAGGGGTGGACGCCGAGCCGGTTACAGCTTCCGGCATAGCACTGTTGTGCAGCGTTTCCCACGGCGTCGAAGGGTTCGCCAATCTGGCCGAATTACATACCGAACTATGTGAGCGCCTGGACGACCCGCTGCAAAGCCGCCCACTGTTGCAACTGCTACCCCGCCTGGAGGACCAGCAGCTGGTAAGGTGTGCCGACCGGCTGCGCTACGAGTGGTTTACCGGCGATCTGATCGAACAACAGGTAACTGATGTGCTCGACGCCCAGCATCAACGGCTTACCATCGCCTGGCACGCCGCCTGGACGCTTGGCCAGACCCCGGATCTGCCGGCACTGAAAACCGCCATAGCCAAACAGCAGTCACTGATCGACCTCATGGGCAGCCAATATGCGCTGTCCACCCGTTATGCACTGCTGCTGGAAAAAAACCTGCCCGCATGGCTGCGTGAGAGTTCCACGCAAAGCCTGACGCACATCATGCAAACGATCCAGGAGCTCGCCGGGGCCATCGCCCAGGCAGCTGCGCCTGGCTTGCTCACGCTGGAGCAATTCCGTACTCGCCACCACCTGCTCGCATGGGTACGTGAACGCCTGGGCGAGGCGCTACGCCGTGAGTTCGCCATCGAGTTGCCCGCCGAGAAAATCTGCGTATCCGTCACCCTGGCACGCCGCAAGGGCCCGTTGGTGAACCCACTGGCACCTTCCGGGTATGTTGCGGTTGTCAATCGTCGACATGTGGGTGATACCGTCGAACTGGTCCCCATCACCTACCGCCTCGACGAACTGGCGTTGCTCAATATTGCCTGGTTCGACCTCGACTACTGGCTGACTGCTCGAGTCCACCACGAGGATGGCAGCCCACTCGACTCGCTATCCCCCGAGGGGGCGAAGCGCCTTGTACGCAAACTCGACGCCGGCAGTGGCTACATCAGCTTTCTGCGCACCCACCTGCTTGAATCCTCCGCTGCGCGTTGGCGCATGCAGGCCCACGGCAACATAACCCGCACACGCATGCACGCCGAAGCGGCCAAGGCCCGTTACGCCAGGCATTTACTCGAGGGTACCCAAGAACGCGGTTATCGATGGATCAAGGCAGTTATCAACCACTCCGACAATCGCTGGCGACCCGCCATCGACGAGCAACGCGTCATGGTTCATCAATTGACCGCGGACGGGCATACGCTGCAAGGGGTACTGCTGATCAAAGCCCAGAATGAGGCTATTCAACCTCTTGTGTTGTACACACCAGACGCTCCCGACCGGCGCGCCTGGCGTGAATACCCGAACACCCGCGCCCTGCTGAAAATGTTACGCCGCACCCCCGCCCTGCGCCGTTACCTGGTTCAGCGGGCACCATTGGCCGATGGCATGCGGCTTGACCGGTTGATACGCAAGGGGCGCCTGGGGCCGCACGTGCAATGGCCAAAGATCGAAGGGAACCTGTTCGAAGCCCTTTACCGAGCGCAAGTCCAGGCCATGATCGCCGAAGCCGATGCCAACAGTCGCAGCCACAGCGAACTGCTTGGCGAAATCGGGCTGGCAACACTGCACCTGACCCTCGACATGATCAGCCTGGTGCTGCCAGCTCCGGCCCTCTCGTCCTTGGCCTTCGGGCGAATGTCGATCTCGGTCTGGGACGGTTTCGAGGCGATGAACAAGCAAGACCACGAGGCGATGCTTCATCACGCCATAGCTGCCTTCAGCCATGCTACCGATGGGCTGACCAGTTTCGCTAGCTCGCCCCTCATGCGCAGGGCGATGCGCGGCCTGCCACCTCAACCCCCGCGGCCCCTGCCAACAACCCACGAAGCGGCCGTGGACGTGAGCAAACTGCGCTACCGGATCGACGGGGTCCACGGCGAGGAAGTGTACGAGCAGATCAATACGCTTGGCCCGGTTCGATACTTCGTGAAGGACAGCCAGGGGCGTATGTACAACGTCCACTTCGACGGCCATCGCTGGCGTGTGCTCGACCCCAGGCAACCGGACGCTTATGTACAGTTGCCTATCAAGCGTCTGCGCAATGGCAACTGGGTAGTCGATTCCATCGTGCTATGGCATGACGGGTTACCTGACGTAGCCCAGCTGTTGGAAGACGTACGCCTTCAACCTGCGGTTGAGGGCGAAGCGGTGGCAGGTGAGACCAACCTGTACGATGCCGGGGGGCAACTCTATCTGCAGTTAGGCACCCATCAGTTGCCGGTCCGTCGGCACCTGCTTGCCGATCATTACCATTTGCAACTGCCCGAGAAGGCCCTGGGTGCAGTCCACGCCTGGGCCGTGCTACGCCAGCTGGAAGGCCAGTGGCGCATCCGAGTGCGCCAGCCAGGCCGCAGCAGCGACTGGCTGGCACTGCCGGCGGTTTACTCGGCCAGCTTGGGCAGCAGCCGGTCAAGCCGCTGATGCAACGCACTGCCACTCGGCCAGTTGCGCAGCAGCCGCGCCCGATCACGGGCGTAGGCGGGGGCGAAGCTGAGCTGAGTGGCGTGTTGGCACATGGCGTCCAGGTCGATCAACGACCACTGGCCGTTGTGCCAGAACAGGTTGTGGCCCTTGAAGTCGCCGTGGCTGATACGCTCGCGAATCAGTTGCTGCATCACATGCACCAAGGCATCCACCTGCTCCTCGGGCGCATCGCCGTTATCCACGTAGGGCGCGAAGCATTCGGCCAGGTCCGGGCCATCGACATACTCGGTGACCAGGTAGGCACGGCTTCGCAGCCCCATCACTCGCTGCTCCAGCACCGCGAGTGGACGCGGCGTGGCAATGTCGAGGAATTCAAGGCGGTGGCCTTCGATCCAGGAATGCCAGGCCCGGCTCGGGCGCCAGAAGCGCTTGAACCAGTGCGCGGTGTTCTTGATGTTGTAGCGTTTGAGCACCAGCGTGCGGCCGCCAACCTCGATGCGCGCCACACTGGCCGCACCACCGGTCTTGTACAGGTGGCCTTGGTCGATCAACGCGTCAGCCTGCTCCAGCACCGGCAGCATGGCTTCGACCTCGTCGCGGCGGACCGCCCGCAGACCCGAAAGGCTGCGCTCGACACTGAACAGGCTGCATTCACGGCCAGCCTTTTCCAGGTAATCCTTCTGGCGCCAGCTGCGCACCTTGTCCACCTGCTTCTGCAAGGCTTCCATCGGCAGTGCATGCTCGGCGTTGGCCAGCAGGTAGTGCACCAGCAGTTCTTCGATGAACGGCTCCAGACGCTTGGGTAGCTGGGCGAAGAACACCCCAAGGTTTTCCAGCACACGTGGGCGCGACAGCTGCTGGCCAGGCGTTTCGGCCTTGATGCCGGCGCCATCGATCAGGTACAGCTTGCCGCCGTGGCGCAGCAGGTTGTCCAGGTGCAGGTCTTCCTGCCACAGGCCCCGGGCGTGCATGTGCGCCACTGCGGTGAGCGCCTCGCCCAGCACCAGGTGCTGCTCGTCGGCCAGCACCGGCAAGCTTTCCACTGCCGCCCAGGCATCGGCCAGGCTTTCGGCGCTGTCGAGGAATTCGAACAGCAGCCAACCACCCTCGCCTTCCTTGAGGCCGTCGGCCAGCAGCTTCGGCGTGGTCAGGCCCTGCTCGGCCAGCAGCTTCACGCCTTGCAGTTCGCGCTGGAAATGCCGCGCAGCGTTACCACCGACCAGCAGCTTGGCCAGCACCGGGGTACCGCGCCACACGCCGGCGCCCACATAGCGCTGGCCCGGCAGCACGCGCAGCAGGCTGAGTAATTGCAGGTCAGCCGTGCCGGCGGCATCGGCCAGGGTGATGCTCAGGGGCAATGAGGGGTTGCGCCCGGCCTCTTTCAATTCAGACAAACGCATCAGCGGGCCTCTTTTTCACGACGGCGTTGCGTCAGGCGTTGCAGCCATGTATCGACCAGCGTGCCATCGGCAGGCTGCACCAGGTAGCTGGCCAGCAAGGTACGTACATCACGCTCGCTCCAGACCGGGGCACGACGCAGCAGCGGCTCCAGGTCCTTGAGACGGTCACGCATGCCGAACAGCAGGGGGCGGGTCTTCTCCAGGTCGATCAGTTGCGCGTCCCAGCCTTCGCGGCGCTGGCGCAGGAAGATGTGCTTGGGGTAGAAACAACCATGCACCTGGCCGGCGCTGTGCAGGGTGCGCGCCAGCTGGCCACAGGCCTGCAGGACGCCATTGCGTTCAGCATCGCTCAGTTGTGGCCAGCGTGCCAGCAGGCTGTCGAGGTCGGCCCATTCGTCCAGGGCGCGAGTCATCAGGATCGCCCGATGCGTGCCGCCTTTCTTTCGCTCGCCATAGAACACCGCCTGCAAGGCCGGAATCTGCAGCTTCTGGTAACGGCTGATGTTGCGGAACTCGCGGGCGAAGGTTGGCTCGCCAAATGGCCGGTGCAGGGTACGGGTCAGGTAATCGCTCTGGCGCTTGAGATAGTAGCCCTTGCCTTCGAGCTCCAGGCGGAACACGCTGCTCCAGCCACCGCGGCCGGTGTTCGGTTCGTCCACGGCATCCAGCTGCAGTGCCCACAGCGCCTCGAAGTCGTCCAGGCCATGGCGTTTGAGCAGCGCGAGGTCCGCGCTGGCCAGGTAATCGGTCATTCCCTTCCCTCGAAAAAGCTCACCACCTGGCGAATGCGCTTCTTGTCACGCACATTCAGCCGGTCGCGGCCACGGTATTGCAGGTAGAAACGCAGGCGCTGGGTTGCCGACAGGTGGTATTTGGCCACTTTGTCCAGGCACGCCAGGTCCTTGATCATCCGGTGCCGCCACATGAAGCCGCGCCAGAAATCGCCGGTGGGGCAGTCGATGAAGAATAGCGTGCCCTGGTCGTCGACCAGCAGGTTGCGCCATTTCAGGTCGTTGTGGGCGAAGTGGTGCTGGTGCATGACCCGGGTGTGGCGCGCCAGCTGGCTGCTGACATGCCCGACCCAGGCGCGATCGGCCAGGCGGGCATCGTTGCGCTCGGCCAGCGCCGACAGGTCTTCTGTGCGCGGCAGTTCGCGGGTGATCATGGCCCCCCGGGCAAAGGCCAGACCATGGCGCTCCAGGCCCCAGGCCACTACTTCGGCAGTGGGGATGCCCCACTTGTCGAACTGCTTGAGGTTCTGCCATTCGGCTTTGATCCGCGGCCGGCCCAGGTAACGGCGCATGTGCTTGCCAGCACCGGTGTAACGCTTGATGTAGTAATTGACCCCGTCACGAGTGATACGTACCACCTCGCTGAGCGGGTCGCGGGTCAGGCGCTCGCCTTGCAGGGCAAATACCGCATCGAGGCTGCCGAAGTCCGCCGCCAGGTGTTCGTAGCCCGGCGCCAGTGTCCACCCCGCCATCAGAGTGCATCCCCATAACGTTGCTTACGGTCGTAGAGTTTCTGCGCCTTGCGCTCCAGCCACGCGAGCAGCGCGGCTTCATCCTTCAGGATCTGCCGCAGCGGGCGTTGGAAGTAACCACGCAGAAAGCGCAGCTTGTCGCGCTGGGTCAGGCCGATGTCCAGCGCCGAGAAGTACAGCGCGGCCAGGTCCTTGTCGCGCCAGCGACGGCTGATTTTCGCCCGGGTCTGCGCTCGGTGCAGGTCGATCACCGACAGTTTGAAGTCGTCCGCCGTCACCGGGCGGTCGGTGTGCAGCAGGAAGTGGCAGATGTAACAGTCGCGGTGGTTGACCCCCGCGCGGTGCATGCCGCCGGTCATCTTCGCCACTTCGGCGATCAGCGCGCGTTTCAAGCGCGGCTCGGGCGGCTGCCTGACCCAGTCGATGCTGAAGTCTTCCAGGCTGATGGTCGGCGCCAGTTCTTCGGTGATGATGAACGAGTGCTGCGCGGCCGGGTTGCTGCCACGCTCGCCATAGGCGACGGCAGTCATGGTCGGCACGCCAACCTGGTGCAGTCGCTGGATGGCCTGCCATTCCTGGCCGGCACCGAGCACCGGTAGCTTGGCGGTAAGCAGGTTCTTGAAGATCTCGCCCCAGCCAATGCCGCGGTGGATCTTCACGAAGAAGCCCTCGCCAGCGACCTCGGTTCGCAGCGTGCGGCGCCCTTCCAGTTCGCGATAGACCTCGCCTTGCAGCGCCTCCACGGCATCGAAGGCATCACGCCCGGCCCAAAGACGCTTGAACGGTTCGGCCAGTATCAGCTTCATGCGGACTCCTGCCCCAGGATCACATCGGCGGCATGCTGCGGCATGCTGTACAAATCGGCGGTTTCAGCAAACGCCAGGCCGTTGCGCGACCAGCTGGCGCGGGCCTGTTGGTCTTCCAGCATGCGCTGCAGGTAGCCATTGAGCTGTTCCTGCTCGAATGGCTCATCCAGCACCAGGCCGCTGTCGGCCTCGGCAATGTAGTGGGCGTAGCCGCACACCTTGGAGACCAGCACCGGCAGGCCGGCCACCAGCGCTTCGAGCAGCACCGTGCCAGTGTTCTCGTTGTACGCCGGGTGGATCAGCAGGTCGGCGCCCAGCAGGAAACGCGGGATGTCGCTGCGGCCCTTGAGGAACTGCACCTGCTCGCCCAGGCCCAGGGTAGCGCTTTGCAGCTGGAACACCTTGGGGTCATCCTGGCCGATCACCATCAGCCTGGTGCGCTTGCGCAGGGCCGACGGCAGTGCAGCCAGGGCCTTGAGGCTGCGGTCAACGCCCTTGGTCTTGAAGCCCGAGCCAATCTGCACCAGCAGCAGGTCGTCATCGCCCAGGTTGAATTCCTTGCGGAACTCTGCGCGGATCTCGTCGGCGTTGGCCGGCGCGCGGCGGTCCTGGGAAATGCCCGGCGGCAGCAGGTGGAACCGCTCCACCGGGGTACCGTAGTGCTTGATGAACAGCGGCTGCTGCACTTCGGAAATCATCAGCACTTCGGTATGGGCGTCCTTGGCGAACACCGCTCGTTCGTACTCGGCAAAGTGCCGGTAGCGGCCCCAGCGGCGGTACAGGCCGCCGCGCAGGGTTTGTGCCTTGTCCTCGAAGCAGCCGTCGGCGGCGTAGTACACGTCCAGCCCTGGCATCTTGTTGAAGCCGATCAGGCGGTCGACCGGGCGCCTGGCCAGGTCGGCGGCCATCCAGGCGCTGAGCTTTTCATTGCGGCGATGGTTGAAAATCGCCTTCACCGGCGCCACCAGCACTTCGAAGCCCGGCGGAATGTCACCCTCCCAGATCAGCGTGTACACACGGATCTGATGGCCCCGCTTCTGGCATTCCAGGGCAATGCGCATGAAGTCACGCTGCAGCCCACCGAAGGGGAAATATTTGTAAAGCACGAAAGCCAGTTGCATCAACGGACATCCTCAGCCAGCAGCAACGCGCTCAAGCGGCTCGCTACATGCTCGGGATTCAGGCGAGTGAAGCACAGCGGCCACTCGCGTTTCAGATCGAACCGGCGCAGGTCGTCGGCGCTCGGTTTATAGGTGCACTTCTTCTGCAGGCAGGGCGCGCAGGGCCAGTCACTGGCCTGGTGAATCTGGGTCCGTCCGTAGGCGCCGGTCAGGCCCGGGTTGGTCGGGCCGAACAGCGAAATGGTGGGCACATCGAGTGCCGCCGCCAGGTGACCGAGGCCCGTATCGACCGCCACACAGGCTTTTGCCGCCGCCAACACGCGTGCGACGCCGGCAAGGTTCAATTTGGGGAGTACCTGGCAGTTGTTCAAGCCCTGGGCGATGCGCTCGGCCCGCGCCTTCTCGGCCGGGTTGCCCCACGGCAGGCGCACCTCCAGCTTGCGCCGGCCCATGCGCTCGGCCAGTTCGCGCCAGTAGGCTTCGGGCCAGTGCTTGGTCGCCCAGGTGGTGCCATGCAGGAACACCACATAGGGGGCGGCCGGCGGCAGTTGCAGGCGCTCGAGGTCGAGGCCGTAGTTGCCGATGCCTTCCGGCAGGTCGTAGGCCAGGGCCATTGCGAACAGCTGGCGCACCCGCTCCACCGCGTGCTGGCCGGTGGCAACCGACAGGCGCCGGTCATAGAAGCGGCTGGCCCAGCCTTCGCGGGCCGAGTAGCGGTCCAGGCCGGCCACCGGAGCCTTCACGTAGCGGGTCAGCCAGGCCGACTTGACCAGGCCCTGGGCGTCGATCACCAGGTCGTACTTGCGCTCGCGTACACGTTGCTTGAACGCCTTCCACTCGCCGCTCTTGATGGTTTGCCAGAGGTTCTTGCGCCAGCGGCGAATGGCCACCGGGATCACCTGGTCGACCGCCGGGTGCCAGCTGGGGATTTCGGCGAAGCCTTCTTCCACCACCCAGTCGAAGCGGATGCCCGGGATGGCGTGGGCGGCATCGGTAAGCGCCGGCAAGGTGTGGATCACATCACCCAGCGACGAAGTCTTGATGATCAGTACCCGCACTTAGTCGACCTCGGCCACGGTATCGATCAGGTCCGGCCCGGTCAGGCTGTGCAGGGCAGCAATGACTTTGCCCGGTTCGAGCAGGCGCAGGCAGTTGTAGTGGCCGAAGCGGCAGGTGCGGTCGAAGCACGGGCTGCACTCGATGCCGGTGCGCACCACTTCCACGTGCTCGGCCAGCGGCGGGGTGAAGCCTGGCGAGGTCGAGCCGTACACCGCCACCAGCGGGCGGTTCAGCGCGGCGGCCACATGCATCAGGCCCGAGTCGTTGGACACCACGGCATGGGCGCAGGACATCAGGTCGATGGCCTCGGCAAGCGAGGTTTCGCCGGCCAGGTTGGACGATTCTTCACGCAGGCCCGGGATCAGCCGGTCGCGGATCTGCTCACCGACCGGGTGATCGTTCTTCGAGCCGAACAGCCACACCTGCCAGCCCTGGCGGATCATCGCATCGGCCACGGTGGCGTAGTGCTCGGCCGGCCAGCGCTTGGCCTCGCCGAACTCGGCACCAGGGCACAGCGCCAACACCGGGCGGTCCAGCTCCAGGCCGAACTTGGCCAGCGCCGTATCGCGGCTTTGCGCTTCGATCTGCAGGCTGGGGCGCGGGTACGGCTGCGGCAGCTCGGCGCCGGGCGCGTAGGCCAGGGCCATGAAGCGCTCGATCATCAGCGGGTAGCGGGCCTTGTCCAGCTTGCGCACGTCGTTGAGCAGGCCGAAGCGCATTTCGCCACGCCAGCCGGTGCGCTTGGGGATACCGGCAAAGAATGGCACCAGCGCCGACTTGAGCGAGTTGGGTAGCAGGATGGCCTGGTCGTACTGGCCGGCCAGGGACTTGCCGATGCGTCGCCGCGTGGCCAGTTCCAGTGCACCGTGGCCGAGCGGGAAGCTCAGGGCCTGACGGACCTCGGGCATGCGCTCGAGGATCGGCCGGCTCCACTCGGGGGCCAGCACATCGATCACGCAGTCGGGGTGCTGCTGTTTCAGGCTCTGGAACAGGGTCTGCGCCATCACCATGTCGCCGACCCAGCTGGGGCCAATGATCAGTATTCTCATGCTTAGTCCAGAAACGCTCGGGGAGGCTACAGGCTGCGGTACAGCCTGGCCTCCCCTCTTTATATTCAGGCTATGTGGCGGACAGTGTACCACTCAGGCATATCCGTCGCTGATTGCAGCCCCTGTGGGAGCGGCCTTCAGGCAAGGCCCAATTCACCCCAGATCCGCCGCACTTCGCGGCGCTCATCGGCAAACTGCGCCGCATCGATCACCCCGGCCTGCTTCTGCAGGGCCTGGCGGTGCGAGGCCGAGCGGAAAGCCTTGTACACTTCACGCAACAGCACCGCGTCACTGGCCGGCATCAAACCCGCCTGCTCCAGCTCTTCCAGAATGCGGATGTTATCGGTCCATCGGAGTATGGCCGGGTGGTCGTGGGACCAGGCCAAAGCGGCGTATTGCACCATAAATTCGATATCGACGATACCGCCGGCATCCTGCTTGATATCGAACGGCACGCCGGCCTCGAAGGCGTTGGCCGCGGTACCGGCTGCGGTGGCCTTGGTGCCGAGGTTGTCGCGCATCTTGGCGCGCATTTCGCTCACTTCGCTGCGCAGTTTTTCCAGGTCGCGGGCCTTGCCCAGCACCTTGGCGCGCACGCCTTCGAACGCCGTGCCCACCTGCTTGCAGCCCACCAGCACCCGGGCCCGCACCAGGGCCTGATGCTCCCAGGTCCAGGCCTCGTTCTGCTGGTAGCGCTCGAACGCTCCCAGCGAACTCACCAGCAGCCCCGAGGCACCCGACGGGCGCAGGCGCATGTCCACGTCATACAGCTGGCCCGAGTTGGTCTGGGTGGTCAGCAGATGAATGATGCGCTGGCCCAGGCGGGTGAAGAACTGCGCACTGTCGATCGGCTTGGCACCGTCGGTTTCCGCCTGCGGGTCGCCGTCATGGATGAATACCAGGTCCAGGTCCGAGCCGTGACCCAGCTCCAGGCCTCCTACCTTGCCGTAGCCGATGATGATGAAACCCGGGTCGCACAGGCTGCCGTCGGTGCGCTTGGGCTGGCCATGGCGGGCCACGGTCTGGCGCCAGGCCAGGGCCAGCACCTGGTCGAGGATGGCCTCGGCCAGCCAGGTCAGGTAGTCGCTGACTTTCATCAGCGGCAGGTTGCCGCTGATTTCCGAGGCGGCCACACGCAGGCTGTGGGCCAGCTTGAAGTGGCGCAGCGCCTCCATTTGCTGTTCCAGATCGTCCTCGGGGATGCGCGTCAGGCGTTCGCGCAGTTCGCTGGCCAGCTCCGGCGCCAGTGGCGGGCTGAACAGGCGGCCTTCATTGAGCAGTTCGTCGAGCAGCAGCGGGTAGCGGGCAATCTGCTCGGCAATCCAGGGGCTGGCGGCGCACAGGGTCAGCAGGCGACGCAAGGCGCCAGGGTTTTCGGTGAGCAGCACCAGGTAGGCAGAACGCCGTGCCACGGCCTCGACCAGCGGCAGCACGCGCTCGAGCACCAGGTCGGGGTTGTCATGTTCCACAGCCTGGGCCAGCAACCGCGGGATAAAGGCATCCAGGCGTTCACGGCCAATCCGCTGCATCGAACGCAGCTGTGGGCTGGAGCGCAGCGCGGCCAGGCGCCGCAGGGCTTCGGCGGGCTGTTGGAAACCGGCCTCCTGCAGCTGACGGCCAGCGGCATCTTCATCCTGTGCCTGCTCCCAAAGCGGCGACCATTCGCCACCCACCACCAGCTCGCCCTCGCCATCTTCATCATCCGGGTCGGCGATCACCTGGCGGAAGTGCCAGTCAATGCGGCCACGCCAGTGTGTCAGCTGGTCATGGAAGCTTTGCCAGTCGGCGTAACCGAGCATGTAGGCCACCCGCGCCTTGTCGGTCTCGCTGTCCGGCAGCATTTGCGTCTGGCGGTCGGCAATGGCCTGGATGGCATGTTCGGTATAGCGCAGGAACTCATAACCCTCGCGCAGCTCGGCGACCACGGCTGGCGGCAGATAGCCCTGGCCCTCGAGGGTGGCCAGTACTTTCAGCAACGGCCGCTGTTGCAGGCTGAGGTCGCGCCCGCCGTGGATCAGCTGGAAGGCCTGGGCGATGAATTCCACCTCGCGAATGCCACCAGCACCCAGTTTGATGTTGTCGGCCATGCCCTTGCGTCGCACTTCCTGCTGGATCAGCTGCTTCATGGTGCGCAGCGCTTCGATCGCGGAAAAGTCCAGGTAGCGGCGGTACACGAACGGCCGCAGCATCTCCTGCAGCTGCGCGCCGGCCGCCTGGTCGCCGGCCACCACCCGCGCCTTGATCATCGCATAGCGTTCCCAGTCACGGCCCTGGTCCTGGTAGTACTGCTCCAGGGCATTGAAGCTGAGCACCAGCGCGCCGGCCGAGCCATACGGGCGCAGGCGCATGTCCACGCGGAAAACGAAACCGTCGACGGTGACCGGGTCCAGCGCCTTGATCAGGCGCTGGCCCAGGCGGGTGAAGAACTCTTGGTTGTCCAGCGAGCGCTTCACACCTTCGGTTTCACCGCCTTCGGGGAAGGCGAAGATCAGGTCGATGTCCGACGACAGGTTCAGTTCTACCGCGCCCAGCTTGCCCATGCCCAGCACCACCATGTGCTGTGGCTGGCCGCTGCGGTTGCCGACAGGCGTGCCGAACTGCTGGCAGTGGCGCGGGTACAGCCATTGGTAGGCTTCGTCGATGGCGGCGTCGGCCAGGTCGGACAGATCGCGGCAGGTTTCGCCCAATGCGGCCTGGCGCGTGATGTCGCGCCAGATGATGCGCAGCTGTTGGCGGTTGCGCTCGCGGCGCAGGTTGCGCGCCAGCTCGTCCTCGCTCTGCGCCGCCTGAGCAGCTGCAGCGATGTGCCCGCGCAGTTCACCCGCGGCGTAACACCGATCCAGCTCGCCACTGGCCAGCAGGCCGAACAGCATGGCCGGCTCGCGCCGGACCAGGCCGAGCACGAAGTCGCTGGCGGCAGCTACCTGGTCGAACTGTTGCCGGTGCAGCGGGCTCCAGGCACTGAGGTCGAGTTCCGGGTGGTGAGCCACCGCATCGCTGATGAATTGCTGGTTGCGTGCGACCAGTGGCTGCAGGGTAGCGGGCAGATCGGACGGCAAAGGTAGGCGCATGGTCTATCCTTGATCGGCGTGAAATAGAGGGGAATAAGCGGCCAAGGGGAAGCCGGACCACGGTTGGACTGTCGTACAAAAGTTGGAAATAGCTGAAAAAAACGTAAAATTGGCACCAAACATCAAGAATTACCCGCTCGCGACACAATGCCAACCAACATGAACGTTTTTCCTCACAAGCCAGCATGCGACGAAACGTCGCACAAATGTAGTTTTACTACTACTCGTGTCGTGTAAAAGCATGAAATGCGAAAGCAAATGTAGTAAAACTACACGGCGCCGGAGGACACCCCGGTAATCCAAGAATTCACGACGTCTGCCCATAAGGCCAGTCGCAACTTCAGGCAATCGATTCTGGTTGCCTTTCCGCCCTGGAGCAAGCCATGCAAGACCTCGATCCAATCGAAACCCAGGAATGGCTGGATGCCCTGGAGTCGGTCCTCGACAAAGAAGGCGAAGACCGCGCTCATTACCTGATGACCCGTATGGGCGAGCTGGCCACCCGTAGTGGCTCCCAGCTGCCGTATGCGATCACCACGCCATACCGCAACACCATCCCTGTCACCCACGAAGCACGCATGCCTGGCGACCTGTTCATGGAACGCCGCATTCGCTCGATGGTGCGTTGGAACGCCCTGGCCATGGTCATGCGTACCAACCTGAAAGACTCGGACCTGGGCGGACACATCTCCAGCTTCGCCTCCAGCGCCACCCTGTACGACATCGGCTTCAACTACTTCTTCCAGGCTCCGACCGAAGAACACGGCGGCGACCTGATCTTCTTCCAGGGCCACGCTTCGCCAGGCGTCTATGCCCGTGCGTTCATGGAAGGCCGCATCAGCGAAGACCAGATGAACAACTTCCGTCAGGAAGTGGACGGCAACGGCCTGTCTTCGTACCCACACCCATGGCTGATGCCTGACTTCTGGCAGTTCCCGACCGTTTCGATGGGTCTGGGCCCGATCCAGGCCATCTACCAGGCACGCTTCATGAAGTACCTGGAAGCCCGCGGCTTCATCCCGGCCGGCAAGCAGAAGGTCTGGTGCTTCATGGGCGACGGCGAGTGCGACGAGCCGGAATCCCTGGGTGCAATCGCCCTGGCCGGCCGCGAGAAGCTGGACAACCTGATCTTCGTCATCAACTGCAACCTGCAGCGCCTCGACGGCCCGGTTCGCGGCAACGGCAAGATCATCCAGGAACTCGAAGGCGTGTTCCGTGGCGGTGGCTGGAACGTCAACAAGGTTGTCTGGGGCCGTTTCTGGGACCCACTGTTCGCCAAGGACACCAACGGTGCCCTGCAGCGCCGCATGGACGAAGTCATCGACGGCGAGTACCAGAACTACAAAGCCAAAGACGGCGCGTACGTTCGTGAGAACTTCTTCAACACCCCAGAGCTCAAGGCCATGGTCGAAGACCTGTCCGACGAAGAGATCTGGAAGCTCAACCGTGGCGGCCACGACCCGTACAAGGTCTACGCGGCGTACCACCAGGCGGTCAACCACAAGGACCAGCCTACCGTCATCCTGGCCAAGACCATCAAGGGTTACGGTACCGGTGCCGGCGAAGCCAAGAACACCGCGCACAACACCAAGAAGGTCGACGTCGACAGCCTGCGTCACTTCCGTGACCGCTTCGACATCCCGGTCAAGGATGCCGATCTGGAGAACCTGCCGTTCTTCAAGCCGGAAGAAGGTTCTGCCGAAGCCAAGTACCTGGCCGAACGCCGTGCTGCCCTGGGCGGTTTCGTGCCACAGCGCCGCGCCAAGAGCTTCAGCGTACCGACCCCGCCACTGGAAACGCTGAAAGCGATCCTGGACGGCTCGGGCGACCGCGAAATCTCCACCACCATGGCCTTCGTGCGTATTCTGGCGCAGCTGGTCAAGGACAAGGAAATCGGCCAGCGCATCGTTCCGATCATCCCGGACGAAGCTCGTACCTTCGGTATGGAAGGCATGTTCCGCCAGCTGGGCATCTACTCGTCGGTCGGCCAGCTCTACGAGCCAGTCGATAAAGACCAGGTGATGTTCTACCGCGAAGACAAGAAGGGCCAGATCCTCGAGGAAGGCATCAACGAAGCCGGCGCCATGTCGTCGTTCATCGCTGCCGGTACCTCGTACAGCTGCCACAACCAGCCGATGCTGCCGTTCTACATCTTCTACTCGATGTTCGGCTTCCAGCGTATTGGCGACCTGGCCTGGGCTGCTGGCGACAGCCGCACCCGTGGCTTCCTGATCGGCGGTACTGCCGGCCGTACCACCCTGAACGGTGAAGGCCTGCAGCACGAAGACGGTCACAGCCACATGATGGCGGGCACCATCCCGAACTGCCGCACCTACGATCCGACCTACGGCTACGAGCTGGCGGTGATCATCCAGGACGGCATGAAGAAGATGACCGAAGAGCAACAGGACATCTTCTACTACATCACCGTGATGAACGAATCCTACCAGCAGCCAGCCATGCCGGCCGGTGTCGAGGAAGGCATCATCAAGGGCATGTACCTGCTGGAAGAAGACACCCGCGAAGCCGCGCACCACGTACAGCTGATGGGCTCCGGCACCATCCTGCGCGAAGTCCGCGAAGCAGCGAAGATACTGCGTGAAGAGTTCAACGTCGGTGCCGACGTGTGGAGCGTAACCAGCTTCAACGAACTGCGTCGCGACGGCCTGGCCGTGGAACGCGCCAACCGCCTGAAGCCTGGCCAGAAGCCACAGCAGACCTACGTCGAGCAGTGCCTGAACGGTCGCAAGGGCCCGGTCATCGCCTCCACCGACTACATGAAGCTGTTCGCCGAGCAGATTCGCCAGTGGGTACCGAGCAAAGAGTTCAAGGTCCTGGGTACCGACGGTTACGGTCGCAGCGACAGCCGCAAGAAACTGCGTCACTTCTTCGAAGTCGACCGCCACTTCGTGGTGCTGGCTGCCCTGGAAGCCCTGGCTGACCGCGGCGAGATCGAACCAAAGGTTGTTGCAGACGCTATCGTCAAGTTCGGTATCGACCCGGACAAGCGCAACCCACTGGACTGCTGAGGAGTATTTTTAAGTGAGCGAACTCATTCGCGTACCTGACATCGGCAGCGGTGAAGGTGAAATCATCGAGCTGTTCGTCAAGGTCGGTGATCGTATCGAGGCTGACCAGAGCCTGCTGACCCTGGAGTCCGACAAGGCCTCCATGGAGATCCCGGCCCCGAAAGCCGGCGTCATCAAGGAACTGAAGGTCAAGCTGGGCGACCGCCTGAAAGAAGGCGACGAGCTGCTGGTTCTGGAAGCCGAGGGCGCCGCTGCTGCGGCCCCTGAGGCCCCGGCCGCAGCACCGGCCCAGGCTGCTGCGCCGGCTCCGGCCGCCGAAGCCGCCCCGGCCCCTGCTCCGGCAGCAGCCCCGGCTGCCGCCAGCGTGCAGGACATCCACGTGCCGGACATCGGCTCGTCGGGCAAGGCCAAGATCATCGAAGTGCTGGTCAAGGTCGGCGACACCGTCGAAGCCGACCAGTCGCTGATTACCCTGGAGTCCGACAAGGCCTCCATGGAAATCCCGTCGCCGGCTGCCGGCGTGGTCGAAGAGGTCCTGTGCAAGCTGGAAGACGAAGTCGGCACTGGCGACCTGATCTTCAAGCTGAAAGTCGCGGGCGCTGCCCCGGCTGCAGCTCCTGCACCTGCCGCTGCTGCTGCCCCGGCCAAGGCTGAGGCGGCTCCGGCCGCCGCACCTGCCGCTGCAGCCCCGGCTGCTGCCCCTGCACCGGTTGCTACCGCACCGGCTGCCGGCAGCAACGCCAAGGTTCACGCAGGCCCGGCGGTTCGTCAGCTGGCCCGGGAATTTGGCGTCGACCTGGGCGCGGTTGCCGCGACCGGTCCGCACGGCCGCATCCTGAAAGAAGACGTGCAGGTCTACGTCAAGGCGATGATGCAGAAGGCCAAGGAAGCACCGGCAGCCGCTGGCGCAACCGGTGGCGCAGGCATCCCACCGATCCCTGCCGTGGACTTCAGCAAGTTTGGTGAAGTGGAAGAAGTCGCCCTGACCCGCCTGATGCAGGTCGGTGCTGCCAACCTGCACCGCAGCTGGCTGAACGTGCCGCACGTGACGCAGTTCGACTCCGCCGACATCACCGAGCTGGAGGCCTTCCGCGTTGCGCAGAAGGCCGTGGCCGAGAAAGCTGGCGTGAAGCTGACCGTACTGCCACTGCTGCTCAAGGCCTGCGCCTTCCTGCTCAAGGAACTGCCGGACTTCAACAGCTCGCTGGCGCCAAGCGGCAAGGCCATCATCCGCAAGAAGTACGTGCACATCGGCTTTGCCGTGGACACCCCGGACGGCCTGCTGGTCCCTGTGATCAAGAACGTCGACCAGAAGAGCCTGCTGCAACTGGCTGCCGAAGCGGCTGCGCTGGCCGAAAAGGCCCGCACCAAGAAGCTGTCGGCCGACGAGATGCAAGGCGCCTGCTTCACCATCTCCAGCCTCGGCCACATTGGCGGCACTGGCTTCACGCCGATCGTCAACGCGCCGGAAGTGGCTATCCTGGGCGTCTCCAAGGCGACCATGCAGCCGGTCTGGGATGGCAAGGCCTTCCAGCCGAAGCTGATGCTGCCGCTGTCGCTGTCCTACGATCACCGTGTGATCAACGGCGCTGCCGCCGCGCGCTTCACCAAGCGCCTGGGCGACGTGCTGGGCGATATCCGCACCATGCTGCTGTAAGGCAGCCCGCTGCCCCTCCCCGCGAGGGGCAGTACCCTTTTCGAGCTGCCACGCTCGTACCTCAACCCCGTCGATTGGCGGGGCTTTTTTTTACCCGGATTTTCCGGGCGGGCTGCACCCTCTGTGGGAGCGGGTTCACCCGCGAACACCGGCGCAGCCGGTGCCATGTACTGTGTTGGATTGTTCGCGGCGATTCGACGCCTCGATAAACCCGCTCCCACAGGCCGCAAAGCGGCCCCGGAAATATCAGCCAGACTACAGATTCCCACCCACCAGCCGATAACCCGTCCACAGCATCACGCATGGCTGCTTGCCAGCCCCCGGGACATGATGCAACCTTGCCAGACCTGCCGCCCCCAAGGCCGCGTTCCCTCTTCAAGCGAGTCTTCGATGAAAAGCCAACCCGATGCCGCCAGCCGTGTGGCGGCCGAGGTCGTCACGCAGTTACCCGTGCCCTCGCGGCTCGGCATGCTGCGTTTCGAAAGGCTCAACGAAGCCAGCTGGACCATGCTCTACCTCGACCCGGCCTGCGAGCGCCAGTTCGGCCTGCACGCCGGCGACCTGTGCGCTCTGGTAGACGCACCCTATGCCAGCCTGATGGAACCCGAAGCCCGCTATCGGCTGCACGACGAGATCCAGCTGCAACTGGCCCAGCGCGGCTACTACCGCGTGCGCTACACCTTGCACACGCCAACTGCATCGCTACGCCTGCTGGAGGCTGGGGAAGCCTACAAGCAGCACAACCGCCACCTGTTGCGCGGCTACCTGAGCGTGCTCGACGACCAGGCCGAAGATACTGGCGAGGCCGGTGCCAGCGACCTGGAATCGCGCAACAACCGCCTGCAATTGGCCCTGCAACTGAACCAGCGGGCGCAGCAGGAACAACTCGAGCACCTGGAACGGGTACGCGGGCAGCAGGACCTGATTCTGCGCCTGGCCCGCCAGCGCTATAGCGCCGGGAACTCGCTGCGGGAAGCCGCCCAGCTGATAACCCAGAGCGCCTGCGAGATCTACAAGGTGGACAGCGCCAGCATCTGGCACCTGGAAGACCAGCGCCTGGAGCCCATCATCGCCTGGTACCGGGATGCGCAAGAGCACCGCCAGCCCGAAGCAATCGATGCCAGCCACTTCCCCGATTACCTCGACGCGCTGCACGCCAGCCGCGCCATCGACGCCCACAATGCCGGCCACGACCCGCGCACCCGCGCCCTGGCGCAAAGCATGTGCCCGGAAAACAAGGCCATGCTCGATGCCAGTATCCGTGTCGATGGCCAGGTAGTCGGCGTGCTGTGCCTGGAACAGACCGGCCAGACACGGGCTTGGCAGTCGGACGAAATCGCCTTTGCCGGCGAACTGGCCGACCAGTTCGCCCAAGTCATCACCAACCACAACCGGCGCACCGCCGCCAGCGCCCTGCACCTGTTCCAGCGTGCGGTCGAGCAAAGCGCCAGCGCCTTCCTGCTGGTCAACCGCGACGGTGTGGTGGAGTACGTCAACCCCAGCTTTACCGCCATCACCCAGTACAGCACCGAGGAAGTGCAAGGCCGCCACCTGGGCGAGCTGCCGGCGCTGGAAAACCTGAGCGAGCTGCTGTTCGACTCGCCGTCGAGCCTGGCCATGGGCAACAGCTGGCAGGGCGAGTTCAAGAGCCGGCGCAAGAACCTCGAGCCCTACTGGGGCCAGCTGTCGATTTCCAAGGTATACGGCGATAACCGTGAGCTGACTCACTACATCGGCATCTACGAAGACGTCACCCAGACCAAGCTGGCCCAGCAGCGCATCGAGCGCCTGGCCTACACCGACAACCTGACCAACCTGGGCAACCGCCCGGCGTTCATCCGCAGCCTGGACGAGCGCTTTGCCCGTGATGGCGAATACTCGATGTGCCTGCTGCTGGTGGATATCGACAACTTCAAGCGCATCAACGACAGCCTCGGCCACCAGACCGGCGACAAGCTGCTGATCAGCCTGGCCCGGCGCCTGCGCAACAGCCTGCACGCCGGCGGTATCCTGGCGCGCTTTGCCAGTAACGAGTTCGCCGTACTGCTCGACGACACCAGCCTGGAAGATGGCCAGGGCGTGGCTCAGCAATTGCTGCGCACCCTCGACAAGCCGATGTTCGTCGACAACCAGTTGATCAACGTCACCGCCTCGGTGGGCCTGGCCTGTGCGCCACTTCATGGTGCCGACCCGGCCAGCCTGATGAAGAACGCCGGCCTGGCGTTGCACAAGGCCAAGGCCAACGGCAAGCACCAGGTGCAGGTGTTTACCGAAGTGCTCAATGCCGAAGCCAGCTACAAGCTGTTCGTCGAGAACAACCTGCGTCGCGCCCTGACCCAGAACGAACTGGAGGTGTTCTACCAGCCCAAGCTGTGCCTGCGCAGCGGCCGCCTGCTGGGGCTGGAAGCACTGCTGCGCTGGAACCACCCCGAGCGCGGCATGATCCGCCCGGACCAGTTCATCAGCGTGGCGGAAGAAACCGGCCTGATCATCCCCATCGGCAAATGGGTGGTGCGCCAATCGTGCCGCATGAGCCAGCAACTGCGCCAGGCCGGCATGGGCAACCTGCATGTGGCCATCAACCTGTCGCCAAAGCAGTTCTCCGACCCGGACCTGGTGGCGTCGATCAGCACCATCCTCGAGGAAGAAGCCCTGCCCCCGCACCTGCTGGAGCTTGAGCTGACCGAAGGCCTGCTGCTGGAGGCCACCGAAGACACCCACCGCCAGCTGGATGAGCTGAAGGCACTGGGCCTGACCCTGGCCATGGACGATTTCGGCACCGGTTATTCGTCGCTGAGCTACCTGAAGAAATTTCCGATCGACATCCTCAAGATCGACCGCAGCTTCATCAACGAGATCCCGGACAACCAGGACGACATGGAAATCACCTCGGCGGTGGTGGCCATGGCTCACAACCTCAAGCTGAAGGTGGTGGCCGAGGGTATCGAGACGCCGGAGCAGCTGGCGTTCCTGCGCCGGCACCGCTGCGACGTGGGCCAGGGCTACCTGTTCGACCGGCCGATTCCGGGGCGCGAGCTGGCTGAACGGCTGAAGCGTTACCCGCGCGGTCCTCTGGCCTGACAGCCGCGCAAACCTCGGGCACTATAGAAACCATCAGGGCCCTATCGCCGGCAAGCCAGCTCCCACAGGGACCGCTCATATCCCAAAACCTTGGTATCCATGTGGGAGCTGGCTTGCCGTCGATGGCTCCACCACCTATCCAACTGAATAAACACAGAGGAACCGCCATGGTCCTGCGTTCGGAAATCCTGGTGAACAAAAATGTCATGCCAACCGCGGAGCAGGCCCTGCCTGGCCGCGAAACGCCAATGAAGCTGCCCGAGTTCCACTACGTGTTCAAAGACACGCCGCTGCTCGGCCCGTTCTTCGAAGGCGCCATCGACTTCGCCATCTTCGGCCTGGGCTGCTTCTGGGGCGCCGAGCGCCGCTTCTGGCAGCGTGAAGGCGTGGTCAGCACAGTGGTCGGCTACGCTGGCGGCTTCACCCCCAACCCTACCTATGAAGAAGTGTGCTCGGGCCTGACCGGCCACACCGAAGTGGTGCTGGTGGTGTTCGACAAGGACAGGGTCAGCTACCGCGAGCTGCTGGCGATGTTCTGGGAACTGCACAACCCGACCCAGGGCATGCGCCAGGGCAACGACATCGGTACCCAGTACCGCTCGGCCATCTACTGCACCAGCCCTGAACAGCTGGAACAGGCCAAGGCCAGCCGCGACGCCTTCCAGGCCGAACTGAGCAAGGCCGGCTTCGGTGAGATCACCACTGAAATCGACCAGGCACCGACCGTGTACTTCGCCGAGGCCTACCACCAGCAGTACCTGGCCAAGAACCCGGACGGCTACTGCGGTATCGGCGGTACCGGCGTGTGCCTGCCACCGAGCCTGCAGGGTAACTGAAGCATGAGCACGATGACTTTGTTCCACTCGCCGTTGTCGCCTTTCGTGCGCAAGGTCATGGTGGTGTTGCACGAGACCGGCCAGCTTGAGCGCGTGCAGCTGCAGCCGGTGAATATCAGCCCGGTCAGCGGCGACCTACAGCTCAACCAGGATAACCCGATCGGCAAGATCCCGGCCCTGCGCCTGGAAGACGGCACCGTGCTGCATGACAGCCGGGTGATCTGCGAGTACCTCGACCTGCAGCACGTCGGCCTGCCGCTGCTGCCGCGTGAAGGCTCGGCGCGTTGGCGGCGCATGACGCTGGTGTCGCAGGCCGATGCCATCATGGATGCGGCGGTGTCGAGCCGCTATGAGACCTTCCTGCGCCCTGAAGACAAGCGCTGGGAGGGTTGGCTGCAGGCACAGGGCGACAAGATCCGCCGTAGCCTGGCCAATCTGGAGCAGGAGCATTTGCCCGAGTTGATGTCCGGGTTCGACCTGGCAGCGATCGGCGTGGCCTGTGCGCTGGGGTATCTGGATTTGCGCCAGCCCGAGTTTGGCTGGCGTGAACACCAGCCTGGCTTGGCGGCGTGGTATGCCGAGGTGGCCAAGCGGCCTTCGATGGTGGCAACAGCACCGACAGCCTGACGGGCCGCTATCGCCGGCAAGCCAGCTCCCACAGGTACTCACAGCTCTTGAATCCTGTGCTGTACCTGTGGG
>NZ_JADLJS010000013.1 GCF_015680405.1 Pseudomonas pudica
CCAGAATTGCATTCGCCTTGATGAAGACTCAAGGCGAATACATGAGCAAAGGGGGCAAAAAGCATTGCCCACAACCATAGAATCTCCCACAGGTACCCCACTGGTTTCGAGACATGTGGTGTCCCTGTGGGAGCGGCTTCAGCCGCGAAGGGGCCGGTACAGGTTCAAGCAATCGATCAGTGCCACACCGCCATCAGCGCCTGCATTTCTGCTTCGCTGATCAGCCCTTGGGGATATCGTCCGGCAAGCAGACGTCGTGGGTCGGTCGTCCTGACCCTGATGCTTCCATGGTGTTTCAACCACTTCGCCACAAGCCTGAGCGATTGGTGATTCACTGCCGATGGGCGCAAAGCCGACTCACTTGCTGCGTTCATTTCTACACGTACTCCCTGGCCCGTGAGCGGCTAATTTACGTAAGGATTGTTACAGATCCGAGAGTTCGGCATGGCCGAGCTATCTGACTGAAAACAATACAAAACGTATGCCAGCACAGGCCTGAGGACAGCCTTGGAAACAAAAAGGCCCGTCATCCGACGGGCCCCTTCATTCACCGTGCGCTCAACGCTTGACCGGCGCCGGCTGCTGCTGGGTCAGGCAGTGAATGTTGCCACCGCCCAACAACAGCTCGCGACCGGGGATCATCACAACCTCGTGGTCGGGGAAGATCTTCGCCAGGATCGCTCTGGCCTCGGCATCTGCCGGGTCGTCAAAGCTTGGCGCGATGATGCCGCCGTTGACGATCAGGAAGTTCACGTACGAGCCGGCCAGGCGCACCGACGGGTCACGCTCCTGGCTGCCGGCCACCTGATCGACACCGGCACACTCTTCGGCGGTGGCGAACAGCGGGCCCGGGATCGGCATCTTGTGCACGATGAACTCACGGCCCTTGGCATCGCGGGTGTTTTTCAGCACCTCCATGGCGGCATGGCAACGTGCATAGTTGGGGTCGTTGGAATCATCGGTCCAGGCCAGTAACACTTCGCCCGGGCGCACGTAACAACAGAAGTTGTCGACGTGGCCGTCAGTCTCGTCGTTGTACAGGCCATCCGGCAGCCAGACCACGGTGTCCACCGCCAGATGGTCGCGCAGCACCGCTTCGATCTGCTCGCGGTTCAGATGCGGATTGCGGTTGCGGTTGAGCAGGCACTCCTCGGTGGTGATCACGGTACCTTCACCGTCCACGTGGATCGAGCCGCCCTCGAGCACGAAGCCTTCGGTGTGGTAGCGCTGGCAGCGTTCCATTTCCAGGACCTTGGCTGCCAGCTCCTCGTCGCGGTTCCACGGTGCGTACAGGCCGCCATCGAAGCCGCCCCAGGCATTGAAGCCCCAGTCCACGCCACGCACCTCACCCTGGTCGTTGATGACGAAGGTCGGGCCGGTGTCACGCACCCAGGCGTCGTCGTTGCTGATCTCGACCACGCGGATGTTCGGCTGGTCGAGCTGACGACGGGCATTTTCGTACTGGCCAGCGGAGACCGCGACGGTTACCGGCTCGAAGCGGGCAATGGCCTTGGCCAGTGTCACATGGGCAGCCTGCGCCGGCTTGCCGCCCAGGCGCCAGTTGTCAGGGCGCTCCGGCCAGACCATCCACACCTGGGTTTGCGGGGCCCACTCGGCGGGCATGTGGAAACCATCGGCACGGGGAGTGGAGTTGAGGGTTTTCATGATTGACCTCTGTGATGGCCCTGAGCCGGACTGTGCTGGGGCGTTTGTCAATTTATAACCGATATATATCGATATTTGAAGCCCGATAATCGGGAAATCTATGACCGAATACCGCCATTAAATCGATAACAATCGAAACATACGCAACCTTGGTCAAGAATCAAAGCGGCACGACCTCTACCATAGCCAGCCCTTGTGAATGCCTTTGAAGCTCAAGGCGGAAAAAACGGCCAGACCGGCTAGGGTCAATACATGAGCAGAACGGGCCAGCGAACCGCCATGAACATCATCCCTACCGCGATCCCCGAAGTACTGATCATCGAGCCGAAGATTTTTGCTGACAGCCGTGGTTTTTTCTTCGAGGCGTTCAACGCTCGTGAGTTCGCCCGGCAAACCGGCGTGAATGTCGAGTTCGTCCAGGACAACCACTCGAGCTCCATCAAGGGTGTGCTGCGCGGTCTGCACTACCAGGTGGAAAACACCCAAGGCAAGCTGGTGCGCGTGGTGCAGGGGGAAATCCGTGATATTGCCGTGGACGTGCGCAAAAGCTCGCCAACCTTCGGCCAATGGGTCGCGGTGCAGCTGTCGGCCGACAACCATCGCCAGTTGTGGATTCCGCCCGGCTTCGCCCATGGCTTTGCGGTGATGAGCGAGTCGGCCGAGTTTCTCTACAAGACCACCGACTACTACAACCCGGGCGCCGACCGCTGCATCCGCTGGGATGACCCGACGCTGGCCATCGACTGGGGGCTGCAGCAGCCACCAGTGCTGTCGGACAAGGACAAGCTCGGCCTGCCACTGGCAGAGGCGGAACTGCTGCCTTAACTAGCGCATAATTGCGGCAGACTTTTCTGGCGCCTTTACGTGATGATTGCAAAACCCACTCCCCCACGCCGTCCTCGCTGGCGCAGCCTGGCCCTGTTGGCCCTGTGCCTGGCCCCGTTACTGTGGCCCCTGCACCATCTGGCCGAACGCTACTACCAGGAAGAACTGGCCTCGCAGAACCGCCAGACCCTCGACCTGTACGTCGCCAACCTGCTCGGTACCCTGCACCGCTACGAAACCTTGCCGCAAATACTCGGCGACCTGCCGGCCCTGCGCGGAGTGCTGGCCGACCCGTTCCGTCTGGAAGCGGTGACCAACGCCAACCGCCTGCTCAAGGACATCGTCCAGCAGACCGGCGCCGAGGTGATGTACCTGATGGACGTCAGCGGCAACACCCTGGCCGCCTCCAACTGGGACAAGCGCGACAGCTTCGTTGGCCGCAACTTCGCCTTCCGTCCCTACTTCAACGAAGCCATGGCCGGCCGCCTGGGGCGCTTTTTCGGCCAGGGCACCACGTCGGCCAAGCGCGGCTACTTCTTTGCCGCCGCCGTGCGTGACCGTGAACGCATCGTTGGCGTACTGGTAGTCAAGGTCGACCTCGACCACACCGAAACCCTGTGGGGCCGCACACCCGAGCAGCTGTTGCTGACCGACCACAATGGCGTGGTCATCCTGACCTCCCGGCCCGACTGGCGCTTCCGTGCGACCCGCGCACTGACCGAGGCCGAGCGCCAGGCCATCATCGCCATTCAGCCCTACCCGACCCAGGCCCCGCAGCCGCTGGTGCTCAACCAGGACGCCTGGATCAGCCAGACCCGCGATATCAAGGAAACCGGCTGGCAGGTCAGCATCCTCGCCCCGCGCATGCTGGTCGACCGTTCGGTGCAAACCGTGATGGCCATCGGCGCTGGCACCCTATTGGTGCTTATGCTGCTGGCCGGCCTGGTGATGCAGCGGCGCCGTCATTACATCGACCGCATCGACTTCGAGGCACGTGGCCGCCAGGAGCTGGAAAAACGCGTAGCCGAGCGCACCGCCGATCTCGAAGGCCTGAACACCCGGCTCAAGAGCGCCGTGCTGGAGCGCGAAAACGCCCAGCAGGAGGCCGTGCGCGCGCAGGACGAACTGGTGCAGGCCGGCAAGCTGTCGGTACTCGGCACCATGTCGGCCAGCATCAGCCACGAACTCAACCAGCCGCTGGCCGCCATCCGCAGCTACGCGGAAAACGCCGAGATCCTGCTTGACCACCAGCGTACCGAAGACGCCCGCGGCAACCTCAAGCTGATCGGCGAACTGACCGGGCGCATGGCCTCGATCATCGCCCACCTGCGCGCCTTCGCCCGTCGTGACCGCCATGCCCCGGAGAGCGTGGCCCTGCAGCCGGCCCTGGACGATGCCCTGGCGCTGCTGGCCAAGCGCCGCCGGGCGATGGCCGTCGAGCTGATCCGCGACCTGCCGGAAGCCACCTTGTGGGTACAGGCCGGCGAGACCCGCCTGCGCCAGGTGCTCGGCAACCTTCTGGCCAATGCCCTCGACGCCCTGACCGAGAAGGCCAACCCGCGCCGCCTGTGGCTAAGTGCCGAGCAGCGCGATGACTGCGTCTACCTGTACATTCGCGACAACGGCCCCGGCTTCAGCCGCCAGGCCCTGGAGCACGCCAAGGAGCCGTTCTTCACCACCAAGACCCGCACCCAGGGCCTGGGCCTGGGCCTGGCCATCTGCGAAAGCCTGATGCGCGCCCTGGGCGGTGAGCTGCTGCTGGCCAACCACCCGGAGGGTGGCGCACTGCTGACCCTGCAGCTGCGTGTGGCCGCGCCTGGCGCTACTTTGCCCAATTCGGAGGACCCCTCGGCATGACCACCGAGACACTGATCGACAGCCGAGCCCAGATCATCCTGGTCGATGATGACCCGCACCTGCGCCAGGCACTGAGCCAGACCCTGGACCTGGCCGGGCTCAAGGTGGTCGCCCTGGCCGATGCCCAGGGCCTGGCCGAACGCATCGAGGCCGACTGGCCCGGCGTGGTGGTCAGCGACATCCGCATGCCGGGCATCGATGGCCTGCAGCTGCTGGAACAACTGCACGGCCGTGACAACGAACTGCCGGTGCTGCTGATCACCGGCCACGGCGATGTACCGCTGGCGGTGCAAGCGATGCGCGCCGGGGCCTACGACTTCCTGGAAAAGCCCTTTGCCAGCGACGCCCTGCTGGACAGCGTGCGTCGCGCCCTGGCCCTGCGCCGCCTGGTACTGGACAACCGCAGCCTGCGCCTGGCCCTGAGCGACCGCCAGCAATTGGCCACCCGCCTGGTGGGCCAGTCGCCGTCCATGCAGCGCCTGCGCGAGCAGATCGGCGCCCTGGCCGGCACCCGCGCCGATGTGCTGATCCTGGGTGAGACCGGTGCCGGCAAAGAGGTGGTGGCCCGCGCCCTGCACGACCTGTCCAGCCGCCGCGACGGGCCGTTCGTGGCGATCAATGCCGGCGCACTGGCCGAGTCTGTGGTCGAAAGCGAGCTGTTCGGCCATGAGCCCGGGGCGTTCACCGGTGCGCAGAAACGCCGCATCGGCAAGTTCGAGTTCGCCAACGGTGGCACGCTGTTCCTCGACGAAATCGAGAGCATGAGCCTGGATGTGCAGGTGAAACTGCTGCGCATGCTGCAGGAACGGGTGGTCGAGCGCCTGGGTGGCAACCAGCTGATCCCGCTGGATATCCGCATCATCGCCGCGACCAAGGAGGACCTGCGCCAGTCAGCCGACCAGGGGCGCTTCCGTGCCGACCTGTATTACCGCCTGAATGTGGCGCCGCTGCGTATTCCACCGCTGCGCGAACGTGGCGATGACATCCTGGTGCTGTTCCAGCACTTCGCCGACGCCGCCAGCCAGCGCCATGGCCTGCCGCCACACGCCCTGCAGCCGGCCCAGCGCGCCATGCTGCTGCGTCACGACTGGCCCGGTAACGTACGCGAGCTGCAGAACGCCGCCGAGCGTTTCGCCCTTGGCCTGGAACTGGCCCTGGACGGCCAGGCGCCACCTGCGGCAATGCCTGCGGTACCGATGCCGAGCGGCAACCTCAGCGAACAGGTCGAGCAGTTCGAACGCTCGCTGATCGCGGCCGAACTGGCCCAGCCACACAGCTCCATGCGCAGCCTGGCCGAGGCGCTGGGCATCCCCCGCAAGACCCTGCACGACAAGCTGCGCAAGCATGGCTTGAGCTTCGACGGCGGTAGCGGCGGGCATGACGATCAAGAGGACAACCGTTAATGAATACCGAAAGCCAGCACCTTCAGTCCGTCCTGCACGGCGACATCCCCCTGACCCGCGAAATGGGCCTGGAAGTGCTCGATTGGCAGCAGCACACCCTGCGCCTGCAATTGCCGCTGGCGGCCAACGTCAACCACAAGAGCACCATGTTCGGCGGCAGCCTGTACTGCGCCGCGGTGCTGGTGGGGTGGGGCTGGCTGCACCTGCGCTTGCGCGAGTTGGGGATCGATGACGGACATATCGTCATCCAGGAAGGGCAGATCAGTTATCCGCTGCCGGTTACCGGGGCGGCGGTGGCGCGCTGTGCGGCGCCGGATGAAAAGACCTGGGAGCGGTTCTTGACCATGTACCAGCGCCGCGGGCGGGCACGGTTGACGCTGGAGACCACGGTGAGCAATGCCGGTAGTGACGAGCCTGCTGTTACCTTCAGCGGCCAGTACGTGCTGCACCGCTGACCGCGGGCAAGTAGTGATGCCAGTCAGTTAGTGCTGTTGGGTCTGCTGCGCAGCCCATCGCCGGCAAGCCAGCTCCCACAGGTGCAGCGCCATGCTGAAGGTCTGCGCAGTACTTGTGGGAGCTGGCTTGCCGGCGATGGGCCGCAAAGCCGCCCCGGCGATATAGGCGGCGAAGCTGAAGTACTAAGCACCAACAGAGTGTGATGATACCCGTCAGATCAGGCTCAGGAAGGCTTGGCGCCACGCAGCATTTGCCGGCAATGCCAGGAAATGCGGGTTAAGCAACGACTCCTGCGCTGGGTACCGGAACGGCAAGCCATCCAGCCCGATTACCTCCCCACCAGCCCCTTCCACCACGCCCTGCGCCGCCGCGGTATCCCACTGCGAGGTCGGTGCCAGGCGCGGATAGCAGTCGGCGCTGCCCTCGGCCAGCAGGCAGAACTTCAAAGAACTACCGATATTAGCCAGCTCCAGCTCACCCACCGCAGCCCCCAACCCGGCCAATAACGCTTCCTGTTCCGGGCTGGTATGGCGACGGCTGGCGACCACGGTGAAACGCGCACCCGCCGGCGGCGCGTTGCGTACCTGGATCGCCTGGGCGGCCTCACCCGCTTCGGCACGCCAGGCGCCCAACCCGCGACCACCGAAGTAACAGCGCCCGTTGGTCGGCATGGAAACCACGCCAAACACCACCTCACCGTTTTCGACCAGGGCGATGTTGACCGTAAATTCCTCGCTGCCGGCGATGAACTCCTTGGTGCCGTCCAGCGGGTCGACCAGCCACCAGCGGCTCCAACCCTGACGCTCGGCCAGCGGAATGTTGCAGTCCTCTTCGGACAGCACCGGGATCTGCGGCGCCAGCGCCAGCAGGCCATCGGCAATCACCCGGTGCGCCGCCAGGTCGGCGGCGGTGACCGGCGAATCGTCGGTCTTGTTGGTCACGGCCACATCGGCACGCCAGAACGGCAAGATCGCGTCCCCCGCCAACAGGGCCAGCTTGACAACTTCGTGCATCAATTGCAGGTCGTTCATGCTTCCAGCAGCCCCCGCTGAATCAGCAGGTCACGCGCCAGGTACAGCGCCGCCAGCGCACGCCCCTCGGTAAACTGCGGGTGCATGGCCAGGGCCGAGAGTTCGCGCAGGTTGACCTTGTCGACCCGCATCGGCTCCGGCTCGTCGCCCTCCAGGCGCTCCTCGTACAGGTCGCTGGCCAGCACCACCTGGATCTTCTGGCTCATGTAGCCCGGCGACAGCGACAGCTCGGTCAGGTGCTCCAGCTGGCGCGCGCCAAAACCGGCTTCTTCCTTGAGCTCCCGGTCGGCTGCCGCCAGCACGTCCTCGCCCGGCTCGATCAGGCCCTTGGGCAACGACAGCTCGTATTCATCGGTGCCGCCACAATATTCCTCCACCAGCACCGCGTGCTCGGCATCGAGCATGGCCACGATCATCACCGCACCGTAGCCATTACCCCGGCCCACCAGGCGCTCGTAGGTACGCTCGTTGCCATTGCTGAAGCGCAATTGCACGGCTTCGACGCGAAACAGGCGGCTGCTGGCGACGATTTCGCGGCTGAGGACGGTGGGTTTCTGGCGCATGGGGCGGCTCCTTGGCGTGAACGGGTTACTATACCGTGGCTTGCCGACTGATCGAGAGTTTCCCATGCCTGTTCTTCCCTGGTCTGCCATCGATACCGTCCTGCTGGACATGGACGGCACCCTGCTCGACCTGCATTACGACAACCGCTTCTGGCTGGACCACCTGCCCCAGCGCTACGCCGAGCTGCACGGGGTGAGCCGGGCAATGGCGGAAATGGAGCTGCAGCCGCTGTTCGAACGCAATGCCGGCACGCTGAACTGGTATTGCCTGGACTTCTGGAGCCGCGAACTGCGGCTGCCGATCCGCGAGCTGAAACAGGAAATCGCCGACCTGATCGCCCTGCGCCCGGATGCCGATACGTTCCTTGCCGCGATCCGCAACGCGGGCAAGCGCGTGGTGATGATCACCAATGCGCACCGGGATTCGCTGTCGCTGAAGCTGGAGCGGGTGGAGTTGGCGCCGTATTTCGAAAGGCTGATCAGCTCGCATGACTATGGCTACCCGAAGGAAAGCCCGCAGTTCTGGGACGCATTGCAGGCGGACATCGGCTTTGAACCGGAGCGCAGCCTGTTCATCGATGACACCCTGGCGATTCTGCGCAGTGCACGACGGTTTGGCGTGGGGCATCTGCTGGCGGTGCGCCAACCGGATAGCCAGGCAGGGCCGCGGGATACCGAAGAGTTTGCGGCGGTCGAGGATTACCGGGAAATATTGGTAGGCCTGTGAGGGCCCTATCGCCGGCAAGCCAGCTCCCACAGGTACCTCGCAGGTCCTCAGGCCTGTGGTAATCCTGTGGAAGCTGGCTTGCCGGCGATAGGGCCAGTACAGGCTGCAGAGATCAGTCAGGAATACGCAACACCTGCCCCGGATAGATCTTGTCCGGGTGCTTGAGCATCGGTTTGTTGGCCTCGAAGATCTTCTGGTACTTGTTGGGGTCGCCATACACCTTCTTCGAAATGGCACTCAATGTATCGCCCTTCTCCACCGTCACGAACCGTGCGGCCTGGGCCACCGGTCCGGTCACGGTGATCTGGTCATCGACACTGGCCACGCCAGCGACGTTGCCCGCCGCCAGGATGATCTTCTCTTTCTCCTCCTGGCTGGCCACCTCGCCCGTGAGGATGATCTTGTCTCCCTCTACAGTGGCCTTGATATTCGGATTGCCCAGGCCGACACTTTCCACGTGTTTCTTCAACTGCTCTTCGGCATTGGCATTGCCGGGGGTCAGCAGGTCGATCAACTTCTCGCCCGCTTCCTTGACGAAACTGAACAAGCTCATAGCGCTCTCCTTGTTGACGAAACCTCGGACACAGCAGTCTAGGCCAGCTTTTCCCCTGGCGCCCCATGCGACCAATCGACGCGGTCTATCAAGGCATAGACCCTAGCGATTAGACGCCACCGACCCGCACGCCTAGGCTTGTGCTATCTGAAAGCCGCCAATAGCCCCGATGAAAAGTCAGCCCCGATGAACAGCAAACCTCCGGTATGCGCGGCCTCATCGCCCTTGACCATGCCCGCCGCCAGCAACACCTACGATTACGTCCAGCTCAATGACGCCAGACGCGACAGCACGCCCCTGGCCGAAGAAGTGGCCCTGGCCATTGCCTACAACGGCCTCAACCAGGCGGTGATGCTGGTCAGCCCCACCGACCTGGAAGACTTCGCCGTCGGCTTCAGCGTCGGCAGCGGCATTGTCGACGGCACAGCAGAAATCTACGATCTGAAACTCTCCGGCAGCGGCTCGGCGATGTATGCCGACCTGGAGATTTCCAGCCGAGCGTTCTGGAACCTGAAAAACCAGCGCCGCCAGCTGGCCGGCACCAGTGGTTGTGGCCTGTGCGGGGTCGAAGCATTGGAGCAGGCGCTGCCAGAGCTGGCCGAGCTGCCTGGCGCGCCCTTGCCACCGGCACAATGGTTGGTCGGCCTGCGTGAACGCATCGATGCCTTCCAGCCGCTCGGCCAGCACTGCGGCGCGGTGCATGCGGCGCTGTTCATGGACCGCCACGGCGAACTGCTGCTCGGCCGCGAAGACATCGGCCGGCACAACGCCCTCGACAAGCTGATCGGCGCCCTGCTGCGCCAGGGCATCGACAGCCAGGGTGGCCTGGCCATCGTCACCAGCCGCTGCAGCCTGGAGCTGATCCAGAAGGTGCTGCGGGCCGGTATCCAGACCTTGGTCAGCCTGTCGGCGCCAACCGGCCTTGCCCTGCAATGGGCGCGCAAGCACAACCTCAACCTTATCCATCTGCCCAAGCACAGCGCACCGCGGGTCTACAGCCCAGCGGCGGAGTCGTAACAGTCGTGACCTCGTACCAACACCTCCCGGACAACGCCCCAGCCTCTTCCCCTCGCTACAAGCCCTACCACGGCCCCGCCGGTGGCTGGGGCGCGCTGCGCAGCGTAGCCAAGGCCTGGGTGGGCAGCGATAACGCGCTGAAGAACATTCGCGCGCTGCTCAAGACCAACCAGAACGGCGGCTTCGATTGCCCCGGCTGCGCCTGGGGCGACTCGCCGGAAAGCGGCATGGTCAAGTTCTGCGAGAACGGTGCCAAGGCCGTGAACTGGGAGGCGACCAAGCGCCGCGTCGATGCCGCCTTTTTCGCCCGCTACAGCGTCACTTCGCTACTGCAGCAGAGCGACTACTGGCTGGAGTACCAGGGGCGCCTCACCGAGCCGATGGTCTATGACGCACCCAGCGACCGCTACCAGCCAATCAGCTGGGACGCCGCCTTCAACCTGATCGCCCGTGAGCTGAACAAGCTGGCCAGCCCTGACCAGGCCGAGTTCTACACTTCGGGGCGCGCCAGCAACGAAGCGGCGTACCTGTACCAGCTGTTCGTGCGCGCCTACGGCACCAACAACTTCCCCGACTGCTCGAACATGTGCCACGAGGCCAGCGGCGTGGCCTTGGGGCAGAGCATCGGGGTCGGCAAGGGCACCGTCACCTTCGACGACTTCGAGCACGCCGACGCGATTTTCGTCTGGGGCCAGAACCCCGGTACCAACCACCCCCGCATGCTCGACCCGCTGCGCGACGCGGTAAAACGCGGTGCCCAGGTGGTGTGCATCAACCCGCTCAAGGAGCGTGGCCTGGAGCGCTTCCAGCACCCGCAGAACCCGCTGGAAATGCTGACCAACAGCGACCGGCCGACGAACACCGCATTCTTCCGCCCGGCCCTGGGCGGCGACATGGCGCTGCTGCGCGGCATGGCCAAGTTCGTCCTGCAATGGGAACGCGAGGCCCAGGCCAACGGCGAACCAGCAGTCTTCGACCACGCCTTCATTGCCGAACATGGCCATGGCGTCGACGACTACCTGGCGGTAGTGGATGCCACCCCCTGGGAGCACATCCAGGCCCAGTCCGGCCTGGCGCTGGCCGACATCGAACTGGCCGCGCGCATGTATTGCCGTGGCAAGCGGGTGATCATGTGCTGGGCTATGGGTATTACCCAGCACCGCCACTCAGTGCCGACCATCCAGGAAATCGTCAACTTGCAGATGCTGCGCGGCAACATCGGCGTGCCAGGCGCAGGCCTGTGCCCGGTGCGCGGCCACAGCAACGTGCAGGGTGACCGCACCATGGGCATCAATGAGCGCCCGCCGGTGGCCCTGCTGGACGCCATCGAGCAGCGCTTCGGCTTCCCCGTGCCCCGGCACAATGGCCACAACACCGTCGAGGCGATCCACGCCATGCTCGACGGCCGGGCCAAGGTATTCATCGGCCTGGGCGGCAACTTCGCCCAGGCCACGCCGGACACCGAGCGCACCGCCCAGGCACTGAGCAACTGCGAGCTGACCGTGCACATCAGCACCAAACTCAACCGCAGCCACCTGGTACACGGCAAGCAGGCACTGATCCTGCCGTGCCTGGGCCGCACCGACATCGACCTTCAGGCAGAAGGGCCACAGGCGGTAACGGTAGAAGACTCGTTCAGCATGGTCCACGCCTCCAATGGCCAGCTGAAGCCGCTGTCGACGCAGATGCGCTCGGAGCCGGCGGTCATCGCCGGTATCGCCGCCGCCACCCTCGGCAAGAAGCCCGTGGACTGGCACTGGCTGGTAGCTGACTACGACCGTATCCGCGAGCTGATCGGCGACACCATCGCCGGCTTCAGCGGCTTCAACCAGCGCCTGCGCGAGCCGGGCGGTTTCTACCTGGGCAACAGCGCTGCCAGCCGTGAATGGAATACCAGCACCGGCCGCGCAAACTTCAAGGCCAACCTGCTGCCCGACACGCTGATCGACGAGCGTGTACGCGCCAGCGGGCAGGTGCCTGACCTGATCATGCAATCGATGCGCTCGCACGATCAGTACAACACCACCATCTACGGCCTGGACGACCGCTACCGTGGCGTGCGTGGCCAGCGCGAGGTGCTGTTCGCCAACGAAGCCGACATCATCCGCCTGGGCTTCCAGCCGGGGCAGCAGGTCGACATCGTGTCGTTGTGGGGGGATGAGCATGTGCGCCGTGTGCACGGCTTCACTTTACTGGCCTACGACATCCCGGCCGGGCAGGCGGCGGCGTACTATCCGGAGGTGAACCCGCTGGTGCCGCTGGAAAGCATTGGCGATGGCAGCCATACGCCGACGTCGAAGTTCATCGCCATCAAGCTGGAGCGGGCGCGGGACGACGGGCGCATCCTGTAGGAATGGTGTTGGCCTCTTCGCGGGCGTGCCCGCGAAGAGGCCGGAAGCCGTGCCGCCAAAAACGAAAAAAGCCCTGTTCCATCAAGGCTCAGGGCTTCGTCATAAAGGTCTCAGACAGCGAAAAAACGATAAAGTTTCACAGTAAATACAGTAAGTTAGAGAATTGTGTACAACTCGTGTTACTCGTCGGATTTCCGTTGCCAGGCGTGCCTGCAAGGCTCAAAAATCGCCCCGTCATCCTTATGAGGCTCTCTTGATGAAGAAGTACTCCTCGATACTGTTGTTGTCTTTCAGCTTGCTCAGCGGCGTTGCCATGGCAGGCGGCACCACCGAGGCCGGCATTGGCGGCGCATTGGGTGGGGTACTGGGCTCCGTGGTGGGCAACTCCATCGGTGGTAGCACCGGCGGCGCCATTGGTGCCGGTCTGGGCGGCGCAGCTGGCGGTGCCCTGGGTGCCGACAAGCGTCAGCGCGGTGAAGCCGCTATCGGCGGCGCGCTGGGCGCCGCAGGCGGTAACGTGGTCGGCCGCTCCGTGGGCGGCACTACCGGTAGCTACATTGGCGCAGCAGCCGGCGGTGGTGCCGGTGGTGCACTGGGTAACTACCTGGGTAAAGAGGCCGACAGAGACGATTACCACGAAGGCCGCCGCTACCGTCGTGGTTATGACGACGACCGTCGCCACTGGGACCGTGGCCACCACTACGGCCATCGCAAGCACAAGCACAAGCGCCACTGGCGCGACTAACGCCTGAGGGCCTTGCCCCGGCAACAAAAGCCCCGCCCCTGCCAGCGGGGCTTTTTTATGCCTGCTGTTCCAGCAGTACACCAGACAGGATCACCTGCAGCGTCTCTGGCAACACCACTGGCCGTCCATTGGCGCGTTCGATGAAGACCTGCACCACCGTGCCTGCCGCACACGCCTCCGGCTCCCCTGGGCGGAACAGGGCCAGGCGGTACTCCACCGTGCTGCCAGCCAGTCGTGCCACCCCCAGCCCTACTTCCAGCACGTCCGGGAAGCCGGGCAGAGCGTAGAAATCCGCCGCCGAACTGACCACGAATGCCGCCAGCTCGCCGTCACGCAGGTCCAGGTCGGCCTGTTCGACGAGGAACGCCTGGATGGCGGTTTCGAAGAAGCCGTGCACGGTGGCACCGGCAATATGGCCGTTCAGGTCGTTGTCCTGGGGGCGGGTGAGGATGGGGTGGAAGTGGGAGAAGGCAGTGCGCTGAGGGGATTCGGTCATCTGGCTGGCTCTTGTCTTCGCAATGGATGCTGACAGTGAAACAGAAAAACCGGATTTTCGCTGCCTGTGCCGGCCTCTTCGCGGCTAAAGCCGCTCCCACAGGTACACCACCAACGTTGAATGCAGTGCAGTACCTGTGGGAGCGGCTTTAGCCGCGAAGAGGCCGGTACAGGCAGTAGAAAACGAAAAGGCCGCCCGTAGGGGCGGCCTTTTCGTTACAGGTAAGCTCAGCTTACAGCTGCGGGCCAGCGGCCTTGATGGCGTCGGAAACTTCGAACTTCTTGAAGTTTTCGATGAACAGCTTGGCCAGGCCTTTGGCAGCCTCGTCGTAGGCAGCCTTGTCAGCCCAGTTGGTGCGCGGGTTGAGCAGCTCGGTTTCAACACCCGGAACGGCCTTCGGCACATCCAGGTTGATGATGTCCAGGTGCTCGGTTTCGGCACCGATCAGCGCGCCACTCTGGATCGCAGCGATCACGGCACGGGTGGTCGGGATGCTGAAGCGCTTGCCAACGCCGTAGCCACCGCCGGTCCAGCCGGTGTTGACCAGGTAGACCTTCGAGTCGAAGCCTTTGATACGCTTGATCAGCAGCTCGGCGTACTCGCCAGCCGGGCGCGGGAAGAACGGCGCGCCGAAGCAGGTGGAGAAGGTCGACTTGATGCCGCTGCCCGAACCCATTTCGGTGGAACCGACCAGCGCGGTGTAGCCGGACAGGAAGTGGTAGGCCGCCTGCTCGTTGTTCAGGATCGAAACCGGAGGCAGAACACCCGTCAGGTCGCAGGTCAGGAAGATGACTGCATTCGGCTCGCCACCCAGGTTCGCTTCGGAACGCTTGGCAACGTGCTCCAGCGGGTAGGCCGCACGGCTGTTCTGGGTCAGGCTGACATCGCTGTAGTCGGCGTGCTTGTTGGCGTCGAGAACGACGTTTTCCAGCACGGCGCCATGCTTGATGGCTTTCCAGATGACCGGCTCGTTCTTCTCGGACAAGTCGATGCACTTGGCGTAGCAACCGCCTTCGATGTTGAACACCACGCCCTCGCCCCAGCCGTGCTCGTCGTCACCGATCAGGTAACGGCTTTCGTCGGCCGACAGGGTGGTCTTGCCGGTGCCGGACAGGCCGAAGAACAGGGTCACATCGCCTGCTTCGCCAATGTTGGCCGCGCAGTGCATCGGCAGCACGTCGGCAGCCGGCAGCAGGAAGTTCTGCACCGAGAACATGGCTTTTTTCATTTCGCCGGCGTAGCGCATGCCAGCGATCAGCACCTTCTTCTGGGCGAAGTTGATGATCACGCAACCATCGGAGTTGGTACCGTCACGCTCAGGCTCGCACACGAAGTTGGCGACGTTGAGGACCTGCCACTCGCCACGGCCAGCCGGGTTGTACTGCTCCGGGTTGATGAACAGGCAACGGCCGAACAGGTTCTGCCAGGCAGTCTGGGTGGTCATCTTCACCGGCAGGTAGTGCTCGGCGGCCGCCCCTACGTGAACGTAGGAAACGAAGTGATCCTGGGCGTTGTTGAACGCCTCAACGCGGTCCCACAGGGCATCGAACTTGTCGGCCGGGAACTTGCGGTTGATCGGGCCCCAGGCAATGGCGTCCTGGGTGGAAGGCTCTTCGACGATGAAACGGTCAGCCGGCGAACGGCCAGTACGGTGACCGGTCTCCACGACCAGTGCGCCAGTATCGGCTAGTACGCCTTCACCGCGTTGCAGCGCTTCTTTTACCAGCTCATCGACGCTCAGGTCGGTGTACACGGTGTTGTTGGCTTGCGTCATGAGATACCCCATCCGGCCCGAGGCCGAGTGCTCCAAACGTTTTGTAGTTGTCTTGAAAAAACTACTACAGCGAAAAAAGTGGCCGGATTATGCCAGAAACGCCCAAAAAAAGTAGGCCCCTCCTGTCAGAACTGCGCTTTTGCGCAATTCGACAGGAGATTGTCCTGTGGTTAAACGTTTCAGTGACGAGTTTCTGAGGCTACGTCAGTGCCGCCACCGGCAAACAGTTGCGCCACATCGCTGGCGTCGAAGAAATAGCGCTCGTTGCAGAACTGGCAATCGATCTCCACCTGCCCGCCGCACTCTTCCACCAGCACCGTGGCATCGTGCTCGCCCAAACTGACCAGCGCATTGCCGGAACGTTCGCGCGAGCAGCTGCACTTGAAGCGCAGCGGCTGGATATCGAACAGGCGCACGGCATCTTCATGATACAGGCGGTGCAGCAGGGTTTCGTTGTCCAGCGCCCACTCATCAGCCTTGAGCGTGGTAGCCAATGCCACAACGTGCTGCCAGCTTTCTTCACGCTCTTCATCGTCCGGCTGGCGATCGCGCGGCAGTTGCTGCAGCAGCAGGCCACGGGCCTTGCCGCCCTCGGCGTTGAGCCAGAAACGGGTATTGAGCTGCTGCGACTGGACGAAGTAGTTGGTGAAGCACTCCGACAGGTTGGTGCCATCGAGATCCACGGTGCCTTGGTAGCGTTGGCCCTTGACCGGATCGATGGTCAGGGTCAGGTGGCCGTCGGGCATCAGTTGCGACAGGGTGGCGCCGTCAGGGATCTGCTCGGCGTCATAGCGAGCCATGCCACGGATGTCGCGCTCGCTCGAACACTCCACCATCAGCAGCGGGATCGGCCCTTCCGAACGTGCCTGCAGAATCAGCAGGCCGTCGAACTTCATCGCCCCTACGAGCAAGGCAGTGGCCGCCATCAGCTCGCCGAGCAGTGCCTGCACTGGCTGTGGGTACTCATGACGCGCCAGCACCGCGGCGTAGCTGTCATCGAGAGACACCCACTCGCCGCGCACATCGCGCTCGTCGAAGATGAAACGTTGGGTGAAATCGGTATCAGGCAAGTCGCTCATAGGTTTTGGCTATCTGAAAAATGATGACAAAATGGTTACAAGGGTTGTCGAAAACATGTGAGAACCCCGTGACAGAGCGCTCACGAGGCGCTCCGATTTCTGTTTGCAATAGAGGTATTTTATGGACAATTCACCACTGTTCCAAGCAAGGTGGTCCTGGGGGCCATTGGCAGCCTGTACGCTGCTCCCCATCGCTCTACTGTGTTTCTGGTTATGGCCCATTGGCCAGATCTTGTGCCTGACTTTCGACGAGTGGCTGTTCCACAGCCTGAATTCTCCGCTGGCCGACAACACCACCTGGCGCTACATCTGGACCGTCGGCAGCCTGCGCCCGTTCGACATCGTCGTCGGCCTGATCCTTCTGGCAGTGCTTATCCGTGGCGACTGGGTGTTCAAGGCAACCCAGGTACGCCAGGCCTTTTTCGGTTTTCTGGTCACGCTGATCCTCTTAGTGGTGATTCGCGCGCTGTTTTCCAAGTGGGTGGATGCAGCAGGCTGGCAGCACAAGAGCCCGTCGATGATGTTCGACGAGGTGGTGCACCTCAGCGACTACTATCCGAACCTGGAGGCGGCCTGGGAGCTCAAGGACCGCTCCAGCAAGAGTTTCCCGGGGGATCATGCCTCGGTGTTGCTGGTCTGGGCGCTGTTCATGAGCGTGTTCAGCCGCCGCCTGGTGCAATATCTGGTGGTCTGGGGGTTGGCGGTATTGTTCATGTTGCCGCGCCTGGTGGCCGGTGCCCACTGGGGGCAGGATGACTACATCGGCGGGCTGCTGATGGCGGTGCTGGCGTTGGGCTGGAGCTGCTACACGCCGCTGGCGGCCAAGGGGAGCGCGCTGCTGCTGCGCTGGACGGCGCCGATGTTCGCGATCGCGGCCAAGTTACCGCTGGTCGGGCGCTTGGCGGTGACCCGCTAGATCCCTGGGTCTACTGCGTAGCCCATCGCGACACAAGGCCGCTCCTACAGGGGTTGCACAAGTTTCAGGGCTTGCGCAGTACCTGTGGGAGCTGGCTTGCCGGCGATGGGCCGCAAAGTGGCCCCGGCTATTCGAAGCTCCCATGCAACAGGTGAATCTGGCGCCGTTGCTTCTTGGTCGGCCGCCCATCGGTGGTCACGCCCATCGCCCCGGCCTTGCGCAGTTCCGCCGCCTGTTCGCGCCGGCGCACGCTGTCCTCGGTCTCTTCGTACAACGTCTGCGCTTCTGGCGCACCACGCCGCACCACCGACAGAGCCTTCACCACCACGGTGCGCTCGTCGAACCCGGTACGCAGCACGAACTCGTCACCCACCCGCGGCTCCTTGCCCGGCTTGCAGCGCTCACCCCGGCAGTGCACCTTGCCGCTCTCGATCGCCGCCTTGGCCAGCGCGCGGGTCTTGTAGAAGCGTGCTGCCCACAGCCATTTGTCCAGGCGTACCTTGTCGTCATCTTCGGCTTTTTGTGCCATCCCATTACCTCGAACGCTGTGTTTCATCGAACTGTACTACCGTAACGATCGGATGCAAAAAATCCCCGCCGTGCTTACAGTTCAACACCTCATCCGCAGGGTGCGTTTCGTGAAGACATTTGACCATTTGACTGTGATCGGCCTGCGCGAGTGGGTCGCCCTGCCCGACCTTGGCGTGGCCGGGTTGCGCGCCAAGATCGACACTGGCGCCAGCACCTCCAGCCTGCACGCCACCGAGGTAGAGCCGTTCGAGCGCGACGGCCAGCCCTGGGTCCGCTTCACCGCACACCTTGGCTCGGTGGTGCAGTTGCGCCACCGGCGCTGCGAGGCACCGCTGGTGACCATGAAAACCATCAAGAGCTCCAACGGCCAGGCCCAGACCCGCTATGTCATCCGCACGTCACTGGCCCTGGGCGATGGTGTGTGGGAGGTGGAGTTCACCCTGGCCTGCCGCAAGAACATGCGTTATCGCCTGTTGCTGGGTTCCAAGGCCCTGATCCATGGTCAGCTGGTGGTCAACCCCGGTCTCAAATACGTACAAGACAAACCGGCCTTTCCGGCCACCCTTTCTCCTGCCACAGGTGCTGCATGAAGATCGCTGTGCTGTCGCGCAATCCGCGTCTGTATTCCACCCGCCGCCTGGTCGAAGCCGGTGCCCAGCGGGGCCACGAAATGGTGGTGATCGATACCCTGCGGGCCTACATGAACATTGCCAGCCACAAGCCGCAGATCCACTACCGCGGCAAACCGCTTGAAGGCTTCGACGCGGTGATCCCCCGCATCGGTGCCTCGGTGACCTTCTACGGCTGTGCGGTGCTGCGCCAGTTCGAGATGATGGGCGTGTATCCGCTCAACGAGTCGGTAGCGATAGCCCGCTCCCGCGACAAGCTGCGTTCGCTGCAACTGCTGTCGCGGCGCGGCATCGGCCTGCCGATTACCGGCTTCGCCCACTCACCGGACGACATCCCCGACCTGATCCAGATGGTCAACGGCGCCCCGCTGGTGATCAAGGTACTGGAAGGCACACAGGGCATCGGCGTGGTGCTGTGCGAAACCACCAAGGCCGCCGAATCGGTGATCGAGGCGTTCATGGGGTTGAAGCAGAACATCATGGTGCAGGAATACATCAAGGAAGCGGGTGGCGCGGATATCCGCTGCTTCGTGGTCGGCGACAAGGTCATCGCGTCGATGAAGCGCCAGGCCAAGCCGGGGGAATTCCGCTCCAACCTGCATCGTGGTGGGGTGGCCAGCCTGATCAAGATCACCCCGGAAGAACGCATGACCGCCATTCGCGCGGCAAAGGTGATGGGCCTGAGCGTGGCGGGTGTGGATATCCTGCGCTCCAACCATGGGCCGCTGGTGATGGAAGTGAACTCGTCGCCGGGGCTGGAGGGGATTGAAATTACCACCGGCAAGAACGTGGCCGGCATGATCATCGAGCATCTGGAGAAGAATGGCGGCCCTAATCAGACTCGGACCAAGGGTAAGGGCTGATTCAAGCCTGTACCGGCCCTATCGCCGGCAAGCCAGCTCCCACAGGATTACCACGACCTTCAGTTTTGTGGATTACCTGTGGAAGCTGGCCAGCCGGCGATAGGGCAGGTGCAGCCAACCAGATTCATACAGCATTACGCGGCAGCAACAACCCCAAAGGCAACCGTACCCGCGCCTCGATCCCGCCACCAGAGCGATTGCGCAGTTCCACATTCCCACCATGCTGCGCCGCGATCCGCTTGACGATCGCCAGCCCCAGCCCGGTGCCCTTGCCGCCGCGCGCCCGGTCACCACGAATGAACGGGTTGAAGATGGTCTCAAGCTCCGACTCGTCGATCCCCGTCCCGCGGTCCAGTACGCTCAGCACCACATACGGCGCACTCTCGTCGCCCGACACATAGGCGGCCACCTCGACCCCCTTGCCGGCATGGTGCAGGGCGTTGCCGATCAGGTTGCCCAGCATGCGTTTGAGCGAAACCCGGCGCAGCGGGAACGGTGGAATCGGCTCCAGGCACAACCGCACCCGTTCTTCCGGCTGGTTGTACGGTGCCACCACTTCGCGCACCAGGTCGGCCAGGTCGACCTCTTCAACCGGTTCGTCACGGCCATCGCGGATGAAGGCCAGGAACTGGTCGAGGATCGCGTCCATGTCCTCGATATCGCGGACCATGTCGTCACTCAGTTCGCTGTCGCTGTCCAGCAAAGACAGCGACAGACGCAGGCGCGTCAGCGGTGTGCGCAGGTCGTGGGAAACCCCGGCCAGCATCAGCTCGCGCTCGCGCCCGGCCTGCTCGACATCCTCGGCCATCTGGTTGAAGGCCTTGTACACCTCGGTCATCTCGCTGGGCGTGTCGCTGATCGGCAGGCGCACGCTGCGCCCCTGGCCCAGCTGCCGGGCGGCGAAAACCAGGCGCTTGAGCGGCTGGTTCAGCTGGCGCACGAAGATCCAGGCCGAAGCTGTGGACAACAGACCGATGGCCAGGAACCAACCCAGCACGTTCCAGATCTTCTGCCCACGCAGCGGGTGCGGGTATAGCGGTACCTTCAACCAGCCCGGGCCCAGGCTTGGCGCATTGACCCACAACGCCGGCGGCGCATGAATGCGCAGCCGTACCTCGGTGTCTTCACCCAGCTCGGCCCGCATCTGCCGCTGGTAGATTTCGCTGTAGGGCCAGTGCTGCTCACCCTCGGGCACGCCCGAGCCGGTAACCCGGATAAGGCCTGCCGCTTCGGCGATCTTGTCGCGGTTTTCTTCGTCGGCCGCCCAATAAGCGCGCAGGGTCAGCGCAACACCGTGGCTGTACTGACGGTCGACCAGCACGTCCTCGTTCATCAACAGGTAGACCAGGGTCAAGGCCTTGGAGAAGAGAACGACGATCAACACCAGCCACAGGGTGCGGGCGAAGAAACTTTGCGGAAACCAGAGCGGTGTTTTCATCGACGGCGCGGCATCATTTACCGGCGTTACCGTCTGGCACGAACACGTAGCCCACGCCCCACACGGTCTGGATATAACGCGGCTTGGACGGGTCCGGCTCGATCATGCGGCGCAGACGCGAGATCTGCACGTCGATGGAGCGCTCCAGCGCATCCCATTCTCGGCCACGCGCCAGGTTCATCAGCTTGTCGCGGGTCAGCGGCTCGCGCGCGTGCATGACCAGCGCCTTGAGCACGGCGAATTCGCCGGTGGTGAGCATGTGCACTTCGTCGCCACGCTTGAGTTCGCGGGTGGCCAGCGACAGCTCGTAGTCGCCGAAGGTGACCGACTCGTCTTCGCTGCCAGGCGCACCCGGCACGCTCGGTGCCTGGCGACGCAACACGGCCTTGACCCGGGCCATCAGCTCGTCCGGGTTGAACGGCTTGCCCAGGTAGTCGTCGGCGCCCAGCTCCAGGCCCTTGATACGGCTGAGCTCGTCACCCTTGGCGGTGAGCATGATGATCGGGATCTGGTTGTTCTGCTGGCGCAGGCGCTTGCATGCCGACAAGCCATCTTCGCCGGGCAGCATCAGGTCGAGCACCACCAGGTTGAACACCTCACGCTGCAGCAGGCGGTCCATCTGCTCGGTGTTGGGCACCGCGCGGGCACGGTAGCCCTTGCTGGTGAAGAAACGTTCCAGCAGGCTGCTCAGCCCCGGGTCGTCGTCGACGATGAGAATCTTGTCACCTTCAGCGGTGTTTGGCGTGCCGGTCATGAATAACTCCTCTGATATCGCCGCGCATTATGGCGTAGCCATTGCTGCACGTTGCGTGAGCATTGTTAGCAGATTTTTCCCCCGGCGCCAGTTCCGGCTGGCCGGGCGCCATCACCGCAAGCCGTTTGCGATGGGTATAATGCGCGGCTTTCATCCAGCGCCGCCGGGCGACAGGCCCACAGGCGACCCCCGTATTCACAAATGTCAGGTGGTTTACATGGACAGCATCAACAGCCGTATCGCCGAGGAACTGGGCGTACGCCCCCAGCAGGTCGAGGCGGCCGTGGGCCTGTTGGACGAAGGCTCGACCGTGCCCTTCATCGCCCGCTACCGCAAGGAAGTGACCGGTAGCCTGGACGACACCCAGCTGCGCCATCTGGAAGAGCGCCTGCGCTACCTGCGCGAACTCGACGAGCGCCGCGCCAGCATCCTGGCCAGCATCGAGGAGCAGGGCAAGCTGACCCCGGAACTGGCCCGCGAGATCAAGCTGGCCGATACCAAGACCCGCCTCGAAGACCTGTACCTGCCGTACAAGCAGAAGCGCCGCACCAAGGGCCAGATCGCCCTGGAAGCCGGCCTCGGCGAGCTGGCCGACGGCCTGTTCAACAACCCCGACCTGGCCCCGGAAAGCGAAGCCGCACGCTTCGTCAACGCCGACAAGGGCGTGGCCGACGTCAAGGCCGCGCTGGAAGGCGCCAAGTACATCCTCATGGAGCGCTTCGCCGAAGATGCCGCCCTGCTCGACAAGCTGCGCAGCTTCCTCAAGCAGGAGTCGGTACTCAGCGCCCGCGTCGTGCCTGGCAAGGAAGAAGAAGGTGCCAAGTTCCGCGACTACTTCGCCCATGACGAGCTGCTGCGCAACGCCCCGTCGCATCGCGCCCTGGCAATTTTCCGCGGGCGTAACGAAGGCGTGCTGAGCGCCTCGCTGAAAGTGGGCGAAGAACTGCCCGGCACCCTGCACCCGTGCGAGCTGATGATCGGCAACCACGTCGGTATCGAGAACCGCAACCGCCCGGCCGACAAGTGGCTGGGCGAAGTGGTGCGCTGGACCTGGAAGGTCAAGCTGTACACCCACCTGGAAACCGACCTGTTCGGCGAGCTGCGCGACAACGCCGAAGGCGAGGCGATCAATGTGTTCGCCCACAACTTGCACGACCTGCTGCTGGCCGCCCCGGCCGGCCCGCGTGCCACCCTGGGCTTCGACCCGGGCCTGCGTACCGGCTGCAAGATCGCCGTGGTCGATGCCACCGGCAAGCTGCTGGACCACACCACGGTCTACCCGCACGCACCGAAGAACGACTGGGACCGCACCATTTCGATCATGGCTGCGCTGTGCGCCAAGCACTCGGTGGAGCTGATCGCCATCGGCAACGGCACCGCCAGCCGCGAAAGCGACAAGCTGGTGGCGGAGCTGGTCAAGAAGTACCCGGCACTGAAGATCACCAAGATCATGGTTTCCGAGGCCGGCGCTTCGGTGTACTCCGCATCGGAACTGGCCGCCCGCGAATTCCCGGACCTGGACGTGTCGATCCGTGGCGCCGTGTCGATTGCCCGCCGCCTGCAGGACCCGCTGGCCGAGCTGGTGAAGATCGACCCGAAATCCATCGGTGTCGGCCAGTACCAGCATGACGTGTCTCAGCTGAAACTGGCGCGCGGCCTGGACGCCGTGGTCGAGGATTGCGTGAACGCAGTGGGCGTGGACGTCAACACCGCCTCGGTGGCCCTGCTGACGCGCATCTCCGGCCTTAACGCTACCCTGGCGCAGAACATCGTCGCCCACCGCGATGCCAACGGCCCGTTCGCCACTCGCGCGGCACTGAAAAAGGTCAGCCGCCTGGGTGAGAAAACCTTCGAACAAGCTGCCGGCTTCCTGCGCGTGATGAACGGCGACAACCCGCTGGACGCCTCCGCGGTGCACCCCGAGGCCTACCCGCTGGTGCAACGGATTGCCGCCGATACCGGCCGTGACATCCGCTCGCTGATCGGTGACAGCAGCTTCCTCAAGCGCCTGGACCCGAAGAAGTTCACTGACGAAACCTTCGGCCTGCCGACCGTCACCGACATCCTGCAGGAACTGGACAAGCCTGGCCGCGACCCACGCCCCGAGTTCAAGACCGCCACTTTCCAGGACGGCGTCGAAGACCTCAAGGACCTGGAACCGGGCATGATCCTCGAAGGCGTGGTGACCAACGTCACCAACTTCGGTGCCTTCGTCGACATCGGCGTGCACCAGGACGGCCTGGTGCACATTTCGGCGCTGTCGGAGAAGTTCATCAAGGACCCGCGTGAAGCGGTCAAGGCCGGCGACGTGGTCAAGGTCAAGGTCATGGAAGTGGACATCCCGCGCAAGCGTGTCGGCCTGTCCATGCGCATGAGCGACACCCCTGGCGAGAAGGTCGATGGCAACCGCGGCGGTAACCGTGGCAATGGCGGCAACCGCCAGCAGCAGGCGCCGCGCCAGCGCGAAACCGCCACCGCAGCACCGGCCAACAACGCCATGGCCGCACTGTTCGCCAACGCCAAACAGCTCAAGAAGAAGTGATGGACGTTCCACGCGAATACGTCGAAAGCGCCTTCAGCCAGCTCCTTGGCTGCCGCCTGCAACGCCTGGAAACAGGTGTTGCCGAGGTAGCCCTGGCGCTCGAGCCACACTTGCGCAACCGTGGCCAGAAGCTGCACGGCGGGGCGATCTTCAGCCTGGTGGACATCGCCATGGGCCTGGCCTGCTCGGCCAGCCATGGCTTCGACCAGCAAAGCGTCACCATCGAGTGCAAGATCAACTACATGCGCGCCGTCAGTGACGGCGAGGTGCTGTGCACCGCCCGTGTGCTGCACGCCGGGCGGCGCACCCTGGTGGTCGACGCCGACGTAGTTCAGGGCGACAAGCTGGTCGCGAAAGCGCAAGGAACCTTCGCGGTTCTCTAGCTCACCAAGCAGTATCTGCGGTATTTTCGGCAACAGCCGGGGGCCGCTTCGCGCCCCATCGCCGGCAAGCCGGGCCCCCACAGGTAATCCACAAGCCTGAATATCGTGGTTTACCTGTGGGAGCCCGGCTTGCCGGCGATGGGCTGCGAAGCGGCCTCCGAAGTCGGCGCTGCGCAATGCCGGAACCGCGTAAACCAGGCGACAACGCCAGTTCCTTTTCCCACTACCCTTGTAGACCGTCTTTTCTACCCCCATATTGGGGCGACTGACGCGTGAAGGAATACATCTTGAGCGACCTCCTCAACCGCCGCCTGAGCCTGCTCGGCGCCAATCTCCCCCTGCTCAAGCAGTGCCTGCACGGTATTGAGCGCGAATGCCTGCGCGTGACCGAAGAAGGTCGCCTGGCCCAGACCCCGCATCCGCAAGCCCTGGGATCGGCGCTGACCAACGAGCAGATCACCACCGATTATTCCGAGTCGCTGCTGGAGTTCATCACCCCGGCCCTGCCCGACCCGGCCAAGGTGCTGGAAAGCCTCGAAGAGACCCACCGTTTCGTCTACAGCAAGCTGGGCGACGAATACCTCTGGAGTCCGTCGATGCCCTGCACGCTGCCGGCCGAGGAGGACATCCCGATCGCCGAGTACGGCAGCTCGAACATTGGCAAGCTCAAGCACGTCTACCGCAAGGGCCTGGCCCTGCGCTACGGCCGCACCATGCAGTGCATTGCCGGTATCCATTACAACTTCTCGCTGCCCGAAGCGCTGTGGCCTTTGCTGCGCGCAGCAGAGGGCGGCAGCGAGAGCGACCGCGACTACCAGTCGTCGGCCTATATCGCACTGATCCGCAATTTCCGCCGCTACAGCTGGCTGTTGATGTACCTGTTCGGCGCCTCGCCGGCACTGGACAAAGGCTTCCTGCGTGGCCGCCCGCACCAGCTCGAAGAGCTGGATGCCGAAACCCTGTACCTGCCCTACGCCACCAGCCTGCGCATGAGCGACCTGGGCTACCAGAGCAATGCCCAGGCCGGCCTCACCCCGTGCTACAACAACCTGGCCAGCTACACCGACAGCCTGCGCAAGGCGGTGGGCACGCCCTACCCGCCTTACGTCGAAGTCGGCACGCACGTGGATGGCGAATGGGTACAGCTGAACACCAACATCCTGCAGATCGAAAACGAGTACTACTCGAACATTCGCCCCAAGCGCGTCACCTACACCGGCGAGCGGCCGATCCAGGCCCTGACCTCGCGCGGCGTTCAGTATGTGGAAGTGCGTTGCCTGGACATCAACCCGTTCCTGCCGGTTGGTATCGACCTGACCGAGGCGCGTTTCCTCGACGCATTCCTGCTGTTCTGCGCGCTGGAAGACAGCCCGCAACTGGACAACGGCGAATGCGGCCAGTGCACCAACAACTTCCTGACCGTGGTCAAGGAAGGCCGGCGCCCGGGCCTGGAACTTCACCGCAATGGCCAGCCGATCGGCCTGAAGGCCTGGGCCAGTGAGCTGATCGAGCGTATCCGGCCACTGGCCGAACTGCTCGACCAGGCGCAAGGCGGCGCAGAACACGGCAAGGCCCTGGATGCCCAGCAGGCCAAGGTCGACGACGCCTCGCTGACCCCGTCGGCCCAAGTGTTGGCGCGCATGACCGAGCATGACGAAAGCTTCGTCAAGTTCGCCTTGCGCCAGAGCCGTATCCACGCCGAAACTTTCCGCGAGCAGCCACTGCCAGTCGAACGCCAGCAGGCCTTCGAAATCCTCGCCCGCGACTCGCTGGCCGAGCAATCGCGCCTGGAACAACAGGAGGTCGGCGACTTCGACCTGTTCGTCGGTGCCTACCAGGCCAGCATCCTGGCGATCAGCAACTGATGACCCGCACTGCTACCCCGCGCAGGCCGCGCGCCAGCAGCCAGGCCAGGATCGAGGCGATTCTGGCGGCTGCACGCGAGTTGCTGGCCGAGCTGGGGGTGGCGGGCCTGTCGATCTACAGCGTGGCCGAGCGCGCGCAGATTCCACCGTCTTCGGTGTATCACTTCTTTGCCAGTGTACCGGCGCTGCTGGAGGCATTGACGGCCGATGTACACCGGGCCTTTCGTGAAGCGCTGAGCGCGCCGATCGACAGCAGTGCGTTCAACACCTGGCACGAACTGTCACGGCTGGTAGAGCAGCGCATGCTGGATATCTACAACGAGGACGCGGCGGCGCGACAGCTGATCCTGGCCCAGCATGGCCTGAGCGAAGTGGTGCAGGCCGATCGGCAGCACGACATGGAACTGGGCGACTTGATGCACAAGTTGTTCGACCAGCACTTTCATCTTCCGGTGATGCCGGCGGATGTGGACGTGTTTGCCTTGGCCATGGAATTGAGCGACCGAGTGTATGCGCGGTCGGTGCAGCTGCACGAAGCGATCACCCCGCGCATGGCCGAGGAAGGCAAGCGAGTGTTCGAGGCGTATCTGGGGTTGTATCTGCCGCCATTTCTGGCCAAGCGTTCCAGCTGAGATCATTGGGGCCGCTGTGCGGCCCTTCGCGGGCACGCCCGCTCCCACAGGGACCGCGCAAAACCTGAAACCTGCGCACTACCTGTGGGAGCGGGCGTGCCCGCGAAGGGCTGCAAAGCAGCCCCATGGCCAACACCCATCACAGCTTGGCGATGGACACTTCAGTCGACTTCACGAAGGCAATCACTTCACTGCCCACCTGCAGCTCCAGCTCACGCACAGAGCGGGTGGTGATGACCGAAGTGACGATACCCGAGGCGGTCTGCACGTCGATTTCCGACAGTACCGGGCCTTCGAGGATTTCTTTCACGGTGCCTTTGAACTGGTTGCGAACGTTGATGGCTTTGATGGTCATGATTTGATTCCTTCTCTATGGCTTCAGTCTGGTAAGTGAGTCAGTCAGTGCGCCCAACGCAGTTGCGTGGGCAAAGGGGCTACAGGATCCGGCTCGGGCGCAGCGCCCGGGGCCGACAGAACACGGTTGAGCACTTCGCTTTCCAGCGCGGCCAGGCGGTGCGAACCACGCGCCCGAGGCCGTGCCAGGTCGACAGTGAGGTCGAGCCCGACCTCGCCGTCCTCGATCAGGATCACCCGGTCAGCCACGGCGACTGCCTCGCTGACATCGTGGGTAACCAGCAACACAGTGAAGCCGTGCTGACGCCACAGGCGTTCGATCAGTTGCTGCATCTCGATACGGGTCAATGCATCCAGCGCACCGAGCGGCTCGTCCAGCAGCAGCAGGCGCGGCTGGTGAATCAGCGCCCGGGCCAGGGCCACGCGCTGCTTCTGGCCACCCGAGAGTGCCGCCGGCCATTCATTGGCGCGGTCGGCCAGGCCAACCGACTCCAACGCTTCCAGCGCACGCGGGCGCCAGTCGCCAGACAGGCCCAGGCCAACGTTGTCGATCACCTTCTTCCATGGCAGCAGGCGCGCGTCCTGGAACATCAGGCGGGTTTCTTCGCGGGCCTGCTCCAGCGGCGCGGCACCGGCCAGCAACTGGCCTGCAGTGGGCTGGTCGAGACCGGCCAGCAGGCGCAGCAAGGTGCTCTTGCCACAGCCACTACGGCCGACGATGGCGACGAACTGGCCGGCAGGAATATGCAGCTCGATACCCTTCAGTACCTCGCGCTGGCCAAAGGTCTTGCGCAGGCCGCTGGATGCCAGCGGGATACCACGCAGCAGGCGTGGCGGCTGTTCCTTGAGCACGGTCATGCGCCCTCCTTCTTCGCCACTTGATAGGCCGGGTGCCAGCGCAGCCACACACGCTCCAGGCCGCGGGCGGCGAGGTCGGCAAGCTTGCCGAGCACGGCATACATGACGATGGCCAGCACCACCACGTCGGTCTGCAGGAACTCACGGGCGTTCATCGCCAGGTAACCGATGCCGGCATTGGCCGAAATGGTTTCGGCAACGATCAGGGTCAGCCACATGAAGCCCAGGGCAAAGCGCACGCCTACCAGGATCGAAGGCAATGCCCCGGGCAGGATCACCTGGCGGAACAGGCTGAAGCCGGACAAGCCATAGCTGCGCGCCATCTCCACCAGCGCCGGGTCGACGTTGCGGATACCGTGGTAGGTGTTCAGGTAGATCGGGAACAGCGTACCCAGCGCGACCAGGAAGATCTTTGCCGACTCGTCGATACCGAACCACAGGATCACCAGCGGGATCAGCGCCAGGTGTGGCACGTTGCGGATCATCTGCACCGAGCTGTCGAGCAGGCGTTCGCCCCAGTTCGACAGACCGGTGATAAAGCCCAGCACCAGGCCGATGCTGCCACCGATGACGAAGCCCAACCCGGCACGCCAGCCACTGATGGCAAGGTGGGTCCAGATCTCGCCGCTGCGCACCAGCTCGACGCCGGCGCTGACCACGGCGCTGGGCGCAGGCAAGATGCGCGTAGACAGCCAGCCGGCGCTGACCGCCAGTTGCCAGGCAGCCAGCAGCAGTACCGGCAGCGCCCATGGCGCCAGGCGCTGGCCAAGGTTGTTGGAAGTTGCACGACTCATGGCCTGGCCCTCAGCTCTGCGCTACGGACTTGGGCAGTATGTCGTTGGCCACCATTTCGCCAAACGGGCTCACATAGCCACCGGTCTTGGCTTGCTCCGGGCGTTGCACATCCAGGTGCGGGAACAGCAGCTCGGCCACCCGGTACGACTCTTCCAGGTGCGGGTAGCCGGAGAAGATGAAGGTATCGATGCCCAGCTCGGCATATTCCTTGACCCGCGCCGCGACGGTCGGGCCATCCCCCACCAGCGCGGTACCGGCACCACCACGTACCAGGCCGACACCGGCCCACAGGTTGGGGCTGACTTCCAGCTTGTCACGGTTGCCGTTGTGCAGGGCGGCCATGCGTTGCTGGCCGACCGAGTCGAAGCGCGCAAGCGAGGCCTGGGCACGAGCGATGGTGTCGTCGTCCAGGTGCGAGATCAGCTTGTCGGCGGCGGCCCATGCTTCTTCGTTGGTCTCCCGCACGATCACGTGCAGGCGGATGCCGAAGCGCACTTCACGGCCCTGGGCAGCGGCTTTCTCACGCACCTGGGCGATTTTTTCGGCGACCGCACTCGGCGGCTCGCCCCAGGTCAGGTACAGCTCGACCTGCTCGGCGGCCAGGTCCTGTGCGGCTTCGGAGGAACCGCCGAAATACAGAGGTGGGCGTGGTTGCTGGATCGGCGGGTAGAGCAGCTTGGCGCCCTTCACCTGGATGTGCTTGCCGTCATAGTCGACCACCTCGCCTTCCAGCACCTTGCGCCAGATACGGGTGAACTCCACAGAGGCTTCATAACGTTCCTGATGGCTCAGGTGCAGGCCGTCACCGGCCAACTCGTCCGGGTCGCCACCGGTCACCAGGTTGAACAGCGCGCGGCCGTTGGACAGGCGATCAAGGGTTGCTGCCTGGCGTGCCGCCACGGTCGGCGAAATGATCCCGGGGCGCAGGGCAACCAGGAACTTCAGCCGCTGGGTCACAGGGATCAGCGATGCCGCGACCAGCCAGGAGTCCTCGCAGGAACGCCCGGTAGGGATCAGCACGCCACCAAAGCCGAGCCGGTCAGCCGCCTGGGCGATCTGCTGAAGGTAGCCATGGTCGACGGCGCGTGCACCATCGGAAGTGCCCAGGTACTTGCCGTCACCGTGGGTAGGAAGGAACCAGAAGATGTTAAGGCTCATTGGAGTTGTCTCCTCAAGGGGGCTCAGCCAGGGCGGCGCCCCGGCGCAGGCGAATCAATCAAGGCGCACTGGCGACCTTGGCCGGGGGTGTCCAGATCACGTCCTTGATGCTCAGCGGCTTGGGAATCAGCTTCAGTGCCTGGAACGTGTCGGCGATCTTCTGTTGTGCGGCCACCACTTCCGGGGTGAGCGGCGCGGCACCATAGCCTTGGCGCTTGACCGAGGTCAGGGTGATGTCGCCAGGCAGGCCGAGCAGCGGCGCGACCTGTTCTGTCACTTCCTGTGGGTTGGCCTGGGACCATTCACCCACGGCACGCACTTCTTCGATCAGGGTGTTGATCACCGCCGGGTGCTGGGTCGCGTAGTTGCGGGTGGCCAGGTAGAACTGATGGTTGTCGACCAGGCCCTTGCCGTCACGCAGGGTATGAGCCTGCAGCTGTTTCTCGGCGGCAGCCTGGTACGGGTCCCAGATCACCCAGGCGTCCACGCTGCCGCGCTCGAAGGCGGCGCGGGCGTCGGCCGGGGGCAGGTACACCGGCTGGATGTCGGTGTATTTCAGGCCTGCGTCTTCCAGGGCGCGAACCAGCAGGTAGTGAACGTTGGAGCCTTTGTTGAGGGCGACTTTCTTGCCCTTGAGGTCTTTGACCGACTGGATCGGTGAGCCCTTCGGCACCAGGATTGCCTCGCTGTGCGGCGCTGGCGGCTCGTAGGCGACGTACAGCAGGTCGGCACCGGCGGCCTGGGCAAACACCGGTGGGGTTTCGCCGGTGACGCCAAAGTCGATGGAGCCGACGTTCAGCCCCTCAAGCAGCTGCGGGCCGCCGGGGAACTCGGTCCATTGCACCTGCACGCCCTGCTCGGCCAGGCGCTTTTCCAGCGTGCCCTTGGCCTTGAGCAGCACCAGGGTGCCGTATTTCTGGTAACCGATACGCAGGCTCTCGGCCTGGGCTTGGGTGATGGCGCCGAAGGACACAGCCGCCGCAAACAGGGCGACCAGACCGCGACGCAAGAAGACTGTGCGCATGGCGCTCTCCTGTGCGAGTGGGTTCGGGTTGCACCTGCTTGCCTCGTTGTCGGGCGAGTAAGGTGGTAAAGCGGGTTGGGCCGGTCAGATGCTCCAGCGAGCGCTGATCAGGCGTTCGTTCAATACGCCGGGGGCCACGGGGCGCGGCCGACGGGCCAGTGCAACGTGGAAGGTTTCCAGCGCGTCCTGCAGGCGTTCTTCCAGCGCAGCTGCGAGCTGCGCAGGCCTGCTGCCTTCTCCGTAGGCGACCTGACTGTCGTCGGCGAAGATCCCTTGCAGGGTCTCTTGCGCCTTGAGTGCCGACAGCACAGGTTTCAGTGCGTAATCCACCGCCAGCATGTGAGCGATGCTGCCGCCGGTGGCGATTGGCAACACGATCTTGTGTACCAGGGCGCGTTCGGGCAGCAGGTCGAGCAAGGTTTTCAGGGCACCGGCGAACGAGGCCTTGTATACGGGCGTGGCGACTATCAGGCCATCGGCCTGGGCCACCAGCTGCTGGAAGTGCTGCACCTGCGGGCTGTCGAAACGGGCGTGCAGCAGGTCTTCGGCGGGAAAGTCACGTACCTGGAACGTCACTACCTCGACGCCACGGTCCTGCAGCCACTGGCGCGAGCGCTCCAGCAGCACGCCGGAGCGTGAACGGGTACTGGGGCTACCACCGATTGAGACGACCAGCATTGCAGCGCTTCCTTGTGTTCTGTTGGAGGTGACATTAACAGTCAGCGCATATATCTAGAAATCATATTTTTTCATTTGTTTATTCCATTTTTATCAATCTCCTGTTTTGACCCTTTCGCGGGTATACGCGAAGAAGCCATCGCAGTTTTCAGCAGGCATAAAAAAGGGCCGTCGAAACGGCCCGAATATCCCTGCTTTGGCTAAGAGCAATGCAACGAGGAATCCTTTAACGATTGGGCTGCGGGGTCAGCCGCAGATAGGGTTTGACCGCCCGGTAACCTTTGGGGAAGCGCTGTTTGATCTCTTCTTCGTCCTTCAGCGAGGGCACGATTACCACGTCGTCACCGTCCTGCCAGTTACCTGGCGTGGCGACCTTGTGGTTGTCGGTCAGCTGCAGCGAGTCGATCACCCGCAAGATTTCGTTGAAGTTGCGCCCGGTACTGGCCGGGTAGGTGATGGTCAAGCGCACCTTCTTGTTCGGGTCGATGACGAACAGCGAGCGCACAGTCAGGGTGTCGCTGGCGTTCGGGTGGATCAGGTCGTACAGGTCAGACACCTTGCGGTCGGCGTCGGCAATGATCGGGAAGTTGACCACGGTGTTCTGGGTTTCGTTGATGTCATCGATCCAGCGGTGGTGCGAATCGACCGGGTCCACCGACAGGGCGATGGCCTTGACCCCGCGTTTGGCGAAATCGTCCTTCAGCTTGGCGGTAAGGCCCAGTTCGGTGGTGCACACCGGGGTGAAGTCGGCCGGGTGGGAGAACAACACCCCCCAGCTGTTGCCCAGCCACTCGTGGAAGCGGATCTTGCCTTCGCTGGAATCCTGTTCGAAATCGGGGGCGATATCGCCGAGTTTTAGGCTCATGGGCTGCGGCTCCTTTGTGCTGGGTTCTGTACCGTGTGGGTTGAATGTGCCTGCATTTGATTAAAAACAAAAAGAATAAATACTGATTTATTTATAACCATTATGCATACGAAATCGCAGATACAAAAAAGCCTCGCGCTAGGCGAGGCTTCTTGTTCAGCTACGGCTTACAGGAAGTTGTAAGTGTAGTTCACGATGAAGCGAGTCTGGTCTTTGTCCCCGATGCTTTCGCCGCTACCACGGTAAACACCCTGACGCAGGCTGAAGCCCAGGCCTTTGAGGGAGCCTTGCTGAATGGTGTAGTCGACGCGTGCGTCACGTTCCCATTCGTTGTAGCTGCCGTCGCCCGACTTGTTGCGGATGTCGTCACCACGCAGGTAGGCCACCGAAGCCTTCAGGCCTGGAACGCCCAGGGACGCGAAGTCATAGGAGTACTGACCGAAGGTGGTGTTCTCACCGGCACGAGCGAACTGGTTGATCATGCTATCGGTGAACAGGTAGAAGCTTGCGCCGCCATTGCCTTCCAGCGAGGAAGTGGCGCCGTCCTTGCGGACGCTACCTTGGTTCAGCCAGACGAAACCACCATCGTCACCCACTTGCTGGTGACCGAGCATCAGCGCGTGGCCACCCAGGGTGTAGGTGAACATGGCGCTCCAGGTCTTGTTGTCGACCTCGCCCCCGTTCTTCGCGTAGCCACCGTTGTTGTCGAAGGCGTAACCGGTCTCGCCATTCTTGCCGTCGCTGCGGCTATCGAAGTAGCGCAGGTCGGTCTTGAACGACTGGTTGTCGGCGATCTTGAAGACGTGGGTAGCACCCAGGAAGTGCTGCTTGTAGAAGTCTTCCAGGTTCGAGTAGTAGTACTGCAGGGTCAGGTCTGGAGTGAGCTTGTAGTCACCACCGGCAAACTGGAACTTGTTGCTGTCGCGGAAGGCGCCAGAAACGGAAAGACCGGTACGGTTGCTCGAGGCACGACCCATGGCGTGGGTCAGTTGACCAGCATTGATGGTCAGATTGTCGATTTCCTTCGACTGCAGGGTGCCACCCTCGAAGGTCTGCGGCAGCAGACGGCCATCGTTGGAGACCAGGATCGGCAGCATAGGCGCCAGGGCGCTACCGTAGTGGACCTCGGTCTTGGAGAAGCGAGCCTTGGCGTTACCACCAATGCGTGCCCAGTCGTGGACTGCCGAACCATCGGAGTCGCTTGGGAAGAAGGTGTTGTTGGCATCTGGACGGCTACCACGGCCACCATCCAGGTGAATGCCCCACAGTGCCTGAACGTCGACACCAAAACCTACGGTGCCTTCGGTGAAGCCAGACAGGTAGTCGAGCTTGAAGCCTTGACCGCTTTCTTTCTGGTCGATACCGCTTTCGCGGTTGTCGTCGTTGAAGTACATGGTGCGCGAGCTGAGCGTTAGTTTGCTGTCTTCAACGAAACCGGCAGCGCCTGCTTGTTGGGCGAGAACCCCCAGTGCCACGGCCAGGGCCAGGCTGGACTTGTACATGTTTTGCTCCTCTACGTTCTAATTCTTGTGTATCTCTGGCGGTGGGATCTGCTGCCCCGCTCACCGTGGATTGGCGATTTAGTCCCAAAGTGTGACCGTTTAGTCAATCGTTTCTAAACGTTTCGCGACTTTGGTCTAAGACGCCACCTGCGCTACAGGATAATGACAATCCTATAAATCCAAAATGACTGTTTTATGAATTGGTAAGATTTTTAAGGAATATGTTAGGAACTGTTACTGCCATTCGTTAGCAGCAGCGTATTTTTCATAACCCTTGGTTATTTGCAAACGTTTGCTCATAACCTAATTCCGTAACGTTCTATCGGGACGAAAAAGCCTAGCAGCCGTCTGTGATTTCGCCATTGCCCAGGATTACCTATGGTGCGTCCTTCGTGCGCTCGATGTGGGAGCGGGCATGCCCGCGAACACCGGCGACGCCGGTGCCATCCACAGCGTCGCCTGCTTCGCGGGCACGCCCGCTCCCACAGGGGATCGCGTAAAGACAGCATGGTTAAAGCAATTGGCTCCTAAGCTAATGCAAAAAAGTTATTTATTTTAATTTTCTTAGATCATTTAGCCTTCTCGCCATCCATCACACCGATTGCCTGACGAGAGGTCCACCATGATCCCGCACGCTCCGCTGCGCCTGTTCGCCGCCCTGACCCTCGCCAGCGCCAGTTGGTTGGCCCAGGCTGCCGACCTGACCGTGGCCTACCAGACCACCGTCGACCCAGCCAAAGTGGCGCAGGTCGATGGCAACTACGAAAAAGCCAGCAACGCCAGCATCGACTGGCGCAAATTCGACAACGGCGCCGACGTGATCACCGCCGTAGCCAGCGGCGACGTACAGATCGGCTACCTGGGCTCCAGCCCGCTGGCCGCCGCAGCCACCCGCAAGCTGCCGGTCGAGACCTTCCTGATCGCCACACAGATTGGCGCCGGTGAAGCGCTGGTCGCTCGCGACAGCATCAAGACGCCACAAGACCTGGTCGGCAAGAAAGTCGCCGTGCCGTTCGTCTCCACCGGCCATTACAGCCTGCTGGCCGCGCTGAAGAGCTGGAACATCGACCCGTCCAAGGTGCAGATCCTCAACCTGGCGCCGCCGGCGATCATTGCCGCCTGGAAGCGCGGCGACATCGACGCTACCTACGTCTGGGACCCGGCCCTGGGTGTGGCCAAGGAGAACGGCAAGGTGCTGATTACCTCCGGCGAGCTGGCCGAGAAAGGCGCACCGACCTTCGACGCATGGATCGTGCGCAAGGACTTCGCCGCCAAGCATCCCGACGTGGTCAAGGCCTTCGCCAAGGTCACCCTCGACGCCTACGCCGACTACCGCAAGAACCCGCAAGCCTGGCTGGCCAACCCCGACAACGTGAGCAAGCTGGCCAAACTGTCTGGTGCCAAACCTGCTGACATCCCGGTGCTGCTGCAGGGCAACGTCTACCCGCTGGCCGCCGACCAGGCCAATGCACTGGGCGCGCCGACCACCCAGGCGCTGACCGACACGGCCACCTTCCTCAAGCAGCAAGGCAAGGTCGACGCGGTGCTGCCGGACTACTCGCCGTACGTCAGCGCCCAGTACCTGCCCAACTAAGCCTGTAGAAAACCGACCGGAGCCTGCCATGGCCTTGCTCGAACTGGAGCGCATCAGCGCACAGTACCCCGGTGCCGAAACCCCGGTACTGGCCGACATCAACCTGAGCCTGGGGCCACGCCAACTGCTGGTGGCCCTGGGGCCTTCCGGCAGCGGCAAGACCTCGCTGCTCAACCTGATCGCCGGCTTCGTCGCCCCCAGCGGCGGGCGCATCACCCTGGACGGCGTGCCCGTCCTGGGCCCCGGCGCCGAGCGCGGCGTAGTGTTCCAGGACGATGCGCTGCTGCCCTGGCAGAACGTGCTGGGCAACGTCGCATTCGGCCTGGAACTGGCCGGCGTATCACGTGCCGAGCGTGAGGCCAAGGCCCGCGAAATGTTGGCCCTGGTCGATCTCGATGGCTTTGGCGAGCGGCGTATCTGGCAATTGTCCGGTGGCCAGAAACAGCGCGTGGGCCTGGCCCGGGCGTTGGCAGCCAATCCACGGGTGTTGCTGATGGACGAGCCGTTCGGCGCTCTTGATGCCTTCACCCGCGAGCAGATGCAGGAATTGTTGCTGCAGGTCTGGCAACGCACTGCCAAGCCGGTGTTTCTGATTACTCACGACATCGAAGAAGCAGTGTTCCTCGCCAGCGAGCTGGTGCTGCTGGCGCCCAACCCGGGGCGCGTGGTGGAGCGCCTGCAACTGGACTTCGGCCAGCGCTACGCAGCAGGTGAACCCGCGCGGGCGATCAAGTCCGACCCGGCCTTCATCGAGACCCGCGAGCACGTACTGGCACGGGTGTTCTCCCAACGTCAAAGCCTGCAGGAGCGCGCATGAGCAGCCTGGACCTGCCGGTCGCCGGCAAACGCAACACCCAACCCCGGCCAGCCACCAAGCTGCGCCGCCCCCTGCCCACCCGCTGGATAAGCACCCTGACCCTGGCCAGCCTGTTGTTTGCCTGGTGGCTGGTGACAGCGGCCGGCTGGATCGAACCGCTGTTCCTGCCCTCGCCCGCCGACATCCTGACCAAGGCCGGAACCCTGCTGACCCAAGGCTATATGGATGCCAGCCTGTGGCAGCATCTGGGTGCCAGCCTGGGGCGCATCGGCGTGGCCCTGCTTGCCGCCACGCTTACCGCCATCCCGGTGGGTATCGCCATCGGCTACAACCGCGTGGCCCGCGGCATTCTCGACCCGCTGATCGAGTTCTACCGGCCAATCCCGCCGCTGGCCTACCTGCCGCTGATCGTCATCTGGTGCGGCATCGGCGAGCTGTCCAAGGTGCTGCTGATCTACCTGGCAATCTTCGCTCCCATTGCCATTGCCACCGCCACCGGCGTACGCACGGTCGACCCGGCCAAGCTGCGTGCCGCGCAATCGCTGGGCGCGACCAAGACCCAGCTGATCCGCCACGTGATCCTGCCCAGCGCCCTGCCCGACATCCTCACCGGCATCCGCATTGGCCTGGGCGTTGGCTGGTCGACCCTGGTGGCCGCCGAGCTGATCGCCGCCACCAGCGGCCTGGGCTTCATGGTGCAGTCGGCGGCGCAGTTCCTGGTTACCGATGTAGTGGTGCTGGGGATCCTGCTGATCGCGCTGATCGCCTTCGCCCTGGAAATGAGCCTGCGTGCCCTGCAACGCAAACTGGTGCCTTGGCACGGGCAGAGCCACTGAATCCTGTTGACCACGCCAGCAGCCTGGCGCCTGTTTGAAGAGACCGACATGAGCCTGACCATTACCCCCCTCAGCCCGGCGCTTGGCGCCCAGATCAGCGGCGTGGACATCAGCCGCGATATCACCTTAGAAGAACGCGACGCCATCGAGCAGGCGCTGCTGCAACACCAGGTGCTGTTCTTCCGCGACCAGCCGATCAACCCGCAGCAGCAGGCACGTTTTGCCGCCCGCTTCGGCGACCTGCACATCCACCCGATCTACCCCAACGTGCCGGAAACCCCGCAGGTGCTGATCCTCGACACAGCGGTTACCGATGTGCGCGACAACGCCGTATGGCACACCGACGTGACCTTTCTGCCGACCCCGGCCCTGGGCGCGGTACTCAGCGCCAAGCAGTTGCCGGCCTACGGCGGCGATACCCTGTGGGCCAGCGGCATCGCTGCCTTCGAAGCATTGTCGGCACCGCTGCGCGAGATGCTCGACGGGCTGACCGCCACCCATGACTTCACCAAATCGTTCCCGTTGGAGCGCTTCGGTACCACACCGCAAGACCTGGCGCGCTGGGAAGCAACCCGGCGCAACAACCCGCCGCTGTCGCACCCGGTGGTGCGCACGCATCCGGTGAGCGGGCGCAAGGCGTTGTTCGTCAACGAGGGGTTCACCACGCGCATCAATGAGTTGAGCGAACTGGAAAGCGAGGCACTGCTGAAGCTGCTGTTCGCCCATGCGACGCGGCCGGAGTTCAGCATTCGCTGGCGGTGGCAGGAGAATGACGTGGCGTTCTGGGACAACCGCGTGACCCAGCATTTTGCCGTGGATGACTACCGACCGAACCGGCGGGTGATGCATCGGGCGACCATCCTCGGGGATGCACCCTTTTAGTTGTTGCCTGTACCGGCCTCTTCGCGGGCTTCCCCGCTCCCACCGGTTCAACACAGTTTCTGAAATCTGTGCCGGACCTGTGGGAGCGGGCAAGCCCGCGAAGAGGCCGGTACAGGTTATTACCTGACCAGATGCAGGTACTGCATGTGCCGTTCGTACTGGTCGAGGATGTCGTTGATGATCTGCTCCTTGCTGTAGCCCACCAGATCATAGTTCTGGCTGCCTTCGCTCAGGTGCACCTCCGCCCGGTAGTAACGGCGGTTCTTCAACTCTTGCGTACCCAGCCCACCCAAGGCGAACGATGGCGTGAAGTAGCCACGCATCTGCACCTGGTAAATGAACGGCTGTTCCTCGCCATGGCCAATCTTCAGGCTGACGTTGTCGTGGCTCGGGTCGTCCTGGGTAATCAGCACCAGGCCCTTCTGCTCGAACACTTCACGCACATCGGCAATTGCCGGACGCACCACGTCGTCCATGAAGCGGTACACCTCATCACGCGACGGGAAGTGCACCGCCTGGCTCAGGCGCTGGCGCCAGCCACCACGGCCGCGGCGTGACTGGGCGAACGGGGCCAGCGAATGCATCTGCGCGATCTGCCGTTGCGACTCCAGGTAGAACGCCTTGTGCAGCCCCCACATCATGCACAGCAGGATCAGCGAGAACGGCAACGAGGTCAGCACCACCGCCGATTTAAGCGAATCGATGCTGCCGGCGAACAACAGCGCACTGGTGATCAGCGCCGTCATCGCGCCCCAGAAGATGCGCAGCCAGTTCGGCCCATCCTCGTCGGCATCACCACCCTTGGCCGACAAGGTCGAGAGCACCACGGTGCCCGAGTCGGCCGAGGTGACGAAGAACACGAAACTGATGAACACCGTCATGGCGATCACCGTCTTGCTCCAGGGGTAGGTCTCCAGCAGCAGGTACAGGCTCATCGACGGGTTATCCAGCGCCGACTGGCCCAGCGCTGTCATGCCATGGTTGATGACCTGGTCCAGGGCGCTGTTGCCGAAGATCGACATCCACGCCAGGGTGAAGCCCAGTGGAATCAACAGCACACCAAAGACGAATTCGCGGATTGTGCGGCCACGGGAGATGCGGGCGATGAACAGGCCCACGAACGGCGCCCAGGCAATCCACCAGGCCCAGTAGAACACCGTCCAGCCGCCCAGCCAGTCACGGTTCTCGCCGTAGGCATAGACGTCGAAGCTCTTGCGCGGCAAGGCACCCAGGTAATCGCCGAGGTTCTGGATCAGCGTGTTGAACAGGTGCTGGGTAGGCCCTGCAAACAACACGAACAGCAACAGCGTGCAGGCCAGGAACAGGTTGATGTCGCTCATCACCCGCACCCCCTTCTCCACCCCGGCAACGGCCACGGCCACTGCGGCACCCATCATCAGAGTGATTAGCAGCACCTGCACCCACTGGCTGTGGTCGATGCCGAACAGGTAGTCGAGGCCAGCATTCAGGTGCAGCACGCCAAACCCCATGTCGGCACCCAGGCCGAACACCGTGGCGATGATGCCGAAGCCGTCCACTGCATAACCGATCGGCCCGTTGATGCGCTTGCCTATCAGCGGGTACAACGCCGAACGCAAGGCCAGCGGCAGGTTGTGCCGGTAGGCGAAGTAGGCCAGGGCCATACCAACGAAGGCGAACACACCCCAGCCATGCAGGCCCCAGTGCAGGAACAGTATCTGCATCGCCTGGCGCCCGGCCTCGGCCGTGCCCGCTTCGCCCTGGGGCGGCTGCAGCATGTGGGTCAGGGGTTCGGAAACACAGAAGAAGAACAAGGTGATGCTGATGCCGGCGGCAAACAGCATGCCGGCCCACGAAAGGTAGCTGAACTCGGGCTCGTCGTGGTCGGCACCGAGCTTGATCTTGCCGTAGCCGGACAAGGCGGTGACCACCACGAAGACCAGGTACAGCGTCATCGCCAGCATGTAGTACCAGCCGACCGTGTTGGCCGCCCAGTTCTGCGCCGCCAGCAACCAGTCGCCTGCTGCTTGCGGATAGGAAATGACCACCAGGCCGAAGATGAGGATGAAACTTGCCGCGAAATAGAACACCGGGGGGTTCATGCGGATCTTGCCGTTGGCAAGGGAAGGGGTCGGTGCACTCATTGGGGGTGCACCTCGTCGAATGACGTAAGGTTCGGAATGAACGGGTTCAGCAAAGGAATCCTCCTGTTGAACACCGGCAGCGGACCAGCGTTTTTTCATTGAACAAGCGTTCAAGTTAAACATGGATCGGATTTCAATGCGAATCGGGGCGCTGATTGGTGCCCTCCTGCACTGGCCTCTTCGCGGGCTTGCCCGCTCCCACAGGTACTGCACAAGATTCAATATTTGTGCGGTCCCTGTGGGAGCGGGCAAGCCCGCGAAGAGGCCAAGGAAATGCCAGATCAGTTCTTGTCCAGGCAATCCAGCTGCAGGTTGGCCTGGGTAATGTTGCTCTCGGCCGGCACACTGCGGGTCAGCCACACATTGCCGCCAATGGTCGAGCCTTTGCCGATGGTGATCCGCCCCAGCACCGTGGCCCCGGCATAGATCACCACATCGTCCTCGACGATCGGGTGACGTGGCAGGCCCTTGTGCAGGGTGCCCGATTCATCGCTGGGGAAGCGCTTGGCGCCCAGGGTCACCGCCTGGTAGATGCGCACACGCTCGCCGATGATCGCGGTTTCGCCGATCACCACGCCGGTACCGTGGTCGATGAAGAAGCTCGGGCCGATCTGTGCCCCGGGGTGAATGTCGATCCCCGTGGCCGAATGCGCCAGCTCCGAGCTGATCCGCGCCAGCAGCGGCAGGCCGGCCTGGTACAGGTGGTGCGCCAGGCGGTGGTGGATGATTGCCAGGATGCCCGGGTAGCACAGCAGCACTTCATCGACACTGCGCGCCGCCGGGTCGCCGTGATAGGCGGCCAACACATCGGTGTCGAGCAGCACGCGCAGGCCCGGCAGGGCGGCGGCGAAACCCTGCACCAGGCTCAGCGCATGAGCATCGACGCCAGCCAGCTCGCCCTTGCTTTGCCGTGCGGCGTAGCGCAGCTCCAGGCGGGCCTGGGCCAGCAACGCAGTCAGCGCGGCATCCAATGTATGGCCGACGTAGAAGTCTTCGCTTTCTTCGCGCAGGTCGACCGGGCCAAGGCGCATGGGGAACAGTGCGCCGCACAGTTGCTCCAGGATGTGCCGCATCGCTTCGCGCGAAGGCAGCTCACGCCCGCCCTGCTCGCCGCTGCTGCGGCCGTTGCGGGTACGCCATTGTTCACGGGCACCGCGCAGGCCGGTGACGATGCTCTGCAACTGCCAGTGCCCGGGTGAAGGTTGTTCGCTCACGGTTTTCTCCTGCCTGAAGAGGCCAAATGTTTGTATCGGCAGGTCAGGCCCTTTCGCGGGTAAACCCGCTCCCACAGGTACACCACAAGGCTCAAGATCTGTGGGGTCCCTGTGGGAGCGGGTTCACCCGCGAAAGGGCCGGACCTGCTTACATGTAATCCACTCTACGGCAAATCCATCTCTTGGAAAAAACAACGCTTTATTCCATCCTGCGCTAAGTCAGGCATAAGCCGCGATGACGGAGCAGGCAACCTCGCCTACCCTCAAAGCAGCCAGCACCTGGCAGATCACAAAAAGGAAATAACAAAATAATTTTTTAGTATTTCCTGGCCTAAGCAGCCGACCCTATAGTCGCCACCCACTACTTACACAACAAGCGCGGGGCTCTGAAATGTCTAAATTCGCCAAACCGCTACTCAACGCCAGCCTGGCACTTCTGCTGGGTGCCGGCCTGCTCAGCCAGGCCTTCGCCGGTGAGCAGCTGAAGACCATCCAGGAAAAAGGCGTGATCAACGTCGGCCTGGAAGGCACCTACCCACCGTTCAGCTTCCAGGACGAAAACGGCAAGCTGACCGGCTTCGAAGTGGAGCTGTCCGAACTGCTGGCCAAGGAGCTGGGGGTAAAGGCCAAGGTGCAGCCGACCAAGTGGGACGGCATCCTCGCCGCCCTGGAATCCAAGCGCCTGGACGTGGTGATCAACCAGGTGACCATTTCCGAAGAGCGCAAGAAAAAGTATGACTTCTCCGAGCCTTACACCATCTCCGGCATCCAGGCACTGATCCTGAAGAAGAAGGCCGAGCAGATGAACATTCACAAGGCCGCAGACCTGGCTGGCAAGAAGGTCGGCGTGGGCCTGGGCACCAACTACGAGCAATGGGTCAAGAAGGATGTGCCGCAAGCCGATGTGCGCACCTATGAAGACGACCCCAGCAAGTTCGCCGACCTGCGCAACGGCCGTATCGACGCCATCCTGATCGACCGCCTGGCCGCGCTGGAATACGCGCAAAAAGCCAAGGACACCGAACTGGCCGGCGATGCATTCTCGCGCCTGGAAAGCGGCGTGGCCCTGCGCAAGGGCGAGCCGGAACTGCTGGCAGCGATCAACAAGGCGCTGGACAAGCTCAAGGCTGACGGCACGCTGGCCAAGCTGTCCGAGAAATACTTCGGTGCCGATGTCACCAAATGATTGCTGAAAGCCTGCAACTCGTTGTCGACTCCGCGCCCTTCCTGCTGAAGGGCGCGGGTTATACAGTGCTGCTCAGTGTTGGCGGCATGTTCTTCGGCTTGCTGCTTGGCTTTGCCTTGGCACTGATGCGGTTGTCGAAGATCTTGCCGCTGAACTGGCTGGCGCGGGTCTACGTGTCGTTCTTCCGCGGCACGCCGTTGCTGGTGCAGCTGTTCGTCATCTACTTCGGCATGCCGCAGATCGGCATCGAGCTCGACCCGATCCCGGCATCGCTGATCGGCCTGTCGCTGAACATGGCTGCCTACATCTGCGAAATCCTGCGCGCGGCGATTTCCTCGATCGACCGCGGCCAGTGGGAAGCCGCCGCCAGTATCGGCATGACCCGCGTCCAGGCCATGCGCCGGGCGATCCTGCCCCAGGCCTTGCGTACCGCACTGCCGCCGTTGGGCAACAGCTTCATCTCGCTGGTCAAGGACACCGCCCTGGCGGCGACCATCCAGGTGCCCGAGCTGTTCCGCCAGGCCCAGCTGATTACCGCACGCACCTTCGAAGTGTTCACGATGTACGTGGCAGTAGCGGTCATCTACTGGGTGCTGTGCAGCATCCTCGCGCACTTCCAGAACCGCATGGAAGCGCGAGTCAACCAGCATGACCAGGAGCATTGAGCATGATTGAAGTCAAAGGCCTGACCAAGCGGTTCAAGGGCCAGACCGTGCTCAACGGTATCGACCTGACCGTGCAGCCCGGCGAAGTGGTGGCCATCATCGGCCCCAGCGGCTCGGGCAAGACCACCTTCCTGCGTTGCCTCAACCTGCTGGAAACACCCGATGCCGGGCAGATCCAGATTGGCGACATCAGCATCGACGCCAATCGCCCGCTAGGTGGGCAGCAAAGTGCGATTCGCCGCTTGCGCCAGCAGGCCGGGTTCGTGTTCCAGAACTTCAACCTGTTCCCTCATCGCACCGCCCTGGAAAACGTGATCGAGGGGCCGGTGATCGTCAAGAAGACGCCGCGCGAGCAGGCCATCGAACTGGGCCGGCGCCTGCTGGCCAAGGTCGGCCTGGCGGGCAAGGAAGACGCCTACCCACGGCGCCTGTCCGGTGGCCAGCAGCAACGGGTTGCCATCGCCCGCGCCTTGGCCATGGAACCGGAGGTGATCCTGTTTGACGAGCCGACCTCGGCGCTGGACCCCGAACTGGTGGGTGAAGTGCTGGCGACCATCCGCGGCCTGGCCGAGGAGAAGCGCACCATGATCATCGTTACCCACGAAATGAGCTTTGCCCGCGACGTGGCGAACCGGGTGATCTTCTTCGACAAGGGCGTGATCGTGGAGCAGGGCGAGGCCAAGGCGCTGTTTGCGGCGCCGAAGGAAGAGCGTACCCGGCAGTTCTTGCGCAAGTTCCTGGGGACTGCTGCCTCCGAGTAAACCTGTTGCGGCCTCTTCGCGGGCACGCCCGCTCCCACAGGTGTGGCACCGATTTCAAGATCTGTGCTGTACCTGTGGGAGCGGGCGTGCCCGCGAAGAGGCCGGCACATCCGCAGCAAAATCCCCCTTCTATACATATTCCAAAGAGTTAGTTCATAAACTTTTTATAAAGCATTAGGGTATATAAACCGGACCACCGGACCAGCACATATCTGTCGCGATCAGCTGTAGCGGCACTACTTTTTTGTGAGGTCAGGAATGGTCAGGATCACAATCACCCCAGTGCGTAACGCCAGGGCATTGAGTGCAGCCAAGGAGCGACACTGATGTCCAGCCAACCCAATACCCAATTCCACAGCGATCTCGACAGCTCGCCCCTGCTGCTGCCGGCCAAGGTACTGCGCAACGACGCTGAAGCCCTGCAAGCGGCCCGCGAACTGGCCGAGGTCGCCCGCGAGCAGGCCGCCCGCCGCGACCAGCAACGCAAACTGCCATGGGCCGAGATCGAACTGTTCACCCGTAGCGGCCTGGGCAGCATCAGCGTTCCCAAGGCCCATGGCGGCCCCGATGTGTCATTCGAGACCGTGGCCGAAGTGTTCCGTCTGATCAGCGCCGCAGACCCGGCCCTGGGGCAGATCCCGCAGAACCAGTTCGGCATGTTGCAACTGCTGCGCCTGACTGCCACCGAGGCGCAGCAGGCGGTGATCTTCCGCAGCGTGCTCGATGGCTGGCGCATCGGCAATGCCGGCCCCGAACGCGGCACCAAGGACACCCTGACCCTCAAGGCCAGGATCACCCGCGTCGGCGACAGCTATCGCATCAGCGGCGAGAAGTTCTATTCCACCGGTGCCCTGTTCGCCCACTGGGTGGCGGTCAAGGCACTGGACGACGAAGGCCGCCAGCGCCTGGCATTCGTGCGCCGAGGCAGCCCGGGGCTGCGCATCGTCGATGACTGGTCCGGGTTCGGCCAGCGCACCACTGCCAGCGGCACCGTGCTGCTCGACCAGGTACCGGTGGATGCCGACCTGGTGATCGACAACTGGCGCCAGCGCGACATTCCCAACATCCAGGGCGCTGCCTCGCAGCTGATCCAGGCGGCGATCGATGCTGGCATCGCCGAAGCGGCGATCGAAGACGCCATCAGCTTCGTGCGCGAAAAGGCTCGGCCATGGATCGAGGCCAAGGTCGACCGCGCCAGCGACGACCCCTATGTGATCGCCGACATTGGCCGCCTGAAGCTCGAGCTGCACGCCGCCGAAGCGCTGCTGCGCAAGGCCGCGCGAGTCCTCGACGAAGTCAACGCCGCGCCGATCGATGCTGCAAGCGCGGCGCGAGCTTCGATCGCGGTGGCCGAGGCCAAGGTGCTGACTACCGAGATTGCCCTGCAGGCCAGCGAAAAGCTGTTCGAGCTGGCCGGCAGCCGCGCCACCCTCGCCGAGTTCAACCTCGACCGCCACTGGCGCAATGCCCGGGTGCACACCCTGCATGACCCGGTGCGCTGGAAGTACCACGCGGTTGGCGCATACCACCTCAACGGCACCTTGCCTGCACGGCATTCCTGGATCTGATTTGTGAGCCTTGGGGCTGCTTTGCAGCCCAATCGCCGGCAAGCCAGCTCCCACAGGTCCTGCACTGCCTTCAAGACCTGTGCTGTCCCTGTGGGAGCTGGCTTGCCGGCGATTGGGACGCGAAGCGGCCCCTAAGGCCCCGGAGAACAACATGACTACTACAATCATCGCCAACGACAGCGAAGCCCTGAACGTCGCCGAAGAAGTCGCCCAAAACCTGCGCCGCGACAGCGCCCTGCGCGACCGCGAGCGCCGCCTGCCGCATGCCGAACTGGAGCTGTTCACCCGCTCTGGCCTGTGGGCCATCAGCGTGCCCAAGGCCTTCGGCGGCGCCGGCGTGTCCAACGTCACCCTGGCCAAGGTCATCGCCCGCATCGCCCAGGCCGACGGCTCGCTCGGGCAGATTCCGCAAAACCACTTCTACAGCCTGGAAGTGCTGCGGGTAAACGGCACACCCGAGCAGCAAAAGCGCCTGTACGCCGAAGTAGTGGCGGGCAGCCGCTTCGGCAACGCCCTGGCCGAACTGGGCACCAAGACCGCCAACGAGCGTACCACTCGCCTGACCCGCGACGGCGACGGCTTTCGCATCAACGGCCGCAAGTTCTACTCCACCGGCGCCATCTACGCCCAGCGCATTCCCACCTCGGTGGTCGATGAGCAGGGCGTGCAGCACCTGGCCTTCGTCCCGGCCGACAGCAAGGGCCTGCAAGTGATCGACGACTGGAGCGGCTTCGGCCAGCGCACCACCGGCAGCGGCTCGGTGGTGTTCGACAACGTATACGTCAGCGCCGCCGACGTGTTGCCGTTCCAGAGCGCCTTCGAACGCCCCACCCCGGTCGGCCCGCTGGCGCAGATACTTCATGCCGCCATCGACACCGGCATCGCCCGCGCCGCATACGAAGATGCCCTGCACTTCGTACGCACGCGCAGCCGCCCCTGGGTCGACTCCGGCCTGGACAAGGCCAGCGATGACCCGCTGACGCTGAAGAGTTTCGGCCACCTGGCGATCCGCCTGCACGCTGCAGAAGCCTTGCTCGAGCGCGCCGGCGAACACCTGGACCGCGCCCGCGACGACAGTACTGCCGACAATGTGGCCGCCGCTTCCATCGCGGTGGCCGAGGCCCGTGCCATCAGCACCGAGATTTCCCTCGCAGCCGGCACCACCCTGTTCGAACTGGGCGGTAGCCAGGCCACCCTGGCCGAACACAACCTCGACCGCCACTGGCGCAACGCCCGCGTGCACACCCTGCACGACCCGGTGCGCTGGAAGTACCACGCCATCGGCAACTACTACCTCAACGATGCCAACCCACCACGCCGGGGGACCATCTGATGGCCAAACAGATACTGCTCAATGCCTTCAACATGAACTGCATCGGGCACATCAACCACGGCCTGTGGACCCACCCACGGGATACCTCGACCCAGTACAAGACCCTGGATTACTGGACCAGCCTGGCGCGCCTGTTGGAGCGCGGCTTGTTCGACGGGTTGTTCATCGCCGACATCGTCGGCACCTACGACATCTACGGCCAGTCGCTGGACGTCACCCTCAAGGAGTCGATCCAACTGCCGGTCAACGACCCGCTGCTGCTGGTCTCGGCCATGGCCGCCGTCACCCGCCACCTCGGCTTCGGTCTTACCGCCAACCTCACCTACGAAGCGCCGTACCTGTTCGCCCGCCGCCTTTCCACCCTGGACCACCTGAGCAATGGCCGGGTGGGCTGGAACATCGTCACCGGCTACCTCGACAGTGCCGCCCGGGCCATGGGCCTGGCGCAGCAACCCGAGCATGACCGCCGCTACGACCAGGCCGACGAGTACCTGCAGGTGCTGTACAAGCTGCTGGAAGGCAGCTGGGCCGATGATGCCGTGGTCGCCGACCGCCAGCAGCGCATCTATGCCAGGCCCGACAAGGTGCGCAAGGTCGATCACAAGGGCGAGTTCTACAAGGTCGATGGTTACCACCTGTGCGAACCCTCGCCGCAACGTACACCGGTACTGTTCCAGGCCGGCAGCTCGCAGCGTGGCCTGGCCTTCGCAGGCAACCATGCCGAATGCGTGTTCATCAGTGGCCAGGACAAGGCCGCCACCCGCGCCCAGGTCGACAAGGTGCGCGCCGCCGCCCAGGCCGCTGGCCGCAACCCGCAAGCGGTCAAGGTGTTCATGGGCATCACGGTGATCGTCGCCGCCACCGAGCAGCAGGCCCAGGCCAAGCATGCCGAGTACCTGCGCCATGCCAGCGCCGAGGCCGGGGTCGCGCACTTCGCAGCGTCCACCGGCATCGACTTCGCCGCCTACGCCCTGGACGAGCCGATTGTCTTCAGCCAGGGCAACGCCATCCAGTCAGCCACGCGCCAGTTGCAGGACAACGCCTGGACCCGCCGGCGCCTGCTGCAGCAGCACGCCCTGGGTGGCCGTTACGTGACCCTGGTCGGCGCTCCCGAGCAGGTGGCCGAGCAGCTGATCGCCTGGATCGATGAAACCGGCCTGGACGGTTTCAACCTGACCCGCACCGTAACCCCGGAAAGCTTCGAGGACTTCATCGACCTGGTCGTCCCGCAGTTGCAACAACGTGGCCGCTACAAGACCGCCTACGCCGAAGGCACCCTGCGCGAAAAACTGTTCCAGGCCGGCCACCCGCATTTGCCCGCCGACCACCCTGGCTCGGCTTACCGCTTTACCTCTACCCCTGCCCCGACTGGAGCCCTGCACCATGCTTGATAACCTGTTCCGGCCCGTCGCGGCCATTGCCCTCACCCTCGGCCTGACTGCCAGCGCGCTGGCTGCCGAACCGCTGAAGATCGGCACCACCTCGGCCTTCGCCATCCCGCTGGAAGCCGCAGTGGAAGAAGCGCACAAGCAAGGCCTGGAAGTGAAGCTGGTCGAGTTCAGCGACTGGATCGCACCTAATGTCAGCCTCAACAGCGGCGACATCGACGTGAACTACTTCCAGCACATCCCATTCCTGGAAAACGCCAAGGCAGCCGCGGGCTTCAACCTGGTGCCCTACGCCCCGGGCATCATCAACAACGTCGGCCTGTACTCGAAAAAGTACAAAACCTTCGCCGACCTGCCCGAAGGTGCCAGCGTGGCCATCGCCAACGACCCGATCAACAGCGGCCGTGGCCTGCAGCTGCTGGCCAAGGCCGGGCTGATCACCCTCAAGCCGGGGGTCGGCTACAAGGCCACCGAGGACGACATCGTCGCCAACCCGAAGAAACTGAAGATCCTTCAGGTCGAGGCCGTACAGCTGGTACGCGCCTATGACGACGCCGACCTGGTTCAGGGCTATCCGGCCTACATCCGCCTGGCCAACAGCTTCGACGCCGGCTCCGCACTGCTGTTCGACGGGCTGGAGAACAAGGAATACGTGATCCAGTTCGTCATTCGACCGCAAAGCAAGGACGACCCGCGCCTTGCCAGGTTCGTCGACATCTACCAGCACTCGCCAGTGGTGCGGGCAGCCTTGGACAAGGCCCATGGCAAGCTCTACCAGGCCGGTTGGGAGGGCTGACATGAGCCAGGCCAGCGCGCTCCGGGCGCCCACCGCACAACCACTGCCGCCAACGGCCAGGGAGCAGGCCTTGCGCCCGGAGGTCAATGAAGCCCATGTGCGCTTCATCGGCCTGGGCAAGACCTACCCGGGCCAGGCGCAACCGGCCTTGCAAGGCATCGACCTGAACATCCGCCATGGCGAGATCTTCGGCATCATAGGCCGCAGCGGCGCCGGCAAGTCATCGCTGCTGCGCACCATCAACCGCCTGGAGCAACCCAGCCAGGGTCGGGTGCTGATCGACCAAGTGGACATCGCGCCCTTCGACGAGGACCACCTGGTAGCCCTGCGTCGGCGCATCGGCATGATCTTCCAGCACTTCAACCTGATGTCGGCCAAGACCGTGTGGCAGAACGTCGAACTGCCCCTGAAGGTGGCCGGCGTGGCCAAGGCCGAACGCCAGCGCAAGGTGCGCGAACTGCTGGAGCTGGTCGGTCTGCAGGAAAAGCACCACGTGTACCCGGCGCAGCTGTCCGGCGGGCAGAAGCAGCGCGTGGGCATTGCCCGGGCGCTGGTGCATGACCCCGAGATCCTGCTGTGCGACGAGGCCACCTCGGCGCTGGACCCTGAAACCACCGCGTCCATTCTCGAACTGCTGCGTGACATCAACCAGCGCCTGGGCCTGACCATCGTGCTGATCACCCACGAGATGGCGGTAATCCGCGATATCTGCCACCGGGTGGTGGTGCTGGAACGTGGAGAAGTAGTCGAGCAGGGTGAGGTCTGGCGGGTGTTTGGCTCACCGCACCACGAAGTCACCCGTACCCTGCTGGCACCGTTGCAGGCCAGGTTGCCAGCCGCGCTGCAAGCCAGCCTGCGGGCCAGCCCGGCAAGCCGCGACAGTGCTGTGGTGCTGAGGCTGACCCTGTTCGGCGAGCCCGAACTGTCTGCCCTGTTCAACGACCTTGGCGGCCGTGTGCGCCTGCTGCAGGGCGGGGTGGAAACCATCGGCGAGCATGCCCTGGGGCAGCTGATCCTGTCGGTGCAGCACTCGCCGCACGACACTCATCAATTGCTGGAGCGCGCCCGCCGCTGGGCCGCGGACGTGGAGGTACTGGGCCATGTGGCTTGATCGCTTGCTGGAAGGCTTGCTCGATACCCTGCTGATGGTCGGCGTGTCGTCGCTGATCGCTCTGCTGGTGGGAATACCGATGGCGGTGCTGCTGGTTACCAGCGACAAGGGCGGAATCTTCGAGGCGCCGCTGCTGAACCGCGTACTGGGAGCCTTCGTCAACCTGTTCCGCTCGATCCCGTTCCTGATCCTGATGGTCGCGCTGATCCCCTTCACCCGCCTGGTAGTGGGTACCACCTATGGCGTTTGGGCGGCGGTGGTGCCGCTGACCATTGCCGTCACGCCGTTCTTCGCGCGGATTGCCGAGGTCAGCCTGCGCGAAGTCGACCACGGCCTGGTGGAGGCAGCACAGGCCATGGGCTGCCGACGCTGGCACATTGTCTGGCATGTGCTGCTGCCAGAGGCGCTGCCGGGGATTGTCGGGGGCTTCACCATTACCCTGGTGACCCTGATCAACTCCTCGGCCATGGCCGGAGCGATCGGTGCGGGGGGCCTGGGGGACATCGCCTACCGCTATGGCTACCAGCGCTTCGACAGCCAGATCATGCTGACCGTGATTGCCATGCTGGTGGCGTTGGTGGCGTTGATCCAGCTGGGTGGAGACCGGTTGGCGAAAGGCTTGAACAAGCGCTGAATTCTTCGCGGGCACGCCCGCTCCCACAGGTACTGCACAGGGCTTGAATACAACGATATCCCTGTGGGAGCAGGCATGCCCGCGAAGGGGCCTTCAACCCCAGCGCAAATCCCCGGCAGGCACCGGCCGCCCGAACCAGTACCCTTGCCCCAGCTGACACAGCTCATGCAGCAGGAAGCTGGCCTGTTCTGCCTGCTCGATGCCCTCGGCGTGCACCTGCATGCCCATGCTGCGGGCCAGGGCGATGATCACCCGGACAATCGCGATGTCGTCTTCATCCAGCGGTAACCCGGCAACGAAACCCTGATCGATCTTCAGCTTCTGCACCGGCAAGCGCTTCAGCCGCAGCAGCGATGAATAACCGGTGCCGAAGTCGTCGATAGCCAGAGTCACCCCCAGCTCGCGCAGGCGATGCAACTGCTCCAGGGCCACCTCCGGGTCCTCCATCACCGCGCTCTCGGTCACCTCCAGCTCCAGCAAGGCCGGGGCCAGGCCGGTGTCGCGCAGTACCTCGGCCACCTGTTGGTACAGCTCGTGCTGGCCAAACAGGCGGCTGGAGATGTTCACCGCCACGAACGCCAGCTGCCGCCCTTCACCCTGCCACCGTACCATCTGCCGACACGCCTGGCGCAGTACCCAGGCGTCGATCTCGGCAATCAACCCAGTGCGCTCGGCAATCGGGATGAACTCGCCCGGTGGCACCAGCCCGCGCTGGGGGTGTTGCCAACGCACCAACGCCTCGACGCCGACCTGGCGGCCGGTCGTCAGGTCGTGCACCGGCTGGTAGAACACCCGCAGCTCGTCCTGCTCCAGGGCCCGGCGCAGCTCGCCGGCGGTTTCGACCCGGTGCTGGGCGTGGGCGGTCAGCTCTTCGGTGTACAGCGCATAGCAGGCCCGCCCGTTGCTCTTGGCCTTGTACAACGCCGAGTCGGCATTGCGCAGCAACTGCTCGGCACTCAAGGCATCGCTGGGGAACAGGCTGATGCCCACGCTGACACTGATGAACAGGCGGTGACCGTCGAACAGGAACGGCTGGCGCATGCGCTCGATGATGCCCTGCGCCAGCTTGCCCGCCTGGCCGACCTCATGGCAGTTTTCCGCCAGCACGCCAAATTCGTCGCCCCCAAGGCGCGCCAGGGTCACTCCGCTGCCCAGCACCTCACCCAGGCGCTCACCCACCAGTTTCAGCAACTGATCGCCAATAGTGTGGCCGAGGCCATCGTTGATGCTCTGAAAGTGGTCCAGGTCCAGCAACAGCAGGGCACAACCACGCTTGTTGGCCTGGGCTGCAGCCAGGGCCTGCTCGGCCCGGTCGTTGAACAGAAGGCGGTTGGGCAGGCCGGTCAGAGGGTCGTGGTGGGCCAGGTAGGCCAGCTCCTGTTCAGAATGCTTTATTGCACTGATGTCGCTGAACACAGCCACGTAGTGGCTGAGCTCGCCCTCATCGTCGCGGATGGCGCAAATGGTCTGCCATTGCGGGTAGATTTCGCCGCTCTTGCGCCGGTTCCAGATTTCCCCACTCCACTCGCCCTTTTCCGCCAGGGTGGCGAAGATCTGCTGGTAGAACGCCGAGCCATGGCGGCCCGACTTGAACTTGTTCGGGCGCTGGCCGATGACCTCGTCCTTCTGGTAGCCGGTGATGCGCATGAAGGCACGGTTGACGTGCACGATCAGGCCATCGCGATCGGTCACCAACACGCCTTCGAGGGTGCTGTCGAACACCGCTGCGGCCATGCGCAGGCGTTCACGGTCTTCGCCACGCATACGCGCGCCAACGCCGATGAAGTCGAGCAGCCGCACCCGCGAAACATAGATAAGCAAAGCGCTGAGCAGCACCCAGACCACCAAGTTGATCTGTCGGCCCACGGTCCGTGCCAGAGGATCGTCGGTCATGCCGTGCAACAACACCTCGGCCAGCGTCAGCCAGAGGACCGAGAGCACCACATACAGCGCAGCCATGCGCAAGGCGTCGCGAACGGAAACAGACATGTCGGGTGCAATTGCCCATAGAAAAGGATGGGGCATTATAAAGGCTGAAACATGCCGTGACCTCCTATCTGAACGGTTGACTGGTTTTATTTCCCAGCCAAGGGATAATCGGCCCTTCCCCCTGCATTTCGAGGGTATCTGCACCTATGTGGTACAACGGCCTGCTCGACTTGTCGGCCTGGCAACTGGTCGGCATCACTTTGCTGATGACCCACGTGACCATTGTCAGCGTCACGGTCTACCTGCACCGCTACTCCGCGCACCGGGCCCTGGAGCTCAATGGCGCGCTCAAGCACTTCTTCCGTTTCTGGCTGTGGCTGACCACGGCGCAGAACACCCGCGAATGGACTGCCGTCCACCGCAAGCATCACGCCAAGTGCGAAACCCCCGACGACCCGCACAGCCCTGTGCACAAGGGCCTGAGTACGGTGCTGCGCAAAGGGGCCGAGCTCTATCGTGAAGAGGCACGCAACCCCGAGACCCTGCGCATTTACGGCAAGAACTGCCCGGACGACTGGATCGAGCGCAACCTCTACTCGCGCTACAAGCTGGGCGGCATCGCGCTGATGGCGGTGATCGACCTGCTGCTGTTCGGCACCATCGGCATCACCATCTGGGCAGTGCAGATGATGTGGATTCCGTTCTGGGCCGCCGGCGTGGTCAACGGCCTGGGGCATGCCCTCGGCTACCGCAACTTCGAGTGCCGCGACGCCGCCACCAACCTGGTGCCGTGGGGCATCGTGATCGGTGGCGAAGAGCTGCACAACAACCATCACACCTACCCCAACTCGGCCAAGCTGTCGGTCAAGCGCTGGGAGTTCGACATGGGCTGGGCGTGGATCCGCCTGTTCTGCCTGCTGCGCCTGGCCAAGGTGCAGCGTGTGGCGCCCATCGCCCACCGGGTGGCCGGCAAGGCCAGCCTGGACATGGACACCGCCATGGCCATCCTCAACAACCGTTTCCAGATCATGGCCCAGTACCGCAAGCTGGTGATCGGCCCGCTGGTCAAGCAGGAACTGGCCCGCGTCGATGCCTCGCTGCGCCACCACTTCCGCCGCGCCAAGCGCCTGTTGTCGCGCGAGACCAGCCTGCTGGAAGACCGCCATCATGTGCGCATCGAGTCGATGCTCGCCCACAGCCAGGCGCTGAAGACCATCTACGAAAAACGCCTGGCCCTGCAGCAGATCTGGGCGCGTACCAGCGCCAACGGCCACGATATGCTGGCCGCCATGAAAGACTGGGTACACGAGGCGGAAACCAGCGGCATCCACGCCCTGCGAGACTTCGCGGCACAGCTCAAGACCTACTCCCTGCGCCCGACCGGCGCCTGACCGCCGTTGATCGGCACGCCCGGTTTACGGGGCGTGCCGCCTGGAACTTCGCCCTCTCGTTCACACTCATATCTGGCACATCGCCCGCGTGGCGGGCCAGATGCTGGCCGCACGCTTTCACGCCGAGATCTGCTCCGTGCACATGGCCAAGAACATTCCAACGACACTGCCCGGCACCCCGCCTCCCGAAGCCGCCCAGACCCTGCTTGCGCTGCTCCACGCCCAAGGCGAGGTTGCCCGCCTGAGCGAGCGCGAGCAACTGTTCAGCTCGCTGCTCGACAGCGTCAACGCGGTGCTATGGGCCTTCGACTGGGAAACCCGTCAGGTGCTGTATGTCAGCCCCGCCTACGAGCGCATCTTCGGTCGCCCGGCCAGCCTGGTGCTGGCCGACTACAACGAGTGGCGCGACAGCATCTACCCCGACGACCTGGAGTTCGCCGAGCGCAGCCTGGCCCAGGTCCTGCTCAAGGGTTCGGTGGAAGACCGCGAATACCGAATCCTCAATGCCGAAGGTCAACTGCGCTGGCTGAGCGACAAGTGCTACATCAACCAGCAACGCGATGGCGACCGGGTGATCATCGTCGGCATCGCCGAAGACATCACCGAGAAAAAGCAGCTCGAAGGTGAACTTCAGCGCCTGGCCACCACCGACGTGCTGACCCAGAGCAGCAACCGTCGGCACTTTTTCGAATGCGCCCAGCAAGCCTTCGACAACGCCCGCGAAGACGGAACACCACTGGCCTTCCTGCTGCTGGACATCGACGACTTCAAGCGCATCAACGACAGCTACGGCCACCAGGAAGGCGACCAGGTGTTGCAGCAGATCGCTGATAGCGGCAAGGCTGTGCTACGCCGAGGTGACCTGTTCGGGCGCATTGGTGGCGAGGAGTTTGCGGCAGTGTTCCCGGGCTGCAGTGCCCAGGTCGCGGAGCAGATTGCCGAGCGCTTGCAGCGGCAGATCCAGCGGCTGAGCTTCAGCCATGGGGAGCAGACCTACGGCGTGACGGTTAGCCAGGGGGTGACCGGGCTGACGGACGATGACGCGGCGCTGGACAGCCTGTATGCCCGGGCCGATGCGGCGATGTACCAGGCCAAGCGGCAGGGCAAGAACCAGATCGTCCGCGGTTGAGCCGTGGGGGTGCTATGCACCCCAATCGGCGGCAAGCCCGCTCCCACAGGTACGGCGCAATCCTCCAGCCTTGTGCAGTACCTGTGGGAGCTGGCTTGCCGGCGATGGGCCGCAAAGCGGACCCAAAATCTCAGTTGGAAACCTCGGCCTCAGCCGACGGCGGCTCTTCCTGCGGCTTCACCTCCAGGTTCTCCACCTTACGCAACCGCCTCAGTTCCGGCAGGCCAAGCTTGAGCAGTCGAGCGGTCTTGCTGCTGGCCACCTTTTCCAGCCCCTGCTCGGCCGGCAGCCGCGCCAACTGCCCGGCCAGGTTCATGGCCAGGATCTCGCGCGAATACACCCCGCCGCCCAGCTGGTAGATCGCCGCGATCAACTCGCGCAACCCCAGCGGCAACCGCCAGCGTGTACGTAGCGCCGAGCCGAATGCGGCCCCGAACTCATTGAGCGACAGCTGCACCTGGTCCTCATCCAGCTCGCCCCCGGCCAGCCGCCATTCCTGCAGGCAGCGCAGCACCGCCAGGTCGCCCAGGCAATGCAGCAACCCCGCGCAATAACAACGCCCTTCGTCCAGCTCGAGCATGCGTGCCAAGGTGCGGCCATATTCGGCAGCGTGCAGCGACAACTCCCAGTAACGGGCCGCATGCTGCGCCAGCAGCGGGTCGCTGAGGCGCGCACTGCGCTTGAGGGTCATGCCCAGGATCAGGTTCATGCTCTGGGTGCTGCCAAGCTTGTTCAAGGCCTGCAGCAACGTCTGCACCGGTGCTTCGCGGTGCAGCGCTGCGCTGTTGGCCGCAGCGATCAGCACGGCGGTGATCTGCGGGTCGCCCTGCACTTCCTCTTCGAGCACTTTCAGGTTCAGGCCCTGAGGGTTGAGCGCGCGCTTGATCGCCACTTGCACATCGGCCAGCAGCGGCCCGCCATCGGCGGTAGCGCGACGCTGTTCGAGGTAGGCCGGCAGGCTGGCACCAGCCTGCAAGGCGGGCACAGGGCAGGCGATCTCTTCGCCAACCGCCAGCAGCAGCTCTTCCAGGCGCTTGCGAAGGGTGTCCAGGTTCAGCGGCTTGCTCAGGTAGGCCGTGGGGTGCAGGGGCAATGCCTCGCGCACACTGGCACTGTCGCTGCGGTTGCTCATGAGGATGAATGGCAACCCCGGACCTTTGGCGCGCACCTTGCGCAACAGGTCGAGGCCATCGACGCCAGCCAGTTCGCGCGCGGCAATGATCAGGTCGGGTTTGCTGGACAGCGCACTCAACGCCTGCGAGCCGTCGGCGCAGACCTGAAGGCGGGCATCACAGCGCACGCTCAGGAGCATTTCGCTGAGCATGTCGCGTACCCAGGGGTCGCCCTCGACAATCAGTACGCTTGGTGGGGTGGGGTCTGCATCGTTCATCGCCAACTCCTGAATAGCCCTGACACACAGTCCGTCGCAGCTTCCTGAGCAAATCCTCCGACAACGATAGCGCCCCATGGCTTTCCTGGGCACAAAAAAAAACCCGCCGAAGCGGGTTTTTTCTGAAGCACGTCACATCAGGCGATTTCAGCGAAGCACTCTTCGATGATAGCCAGGCCTTTGTCCAGCAGAGCGTCTTCGGCGGTCAGCGGAACCAGGATACGCAGGACGTTGCCGTAGGTACCGCAGGACAGCAGGATCAGGCCCTTCTCGCGAGCCTTGGCGACAACCTGGCCAACGGCAGCAGCGTTCGGGGTGTGAGTGCCCTTCTCGAAGACTTCGACAGCGATCATCGAGCCCAGACCACGGACGTCGCCGATGATCGGGTACTTCTTCTGGATTTCGCGCAGGCCAGTGGTCAGGCGCTCACCCACAGCTTTGCTGCGGTCCAGCAGTTTCTCTTCTTCGAACACTTCGATCACGGCCAGGGCCGCGGCGCAAGCGATCGGCGAACCGGCGTAGGTACCGCCGAGGCCGCCCGGAGCGATGGCGTCCATGTACTCGGCCTTGCCGCACACACCGGCCAGCGGGAAGCCGCCAGCGATGGATTTGGCGAAGGTGGTCAGGTCAGGCGCAACGCCCATCTGTTCCATCGCGAAGAAGGTGCCAGTACGGCCAGCGCCGGTCTGCACTTCGTCGGCGATCAGCAGGATGCCGTGCTGGTCGCACAGGGCGCGCAGGCGCTTCATCAGCTCTTTCGGCGCTGGCAGGAAGCCGCCTTCGCCTTGTACCGGCTCGAGGATGATCGCGGCGATGTCGCGTGGCTCGGCGTCGTTCTTGAAGATGCGCTCGACCGAGGCGATGGCGTCGTCAACGCTGATGCCGTGCAGTTCGCTCGGGAACAGGGCGCGGAAGATGCCACCTGGCATCAGGCCCATGCCAGCGGAGTACGGCACGACCTTGCCGGTCAGGCCCAGGGTCATCATGGTACGGCCGTGGTAGCCGCCGGTGAAGGCGATGACGCCAGCGCGGCCAGTGGCGGCACGGGCGATCTTGACGGCGTTTTCAACGGCTTCGGAGCCGGTGGTGACCAGCAGGGTCTTCTTGTCGAAGTCACCTGGAACCAGCTTGTTGATCTTTTCGCACAGCTCTACATAGGGTTCGTAGGCCAGCACCTGGAAGCAGGTGTGGCTGACCTTGGTCAGCTGCTCTTGCACGGCCGCAACCACTTTAGGGTGCAGGTGGCCGGTGTTCAGTACTGCGATGCCGCCGGCGAAGTCGATCAGTTCGCGGCCTTCAACGTCGATCACGGTCGAGTTCTTCGCGGTATCGACGAAGATCGGGTGGATCTGGCCAACGCCACGTGGGACGGCGGCGACACGACGTTGCATCAAGGATTCGTTGGTCTTGCTCATAATGCCCTCATTGCGCCGGTCTGGAGTGGCGCTTTTATTCGGGGGTGGCTGGGAGTGCTCGCGAACAGTATTCGTTGATCGACTGCCGTGAACGCCCTGGCCACCAGGTACTGCGATGTAAAAAAGGCCAGCGAGACGTCGCTCTCGCGCCCCGCTGGCAGAGGTAAAGCCGTTACCTTGCGATCAGACGCTGATGCACAGGTATTTGATTTCGAGGTAGTCCTCGATACCGTACTTGGAACCTTCGCGGCCCAGGCCCGAAGCCTTGATGCCACCGAACGGTGCCACTTCGTTGGAGATCAGGCCGGTGTTGATACCTACCATGCCGTATTCCAGGGCTTCGGCAACACGGAACACACGGCTCATGTCGCGGGCGTAGAAGTACGAGGCCAGGCCGAACTCGGTGTCGTTGGACATGGCGATCACTTCGGCCTCGTCCTTGAAGCGGAACAGCGGCGCCAGCGGGCCGAAGGTCTCTTCCTTGGCGACGGCAGCGGTCTTCGGTACGTCGACCAGAATGGTCGGCTCGAAGAAGTTGCCTTCGATGATCTTGCCACCGGACAGCACCTTGGCGCCTTTTCCAACGGCGTCTTCGATGTGTTCCTGGACCTTGGCGACAGCCTTGCCGTCGATCAGCGGGCCAGTGGTGGTGCCTTCTTCCAGGCCGTTACCGATCTTCAGCTTGGCAACAGCGGCGGCCAGCTTCTGGGCGAACGCGTCGTAGACACCGTCCTGCACGTAGATACGGTTGGCGCAGACGCAGGTCTGGCCGTTGTTGCGGTACTTGGAGATGATCGCGCCCTCGACCGCCTTGTCCAGGTCGGCGTCGTCGAACACGATGAACGGGGCGTTGCCACCCAACTCCAGGGAAACCTTCTTGATGTCCTTGGCGCATTCTTCCATCAGCTGGCGACCGATTTCGGTCGAGCCGGTGAAGGACAGCTTGCGGACCAGCGAGTTGCCGGTCAGTTCGCCGCCAACTTCGCCAGCGCTACCGGTAACCACGCTCAGCACGCCAGCCGGGATGCCGGCACGGTGGGCCAGTTCGACCAGGGCCAGGGCGGAATATGGGGTCTGCGAGGCAGGCTTGAGCACCATGGTGCAACCAGCGGCCAGGGCCGGGCCGGCTTTACGGGTGATCATGGCAGCCGGGAAGTTCCACGGGGTGATGGCCGCAGTAACGCCGATTGGCTGCTTGATGACGATCAGACGCTTGTCTGGCTGGTGACCCGGGATGGTGTCGCCGTAGACGCGCTTTGCCTCTTCGGCGAACCACTCGATGAACGAAGCAGCGTAGGCGATCTCGCCCTTGGCTTCGGCCAGCGGCTTGCCTTGCTCGGTGGTCATCAGGCGAGCCAGGTCGTCCTGGTTCTCGATCATCAGTTCGAACCAGCGACGCAGCTTGGCCGAACGCTCTTTGGCGGTCAGGGCACGCCAGGCCGGCAGGGCCTTGTCGGCGGCTTCGATGGCGCGGCGGGTTTCCGCAGTGCCCATCTTCGGCACGGTACCGATGACTTCACCAGTGGCCGGGTTGGTGACCTTGATGGTCTGGCCGTTGTCCGCATCCAGCCACTCACCATTGATGTAGGCTTGCTGGCGGAACAACTGAGCGTCTTTGAGCTGCATGTCGGCTTCCCGAATTGTTGATTGTTGAAAAGCGCCCAAGGCAGGGCATCGAGCGTTTGAAATCTCAAACGAATGCTAAGCGGCTGCTGGGGTGTTGGACAATAGGCTGTTCGAAAAAAAGAACGAATGGTTGAACACCCTGGCGGAAATTTCATTATTTGCATAATGGCAACCGGCCTCTTCGCGGGTAAACCCGCTCCCACAGGATGTCCACAGAATCCAGAATCTGTGTAGTACCCGCGAAGAGGCCAGTACAGGTTAGACGAACGAGCTGAAGGAAATGAGATGGGAGGACCGACGGCCCTCCCGGAAGGGACGGATCAGAAGGCCTTGGCCAGGTCGATCACCAAGGCGCGGTAACCCACACTGCCCGGCTGTCGGCTGTGCACCTTCAGCTCCACCAGCACCTCCTGGGTCCCGCGCCGCACCTCGTTGAGCACAGTGGTGGTCAGTTTCTCCGGGGTCAGGAAGTTCACCGACGCCGAGTAGATGAACTGGGTGTCGGTCTCCGGACGGTAGGCCACCACCGAAGTCACCGGGCTGTACCACTCGTCGCCGCGCTCCTTGCCATATTCCCACACCTGCTCGACCGTGCCCTTGGCCTCGTCGATGCGGTACTCCACCGCCCGGCTGTAGTTGCCGGTCAGCCTGGTCGGGGCAAAGTCGCGGCCCCAGCCGTTATCGAACACGGTCAGCGTGCCTTTGCCGGTCAGCCAGGCGGTGTGCTGGGTCCACGACCAGTCGAAGTCTTCGCTCGCCACCGGCGTCAGCACTTTCGCCCGCAGACGCTCAGGCCAGCCTTGAGGCGAGGCGAGAATCCACTTGACCTGTTTGTCGCGACCGATCTTCACCACGCCCTGGTGCCGTGCTGAAACGATGATGCTGTCGTCATCGGCGTCGTAGTCGATGGCATTGACGTGGGCCCAGTTACGCCCGGTGCCCACCCCGGGGGTGTCACCAAAGGGCAGGTCACCCTCGGCCAGTTCGTTGGCCAGCCGCTCGTCCTGTTTCTGTACCCCGGCCGGCAACTGGATGGCTGCCTTTCCCAGGGTTTCGAGCAGGTCGCCACGGTACGGGTCGAGGATCTGGTTGAGGTCCCAGAAGTCCAGCACATCACCGGCCTCGTTGACCTCGATGATGTGGTCCCGGATCGAGCGCACGCGCTTGCCGTCGGGCCGGCGATAGTCACTGGTGCCCACACGTAGCAAGTAGGTGCCATTGGCGGTCTCGCGGATTTCATGGGAAAAGTCGGCGAACTTGTCGGGCAGGCTGCGCTGCCAGATACGCCGGCCCAGCAGGTCGTACTTGGAGTAGGTCTGGCCCTGGCCCCAGATCAGCTTGCCATCGCGGGTTTGTTGGAAGCCCATGGTGCCGCCCAGGCCATCGCGGCGGTTGGAGTCGTGGATCTGCTCGATGTCCAGGTACCAGCGCACGTCGCCATTGCTGTCGGCGATCCAGTTGTTGCCCACCTGGTCCCATTCCGCCGCACCGCCCAGGGCATTCCACTTGAAGGCGCGCCCGCCCGGGATGTCCCCCTGCAGGTGGTTGAACAGGTACAGGCGCTTTTCAAAACCTGGCGCTACCTTGACCGGCTGCACTTCAGGCAAGGCGGCGGTCTGCCTGGCCACCACCGGCAGGCGCACGGCCGGGGCGTAGATCTGGTACTGCTCGCGGATGCGCTCGCCGTCGAGCTTGTAGGTCACCTCCACATGGTTGACGTGGTCCGGGTACAGGCCGAATACCGGGATGCCGCCATAGGTCCACAACGAACGGTCGGACACCTCGTAGGCAATGTCCACACCGCGCTCGCCTCGCCCCAGCACGCGCACGTGCGCGGCACTCAGGCTGCGCCCTCCATCGCGAATGATCGCGGTCAGCGGCGCCAGGCGATACGGGTTGACCACCACGTCGCCGAGCAGCGCCTCGTCACGTTCGGGAACCTTGGCGGTCAGGCAGGCGCCTTCAGGCAATACAGGGGTTTCGGTCTTGGCATTCATGGCATAGCTCCTTGTGCTCAGAAGTCGTAACGGGCGGTGGCACCGAAAGTGCGCGGGGTGCCGAGCACGCCGGCATAGCCACCGTTGGCGGAGTTCCACAGGCTGGTGAAGTAGGTCTTGTCACCGGCGTTCTTCACCCACAGCGACAGGTCGACCACGCCGTCGCCCTGGTCAAGGCGCACACCGGCGGAAAGATTGACCAGCGCATAGCTGGGGATCTGGCCGAAATCGGAGTCGTCGATGGTGCCCACCGCCTTCGAGCGGAAGGCGTAACTGGCGGTGATATAGGGTTCGATGTGCTCGCTGGCCTGCCACTTGTACTGGGTGTTCAGGTTGGCGATGTACTTGGAGGCGCCGACCACCTGGTGGCCGGACAAGTCGCAAGTGGCGGTGGCGTTGGCCAGGCTCACCTCAGGCGGGCATGGGGCATCCTTGTACTCGGTGTAACGCACGTCGTTCCACGAGCCGTTGAAGTTGACCGTGAGGCCGCGCAGCGGCAGCGCCGTGGCTTCGAATTCCAGGCCACGCGAGCGCACCCTGCCGGCGTTGGCCAGGTACTGCACGCGGTTGATCTGGTCGTAGACGTTGGCCTGGTAGCCATGCACTTCGGCCCAGAACAGGTTGGTATTGAGTTGCAGGCGGTCATCGAACAGCGAGCTTTTCAAGCCGACTTCGGCGTTGTTGACCCGCTCGGTGCCGACCAGCAGCGAGTCGGTACCCAGCCGTGGCGCAGCGCCAACGGTAAGGTTGATGCCGCCCGACTTCTCGCCGTGGGTCAGGGTGGCGTAGCCCAGCAACTGCTCGTTGAAGCGATAGCTCAGGCCCAGCAGGCCGGAGGGGCTGAAACTGTACTGGTTGAGATCGCCTGAGTCGTACGCCCCTACCCGGGCCTGACGCGCTGCTGCGGCTGCCCCGGTTACTGCCGCACCTCCGGTTGGTGCATCGCGGGTCACCCAGGCGCTCTTTTCTTCATAGGTGCCGCGAATACCGGCGGTGAAATCCAGGCGGTCGGTGATGTGCCAGGTGCCCTGGGCGAACAGGGCGTAGCTGTCGGTATCGATATGGCCGTTGCCGATGGTGTCGACGTTGGCCAGGGCGCCGGCCGGGGTGAGGTTCCAGATATCCGCCTGCGGCCCGTAGTAGGTGAAGGATTTGTTGTCCAGGTCCTGCTTGAAGTAGTAGGCGCCCAGCACGTAGTCGAAGGCACCACCGGTGGGCGAAGCCAGGCGGATTTCCTGCGAGTACTGCTTGTCGCGCACCGATACCCCGGCGCTGTAGAACACCGGCACGTTGAGGCCGTCGTCGTTGCGCGGGGTGAAGTCCCACCAGCGGTAGGCGGTAATCGAGGTCAGGGTGAAGTCGTTGGGCAGGGTCCAGTTGGCCTCCACCGAGGTACCGCCCTGGAACACCGTCACCTGCTGGTCGGCGTCGAAGTTGACCTTGCGGTGCTTGCCCGACACCAACGTTGCGCCGGCCTGGGCGGCCAGGCTTTCGTAGCGGTTGACGCCATTGATGGTCGGGCCGGTGCTGTACAGGCTGAGGATGCCGTTGTCGGAGTCTTCTTCGTTGTATTCGCCGATCCAGCGCAGGTTGAAGGTTTCGCTCGGTTTGAACAGCAGTTGGGTACGAAAGCCTTGGCGCTTGCCGCCGTTCAGGTCGTCACCGTTGTGGATGTTCTTCACATAGCCGTCGTCTTCGGTGCGATAGGCGCTGATGCGACCGGCCAGTGTGTCGCTGATCGGCCCCGAGAAGCTGCCTTGGGTTTGCAGGTAGCCGTCTTCACCGATCGACTGCTGGATGCTGCCCTCGCGGTGGAAGGTGGGCTTGCGCGTGGTGATGTTGAGCACGCCGGCGGTAGTGTTCTTGCCGAACAGCGTGGCTTGCGGACCGCGCAACACCTCCAACTGCTCCACGTCCAGCAGGTCGAACACCGCCATGCCGGGGCGGCCGAGGTAGACGTTGTCCAGGTAGATGCCGACGCTGCCTTCCAGCCCATCGCTGGCGGGGTTGTTGCCCAGACCACGAATCGAGATGCTCGACTGGCGGGCATGAACGTAGGCGACGTTGGTGCTGGGCACCAGTTGCTGCAGGTCCTGCACGCGGTAGATGCGTTGGCTTTCCAAGGTTTCGCTGTCGAGCACGCTGATCGGCGTGGGCACGCTTTGCGCGGTTTCTTCGCGGCGGCGGGCATTGACCGTGACGGTGCCGAGCTTGGCTTCCTGCTCCACCGCAGGGGTTGCGCTGACTGGCTCTTCGGCGAAGCTGGCAGAGGACGCCGCCAGCAGCACGCCGGCAGCCAAGGGTTGCAAGGTGAAACGCGACGCGCGCGCAGGCCAACGGGAAACTCCGGACATGCAAATGCTCCTTGAGGCATGGGCCCTGGCGAGCATTTCCGTTGGCGGAACCGAATCGCGGTCAGTCGGGCTTATATTCTTTTAGGCGATATAAATATTTATAATTCATATTTTGTGGAATAAGTGACTCCCTTTATAAGGGGGCTAACCCTTGTCAGCAATTGCATTCGACCGAAAGTTTCAATGTAAAAAATGCATATCGATCTCCGTCAGCTGCGCCACTACATTGCCCTTGTCGAGCACCGCAGCTTCGTTGCTGCGGCGGCTGCGGTGAACCTGTCGCAATCAGCGTTCAGCCGCAGCATCCAGACCCTCGAGCACAACATTGGCTGCCGCCTGGTGGACCGCGCCAGCAAGGAGCTGGCGCCGACTCGCCAGGGCTTGCTGGTGCTGGAACACTCGCGTCGGCTGGTGCATGGCGCGCACAACCTGGTCAACGAGATTCACCAGTTCAATGGCGCCACCACCGGCGTGGTGCGCTTCGGTTCCGGGCCGGCGCCGGCCGGGGGGCTGGTACCGCGGGCGGTGGCACGCTTCGTCGCCGAATACCCCGCGGCGCGTACCTGCTTCCAGGTGGATAACTGGCAGGCGCTGAACCGCAAGCTGGTTGCCGAGGAGATCGAGTTCTTCGTCGCAGACACCCGTCAGTTCGAGTCCGACCCGGACTACCAGGTGCACAAGCTGGCGCCGCAGCGCTGGCATTTCTGCTGCCGCGTCGGGCACCCGTTGACCGAGCGCGAGAGCGTGCGGGCACATGACCTGTTCGACTACCCCCTGGCCACTACCTTCCGCCCGCCGAACATCCGCAAGATCCTCAGCGACCTCAGCGGGCGGCAGGATTTTCTGCCGACGGTGGAGTGCGAGCATGGCTATGCACTGCTGAATGTGGTGATGCATTCGGACACCATCGGCATCGCCTGCAATGCCAACTTGCGGCCGTATCAGCGCGACGGGGGATTGGTGGCATTGCAGCTGGCCGACCTGACGGTGGAGCAGGAAGAAGCGTTCTATACCCGTTATGGGGTGGTGAGCCGGGTGGGGTATGGGCTTTCGCCGTTGGCTCAGGGGTTGGTCAGGCAGTTGATTGCCTGCGATACCGAGGTGTAGCTGGCGGGGCTTTGCCCCCGTTTCGCGACACAAGGCCGCTCCTACAAGGGTATGCGATCGCCTGTAGGAGCGGCCTTGTGTCGCGAAAGGGCCGCAAAGCGGCCCCAGCGATATCAGCCTTTACGCGTGGTGCGGCTCAACTGGCCATCCACCCCGACCGGCACTTCACCCGCCAGGGTCACCCGCCGCACCACCCGCGGCTGGGTCCCGTAATCATCCACCGCATAATGCTGCGTCGCGCGGTTATCCCAGATCGCCACGTCCCCCGCCTGCCAGCGCCAGCGAACGGTGTTCTCCAGACGCGTCACATGCCCTTGCAGCACCGCGAACAGGTGTTGTGAATCAGCCAGCGAATAACCTTTGATGCGCTTCACGAAATGCCCCAGCTGCAGTACCCGCTCGCCGCTGATCGGGTGCACGCGCACCACCGGGTGCTCGGTCTCGTATACCGTTGAGGTGAACACTTTGCGATAGCGCTCCAGCTTGGCCGGGTCCACATCGGGCTTCACGCTGGCGTAGTCGTATTCGTTGCTGTGCACCGCCCAAAGTTTGTCCGCCAGCTCGCGCAGCGGCTCAGGCAGATCCTGGTAGGCCGCGGCGGTATTGGCCCACACGGTGTCGCCACCGGATGCCGGTGCCACTACGCTGCGCAGGATCGAGGCCTTGGGGTAGGCGTCGACGAAGGTCACGTCGGTGTGCCAGGAGTTGGCCCGCTGGCCTTCGGCGCCATCGAGCTGCAACAGGTAGCTGGTGCCATCCACCACCGGCACGGTGGGGTGGGCGACCGGCTCGCCGAGCAACTTGGCGAAGGCTTCCTGGCTTTGGTCATCCAGGTGGGTCTGGCCACGGAAGAAGATCACCTTGTGCTTCACCAGCGCGGCCTGGATGGCATCAAGGGTGGCGGCATCAAGGTCGGCGGACAATTGCACCCCGCGAATTTCGGCGCCAATACGGCCGGCAACCGGGTGGATGTCGAGTTCGAGGGTTTGTGGCGCGGAGGCCAGGGCAGCGTTGCTCATGGTCGTGTCCTTGCGGTCATTGTCGGGTCTTTGGGATTCAGCGGGCGGCCTGCACGGCCTGACTCTGTTGCGGGGCGGCATCGAGGAAGCGGGGTTCTATCCAGTCGGCCACCTGGAAGCCACGGCGGATCAGGCGCTCCTTGGCGGCCAGGTCCACGCCCTGTTGCAGCTGAGCGACGAATTCGGCGTCCAGCCGTGGATCGAAGTAATGGGCCAGGTCTTCCGTGGCCAGGTCGTCGCTGAGGATGCTGCGCGGCCAGTTGGCATTGCTGGCCACCAGCTCGACGTAGGTCTCGCGGTTGTGTTCGTCACGCAGCCAGGCGCTGGCCTGTTGCTGGGTATTGACCAGGCGCTGCACCAGTTCGGGATATTTGCGGATGAAATCGCCAGTGCCCAGCAGCACTGCCTGGGTGCTGCCGGCACCTGCCAGGTCACGCGAGTTGACGGGTAGCTCGACCAGCCCGCGCTCGCGCAGCGACAGCAGGTTGGACAGGCCCCAGGTGGCGTCGATCTGCTTGGCGGCCAGCGCGGCATTGGCGGCGTTGAAGTCCAGGTTGATCACCTTCAACTCGCGCTCGCTCAGCCCTTGGCTGGCCAGGGCGCTGGCGAACGACAGCTGGTTGGCGGTGCCACGGAACACCGCCACGCGCTTGCCCTTGAGGTCGTGCAGGGTCTTGATGCCGGAGCCGGGCACCACGCCCAGGTAGCTCTTCACCCCACGTACGCCCGCCGACAGCACGCGGGTGTCCAGGCCGTTGGCCTTGCCGACGATGGCGGCCAGGTCGCCGAGGTAGGCGAAATCGGCCTGGCCGTTGGCCAACGCTTCGTTCACCACCGGCCCGGCGCCCTTGAAGAAATGCCAGTCGATGCGAATGCCGTCCTTGGCGAACTCCTTCTCCAGCAGTTGCTGGTCACGCAGCACGTCGACCACTCCACCGGCGCTGGGCTTGCTGCCCGCGCTGAGGTCGGGCACGGCGATGCGGATGCTTGCTGGCTTGGCCGGTTCAACTGCGTGGGCGCTGAGGGTGAAGGCCAGCCCGAGGGCGGTGATCAGGTGGCGCAGCGGGGTTTTCATGGCAAGGCTCCTTGGCAGGCTGCCACCGGCGATGGCCGGCGCTTTGGCCAGAAGCTAGGCAGGTCTGGTTAGAACCTACAAAGATCAAAACTTCATTCTTCAGTAACTGGAAGGCATAAATCAGGCGGCATGCGGTTCTGCGGCCGGCTTGCGGAAAATGCATGGAAAATATGAGGAAAACGCAACGGCGAGGGGCTTCCGTATGCATGAAGCGCATGTTCTTATCTCTTGAAAGCCATTTTTAAGAATTTTTAATTCCATAAATGAATAATCTAACAACGCTTCGAGAGATGGCCGATGAATGGAATTCTGAGCAGAAGTCGTGGATGGCTCCGAGGGTCGCTACGCGACCCTTTCGCGACGCAAGGCCGCTCCCAAAAGAATCGCGCCCGCTTGTTGCCCTGGGTCTTGCCTGTGCTGGTTGCGCTGCTGTGGGTAGTGGCCAGCCGGGAGCACTGGATGAGCGAGCAGATTCTGCCGGCGCCAGCATTGGTATGGCAGAGCGCGGTGGAGTTTGGTTCCGGCGAGCTGTGGGGGCACCTGTGGATAAGCTTGCAGCGGTTGTTCTGGGGGCTGGCGGTCGGCATCGGCAGCGGGTTGCTGCTGGGGGTCTGGCTGGGTGCTTCGCGGCGGGCGCAGACGTTGGTGCTGCCGACCTTCGTCGCGCTGGCACAGATTCCTACCCTGGCTTGGATCCCGTTGTTCATGCTGTTCTTCGGGATCGGCGAGTTGCTCAAGCTGGTGGTGCTGGTGAAAGCCGTGGTGGTCCCCGTTACCTTGCACACGCTGGTCGGTGTACGGGATGCCCAGCCCAAGCTGCGAGAGGCCGCTGCGGTGCTGCGCCTGCCTCGCCATCTACTGTTCCTGCGCCTGCTGCTGCCGGCTGCCCTGCCCGCCTTCCTCACCGGCGTACGCCTGGCCCTGGCCACCGGCTGGACCTCGCTGCTGGCAGTCGAACTGCTGGCCTCCAGCGAAGGGATTGGCTACTTGATGGTGTGGGGACGGCAGCTGTTCATGCTCGACCTGGTGTTGCTGTGCATCCTGGTGATCGGCCTGGTCGGCGCACTGCTGGAGCACGGCTTCTCGGCTCTGGAAAAGCGCCTGCTGTACTGGCCGCAAGCGGCCACAGGGGAGCAGCACCGTGGCCCCGTGCCGCGGGGTTGGCAAAGCCTGCTGCTGCCACTGGCACTGCTGGCCCTGTGGCAGGCCAGCAGCAGCTTTGGCTGGGTCGACAGCAACATCCTGACCTCGCCACTAGAAGTGTTGCGCACTCTGCTGACCGGCCTGGCCGACGGTTCGCTGCCGCAAGCCTTGCTGCTGAGCCTGCAGCGCGCCCTGGCCGGCTTGCTGCTGGGCGGTAGCGCTGGCCTGCTGGTCGGTTTGCTGTTGGGGCTTTCGGCCAATGCCGAACGTATCTTCGGGCCCAGCCTGTCGGCATTGCGTCAGGTGGCGCTGTTTGCCTGGGTGCCGCTGCTCACAGCCTGGTTCGGCCTGGGTGAAGGGGCCAAGCAGGTATTCGTCGGCATGGCTGCGTTCTTCCCGTTGCTGATCGCCACCCAGCGCGGTATCGCCAGCCTCTCGCCCCAGCTGGGTGAAGCCGCGCGCACCCTGCGCCTGAACCTGTGGCAACGCCTGCGTCTGCTGGTGCTGCCCGGCGCAGCCCCGGCCATTTTTGCCGGCCTGCGCCTGTCGCTGATCTACGCCTGGCTGGGCACCATCGGTGCCGAATACTTCATGCCCTCGGACGGTGGCATCGCCAGCCTGATGATCGGCGCCCAGCAATTGTTCCGCATGGACCAGGTAATGGCCGCCATGCTGCTGATCGGCCTGGTCGGCGCCCTGCTCGGCACCCTTGGACAACGCCTCGAATCGCGCGCCACGCGCTGGAGAACCGCATGAACGCCTTCAATACCTCGCACCTGCACGCGGCCAACCAGCCCGACGTCACTCCGCCCCTGGTCAGCTTCGAGGGGGTCGGCAAAGTGTTCAGCGTCGATGGCCAGCCGCTGGAAGCCATCCGCAACTTCAACCTGTCGATCAACCAGGGTGAATTCATCGCCATCGTTGGTGCTTCCGGCTGTGGCAAATCCACCCTGCTGCGCCTGCTGGTAGGGCTGGATACCGACTACAGCGGCAACATCCGTGTGGACGGCCACACTGTCAGCGGCATTGATAGCGAACGCGGCATCGTGTTTCAGGAACACCGGCTGTTCCCCTGGCTGAGCGTGGAACAGAACATTGCCCTGGGCCTGGTCAACGAACCGCTCACCCAGGGTGAGCGCGCGCGGCGGGTACACGAATTCGTGCAACTGGTGGGGCTGGTCGGCTTCGAGTCGGCCTACCCACACCAGCTGTCCGGCGGCATGGCCCAGCGCGTGGCGATCGCCCGAGGTCTGGTAGCCAGCCCGCGGATCCTGCTGCTCGACGAGCCGTTCGGCGCGCTGGATGCACTGACCCGCCAGCAACTGCAGGACGAGCTGCTGGCCATTCGCGAACGTGCCGGCATCACCACGCTGCTGGTCACCCATGACGCTGAAGAGGCCACCTACCTGGCCGACCGGGTGGTGGTTCTGGAGCCGCGCCCGGGGCGGATCAAGTCGGTGGTGGAGATCGACCTGCCCCACCCACGCTTGCGTACGGGCGTTGCACTTCACCAGCTGCGGGAGAAGGTGCTGCACCAGATTACCGGGGATGGCGGCTACCTGGCGCCGCCGGTGCGAAGGGTCGAAGGGCTCAGGCCGGAGCTGATTGCGCTCTGAGCCTGTGACAGCGGGCATGCCCGTACTCATAGAACTGCACATAACTCATTGAATTAGCCGCTCCCACAGGGTACGCGGACCGCTTGCGAATTCAGGACTGGGCAATCAGGTCATGCAGGTAAGCCCAGGGGTAGATACCCCGCTCATGCCCGTCGCTGAACACCAGCTGCACGCCATACCCTTGTGGCTCGATCTGCAACACGCGCACATCATCGCGAACCAGGCTGATGCCCCCCTGCAACCGTGCCGCTCGGCATTGCGAACAGGGGCAGGCACCGCGCAGGCGGGCATGGCTGAGGCTGTGTTCGCCGTCTTGCCATTGCAGCACCAGTTGCCCTGGCCCGCGCATGTTGCGAATAGCTTGCGGGACGTTCATCAGGAGGCCCCGCGCAGTTGCGCCATGGCGATCCGCACAGCCTTGCGCACCTCGGGGTCGCTATCGGTCTCGGCGGCCTGCAGCACCGGCAAGGCACGCGCCTGGCCCAGCTCACCCAGGGCCAGAGCCGCCTCCTTGCGCAGGTTGGCAATGCGGTGGCCGAGCAACTCGCCAAGCGAGTCCAGGGCCGCAACATGACGCAGCCGCCCCAGGGACCGCGCCGCACGCAGACGGACTTGCCAGAAGTCATCGGCAAGAGCATTTACCAGAGCCGGGCCTGCCGGGGCCAGGCCCACCTTGCCTAGCGTGGTGGCGGCTTCTTCGCGCACTTGCCAGGCCTTATCAGCCAATGCAGCCACCAATGCTGGCACCACAGCGCTGTCTCGCGCGAGGCCCAGCGCACCGATGGCCGCGCGGCGCACCTCGGTGTCCGGCTCGTCTGCGGCAAGCTTTGCCAATGCTGGCAACGCCGGCTGGTGCTTGAGCCAGCCAAGAATACCCACGGCCTCACGCCGGACCGCGGCGTCGCCATCGGCCAGGGCCAGAAGTGCGGGCTCTGCAGCATCTTCCAGGCGCAACTCGCGCAAGGCACGCAGGGCGCTGGCACGGACGAAGGCATCGGCATGCTTGGCCCATGGCAGGATCAGCTGACCGGTTTCAAGGCTCTTGAGTTCGCTGAGGCTCTGCGCGGCAGCCAGTCGTACCGGCTCGGCAGCATCGGCCAGCGCAGCGCACAGGGCCTGCACGACTTCGGGTTCTTCCCAGGCCTCGAGCAGGCGCGCGGCCTCGGCTCGCACCTCGTCGGCGGCATCCACCAGCAGTGCATCGGTGAGCCATGGCAAGCCATCCGGGTCTTCCAGGTCGGCCAGTTCGATCAGGGCGATGCGGCGCACGCCTGCATCAGCGGCACCAAGGCGAGGCAGAAGAGCAAGGATGTCGGGGTTGTCAGTCGTTCGTTCAGTCATAGTGCGATCCGTAGCGGTGGGTGCTCAGTGTCCGGCAGGCCCAGCGGGGTCAGGCGCGGAAGTTCGCGGCCTTCCTCGTGACGGAGCAAGGCCAGACAGTGACGCTTGAGGTGAGTGAATTCAGGGCTGGTCAGCAGGCTGGCGCGGCGTGGGCGCGGAAATTCCAGGTGCAGGTCTTCGATAAAGCGGCCAGGTCGCGGGCTCATCACCAGGATACGGTCGGCCAGGAACAGCGCCTCGTCGATATCGTGGGTGACGAACACCACGGTGGTGCGGATGCTTGCCCAGATATCCAGCAACAGCTCCTGCATGCGTGCACGGGTTTGCGCATCCAGGGCACCGAAGGGTTCGTCCATGAGCAAAAGGCGCGGGCGGTTGACCAGCACCCGGGCAATCTCGGCCCGTTGCTGCATACCGCCGGACAACTGACTGGGCCAGCGCCCGGCAAAGTCGGCCAGCCCCACCAGTTGCAGCATTTCACGAGCCTGCTGGCGACGTTCGGCGCGGCCCTGGCCTTGCATCTTCAGGCCGAAGGCCACGTTGTCGAGCACGCTACGCCAAGGCAGCAAGGTGTGGTGCTGAAACACCATGCCGCGCTGCGGTGACGGCCCGGAAACGGTCTGGCCATCCACGCTCAACTGGCCGCTGCTGGGCACCAGGTGCCCGGCCAAGGCGCCAAGCAACGTCGACTTGCCACAACCGGAGGGGCCAAGGATGCAGACGAATTCGCCAGGCTCTACGGCAAAATCCAGACGCTGCACAGCCTCGAATGTTTCGCTGCCGTGCCCCAGGCGTATCGACAGGCCACGCCCGTCGATACGCCCTGGCGCTGGTTGATAACTATTCATCAGCTGGCCCTCCGCGTGCGGTACCAAGGCGTGGCCAACTCCCCAAGTCGCTTGACCAGGGCGCTGCTGCCCATGCCCAGCACGCCGATCAGCAGCATGCCGACGATGATGTCCGGGTAGTTTTGCAAGGTGTACGACTCCCAGGTGTAGTAGCCGATACCAAACTGTCCGGAAATCATCTCGGCGGTGACCAGGCAGAACCATGAAGTCCCCATGCCGATGGCCAGGCCAGTGACGATGCTCGGCAACGCTCCAGGCAACACCACTTCGCGCAGGATCGACCAACGCTCTGCACCGAGGCTGCGCGCCGATGCTACCAGGCGCGGGTCGATGGCCTCGACGCCGTGGACGGTGTTCAGCAGGATCGGGAACAACGCACCAGTGAAGGTTATGAACACCATCGACAGTTCCGACGAGGGGAACATCAGGATCGCCAGCGGGATCCAGGCCACTGCCGGAATCGGCCGCAGCACTTCGAGTGGCGGCAGCAAGGTGTCCTCCGCCCATTTCGAGCGGCCGATCAACAACCCCAGGGCAACGCCAATCAGCGCTGCGGCGGCATAACCGGCAAACACCCGTGACAAGCTGCTGCCCAGGTGCGCCAGCAGGGTGCTGGATGTCAGCAGCTGCCAGGCAGCTTCCAGCACCGCCTTCGGTGTGGGGACATAGGTGAACGTCAGCAGCCCGAGGTCCAGCTTCATGCTCGCCGCGACCTGCCAGAACAGCAGGCAGGCCAGCAGCGAAGCGAGGCGCACCGGCCAGCGCTTGAGGTTGCAGGTCATGTCGGTGCCTCCCGGTCAGCGCTGAGCGACAAGCTTCTGGTTGGCGCTGACGAAGTCCAGCGTTTCACCGCCATGGGCCTTGGCATACTGCTCGGCTTGGTCCTTGAGCAGGAACGCCGCCAGCTCACCCTTTGCGTTGCGCACGAACCAGGCCTGGTTGGCCAGCAACTTGATTCCGCTGTCGGCGGCCTGGGCGTAGATGGCGCGGATGTCCCTGCCCTCCTGCTCCAGTTGGGCCAAGGCGCCAAGCGCGGCCTCCGGCGAAGCGTAGTGGCGGACCTTGCCTTCACCGCGCACCCAGATCTGAGCCAGGCGGCTGAAGTCGGTGATCGGTTTGCCTGTCAGCGCGTCATTGGCCTTGAGTGGCTGCGGATCGTAGTCTTTCAGCGCCTTGTCGTAGTCCACGCCAGCCTCCTTGAAGGCCGCACGGATGTATTGGTCGTCGATGAACTTGTCGGTGTCGAGGCCACGGTCGGTCTTTTTGAGCAGCTTGAGCGTATCGATGGAGGTTGCGACTGCCTGACGGTATTCAGGCTTCCAGGTCAGGTCGCGGGTCTGCAGGCCGAGCGGGCCGTGGAACAGGTAATTGACCTCGGCTTCGATGCCGGTGACTTTCTCGATCAACTCGCTGTACTTCTCAGGTTCCGCAGCGATCAGCCGATCGGCTTCCAGGCTGGCGCGCAGGTAGGCGGTGACCACTTCGGGGTATTTCTTCGCATAATCGGCATCGACCAAAGCGCCATGGAAGGTCGGTGCGTTGGCCTGGGCGCCGTCATAGATCTTGCGGGCGAAGCCGCGGTTGGGGAACAGTTCGGCGAACGGCACAAAGTCGGCATGGGCCTCGATGCGGTTGCTACGCAGGGCGGAACCGGCGATTTCCGGCGCCTGGGCGATGATTCGCACATCCTTCTGCGGGTCCCAGCCTTGGGCTGCTACGGCACGCAGCAGCATTCCGTGGGCGGTGGAAGCGAATGGCACGGAAATGGTCTTGCCCTTGAGTTCAGTCAACGACTGCACGCTGGATGCTGCGGGTACGACGATGCCATTGCCGCTGCCGTGCACGCTGCCCGACAGCACGCTTACGAACAGGCTGCGCTTGCCGGCGTCCAGGTGAGCAACACCGTTGAACGACCCGGGGAAGTCGGCCATTGCCCCGAAGTCGAGTTTCCCAGCGACCATTTCATTGGTCAGTGGCGCACCGCTGGTGAAGTTCTTCCACTCCACCTGATACTTGGCATCCTTGTATTTGCCGTCATGCGGCAGGTACTTCTCCAGCAGGCCAAGCTCGCGTATCAGCAGGCCACCAGTGGCGCAGTTGATGGTGGTGTCCTGTGTGCCAATGGCGATGCGGATGGTTTCGGCGCTGGCATTCAGGCCAGTGAGCGCCAGCGCGAGGCCGGCCACGGTTGCAACAAGGCGCATGGGTGTTTCCCCTCGAGTCGTTATAAGAGTTGGATCGTCTCCGCCGCCCGGCTTGGGTGGTGGGAAACGAGGGGCACAGCGGGAGGGCGTCCGGTGGTGCGCCGGATGGCAGGATGAATCAGCGCAGCAGGTACGGGATGTCGACTTTCACCGCCCCCGTGGGGCAGTCCTTTTCGCAGGGCATGCAGTACCAGCATTCGTCGAAGGCCATGTAGGCCTTCTGCGTGGCCGGGTTGATCGCCAGCAGGTCCATGGGGCAAACCTCCACGCAGACGGTGCAGCCTTTATCGGCGATGCACTTGTCTTCGTCGATGGTGACCGGGGCGCTGCTGCGAAAGAAGATTTCTTGCGGCTGGTAGGCCATTTCACGGAGTCCTCGGGGCCTGCGGCCCACGTTCTTCAAAGTGTTCACAGGACACAGGGTCGCCTAGGCTGCGTCGGCCTTTACCCGCAGCTGGTCGTAGGCGGTCTGCTCTTCTGCATCCAAAGCAATCAGGTAAGGCTCGACCGCTTTCTTGAAGCTGGTCATTTCACCGTTCTCGCCTTTTTTCAAATGGCAATGGCAGAACCACTCGCCATCGTTGCGCTCGGGGAAGTCCACTCGATGGTGGTAAAGCCCCCAGCGGCTTTCCTCGCGGAACAGCGAGGCCCGCGCCGCCATCTCGGCGCAATCGCGAATCACCGAAACTTCCATCGCACGCATCAGTTCATGAGGGTTGCTGGCCTTCATCTGGTCCAGGTCACGTTCGATCTCGGCAAAGCGCTCAAGGCCGATTTCCATCTTCCTGGTCACCTTGGGCGGCTGCAGGTAATCGTTGACCATGCGCCTGAGCTTGTACTCGACCTGCGCCGGCGGCAGGCCATGCTGACGCTGCAGCGGGGCAAACACCCGCGCGCGCTCGCGCTCGACCTGTTCGGCATCGACCTCGGCGAATTCACGCCCGATCACGTAATGGGCAGCGTTCACACCGGCGAACCAGCCATAGGTGAAGGCCCCGAGCATGTAGTTGTGCGGCACCGCTGCCATATCGCCCGCGGCATACAGCCCTTTGACACTGGTCTCGGCCTTTTCATTGACCCACACCCCTGACGCCGAATGCCCCGAGCAGAAACCGATCTCCGAGATATGCATCTCGACCATGTGCTGGCGATAATCGGTACCACGCCCGGCGTGGAACTGGCCACGACTGGGGCGCTCGTTGCTGTGCAAGATCTCTTCGATGTTCTGGATGGTTTCCTCGGCCAGGTGATCGAGCTTGAGGAACACCGGGCCATTGCCGCCTTCGAGCTCCTGGTGGAATTCCCACATCATCTGGCCGCTCCAGTAGTCGCACTCGATAAAGCGCTCACCCTTGCTGTTGGCGGTATATCCACCCAGTGGGCCGGTGACGTAGGCACAGGCCGGACCGTTGTAGTCCTTGATCAGCGGGTTGATCTGGAAGCACTCGAGGTTGGCCAGTTCGGCACCTGCATGGTAGGCCATGGCGTAGCCATCACCGGCGTTTGTCGGGTTCTCGTAGGTGCCCATCAAATAACCCGACGACGGCAAGCCCAGGCGCCCGGCCGCACCGCAGGCAAGGATCACCGCCTTGGCCCGCACCACCCGAAACTCTCCGCTACGGCAATCGAAACCCAGCACGCCAGCGGCCGCGCCTTCACCATCGAGCAGCACACGGGTGCAGACCATACGGTTGCTGATTTCGACCCGGGCACGCTTGAGCTGACGGTACAGCACCTTCTTGATGTCGTGGCCTTCGGGCATGGGCAACACGTAGGCGCCCATGTGGTGAACCTTCTTCACCGCGTAGTCGCCGGTCTCGTCCTTCTCGAACTTCACCCCCCAGCGGTCGAGTTGCTCGATGGTTTCAAAGCTGTGGGTAGCGTAGGCATGCACCGTGGCCTGGTTGACGATGCCGTCATTGGCCACGGTGATTTCCTTGGTGTACTGCTCGGGGGTGGCGTGGCCTGGGATGATCGCGTTGTTCAGGCCATCCATGCCCATGCTGATGGCACCGCTGCGCTTGACGTTGGCTTTGTCCAGCAGCAGCACGCGCAGGTTTTTGTCCTGCTCCTTGGCCTTGATCGCCGCCATCGGCCCGGCGGTACCGCCACCGATAACGATGATGTCGTAATCCTGGGTCTGGATGCTCATGCCTTGCTCCCCTTCTGGCGGTCGATGCGCAGGCGGTACTGGAAAGCATCGCCGCGGTAGTAAAGGTGTTCGAAGTCCAGTGGTGTACCGTCGGCGGCATGGGTCAGGCGCTCGATGCGCATGATCGGCGAGCCTTCTTCAACATCCAGGGCCTGGGTCAGGTCGCTGTCAGCCAGCACGGCATCGATGGCCAGGTCGGCGTGGCCCAGGGCAATGCCGCAGTCGTTTTCCAGAAGCAGGAAAATATCGCGGGTGACAAGGTCGGCCTTTTCCAGTTTTTCGCCGACGGCCTTGGGCAACCAGGTCAGCTCCAGCGACACCGGCTCGCGGTTGATCAGCCGCACCCGGCGGATCTCGGTGACCAGGCTGCCCTCCTCGACCTGCAGCCGCGCGGCTACCAATGCATTGGCTGGCACATGGCGGAAGCTGCGCAGGCGGTTGATCACCTCGTAACCCATTTGCGTCATCGACTCGCCCAACCCCTGCAGGGTGCTGACGTTCTGGAATGCCTTGGGCTTGGCGACGAAGGTGCCCTTGCCGTGGATCTTGAAAATCAGCCCTTCCTTCTGCAGATCGCCCAGCGCCTGGCGCACGGTGATGCGGCTGACGTCGAAAGCCTTGCCCAGTTCGCTTTCCGAGGGCATGCGGCTATGCGATGGATAAGTGCCGTCGAGGATGCGCTCGCGCAGCAATTCCTTGAGCTGGGTGTAAAGCGGTACCGGGGACAGGGGGAGCAGTTCGGCCATAGGTCTCTTCGCTGATCGATTTACTTGTTATAACAAGTTGTGACCAGAGAATAGAGGGCATAATAACTTCCGTGGAAATATCGATATCGCATATGGATAGATGCGTTTGTGATTGCTGCTGTCGGCAGCTCTCGGCGAAAGGTAAAAACGGCTACAGATCAAGGCGATGGACGCCATCGGATCAGATGGGTATCATGCGTGCGCGTTGCACTCGTAGCTCAGCTGGATAGAGTACTGCCCTCCGAAGGCAGGGGTCGTGGGTTCGAATCCCGCCGAGTGCGCCATATCAAAAAGCCCTGGGCCTGTGCCCGGGGCTTTTTCGTTTGTGCGACATGTCGCGTTTCTGGCACTCCCGTGCCATGGGTCATTGGTGTTAGCGTGGGCGTCTTCCCGTTCCCAACGGGTAACCCACAACAATGATTGGCGAAGGAATGCGCACAACCATGCACCTGAAAAAACTTACCGCCACCACCCTGCTGCTGGCCAGCATCGGCCTGTTCACCCAACCGGCACAGGCCAACCTTACCCAGCAGCAGTCCGCGGCCATCGTCAAAGCCTTCGACGGCAGCGACCCAAGCGACTTCAAGCAGTTCCTCGGCAAGCTCAAAGGCAGCGACCTGGCCAAGGCCGACAACCTCGAGGCAACGCTCGATGCCTACCTGGCCGGCAAGCCACTGGCCGCCGAGCAGCAGAACGAAATCAACCGCCTGCTCGGCCTGTACACCCGCATCAAGTACGGCAAGGCCGCCAGCGAAACCCTGCGTGAACTGGTGGCCATCCCCACCTTCAACGTCGAAGGCACACCTCAGCACGAAAACCCCGAATTCCTCAGGATCGCTGACAAGATCAAGGCCCTTGCCGAGAGCTTCGGCCTGGCATTCCGCAACATCGACAATCGGGTATACGAGATTTCGCTGGGCAGCGGCGAGGAAGTGGTCGGCATCCATGCCCACGCCGACGTGGTGCCGGTCAACCCGGACAACTGGAAACTGGCCGATGGCACGCGCCTGGACCCGTTCAAGGTTACCTTGGTCGGCGACCGCATGTACGGCCGCGGCACCGAAGACGACAAGAACGGCATTGTCGTGGCGATGTATGCACTGAAAGTGGCCAAGGACGAGAACCTGCCTCTGGCTCGTCAGTTCAAGCTGCTGATCGACACCACTGAAGAAACCAGCGGTGATGCCATCCCCTACTACTTCGAGCGCAACCCCACGCCCGACTACAACCTGGCCCTCGATGGCGGCTACCCGGTGGTCATCGCCGAGAAAGGCTACGGCACGATCATGGCCAGCTTCAGCAAGCGCCAGGCCAATGGCAAGGGTGCCGAGATCGTCAACCTGACCGGCGGCCTGGCCACCAACCAGATCCCGACCACCTCGGTCGCGACCCTGGTCACCGACAACCCAGCGAAGCTGGCCAGCCAGCTGGAAAAAGCCGGCGCCGATTACGTGAAGCGCAATGGCGGCGACTTCAGCATCGCTGCCAAGGCCGATGGCAAGCAGGTATTGCTCACCGTGACCGGCGTTTCCGCCCACTCTTCGGAGCCGGAGTCCGGGGTCAACCCGGTGGCGCGCATGCTTGGTTTCATCAACGGCCTGGGCAAGGATGTACCACTCAAGCACAACCACTTCACCGAAGCCGCCCGCTATGCCGACGACAACTGGGGCCTGGACTACCTGGGCAACAAGCTCGGCGTGGCCTTCAAGGATTCGTTCATGGGCCCGCTTACCGCCTCGCTGACCTTTGTCGGGGTGGATGAAAAAGGCCTGAAACTGGCGGTGAACCTGCGCATTCCGAAAGGCAAGCCAATTGCCACGATCAAGGACGAGCTGGCTGACAAACTGGGCAAATGGACCCGGCAGAGCCATACCTCGGTGGCCTTCGACTACAGCCTGGACGAGCCGATGTACCGCAACCCCGAGGGCGAATGGGTCAAGGCCTTGCTTGACGTGGCTACCGAGAACCTGGGCATGAAGCACGAGTTTGGTACCTCGGCGGGCGCCACCTCGGTACATGACCTGCCTAACGGCGTGCAGTTCGGCCTGGCCATGCCGGATGTGAAGTACACCGGGCACAACGACAACGAGTTCAAGACCGTGGAACAGTTCATGCTGGACTTGCAGGTGGTGAGCGAGATGGTGGCGCGGATCGGGCAGATGCCGAAGCTCTGATTGACTGTTACCGGCCTCTTCGCGGGCACGCCCGCTCCCGCAGGAATTACGCAACGATCGAAGTAGGTGCGATACCTGTGGGAGCGGGCATGCCCGCGAAGAGGCCGGTACAGGCGATCACCAATGACGTTTTTCAATCGACTCGATGCCGTTTCCTGCATTGCCGTGCAGAGCGCCGTACCGGATGCTTTATTTACTCCGAGACATCGCTTTTTCCCCAGCAGAGGCCCGTATGAAGACCGTCGAACAAATCCTCAAGACCAAGTCCCAGCACCAGACCGTATACACCATCGGCCCGGATGACTCGGTACTCGACGCCCTGAAGCTGCTGGCGGAGAAAAACGTCGGTGCGCTACCGGTGGTCGAGGCCAACCAGGTGGTGGGTATCGTCAGTGAACGGGACTATGCGCGCAAGCTGGTGCTCAAGGGCCGCTCGTCTGCCGCTACCCCCGTGCGCGAGATCATGAGTGCTCCGGTGGTCACCGTGGAACCGAAGCAGAACCTCGAGTACTGCATGAACCTGATGACCAACCGCCACCTGCGCCACCTGCCGGTGGTCAGCAATGGCGAGCTGCTGGGCCTGCTGTCGATCGGTGACCTGGTAAAGGAAACCATCGCTGAACAAGCAAACCTGATTCTGAAACTGGAGCAATACATCCGCGGTGAATGAAGCGCCTCAATGGTAGGCGCGCTCCAGTTCGTCCAGCTGATGGTCGAAGCTGCGCAGGCGCGCCGACCAGGTGTACACCAGCACTTCCAGGTCCCGGTTGAGTACGGCGGTGTTGCCATGGCCGCTGCGGGTTGGCTCGCCTAAATCCAATTGGTAGCGTTCACGGGCCATGGCCTGGGCCACGCTGGACAGGTCACGGGCATTGGCCAGCCAGTGGTGATGGTGGTCGTGAACTTCGCGGTCGAGCAAGCGGCACTGGCGTTTCAGGGCATCCAGGCTCTGCTCCAGCGGGGTGCCCTTGAGCTCGCCCATGACCTCTTCGAAGGTGCGCCCCGAATGCCAGTAGCTGCCCCAGAAGTAGCGGTCGAACACCGTCTCGACGCGGCGCAGCGCGACCTTGGTATTCCAGATGGTCAGCAATGTTCGCCCCTGCACCACCTCGCGCTTGTTCAGGTGCAGTTGCTGCCAGGCGATCCAGGCCAGCGCGACCAGTGCAACCGCCACAGTGACAGCGGCAGCGGCGTACAGGAAGTGCACTGCCTGGTTCATCTGTTGCGTTTGCCTGATGCCGTAGAAATAACTGGCCGTCAAGGTGCCCAGGATCGTCACGGAGCACCAGAAACCTGGTGCGTAGGGATCTTTCATCGCGCTATCCCCTTGTTGTTTTCCTGAGCATAGCAACGGCCAATCACTCGTCAGGCACCACTCGGCGCTTTATTTTTTACGCAGGTGCAGCGCCTCGTTCAGTTGGTCGATCATTGGAATCCAGTCGTCATCAGCGATGTACTTCTCTTTCAGGAAAGCGCGCTGGGAATCGCTCCAGAAAGGTGCATCAACCAGCTTTACATCATCGTCGAGCGGCGAATGGGTGCTGATGAAACGGTCGATTTCGACCGGATCGTCAGACAGCCCCAGCTGTTTGAAGATCTCGGACAAAGGATGAATCGGCTTTTCCATGGTTCCTCCTCGTCGCCAGACCGGTCGTCGACGATGCCGGCCCGGCATGGGTTGAGAGCATCAGCTGAGCTCACGCACTTCGGCGCGCGGCACCAGCTTCAGATATTGCTCCATGCTCATGTGAATCAGATGATCATGATCACCTGCCTCCAGATAGACATCGCCTTGGCGGGTAAGACTCGAATCAAGCAGCATCTTTATCTGGTAGGCATCGCCGAGCGCCGGCACGGCACCGCGCTCGCAGTCACCGAACAGGCTCGGCAGGCCGCTTTCACGGGTCAGTTGCCAGGCCCCGGACATGCGCACCTTGGTCATGTCCAGATGCCGGTTGGCCGGTAGCACGGCCATGATGTAGTTGCCATGACGGTCATCGAGCATCACCGACTTGGCGACCCGCTCGGCGGGTACGCCGGCCGTACGGGCCGACTCCAGGCTGGTGGCTGAATGGGGATGGGGAATGATGTCGTAATCGCAGTTGGCCTTGTCCAGGCGATCCTGCAGGGTCTTTGCCATACGCATGATGCACCTCCGGTTTCGCCCCCCAATTTCCAATTTTAGGCCGGGTACCAGCAGGCAGGGCTAAACTTGTGCAATAGAGGCAAACGAGGTGACGACAGGTGATCACCCGCTGCTGGCGCTGGCTGTTGCTGCTGTTGCTGCTTGGTATCACGCCAGGTGGTCAGGGAGCGCCCGGCTCAGTCTGGGTGCTGGACATCGATGACGCCATCGGCCCGGCGAGCGCTGACTACCTGGTGCGCAGCCTCGACCAGGCCAAAGCGCAGGGCGCGCAGCTGGTGGTAGTCCGCATGGACACTCCAGGCGGCCTCGACAGCGCCATGCGCCAGATGATCAAGGCGATTCTCGCCAGCCCCGTGCCAGTCGCAACTTTCGTCGCCCCCAGTGGGGCCCGCGCCGCCAGCGCCGGTACTTATATTCTCTATGCCAGCCATGTCGCGGCCATGGCGCCCGGTACCAACCTAGGTGCCGCCACGCCCGTGCAGATCGGCGCCCCACCAGGCACCCCCAAGGACGACAAGGCCAAAGGCAGTGGTGACCAAACCCTCGCGCGCAAGCAGGTCAACGATGCGGCGGCCTACATTCGTGGCCTCGCGCAGCTGCGTGGACGAAATGCCGACTGGGCGGAGAAGGCCGTGCGCGAGGCGGTCAGCCTCTCCGCCAGCGAGGCATTGCGGCTCGACGTTATCGACCTTGTGGCCGATGACCTGCCCGACCTGCTACGCAAACTCGATGGCAAGAATCTCACTGTCGCTGGCCAGCCCTTGCAACTGCAGACGGCCGGCGCCAGCCTGGTCGAACATCTACCGGACTGGCGCACACGGGTACTGGCGGTCATCACCAACCCCAGCGTGGCGCTGATCCTGATCATGATCGGCGTGTACGGCCTGCTGTTCGAATTCATGAACCCCGGCTCTACGGTGGGCGGCGTGGTCGGCGGCATCTGCCTGCTGCTGGCGCTGTATGCCCTGCAACTACTGCCGGTGAGCTTCGCCGGGGTGGCGCTGATATTGCTCGGTATCGCCTTCATGATCGCCGAAGCCTTCCTGCCCAGTTTCGGCGTGGTCGGCTTTGGCGGCATCGTCGCCTTTGTGGTCGGTGCGCTGATCCTGATCGACACTGATGCGCCTGGTTTCGGCATCCCGCTGGCCCTGATCGGCACACTGGCGGTGCTATCGGCGCTGCTGATCGGTGGTGTGCTGAGCATGGCCCTCAAGGCCCGGCGACGGGCGCTGGTCAGCGGTGACGCCGGCCTGGTCGGGAGCCTGGTCACCGTCACCCAAGTAATGGCGGGCAATCCGTTCTGTGGCTTTGTACTGGCCCAGGGCGAGCAATGGCAGGCGCAGTGTGCAACGCCACTGCAAGCGGGCCAGAACGTGCGGGTGACTGCGCGCCATGGCGTCATGCTGGAAGTGAGCGCCGCCGCGCCCGCGGCGCAAGGAGAATGACCATGTTCATCCAATTGGGCTTCGGCGCGGTGCTGATCGTGCTGATGATGCTGTTGCTGTCGGCGTTCCGCATCCTGCGTGAATACGAGCGCGGCGTGGTGTTCCAACTGGGGCGCTTCTGGCAGGTGAAGGGACCGGGGCTGATCCTGTTGATCCCGGTGATCCAGCAAATGGTGCGGGTCGACCTGCGCACCGTGGTGCTGGATGTACCACCGCAGGATGTGATCACCCGCGACAACGTCTCGGTCAAGGTCAACGCCGTGCTGTACTTTCGCGTGCTCGACCCGCAGAAGGCGATCATCCAGGTCGAGGATTTCCTCGTGGCGACCAGCCAGCTGGCCCAGACCACACTGCGCGCGGTGCTCGGCAAGCACGAACTGGATGAACTGTTGGCCGAACGCGAGCAGCTGAACTCGGACATTCGCCAGGTGCTGGATGCACAGACCGATGCCTGGGGTATCAAGGTGGCCAACGTCGAGATCAAGCACGTCGACCTCAACGAATCGATGGTGCGTGCCATCGCCCGCCAGGCCGAGGCTGAGCGTGAACGGCGAGCCAAGGTGATCCATGCCGAGGGTGAGTTACAGGCGTCGGAGAAGCTTATGCAGGCAGCGCAGATGCTGAGCAAGGAGCCGGGAGCGATGCAGTTGCGTTACATGCAGACGTTGGGGACGATTGCCGGGGACAAGAGCTCGACTATCGTCTTTCCGCTGCCGGTGGATTTGCTCAAGGGGTTGGTGGACAAGCAGAAATAGGGCAGGCCGCTACGCAATCCCTGCAGGAGCGGCCTTGTATCGCGATGGGCTGCAAAGCAGACCTCGGGCCTATCAGACAGGCGCGCGGCGCAGGGTCGCCAGGAAGGTGGCGGCACCAATGAACAACCCGGCGAACGTCCGGTTCAAACGCTTCTGCTGCTTGGGCGTACGCAGCAAGCGCAACACCCGCGCAGCCAACCCGGTATACCCCGCCATCACCAGCATATCCACGGTGACCATGGTCACGGTGATCGCCACATACTGCGGCAGCAGCGGTTCATGCGGGTTGATGAACTGCGGCAGCACCGCCAGCATGAACACCAGTGCCTTGGGGTTGCTGACGTTGACCAGGAAGCCACGGAACACCAGGCTCAGCGGTTTACCGATCGGGCGCACGGCGGATTCATCACTCATGTCCATCGGCAAGGCTCGCCATTGCTTGTAGGCCAGGTAGACAAGATAGGCGACGCCGAACCATTTGATGATCTGGAAGGCCGTGGCCGAGGCGGCCAGGATGGCGCCGACGCCGGCGGCAATGATGGCGATCTGCACGATCAGGCCCAGTTGCAGGCCCAGGGCGTTCCAGTAACCACGCCAGAAGCCGTATTGCAGGCCGCTGGACATCGAGGCAATCGCCCCGGCACCGGGTGAAAGGCTGATCACCCAACAGGCGGCAAAGAAGCCCAACCACACTTCCATCGACATCACACACCTCGCTCGAACATATGTTGCAAAACGTTAAGCTAAGGTGTTGGTGAAAAAATAACCAGTAAATTTTGCAGGTTTTGTTCTGCCTGTACCCGCGAAGAGGCCGTTGCAAATTCAGTCAACCTCGACAGGCGACTCTTTGTGCATGGACTGCACCTCAGCCCCGCGCCAGCGCCGTACCGACTTCTGGAAGAACTGGCTATTGGGCACCTGCACCAGCGCCCCGCCCGCCTCGGGCATTTCCATCAGGGTCGTGAACAGCAGGTTGATGGCAATCACCCGGCCCTTGACGCCCGGCTTGTCCAGGGTGTCGACCAGTTCGACCACGTCACCGATACGAAACGGCCCTACGGTGAAGATCAGCACGGCGCACAGCAGGTTGGACAGCACGCTCCACATGGCGAAGAAGGCCACCGCCGCCACCGCGACGAAGCCGGACAGTGCTGTCCACAGCACAGTCGCCGACACACCCAGGCGCTCCAGCACGAACAGCAACGCGCTGCCCATGATCAGCCAGCGCAGGCCGCCACGCACCGGTACCAGCAGCTCCGGCGGCAACGGGTAACGCTGGCTCAGGCGACTCAGACCGCGTGCAACGATGCGCTGCAGGACGAAGGCCGCTACCAGGATCAACAGGATCTGCAAGCCCAACCAGAAAGTGTCCATCCATTGCCCTGGCAGCAGCGAACGCAGTTCCTCCATCAGGACAGCGCCTCAAGCTCGGCCTGCATGCTTTCGAGGGTTTCCAGCGCTTCCATCCAGGCCTCTTCCAGTTCACCTTCGCGCTGCTTCAGCTTGGTCTGGCGCGCCAGCAGGTCACGCAACTCGTCCTTTCGCGACGCGTCGTAGAGGCCACCATCACCCAATGCGGTCTCGATCTCGGCCAGTTGCGCGTGCACCTGGTTAAGCTCGGCTTCAAGCTTGTCGGCGGCCTTCTTGTGCGGGGCCAGTTGCTGGCGCAAGGCCGCGGCAGCCTGGCGCTGGGCTTTCTTGTCGGTCTTGTCCGGGTTGACCGGGGCTGTACTGGCCGGCGCGCTGCGCTGGCGGTACTCGACCAGCCAGCGGCTGTAGTCGTCCAGGTCACCATCGAAGATGTCGACCTTGCCGTCAGCCACCAACAGGAAGTCGTCGGTAGTGCTCTTGAGCAGGTGACGGTCGTGCGATACCACCACCACGGCACCGGCAAACTCCTGCAGGGCCATGGTCAGCGCCAGGCGCATTTCCAGGTCGAGGTGGTTGGTCGGTTCGTCGAGCAGCAGCAGGTTCGGGCGCTCCCAGGCGATCAAGGCCAGCGCCAGGCGAGCCTTCTCACCACCGGAGAAGTTCACCACCGGCTCGTCGACGCGGTCGCCATGGAAGTCGAAACCGCCCAGGAAGTCGCGCAGGGTCTGCTCACGCTCGGTGGGGGCAATGCGCTGCAGGTGCAACAGCGGGCTGGCCTTGTCGTCCAGCGAATCCAGCTGGTGCTGGGCGAAGTAGCCCACGGCCAGGTTCTCACCCCGTACCAGGCGGCCCGACAATGGCTCGAGCTCGCCAGCGAGGTTCTTGATCAGGGTCGACTTGCCAGCGCCGTTGGGGCCGAGCAGGCCAATGCGCGCACCGGGGGTGAGCTGCAGCTTGACCTTGTCGAGGATCGCCTTGTCACCGTAGCCCAGGCGGCCTTCGGACAGGCTGAGCAGCGGGCTGGAGATTTTCTGCGACTCGCGGAAAACGAAGTCGAACGGCGAATCGACATGCGCCGCCGACAGCTCTTCCATGCGCTCCAGGGCCTTGATCCGGCTCTGTGCCTGGCGGGCCTTGGTGGCCTGGGCCTTGAAGCGGGCAATGTACTTTTCCATGTGCGCACGCTGGGCCTGCTGTTTCTCGTAGGCCTGCTGCTGTTGCGCCAGGCGCTCGGCCCGGGTGCGCTCGAAGGCGGTGTAGCCGCCTTTGTACAGGTTCAGCTTGCGCTGCTCGACATGGAGCACATGGTCGACCACGGCATCGAGGAAGTCGCGGTCGTGGGAGATCAGCAACAACGTGCCGGGGTAGCCCTTGAGCCAGTCCTCCAGCCACAGGATAGCGTCCAGGTCCAGGTGGTTGGTGGGCTCGTCGAGCAGCAGCAGGTCGGACGGGCACATCAGGGCCTGGGCCAGGTTCAGGCGCATCCGCCAGCCACCGGAGAAGTCGCCGACGCGGCGGTCCATCTGTTCGTTGGTGAAACCAAGGCCGGCCAGCAACTTGCGGGCGCGGGCGTCGGCGGTATAACCGTCGGCGCTATCCAGCTCAATGTGCAGGCGTGCCAGGGCGGTACCATCATGGGCTTGCTCGGCCGCGGCCAGCTCGGACTGGACCTTGCGCAGGCGCACATCACCGTCGAGCACATAGTCCACGGCCAGGCGGTCGAGGGTATCGACCTCCTGGCGCATGTGGGCGATGCGCCAGTCACCGGGCAGCTGGCAGTCGCCGGCATCGGGCGACAGCTCACCGCGCAGCAAGGCGAACAGGCTGGATTTCCCGGCGCCGTTGGCGCCGATCAGGCCGGCCTTGTGACCGGTGTGCAGGGTCATCTCGGCGCCTTCTAGCAAGCGCTGCGGACCACGCTGTAAAGTGAGGTTGGATAGTCTGATCATGATGGTCGCGGAGTCTACCAGCTTCCTCGGCCCATAGCGCGAGTGGAACCATGCACACCGACCTGTGGAATCACGCCCTGGCCCTGTACGCCAGGCCCGGCGTAGAAGCCGCCTGCCTAGAACTGCAGGCGCTGGGTGGCGATGTCTGTCTGCTGCTGTGCGCAACCTGGCTGCAGGTGCGTGGCGTGGCCGTGCGAGAGCAACGCGTGACAGTATTGCGCGAGATTACCGAGCCCTGGCAGCGCGACGTGATCAAGCCATTGCGCTGCTTGCGCCAACAGTGGCAAGCAGCAGCGCAAAGTGATGCGCAGCTGGCGGTGTTGCGTGAGCAGGTGAAGGTATTGGAATTACAGGCCGAGAAGGCCTTGCTGGAGCGCCTGCAGGAGCGTTCGCGACAGTGGCCGGTTGGCGCCCATGAGCCCACGGATGGCTGGCTGGCCCGGCTGGCGCCGGACCAGGCCCGCCACCACGACGCGCTGGTTGAGTTGCGCGTCGCGGCGGCAGCGCTTCAGGACGCCGAAGACGGTGCCTGAACCGGGTTGCTGGCAGGTGCCGATGGCGCTACCGAAGCTGCCGGCGTGGCCGAGTTGGTCGCAGCGGCTGGAGTGCTGGCGGCTGGCGTAGCTGGTTTGGCTTCGGCTGGCTTGCTGGCAACAGGCTTGGCAGTTGCTGGTTTGGCAGCCGTACGTGCTGGGGCCTTGGCAGCAGCGGGTTTCGCGGCCGGCTTGGCGGCAGCGGGCTTGGCTGCAGGCTTGGCAGCGGCAGTGGCCTTGGCGGCTGGCTTGGCTGCAGGTTTGGCAGCAGCAGTGGCCTTGGTGGCTGGCTTGGCCGCAGGTTTGGCAGCAGCACTGGCCTTGGCGGCTGGCTTGGCTGCAGGTTTGGCAGCAGCACTGGCCTTGGCGGCTGGCTTGGCTGCAGGTTTGGCAGCGGCAGTGGCCCTGGCGGCTGGCTTGGCTGCAGGTTTGGCAGCGGCAGTGGCCCTGGCGGCTGGCTTGGCTGCAGGTTTCGCTGCAGCAGCCTTGGTGACGGGTTTGGCGGCTGCCGGTTTGGAGGTCTTGGCAGCACGCTGGTCAAGCGCCTTGGCTGCAGCTTCGCGAACCTTGCCTACACCTTGGGCCAGCTTGAGGCTGTCCTGCGCATCGCGCTTGAGTTGCTGAATATAAGAACGAGTCTGGGTTTGACGTTCCTTGAGGGAATCGAGCAGTTCTTCAAGTTCGCCAATGGCTTTTTGCGCCTTGGTCTGCGCCTTGGCTTTACCTGCCTTGGCCGCGTCTTGCAGTTTCAGGCGACCGTTGTGCAGTTTTTCCTGGGCCTTGCCACGCTGCTTTTCCAACTTGGCCAGCAGTTTTTCCGCATCAGCCAGCGCTTGCGAGCAGGCATCTTCCAAGTGTTCGAGCAAGCTGCCCGAAAGTTGCTGGAGCAGGTGTAACGGCGTGCTTACTGGCTTCTTTTTAGCCGACATGGTTTACCTCCTGGCTGACGAGATTGCGGCTCATACTATGCTTCTGCTGCTACCGCCGCTAGGGCATGTTGACAGTATTGTTTACGCCGCGTTGCATGCCTGGGCAAAGTTGTTATCTTGCAGCTCCGAGCAAGTGTAGTTGCTGAATAAATCATTGCTGATATTTGGCAATTATCTGTATTGCACATCCGTCTGTAGGAGCGGCCTTGTGTCGCGATGGGCTGCGGAGCAGCCCCTGGGTTTCAGCACCACCGCAGATATTGCCGGGGCTGCTTCGCAGCCCTGTCGCGACAAAAGGCCGCTCCTACAAGGACAGCGAGCACACAATACAAAACTGAACACTGGCATACTTCCCCGCTCATTGGCGCAGGAACTGACCATGCCTCGATATCTTGTTTTAGGTTTATGCCTGCTGGCACCCATCGCCCTGGCCGACAGCGAAGAACATGACCTCGCCTACAGCATCGGCGCCAGCCTGGGTGAGCGGCTGCGCCAGGATATGCCGGGCCTGCAGCTGGATGCGCTGGTAGAAGGCCTGCGCCAGTCCTACCAGGGGCAACCGCTGAAACTCGAAAAGGCACGCATGCAGGCCTTGCTCCAGCAACAGGAAGCGCAGGAAGGCGATGCCGCCATCCAGAAACTTCAAGCTGCCGAAACACGCTTCATGGCCAACGAGCGTGGTCGCCATGGCGTACATGAACTACCGGAGGGCGTGCTCTACAGCGAACTGCAAGCAGGTATGGGCGCGCAGCCCAAAGCCGGTGGCAAGGTGCAGGTGCGCTACGTGGGCAGGCTGCCAGACGGTTCGGTGTTCGACCAGAACCAGACGCCCCAGTGGTTCAGCCTGGACTCGGTAATCGAAGGGTGGCAGGTGGCCTTGCCAAAGATGCGCACCGGCGCCAAATGGCGCCTGGTGATTCCCTCAGCGCAAGCTTATGGCGCCGAGGGCGCGGGCGACCTTATAGAACCCTATACACCCTTGGTGTTCGAGATCGAACTGCTGGCGGTTGGCGACTGACGCCAACCCTCAGGCCTGGACCGCGCCTTCTTCCTTGTGCGCGTTGTGCAACACTTCGATCAGGCAGTCTTCCAGTTCGAAGCGCTCGTGCAGCAGGCCACCCAGCTTGCCCAGCTTTTCGGCAAAGCGTTCGGTGTCCTTGCACTCACCCTTGGCGCAATGGTCATTGAAGGCCAGTGCGATCTGCGTACTGTCGTTGATCCGTGGGTTGATCTCTTCCGCCAGCTTCAGCGCCTTCTGGTCGCCGAAGGCCTTGGCCTCACTGACCAACTGCTCGCAGACTTCGAAATGCCACGCCGAAACGTAGTCCACAAGGAGCGCGCAAAACTCCCCGTTCGTGTCCTTGTCGGCGAAGGCCGGCCTGGCATCGCGCAGTGCGCGGAAAGCCTGCACCAGTTCCTGGCGCTCCTCCAGCCAGCGGTCGATCAGTTTGTGAACCCCACCCCAGCGTTCCTGAGCGTTCTGACAACTATCGAGCATGGCGATCTCTTCCCTTCTGGGTAGATGCCGCTGCACCTCGCACCACGACCGTGCAGCACAAAGGTGACATCAGCAGGCGGCATCGAGCAGTTGTGTTTTCGGTATGCGTGCTGGGAGATTATTCCCGCGCGTGCTGCCCTTCAAGGTACGCAGCGGACAAAGTTCATACAAGTGTTTAATACCCTGTTACACGGCCATTGGTCGTGCCAATGGTGCAACCTTGCGCCAGGTCATGTTCTCGCCAGTGTGCGGAAACGATACGCCAGCAGGCAACTCAAGGGCAGTACCGCCAGCAGCAGGAAGGCCAGCAGGCTCCACTCGGGCAGGGTCAGGTCGAGAAAGCTCCAGGTCAGCGAGTTGCAATCCGGCCCACCGAACAACAATTGCCGAGCCGCCTCGCCCCAGGATTGCTCGAACAGCCGCCCGAGCGGCACAGGGCAGACAGAGATGGCCCCGTCATCCCCTTGTAACCAGACATGTCGCGCTGCCAGCAACGCCCCAGCCAGGGAACACCCCAGCGTTGCCCGCGCGTAACAGCGAATGCCCGCCGTACCCGGTGCGTGCAGCACCGCCGCCAGGCACAGCAGCGCGTATACGCCCAGCAGCAGCCGCTGGCTGAAACACAACGGGCAGGGCACCAGGCCCAGAACGTTTTCCAGGTGAAAGGACGCGGCCAGTACCGCCAATGCAGCAAGGCAGGCAGGTAGGAAAAAGGTGCGTAAACGGGCCGGCAACATGGGCGGTGAAGGTCCCGGGATAATGAGGTGGCTTGAAACGGTAGAGGAAAGACGCGCTTTGTTTCAAGGCGCGACAGCAACGACAAGTCGCTGAATCGCGAAGGAAATTTCCAATCATGAAGTAGGAAATATCTGAAGAAATGGACTGCAGATCTAACTTACATCGAAAGAAAAGTTACCCGCCCCCGGGGCCCGCACCTTTGCGCGGGCCCCAGGGTAGGTCAGGCGCGTACGCCTTCGGGCAAAGGCAGGGCTAGCAGGCGCTCGTCCAACAGGCCGAGGCCCTCCTGGAACAGCTGGTTGCTGCGCTCTGTTTCGCCAAGGCCGGCGAGCAGGCGCGCCAGCTCGGCACAGGCCTCGGGGTTGCGCTCCATGCGCAGGCTGCTTTCCAGGTAGTCGCGCGCTTTGCCCCACAGGCGGTTCTGCAGGCTCAGACGGCCTAGGGTAAGCAGCAGGCTGGCGTCTTGCGGGTGGGCCTTGAGCCAACCTTCGGCAGTTTGCAGCTGGCGCGCAGGGTCATCGCCGCGCACCAGGCCATACAGGCGGGCCAAGTGGCTTTCGTATTCACGCTTCAGGGCAGTGCGTAGCACTTGTTCGGCTTCGCTCTGGGCGCCCACCTGGCGCAATTGCTCGGCATAGGCCAGCACCAGCTGTGGCTCCTGGCGCTGGGCTGCGGTCAGCTGCTGCCAGGCGCGCTCCAGGGCCTGACGGGCACCTTGCGCGTCCTCGCCACGGGTGGTGGCCAGGCTCAGGTTCTGGCCCCAGGCACGTTGCTCCAGGGCAGCCAGCTCGGCGGCAGGCAGCACCTTGCCCTTGCGCAGGTCGGGCAGCAGGCGAATCAGTGCCGACCAGTCGCCGCGCTCCAGGTACAGGCGCTGCAGCAAGCGCAGCACCTGACCGTTGTGCGGGTGGCGCTCCTGCATGGCCAGCAGGGTTTCCAGGGCGCCGTCGCTTTCGCCACGGTCCATCTGCAACTGTGCATGAGTAAGGGCGATAGCCAGTTCCGCTTGCGGCTGGCGCTCCAGGGCACGTTCAAGCAGGTTGTCGCTGTCCTCGGTTCGGCCTTGCTCGTTGGCAGCACGCGCGGCACCGAGGTAATACAGCAACGGCTGGCGCTCGGCCTCGGCGGCACGATGCAGATGCCGCTGGGCACTGGCCCAACGGCCCTCGGCGAGGTCCAGTTGGCCCTGCTCGATGGCCAGACGAACGCGCCGGCTGCGATTACGCCGGGACCACGGGTTGACCACGCCGCTGGAGGTCAGCACCAGGCCGACCAGATAGCGCACCAGCCACAGCAGCAACACCACAGCCAGCAAGCCGGCCAGTGCCGCCCACAGCCCCGACTGGTAGCGGAAGCTGCCATACGAGATCAGCACGTAGCCGCTGTGCTTGGCGACCGCAATACCCAGCGCCGCGGCGACCACGATCGCCAGCACGGCCAGCAGGTAGACACGCTTCATGGCTTGCCCCCTTCAGCCTCGGCCGGCAGGTGGCGGCGCTGTATATAGGCCTGCACTGCGGCCAGGCTTTCACTGAGGTCAGGGGTTACCACCGACACCGGCTGCTCGGCCAGGGCATTGAGGCTGTCAAGCATGGCCTTGCTTTGCGGGTTGTCGGCGTTGAAGTTGGCCAGCAGCACGCTGCGAGCGTCGTCCAGCGCCTGGGTGTAGACCTTGCTATCGCCATTGAGCGCTGCCCACTGGGCCTGCTCGATGGTCAGGCTCAGGGCCAGGCGCAGCTGGTTCAGTTGCTGCCCGGCCAGCAGCGGGCGCACGTTGTCATCGGCGTTGAAGTCGATCTGGAAGTACTTGGAGATCTCGGCCCACCACTGGGACAGGCGACTGGCGCCATCACCATCGGCGGTTAGCGCGCCCAGGGCATCGGCATTGGTGTCGAACTCCGGCGACTGGGCGCTGAGTTGCTGCACCAGCTCGCGCTGAGCCGCCAGTTTCAGGAACAGGCCGGTACGGTCCGGTTGCTGGGTGCTGTTGAGCGTGGCCAGGCTGCGCGCCAGTTGCTCACGGGCGGCGAAAGCACCCGGATCACTCTGCTCGCGCAGGATCTCGTCGGCACCCTCTACCAAGGCCTTGGCACTGGTGATGTCCTGCAGCGCCGACAGGCGCAGGGTGGCGAGGCGCAGCAGGTGCTCGGCCTCGGCCAGGCGCCATTCCTTGCGGCTTTCGCCCAGTATGGTTTCCAACCGCTGGCTGAGGCGTTGCTGATCGCCTTGCAGTTGTGCCACCAGGCGGCGGCGGTCCTCCAGCTCGCTGGCCGCCGGCAGGCTGGCCAGTTGCGCGCTGATCTGCTGTTCACGCTGCTGCAGCGCCTCGGCGCGCTGGTTGAGCGCCTCGATGTGCTGGCCCTGGTTGAATTCGCTGCCTTGCAGTTGACGTACCTGCCAGACACCCCAGCCACCTACCGCTACCCCGGCCGCGCCCAACAGCAGGGCCAGCGTTGCCAGACCACTGCCGGAGCGCTTGGCAGGTGGAGCGGTGACGGGTTCCGCCGGCGCCTGTGCCGACGGCTGATCGTTATTGGACAAGACAGTCTCGCTCACGTATCCATCCTTTGCATGGGGGCGCATCGCGTTCAGCTTAGCGCCTTAAGAGGCAGGTGCAGCGCTGCGCTGCACGGCTGCCAGCAAGGCCATGGCACTGGCGCCACGGCAATCCACAACCTGTTGGGCTCCGGCGGCCCTTGCCTGATCGGCAACCCGAGGGCTGGGCACGAACAGCGGCAGACGCGCGAGCTGCGGCCAATCGGCGCCGGCCATCTGCTGCAAGTGTTCAAAACCCTGCCCACTGCTGACCACCAGGCCATTGAGGCGTTCCGCTTCGATGCGGCGCATCAGGGTGCCCACCGGGTAAGCCGGCAGGCAGCGACGATACAGTTCCAGATAATCGACACTAGCACCTTGCTCTGCAAGACGCTCTGCCAGCAGTTCGCGACCTCCCACACCACGAACGATCAAGATCCGTGGTGCCGGCACGGCAACTGCCTGGCGCAGGGCCGGCAGCGCCAGCAACGCTTCGCTGTCATCGCCACGTGGGGGGAAGCTCACCGCCAGGCCCGCACCCTGCAGCACGGCGGCGGTCGCTTCACCCACGGTGAACCAGCCTTGCACCGGGGGCTGCAGGCCGGCATCGGCCAGTTGCTCAAGCAACAACCGGGCTGCCGGCTTGCTGACCACGATGATCGCCTGGAAGCCCTGCAGGCCTTCCAGCAACAGGCGTTGCTGGTTATTCACAACGACGGGCTCGATAGCCAGCAGCGGCAGGCAGCTGCTGGCTATCCCCTCCGCTGCCAGGCTTTGCGCCAGTGCCGCACAGTCCTCGGCAGGCCGGGTCAGCAACAGGCGCCACGAACTCACGGGTGGCCGGCCTCGCCGTAGACTTCCTTGAGGATGGCCTCGGCGCCCTGCCCCAGCAGGTCCTCGGCCACCTGCACGCCCAGGGTTTCGGCGGCAGTACGTGGTGCGCGGGCATCGGCCACCAACAGGGTACCGCCGCTGGGTTGGCCTACCAGGCCACGCAGCCACAGCTGGTCACCTTCAAGCACCGCATAGCAGGCAATCGGTACCTGGCAGCCACCATTCAGGCGCTTGTTCAGGGCACGCTCGGCCACCACCCGGTCGGCAGTATCGGCATGGTGCAGCGGCGCCAGCAGTGCATGGATTTCGTGGTCGGCACTGCGACATTCGATACCCACCGCACCCTGGCCGCCTGCCGGCAGGCTGTCATCGACGCTGATGGCGGAAGTGATGCGGTCCTCGAAACCCAGGCGAATCAAGCCGGCAGCGGCAAGGATGATAGCGTCGTACTCACCGGCATCCAGCTTGGCCAGGCGGGTGTTGACGTTGCCACGCAGGAAGCGGATTTCCAGGTCCGGGCGACGCGCCAGCAGCTGAGCCTGGCGGCGCAGGCTGGAGGTACCGACGATGCTGCCGGCAGGCAGCGCTTCGAGGTTGTCGAAGGTATTGGAAACGAAGGCATCGCGCGGGTCTTCGCGCTCACAGATGCAGTACAGGCCCAGGCCTTCAGGAAAGTCCATGGGCACGTCCTTCATCGAATGCACGGCGATGTCGGCTTCATTGTCCAGCAGGGCGGTTTCCAGTTCCTTGACGAACAGACCCTTGCCACCGATCTTCGCCAGCGGCGCGTCGAGGAGCTTGTCGCCACGGCTGACCATGGGCACAAGGGTCACCAGCAGACCGGGGTGGGCCTGCTCGAGGCGGGCTTTGACGTATTCGGCCTGCCACAAGGCCAAGGCACTTTTACGGGTGGCAATGCGGATTTCGCGAGTGGACATGGAACGCCCCGATCCAGAGAAATGCTGCCGATGATAACAGCATCGCCGGTATCGCTAGCAGATGTGGATCAGGATCCTGTGCTCACCTGTACCGTCCAATCGCCGGCAAGCCAGCTCCCACAGAAGCCGTGCAAGGCTCAACGCTGACGCTATACCTGTGGAGCTTGTCAGCGATTGGGCCGGTCCAGGCTCAGAGGGTCTGCATCATCTTGCGCACACCGGCCACGTGGCGCCGGCTGACGGTCAGGGCGTCTCCGTCCAGGCCTTTCAGGTATAGCTGGAAATGCCCCAGCGGCGTGCGCTGCAGGCGTTCGATACGCTCACGGGCGACCAGCGCATTGCGGTGGATACGCACGAAGCGTTCGCCAAACTCGTCTTCCAAGGCCTTGAGCGGCTCGTCGAGCAGGACCTCCCCGGCCTCATGGCGCAAGGTCACGTACTTGTGGTCGGCAATGAAATAGATCACCTGTGGCAAAGGGATCAGCTCGATGCCTTTGCGCGTGCGGGCACTGATGTGGCTACGCGGGCCGCCACCTTCATTGGCTGGCCTGGTGAGCGCCGCCAACTGGGCCCGGTTGGGCTTTTCAGCCTTGCGCAAGGCATCGCGCAAGGCTTGGGCCTGGAAAGGTTTGGTCACATGGCTGAGGGTACTGTCCTTGAAAGCCTCGGCACCGTATTCATCGTCCCCGGTGCAAAACACCACCGCCGGCGGCGCCTCGCGCTCGCACAGGCGAGCAGCAACCTGCAGGCCGTCCAGGCCAGGCATGCCGATGTCCAGCAGGACCACATCGGGCTTGAGGCTTTCGATCAGCGCCAAGGCCTCTTCGCCGTTGGTGGCGCTAGGCTCCAGCACGGTGTAGCCCTCCAGTTCGCCGAGCAGCCGGCTGAGGCGCTCACGGCCTTGGGGTTCGTCATCAACGATCAGGACATTCATAATTGCGCTGGATTCCTGAATGAGTCTCGCACAGGTATAGCGTAGACAGGTATGGTTCGAGCGACACTGAGGTCACGCTCTAGACCGGTGCGATGGCCAAAGATTCACTCGGCCGGCAGATTCACTGCCAGTCCTCTGTCCAACTGTAGACGGTCCGTGGAACACTGCCGTTCATTCCTGCAAATCCTTCTCTGTCGTTTTCCGAGCATTTCTATCGACCAGCGCCCTGCGGCGGCCAGTCCAACCCTGCTATCATCGGCGGCACTTTTTCGTTCACGCCTGCAATGAGTGAATCCATGAGCACCGACAAGACCAATCAGTCCTGGGGCGGCCGCTTCAGTGAGCCCGTCGACGCCTTCGTCGCCCGTTTCACCGCCTCGGTCGATTTCGACAAGCGCCTGTACCGCCACGACATCATGGGTTCGATCGCCCATGCCACCATGCTGGCGCAGGTCGGCGTGCTCAGCGATGCCGAGCGCGACACCATCATCGATGGCCTGAAAACCATCCAGGGCGAGATCGAGGCCGGCACCTTCGACTGGCGCGTCGACCTCGAAGATGTGCACATGAACATCGAGGCACGCCTGACCGACCGTATCGGCATCACCGGCAAGAAGCTGCACACCGGCCGTAGCCGCAACGACCAGGTGGCCACCGACATTCGCCTTTGGCTGCGCGATGAAATCGACCTGATCCTGGCCGAAATCACCCGCCTGCAACAGGGCCTGCTGGAGCAGGCCGAGCGTGAAGCCGAAACCATCATGCCCGGTTTCACCCACCTGCAGACGGCCCAGCCGGTCACCTTCGGCCATCACCTGCTGGCCTGGTTCGAGATGCTCAGCCGCGACTATGAGCGCCTGGTCGACTGCCGCAAGCGTGCCAACCGCATGCCCCTGGGCAGCGCCGCGCTGGCAGGCACCACCTACCCGATCGACCGCGAACTCACCTGCAAGCTGCTGGGCTTCGAAGCCGTGGCCGGCAACTCGCTGGACGGCGTGTCGGACCGCGACTTCGCCATTGAATTCTGCGCCGCCGCCAGCGTGGCGATGATGCACCTGTCGCGCTTCTCCGAAGAGCTGGTGCTGTGGACCAGCGCGCAGTTCCAGTTCATCGACCTGCCAGACCGCTTCTGCACTGGCAGCTCGATCATGCCGCAGAAAAAGAACCCGGACGTGCCGGAACTGGTACGTGGCAAGAGCGGCCGCGTGTTTGGTGCCCTGACCGGCCTGCTGACCCTGATGAAAGGCCAGCCGCTGGCCTACAACAAGGACAACCAGGAAGACAAGGAACCGCTGTTCGACGCCGCCGACACCCTGCGCGACTCGCTGCGTGCCTTTGCCGACATGATCCCGGCAATCAAGCCCAAGCACGCCATCATGCGTGAAGCGGCCCTGCGCGGTTTCTCCACCGCCACCGACCTGGCCGACTACCTGGTACGCCGTGGCCTGCCGTTCCGTGACTGCCACGAGATCGTGGGTCATGCGGTGAAATATGGCGTGGACACCGGCAAGGACCTGGCCGAAATGAGCCTGGACGAACTGCGCCAGTTCAGCGACCAGATCGAGCAGGACGTGTTTGCCGTGCTGACCCTGGAAGGCTCGGTGAATGCCCGTAACCACATTGGTGGTACCGCGCCGGCGCAGGTGCGTGCGGCCGTCGCCCGCGGCAAGGCGCTGCTGGCTTCGCGTTAAGGCCTCAAGGCGAGGGCTTTGCCCTCGATCGCCGGCAAGCCAGCTCCCACAGGTATAGCGTGACCCTCAAGGTAAGCACTGTAACTGTGGGAGCTGGCTTGCCGGCGATGGGCTGCGAAGCAGCCCTTGCTTTTAGCGTTTACCGCTGCGAATCATCTCCATGAAGGCCGGCATCGCCGCCTCCTTGTCCGCCACGATCCGCGCCATGTGCGGGTTGTCGCCCATCAGCTGCAGCAACGCCTTGGCCTGCGGGAAGTCTGCCAGGAAGTCGATGTTCAGCACCTTCTTGCCCACCGCGCAGGCCAGATCGACCGAGAAGCAGAACATCAGGTCTGCCAGGGTCAGTTGCTCACCCGCCACATAGGGCGTGAAGCGGCCGTTGCGCTTGAGCGTGGCAAAACCGGCCAGCAGGTCGGCACGGGCTTTCTCCTTTATCAGTGGCTCGACCTGCATACCAAAGAAAGACTCGGCATAGCAGGTACGCGCCGGCAGCTCGATGTACAGCTCGATTTCCTTGAGCAGCTCGCGCACCTTGGCTTGCCCGAACGGGTCGGCCGGCAGCAGCGCCTTGCCGCCTTGAGTCTGCTCGATATAGTCGAGGATCACGCTTGTTTCGCTGAGGAAGCCGTGTTCGGTCTGCAGCACCGGGACCTTGCCTCGCGGGCTCACTTCCAGCGCCTGTGGCGCCTGGCCGCCATAGAAGGTGACTTCCTCGAAGGGCAGGCCTTTTTCCAGCAGGGCCAGCTTGACCATGTTGTAGTAGTTGCTGACCGAGAATCCATGAAGCTTGAGCATGAGGTAACAGCCTCCAGGCCGTAAGGGGTTGGCCCGGCATTTATAGACCGTACGCCCGCCCCTGACCAGCGTCATGCGCCCCGTCAATGCCCGGGCATTGCCGCCACGGGCGTGGCACACTGTGCCTCCACATCACAGGAGTACCGCCATGAGCGAGCCCACCGACATCGACAATGACGACGACGAAGCCTTCGCCGAGGCAACGCTGACCCAGGCCATCGAAAACCAGATAGAAAGCGGCGAGCCGCCAGCGGCCAAGGCCACCTTCAACAAGCTGACCCTGGTTGGCTATGAGCGTGAAGACATTCTCAACCTGATGGCCCACGTGCTGGCCTTCGAGATCGATAACATGCTTGTGGAGGACCGCGCGTTCAATGGCGAATGGTACGAGAATGCCCTGCGCGCGCTGCCGGAGCTGCCGCCTGAGATGGATCAAGGCGAGGACGAATAACCCGGCTACACTCGAAGATCAGGCACCGTAGAACGGTGCCGTCATCCTTGTCTGGAAGTCAGGAGTCGCCATGCCTTTTACCCCCGATCTGATCGCTGAACTGGAAGTACTTTCGCTGTTCAAGCACGACAGCAGCCAGGAAGGCATCAAGATTCACAAGAACGCTTCCCCCGCACTGGTAGCCGCCGCGCAGCGCCTGTATGAAAAGGGGCTGACCGATCAACCTGATGGCGGCTACCTGACCAGCCTGGGTCATGACGCTGTCGAAAGTGTCCAGTTGCTGCAAAACATCCTGAAGGCGCCACAGCCGGCTTGAATGGCGGTCTTGCTCAAACTTTGAAACTCGCGCGGTCCCTGTGGGAGCGGCTTTAGCCGCGAATACCGGCGAAGCCGGTGCCATACACCGCGCCGCTTGCTTCGCGGGTAAACCCGCTGCCACAGGGGGCCGCGCTAGCCTGTCAGGCGATCAGTTAGCCGCTGCCCTGCGCTTTTCCACCAGGCGCGAGCGCCCGTACAGGAACACGATGGCCAGCAAGGCCAGCGCCTGCGCCGAAAGCGAGTAGGCGTCAGCATGAATCCCCAGCCAGTCGAACTCGAAGAACGCCACCGGCCGTGTGCCAAGTACCCCGGCCTCTTGCAGTGCCTTCACGCCATGCCCGGCAAACACCACCGACAAGGCACATAGCAGCGCTGCGTTGATGCTGAAGAACAGCGACAGCGGCAGCTTGGCCGAACCACGCAGAATTACCCAGGCCAACCCCACCAGCAGCACAAGCGCCGTGGCACCGCCCGCCAGCACCGCCTGGTGCCCGGCTGGGCCGGCCTGCAGCCACAGGGTTTCGTAGAACAGGATCACTTCGAACAGTTCGCGGTAAACCGAGAAGAACGCCAGCACGGCAAAACCGAAACGTCCGCCACCACTGACCAGGCTGCTCTTGATGTAGTCCTGCCACGCGGCCGCATGGCGGCGGTCGTGCATCCACACGCCAAGCCACAGCACCATCACCGCAGCGAAAAGCGCCGTGCAACCTTCCAGCAGTTCGCGCTGAGCGCCACCAACGTCGATCACATAGGCTGCCAGGGCCCAGGTTGCAAAACCGGCCACCAGTGCCAACCCCCATCCGATGTTGACGCTGCGCACCGCCGACTGCTGGCCGGTATTGCGCAGGAAGGCCAGGATCGCCGCCAGCACCAGAATCGCCTCCAGGCCTTCGCGCAGCAGGATCAGCAAGCCGGATACAAAGCTCAGCGACCAGCTCAGGCCATCGCTGCCGAGCAGTTTGGAAGCCTGCTCGAGCTTGGCCTTGGCTTCGCTCAGGCGTTGCTCGGCCTGGGCCACGGGCATGCCGTCCTGCAGCGACTGACGATAGGCCATCAGCGATTTTTCGGTGTCCTTGCGCGCCTGGGTGTCGATATTGTCCAGCGAGCTTTCCACCAGTTCGAAGCCTTCCAGGTAGGCCGCTACTGACAGGTCATAAGCCTGGTCGTGATCACCTGCGCGGTAGGCCGCCAGGCTCTTGTCCAAGGTGCTCGCGGTGTACTCGAGCAATTGCGCCGGGCCACGTTTGACCTGTGGCGGTTGAGCGCGCTGGGCGCGAAACGCTTCTACGACCGCAGGGCCTTCGTTGGCGGCGACTTCGGCCGGGGTCTGGCGAGCCAAGTCGCCAATGTTCCAGGTCTTGTCGCCTTTGCCGGCTTCTGGCTTGGCGGTGAAGCTGGCGATGTAAGCGGCTACGTCCCAGCGCTGGCGGTCGTCCAACTGGTCGGCAAAGGACGGCATCTCGGTGCCATCGATGCCCAGGGCCAGGGTGTTGTAGAGGTCGAACAGGCTCAACTGGTCGAGGCGGGAGACATCGCGCAGGTTGGCGGGTGCAGGCTCAAGGCCCACGCCGGCCGGGCCATCGCCAGCGCCGGTGTCGCCGTGGCAGATCGAACAGTTTTGCGCGTACAACGAAGCGCCGCGGGCCGGGTCCGGGGTAATCACCGGAGCCTGGCTGACCTCATAGGCCACCGCCAGACGAGCGCCCAATTGGCGGGCCTGTTTGGCGACAGCCGGGCCGTCCTGACGCTGGTCGATGGCGTGGCGCAACGCCTGGATGCCTTGCTCCAGAGCAGCTTGCTCGGCGTTTGCAGGCAAGCTTTTGACCAGCTCGGCCAATACCGCGCTGAACTCTTGCTGCTCGCGGTATTCGCCATCGTCGATGACCTTGCCGTCTTGTACGGTCGGCGGGTAGTCGGCGCCAATGTAGTCCAGCAGGTGCAGGGCCTTGGTGGCCTCGGCGGAGGCCTCGGCCTGCGCCAAGGTGCTGCACAGCGCCAGCACCGGGCCGAGCAATATAACCGGCAGCCAGGCAAGCAGACGGGAACGGGTTTTCATGGCCAGTCTCGAAGGGAATGCGAAAGAGAACATTGTTCACTTCCACTTAGCTTCGCTCAAGGGTGCCGGGCGGATTTCATGAAAAATCTTGCTACAAATCAGATGAAGAGGGGGAATGCGCTGAACCTGTGGGAGATTCTGTCTTGTGTTGCCTGCCCACAGGTATTGCACATGGCTTGAGGGAGATGCGCTCGTGGTGGGAGCTGGCTTGCCGGCGATGAAGGCTGCGCCGATGTCACTGGAAACACCGGGTACCAATTGATTGGTTATTCGCAGATCCATAGCCACTAGCCTGAGGAGCAAACCATCAGGAGACAGGGAACATGGATCGCCCCCACTCAGTTCAGTTACGGCTTGGCCGTTTTTCGGAAACCAGTCGATTGTATCTGCTTACCAGCACAACCCTTGACCGGGCCCCAATATTCAATGACTTTCACTCGGCCCGCTTGCTGGTTGCCGAGTTGCGCCAGGCTGAAGAGGAAGGTGCCGTAAGATCGCTGGCCTGGGTGGTGATGCCTGATCACTTTCATTGGCTGGTCGAGCTTGGACCGGGCAGCCTGAAGCGCTTGATGCGCAGGGTGAAATCTCGCAGCACCATGATGATCAACAGGTATCAAGGGCGAAGCGGCCAGCTCTGGCAGAAGGGATTTCATGACCGAGCATTGCGCCGGGAGGAGAATGTGCAGGCGGTGGCGCGGTACATTGTCATGAATCCGAAGCGGGCAGGATTGGTCGCGAGGGTGGGGGATTATCCGCATTGGGATGCAATTTGGCTTTGATGGGGCTTTGCCTGTCAGGGCCCTATCGCCGGCAAGCCAGCTCCCACAGAGTACTCGCCTCATCGCCGGCAAGCCACACAGGTAAGTCACAGGACTCGATAGCAGTGGCGTACAAGTGTGGGAGCTGGCTTGCCGGCGATGGGCCGCACAGCGGCCCCGAGGTTTTTAGGGTTATTGAAGAACCTTGTTCATCCCCCGCTCCATATCATCGATCAAGGCCTTGGCCATCTCGCTTAGTATCCGCGCAGCGCTACCGGCAATGCGGTCGTTTTCCATTTCCGCTTCGGTGGTCAGGTGGCGAATACAGCCCAGCAGCACAGATAGCTGCGAGAAAGCATGGCTGAACGGCACATTTGGCTGCAGGCGGAACAAGTCGAAGGTTTCCACACCTGCGGTTGCAGAGTCTCTTGGATCATCGCTCATCGGGTCGCTCCTTGATCGTGGCGGGTTGCATGGGTGCGGTCGCACACGGCATTGATCAGGCGGCAGAGCAATCGAATATTCATGCCCATGGCATTGCGCATGTCGCCGGGAGGGTTGTCGAGCAGGACTGTGGTGGTGTGGTCGATGGTCAGGGTGATGGCGCTGATCAGCACTTCGCAGCCTTTGGGGCTGAGTGGATCGATTAGTGAGAGCGCGGGAGGGTCGAGTAGAAGCAGATCGGTAACTGGTGGATCGGGGACGAGCTTGTTCATGGCGGAACTCCGTATGGGGGATTGAACTGCTCTCCTCCTTGTCTCACGAAGTTGGGTGGCAGTCGTGTACGGTGTGAGACACGGGACATACGGTAACCCCGGCCAGGCCGAAGCCTGTCCGCACACGACCGCCATAAAGCGGTGCTACCGAATGAAATCCGGGTGTCTCACGCCCGATCGCCTTGCGAGGCGACCCCGCGACAGTATTCCGGGAACACTTTCCAGCCAAGACAGCACCTTCCGACAGGTGCTGTAGGATAATTCGACAGGGCGTCCGAACTGAAGCATTTGGTTTCTGGTTCGGAAATGTCTTACAGCTCTAGAACCTAGGCGAGGGCTTTGCCCTCGATCGCCGGCAAGCCAGCTCCCACAGGGTCCGCACCAACTACGAGGCACGTACAAGCCGGCTACCACAGGCCTCAAAAGCGGTGGAGTACCTGTGGGAGCTGGCTTGCCGGCGATTTGGCATCAAGGCTTGGCGGTGCCCTTCCAACCCCCACCCAACGCCAGGAACACACCAATCTGCCCCTGAGCCACTTGGCTATTGGCCGCTGCCAGCTGCGCGCGCATGTCGGTGTAGGTGCGCGTCGCCTGCAGGTCGGCCAGGAACGATTCACGCCCAGCCTGGTAATAGCGGTGCGTCTGGTCCGCTGCTTCCTTGGCCGATTTCTCAGCCTCGGCCAGCGCGTCACGTCGGTCCAACAGGGCGCTGTACTGCGCCAGGCGGGTCTGGGTCTCGCGAATTGCGTTCAGCACTACCCCATCAAAATTCGCCAAGGCTGCTTGAGTCGAGGCTTCGGCCATGCGAATGCGGGCGCGGGTGCCGTTGGTGGGGATGGTCCAGCTGATCTGCGGGCCGAAGCCCCAGCGGTTGGTCGACGGCTCACCAAGGTTCTCGAGGATACCAATCGTACCAACCTGGGCGCCGATGCTGATGTCAGGGTACAGAGCGCCGGTGGCCACGCCAATGTAGGCGGTGGCGGCGGCCAGCTGCCGTTCGGCCTGGCGCACGTCGGGACGGCGCTTGAGCAGCGCCGCGCCATCGCCAACAGGGAGCAGCTGGTTCAGGTGCGGCAGCTCGGCACAATCGGCAGTGCCGGCAGGTAGCTGGTCAACCGGTTTGGCCAACAAAGCGGCCAGGGTGTACAGGCCGGTCTCGCGCTCGGCCTTGAAGCGTGGCAGCTCTGCGCGCAAGGATTTGAACTGGGTCTGCGAGCGGGTGACCTGGGTTTCATCGCCGCGCCCGGCATCACGCAGGCGCTGGTTGAGCTTCACGCTTTGCTCCTGCAGATCGAGCGACTCGCGGGCAATGTGGTATTCCTCGTTGGCCGAGCACACCTGGGTGTAAGCCTTGACCACATCCGCCACCAGGGTGATGCGGGCAGTATCGGCGGCGGCCTGCACTGCGTCGGCATTCGCCTTGGCCGCCTCGGTGCCACGCTTGAAGGTACCCCACAGGTCGAACTGGTACGAGGCACTGATGATAGCCTCGCCGATGTTGGCCACCGGCACTTTCTCTGGCAGCAGGAACGCCTCGCCCGACTCCTGCAGGCGTTGGGCGCCAAGTTTGACGCCACCGTTGAAGCCACCTTGCGACTCAGCCACTTCGACCTGGGCGCGTGCCTTGGCAATATTTGCGGCAGCCACGCGCAGTTCGGTGTTGGCACTCAGCGCCTGGCGCACCAGCTCGTTCAGCCGTTGATCCTGGTACAGCTGCCACCAGTCCTCGGGCACCGGTGCCGACACCACGCTGTCGGCATCCTGGCGCAGCGGGCCGTTGAGGTCGCTGCGTTGCGCCGCCGCGTCCTTCGGCAGTTCATAGTCGGGGCCGACCATCATGCAGGCCCCCAACGACAGGCACAGCCCCGCCAGGATCAGCTGTTTCATGGGCGCTGGCCCTCGATGATCGACACCGTGGCGGTTCGCCCGGCAATCATGCGGAAGTCTTGCGGCACCTCATCAAAGGCGATGCGCACCGGAATACGCTGGGCCAGGCGCACCCAGCTGAATGCCGGGTTGACGTTGGGCAACAGGTTGGCACCACTGCTGCGGTCGCGGTCTTCGATGCCGGCGGCGAAGCTTTGCACATGACCACGCAGGCGGGTGTTGTCGCCCATGACACGAATGTCGACGGCATCGCCGATGTGGATACCGCCAAGCTTGGTTTCCTCGAAGTAGCCGTCGACGTGGTACGAGGCGCTGTCGACCACCGACAGCACCGGGCGGCCGGCGGTGACAAATTCGTGATTACGCGGTGCTCGGTCGTTCAGGTAACCGTCCACCGGGCTGCGTACCACCGAGCGGTCGAGGTTGAGCTGGGCGGTATCGACGGCCACCTGCGCTTCGCTGACGGCGGAACGGGCACGGGCCTCGCGAGACTGACTTTCTTCCAGCTGCTCGGCGGCCACCAGGTTGCCCAGCTTGCGGTTGCGCTGCGCTTCGCGGGTGGCCTGGGCCAGGGTTTCCTGGCGTTCGCCGAGGGTCGCCTTGGCCTGGCGCAGGGCCAGGGTGAAACGGTCCTGATCGATGGTGAACAGCACATCGCCGCGCTTGACGGTCTGGTTGTCACGCACCTCGACCTTCTGGATCAGCCCGGAGACGTCCGGGGCGATCTGGATCACGTCGGCGCGGATGTGGCCGTCGCGAGTCCAGGGGGCGAACATGTAATACACCACCATCTGCCACACGAGCACGGCGGCGAAGGTCACTACCAGCAAGGTCAGGACCACACGGCCCAAGGTCAGCAAAGGTTTTTTCATGGCAGCATCAGGTTTCGGCAAAAGTGGTCTACCGCGCCAAGCAGCACGGCATACAGGGCAACGTTGAACAACGCCCGGTGCCAGACCAGGCGGTAGAAATGCAGGCGCACCAGCACCGCGTGCACCCCGAGGAACAGCAGGTAGGTGCCAAACATCATCACCAGCAGCGTGGGCAGGAATACCCCGCTGATATCCAGTTCACCAATCACAGGGGTGCTCCGTCGAGGCCGGGGGGCAGTTGCGGTTGTTCGGCTGGTTCGAGCATCACTTCCACGCCCGGCAGCAGCGCCAGGCGCAGACCGCTAAGTGCGTGCAGCAGGTGGGTACGGGCATCGCCGCGCTCGTACAGCTCATCCAGGTTCAGCGCCAGGCGCGCGCGCTCCATGTTGCGCAGCAGTGCGGCCGGGGCGTGCAGGCGCTCGCCGGCGCGCAGGCAGGCGGCATAGTGCGCGCCGACTTCCTCGACTACCGTGTTCAGGCGCTCGCGAGCCTGCTGCCCGGCACGCGGCATATAGGCCAGCAGGTCGAGCAGGTTCAACCCCACGCGCAGGTCGCGCAGTGCTACGCCGCTGTCCTGGCCGGTTTGCGACAGACGCGGCAGATGCTGCATCAGGCGGTCGAGCATCTGCACGCCGACCTGGCGGTGCTCGGCCAAGGTGGCCGGCTCGGTCATTTCGACGATGTCGCGCCAGGCGAAGCGGGTCATGCGCTTGGCTGCCAGCTCCACGCCGAACGGGCGCATCACCAAGGTCCAGATGAAGGCGAACAGCAGCCCCACGGGGCCGGCGAGGTTGGAATTGAGGAAGGTGAAGAAGTCAGCATCGTAGGCGCCCTGGATGCTGATGAAGGTCGAAGTGTTGACGATGGTCAGCAAGGTACCCAGGTAGAAGCGCGGCTGCACGGTCAGGGTGCCGACGCAGATGAACGGCACGGCGAAGGCCAGCACCAGCATCGGGAAATCGTGCAGGTTGGGCAGCACCAGGAACAGGTACAGGCTGGAGAAAATGACCGACATCAGCGTCCAGAAGAAGAACTTGTAGATCTGCGGTGCCGGGTCGTCCATGGCGGCAAAGAAGCTGCACGACACGGCGGCGAGGATCACGGCGCTGGCGCCGTCGTTCCAGCCCAGACCAATCCACAGGCCGCAGGCGACAATGATCGCCAGCACGGTGGAGGTCACGGAATACAGCATCAGGCCACGGTCGAAGAACGCCGTCAGACGACCCAGGCGCCAGTGGCGGTACACCGCGCGCCAGGGTTTGGAATCGTCGCTGCGCAGGGCATGTTGCAGGCTGCAGCAGTCCTGCCACAGGTCGGCCCATTCGGTCAGGCGATACAGGGCGTTGGACAGCAGCAGTTCGGCACGCTGGTCGAGGGCAGCGGCGCCGGGCTGCAGGCGCTCGATCTGTTCGTGCAGGGCGGCCCAGCGGGCGACGGAGGCGCTGTCGACGGTGCCCTTGAGCCATTCGCGGGCGGCATCGAGCAACGGTTGCAACTGGGCAAACTGTGCCGGGGCGCGGCCTTCGAGGGCGACCAAGGCGTCGTCGAGGGCATCGATCACGGGCAGCAGGTGGATCATCCGCCCGCGCAACTCGCGTGCGTTTTTCAGGGTGTGCGGACCGGCACCTTCATGGCCGAGCTGGCCGATCATCAGCTCCAGCGAGTTGAAGGTGGCGACCATCCCCCCGCGCATGCCGCCAACCTGGTCTGCGCTGGCCTGGCGGGCCAGGTAGGTGTCGCTGTAGCGGATCGCCTCGGTGAACCAGCTACCAGTGGCACCGACTACAACTGGCGCCAGCCGGCGTGGCCAGAAGATCGCTCCGACCACCGCCGCACAGACGATCCCCAGGCAGATTTCCTGGGCGCGGGAAGACGCCACGTCGAACACAGCAAGCGGGTTGTCGACCACCGCCAGGGCAATCATCGGCAAGGTGTAGCCAGCCAGCATCAGCACATAGTTGTTGGCGGTGCGCAGGTTCAGCGAAAGAAACAGCAAGGTGCCGGTCCACAGGGCGATGGCGATGCTCAACAGCAACGGCGACTGCACCAGCGGTGGTACAAGGAAAATCGCCCCGCCAGCGCCGAGCAGTGTGCCTAAGGCACGGTACAGGGCCTTGGAGCTGGTGGGGCCAAGGAACGGGCTGGAGACGATGTACACCGTGGCCATGGCCCAATACGGGCGCGGCAACTGCATGAGCAGGGCGATGTACAGGGCGATCATGGAGGCGGCAAAGGTACGCACGCCATAGAACCAGTCGCGGGCCGGGGGCACCGAGCTGAAGAAACCGTTCATGCTGCCCCGCCTGTGTTGCCCAGGCCGGCGGCTTCGAAGGCACGCAGCACGCGCAAGGCGGCTTCCAGGTCGGCCTGGTCGATGCCATGCAGCACCTCACGGCGCAGGCGCACCAGTTCGGCTTCGATGGATTCGGCCAGGGTGCGGCCTTCGGCGGTCAGGCTCAGGGCCTTGGCGCGGCGATCCAGCGGGTCTTCGCTGCGGCATGCCAGGCCAGCCTTGCACAGTTGGTCGAGCAGGCGCACCAGCGACGGGCTTTCCAAGCCGGAGGCCTGGGCCACGGCCACCTGATGCACACCGTCACCCAGGCGCACGATCATCAGCAACGGCGTGGCGCAGGCCTCGGAAATACCGTAACCGGTCAGCGCGGTATGGCAGATGCGCCGCCAATGGCGAGCGGCAACCACCACGCCACTGCTCACTTGCAGGCGCAGGAGATCAAGGGACATGAAAGGAACCAAGGATATTCATAGTTTGCTAACTATCAATATACGCCTGTGCCTCCCCCTGTCGTCAACCGTGGGGATGGATGAATTGTTTTTCATGCTGGGGCTTTTGGTCCGCCTGTGCCGGCTTCTTCGCGGGTAAACCCGCTCCCACAGGTGATGCATACGATTCAAGCCATGCGCGGTACCTGTGGGAGCGGGCGAGCCCGCGAAGGGCCCGGACAAGCAGCAGCGCATTCAGGGCTGTATCTGGTCTTCCAGCTTCATGGTCAAGGCCAGTGTGCTGCCCATCTGCACCGCCCGGTCACGCCACTCCTGGTAGCGGCCCTCGTCACGGCTGCTGAAGTGCACCGCCAGCTCTTCTGCCGCCTGCACCACCCCCGCAGCTGCCGCCAGCTCAAGCCAGTACAGCGCGGCCTTTAAATCAGCCTCCACGTACAGCCCGTGCATCAACCGGTAACCCACCTCGAAACGGCAGCGTGCTTCGCCCTGCTCAGCCCCGCGCAGGAACCACTGGTAAGCCTGTATCAGGTCGACTTGCCATTGCAGGCCGCCATCACACACCTCTTCCTCGTACAGGTCACCCAGCGCGGCAGCAGCATGCAACATGCCCCGCTCGAATGCCTGCCGGTAGCACTCCGCCGCCTGTACATAGGAGGGGTCGATACCTTTGCCGAAGTAATGTTGCTGCCCTAGGTTGAACCACGCCGCGGCATTGCCTTGCAGGGCCGCCATGCGCAACAGGTGGCCGGCCAACACGGTGTCAGCACGCCAGTATTTGCCGTTGAGCCAGATCCAGCCAAGGTCGTTGAGCGCCGCCACGTTGCCTTGCAAGGCCTGGCGGCGCAGGTCGACGTACACCGCCTGCAAGTCGCTGGCTTCGTCCAGACGGGTGACAAGCAGCGAGCGTTGGCTGGGCAACCCTATCCCGGCAAACAGTCGCTGTCGCCTCCCGACAGCGGCCGGCGGGGCAATGACCCGCTCGGGCAGAAGGCGGGCAAGCAGCGAATGGATATTGCTGGCAGCAGACATGTTCATCCTCATTGAACGACACACAACCCCAACCTTCGGCTGTGATGAGGCGTGATTCTGCGTGACGTAACGTCAAAACCTGTCGCGAACGATTCGGCACCAGGCAACCAAATGCGACTTCCTTGATCTGAGCAGGCTGTGGCCAATTGCCATGACCCACGCCTGCCGCCATCCTATTGCGGCAAGCCTAGACAAGGACGTTATCTTTTGCCGTTCGCCACCACTCGCGCCACCCTCAGTCGGCAGTGGGCGCTGCTGCGCCAGCTGCCCAGCCGTTCCCCAGGCATTACCAGCGCCGAACTGGTCTGGCGCCTGCGTGACGTGGGCTTCACTGTAAGCAAACGCACTGTCGAGCGTGATCTCAACGAGCTGTCGCTGATATTTCCGCTGGAGCGCAATGACAAGAGCATCCCGTTTGGCTGGCACTGGTCGGCGAGCGCAGTGGGCGACTTGCGCGGCAATTTCGACTTGTTGACGCATCTGCGCGGCGATGCGCTGCAACCGGCTCGGGGTGAGGGGGTGGAGTTGGTGGCGCGGATCAGCGATACGCTGGCGCGGCAGTTGCGGGTTGCGCCGTTGAGTAGCGACATGCAGCTGACGGCGTTGGAGCACGGGCATCGGTTGCAGGCCACGGTAAGTGACGGCTGGCCACTGCGCTGGTGGCTGTTGAGCCATGGCGATGGGGTGGTGGTGGAGCAGCCGGGCGGCTTGCGGGAGGAGATCGGCAAGATCCTGAGCAATGCGGCGGCGCAGTACCAGAATTTTTAGCCTGTACCGGCCCTATCGCCGGCAAGCCATCTCCCACAGGTAATGCACAAGCCTTGAAAGCTGTGGCTTTCCTGCGGGAGCTGGCTTGCCGGCGATGAGGCCAGTGCAGGTCAACGCTGCATTCCCCAGCGCCGTACCGTCAGCCGCTCCAGGGTATTGAACACCAGCCCTTCCACCAGCAAGCCGATCAGGATCACCACCGCCAACCCGGCAAACACCTTGTCGGTGTACAGCTCGTTGCGGTTCTGGAAGATGTACCAGCCCAACCCGCCTTTGCCACTGCTGGCCCCGAACACCAACTCGGCAGCGATGAGCGTTCGCCAGGCAAATGCCCAGCCGATCTTCAGCCCCGACAGGATCGACGGCAGCGCCGCAGGGACAAGGATATGCAGCACCAGCCGCAGCCCCTTCAGGCCGTAATTGCGCCCGGCCATGCGCAAGGTTTCCGACACCCCAAGAAAGCCCGCATAGGTATTCAGCGCCAGCGCCCATAGCACCGAGTGCACCAGCACGAAGATCAGGCTGTTGTCGCCCAGCCCGAACCACAGCAGGGCTAGCGGCAACAAGGCAATCGCCGGCAACGGGTTGAACATCGAGGTCAGGGTGCCCAACAGATCGCGCCCAAGCTGGGTCGACACCGCCAGGCTGGTGAGGCCAAAGGCCAGAATGATCCCCAGCAGGTAACCCTTGAGCAGAATCACCAGCGACACGCCAACCTTGGCCGGCAACTCACCGCTGACCATGCCGTCCCACAGCGCCGTGGCCGTCTGCAGGAAGGTCGGTAGCAACAGATCGTTGCCCTGGTAGCGGGCAATGGCCTCCCACAGCACGGCGATCACCAGCAGGATGACCGCCTTGCGCAACCAGCCGTGCTGCCACAGGCGCTGAGCCAACGGCAGGCTGCGCTCCACAGGCACACTGAGCAAAGGCTCCAGCTGCACCTCGTATTCCTGGCGTACAGGTGTAGTGGTCATGGCTGAAGCTCCTGTCAGTAGGCGATACGGATATCGTTGAAACCAAGATCGTCAGGCTGCTCGGGGGCACCCACCTCATCGAACAGCAAACGATGGATGCGTCGGGCACTGGCCTGGAATTCGCTACCACCCAGGCTGCCCAGGTCGTACTGGTGGCTGTGTACTTCGGCACGCACCCGCCCCGGGTGTGGGGACAACAGCAGGATGCGGTTGCCGACCACCAGAGCCTCTTCGATGGAGTGGGTAACGAACAGCAGGGTAAAACGTACCTCCTCCCACAGCAGCAGCAGTTCTTCCTGCATCTTGCGCCGGGTCAGCGCATCAAGTGCTGCGAAAGGTTCGTCCATTAGCAGGATCTTCGGCTGCGTGGCCAGGGCACGGGCGATCGCCACGCGCGCCTTCATCCCTCCCGATAGGGTGTGCGGGTAAGCATCGGCGAAGGCGGCCAGGCCGACTTTGTCCAGGTAGTGCAGTGCCCGCTCCTCGGCCTCGGCGCGTTTCAGCTGGCCCGACACCAGCAGAGGGAACATGACGTTCTGTTTCACCGTCTTCCATGGCGGCAGCTGGTCGAACTCCTGGAACACCACGATGCGGTCGGGGCCTGGGCCGCTGACTGGCTGACCTTGCAGCAGAATCTGCCCCTCCTGGGGCGAGATGAACCCGGCCACGGCCTTGAGCAAGGTGGACTTGCCGCAGCCGGAAGGGCCGAGCAGCACGAAGCGGTCGGCACGGTCGACTTCGAAGCTGACCTGGTGGGTGGCCCGCACCACGCGTTGCGCGGTGCGGTATTCGAGGCTGAGGTTATCCACCTTGAGCAAAGGTGGCGTTACGACACGGCTCAGGTTGCTGGCCGTGTGGCCTGGCAATGGGGCGGTCATGATCGATCAGCTCCCCTGCAGCGGCCGTTCATCCTGGAAGAAGTACTCCTTCCACGACTCCGGCTTGTGTTTGATGGCGCCTACCCGATAGAGGAAGTCGGCCAGCTTGTAGGTGTTTTTTGGCGTGACCGTGAATTCGTAATGCGGGTTGTCGATCAGCTTGATCAGCGTGTCGCGATCGATCTTCGCCTTGGTCACGCGGATGTAGGTGTCGGCGGCGGCTGCCTTGTCCTTCTGGGCGAAGTCCGCGGCTTCGGCCAGCGCATCGACGAAGGCCTTGTAGGTCTTGGGGTTGTCCTTGCGGAATTTCTCGGTGGCAAACAGCAAGGTCGGCGAGTTGGGGCCGAGCAGGTCGTAGCTGTTGAGCACCACGTGCACGTTCTTGTTGACCAATACCTGGTCCTGGAACGGCGGGTTGGAGAAGTGCCCGTTAAGTTCGGTGCCGCCGGCCAGCAGCGCGGCAGTGGCATCCGGGTGCGGCACGGCCAAGGTGTACTTGTCGAGGCGGTTGTATTCCTTGTCGCCCCATTGCTGGGCAGCGGCGTACTGCAGGAAGCGCGACTGCACCGAAACGCCTACCGCCGGCACGGCGATGCGGTCCTTGTCGGAGAGGTCGGCAATGGTCTTCACGTTGGGGTTGCTGCTGACCAGGTAGTACGGGAAGTTGCCCAGCGAGGCCACGGCCTTGACGTTCTGTCGGCCCTTGGTGCGGTCCCACACGGTCAACAATGGGCCAACACCGGCACCGGCAATGTCCACCGAACCGGACAGCAGTGCATCGTTGATGGCCGAGCCACCCGACAGCTGAGCCCAATCGACTTCGATGTCGATGCCCTGCTCCTTGCCATGTTTTTCGATCAGATGCTGGTCACGTACTACGTTCAGCAGCAGATACACGATGCCGAACTGTTCGGCGATGCGAATCTTGCCTTCTGCTTGCGCCGCGGCGGGGGCCGCCAGGCTGCCTACGACCAGGCTTGCGCCCAAGCCGATGCTTGCCGCCAGGCGGCTGATGGATTTACGCATGGTGGGTTTCCTCAGTCGTCAGAACGGGGCATCGCCCTGGATGGTGGTGCGATACAGCTTGCGTCGCAGATGTGCGGGGCAGCCGGTTGCCAGGTGGATCAGCGAGCGGTTGTCCCAGAACACCAGGTCGTGGGGCTGCCACTGGTGGCGGTAGATGTTCTGCTCCAGCACGCTCAGGGCATACAGCTGTTGCAGCACATCGCGGCTTTCGTCGCTTGGCAGGCCGACGATACGAGTGGTGAAGCCTTCGCTGACGAACAGCGCCTTGCGGCCGTTCTCCGGGTGGGTACGCACCACCGGGTGGATGACTTCCTGTACCTGCGCCAGCTGCTCGGCGGTCAGAGTCGGGCGCCAGTTGCCTTCGAATTTGGTCTCGGCATAGCGGGCGGTGTAGGAGTGCGCAGCATCACGGCCCTCGATCACCTTGCGCAGGGCTGCGGGTACGGCGTCCCAGGCCTTGTGCATGTCGGCAAACAGAGTATCGCCGCCCTGGTCGGGCAGTTCCTGGGCATGCAGCATGGAGCCGAGGCTGGGCAGTTCCTTGTATGACAGGTCCGAATGCCAGAACTTGCCGGCATCACCCAGGCCGATGTTCTGGCCGTTTTCAATGATGTTGGAAACGATCAGGATCTCGGGGTGGCCGGCGAGCAGGAACTGCTTGAGCACATGGATCTGCAATGGGCCAAAACGGCGGCTGAAGGCGATTTGCTGGTCGGGGCTGATGCGCTGGTCGCGGAACACCAGCACATGGTGATCGAGGTGGGCGCGATGGATACGGGCGAAATCCTCGGCGTTGACCGGTCTGGCCAAGTCCAGGCCGATGATCTCGGCGCCTACGGCACCGGAGAAGGGGCGGATTTCGAAGTGTTGCGGCTGGGCGCTGTCGGTGATCGACAAGGCGTTCGAGGCGGCTGACATTATTCACTCCCACGCAGTGCGCGACTTCAACGGCGCGCAACGATCAGAAACGCACGGGGATTTCCCGTGTGGGTTCAAGTCGTGCGGCGCATCGATTGGTCGACGGGTACGCAGTGGAGGCGACTATATAGTCATAAGAAAATTATTTTAAATACCGATAAAGAATAACCATAGCACTGCTGTCACGGGCAGTACGAATCAGATCAACCCGCTCTGCTCTTCTTCATCGATGAGGTTGTTCAGGCTGCTGAGCGCCTTGCGCGCTTTAGAACGGTTGAGCAGCTTGGCCTGCGCACCAGCGGGCAGGTCGGTGATCTTGAACACACCCTTGGCGGTCAGCACATCGATCAGGTCCTCGAGCACGCGGATCATGTCGAGGTCGCTTTGCTTGAGCTGGTTGAGGCTGTTTTCCACATCGTCATTGGCAAACCATTCCTGGATATCGGCATGGTCGGCGGGGAGTATTTCGGTGAACTCGTCAAAAGCGGCTGCTTCTACCCGCAGCAACTGGCCAGCGTCGTCGCGTTGCACGTAGAACATGGCAGTGTCCCTCGTCACATTGGTTCCTTGGTGGTAGACAGCAGCATAGGCAAAGATCACCGGGCACGCAGGCCCGGCGCCAGAGTATGCGCTGTCGCAGGATGTCAGGAAAGTGCCATGGCCGCTGAGCGGCCAATCGCTGGCTTGCCGGCGATCGGGCTGCAGAGCAGCCCGCTAGCGCATCAGCAATCAGCTGTCCTTGTTGTGGATGATGATGGTCGGGTCAGCACCGCTGATCAACGAGTTGATTGTGGTGTTGGACCAGTTCACCCCTTCCAGCTTGATGGTCACGTCGGCGTTGGCGATACCACCGGCGGCGTTGAGCTTGCCTTCGCTGCTGACCTGCAGCGTCGTCGTGCCTTCCACCGTGGTGAGCTTCAGGTAGTTGTCGATGGTGCTGCCCTTCTCTCCCTGGAGCAGGTCCTTCAGGTCGATACGGTCGCCTTCGGCCACCTTGAAGTCTTTGATCACGTCTTTGCCGGTATCGCCAGCCTTCCATACGAAGGTGTCGGCACCGCTGCCACCGGTCATGGTGTCATCGCCCTTGCCGCCAAGCAGGATGTCATTGCCTTCACCGCCGAGCAGAGTGTCCTTGCCCAAGCCACCGATCAGGATGTCATTGCCCTTGCCACCGTCGAGAGTGTCGTCGCCGCCTTGGCCGAACAGAAGATCATTGCCCGCGCCACCGTTGAGAATGTCGTTGCCATCGTTACTGCGCGAGACATCGAATTCGCTTACGTGCTCGACGATGTACTTGTGCAGCACGCGACCGTCGACATCACCCAGGGCCACACCCAGCTGGCCTGCGACATATCCCTGTATGGCTTCGACACCGTTGCCGGCGACCGAACCGAAGCTCACCAGGTCACCGAAGATGATGTCGTTGCCGTCACCACCGTTGACGGTGTCATTGCCTGGCACGGTGGCTTCGGTGTGGCCCAGGATCGCTTCCGCCAGTTTGCTCGGGTCGATATTGGTCTGCGGCTTGCTATCGGTGTCGTAAGGCTTCAGGTCGTTGACATTGACTGCACTGTTCAGGCCGATGGCTTCCACGCCAGACAGGTTGGACAGCAACAAGAAGCTCTGTTGCGAGTTGTAGTCCACAGAGTAGTAACCGCTTTCGGCGTAAGAGAACTCGAAGGTGCCATCACCTTGGGCGTGCAGCTGCCCGGATGCACCACTGTCGTTACGCCATCCTTTGTTGTAGTACTCAGCGGTCATGTTGCCTTTGGCATCGATGCTGAAGCGGTTGTCGCTGCCCACCATCTTGTTGGTGACCACGTCGCCCAACTTGTAGCCGATCGACTTGAGCACGGAATCCACCGTGGTGCCGATGTTCCTGAAGGTGCCCTCACGTTCGCCAGCCTGGTACACGTTCGGCTGACCGTCGGTGATGAAGAACGTCTGACGGCTGCCGGTGTTACCCGCGTCCATCAATTGCTTGAACCAGTTGGCGGTGGTCTTGAAGGCATCCTCGTAGTTGGTCGAGCCGCTGGAATAAAGCGTATTGAGCGCAGTGTAGAGCGAGCTCAGCGCGTTCTTGTCGCCCAGGTTGACCGAAACCGTACTGTTCACTTGGGTGGAGAAGTCCACCAGCAGGATGTTCACTGTGCCGGACTGCGCGCCCTTGACGCTGTTGGCCAAGGTATCGAACACCGACTTCAGCGAGTTGCGCGCGGCATCGACAGCGCTGCCCATGCTGCCTGAGGTATCGACGATGAACGCAATGTTGTAGTCCTGGCCCGGCGTCACGTGCAAGCCACTGATGTCTGCAACGATGATGTCACTGGTGGCGGTGCCGGTGAAACTGTCGCTGTCGGTGGTCAGGTTGCTGGCGGTGTAGGTGTCCGGATAAACGGTTACCTTGATCGTACCTTCGGTGGAGGCTTTGCTGCCACCCACGCTTTCGGTAGCGGTCGAGGTGACCTTCACATCGAAACTGCCCTGGTAGTACGCCGGTGGCTTGATGCTCAGGCCGTTGAGGTTCCAGCCGGTGACGTCAACCGAAGTGGCGCCGACGGTTACGGTATGGCCGGCGCCATCGCTGATCACCGAACCTGCCGGAATGCCGTCCAGCTTGACGCTCAGGCTCTCGGAGCCATCGGTGTCGGTCAGGTTGGTGGAAATGCCAACCAGCTTGACGGTGCCGTTCTCCGGCCCTTCGTTGAGCTTGTAGCCGTCGTAGTAACCTTGGCCGTCACTGCCATGGAAATCGGATACGGAAAGCCCGGCGTTACCCATCGCCGCAACGTTCGGGTACATCGGGATGGCCGAGCTGCTCAGGTCGGTCACCGGGCCGTTGCCGACCTTGACGTTGATATCCAGGCTGCCCGGGCCGGACTGGTTGGCATGGTAGATCTCGAGGGTGTAGTAGCCGCTGACAGGCGGCGAGAAGCTGCCGGAGATCGTACCGCCCGCCCCCCAAGTGGCGCCGACCACGCTGGTTTTGCCGATGTAGACCTGCAGGCTGTCATCGGCTGTGCCGCTGAAGGTGTAGGTCTGGCCGGCTTCCAGGTAGATAAGGCCGGAGGTCTTGGAGCCAGTGCCGGCGGCAACGCTGCCGCCCGAGTCGGCGCTGGCAACCTGCTCGGTCTTGCTGGCACTGCCAGAGTTGGCGAACACGTTCTTCAGCGCAGTACCGCTAATGCCGTTGCCGTTGGTGCCCAGGCCCGTGAGGCTGTTCCAGGTTTCCTTGGTCAGGCCAAGCGAATCTGGGGTATTGCTGCCGATGTTCAGGCCAGGCTTGTCGGCTACAGGCGTAATATCGACCTTCAGCGTGGCCTCGTTACCAGCAGCGGTACCGTCGGTAGGCTTGTACTTGATCTGGGCATAGTCGGCCTGCTTGTTGCCGACGCCCGTTCCGCCATATCCGTCGATACCCGACTCGTTGGGTTTCGGCACGAACCGCAGGTTGCCGGCAGCGATGTCGGCCTGGCTGACGGTCTGGTTCTGGGCGACGTTGACCCAGGCGGTGCCGTTGAACAGCTGCAGGGAACCTGCTGGCAGCTGGGTGAAGGTCACACCCAGGCTCGACAGGGCACTGTCGACGTCGGAAATGTTGAAGTCCTTCCAGGTCAGCACCAGCGGCGTGTCTTCGACGCCAGTGACGACGCCGCCGGCGGCAACCGGTGCGTCGTTGACTGCGATCACATTCACCGTGGTCGTGGCGGTGTTCGAGGTATTCACGCCGTCGGTCACCGTCACGGTGATGATGCGAGGCGTGGTGCTCGGGTTCTCGCTGCTGTTTATGAAGGTGATGTTCTTGATCGCCTGGATATAGTCGGCCAGCGATGCAGCGCCGCTCAGAGTCAGGACTACCTTGCCGTCGGTACTGTTGGCGTTGATCGTGATGCCGTTGACACTGTTACCCAGGTTCAGCGCGTCACCCGGCTGGCGGTTGGTCAGGGTGACCGTCGCGCCAGTCAGCTTCGAGCTGTCGAAGTCGGTGATGGTGACGTCCACATCACCGATCGACACACCACTGCCCGGCTGGTTCTCGGTGAAGGTGGTCTGGTAGTCGGCACCGGTCTTGCCGCTGGAGTCGTTGCCATCCAGGTCCAGAACCGGGGCCGGCTCGAAGATCTGGGTGGTCACGCTGCCGGCGCTGGAGCTGATGTCGAGCTTCTCGAAGTTGCCACCGGTGGCCGAATCGATCTTGACCGTGAAGTGCTCGGTGCCCTCGGTGGCGCTGTCCTTGAAGGTCGGGATGGTGAACGTTGCCTGCGTGCTGTTGGCCTTGATTACCACGGTGGCCACGCCGGTGTAGTCAGTGCCATCGGCCGCGGTGCCGGTGTAGGTCAGTTTGACGGTGACGTCGGTCTCGGCCTTGTTGGTCAGGTTCAGCACGTACGTGGCATCGCCACCTTCAGCAACCGCGGCGGTGCCGCTGATGCTCAGGGTGGTGGTCTGGATGGTATCCGTCACCGCAGTGACCGCCGCCGTATCGCTGACGTTCAGTTTCTCGAAGTTGCCACCGCTGGTTTCGGTGATCTTCGCCGAAACGTTGCCTGCATCGATATAGACGTCATCGGTCGGCGCCGGAACGGTAACGCTACCGGAGAGCTTGCCCGCTTCGATGCTGATGACGGCACCATTGCTGAGCTTGATGGTCATGTCGGTGCCGGCCTTGTTGGTCAAGGCGGCGGTGTAGGTGATCTGGCCACCTTCCTGGACGGTAGGAGTGGCAGTCAGGGTCAGACCGGTGCTATCGAGGGTGTCGGTAACTTTGGTCACAGCTGCAGTGCTGCTGACGTTCAGCTTCTCGAAGTCACCACCGGTGGTGCCGGTAACGGTCACGCTCAGGTTTTCGGCATCGAGGTACACGTCGTCGCCTGGGGCATCGACGGTGATCGACGCTTCCTTCGAACCGGCCGCGATGGTGATGGTTTCACCGTTGCTCAGCTTGATCACCAGGTCGGTACCGGCCTTGTTGGTCAAGGTCGCGGTGTAGGTGATCTTGCCGC
>NZ_JADLJS010000014.1 GCF_015680405.1 Pseudomonas pudica
GTGCCGGTTTTTGGGGGGGCTTTTCGCACCCCGGGGGCTCAACCCCCCCCCGGGTTATGTATCTGCCACCACCAACTTCGGCACACTGCGCTTCCCGCTGCATCGACTCCAGGTTGCGTTCGATCGTCTCGCAAATGCTGTCCATCTGGATCTGGTGTTCACTGAGTCTGAACGGGCTCTGCAAATCCGTCCCGATCCGCTCGATGGCCAGCAGCATGAAGCCCACCACCGTCGAAGCCAGCGGCGTGAACCAGCCCAGCGATTCCACCAGCCCCACCGGTACGATCAGGCAGAACAGAGTGATGAACAGCCGCGGAAAGTACACGTAAGGGTAGGGCAGCGGCGTATTGGCGATCCGTTCCATGCCACCCTGGGCATTGGACAGGTCCACCAGCGTCGATTCCAGCCTTGCCAGGCGAATGCTGTCCAGCCGCCCGGCCTGGTACTCACGCGCCAGCAATGCCGCCGAACCACTCAAAATGTCGTTGGCGAAATTGTTCGAGCGGTTGCGCCGCTCGAATTCCGCAGGCGGGATGAACGCCATCAGTTCATCCGGGCAGCGCTCACCCTTCAAGTGTGCCGCCAGGCAGTTCACATAGGCGATATGCCTGCGCAGCAGGGTAGCCTTGACCGGGTTCAGGCCATCTTCCGGGTCATCGATCAGGGTCAGCGCCTGCCGTGCGAAGCTGCGCGAACTGTTCACCAACGCCCCCCACAAGGTGCGCGCTTCCCACCAGCGGTTGTAGGCGCTGCTGTTGCGAAAGCTCACCAGCACCACCAGCGCCGAGCCCAGCAAGGTCAGCGGAATCAGCGGCAGGGTGAACTTGCTGTTGAAGAACAGCATGAAATCGATGGTGACCAGCACATCCCAGATCAACAGCCAGAACAGCGACCAGCCGATGTAGCCGACGGTCTTCACGACCAGGCGGTACTTGCGGGTGATGATGTCTTTCACGCGGGGTACCTCGAAGCGCGGGTGATGCAGGATCGGACGTCGAGGGATGGGCATGGTTCGGTGTGGTTCGTCAGGGGTTGTTACCAGACGTGTTCACAGAAAGCCCGAGCGTGCGGCGCTCACCCAGTAGCGACGTCTGGCAGTGACGCTTGCAGGTCACTGCCGCCGTGATCCATACGGAGGTGGACGCCGAGCAGAAACTATTGCACCGGATCACTCACCGGCTTGGCAAAGATGGCCTTGAGTTCGCTGGTCATCGGGAACTCCAGGTTCAGGCCTTTAGGCGGAATCGGCTGTTCGAACCAGCGCTGGTAGATCCCGTTGATTTCCCCTGAGCTGTACAGCTCGCCCAGCGACGCGTTCACCAGCGCGAGGAACTGCGGGTCATCCTTGCGCACCATGCAGCCGTAGATTTCCCGTGACTGCTCTTCCCCGACCACCACCCAATTGTGCGGGTCGCGGGCCTTGGCGCGTTCGCCGTAGAGCAATGCATCGTCCATGTAGAACGCCGCCGCCCGACCGGACTGCAACATCTGGAAGGCCTCACCATGGTCCTTGGCGCTGATCACGTACATGTTCATCTTGTTATCGACGTTGTAGCTTTTCAGGTAGCGTTCGTTGGTGGTGCCTGCGGTAGTCACCACATTCTTGCCGCGCAGGTCGGCGAAACTCTTGATCCCGCTGTCCTTGGCCGTCAGCAACTGGCCTTTGACATAGATGAACCCATAGGAAAACGCCACCTGTTTCTGGCGCTCTGCGGTGACGCCGGTCGAGCCGCACTCCAGATCAACGGTACCGTTCTGCACCAGCGGAATGCGGGTTTGCGATGTCACCAGGTTGTATTTCACCCTGAGCTGGGGCAATGCCAGCTTCTGCTTTATCCGCTCGACGATCTTGTTGGCCAGGTCTACCGAGTAGCCCATGGGTTGTCCCGAGTGGTCGCCCACATAAGAGAACGGTACTGAAGCATCGCGATAGCCCAGGGTGATGCTGTTGGCTCTGGCAATCTTGCCCAGGGTAGGCCCCAGCGCTGCTTCGTCAGCATGGGCCTGGGTGCCTAGCAACAGGCCAAGGGTGCAGCCGATCAACGTGATTTTTCGCATTGTTATTCTCCGTTGTAGGTGAGGGGGTCAGAGACATGCTGCAGTACGGCTATTTCCACCAGCCGCACGGGCGGTGAAACCCTGCAGGTCGATGGAGGGGCGGCGCTGGCCGATCAGTTCACTCAGCAGACGTGCGCTGGCGCAGGCCAGGGTAAAGCCCAGAGCACCATGGCCAAGGTTCAGCCACAGGTTGCGATACGCCGTTGCGCCCAGCAGCGGCACGCCGCTAGGCGTGGCCGGACGCATGCCGGCCCATTCGATGGCGTAGTCATAATTACCGGCATTGGCGAAGGTCTCGCGGGCCTGGCGCCTGAGCAAGGCCAGGCGCTTGGGGTCCAGCGTCGGATCGAAACCGACAATGTCGACCATCGCCGCCACCCGCAACTGTTCACCGATCCGGGCGTAGACGATCTTGCGGTCGTAGTCGGTGATGCTCAGGTCCGGCGCCCGGTGCTGGGCGCCGATCGGTACTGTCAGGCTATACCCCTTGAGCGGATACAGCGGCAGGTCGATGCTGGGCAGTGCCAGCAACGCACTGCGATGGCCGGCCGCAACCACCAGGTGCTCCACCGGCAGCACTTCGTCGTCCAGTTCAATCGCATTCACCACGCCATGCGCATGGCGAATTGCGGAAACCGCCTGGCCCAGGCGGAACTTGCAGCGTCCCGACGCCTGCAAGCGCGCCGCCAGCTGCTGGCAAAAGCTGTAGCAATCGCCGACCTCTTCATCCGGGGTATAGATGGCGCCGACAAAGGGCGCCTCCATCAGCGCTGGGTCCAGACGGGCACAGTCGGCGTGCGATAGCACCTGTTGTTGCTGGGGCACGGCAAGGTTCTTGCGCGCATGCTCGAAGCTGCTGGCCTTGCGGAAGGTGACCAGCTTGCCGTTGCGCCGCCAGTTGAAACCACCCAGGCCGTCCTCCTCACGCCAGGCTTGCAAGGTCGACTGGCTCAGCAGGGCGAGGCGCAGCAGATGGCCGGCGTTGGCGCGGTTGACCGAGGAGCGGCAAGCCCCAAGGAATGCTGCCATCCAGCGCCACTGCGCACGATCGAAGCGCGGGCGCAATCGCAGCGGCGATTCACCGCGCAGCATCCAGCCAATGGCCTGCAATGGCACGCCGGCGTCGGCCAGGGGCGCCACGTAGCGATAGGACAGCTGGCCGCCGTTGGCGAAGCTGGTTTCACTGCCCAACGAATCGCGAGCCTCGATCAGCGTCACGTCAAAGCCGTCGCGTACCAGTGCGTAAGCGGTTGACAGGCCAATGACGCCACCGCCGATGATGCATACATGCTGAGCCATGTCAGTCCTTGGTCGTGGTTGGAACGAGGCTGAGGTTAGGGCCAGGTGACAGGTGGCGAAAAATGAATAAAGATCGCTGAGCCATAAAAAAAGGTTATGGACTTGCCATGCGCCTTCGCCATATCGAGATTTTCCAGGCCATCCGCCAGACCGGCTCGGTCAGCGGTGCCGCACAGTTGCTGCACGTTTCCCAACCTGCCGTGACCAAGGTTCTGCAGCACGCCGAGCAGCAACTGGGCTTTCCGTTGTTCCTGCGGGTGCGCGGCAAGCTGCAGCCCACGCCCGAGGCGCTGGAGCTGGAGCGTGAGGTCGACAAGGTAACGGAGAGTCTGCAAGGGGTGCGACGCCTGGCGCAAAGCCTGCGTCGCGCGCCGGGCCACAGCCTGCGGATCGGTGCGACCCCGGCACTGGCCCTGTCGCTGCTGCCGCCGGCCATTCATGAATGGACCCAGCGGTACCCGGAAATCGTCTGCGAGCTGTCCAGCGCCCACAGTCGCGAACTGGTGCAGAACCTGTTGATGCGGGAGATCGACGTCGCCCTGACCCTGCAACCGCCAGATCACCCTGCGCTCAAGGCTCAGGCACTGGCCAGCGGGGTGTTGGTAGCGTTGGCGCCGGCAGGTTATTGGCCACAGGAAGATGAAGGCAAGCCGCTGTCGTTGATGGCATTGGCCGATGCGCCCTTGATCGGGCTGTCCAGCGCCGACCCGCTGTCGGTGCGCCTCGACAGCTACCTCAAGGCTGTGGAGCCGCCGCCACGGGTGAGCATTGCGGTGCAGACCTATTCACTGGCCAGGGCGATGGTCGAATCCGGTGCTGGGCTGGCCGTCATCGACCCCTTCACCGCCCTTGGCGCGGCGCCTGGGGTGACCGCTATTCGTCCGCTGGCCCCGGCGTTGCCGATCACCTTGTATGCGGTGACCCGCGTTGCCGAACCGTCAGCGCATACACTGAGCGAGCTGCTGACGATTTTCAGCTGCCGTGCCCAGGGGCAGCTGGATCGCTGGCGCTGATTGCAGATATGCCCGGAAAGCGCATCAATGTCAGCCCGGACTCTCATGGAACTGCACATAACTAATTGAATTAGCAGGGACACCGTGGGAGCGGCGTGCCCGCGAACACCGGCGGAGCCGGTGCCATACACCGCGTTGGGCGTTTCGCGGGCTCGCCCGCTCCCACAAGGGAATATGACACGCTCTCGAACATTGTTCCCTGTGCGACAGCGCAGCCCAGATCGCAGGCGAAAAAAAACCGACCATAAGGTCGGTTTTTTTCGGATCTTGGTGCCCCGAGGGAGACTCGAACTCCCACTCCTTTCGAAAACGGATTTTGAATCCGCCGCGTCTACCAATTCCGCCATCAGGGCATGTGGCGCGCAGTATAGAGAGCCGCCGCTGGTCGGTCAATCGGCTTTCATGGTCAATTTTCACACATTGGGCTAAACTTCCCGGCCCTGCCGAACCGAACATTATCATGCGCGTCGCCGATTTTTCCTTCGAACTCCCCGATTCCCTGATCGCCCGCCACCCGTTGGCCGAGCGCCATGGCAGCCGTCTGCTGGTGCTCGATGGGCCAACCGGCGCGCTGGCGCACCGGCAATTCCCCGACCTGCTCGAGTACCTGCGCCCGGGTGACCTGATGGTGTTCAACAACACCCGGGTGATTCCGGCGCGCCTGTTCGGCCAGAAAGCTTCCGGCGGCAAGCTGGAAGTGCTGGTCGAGCGCGTCCTCGACAGCCACCGGGTGCTGGCCCATGTCCGTGCCAGCAAGGCGCCGAAGGAAGGCGCGGTGATCCTCATCGATGGCGGCGGCGAGGCCGAAATGGTCGCGCGCCATGACACGCTCTTCGAGCTGCGCTTCACCGAAGAAGTGCTGCCACTGCTCGACCGCGTCGGCCACATGCCGCTGCCGCCCTACATCGACCGCCCGGACGAGGGCGCTGACCGTGAGCGCTATCAGACCGTGTATGCCAAACGTGCCGGTGCGGTCGCCGCGCCCACCGCAGGCCTGCACTTCGACGAAGCGCTGCTGGAAAAGATCGCCGCCAAGGGCGTCGAGCGGGCTTTCGTCACCTTGCACGTGGGCGCGGGCACCTTCCAGCCGGTGCGGGTCGACAAGATCGAAGACCACCACATGCATAAAGAGTGGCTCGAAGTGGGCCAGGATGTGGTCGATGCCATCGAGGCCTGCCGCGCCCGTGGCGGCCGGGTGGTCGCGGTCGGCACCACCAGCGTGCGTTCGCTGGAGAGCGCCGCGCGCGATGGCGTGCTCAAGGCCTTCAGCGGCGACACCGACATCTTCATCTACCCGGGCCGGCCGTTCCATGTGGTCGACGCGCTGGTCACCAATTTCCACCTGCCGGAGTCCACGCTGCTGATGCTGGTCTCGGCCTTCGCCGGCTACCCCGAGACCATGGCCGCCTACGCGGCGGCGGTCGAGCAGGGGTACCGCTTCTTCAGTTACGGTGATGCCATGTTCATCACCCGCAATCCGGCGCCACGCGGGCCCGAGGATCAAGCATGAGTCGCACCTGTCGAATGTCCTTCGAACTGCTGGCCACCGACGGCAAGGCCCGTCGTGGCCGCATCACCTTCCCACGGGGCACCGTGGAAACCCCGGCGTTCATGCCGGTGGGCACCTATGGCACGGTCAAGGGCATGCTGCCGCGCGACATCGAGGCCATCGGCGCCGAGATGATCCTGGGCAACACCTTCCACCTGTGGCTGCGTCCGGGCACCGAGGTGATCAGGAAGCACAACGGCCTGCACGACTTCATGCAGTGGAAAGGCCCGATCCTCACCGACTCCGGTGGCTTCCAGGTGTTCAGCCTGGGCGCCATGCGCAAGATCAAGGAGGAGGGCGTGACCTTCGCCTCGCCGGTTGATGGCGCCAAGGTGTTCATGGGCCCGGAAGAGTCGATGCAGGTGCAGCGTGACCTGGGCTCGGACGTGGTGATGATCTTCGACGAGTGCACCCCGTACCCGGCGGAGCACGACGTGGCGCGCGCGTCCATGGAGCTGTCGCTGCGCTGGGCCCAGCGCTCGAAGAACGCCCACGCCGACAACACCGCGGCGCTGTTCGGTATCGTCCAGGGCGGCATGTACCAGGACCTGCGCATGCGCTCGCTGGAGGGCCTGGAAAACATCGGCTTCGACGGCCTGGCCATCGGCGGCCTGTCGGTGGGCGAACCCAAGCATGAAATGATCAAGGTGCTGGATTATCTGCCAGGCCAGATGCCTGCTGACAAACCTCGTTACCTTATGGGGGTAGGCAAACCGGAAGATCTCGTTGAGGGTGTGCGCCGCGGCGTCGACATGTTCGACTGCGTGATGCCGACGCGTAACGCGCGCAACGGTCATCTGTTCGTCGATACAGGGGTGATCAAGATCCGCAATGCGTTCCATCGCCACGATGATTCGCCGCTGGATCCGACCTGTGACTGCTACACCTGCACCAACTTCTCCCGCGCCTATCTCCATCACCTGGACAAGTGCGGCGAAATGCTGAGCAGCATGCTGAATACCATCCACAACTTGCGCCATTACCAGCGCTTGATGGCCGGTTTACGCGAGGCTATTCAACAGGGTAAATTGGCCGCCTTTGTCGACGCCTTCTACGCCAAGCGCGGGCTTCCTGTGCCGCCTTTGGACTGACTGTCCGCATCCATTATTAGAAAATTACATTAGGAGTGCCCAATGAGCTTCTTGATCCCCGCCGCATACGCGGACGCCGCAGCACCTGCCGCCGGCCCAGCCGGTACCGGCTTCGAGTGGATTTTCCTGGTCGGTTTCCTGGTCATCTTCTACCTGATGATCTGGCGCCCGCAGGCCAAGCGTGCAAAAGAGCAGAAGAACCTGCTGAGCAACTTGCAGAAGGGTGACGAAGTTGTCACCAACGGCGGCATCGCCGGCAAGATCGTCAAGGTTTCCGATGATTTCGTGGTACTGGAAGTTTCCGACAACGTCGAGCTGAAGTTCCAGAAGGGTGCCATCGCGGCCACCCTGCCAAAAGGTACGCTCAAGGCTATCTGAGTTACCGGTTTCATTTTTCCAGTCGGGGCGCGCAAAGCGCCCCGCGTCTTGAACGGGCGGCGTGATGCTGAACAAATACCCTCTGTGGAAATACGCACTGATCGTGCTGGTACTGGCGATCGGTTTTATTTATTCCGCTCCCAACCTCTACCCGGATGATCCGGCGGTACAGATCAGTGGTGCCAGTTCGGCGCTGCAGGTGAACCAGGCTGACCTCGACCGCGTCAGCAAGGCGCTGGGCGATGCCAAGATCGCTGTGAAGGGCGCTAGCCTGGGTGAGAAGGGCAGCGGGCTGATCCGCCTGACCAATCAGGAAGACCAGCTGCCAGCCAAGGATGTAGTGCGCAAGGCACTGGGCGATGATTACGTCGTGGCCCTGAACCTGGCCCAGACTACCCCGCAATGGCTGCGCAACCTGGGCGCAAGCCCGATGAAGCTGGGCCTGGACCTGTCCGGTGGTGTGCACTTCCTGCTGGAAGTGGACATGGACAAGGCCATGAACGCCCGCATGAAAGTCTACGAAGGCGAGGTCAAGACCTTGCTGCGCAAAGAGCGCATCCGCTACCGCAGCCTGCCTCAGCAGGATGGCGGTATCATGCTGGGCTTCGCTGACGATGCTACCCGCGAACAGGCCCGTGCCCTGATCCGCAAGAATTTCAACGACTTCGACCTGACCACCACCGAGCGCAACGAGCTCGCCGTGCTGCGTCTGGCGCTGACCCAGGCGAAAGTCGCCGAGATCCGCGAATACTCGATCAAGCAGAACCTCACTACCGTCCGCAACCGGGTCAACGAGCTGGGTGTAGCCGAGCCGCTGGTACAGCGCCAGGGCGCCAACCGCATCGTGGTCGAGCTGCCAGGCGTGCAGGACACTGCCGAAGCCAAGCGCATCCTGGGTAAAACCGCCAACCTGGAGTTCCGCTTCGGTGCCGAACCGGGCGCGTCCAAGGCCACTACCGAGGTGTTCGAGTTCCGTGAAGGTGGCCGTTCCGCCGCGGTCGAGCGCGGCCTGATCATCACCGGTGACCAGGTGACCGACGCCCAGGCCAGCTTCGACGAGCAAGGTCGCCCGCAGGTGAACATCCGCCTGGATGGCCACGGTGGCGAGCTGATGACCCGTGCTACCCGCAGCAACGTCGGCCGCAGCATGGCGGTGATCTTCATCGAGCAGAAGCCGGTCACCCGCTACGTCAAGCAGACCGTCGACGGCGTCGAGAAGGACGTTGCCGTACAGAGCTTCCAGGAAGAGAAGAAGATCATCAGCCTGGCGACCATCCAGTCGCCGCTGGGCAGCCAGTTCCGCATCACCGGCCTGAACGGCCAGGGCGAATCGTCCGAACTGGCCCTGCTGCTGCGTGCCGGTGGCCTGGCCGCGCCGATGTACTTCGCTGAAGAGCGCACCATCGGCCCAAGCCTGGGGGCCGATAACATCACCAAGGGTATCGATGCGTCGCTGTGGGGCATGCTGTTCGTCTCGCTGTTCATCATCGCCATCTACCGTGCCTTCGGTGTGATCGCCACCATCGCCCTGGCGGGCAACATGGTCCTGCTGCTGGCGCTGATGTCGCTGCTGGGCGCCACCCTGACCCTGCCGGGTATTGCCGGTATCGTGTTGACCATGGGTATGGCGGTGGACGCCAACGTGCTGATCTTCTCGCGTATCCGCGAAGAGCTGAACGCTGGCATGTCGGTGCAGCGCGCCATTCACGAAGGCTTCAATCGCGCCTATACCGCGATCATCGACGCCAACCTGACCAGCCTGCTGGTCGGCGGCATCCTGTTCGCCATGGGTACCGGCCCGGTCAAAGGCTTTGCGGTCACCATGTCCCTCGGGATTTTCACCTCGATGTTCACCGCCGTCATGGTGACCCGTGCAATGGTCAACCTGACCTGCGGCGGGCGTGACATCAAGAAGCTGTGGGTTTGAGGGAGCTGCGATGAAAACCATCAACTTCATGGGCGTGCGCAATGTCGCGTTCGCCGTTACCGTGCTCCTCACCGTGCTGGCGCTGTTCAGCTGGTGGCAGAAGGGCCTTAACTTCGGCCTGGACTTCACCGGCGGTACGCTGATCGAGCTGACCTACGAGCGCCCGGCCGATCTCAAGGCGGTGCGTGCCGAGCTGGTCAATTCCGGCTTCAACGAGGCGGTGGTGCAGAGCTTCGGCGCCACCACCGACCTGCTGGTGCGCATGCCGGGCGATGACCCGCAGCTGGGCAACAAGGTTGCCGAGGCCCTGCAGAAGGCTGGCGGCGACAACCCGGCCAAGGTCAAGCGTGTCGAGTTCGTTGGCCCGCAGGTGGGTGAAGAGCTGCGTGACCAGGGCGGCATGGGTATGCTCCTGGCCTTGGGCGGCATCCTCATCTACCTGGCATTCCGCTTCCAGTGGAAGTTCGCCGTGGGTGCGATCGTCTCGCTGATCCACGACGTGGTGGTGACCCTGGGTATCCTGTCGTTCTTCCAGATCACCTTCGACCTGACGGTACTGGCGGCGGTGCTGGCGATCATTGGCTACTCGCTGAACGACACCATCGTCGTGTTTGACCGGGTGCGCGAAAACTTCCGCGTCATGCGCAAGGCCTCGCTGATCGAGAACATCAACGTTTCCACCACCCAGACCCTGCTGCGTACCATCGCCACTTCGGTTTCCACCTTGTTGGCCATTGCCGCGCTGCTGTTCTTCGGTGGCGACAACCTGTTCGGCTTCTCGCTGGCCCTGTTCATCGGCGTCATGGCCGGTACCTATTCGTCGATCTATATCGCCAACGTGGTGCTGATCTGGCTGAACCTGAGCAGTGAAGACCTGATCCCGCCGGCCAAGACCGACGGTGTGGACGACCGTCCGTAAGGCGTACTCCATGCCGTTTGGCGGCCCAAAAGGCGTGAGTGTTGAACTCGCGCCTTTTTTTTTACTCCAAGGCTGGGAGAAGGCGGGTCGGACCCGCGGGTTATGATCAGGAGGTTCATGTGAACAAATCAATGCTTGTGGGTGCGGTACTGGGTGCTGTCGGTGTGACTGCCGGAGGTGCTGTCGCGACCTACAGCTTGGTCAACAAGGGGCCTGAATATGCACAGGTCACCGACGTGCAACCGATCAAACAACAGGTAAAAACCCCCCGTGAGGTCTGCAAGGACGTCGCCGTGACGCGGCAGGCGCCGGTCAAGGACCAGCACCAGATCGCCGGTACCGTGGTGGGCGCCATTGCCGGTGGCCTGCTGGGTAACCAGATCGGTGGTGGTAGCGGCAAGAAGATCGCCACCGTGGCCGGTGCGGTCGGTGGTGGTTATGCCGGTAACAAGGTGCAGGAGGGCATGCAGGAGCGTGACACCTACACTACCACGCAAACCCGCTGCAATACGGTCAACGACATCAGCGAGAAAGTGGTGGGCTACAACGTGAAGTACACCATTGGCGACAAGGTGGGGCAGGTGAAGATGGATCACGAGCCCGGGTCGACCATTCCGCTGGACAAGAATGGCAAGCTGATCCTCAGCGAAGCCGGGCAGTAATTTGAGTTGCCTGTACCGGCCTCTTCGCGGGTGAACCCGCTCCCACAGTGATCGCACAACCCTGTGGGAGCGGGTTCACCCGCGAAGAGGCCGGCACAGGCAATGCAAAACTGTCAGGCACAAAAAAAGCACCCCGAGGGGTGCTTTTTGTTTGCCGGCAATCCGCGCTTAGCGCTTCATGTTCTCTGGCAGGTGCGGCTGGATAGCAGTCAGCACGGCCTTGAAGCACTTGATGTTGCCCGCAACGATATGGCCCTTGTCGAGGAAGTCATGGCCACCGTTGAAGTCGCTCACCAGTCCGCCCGCTTCCTGGATCAGCAGAACGCCGGCTGCCATGTCCCATTCGGACAGGCCCGACTCCCAGAAGGCGTCGAAACGGCCGGCGGCCACATAGGCCAGGTCCAGGCTGGCGGAGCCCGCGCGGCGGATGCCAGCGGTCTGGCCAGTCAGGGCGCGGAACATGCCCAGATAGTTGTCCAGGTCAGCCATCTGGCTGTCACGGAACGGGAAGCCGGTGCCCAGCAGGGCGCCTTCCAGGCTGGTGCGCGAGCTGACACGCAGGCGGCGGCCGTTGAGCTGGGCGCCACGGCCACGGCTGGCGGTGAATTCTTCCTGGCGAACCGGGTCGACGATCACGGCGTGCTCAAGGCGGCCACGGTATTTGCAGGCGATGCTGACCGCGAAGTGCGGGATACCACGCAGGAAGTTGGTGGTGCCATCCAGCGGGTCGATGATCCACAGGTAATCCTTGCCTTCTTCGCCGCTACCCGCGTGCAGGCCGGTTTCCTCGCCCTGGATGGAGTGGTTCGGGTAGGCCTTGCGCAGGGCGTTGACGATGCTCTGCTCGGCGGCGCGATCGACTTCGGAGACGTAATCCTTGGCCTCTTTCTCATCGACCTTGATGCTATCCAGGCGTTCGATGGAGCGGAAAATCAGTTCACTGGCGCTGCGAGCGGCGCGCAGGGCGATATTCAGCATAGGCTGCATGGGCGGGTCACCTGGAGATGTTAAAGAAGAAAGCCGATCATTCTAGCAGAAAACTTTGGCGGCAGAAGTGTCACATTTGCTTTCGTGGCGTTACGTCTGTCGGTTCTGTAAGATCGAAGGCCCTGATTCCTGCATCTGTGAGCACAACACCTTGCTGCAAAATATTCGTGTTGTTCTGGTCAATACCAGCCACCCCGGCAACATCGGCGGCGCTGCACGTGCCATGAAAAACATGGGCTTGTCGCGTCTGGTGCTGGTGCAGCCGAAAGAATTCCCCGCCGTGGATGCCAGTGCCCGAGCCTCGGGTGCCGACGATGTGCTGGACAACGCCCAGGTGGTCGACAGCCTCGAGCAGGCGCTGGTCGGCTGTAACCTGGTGATGGGCACCAGTGCACGTGAGCGGAGCATCCCCTGGCCGCTGATCGGCCCGCGCGAGTGCGGTGCCAAGGCGGTGGAGCACGCCAACGGTGGCGAGGAAATCGCCCTGGTGTTCGGGCGTGAACACGCCGGCCTGACCAACGAAGAACTGCAGCGATGTCACTTCCACGTGCACATTCCCTCCAACCCCGACTTCAGCTCGCTGAACCTGGCCGCCGCTGTCCAGGTGCTCTCCTACGAGGTGCGCATGGCCTGGCTTGCCGCTGGTGCGGTGCCGGGCAAGGTCGAGAAGGTTGACGCCAGCGAGCTGGCGACCATGGACGAAATGGAGCTGTTCTACGACCACCTGGAGAAGACCTTGGTCGGTATCGGCTTTCTCGACCCCGAAAAGCCCAAGCACCTGATGCCGCGCCTGCGTCGGTTGTATGGGCGGGTGGCGGTCGAACGTTCGGAAATGAGCATTTTGCGCGGCATCCTCACCGAGACCCAGAAAGTGGTCCGGGGCGAGCCGCATAAACGGAAGGACTGACAGATGTTCGAACGCCTGCGTGAAGATATTCAAAGCGTATTCCACCGTGACCCTGCTGCGCGCAACGCCTTCGAGGTGCTGACCTGCTACCCGGGCATGCACGCCATCTGGCTGCACCGGCTGGGCAATGCCCTATGGAAGCGTGATTTCAAGTGGCTGGCCCGCCTGGTGTCCAACTTCGGTCGCTGGCTGACCGGTATCGAGATCCACCCCGGCGCCACCATCGGCCGGCGCTTCTTCATCGACCACGGCATGGGCATCGTAATCGGCGAAACCGCCGAAATCGGCGACGATGTCACCCTTTACCAGGGCGTGACCCTGGGTGGTACCAGCTGGAACAAAGGCAAGCGCCACCCCACCCTGGAAAACGGCGTGGTGGTAGGGGCGGGGGCCAAGGTGCTGGGCCCGTTCACCGTCGGTGCCGGAGCCAAGATCGGTTCCAATGCGGTGGTGACCAAGGCAGTGCCAGCTGGCGCCACTGCGGTCGGCATCCCGGGGCGAATCATCGTCAAGAGCGAAGACAATGAGGTCGAGGCCAAGCGCAAGGCCATGGCCGAGAAGATCGGTTTCGACGCCTATGGTGTCAGTGGCGACATGCCCGACCCGGTGGCTCGTGCCATCGGCCAGATGCTCGACCACCTGCAGGCAGTCGACGAGCGGCTGGAGGGCATGTGCGGCGCCCTGACCAAGATGGGCAGCGATTACTGCGCCAAGGAACTGCCAGCCCTGCCGGAAGATGACTTCACGGAAGTTGCCCAGGTGGCTCAGCGCGACACTCAATCGCATTGATTGCGCCGCGCTGAAATCACGGTGACATACGGGGCGTGTGCTCACGCCCCCTGTCTGCTACAATCGCGCCCGCCTCCCTGATGCAAACCCGACTAAAGCACTAGGTCTAATAGTTGACTTAAATGCTCGGGAATCGCATACTCGCTCACATCCTGTAACTCCCGTGGTACCCAATAGCCATGCGACTGACTACCAAAGGCCGATACGCCGTGACCGCCATGCTCGACCTGGCGTTGCACGCGCAGCATGGGCCGGTGTCTTTGGCCGACATTTCCGAGCGCCAGGGCATTTCCCTCTCTTATCTGGAACAGCTGTTCGCCAAGCTGCGCCGCAGCAGCCTGGTCTCCAGCGTGCGTGGTCCAGGCGGTGGCTACCAGCTGTCGCGAGGCATGGAAACCATCCAGGTGGCCCAGGTCATCGACGCGGTCAACGAATCGGTCGATGCCACCCGTTGCCAGGGCCTCGGGGACTGCCATGCCGGTGACACCTGCCTGACCCACCACCTGTGGTGCGACCTCAGCCAGCAGATCCATGAATTCCTCAGCGGTATAAGCCTGGCCGACCTCGTCATGCGCCGTGAGGTGCAGGAAGTCGCCCAGCGCCAGGACCTGCGTCGTGTCGCAGGCCGAACCGCCCAGCTGGACAAGATTGAGACGTCCGCCGTCGATTGATCCCACCGGGACGACGAGCGACGCCACCGCCTGATAGGAGAGACAAATGAAGTTGCCGATCTACCTCGATTACTCCGCGACCACCCCGGTCGATCCACGCGTGGCCCAGAAGATGGCCGACTGCCTGCTGGTCGACGGGAACTTCGGTAACCCGGCTTCGCGCTCCCACGTCTTTGGCTGGAAAGCCGAGGAAGCGGTCGAGAACGGTCGTCGCCAGGTTGCCGAGCTGATCAACGCCGATCCGCGCGAAATCGTCTGGACCAGTGGTGCCACCGAGTCCGACAACCTCGCACTCAAGGGCGTCGCGCACTTCTATCAGACCAAGGGCAAGCACATCATCACCTCCAAGATCGAGCACAAGGCGGTCCTGGATACCGCTCGCCAGCTGGAGCGTGAAGGTTTCGAAGTCACCTACCTCGAGCCAGGCGAAGACGGCATCGTCACTCCGGCCATGGTCGAGGCGGCGCTGCGCGACGACACCATCCTGGTATCGCTGATGCACGTGAACAACGAAGTCGGCTCGATCAACGATATCGCCGCCATCGGTGAACTGACCCGCTCGCGAGGCGTGCTGTTCCACGTTGACGCCGCGCAGTCGGCCGGCAAGGTCGAAATCGACCTGCAGAAGCTGAAGGTCGACCTGATGTCGTTCTCGGCGCACAAGGTCTACGGCCCGAAAGGCATCGGCGCGCTGTACGTCAGCCGCAAGCCGCGTGTACGCCTGGAAGCCATCATTCACGGCGGTGGCCATGAACGCGGCATGCGTTCGGGCACCCTGCCGACCCACCAGATCGTCGGCATGGGCGAAGCCTTCGCTATCGCCAAGCAGGAAATGGCCGCAGAAAACGTGCGCATCAAGGCCCTGAGCGACCGCTTCTTCAAGCAGGTTTCGGACCTCGAAGAGCTGTACGTCAACGGCAGCAAGACTGCCCGCGTACCACACAACCTGAACCTGAGCTTCAACTACGTCGAAGGCGAATCGCTGCTGATGTCTCTGAAGGACATCGCCGTATCGTCCGGTTCGGCCTGCACCTCCGCGTCGCTCGAGCCGTCCTACGTACTGCGCGCCCTGGGCCGCAACGACGAGCTGGCGCACAGCTCGATCCGCTTCTCTTTCGGCCGCTTCACCACCGAAGAAGAAGTCGACTACGCCGCGCAGAAAGTCTGCGAGGCCGTCAACAAACTGCGTGAGCTGTCGCCGCTGTGGGACATGTACAAAGACGGCGTTGACATCTCCAAGATCGAGTGGGCCGCCCACTAAGCAGTCGCCGGCAAGAGCGGCTCCCTGATGAGGAAGGAATTGCACCATGGCATACAGTGAAAAGGTCATCGACCACTACGAAAACCCGCGCAACGTCGGCAAGATGAACGCCGAAGACCCGGACGTCGGTACCGGCATGGTCGGCGCCCCGGCCTGCGGTGATGTGATGCGCCTGCAAATCAAGGTCAACGAGCAGGGCGTGATCGAAGACGCCAAGTTCAAGACCTACGGCTGCGGTTCGGCCATTGCTTCCAGCTCCCTCGCCACCGAGTGGATGAAGGGCAAGACCCTGGACGAAGCCGAGACCATCAAGAACACCCAGCTGGCCGAAGAACTGGCGTTGCCGCCGGTCAAGATCCACTGCTCGGTACTCGCCGAAGACGCCATCAAGGCAGCCGTACGCGATTACAAGCAGAAGAAAGGCTTGATCTAAGTCGCCTGTTGCGAGGTAAGGAGTCCTGATGGCTATCAGCATGACAGAAGCCGCCGCCAACCACGTGCGGCGTTCCCTGGAAGGGCGCGGTAAGGGCGAAGGTATTCGCCTGGGCGTGCGCACCACCGGTTGCTCGGGCCTGGCCTACGTGCTGGAGTTCGTCGACGAGCTGGCGGACGAAGACCAGGTGTTCGAGAACCATGGCGTCAAGGTGATCATCGATCCCAAGAGCCTGGTCTACCTCGATGGCACCGAACTGGACTTCGTCAAGGAAGGGTTGAACGAAGGCTTCAAGTTCAACAACCCCAACGTGCGCGGTGAGTGTGGCTGCGGCGAAAGCTTCAACGTTTGAGGCTGGCTGTGGGTACTCCTTGTCATTTCGCATTGTTTGACCTCCAGCCAAGTTTCCGCCTGGATCTCGACAAGCTGGCCACTCGCTATCGCGAGCTGGCCCGCGAAGTCCATCCCGACCGCTTTGCCGACGCTTCCGAGCGCGAGCAGCGCGTGGCGCTGGAAAAATCCGCGGCCCTCAACGACGCCTACCAGACACTGCGCAGTGCGCCGCGTCGCGCCCGCTACCTGCTGGCCATCGGCGGCCACGAAGTGCCTCAGGAGGTCACGGTCCACGACCCTGACTTCCTGTTGCAGCAGATGCAATGGCGTGAAGAGCTCGAAGAACTGCAGGACGAAGCTGACCTCGATGGCGTGGCTGTGTTCAAGAAGCGCCTGAAAGCCGCTCAGGACACGCTGAACGAGGACTTCGCCGCCTGCTGGGACGCCCCTGGCGAGCGTGACAAGGCCGAGCGCCTGATGCGCCGCATGCAGTTCCTCGACAAGCTCGCTCAAGAAGTGCGCCAACTGGAAGAGCGCCTCGACGATTAACCCGGTGCTGCCCGTGATGGCACCTAAGGTATTCAGATAAGCATGGCCCTACTGCAGATTGCCGAACCCGGTCAAAGCCCTCAGCCGCATCAGCGCCGCCTGGCGGTGGGGATCGACCTGGGTACCACCAACTCCCTGGTCGCTGCACTGCGCAGCGGCCGTAGCGAGCCCCTGCCCGACGCACAGGGCAACGTCATTCTGCCGTCCGCGGTGCGCTACCTCGAAGGGCGCAGCGAAGTGGGGCAGGCTGCGCGGGATGCCGCTTCCAGCGACCCGCTGAACACAGTGCTGTCGGTCAAGCGCCTGATGGGGCGCGGCCTGGCCGACGTCAAGCAACTGGGCGAGCAGCTGCCGTACCGCTTCGTTGGCGGTGAGTCGCACATGCCGTTCATCGACACCGTACAGGGGCCTAAGAGCCCGGTGGAAGTGTCCGCCGACATCCTCAAGGTGCTGCGCGAGCGTGCCGAAGCCACCCTGGGTGGTGAACTCGTCGGTGCCGTGATCACCGTGCCGGCCTATTTCGACGATGCCCAGCGCCAGGCCACCAAGGACGCTGCGCGCCTGGCCGGCCTGAACGTGCTGCGCCTGCTCAACGAGCCGACCGCCGCAGCCGTGGCCTATGGCCTGGACCAGAATGCCGAAGGTGTGGTGGCCATCTACGACCTGGGCGGCGGTACCTTCGACATTTCCATCCTGCGCCTGACTGCCGGCGTATTCGAAGTGCTGGCCACCGGTGGCGATACCGCCCTGGGTGGTGACGACTTCGACCACGCCATTGCTGGCTGGATCATCGAGCAGGCCGGGCTGTCGTCCGACCTGGACCCGGCCACCCAGCGCGCGCTGTTGCAGACTGCCTGCGCTGCCAAGGAAGCCCTGACCGACGCCGACGTGGTCAGCGTCAGCCATGGCACCTGGCAGGGCGAGCTGAGCCGCGCCGGTTTCGAAGCCATGATCGAGCCCATGGTCGCCCGCAGTCTCAAGGCCTGCCGCCGCGCCGTGCGTGACAGCGGTATCGAGCTGGAAGAAGTCAGCGCCGTGGTCATGGTCGGTGGTTCGACCCGCGTACCGCGTGTGCGTGAAGCTGTCGGCGCACTGTTCGGCCGCACTCCGCTGACCTCGATCGACCCCGACCAGGTGGTGGCCATCGGTGCCGCCATCCAGGCCGATACCTTGGCCGGCAACCGCCGCGAAGGTGGCGAACTGCTGCTGTTGGATGTCATCCCGCTGTCGCTTGGCCTCGAGACCATGGGCGGGCTGATGGAGAAGGTTATCCCGCGCAACACCACCATCCCGGTGGCGCGTGCTCAGGAGTTCACCACTTACAAAGATGGCCAGTCGGCCATGATGATCCACGTGCTTCAGGGCGAGCGCGAGCTGATCAGCGACTGCCGCTCGCTGGCGCGCTTCGAGCTGCGTGGCATCCCGGCCATGGTCGCCGGTGCGGCGAAAATCCGCGTCACCTTCCAGGTCGACGCCGACGGCCTGCTCAGCGTCGCCGCCCGCGAGCTGGGCTCGGGCGTGGAAGCCAGCATTCAGGTCAAGCCGTCCTACGGCCTGACCGACGGCGAAATCGCCCGCATGCTCAAGGATTCCTTCGAACACGCAGGTTCCGACAAGCAGGCCCGCCAGCTGCGCGAGCACCAGGTGGACGGCGAGCGCCTGCTCGAAGCGGTACAGGGCGCCCTGGACGCCGACGGTGAGCGCCTGCTCAGCAGTGACGAGCGCGACGCCATCGAATTCCAGATGCAAGAACTACGTGATTTGCTGGCCGGCACCGATGGCGCAGCCATCGAGCAACAGACCAAGCGTCTGTCGCAGGTGACTGACGCATTTGCCGCCCGTCGCCTTGATTCGACGGTCAAAGCCGCACTGGCCGGGCGCAACCTGAATGAGATCGAGGAGTAACCGATGCCGCTGGTGACATTCCTGCCGCATGAGAAGTTCTGCCCCGAAGGGCTGACCGTGGAAGTCGAGACCGGGACCAACATCCTGGAGCTGGCCCACGACCATCACATCGAGATGGAAAGCGCCTGCGGCGGCGTCAAGGCCTGCACCACTTGCCACTGCATCGTGCGCAAGGGCTTCGACTCGCTCGAAGAAGCCGACGAACTGGAAGAGGACATGCTGGACAAGGCCTGGGGCCTGGAGGCTCAATCGCGCCTCGGCTGCCAGGTGGTCGTCGCTGACCAGGACCTGGTCATCGAGATCCCCAAGTATTCGCTCAACCACGCCGCTGAAGCGCCGCACTGAGGTTTGCCCCATGAGCCTGAAATGGATTGATGTACTTGAGATCGCCATCCAGCTTGCAGAAAGCAAGCCGGAAGTCGATCCTCGTTATGTGAATTTCGTCGATCTGCACCGCTGGGTGCTGGCGTTGCCAGAATTCAGCGACGATCCGTCACGCGGCGGTGAGAAAGTGCTCGAGGCCATCCAGGCGGCCTGGATCGAAGAAGCCGACTGAACGCGTCCTGCAGGTTAGGCAATCCCCTGGAACCCGCGTATAATTCGCGGGTTTAATTTTTCGCAACACTCATTTTTCTGGAGTTTTCCATGGCTGTTCAACGTACTTTCTCCATCATCAAGCCTGACGCCGTTGCCAAGAACGTCATCGGCGAGATCACCACTCGTTTCGAGAAAGCCGGCCTGCGCGTCGTCGCTTCGAAAATGAAGCAACTGTCCAAAGCCGAAGCCGAAGGCTTCTACGCCGAGCACAAAGAGCGCGGCTTCTTCGCTGACCTGGTTGCCTTCATGACTTCCGGCCCGGTCATCGTTCAGGTTCTGGAAGGCGAAAACGCCGTTCTGGCCAACCGCGAGCTGATGGGCGCCACCAACCCGAAAGAAGCTGCTGCCGGCACCATCCGTGCTGACTTCGCCGTTTCCATCGACGAAAACGCTGTTCACGGTTCCGACTCGGAAGCTTCGGCTGCCCGCGAAATCGCTTACTTCTTCTCCGCTACCGAGCTGTGCGACCGCATTCGCTAAGCGAAGCAGGTCTTGGGTGATTCCATGAGTGACATGACTGGCAAGATCAACCTGTTGGGCCTGACCCTGCAGGAAATGGAAAAATTCTTCGAGTCGATCGGAGAGAAGCGTTTTCGTGCCGGTCAGGTCATGAAATGGATTCACCACTTTGGCGTCGACGATTTCGCCGCCATGACCAATGTCGGCAAGGCCTTGCGCGAAAAGCTCGAGGCCGTTGCCGAGATTCGGGGCCCGGAAGTGGTCAGTGAAGACATTTCCGCCGACGGTACCCGCAAGTGGGTGGTCCGCGTTGCCTCCGGCAGCTGCGTCGAGACCGTCTACATCCCCACCGACGATCGCGGCACCCTGTGCGTGTCGTCGCAAGCCGGCTGTGCCCTGGACTGCAGCTTCTGCTCCACCGGCAAGCAAGGCTTCAACAGCAACCTCACCGCCGCCGAAGTGATCGGCCAGGTGTGGCTTGCCAACAAATCCTTCGGGACCGTTCCGGCCAAGATCGACCGCGCCATTACCAACGTGGTCATGATGGGCATGGGCGAACCCCTGCTGAATTTCGATAATGTCATCGCCGCCATGAAGATCATGATGGAAGATCTGGGCTATGGCATTTCCAAGCGTCGCGTCACACTGTCCACCTCGGGCGTGGTGCCGATGATCGACGAGCTGGCCAAGCACATCGACGTGTCGCTGGCCCTGTCGCTGCACGCACCGAACGACGAACTGCGCAACAAGCTGGTACCGATCAACAAGAAGTACCCGCTGAAGATGCTGCTGGAATCGTGCATGGGCTACATGTCCACCCTGGGTGGCAAGCGCGTGCTGACCATCGAGTACACCCTGCTCAAGGACGTAAACGATCAGCCTGAGCATGCTGCGCAAATGATCGAGCTGCTGCGCGACGTACCATGCAAGATCAACCTGATCCCGTTCAACCCGTTCCCGCACTCCGGCTACGAGCGGCCAAGCAACAACGCCATCCGCCGTTTCCAGGATCTGTTGCACCACGGTGGCTTCAACGTCACTACCCGCACCACCCGTGGTGATGACATCGACGCTGCCTGTGGTCAGCTGGTCGGCCAGGTCAACGACCGCACCCGCCGCAGCGAGCGCTACATCGCTGTGCGCCAGCTGTCCGCGGACGCCGAGCTGCAAGACAGCCCCGCCAGCCACTGACCGGGACCTTGCCCATGAGCCTGCGCGCCGCGCTGTCGATCCTTGCGCTTTCGCTGCTGGCCGGCTGCGTGTCGGGCGGTGCGAGCGACCCCCTGGCCAGCCGCCAGGGCAGGGCAGAGGCGGGGCGGGCCTATGTGCAGCTTGGGCTGGGTTATTTGCAACAGGGTTTGACCGAGCAGGCCAAGGCGCCGCTGGGCAAGGCCCTGGCCCTGGATGGCGGAGATGCCGACGCGCACGCCGCCCTGGCGCTGGTCTTCCAGGCCGAAGGCGAGCCGGCGCTGGCCGAAGCTCACTTTCGCAAGGCGCTGCACGCACGCACGGGCGACACGCGAATTCGCAACAATTACGGCAGTTTCCTTTATGCTCAGGGGCGATTTGCCGAGGCCGAGCAGATGTTTCGCCTTGCCAGCGCCGATACCCTGTATCCTGAGCGCTCACGCGTGTACGAGAACCTGGGCCTGACCGCTCTGAAGCTCGAGCGCCGCGACCAGGCCCATGCGTATCTGCTGAAAGCTTTGCAACTCAACCAGCGGCAGCCGAAAGCCTTGCTGGAAATGGCTGAGTTGTCCTACGAAAACAGGCATTATGTGCCGGCCCGGGAATACTACGATCGTTTCAGCCAGTTGAGCGACCACGATGCCCGTAGCCTGCTGCTGGGCAGTCGCCTTGCCAGGGTATTCGACGAGCAGGGCACACTGGCCGAGCTGGGCCAGCAATTACAACGACTTTATCCCGGTACGCCGGAATATCAGCAATACCTGTCGGAGCAACGATGAAAGCCGCGCATCCCGAAGTAGCAGTAGCGCCTGGCCAGAACCCCGGTGAGCTTTTGCGTCAGGCCCGTGAGAACCGGGACTGGTCACAAGCCGAGGTGGCCCGCAAGCTCAACCTCACTGTCAGTTCGTTGAACCACGTGGAAACCGGCGCCTTCGACAAGCTGCCGGGGCATACCTTCGCCCGTGGTTATATCCGCGCCTATGCCAAGCTGATGGACCTGGACCAGGCTGCCCTGGTGGAGGCCTTCGACCGTTACACCGGTACCCACGCCAAAGGCAGCGACGTGCATTCGCTGGGCCGTATCGAAGAGCCGGTGCGGCTGTCTCACAATATCCTGCGCGGCGTCAGCCTGCTGCTGCTGGTGGCCGTGGTCGGTGGCGGCTTTGTCTGGTGGCAGGACCAGGGCAGCCTGCGTGGCAAGGACCTGGCCAAGATCGCCCTGGAGCACGTCGAAGTCGAAAGCGCCGACGGTACCACCCAGATTCACCCGCTCGATGAGCCTGAAGACCAGGCTGTCTCCGCTGGGCAGCAGCCCGAGAGCGCGCCGCTGCCGCTGGAGCAGGGCGCTGCCGAGCAGCCTGCCGCCGCCGAACAGGCACCGGCAAGCCCGGCACCTGCTGCTACCGCTGCCGCGGTGCCAAATCCAGCCCAGCAGGCGCCTGTGCCACCGGTCGCCAGCGCCCCTGCTGCAGCGCCTGCGCCGGTAGCACCGGTTGCCCCGGCTCCGGCCCCGGCGGCTGTTGCACCTGCTACGCCCGTAGCGGCCGTGGCCGCTGCCGAGCCTGCTGCCCCTGCCGTGGTGCCGGCTGGCAGCGCCAAGGTCGCCATCCAGTTCGTCGCCGATTGCTGGACCCAGGTCACCGACGGCAACGGCAAGGTGCTGTTCAGCGCCATCAAGCGCAAGGGGGACAACCTCGAGCTGACCGGCAAGCCGCCGTTCTCGGTACGCCTGGGCTTTGCCCGTGGCGCCCAGGTCAGCTACAACGGCCAGGCCGTCGATGTTGCCCCGTTCACCAGTGGCGAGACAGCTCGCCTGAAGTTGGGACAGTAATCATGCACGGCGAATCTCCGATCAAACGTCGCGAATCCCGCAAAATCTGGGTCGGCAATGTACCGGTGGGTGGTGATGCCCCCATCGCGGTGCAGAGCATGACCAACACCGACACCAACGATGTTGCCGCCACCGTGGCGCAAATCCAGCGCCTGGTCGATGCCGGCGTGGACATCGTGCGCGTCTCGGTACCGGACATGGACGCCGCCGAGGCGTTCGGCCGCATCAAGCAGCAGGTCAGCGTGCCGCTGGTTGCCGATATCCACTTCGACTACAAGATCGCCCTGCGCGTGGCCGAACTGGGCGTCGACTGCCTGCGTATCAACCCGGGCAACATCGGCCGTGAAGACCGTGTGCGTGCGGTGGTCGATGCCGCCCGTGACCGGGGTATCCCGATTCGTATCGGCGTCAACGCCGGCTCGCTTGAAAAGGACCTGCAGAAGAAGTACGGCGAACCGACCCCGGCGGCGCTGGTCGAGTCGGCCCTGCGCCACGTCGAGCACCTCGACCGCCTGGACTTCCAGGACTTCAAGGTCAGCGTCAAGGCCTCCGATGTGTTCATGGCCGTCGAAGCCTACCGCCTGCTGGCCAAGCAGATCGTGCAGCCGCTGCACCTGGGCATCACCGAAGCCGGTGGCCTGCGTTCGGGGACGGTGAAATCCGCTGTCGGCCTCGGTATGCTGCTGGCCGAAGGCATTGGCGATACCATCCGTATCTCGCTGGCGGCCGACCCGGTCGAGGAAGTGAAAGTCGGCTACGACATCCTCAAATCGCTGCACCTGCGCTCGCGTGGCATCAACTTCATCGCCTGCCCGAGCTGCTCGCGGCAGAACTTCGATGTGGTCAAGACCATGAACGAGCTGGAAGGGCGCCTGGAAGACCTGCTGGTGCCGCTGGACGTGGCGGTGATCGGTTGCGTGGTCAACGGCCCGGGCGAAGCCAAGGAGTCCCATGTGGGGCTGACCGGCGGCACGCCGAACCTGGTCTATATCGACGGCAAGCCGGCACAGAAGCTGACCAACGACAACCTGGTCGATGAACTGGAAAAGCTCATCCGCCAGAAAGCGGCCGAAAAGGCCGAAGCCGACGCGGCGCTGATCGTCCGTGGCTGACACACAGAATTCGTAAGGACTTTTCGTGAGCAAATCGCTGCAAGCCATCCGTGGCATGAACGACATCCTGCCAGAACAGTCGCCACTGTGGCGCTACTTCGAAGGCACCGTGGCCGGCCTGCTGGACACCTACGGGTACAGCCAGATCCGCACGCCGATCGTCGAGTTCACCGAGCTGTTCAAGCGCTCCATCGGTGAAGTGACCGACATCGTCGAAAAAGAGATGTACACCTTCGAAGACCGCAACGGCGATTCGCTGACCCTGCGCCCCGAAGGCACCGCTGCCTGCGTGCGTGCCGTGCTCGAGCATGGCATCACCGGCAACGGCCAGGTGCAGAAGCTGTGGTACATCGGCCAGATGTTCCGCCACGAGCGCCCGCAGAAGGGCCGCTACCGCCAGTTCCACCAGATTGGCGTGGAAGTGTTCAACCTGGACGGCCCGGACATCGACGCAGAGCTGATCATGCTGACCTGGCGCTTGTGGGGCCTGCTGGGCATCCAGGACGCAGTCAAGCTGGAGCTCAACAGCCTGGGCACCAGCGAAGCCCGTGCACGCTACCGTGATGCGCTGGTCGAGTTCCTCTCGGCGCGCCTGGAGCAACTGGACGAAGACAGCCAGCGCCGCCTGAAGAGCAACCCGCTGCGCATTCTCGACAGCAAGGACCAGAACACCCAGGCGGTGCTGGTCGGCGCGCCGAAGCTGGAAGACTACCTGGACGAAGAGTCGCGCGTGCACTTCGAGGGCCTCAAGGCCCGCCTGGACGCTGCCGGCATTCCGTTCGTGATCAACACCAAGCTGGTGCGTGGCCTGGACTACTACAGCAAGACCGTGTTCGAGTGGGTCACCGACAAGCTCGGCGCCCAGGGCACCGTCTGCGCCGGCGGCCGTTACGACGGCCTGGTCGAACAGATGGGCGGCAAGCCGACCTCGGGCGTCGGTTTCGCCATGGGCATCGAGCGCCTGATCCTGCTGCTCGAAACCCTGGGCAAGGTGCCCGAGTCCATCAGCCGCCAGATCGACGTCTACCTGTGCGCCTTTGGCGAACAGGCGGAACTGGCCGGCCTGCGCCTGTCCGAAGGCCTGCGCGACCGCCTGCCGGGCCTGCGCCTGGCTGTCAACGCCGGCGGTGGCAGCTTCAAGAGCCAGTTCAAGAAAGCCGACAAGAGCGGTGCGCTGTTCGCGCTGATCCTCGGCGACGACGAACTGGCCAAGCAAGAGATCGGCTTCAAGCCCCTGCGTGGTCAGGGCGAACAACAGAACATTGCCTGGGATGCTCTGGCGGAGCACCTGGAAACCGCGATCGCGCAGGCGTAACGCGGTTCAACAAGCGAATAGGCGAAAAGGAGTATTGGGGTGTCGAGTACCGATGATGAACTGGCAGGGGTCAAGGACTGGTGGAACCGCAACGGCAAGCCGCTGCTGACCGGTGCCCTGCTGGCTGGCGTGGTGGTGTTGGGCTGGAATACCTGGCACAAGTACCAGAACAATCAGTCGCAAGGTGCCTCGCAGCTGTACCAGGCCTTGCTGGAGACCAGCCTGACGCCGACTGGCCAGCCTGACGCGACCAAGGTCGCGGAGCTGGCCGGCAAGCTCAAGAGCGAGTTCGGCGGTACCGCCTACGCCCAGTACGGCAGCCTGTTCGTGGCCAAGGTCGCGGTCGAGACCGGCAAGCTTGACGATGCTGCTGCCGAGTTGAAGAGCGTGCTGGACAAGCCGGCCGATGCCACCCTGGGCGAAATTTCGCGTCAGCGCCTGGCCCGTGTGCTGGCTGCCCAGAACAAGGCCGAGGACGCCCTCAAGCTGCTCGACGGCGACGCCGACAAAGCCTTCCTGGCCAGCCGCGAAGAGTTGAAAGGTGACCTGCTGGTGCAACTGGGTCGCGCCGACGACGCGCACAGCGCTTACGAAAAAGCCAAGGCTGCGTTGTCCGATGAGGCGGCGGTCGGTGGCCTGCAATTGAAGCTGGATGACTTGGCCAAAGGGGACGCGTAAGTGATCGGTTGGAAACATGCAGCAGTGCTGACCCTGGCCGTACTGGCCGCAGGTTGCAGCAGCAACAGCAAGAAGGAACTGCCTCCGGCCGAGCTGACCAAGTTCACCGAGGAAGTGGTGCTGAAGAAGCAGTGGAGCCGTTCGATCGGTGATGGCCAGGGTGAGACCTACAACACCCTGGTACCTGCCATCGAGAACGACCGTATCTACGCCTCCGACGTCAACGGCGAAGTCTTTGCTCTCGACCGCATCACCGGCGACGTGGTGTGGAAGAAGGACCTCGAGCTGCCGGTATCCGGCGCTGTCGGCGTGGGCTACGGCCTGGTCATGATCGGTACCCTCAAGGGTGAAGTCATCGCCCTGGACTCCAGCACCGGTGAGGAGCGCTGGCGCTCCCGCGTGACCAGCGAAGTGCTGGCCCCGCCTGCCAACAACGGTGAGGTGGTGGTGGTGCAGACCCAGGACGATCGCCTGATCGGCCTGGATGCCGCCACTGGCGACCGTCGCTGGATCTACGAAAACACCCCGGCCGTGCTGACCCTGCGTGGCACCGGCGCGCCGATCGCCACCAACCGCCTGGCCGTCGCCGGCCTGTCCACCGGCAAGGTGGTGGCGGTGGATATCAACAACGGCGTGCCGGTTTGGGAGAGCCGCGTGGCGATTCCGCAGGGCCGTTCCGAGCTGGACCGAGTGGTCGATATCGACGGTGGCCTGCTGCTGTCGGGTGGTACCCTGTACGTCAGCACCTACCAGGGCCGCGTTGCGGGCCTGGACCTGGAAAGCGGCCGGGTGCTTTGGCAGCGCGATGCCTCCAGCTATGTGGGTGTCGCCCAAGGCTTCGGCAACGTCTACGTCAGCGAAGCTTCGGGTACAGTCGAAAGTGTCGACGAGCGCTCGTCCAGCGCCCTGTGGACCAACGACACCATGGCTCGCCGCCAGCTGACCGCACCTGAAGTGTTCTCCAGCTACGTGGCGGTGGGCGACTTCGAGGGTTACCTGCACCTGCTGAGCCAGGTCGATGGCCGCTTCGTCGGCCGTGAGCGTATCGACAGTGATGGCCTGCGTGCCCGCCCACTTGTGGTCGGCGACACCATCTACGTCTTCGGCAACAGCGGCAAGCTCGAGGCACTGACCATCCGCTGAAGCTATGCTTGAAGCCTTGGCGGGCTTCAAGCCGCGGCGCAGGACACGCCGCCCGAACTCCGGCCGCTGCTTTGCAGCGGCCTTTGCATTTTCAAGAATTCAAGAGTGGAGAGCCGAATGGTTCCCGTAATCGCCCTGGTGGGCCGCCCGAACGTCGGCAAATCCACCATGTTCAACCGCCTGACCAAAACCCGCGATGCCATCGTCGGTGACCTGTCGGGCCTGACCCGTGACCGCCAGTATGGTGATGCCAGCTGGCAGGGTCGTTCCTTCATCCTGATCGACACCGGCGGTATCACCGGTGACGAAGTGGGCATGGACGAGAAAATGGCCGAGCAGTCGCTCATGGCCATTGAAGAAGCCGACTATGTGCTGTTCCTGGTCGATGCCCGGGCCGGCATGACCGCTGCCGACCAGATGATCGCCGAGCACCTGCGCAAGCGGAACAAGGAAGCGATCCTGGTTGCCAACAAGATCGACAACATCGATGCCGATGTGGCTCGCGCCGAGTTCTCGCCGCTGGGCATGGGCAACGCCATCCCGGTGGCCGGCTCCCAGGGCCGCGGCATCAACGCGCTGATGGAGGCTGTGCTCGGCCACCTGCCACGCGATCAGGTCGAAGAAGCGCTGGACGCCGAAGTCGCCGAAGGCGAAGAGGCGGTGCGCATCCCTGGCCCGAGCGAGAAGGATGGTATCAAGATCGCCATCATCGGCCGCCCCAACGTCGGCAAGTCGACCCTGGTCAACCGCATGCTCGGCGAGGAGCGCGTGGTGGTGTACGACCAGCCGGGCACCACCCGCGACAGTATCTACATCCCGTTCGAGCGCGATGACGAGAAGTACACCTTCATCGACACCGCCGGCGTGCGCAAGCGCGGCAAGATCCACGAGGAAGTCGAGAAGTTCTCGGTGGTGAAGACGCTGCAGGCGATCAAGGACGCCAACGTGGTTATCTTCGTCATGGACGCCCGCGAAGGCGTGGTGGACCACGACCTGAACCTGCTGGGCTTCGCCCTGGAAGCCGGCCGCGCCATCGTCATCGCCCTGAACAAGTGGGACGGCATGGAGCCGGGCGAGCGTGACTACGTGAAGACCGAGCTGGAGCGCCGGCTGTTCTTCGTCGATTTCGCCGACATCCACTTCATTTCCGCCCTGCACGGCACCGGCGTGGGCCACCTGTACAAGTCGGTGCAGGCCGCGTTCAAGTCGGCGGTGACCCGCTGGCCGACCAGCCGCCTGACGCAGATCCTCGAAGATGCCGTGAGCGAGCACCAGCCACCACTGGTCAATGGCCGCCGCATCAAGCTGCGCTATGCCCACCTTGGTGGTGCCAACCCGCCGCTGATCGTGATCCACGGCAACCAGACCGACAAGATTCCCAAGTCGTACTCGCGTTACCTGGAGAACACCTACCGCCGCGTGCTGAAGCTGGTCGGTACGCCTATTCGCATCGAGTACAAGGGCGGTGAGAACCCGTACGAGGGCAAGAAGAACACCCTCACCGACCGCCAGGTCAACAAGAAGCGCCGCCTGATGTCGCACCACAAGAAGGCCGAGAAGAAGCGCCGCGACAAGCGCTGATTCCGCGCCAGCTTCTTCGCGGGTAAACCCGCTCCCAGGTCCCAGACAGTTTTCGAATTCTGTGCAGTACCTGTGGGAGCGGGTTTACCCGCGAAGGGGCCCTTTGATCCAGCGCAATCCCCCTATTGTTTCAACCTTTTTCCTGACCGCTCGATCCGCTATGCTCGGACTCCACCCCGTGCCGGATACACCCCAGGAAAGAGGGCTCCATGATCCGCAGCAAACTGCCGAATGTCGGCACGACCATCTTCACCACCATGTCCCAGCTCGCCGTGCAGACGGGCGCGCTCAACCTGTCGCAAGGTTTCCCCGACTTCAATGGCCCGCAGGCACTGCTCGATGCAGTCGGCCGGCATGTGGCCGCCGGGCATAACCAGTATTCGCCGATGACCGGCTTGCCGGCCCTGCGCCAGCAGGTGGCGGCCAAGGTCGCGCGGCTGTATGGCGGGCAGGTGGATGCCGACCAGGAAGTGACCATCACCCCTGGCGCCACCGAGGCGATATTCTGCGCCATCCAGGCGGTGGTGCATGCTGGTGACGAGGTGATTGTCTTCGACCCTTGCTACGACAGCTACGAGCCGTCCGTGGAACTGGCCGGTGGCCGCTGCGTGCATGTACAGCTGAGCGACGGCGATTTCCGCATCGACTGGCAGAAGTTCAGCGATGCCCTCAGCCCGCGCACGCGCATGGTCATCCTCAATTCGCCGCACAACCCAAGCGGTGCGCTGATCACTCGCGATGACCTCGACCAGCTGGCGCGGCTGATCGCTGACCGCGATATCTACCTGGTCAGCGATGAAGTATACGAACACCTGGTCTACGACGGTGTGCGCCATGCCAGCGTGCTGGCCCACGAGCAACTGTACCAACGCGCCTTCGTGGTCAGCTCGTTCGGCAAGACTTATCACGTTACCGGCTGGAAGACCGGCTACGTTATCGCCCCGCCAGCACTGAGCGCCGAGCTGCGAAAGGTGCACCAGTACGTCAACTTCTGCGGGGTGACCCCGCTGCAGTGCGCCCTGGCCGATTTCATGGCCGAGCACCCCGAGCATATCGATGAACTGCCGGCCTTCTACCAGGCCAAGCGAGACTTGTTCTGCGGCTTGCTGGAAGGCTCGCGGTTCCGTTTCACCCGCACGGCGGGTACCTATTTCCAGCTGGTGGACTATTCGCAGATCCGCCCGGACCTGAACGATGTCGACATGTCGCTGTGGCTGACCCGTGAGCACGGCGTGGCGACCATCCCGGTGTCGGTGTTCTACCAGCAACCCATCCCCGAGCAACGCCTGGTCCGCCTGTGCTTTGCCAAACGAGAGGAGACGCTGCGTCAGGCAGCGGAAAAACTATGCGCGATCTGAGCACACTGCCGAATCTGAAAGTCGCCCTGGTGCAGACCACCCTGGCCTGGCATGACCGCGAGGCCAACTATGCGCACTTCGAGGTGCTGCTGGAGCAGGTGGGCGAGGTGGACCTGGTGATCTTGCCGGAAATGTTCACTACCGGTTTTTCCATGCAATCGGAAAGCCTGTGCGAGCCGGAAAACGGCCCGACCTACAAATGGCTGAAGGCCCAGGCGAAGAAGTACAACACGGTGATTACCGGCAGCGTGATCATCCAGGCCGCTGATGGCAGCCACCGCAACCGCCTGCTGTGGGCCCGGCCGGATGGCGAGATACTGCACTACGACAAGCGCCACCTGTTCCGCATGGCCGGTGAGCACAAGCATTACACCCCGGGCGAACGCCAGGTGCAGTTCGAGCTCAAGGGCTGGCGGATTCGCCCGCTGATCTGCTACGACCTGCGCTTCCCGGTGTGGAGCCGTGATGCCCAGGACACCGACCTGTTGCTGTACACCGCAAACTGGCCGGCTGCGCGCCGCCAGCACTGGAACCGCCTGTTGCCGGCGCGGGGTATCGAGAACCTGTGTTATGTGGCTGCGGTGAACCGGGTGGGCACCGACGGCAAGGGCTTTGCCTATTCTGGTGACAGCCAGGTGCTGGACTTCCAGGGCGAGAGCCTGCTCAGCGCCGGGGAGGCCGACGGGGTGTTTACCGTGGTGTTGAGCGCGGCGGAGCTGGCGGCCTACCGGGCCAAGTTCCCGGCCAACCTGGATGCCGATACCTTCGAGCTGCACTGACAGCCTGTACCGGCCTCTTCGCGGGTAAACCCGCTCCCACAGGTACCGCACAGTATTCAAAATATGTGAGGACCCTGTGGGAGCGGGTTTACCCGCGAAGAGGCCGGTGCGGGTTACATCAGTTTCCGATCAGTACACATCCCGCCGATACCGCCCATCCTCGATCAACTGCTGCACAGCGGCTTCCCCAAGGATACCGTTAAGCGCCGCATCCACCCCCGCCGCCATCCCTTGCAGGCTGCCGCAGACATACACACAAGCGCCATCCGCCACCCAGCGCTTGAACTCTTCAGCCTGCTGCAGCAACACATCCTGCACATACACCTTCTCGGCCTGATCCCGCGAAAATGCCAGGTCCAGGCGTGCCAGGTCGCCGCTTTCCAGCCAGCCTTGCAGCTCGTCACCACACAGCAGGTCATGCGCCCGGTTACGTTCGCCGAACAGTAGCCAGTTGCGCTGCTCGCCGGCATTCACCCGTGCGCGGAGCAGGCTGCGCAGGCCGGCCAGGCCAGTGCCGTTGCCGATCAACACCAGCGGTGCAGCAGTTTCCGGCAGGTGGAAGCTGCTGTTGCGCCGCAAACGCATGCTCAGCGTACCGTCAAGCGGCAGGTACTCGGTCAGCCAGCCGGAACCCAGTCCCAGGTTGCCATCGGCATGGCGTTCCTGGCGCACGATCAGCTCCAGCACGCCATCACTGGCGATCGAGGCAATCGAGTACTCGCGGCTGCCGATCGGTACCAGTGCGTCGACCAGAGCTTGCGGCTGCAGGCCGATCAGGTGATCGCGACGGGTCGGCAACTGGCGGCCGGCCAGGGCCTGGGCGAGGGTTTCGCCCAGGCCATTCACTTGCACCTTGGCCCCGGTGTCCAGCGCCATGCCATCGAGGAAGGCGTCGATCCTCGGCTGGCCATTGAGCGGCAGGATCTCCACCAGGTCACCGGCTTCCCAGCTGGCAGGCTGTTCCGGTCGCAGGCCCAGCAGGTACACCGGCTGGCCTTGGCTGCCCGGGTTGAGCAGTTCACGGCGCACCAGCGACCAGCTGCCGAAACTCGGCGGCTGCCAGGCAGCCACTGGCTGGGCGCCAGTCAGTTGCGCCAGCTCCTGCTGCCACTGCTGCAGCGCGGCCTGGTCGGCGTTGTCCACTTCCACCGGGCTGAATGCACTGGTGGCACCGCGTTCACCCAGCCATGCCTGCAGGCGGCGGGCGAAGCCGCAGAAGTGCGGATACTGGCGGTCACCGAGGGCGAGCAGGGCATAGCTGAGGTTCTCCAGCGCCCAAGGTTGGCCGAGCACCTTGCGTTCGAAGGCGCGGGCGCTGTCGGGGGCTTCGCCGTCGCCGAAGGTGCTGACCACGAACAGTGCACGGCGGGCCTGGCTCAGGTCGCTTTCATCCAGTTCTGCCAGGGCGCGTACCTGCACTGGCAGGCCGGCGGCCTGAAGCTGCCCGGCGCTCTGCCAGGCCAGTTGTTCGGCAAGCCCGCTCTGGCTGGCAAAGCTGATCAGCCAGCTGTCGCCGCTGGTAGTGTTGCTGGTGACGTTGCCACGGGCGGCACGCACCTGGCGCTTCTTGCGCCGGCGGTCGAGGTACAGCAGCCAGCCGGTGACGAAGAACAGCGGCATGGTCAGGCTGGCGATGGTGACGATGATGCGCCCCGGCAGCCCGAAGTATTCGCCCACGTGCAGGGCGTAGACGCTCTGCAGCAACTGGGCCTTGAAGGACTTGTCGGTGTAGCGGTCATGTCTTTTCACTTGGCCGCTGGCCGGGTCCAGCACCAGGGTGTTGAAGGCACGTGGGTGGTCGGCGTTGTCCAGCAGGTAGAACAGGTTGGCCGGCTGGCCGCCTACGGGTGGCAGGCGCAGGTTGTACATCGCTAGGCCCGGGCCGGCCGCGTCCTTGAGATTGGCCCATATCGCGTCGTAGTCGACCACCAGTGGTGGGGCGTTCTTGTCGATCTTCTGCGGCCCGTGGCGGCCACGGCCTTCGCCGCGCTTTTGCTGCTGGCCGGCGGCCGGCGCGTCGGCCAGCAGCTTGTTCAGGCCTTCGCGGTACCACTCGTAGGACCAGAAAAGTCCGGTCAGGGCGAACAGCAGGTAGAACAGCAGGCACCAGGTGCCGGCCACCGCGTGCAGGTCCCAGTTGAAGGCGCGGCCTTTCTTGGCCCAGTCGAGGGTCAGCCAGGTGCGCCAGTCCAGCGCCTTGCGCGGCCAGCGCAGGTACAGGCCGGAGAGGCAGAAGAACACCAGCATCAAGGTGCAGGCACCGGTGATCTGCCGGCCGCTGTCGCCCATGGCCAGGAAGCGGTGCAGGTTGAGCATGAGGTTGAAGAAGCCTTGCCCGGCCACTTCTCCCTTGAGTTCGCCGGTGTATGGGTCTGCGTAGCGCAGCGGGCCACGGCGCTCGCCTGGTGGCGGGGTGAAGGAGACGCGTGCGGCGTTGCCTTCGCGCACATCGACCCACAGCATCGCTACCTTGTCGTGCTGCTGGGCCTCGACCCGCTGGACCAGTTCGGCCGGTGGCAGCACGCCCTCCGGGCGTACCTGGACCTTCAGGACATCGGCATTCAGCGCGCGCAGCAGCTCTTCCTGAAACGAGTACAAGGCCCCGGTGATACCCATCAAGGCCAGCACCAGGCCAGCGGTGATGCCAAAGAACCAGTGCAATTGGAACAGCGTCTTCTTCACCACATGATCACCTTGTGTTTCTGCCGCACACCGCGCGGCGTGCATTATGCCTTGATACGCAAAAGCCCCGCTCACGGGAATGAACGGGGCAGGGTGGGCTAGTCAGTCAGGCTTGTTGGCTGTACCGGCCTCTTCGCGGGTGAACCCGCTCCCACAGGTACTGCACTGACCTCAGGTCCAGGGATATCTCTTTGGGAGCGGGGGCCGGCACAGGCGCAGCCCATTCAACAGATCAACCCAATCCCGACATCAGAAATGGACGCTGGTAGTCAACAGAGCCGTCCGCCCCGCCGCCTGGTTGGCGAAGTGGGTGGAAAAGGCCTTGTCGTAGTACACCTCGTTGGTCAGGTTCTGCACGTTCAGCTGCAGGTCGACGTTCTTGGTCAGCTTGTAGGCGGCCATGGCGTCATAGCGCACGTAGCTGTCGACCATTGTGGTGTTGGCCACGCTGCCGTACACGTCATCCACGTAGAAGGCACCACCCCCCACGGTCAGCTTCGGTGTAATGGAGTAGGTGGTCCACAGGCTGGCGCTGTTGTTTGGCGTGTTCGGCAATTGGTTACCGTCGTTGGCCTTGTTCACTGCGCCGCCGTCGATCTGGCGGGCTTCCATGTAGGTATAACCGGCAAATACCTGCCACTTGTCGGTGATCTTGCCGCTGGCTGACAGTTCGATGCCCTGCACACGGGTTTCGCCGACGTTTTCGTAGGTGGTGGTGTCAACCTGAACGCGGGCGTTTTCTTTCTCGGTGCGGAACAGCGCGGCGGCCAGGGACAGGCGCTGATCGAGCAGGTCCCATTTGGTGCCGATTTCGTAGTTCGTGGTCTCTTCCGGCTCCAGATCACTGCTCAGCAAGTTGCCGGCGCGATCGGTGGTGTTGCCCAGCGGGTTGCCTTCAGTACCTTCGCCCAGCATCGCCCCGGGTGGCGTTGCGGAGGTGGCGTAGGAAACATAGATGCTGCCATTCTCGGCCGGCTTCCACACCAGGCCCAGCTGGCCGGTGACGAATTCGCTTGTATCCTTGCCTTTGGAAACAACGCCCTTGCTGTTCACCACGGTGGCTCCTGTGGCGTCGTAGGTGCGGTACTGGGTGTCGAAGTGGTCGTAACGCAGGCCCATGTTCAACAACCACTCGGGCGTCAGCTCGAGCGTGTCGAAGACATAGATTGCGCGGGTGTTGCTCTTGGTATCGGTGCCCGCGTAGTTGCGTGCGATGCTGCCGTTCCATGGATCGTCCGGGTTCGGGTTGCTCAGCGAGGTGCAGTTGTAACCGCTGGTGGCGCCGATCATGCCGGGGGTGCAGTTGGTATTGGCGGAGCCGCCCGGGACGGTGTCGGTATCGACGGTATAGCTCGAGCGCTTGCTCTCTTCACGGCTCAGTTCTATACCGGTCGAGAAGCTGTTCTTCATGCCACCCAGGTAGAACTCGCCGAACAGGTCGGTCTGGTTGGTGGTGGTGGCAGTGTTGCCCACACGGGTGTTGGCGCGGCGCCAGACGCTGCCGTTGTTGACGTTACCCTTACTGTCGTCAGGCTGGGTCAGGATGTAGTCCTGCATGCTGTTGCCGTGGCGCAGGGTGTTCTTGATGGTCAGCGAGTCGGTCAAGTCGTGTTCGATGGCGAAGGTGGCGATGTCCACGCGGCTTTTGCGGAAGTCACGACCGGTCAGGCCATAGAAGTTGTCGCTGTCACCGCCGTCGTACGGTTTGCTCGGGTGTGCCGAGGTTCGGGCAGTACTACCAGCGGTCGGAATGGTGTACGGAATGCCCGAGTCCGGCAGGTCGTCGCTTTCCAGGTGGTAGTAGTCGAGGTTGACCCGGGTCGGGGTGCCCAGACCGAAGGCCAGAGACGGGGCGATACCCCAACGGTCGTAGTTGACCTTGTCGCGGCCGGCGACGTTGCTTTCGTGGGTCATCAGGTTCAGACGCCCGGCAACGGTGTCGCTGAACTGGTAGTTGCCATCGAAGGTATAGCGCTGGGTCTGGTCGCTGCCCCAGGTCCAGGCGCCGTCAAGCGAGTTGCCCAGGTGGGCGCGCTTGCTCACCAGGTTGATGCTGCCGCCGGCGGCGCCACGGCCGCCGATGGCCGAGTTCGGGCCCTTGGCCACTTCCACCGATTCGATGGCGAAGATTTCACGGGTTTGCGCACCTGTGTCACGCACCCCGTCCAGGTATGTGTCGCCCTGGGCGTCAAAGCCGCGTATGAACGGGCGGTCGCCTTGCGGGTTGCCGCCTTCGCCGGCACCAAAGGTGATGCCGGGTACGGTGCGCAGTGCATCCTGCAACGATAGAGCGTTGGTGTCCTTGATAACTTGCTGCGGGATCACGGTGACCGAGCGCGGGGTGTCTACCAGCGGCGCGGTGTACTTCTGCGAGGAGGCCTTGTCGACCTTGTAATCGGTGCTGGCCTGTTCAGCCTTGCCGTTGACGCTGGTGGCGTCGAGGGTGATTGCGCTGCTGGCGGCCGGGTCGGCTGCATAGGCAGAGGAGGCACTGAGGGCAACGCCGATGGCAGACACGATCAGGCGTGGTGAACTCACTGCAGATGGTACGGATTGGCGCATTGCTAAGGACCTTCCCCAAGGTGGTAAGGCCGCGGATCTTAATGTAAGCAATTGTGAGTCACAATTGAGAGTAGTTACCATTCGTGAAGAATTTACAATCTTTACAATTTCCGTTTACGGTTTCATCAAGCTGAAACGTCTTAAGCGGCGAATGGGGCTTGTGAAGCGCAAAAGGGAATCAATATCATTGGCACCTTTACAATTTCCAACGGTGGCGCCGCCATGCTGCTTCACATCCCCGGCCTGTTCGACGCCGATGAACTGGCCCGTATCCGCGAGGCGCTGGAGCAGGCCGACTGGGCCGACGGCAAGATCACGGCCGGCTATCAGTCGGCCAAGGCCAAGCACAACCTGCAGTTGCCGGAAGGCCACCCGTTGGCCAAGGAGATCGGCACTGCACTGATCGACCGCCTGTGGCAAACCCCGCGCTTCATGTCCGCAGCCTTGCCGCACAAGGTGTTCCCGCCGCTGATCAACTGCTACCGCGAAGGCGGCAATTTCGGCTTCCACATCGACAATGCCCTGCGCCAGCCCAAGGGCAGCCCGGAGCGGGTGCGTACCGACCTGTCTTCCACGCTGTTCCTCAGCGAGCCGAACAGCTACGACGGCGGCGAGCTGGTGATCCAGGACACCTATGGCGTGCAGCAGGTCAAGCTGGCTGCCGGTGACCTGGTGCTGTACCCCGGCACCAGCCTGCACAAGGTCAACCCTGTTACCCGAGGCCAGCGTTACGCCGCGTTCTTCTGGATCCAGAGCCTGGTGCGCGAGGACAGCCAGCGGGCGTTGCTGTTCGAGATGGACAATGCCATCCAGCAACTGACTGCCGATGTGCCGGACCATCCATCATTGCTGCAACTGACCGGCACCTACCACAACCTGCTGCGCCGCTGGGCCGAGGTCTGAATCGTGTCCTATCAGTTGCGGCGTGAGGAAGTGGTCGATGTGGCCGGTTTGCAGGCCATGCTGGAAGAAAGCCCTGGCAAGGCCGCCCAGGCGATCCTGGCGGCGGCCGGGCAGGGCGCGGTGGAGGCACAGTTGCTGCTGGGGCAGATTCTGCTGGACGGGCGCGGCATTCAGGCGGACGCTGCCGTCGCCAGGCGCTGGTTCGGCATCGCCGCGCAGGGCGGCAGTGCCATGGCGCACAACATGCTGGGGCGTTGCCTGGAGCATGGTTGGGGTGGTGAACCAAGCCAGGCGCAGGCAGCCATCCACTATGCGCGTGCGGCCGATGCCGGGCTGGACTGGGGGCTTTACAACCTGGGCAACCTGCTGGCTACCGGGCGCGGCATACCGGCCAACCAGGCGCAGGCGCTGATGTGCTACGAGAAGGCCGCGCACATGGGGCATGCCAAGTCGATGAACCTGTACGGGCGTTACCTGGAGCAAGGCATCGCCACGGCGCCCAACCCGGCACGGGCGGTGCGCTGGTATCGGCGCTCGGCCGAGGCGGGGGACTTTCGTGGCATGTTCAGCCTGGGGCTGGTGCTGGTCGAGCGTGGGCAGGTGGCGGAAGCCGGGCCCTGGTTGGAGCGGGCGCGGGTCGAGGGGAACATGAATTTCCTGCGCAGTGCGCTGGTGACCTTGCAGGGTGCCGGGCCGGTGTTGATGGCCGTTGCGGCGCGGTATGCCGAGGAGATCGAACGGCGAGGGAACTGAGGTTGCCTGTGCTGGCCCTATCGCCGGCAAGCCAGCTCCCACAGGGATATCACTGCCCTCCAGACCTGTGCAGGAGCTGGCTTGCCGGCTCCCACAGAGATATCACTGTCCTCCAGACCTGTGCTGTACCTGTAGGAGCTGGCTTGCCGGCTCTCACAGGGATATCACTGTCCTCCAAGCCTGTGCTGTACCTGTGGGAGCCGGCTTGCCGGCGATAGGGCCGGTACAGGAAAGCACAAGTGAAAACGGGGCCTTGCGGCCCCGTTTTGCATTACAGGTAGTAAGCCTTCAGCGGCGGGAAGCCGTTGAACTCCACTGCGCTGTAGCTGGTGGTATAGGCACCGGTCGACAGCCAGTACAGGCGGTCGCCGATGGCCAGGTTCAAGGGCAGGCCATACTTGTAGTGCTCGTACATGATGTCGGCGCTGTCGCAGGTAGGGCCGGCGATGACCACTTCTTCGGTCTCGCCTTTCTTCTCGGTCCAGATCGGGAACTTGATGGATTCGTCCATGGTTTCGATCAGGCCAGAGAACTTGCCCACGTCGGTGTAGATCCAGCGCTCGACGGCGGTGCGCGACTTGCGTGCAACCAGGACCACTTCGCTGACCAGGATACCGGCGTTGGCAATCAGCGAACGGCCCGGCTCGAGGATGATTTCCGGCAGGTCGTCACCGAAGTCTTCCTTCAGGAAGCGGATGATCTCTTCGGCGTAGGTTTCCAGGCTGTTGGTGCGGGTGATGTAGTTGGCCGGGAAGCCGCCACCCATGTTGATAAGCTTCAGCTCGATGCCGTCTTCTTCCTTCAGGCGCTCGAAGATCACCTTGACCTTGGCGATGGCAGCATCCCACACGCTGATGTCGCGCTGCTGCGAGCCGACATGGAAGGAAATGCCGTAAGGCACCAGGCCCAGGTCGCGGGCGAGGATCAGCAGGTCCATGGCCATGTCGGTCTGGCAGCCGAACTTGCGCGACAGCGGCCAGTCGGCAGTGGTCGAGCCTTCGGTGAGGATACGCACGTACACCTTCGAACCCGGTGCGGCCTTGGCGATGTTGCGCAGGTCGGCTTCCGAGTCGGTGGCATACAGGCGCACGCCCTTCTCGTAGAAGTAGCGGATGTCCTTGGACTTCTTGATGGTGTTGCCGTAGCTGATACGGTCAGCGCTGACGCCGCGGCCCAGCACCTTGTCCAGTTCGTAGATCGAGGCGATGTCGAAGCTCGAACCTTTCTCTTTGAGCAGGTCGATGATTTCCACGGCCGGGTTGGCCTTGACCGCGTAGTACACCTTGGCGAATTCGAAACCAGCACGCAGGTCGTCGTAGGCCTGGCTGATCATCTGGGTATCGATGAGTACGAACGGGGTTTCCTGCTTGTCGGCGAACGCCTTCATTTTCTGGAAGGTGTCACGCGCGAAATAGTCTTCGACCTGGATCGACATGCTCAGGGACTCCATGGGCAAACTGAAAATTTAAGTGGCTGCAAACTGAACGTCCTCCGTATCCCCACTTTGGTTCGCCTACTCAGTACTTGAGCCGGATGGATCGTTTCCAGCATGGACGTTCGGCGCGCACTTTAGGGCGTGAAGAATGCAGAATCAACAGGCAATCCGGGCGTGATCGACGCGGATCGACGACCTGCCATTTGAATAACCGACCCATGTGACCGGCTGATGTTCCCGGCGAGGTTTCAAGCGTAAAAAATTGTGGAATGGGTGGTGTTGCGGCCGTCGCGGGTAAACCCGCTCCCACAGGGTTTCCCCTATCGCCGTGGCAGCGGGTTTGCCCGCCAAAGGGTCTCAGGTGTTCATATTTATGGCCACATTTTCCTGGCACCGCCGTGCATGAAAAAGACGATAAATTTTTTGTTACCGACTGGCGGAATTGCCGTGTTGGATGAGAAACATTACTATTCGCACCCTTGTCTGCCTCCCTGATGACCCCGACCGTGTCCGGACCCAAAGGCTTCCTCGACCACTACCACGAGCTGATCGGCACCTGGACGCGCAAGTTGCGCAGTCGACAGCAGGCCGAGGACCTCACCCACGATGCCTTTGTCCGGGTACTGGAAAACCCGCGCGAGCAGGTCGAGCAGCCACGCGCCTACCTGCACCAGACCGCACGCAACATTGCCGTGGATGGTTTCCGGCGTGAGGACCGCCGCCAGGCCCTGGAGCTGCAAACCTTCGACGAAGGCGTGGCCGGCAGTGATGACCCCGAAGCCTACGTGCATGCGCTGGAGCTGGCCGACAGTGTCGAGCGGGCGCTGGCCGAACTGCCGCTCAATTGCCGGCAGGTGTTCATCTGGCAGAAGCTCGAAGGCCTGACCCAGGCCGAGATCGCCGAGCGCATGGGGTTGAGCAAGAACATGGTCGAAAAGTATATGATCCGCACGCTCCGGCATCTGCGTGAGCACCTGGATGCGTCGGCATGATGAGTCAGGAGACCTTTTCGATGAAACAGCACGGTACCGATACCGTCCGCGAACAGGCGGCGGCGTGGTTCGCCCGGGTGCAGGATGCGCCGCGCGATGCCGGGCTGCAGGCGCAGCTGCATGCCTGGCTGGAAGGCGATGCACGGCACCGTGATGAGTACCAGCAGCTCGCCCGCCTGTGGCAGGCCGCCGACTTCATCCCGCGCCAGCGCCTTGAAGCGCTGTGTCAGCCGGCCCCGGTACGCCAGTTGCCACGTCGGCGCTTCGCGCGCCAGGCCTTGGCCGCCAGCCTGGCCGCACTGGCGTTGGGCCTGGGCTGGGGCGGCTGGCATTACCAGCAACTGAATCATCAGGGCAGCTTGCAGACCGCCTTCAACGAACGCCGCCAGGTCGAACTGCCGGATGGTTCGCACCTTGAGCTCAATGGGAGCACGCGAGTGCAGGTCGCTTTCAGCGCCGGCCAGCGGCATGTCCGGCTGATGGCGGGTGAAGTGATGTTCACCGTCGCCCATGACAGTGGCAGGCCGTTCGTGGTCGACACCGCGCAGGGTAGCGTGACTGTCACCGGTACCCGTTTCGACGTCCGTCTGGACCCAGCCAGCACCCGTGTGGCGGTGGAGCAGGGCTCGGTGCGTGTGCAGGGCAAGGGCGCCTCGCTGGCGCAGCTCACGGCGGGCCAGGGCTCGCATATAGATGCACAAGGCCAGGTGGCCGCGCCCTATGCGGTGAATACCGGCGCCCTGACTGCCTGGCGCCAAGGCCGGCTGGTGTTCGACAACGCCACCCTGGCCGAGGTGGTGGCCGAAGCTTCGCGCTACCGCAGCCAGCCGCTGCGGGTCGCCCCCGGCAAAGTCGCGCAGTTGCGGCTGTCCAGCACCTTCAGCACCGATGACACCGACGCGCTGCTGCGTGCCCTGCCGAGCATCCTGCCGGTGGCCGTCAAGGCCAACGGAGATGGCTCGCGCGAAATAATCGCGAAATAGATTCAGGTTTTTTTCCGCTCGTTCGTCTTCCCCGCCAGCTGCAACTGCCAAGCATTTCCATTTGCATGCAGTTGGCGTTTATTCCGTACTCCAGGAAGTCTCGACGACGTGAACAACAACAAGCCCTTCCCACGCTTCCGCGCCCTGGCGCTGGCCCTGGCGGTCAGCGCCGTGGCCGTCAACAGCCAGGCCGCAGAGGCCGGCAGCACTATCCAGATTCAAGCCCAACCCTTGGCATCGGCGCTGAACCAACTGGGCCAGCAGACCAACCTGCAGCTGTTCTTCAGCCCCGAGCTGGTGGCCGGCAAGCAGGCCCCGGCGGTTTCCGGCCAGCTGGCGCCCGAGCAGGCGCTGCAGCAGTTGTTGCAAGGCAGCGGCCTGACCTACGAGATGTCCCAGGGCACCGTGGTGGTGAAGCCGGCTCAGGCCGATGGCATCCTCACCACCGGCAGCCTGGAGCTGGCGCCCACCGACATCAAGGTGGTGGGTGACTGGCTGGGAGACGCCCAGCAGAGCGTGGTGCAGAACCACCCCGGCGCGCGCACCGTGGTACGCCGCGAGGCGATGGTGGAGAAGGGCGCAATGAACGTGCGCGACGTGCTGCGCGGCATCCCGGGTGTGCAGGTGCAGGATTCCAACGGCACCGGCGGCAGCGACCTGTCGCTGAACGTGGGTGTTCGCGGCCTCACTTCGCGCCTGTCGCCACGCTCCACGGTGCTGATCGACGGCATCCCGGCCGCCTTCGCGCCCTATGGGCAGCCGCAGTTGTCGATGGCGCCGATTTCCTCGGGCAATCTCGACAGCATCGACGTGGTGCGTGGCGCCGGTTCCGTGCGTTATGGCCCGCAGAACGTCGGTGGGGTGATCAACTTCGTTACCCGGGCGATCCCGGAGAAGGCCTCGGCGGAGCTGTCCACCACCCTGGAAACCTCCCAGCACGGAGGCTGGAAGCATACCGAGTCGGCCTTCGTCGGCGGCACGGCGGACAACGGCATGGGCGTGGCGCTGCTGTACACCGGGGTGAATGGCAACGGCTACCGTGAAAGCAACAACGGCAACGACATCGACGACGTCATCCTCAAGACCCACTGGGCGCCGACCGACGTTGACGAGTTCTGGCTCAACTTCCACTACTACGACGGCCGCGCCGACATGCCTGGCGGTCTGACCCAGGCGCAGTACGACAGCAACCCTTACCAGTCGCTGCGCGACTACGACTACTTTGCCGGTCGGCGCAAGGACGTGTCGTTCAAGTGGCAGCGCCAGCTCGACGACGCCACCCAGTTCGAAGTGCTGACCTACTACACCGACAGCTTCCGCGGCAGCGCCATTGCCTCGCGCGACATGAAGACCCTGTCGTCGTACCCGCGCAACTACCACACCTTCGCCATCGAACCGCGGCTGTCGCGGATCTTCTTCGCCGGCCCGACCACCCAGGAAGTCAGCGTGGGCTACCGCTACCTGAAGGAAGCGATGCGTGAACAGTCGACCCGCCTGGCGCTGAGCGACAACGTGCCGACGCCAACCCCGACCTCCGACGGCCATGTATTCCAGGACCGCAGTGGCGGTACCGAGGCAAGTGCCTACTACATCGACGACAAGATCGACGTGGGTAACTGGACCATCACCCCGGGTATCCGTTTCGAGCACATCAACACCGATTGGCGCGACCGCCCGGTGCTCGGTGCCAACGGCCAGCCGGTGCCGGAGAAGAAACGCAGCATCACCAGCAACGAGCCGCTACCGGCCCTGAGCGTGATGTACCACCTCTCCGATGCGTGGAAGTTGTTCGCCAACTACGAGACCTCGTTCGGCAGCCTGCAGTACTTCCAGCTGGGCCAGGGTGGTACTGGCAACAGCACGGCCAATGGCCTGGAGCCGGAAAAGGCCAAGACCTACGAGCTCGGTACCCGCTATGACAATGGTGGCTTTGCCGGTGAGCTGACGGCGTTCTACATCGACTTCGACGACGAACTGCAGTACATCAGCAACGATGTGGGTTGGACCAACCTCGGCGCGACCAAGCACCAGGGTATCGAGGCTTCGGTGCGCTATGACCTGGACGGGCTGGACCCGCGCCTGGAAGGGCTGTCGGTGAGCGGTGGCTACACCTATACCCGCGCTACTTATGAAGGTGACATTCCTGGCTTCAAGGGCCGTGACCTGCCGTTCTATTCACGCCAGGTGGCCACTGCCGGGGTGCGTTACGCAGTCAACCACTGGACCTGGAACCTGGATGCCTACGCCCAATCCAAGCAGCGCGCGCCGGGTACCGGGATCAATGCCGATGGCAGCTTCAACGGCGACTACATCACCGAGCCGAGTGCGGACGGGCAGTACGGCGATATTCCGGGTTACGTGACCTGGCATGCCCGTGGCGGCTATGAGTTCGGGCCCCAGATGTCCAACCTGAAGTTGGCGGCGGGGGTGAAGAACCTGTTCGACAAGCAGTACTTCACCCGCTCCAGCGACAACAATGCCGGCATCTATGTGGGTGAACCGCGCACCTTCTATGTGCAGGCCAGTGTAGGGTTCTGAGCCGAGATCGCCGGGGCCGCTGTGCGGCCCATCGCGACACAAGGCCGCTCCCACAGGTACCGCGTCAAGCCCGAGGCTGATGCTGTACTTGTGGGAGCGGCCTTGTGTCGCGAAAGGGGCGCACAGCGCCCCCAGGGATTAAGAAACCACCGCCTCGGCCGGCGAGACAATGCAGGTCTTTGCTCCGCGCGAACGCCCCGAACTCAGGTAAGCCGCAATCGACTCCTGCGTCACCTCGCCCAGGAACACCTGCTCGGCATCCAGCACCGGCAGCCACGCCCGGTTGAACTCGTACATCCGCGACAACAGGATGCGCAAATGTTCATCATGCGACGCCGTGGCATTGAACGGCCGCAGGAAGTCGCCACAAGTCCCTTGCTGGCGATGCATATCACGGCGGCGCACGTAACCCAGCGCCTTGTTCTGTGCATCGGTCACCACCACGTACCGGCGGTCGTGCTCGTCCAGTAGCTCCAGCGCATCGCTCACCGGCGTCTGCGGGCTTACCGACGGCGCATTGTCTGCCGCATCCTCCGCACGCACCAGCAGCAGGCGTTTCAGGGTGCTGTCCTGGCCTACGAAGTTGCTGACGAATTCATCCGCCGGGTGCGCCAGCAAGGTGTCCGGGTGGTCCAGCTGCAACAACTTGCCGGCGCGGAAGATGGCAATCTTGTCGCCCAGCTTGATCGCTTCGTCAATGTCGTGGCTGACCATGATCACGGTCTTGTTCAACGCCCGCTGCATCTCGAAGAACTCGTTCTGGATCATCTCGCGGTTGATCGGGTCGACCGCGCCGAACGGCTCGTCCATCAGCAGCACCGGCGCTTCCGCCGCCAAGGCGCGGATCACGCCGATACGCTGCTGCTGGCCGCCGGACAGCTCGCGCGGGTAGCGCTGCAGGTACTGCTTGGGCTCCAGCTTGATCATGTGCATCAGCTCGCGGGCGCGTTCATGGCACTTCTGTTTGTCCCAGCCGAGCAAGCGCGGCACCACGGTGATGTTCTCCTCGATGGTCATGTTGGGGAACAGGCCGATCTGCTGGATGACATAGCCGATGTGCCGGCGCAGGGTGACCTCGTCCAGCCCGGTGGTGTCTTCGCCATTGATGAACACCTGGCCGGAAGTGGGCGTGATCAGGCGGTTGATCATTTTCAAGGTAGTGCTCTTGCCGCAGCCCGAGGGGCCGAGGAACACGCAGATTTCACCTTCGTTGACGGTGAGGCTTACCGAGTCGACGGCTTTGACGTCCTTGCCGTTGACGTTGAAGGTTTTGCTGAGGTTCTTCAGTTCGATCATGAGCGCAGTCCTTCTGGAGTCAGGGCACGTTGCAGGGTTTGCAGGAGCAGGTCGGCGATGATCGCCAGCAGGCTGACCAGCACGGCGCCGACCAGCAGCATCGACATGTCGCTGCGGCTGATAGAGGTGAGGATGAGTACGCCGAGGCCGCCAGCGCCGATGGTGGCGGCGATGGTCATGACGCCGATGTTCATCACCACGGCGGTGCGCACGCCGGCAAGGATTACCGGCACGGCGATGGGCAGTTCGACCATGCGCAGGCGCTGGCCGAAGGTCATGCCGATGCCGCGTGCGGCTTCACGGATGCCGGGCTCGACGTTGGTCAGGGCCAGGTAGGTGTTGCGCATGATCGGTAACAACGAATACAGGAACACCGCGGTAATCGCCGGTAGCGGCCCGAGGCCCTGGCCGAACCTGGAGTAGAACGGCAGCAGCAGGCCGAACAGGGCGATGGAAGGGATGGTCAGCAGCACGGTGGCGCTGGCCTGCAGCGGGCCGGCAAAGGCCGGGAAGCGGGTCATGAGGATGCCCAGCGGCACCCCGACCAGAATCGCCAGGCCCACGGCGACGCCGACCAGCATGATGTGCTGCCAGGTCAGTTGCAGCACCTGGGCCCAGTCGAGGTGGGCAAACGTGTCGAGCAGGCTCATGGCTGTACCTCGCTAGGCATTGGGTGCTCACGCAGGAAAGCGGCGGCGACCGTGGTCGGGTTCTGGTGTTCGACGTCGACCTTGGCATTGAGCTGGCGCATGGTTTCGTCATCCAGTTGCTCCGCCAGTGGCTTGAGCAGGCTGGCCAGTTTTGGGTTGGCGTCGAGTACCTGTTTGCGCACCACCGGCGCCGCGGTGTAGTCGGGGAAGTAGTGCTTGTCGTCTTCCAGGAGCTTGAGGTTGAACGCGTTCAGGCGACCATCGGTGGTGTACACAAGGCCTGCGAACACCTGGTTGTTGTGCATGGCTGTGTAGACCAGGCCGGCATCCATCTGGCGGATGTTGGCGCGCCCCACTTGCAGGTCGTACATCTGTTTCAGGCCTACCAGGCCGTCCGGGCGGTTGGCGAACTCGGTGTCCAGTGCCACCAGGTGGTTGCGATGGCTTTCGTCGCGCAGTACCTGGTTGAGGTCACTGATCGAATTTATCTGCGGATAAGCCTCGGCGACCTGCTTGGGCAGGCCCAGCGCGTAGGTGTTGCTGAACTTCGACGGGTTCAGCCAGATCAGGTCTTTCTTCGCATCCAGCGCCTTCACCCTGGCGAAGGTGGCCTCGGCACTGGGCATGCGCTCGTCGATATGGTTGTACGACACCAGCGACACGCCGGTGTATTCCCACATCAGGTCGAGCTGGCCGGTTTCCTGGGCCTGGCGCGCGATATTGCTGCCAAGGCCGGTGGTGACGCGAACGTCAAAACCGTTGGCGCGCAAGTATTGCGCGGTGATTTCGGCGAGCACGGTCTGTTCGGTGAATACTCGCGCGCCGATGCGGATCAGCGGTTTGTCTGCCGCCTGGGCGAATCCTGCGAACAGCACGGCGGCGCCAAGCAGCAAGGCGATTTTCTTGTTCATACGTTCCCTATCCTTATTGGGCCAGGCCACGTTCCAGCCAGCGCTTGCTGGAGAAACTCACCGCCGCGTCCAGCGCCAGCGCCAGCAGTGCGGTGCAGGCAGCCCCCAGCAGGAGCTGTGGCTGGTTGTTCAGGGCGATGCCGGGGAAGATCAGGCTGCCCAGGCTGTTGGCGCCAATCAGGAACGCCAGCGGTGCGGTGCCGACGTTCAGCGCCAGGGCCACGCGCACACCGCCAACGATGATCGGCACGGCGTTGGGCAGCTCCACCTGCCACAGTTGCTGGCGCGGGGTCATGCCGATGCCGGTGGCGGCTTCCTTGAGCGAGGTGGGGACGTTTTTCAGGCCCTCGTAGGTGTTGCGCACGATCGGCAGGAGGGAGGCGAGGAACAGCGCGAAGATCGCGGGCCCGGCGCCGATGCCGAGGATACTCAGGGCGATGGCCAGAACGGCCAGGGGAGGGATGGTATTGCCAACGTTGAAGAACTGCATGAAGCGCTCGGCTTTGTCGACCCGGTGCGGTCGACTTAACGCAATGCCGGCGGGGATGCCCACGGCCAGCGCCGCCGCCATCGAAGCCAGCACCAGTACCAGGTGCGCTTGCAGGTAGAACCCAAGATCGTCGCGATAACGCGCGATCGTGTCGATGCCGATCCAGTGGACCAGCAGGGCCAGGATGACGAGCACGGCGGCCCATCCCAACAGCCCTTTTCCGTAGCGTTTAGCCACAGGCGGACTCCTTGTGTTGTCGGCGAGCACACTTCTTGGTTGCCGGCCAGTCCTGGCGGCGGGTGGTGTGTTCGCGAGTAGCAGCGTGACGCACGCCGAAGGCTGCGATCAGGCCATGAGCCGAACCCCGTCGGGCCCGAAAATGCTGATGAAACCAGCTCCCCAACCGAAGCGGGTTGCAGGGGAGTGGACGTCTCCGTGGGCGTAAAGGTTCCCATCTGAGGCGGCATTTGGCCAGTGTTAATCACTGGTTATTCGGAAACTTGACGAGAAAAAGCAGCGGGTTGGTGCGCTGTAGGCGTTGAAATAACTGACCTTTGGCCATTTGTCGTGATAAAGCGGGTGGTTGTTGAATTTGTAATGGCAGTGCCGGCCTCTTCGCGGGCACGCCCGCTCCCACAGGGATCTCCACTGCTGTGCAAGCCTGTGCAGTACCTGTGGGAGCGGGCGTGCCCGCGAAAGGGCCAGAACAGGCACCGCCGGTTCATCAAGTTTTGGTCCCGGCCCAACTTCAGGTATGATATCGCCCCTTTTTAATCCCCCAGTCAGGCGATTTCCCATGACCAACCAGGCCGCCGAAGTCGCGAAGCGCCGCACTTTCGCAATCATTTCCCACCCCGACGCCGGTAAGACCACCATCACCGAGAAGCTGCTGCTGATGGGCAAGGCCATTGCCGTCGCCGGTACCGTGAAGTCGCGCAAGTCCGACCGCCACGCCACCTCCGACTGGATGGAAATGGAGAAGCAGCGCGGCATCTCCATCACCACCTCGGTGATGCAGTTCCCGTACCGCGAGCACATGATCAACCTGCTCGACACCCCCGGCCACGAAGACTTCTCGGAAGACACCTACCGCACCCTGACCGCGGTGGACTCGGCGCTGATGGTGCTCGACGGCGGTAAAGGTGTAGAGCCACGTACCATCGCCCTGATGGACGTGTGCCGCCTGCGCGACACGCCGATCGTCAGCTTCATCAACAAACTCGACCGTGACATCCGCGACCCGATCGAGTTGCTGGACGAGATCGAAGCCGTGCTGAAGATCAAGGCCGCGCCGATCACCTGGCCGATCGGTTGCTACCGCGACTTCAAGGGCGTGTACCACCTGACCGGTGACTACATCGTGGTGTACACCCCGGGCCACGGCCACGAGCGCACCGAAGCCAAGATCATCCAGAAGCTGGACTCGGACGAAGCCCGTGCCCACCTGGGCGACCAGTACGACTCGTTCGTCGAACAGCTGGAGCTGGTGCAGGGCGCCTGCCACGAATTCAACCAGGAAGAGTTCATCAACGGCCAGCTGACCCCGGTGTTCTTCGGTACCGCGCTGGGCAACTTCGGTGTCGACCACGTGCTTGACGCCGTCGTCGACTGGGCGCCGCGCCCGCTGGGTCGGGTTGCCCACGAGCGCACCGTGGAGCCTGTGGAAGAGAAGTTCACCGGTTTCGTGTTCAAGATCCAGGCAAACATGGACCCGAAACACCGCGACCGCATCGCTTTCATGCGCATCTGCTCGGGCAAGTACGAGAAGGGCATGAAGATGCGCCACGTGCGGATCAACAAGGACCTGCGTATCGGCGATGCGCTGACTTTCTTCTCGTCCGAGCGCGAGCAGCTGGAAGAGGCCTATGCCGGCGACATCATCGGGCTGCACAACCACGGCACCATCCAGATCGGCGACACCTTCACCGAAGGCGAGGCGCTGGGCTTCACCGGTATCCCGCACTTCGCCCCTGAGCTGTTCCGCCGGGTGCGCCTGAAGGACCCGCTGAAATCCAAGCAGCTGCGCCAGGGCCTGCAACAGCTGGCCGAAGAGGGTGCTACCCAGGTGTTCTTCCCTGAGCGCAGCAACGACATCATCCTCGGCGCAGTCGGTGTGCTGCAGTTCGACGTGGTCGCCAGTCGCCTGAAGGAAGAGTACAAGGTCGAGTGCGCATACGAGCCGATCACCGTATGGTCGGCCCGCTGGATCGGCTGTGACGACAAGAAGAAGCTCGAGGAATTCCAGAACAAGGCCATGGAGAACCTGGCCATCGACGGTGGCGGGCATCTGACCTACCTGGCGCCGACCCGGGTCAACCTGTCGCTGATGGAAGAACGCTGGCCGGACATCAAGTTCCGCGCTACCCGCGAGCACCACTGATTTCGAGAGCTTGCTCCTGATTTTCAGGGCCTGCTCCTGCCCCTTGTGGGAGCGGGTTTACCCGCGAATGCGTCGGTAAACTCAACATCGCATTCGCGGGTGAACCCGCTCCCACAGGGACCGTGTCAAGGCCGAAATCAATTCCCGGCCTTGATACTGGTCCAGATCCGCGTGCGAATACGGTCGATCTTGGCCGGCATCGCCTCCAGCGCATACAGCTTGCCCATCACTTCCTCGCTCGGGTAAATCATCGTGTTGCCCTTCATCGCAGGCTCCACCAGCCCGTCCGCCGCGAGGTTGCCATTGGCGTACTGCACATGGTTGCTGATGTTGGCCATCACCTCCGGCTGCAGCAGGTAGTTCATGTAGGCATACCCGGCCTTTTCATCCGGTGCATCGGCCGGCATGGCGACCATGTCGAACCACATCGGTGCACCTTCTTTGGGTATCGAGTAGCCCACCTTCACCCCGTTCTTCGCCTCCTCGGCACGATTCTTCGCCTGCAGCACATCCCCGGAAAAACCCACCACCACGCAGATATCGCCGTTGGCCAGGTCGCCGGTGTACTTCGATGAATGGAAGTAGCTGATGTAGGGCCGCACCTGCATCAGCAGCGCCTTGGCCTTGTCGTAGTCCGCCGGGTTCTGGCTGTGGTGCGGCAGGCCCAGGTAGTGCAGGGCGATCGGTAACAGCTCGGGGCCGTTGTCCAGCACCGCGACGCCGCAGCTTTTCAGCTTGCTCATGTACTCGGGCTTGAAGATCAGGTCCCAGGAGTCCACCGGGACATTGTCGCCGAGCACCGCCTTGACCTTGTCGATGTTGTAGCCAATGCCGGTGCTGCCCCACAGGTACGGGAAGCCGTATTGGTTACCCGGGTCATTTACCTCCAGTGCCTTGAGCAACACCGGGTTGAGGTTGTGCCAGTTGGGCAGTTGCGACTTGTCCAGCTGCTTCAGGGCCTTGCCCTGGATTTGCCGGGCCATGAAGTGGTTGGACGGGAACACCACGTCGTAGCCGGAGTTGCCGGTCATCAGCTTGCCGTCGAGGGTTTCGTTGCTGTCGTAAACGTCGTAGGTGGGCACGATACCGCTGGCTTGCTGGAAGTTCTTCAGTGTGTCGGGGGCAACGTAGCTGGACCAGTTGTAGATCTTCACCGTTTCGGCGGCGCCGGCCACGCTGGCGGCCAGCATCAGGGGGGCGAGAAGGAGCGTGCGCATGTCGGGGTTACCTTGCTTTGTCTGTTGTTATCGAAGGCAGGCGATCAGCGGATCAGAAAATCAGAACGTAAGTCTTGCGAACGGTCTCCTGGATATCCCAGGTGCCCGTGCTGTTGGCCGGTAGCATCAGTGCGTCTCCGGCTTCTATGAACAAGGGCTCTCCACCGTCAGGGGTGAAGGTGCAGCGGCCCTTGGTGAAATGGCAGAACTCCTGCTGCACGATCTGCCGCCGCCAGCGCCCGGGGGTGCACTCCCAGATGCCGGTTTCGACGCCGTCGCTGCGCTCCACGCAGGTGATCGACGCTACCGCCACGGGCTCGCCAAGCGGTACCGCAACGGGGCTGGAGTTATCAAGCACGACGCTGTCGGTGTTCTTGAAATGGGTGATGCTCATGACCGGTAAATCCTGTGTCGGGGAAAGGGAAGTCAGTGCATGAAGCCTTCCATGAAGTCCGCAAGATTGCTGGCAAGGCGCCGCCTCCACGGCGCGCTGGCGGGGTTGGCGAGGGTCCGGTCCTCGTGGACGAAGCTCTGGATGATTGCGTTGTAGCCCAGCCAGCGGCAGGGCTCGGGTGGCCAACTGGCCAGGCTTGAAAGCGGGCGGTTGTCGAGCACCCAGGGTTGCGCGGTCAGTTCGTTGTGCTGGTCGAGGATCAGCGCCGCCAGGGTTCGCCCGCCCAGGTTGGTGGCACCGACGCCTTCGCCGCCGTAGCCGCCGGCCAGGGCGATGCCGCGCTGGCGGTCGCAGAGCATGTGTGGGCGGAAGCGCCGTGCCATGCCCAGGTTGCCGCCCCAGGAGTGTGTGATGCGCACGTGCTTCAGCTGCGGGAACAGTTCGCCGAACAGGTAGCGGCGCAGCTCGATTTCCTGTTCAGTGAGGTTGAAGTTTTCGCGCAGGCGGCCGCCGAAGCGGTAGCCGCCACGGGCGCCGAATACCAGGCGGTTGTCGGCCGTGCGCTGGCCGTAGGTGACCTGGCGGCTGCTCTCGCTGAAGGCCTGGCCCTGGTTCAGGCCGATCTGTTCCCAGGTGGCTTCCGGCAGGGGCTCGGTGGCTACCAGCAGGCTCTGTACCGGCAGCTGATGCTTGCCCAGTGGCGGCAGGCTGACGGCGTAGCCTTCCACGGCGGGTACCAGCCATTGGCAGCGAATGCGCGCCAGCGGGGTGCGCACCTCACCCGGCTGCCAGTCGATGGCTGGGGTGTTCTCGTAGATGGGGACGCCCAGCGCTTCTACCGCCCGGGCCAGACCACGCGCCAGTTTGGCGGGTTGGATGGTCGCGGTATGCGGGCTGTAGATCGCGCCATAGGCATTGCTGACCCGCAACTGGGCGTCAAGCTGTTCGGGGCGCAGCCAGCGGTAGTCGTCCTCGGTCATGCCCTGGCGATAAAGGTTGTCGAGGTAGGTGCGCAGGCTGCGCTCCTGTTCCGGGTAGCGTGCGGCGCAGTACAGCACGCCGCCTTTGCGGTAGTCGCAGTCGATGCCTTCGCGTTGCAGCACGCCATGTACTTCATCGGGGATGGCATGCAGCAAGTCGATGCTGGCGCGGCGCTGCTGCGGCGACAGGGCGGCCAGCAGGCGGTCTTCGCCGAGCAGGTTGCCCATCAGCCACCCGCCGTTGCGCCCCGAGGCGCCATAACCGGCGATGTAGGCGTCGATTACTGCAATGTTCAGCTGCGGCGCCTGGCGCTTGAGGTAGTAGGCGGTCCACAGGCCAGTGTAGCCAGCGCCGATAATGCATACGTCCGCGTCCAGGTCCTCGCGCAGGGCCGGGCGGGCGCACAACGGCTCGTCTAGCTGGTCCATCCACAGGCTGAGCGTGCGCAGGGGTTGCATCGGGTTCGGCTCCACATCCGTCAGGTCTGTGGGCGATCCTAGTGGTGTCTACGGGCGGCTGTCTTACGTGCGTGCACGCAGGGAAATTTGCTTCAGGTATGCCTTGGGCGTAAGCCCGGTGTGCTCGCGGAAACACTTGTAGAACGCCGACAGGGAGTTGAAGCCGGCATTGAAGGCCAGCTCGTCGATCGTGGCCTCGATGCTGTCGTCATCGAGGCTGGCCATCAGGTGCTGCAGGCGGGCCTGGTTGACGTAGCGGTAGAAGCTTTGCCCGAGCACCTGGTTGAGCAGGTAGGAGATCTGGTTGCGGCTGTAGCCGCTGGCGTGTGCCACCTGCTGCAGGTCCAGCTCCGGGTCCAGGTAGGGGCGCTGGCGCTGGAAGTAGTGTTCCAGGTCCTGGGCCATGGTCGACAGTTGACGGGGCGACAGGCCCAGGCGGCTGGTGGCCGGGCGCGGGCCGTTAGTGGCATGGCCACTGCCGTTCCGGCGGACCAGCGTGGCGTATTCGTTGACCCGCCAGATCAGGCCGTCCTTGACGGTAATCGCCTCGCTGGACTGGAACGCAACCAGGCCGTCGCCGCCTTGGACCGTGACCTGGTACTGAATGAATGCTGTGCAGCCGTCCACGCGGATGCGGTCGCTGTGCACGATATCTTCGCCAGCTTCGTGAGGCAGGCAGGCGCGCACGTAGTCACGCAGTTCCTGATAGCCGAGCACGCGGTTCTGGAAGAAGTCGTGGTACTGAATGTCCGGGTGGTAGAGCGCAATGACACCGTCGAGATCGCGGTGCTTCCAGCACAGGTGGTAGCGAAGCACGGTGTCGGCGGTAAGCGGGGTCTGCTCGGGGCCGTCAGGGAGGGTGTGGGCGGTCATGAGCCTGATAGTGCATTGCAGAACACCCAGCTGCAAGGGTGCGGATCCGGCATATTGCACGGTTTTGCCAAGCGGCTTGGGGAGTAAACCGTTGATTCGGCTGAGTATGATTTTTTGACCGTGATGGCATGGCGCGTGCACCTGTCTGTTCAACATCGAACAAGGAGAAAGGCCATGCGCTCGATACTGCTCTGGATGATTGGGGTGCCGATTCCGGTGATTATTCTGATCTGGTTCTTCATGCATTGAGGATTTTAGGGGCCGCTTTGCGGCCCATCGCGACACAAGGCCGCTCTTACAGGAGATCGCAGTCCCTTGTAGGAGCGGCCTTGTGTCGCGATGGGCTGCAAAGCAGCCCCGGCTATCTAGAGCCTAAAGAAACTGCTCGGCATAGTGGCAAGCCACCTGCCGGGTACTCACCTGCCTGAGCGCTGGCACCTCCTTGGCACACCGCTCGGTCGCATACGGGCAGCGCTTGTGAAACGCACAGCCATCCGGCGGGTTCAGCGGGTTGGGCAACTCCCCGGCAATGCGGATCTTCGGCTTCAAAGGGTCTGGGTGAATCGCCGGCGTCGCCGACAGCAGCGCCTGGGTATAAGGGTGCAACGGCCTTTCGTAGATATCTTCTTTCGGCCCCATCTCCGCCGGCCGCCCCAGGTACATCACCAGCACCTGATCGGCTACATGCCGCACCACCGCCAGGTTGTGCGAGATGAACACATAGGCAGTGTTGAACTCCTTCTGCAAATCCATGAACAGGTTCAGTACCTGAGCCTGGATCGATACGTCCAGCGCCGAGGTCGGCTCGTCCGCCACCAGCACCTTGGGTTGCAGCATCATTGCCCGGGCCAGGGCGATACGCTGGCGCTGGCCACCGGAGAACATGTGCGGGTAGCGCTGGTAATGCTCGGGGCGCAGGCCGACCTGTTCCATCATCTTCTGCACTTTTTCTCGCCGCTCGGCCTTGCTCAGCGAAGTATTGATCAGCAGCGGCTCGGCCAGCTGGTCACCAATCTTCTGCCGTGGGTTGAGCGAGGCGTAGGGGCTCTGGAACACCATCTGCACGTCGCGGCGCAGTTGTTTGCGCTCGCTCTTGCTGGCGCCTTTCACTTCGGTGCCGGCAATTTGCAGCGAACCGGACGACGGCTCTTCGATCAGGGTCAGCGCGCGGGCCAGGGTCGACTTGCCGCAGCCGGACTCGCCGACCACGGCCAAGGTCTTGCCGGCCTCCAGTTCGAACGACACGCCATTCAGCGCGCGGACCAGGGCGTGGCCCTTGAACAGCCCGCGGGAGACTTCGTAATGCCGGGTCAGCTCCCGGGCGGATAGAACGACGGCCATCACGCCACCTCCTGGTTCAACGGGTAGTAGCAACGCACCAGGCCATGGGCCTGGGGATCGAGGGGCGGGCGCTGGTGCCGGCAGTTGTCCTGCACGTACGGGCAGCGCGGTGACAGCAGGCAACCTACGGGGCGGTCGTAGCGACCGGGGACGATGCCGGGCAGGGTGGCAAGGCGTTCGGCACCGATGCTGTGCTCGGGGATCGCCGCCAGCAACGCTTCGCTGTAAGGGTGGGCGGGCACATCGAACAGCTCCGGCACCTGGCCCACTTCCACGGCCTGGCCGGCATACATCACGCACACCCGCCTGGCAGTTTCGGCGACCACGGCGAGGTCGTGGGTGATCAGGATGAGCGCCATGTTGCGCTCCTTCTGCAGGTTGACCAGCAGCTCCATGATCTGCGCCTGGATGGTCACGTCCAGCGCAGTGGTGGGTTCGTCGGCGATCAGCAGCTTGGGCTCGCCGGCAATCGCCATGGCAATCGCCACGCGCTGGCTCATGCCGCCGGACAGCTGGTGCGGGTAGGCGTCCAGGCGGCTTTCCGCAGCCGGGATCTCGACCTTTTTCAGCAGTTCCAGGGCACGCTGGCGCGCGGCCTTGCCCTTCAGGCCCAGGTGCTGGCGCAGCACTTCCTCGATCTGGTAACCCACGGTGTAGCTGGGGTTGAGCGCGGTCATCGGGTCCTGGAAGACCATGGCGATGTCCTTGCCCACCACCTTGCGTCGCTGGCGACCGCTGAGCTTGAGCATGTCGGTGCCATCGAACGTGAGCGAGTCCGCGGTGATGCGCCCGGGGGCGTCGATCAGGCCCATCAGGGCCATCATGGTCACGGACTTGCCCGAGCCGGATTCGCCGACGATGGCCAGGATCTCGCCGGCTTCCACCGTCAGGTCCAGGCCATCGACCACCGGTACTGCATTGGCGTCGCCGAAGCGCACGTTCAGGTTGTTGATCTGCAACAGTGACATGGCGTTCTCCTCAGGCGGCGTTCTTGAGTTTCGGGTCCAGCGCATCGCGCAGGCCGTCGCCCATCAGGTTGATTGCCAGCACACTGAGCAGAATGGTCAGGCCGGGCAGGCTCACCACCCACCAGGCGCGCTCGATGTAGTCACGGGCCGAAGCCAGCATGGTGCCCCACTCCGGGGTCGGCGGCTGTACACCAAGGCCGAGGAAGCCCAGGGCGGCGGCGTCAAGGATGGCCGAGGAGAAGCTGAGGGTGGCCTGCACGATCAGCGGCGCCATGCAGTTGGGCAGCACGGTGACGAACATCAGCCGTGGCAGCCCTGCACCAGCCAGGCGTGCGGCGGTAACGTAGTCGCGGTTCAGCTCACCCATCACGGCGGCGCGGGTCAGGCGCACGTAGGATGGCAACGACACGATGGCGATGGCGATCACGGTGTTGATCAGGCCTGGCCCGAGGATGGCGACGATGGCCACCGCCAGCAGCAGCGAGGGCAGGGCCAGCATCACGTCCATCAGGCGCATGATCGACGGGCCGAGCAGTTGCGGGAAGAAACCGGCCAGCAGGCCCAGCAGGATGCCAGGGATCAGCGACATCACCACCGACGACAGGCCGATCAGCAGCGACAGCCGCGCGCCCTGGATCAGCCGTGAGAGCAGATCGCGGCCCAGTTCGTCGGTACCGAGAATGAACTGCCAGCTGCCACCTTCGAGCCACACCGGGGGGGTCAGCAGGAATTCGCGATATTGCTCGCTCGGGTCGTGCGGGGCGACCCACGGCGCGAACAGCGCGCAGAACACCACCAGGCACATGAAGGCCAGGCCCATCACCGCGCCTTTGTTGCGGGCGAAGGCTTGCCAGAATTCTTTGTATGGCGAGGGGTAGAGCAGGCTCTGGTCCACCGGGCTGACCGGTGTGACGGATTTCGGAATCGGGCTAGTCATGGCGAAGGCCTCAGCGCTGATGACGGATGCGTGGGTTGGCCAGGCCGTAGAGGATATCCACGACGAAGTTGACCAGGATCACCAGGCAGGCGATCAACAGGATGCCGTTCTGGACCACGGGGTAGTCACGGGCACCGATGGCTTCGATCAGCCACTTGCCGATGCCCGGCCAGGAAAAGATGGTTTCGGTCAGCACCGCACCGGCCAGCAACGTGCCGACCTGCAGGCCGAATACGGTCAGTACCGGGATCAGCGCGTTGCGCAGGCCGTGCACGAACACCACGCGGGCCGGCGACAGGCCTTTGGCGCGGGCGGTGCGGATGTAGTCCTCGCGCAGCACTTCGAGCATCGACGAGCGGGTCATGCGGGCAATCACCGCCAGCGGGATGGTGCCAAGCACGATGGCCGGCAAAATCAGGTGCATCACCGCGTCCTTGAACGCACCTTCCTCGTCGCTGAGCAGGGTGTCGATGAGCATGAAGCCGGTCTTCGGCTCGATGTCGTAGAGCAGGTCGATGCGCCCGGAAACCGGGGTCCAGCCCAGGCTTACCGAGAAGAACATGATCAGGATCAGGCCCCACCAGAAGATCGGCATGGAGTAACCGGCCAGGGAAATACCCATCACCCCGTGGTCGAACAGCGATCCGCGCTTGAGCGCAGCGATCACGCCGGCCAGCAGGCCGACGATGCCGGCGAACAACAGGGCGGCGAAGGCCAGTTCGAGGGTGGCCGGGAACAGGGTGAGGAACTCGCTCCACACGCTCTCGCGGGTGCGCAGCGATTCACCGAGGTCACCCTGGGCCAGCTTGCCGACATAGTCCAGGTACTGGACCGGCAGCGGCTTGTTCAGACCCAGGCGCTCCATGGCCTGGGCATGCATTTCGGGGTCGACCCTGCGCTCGCCCATCATCACTTCCACCGGGTCGCCGGGGATCAGGCGTATGAGCGCGAAGGTCAGCAAGGTGATACCGAAAAAGGTCGGTATCAGCAGGCCAAGGCGCCGGGCAATAAAGCTCAACATTGTCGGGGTTACCTCATCAGGCCGTGGGGCGATCAGCCCGCTACGGTGGTGCCGCCGGTTCCCGTGTGGGTTGCCGGCGGTCGTTGTTGTTCTACTTCACCTTGGTGGTGGCGAAGTTGTTATTGGTCAGAGGGTTGATCACGTAGCCCTCCACGTTGTCACGCATGGCGGTGAACATCTTTGGATGGGCCATGCTGATCCAGGGTTGGTCGTCATCGTACACTTTCAATGCCTCGTTATAGAGCCTTGCACGCTCGTCGTTGTCGATCACTTCGCGGGCGCGGCTGATCAACTCCTGGAACTTAGGGTTGCACCAGCGCGCATAGTTCTCGCCGCTTTTGGCGGCATCGCAACTGAGCAGCGGGCTGAGGAAGTTGTCCGGGTCGCCGTTGTCGCCGGCCCAGCCGGTGGACACCAGGTCGGCCTCGCCTTTCTTGGCCCGGCGCAGCATTTCGGCCCACTCCATCACGCGGATGTCCAGCTTCAGGCCGATCTGTTTGAGGTCGGCCTGCAGCATCTCGGCAGACAAACGCGGGTTGGGGTTGGTCGGGCCGCCGCCGTTGCGCGTGAACAGGGTGATTACCGTACCTTCGGGCACGCCCGCCTGCTTGAGCAGATCGCGCGCCTTGGCCAGGTCGCGGGGCGGGTTTCTGTTCTCGTTGTTGTAGCCGATCATGGTCGGCGGGTACGGATTCACGCCGACCAGTGCATTGCCTTTGCCGAACAATTGGTCGACATGGGTCTGGCGGTCGAAGGCCATGTTGATGGCTTTGCGCACGCGAACGTCGCTCAGGTATTTGTGTTCGGTGTTCATCGAGATGTAACCGGTGACCAAGGCCTCGATCTCCTCGACCTTGAGTTTCGGGTCCTGCTTGATCGACGGTACATCATCGGGCTTGGGATAGAGTGCCACCTGGCATTCGTTGGCGCGCAGTTTCTGCAGGCGCACGTTGCTGTCGGTAGCGATAGCGAAGACCAGCGCATCGGCAGGCGGCTTGCCGCGGAAATAGTCCGGGTTGGGCTTGAAGCGAACCTGGGCATCCTTGTTGTAACGCTGGAAGATGAACGGGCCGGTGCCGATTGGCTTGCTGTTCAACTCGGCAGCCTTGCCGGCCTTGAGCAGCTGGTCGCCGTACTCGGCGGAGTAGATCGAGGTGAAGCCCATGGCCATGTCGCGCAGGAATGGCGCTTCCGGTCGGTTAAGGGTAATCACCACGGTGTGCTCGTCGGCTTTGCTGACCGACTTGAGCAGGTCCTTGAAGCCCATGCTCTCGAAGTACGGGTAACCGACGCTGGTCTTGTCATGCCATGGATGGTTCGGATCGAGCTGGCGATTGAGGCTCCACAGGACGTCATCGGCGTTGAAGTTGCGGGTGGGCTTGAAGTAGTCGGTAGTGTGGAACTTCACGCCCTGGCGCAGGTGGAAGGTGTAGGTCAGGCCGTCTGCTGAAATGTCCCAGCGCTCGGCCAAGGCCGGCTGGACTTCGGTGGTACCGGGCTTGAAGTCGACCAGGCGGTTGAATACCGTCTCGGCAGAGGCATCGGCGGTAACCGCAGTGGTGTACTGGACGATGTCGAACCCTTCAGGGCTGGCTTCGGTGCACACCACCAGCGGTTTGGCCGCCAGTTGCGTGGCGCTGCCCAGGATCAGCGCTGCCAGGGCTAGGCGCAGCGGCAGCGATTTCATGAAAGCTTTCTGCATGGGTTGAAACTCCCTGCTTGCATTGATTCCAGCGTAGCCGCCACGGCCCGCAGCGAAGCAGGCCGTGGCGCCGGCGGTCAGAGAATGTTGAATGGAATGGTGGTCACCACCCGGAACTCATCCAGGCTGCCATCGCCCTGGGCCTTGCTGGCGCGGTGCGCGGTGTAGGTAGCACGGATGCTGGTGTCCTTCAGCGGCCCGCTCTGTACCGCGTAGCTGGTGCCGAAGCCCCACTCGTAGTGGGTTTCGCCATCCAGGCCGTTCACGTCATAGGCGGTACCGCGGTAATGGGTACCATCGATGCCCCAGCCGCGGGCGTTGTACAGGTTGAACTTCAGGCCCGGCACGCCGTACGGCGCCATGTTCAGCACGTAGGAGATCTGCAGCGATTTCTCGTTGGGGCCGTTGAAGTCCGACAGCAGCGAGTTGGCCAGGTAGATGCCGTTGGTTTCGTGCAGGTAGTCGAAGTACTCGTTGCCGTTGACCTGCTGCCAGGAGGCGCTGAGGGTGTGGGCCTGGTGGGTAAGGCCGAACGACAGGCTGTAGGTGTCGTTGTCGATATCGCCCATCTTCTTGCTGCCGGCGTCGACGGTCTTGTAGTAGTTCAGGCCAGTGCTCAGGCTGAGCACTGCGCTGTCGCCGAGCACGTGGTTGGCACCGAAGTAGTACTGGTTCCAGAAGTCGTCGACCTTGGTGGCGTACAGGCTGGTGCTAAGGCTCTTGAACGGCTGGTAGTTGATGCCGGCGGTGCTGGCGCGGTCGGTTTCAACGCCAGTGGCACTGTACTCGCTGCGGAACTTGCTGAGGCTTTGTTCGGTACGCGGCGAGACGCGGTCGAAGGTGCCAAGATCGAAGCTCAGGTTGTCGAATTCGGCACTGTGCAAAAACGCGCCCTGGAAGCTCGAGGGCAGGGCACGGTTGCCGATGTAGGCGATCATCGGCGTGTCCACCGATTGGCGGCCGACGGTGAGGGTGGTGTTGGACACCCGCGCCTTCACGTTGGCCAGGCCCATCTTGCTCCACTGGCCAACCGGGTCGCCGTCGCTGTGGGTCAGGGTGCGGTTGTTGGGGCCGGCGACGTCCTCGCGGTTCTGTTGCAGGGCGATGGCATTGTAGCCGGCGGCTTCGACGGCAAAGCCGACGGTGCCCTGGGTGAAGCCGGAGCTGTAGTTGAGGATGGTGCCCTGCACCCAGTTCTCGCGGCTGTGAGTGTCGTGGCGGGTGCCGTCGCTCTTGTAGTACTTCCACAGCGGGGCGCGTGCGGCGCGCTCGCGGGCATACCAGTTGCGGGTGCTGCCGGACAGGCTCTGGCCATCGACGAAGCCGCTGGCCTGTTCCTGCTCGCTGCTGCCTTTGAGGGTGATGGGCACGTATTCCTGGCTTTGCGGGTCGGCCTGGGCCACGGTGGATAAGGCACTGATGGATAACGCCAGTGCGGTCAAGGTGAATAGTCTCAAGGTTAAAGCTCCCTTTCTGTTCTTCTAGTTATTGCCTGGCCTTGTGGGCCGGGCTTCTTGCTGCGGTGTTGCCAGGGTTGCCCGGGGTCACAGGGCTGAATCGGGGAGTTGTGTTGGCTGTGCCGGCCCTTTCGCGGGTAAACCCGCTCCCACAGGGGCACCACAGGTTTCGGCATGTGCGCCGTACCTGTGGGAGCGGGTTTCCCCGCGAAGAGGCCCATGAGGGATAAAGATCAATCAACACTCACACCGGAAAAAACGTTGCGCCCGAAAGGGCTGACCTTGAATTCGGAAACCTTGATGCTGAGCGGTTGGTTGACCGTGGAGTGCGCCACCGGGGTAATCGGCACCTGTTGCTTGAGCCGCTGCTGGGCCTGTTGGTACAGGGCGGTGCGCTGCGCGCGGTCGGTGACCTGCTTGGCCTGCTTGACCAGGCTGTCGTACTGCGGATCGCACCACTGCGAGTAGTTGTTGCTGCCGATGGCATCGCAGTTGTAGAGGGTGCCCAGCCAGTTGTCCGGGTCGCCGTTGTCTCCGGTCCAGCCGATCAGAGCGATATCGTGCTCGCCGCTTTTCATGCGCTTGAGGTACTCGCCCCATTCGTAGCTGACAATGCGCACCTTGAAGCCGAGCTTGCTCCAGTCGGCCTGGAGCATCTCCGCCATCAGCTTGGCGTTGGGGTTGTACGGGCGCTGCACCGGCATGGCCCACAGGGTGATCTCGGTGCCTGGCTTGACCCCGGCCTGCTGCAGTAGCTGCTTGGCCTTTTCAGGGTCGAAGGGCGCGTCCTTGATGCTGTCGTCATAGGACCACTGGGTCGGCGGCATGGCGTTGACTGCCAGCTGGCCGGAATCCTGGTACACGGCCTGGATGATCGCCTGCTTGTTCACTGCCATGTCCATCGCCTGGCGCACTTCCAGGCGGTCGAACGGTGGGTGCTGGGTGTTGTAGGCGATGTAGCCGAGGTTGAAGCCAGGTTGCTGCAGCACTTGCAGTTTGCTGTCGGCCTTGAGTGCAGGCAGGTCGGCGGGGCGCGGGTGCAGGGTGACCTGGCATTCGTTGCGGCGCAGCTTCTGGATGCGCACCGAAGGGTCGATGTTGATCGAGAACACCAGGTTGTCGATCTTCACGTCCTGCGGTGACCAATAGGCCTTGTTGCCCTTGTAGCGGATCTGCGAATCCTTCTGATAACGCTGGAAAACGAACGGGCCGGTGCCGATCGGTTGCTGGTTGATGTCGCTGGGGCGACCGCTGGCCATCAGCTGTTCGGCGTATTCGGCAGAGAGGATGGAAGCAAAGCTCATGGCCAGGTTCTGAATGAACGCGGCATCGACGCTGTTCAGGGTGAACACCACGGTCAGTGGATCGGTCTTTTCGACACGGGCGATGTTCTTGTCCAGGCCCATGCTGATGAAATAGGGGAACTCGGTCGGGTAGGCCAGGCGGAATGGGTGGTTCTTGTCGAGCATGCGGTTGAAGGTGAACAGCACATCGTCGGCGTTGAAGTCGCGGCTCGGCTTGAAGGTCTTGTTGCTGTGGAATTTCACCCCTTCGCGCAGATGGAAGGTATAGCGCAGGCCATCCTCGGACACCTCCCAGCGGGTCGCCAGGGCAGGGTGCACGGCAGTGCCCCCGCGTTCGAACTCGACCAGGCGGTTGTAGATCGGTTCGGCTGCATCGTTGTCGGTGGCGCTGGTGTACTGGGCAGTGTCGAAGCCGGCGGGGCTGCCTTCGGAACAGAACACCAGGTTGTTGGCCAGCAGGGCCGGCGATTGGCTGATCAGGCCCAGGGCCAGCAGGGCGGAAACTCGGGTGGTATGGCGCATGGCAAGTCCTTTTACGTCTGTTTGCGCCGCCTCGGGGTACGAATGGCGGCAACAGGTCGCCGACCCCGCTGCGGATGGCGGCGGGACGACATGAAGAGGTGGCAAGGTTGGCGGGCACCCGCCGCTCAGCGGGTGCCGTAGCTAGGCTATTTGTCCACGCTGACGCCGTAGAAGGAGTTCAGTCCGAATGGGCTGATCTTGAAGTCCTTCACCTTGGCGCTCATGGGCTGGTACACGGTGGAGTGGGCGATCGGGGTGATCGGCACCTGCTCCTTGAGGATGTGCTGCGCCTTTTGATACAGCTCGGTGCGCTTGGCCTGGTCGGAAGTGGCCTTGGCCTGCTTGATCAGGTCGTCGTAGGGCTTGTAGCACCACTTGGAGAAGTTGTTGCCGTTCATGGCATCGCAGCCGTACAGGGTGCCCAGCCAGTTGTCCGGGTCACCGTTGTCACCGCTCCAGCCGATCAGCATGGCGCCCTGTTCGCCGCCTTTGGAGCGCTTGATGTACTCGCCCCATTCATAGCTGACGATCTTCGCCTTGATGCCGACCTTGGCCCAGTCGGATTGCAGCATCTCGGCCATCAGCTTGGCATTGGGGTTGTACGGACGTTGCACGGGCATCGCCCACAAGGTGATTTCGGTGCCTTCCTTGATGCCGGCTTCCTTGAGCAGTTGCTTGGCTTTTTCAGGGTCGAATGGCGCGTCCTTGATGCTGTCGTCATAGGACCACTGAGTCGGGGGCATGGCGTTGACCGCCAGTTGGCCGGCGCCTTGGTAGACCGACTCGATGATCTTTTTCTTGTCCACGGCCATGTCCAGCGCCTCGCGGACTTTCAGCTGGGCCAGCGGGTTGGCCTCGTTGCTGCCCTTGACCTTGTCCATCACGTTGTAGGCGATGTAGCCGAGGTTGAAGCCGGCTTGCTGCGGCATCTGCAGCTTGGGGTCCTGTTTCAGCGGCTGGATGTCGGCGGGGCGAGGGAACAGAGTGACCTGGCACTCGTTCTTCTTCAGTTTCTGCATGCGCACCGACGCATCGGTGGTGATAGCGAAGATCAGGTTGTCGATCTTCACGTCATCGGGTTGCCAGTAGTCCTTGTTGCCCTTGAAGCGGATCTGCGCGTCCTTCTGGTACTTGCTGAACACGAACGGGCCAGTGCCGATCGGCTTCTGGTTGATGTCGGCGGCCTTGCCGTCCTTGAGCAACTGGTCGGCGTATTCGGCGGACTGGATCGAGGCGAAGCTCATGGCCAGGTTCTGGATGAATGCGGCGTCGACTTCGTTGAGGGTGAACTTGACAGTCTGTTCGTCGAGCTTCTCCAGTTTGGCGATGTTCTTGTCCATGCCCATGTCGGTGAAGTACGGGAACTCGGTGGGGTAGGCCTTGCGGAACGGGTGGTCCTTGTCGAGCATGCGGTTGAAGGTGAACAGCACGTCGTCGGCGTTGAAGTTGCGGGTGGGCTTGAAGTAGTCGGTGGTGTGGAACTTGACCCCTTCGCGCAGGTGGAAGGTGTAGGTCTTTCCGTCGTCGGAGACTTCCCACTTGGTTGCCAGACCCGGGATGACGGCAGTACCGCCACGTTCAAACTGGGTCAGGCGGTTGAACACGGTCTCAGCCGAGGCGTCGAAGTCAGTCCCTGTGGTGTATTGCCCCGGGTCGAAGCCGGCCGGGCTGCCTTCGGAGCAGAACACCAGGTTGGACGCGGCGAGGGCCGACGGTGCGCCGGATAGCAAGCCTGCGCCTAGCAGGAACGGAATGACTGCGTGTTTGAGCATGGTGGCCTCATTGTTGTCATTTTTCGATTGAGGTGGCCTCGTGAGCCGACCTGCGGATACTTATGCAGGGGCTGTTCCCAATGCAATATGCCGAGGGATAGTTGACGCCAGAAAAGTGGTACGGTCGTACATGGATGTCGCATTGATATAACTTTCAGCGAAGTTAAACGTTTGCGGGGGCAAAATGATGGCTTTTTGCGGGATGTTGCGGGGGCGGGATTAGTGTAGGAAGCACCTAATTGGTGCGTAGGAAATGTCTGAATCTGCGTTTTTTCGACTGACCTCATCGCCGGCAAGCCAGCTCCCACAGGTACAACACAAGGGCTGAAACCTGTGGTGTATCTGTGGGCGCTGGCTTGCCGGCGGGCGCAATGCGACCCCGGCGAACTCAAGGCATCTGCACTTCGATCAGGCCATCGGCATTCATGCTCACTTCACTGGTCCCGGCCTCGATGTCCGGCGCCGGTGCCGACTCATCAGCTCCCATGGCCTTCATCGCCATCGGCGCACTTCGCAGGTAAGGGCGTGGGTAACCGCTGCTGTTGAGGTTCAGGCTGACCACTTTATAGCCCTTGCCCCCCAGCGCCTCGGTAGCCAGCTGCGCACGCGCCTTGAAGGCATCCACCGCATCCTTGAGCAGTGCATCCTCGCTGGCCTTGCGCGTGGCCGGGGCGATGGAGAAGTCCATGCCACCCATTTTCAGCTCTTGCAGCAGGTCGGCGGTCAGCTGCGACAGGGCCGGGAAGTTGGCGCTTTCCAGGCGCAACTCGGCGCGCTCGCGCCAGCCGGTGATCTTCTGGCCCTTGCTGTCATATACCGGATAGCTGTTGCGGCTCCCCTGGCTGATCTTCACATCCTTGACCTGGCGCGACTGCTGTACTGCCTTGTTCATGGTTTCGGTGATCTGCTTGGCAAGCTTGCCCGGGTCGGTGTTCTGCGCTTCGCTGTACAGGGTAACGACCATCAGGTCACGCGCCACTTCCTTGCTGACCTCGGCACGCAGCGAGACCTGGTTGTAGCGCGGCTCATCGGCAGCCAGCGCCGGCAGACTGGCGAGCAGGCCGCAGGACAGGATCAGGGCGGTGCCGCGACGTGGGATTTGCATGTGGTACTCCTTGGCAATATAAGGCGTGGGTTGTTGTCATCCATTCCACGCATGGCCCATCAGACCGGCAACAGTGTAGTGGGTTCAAAAGTGCCATCATCAACCTGTGACAAAGTGTGGCGCTTTGCCGCATCGCTGCAGCGAGGCGCCCGGCTTCGGTATACTCCAGCCGATTTTTCTGGAGCACTCATCAGGAGAGCTCATGCTCGCCGCCGTACAACCGCTGTCCGCTACCCGCCAGAACCTCTGGCGCCTGACCGTCATTCGGGTCCTGGTCCTGGCTGCCCAGGCCGGCTCCGTGGGCGTCGCCTACTGGACCGAACTGCTGCCCTTGCCCTGGTTGTCGCTGGCCGGCACCTTGGCCTTGTCTTCGCTGCTGTGCGCCTTCACGGCCCTGCGCCTGCGCCTTTCGTTGCCGGTCACCGAGCTGGAGTACGCCCTGCAACTGGCCTGCGACCTGCTGATCCACAGTGCCTTGCTGTATTACTCCGGCGGCTCGACCAACCCGTTCGTGTCGTATTACCTGGTGCCACTGGCGATTGCCGCAGTCACCTTGCCGTGGCTGTATTCGCTGATCCTTTCCGGCATCGCACTGACCGCCTACAGTCTGCTTTTGGTGCAGTTCTACCCGCTTGAAGGCCTGCCGATGGCGCGGGACAAGATGCAGGTGTACGGCATGTGGCTGAGCATTGCCCTGGCAGCGGCAGTGATTACCTTCTTTGCCGCGCGCATGGCCGAAGAGCTGCGCCGCCAGGAGCAGCTGCGTTCAGAGCGGCGTGAAGAAAGCCTGCGTGACGAGCAACTGCTGGCCGTGGCCACCCAGGCCGCCGGTGCCGCCCATGAACTGGGCACGCCGTTGGCGACCATGAGCGTGCTGCTGAACGAGATGCGCCAGGACCACGCCGACCCGCTGCTGCAGGAGGACCTGCAGATCCTTCAGGACCAGGTGAAGCTGTGCAAGGAAACCCTGCAACAGCTGGTGCGCGCCGCCGAAGCCAACCGTCGCCTGGCCGTGGTGGAGCAGGACGTCACGGCCTGGCTGGACGAGGCGCTCAACCGTTGGCACCTGATGCGCCCGGAAGCCAGCTACCGCTTCCAGCGCCTGCGCGACGGCCAGGTGCCACGCCTGACCCCGCCGCCGGACCTGACCCAGGCCCTGTTGAACCTGTTGAACAATGCCGCCGACGCCTGCCCCGATGACCTTGAAGTGCGCCTGGACTGGGACGCCCATGACATCGTCATCAGCATCCGCGACCATGGCCCCGGCGTGCCGCCGGCCATCGCCGAAGCCATCGGCAAACCCTTCATTACCACCAAAGGCAAAGGCTTCGGCCTGGGCCTTTTCTTGAGCAAGGCCAGCGTGACCCGTGCGGGCGGTTCGGTGAAACTCTATAGTCATGAACAGGGTGGCACCCTGACCGAACTGCGCCTGCCTTATGGCAAGCGAGGAGATGAATGATGAGCGAAGAAAACCAGGTCGAAGGCGAAGAGCTGCCGCACCTGCTGCTGGTGGATGACGATGCCACCTTTACCCGGGTCATGGCCCGTGCCATGAGCCGCCGCGGTTTCCGCGTGAGCACCGCCAGCTCTGCCGAGGAAGGGTTGATCCTGGCCCAGCAGGACCTGCCGGACTACGCCACGCTGGACCTGAAGATGGACGGCGACTCCGGGCTGGTGCTGCTGCCAAAGCTGCTGGAGCTGGACCCGGAGATGCGTGTGGTGATCCTGACCGGTTACTCGAGCATTGCCACCGCGGTGGAAGCGGTCAAGCGTGGTGCCTGCAACTACCTGTGCAAGCCGGCGGATGCCGATGATGTGCTGGCGGCGTTGCTGTCGGAGCACACCGACCTGGACACCTTGGTGCCGGAAAACCCGATGTCGGTCGACCGCCTGCAGTGGGAACACATCCAGCGTGTGCTGAACGAGCACGAAGGCAATATCTCGGCCACCGCGCGGGCGCTGGGCATGCACCGGCGGACCTTGCAGCGCAAACTGCAGAAGCGCCCGGTTCGGCGCTGATTCCTGCTGGGCTTGTACCGGCCCTTTCGCGGGCTTGCCCGCTCCCACAGGTACTGCACAGGCCTTGCGGCTTGTGTAATACCTGTGGGAGCGGGCAAGCCCGCGAACAGGCCGGTACTGACAGAAATTTCTCTGTGATACCCCGCGATCCCCGCAAGTCCCGGCCGTTGGCGTATCATTAGCCCCCTAACGGCAACCCCCTCCAGGATCGCTTGCGCATGCTCGCCCTTCTTATCCAGACACTGAACATCACGGCCCCGGTCTTCGCCATGCTGTTCATGGGCGTGCTGCTCAAACGTATCCGCCTGATCGACGACAATTTCAACCGCGTCGCCTCACAGTTGGTGTTCAACGTGTGCATGCCGGCGCTGCTGTTCCTCGGCATCTATCACGCCGACCTGGCCACGGCGGTCAAACCCGGCGTCCTTCTTTATTTCATCGTCGCCACCCTGGCCGGCTTCGCCATAGCCTGGGGCCTGGCCATCTGGCGCAGCCCGCTGGCCGACCGGGGCATCTATACCCAGGGTGCGTTCCGTGGCAACAACGGCGTGATCGGCCTGGCCCTGGCCGCCAGTCTCTACGGCGACTACGGCATCTCCCTGGGTGCGGTGCTCGCCGGCCTGGTCATCCTCATGTACAACTCGCTGTCGGCAGTGGTGCTGGCGGTGTACAGCCCGGACCTGAAGTCCGACCCGTGGAGCATCTGCAAAAGCATCCTCAGCAACCCGCTGATCATCAGTGTGCTGGTGGCCACGCCCATGGCGTACGGCCAGGTGCCGCTGCCCAACTGGCTGCTCACCTCGGGCGACTACCTGGCGCAGATGACCCTGCCGCTGGCGCTGATCTGCATCGGTGGCACGCTGTCGATGGCGGCGCTGCGCGACAGTGGCAGGCTGGCCATCGACGCCAGCCTGGTGAAGATGGTCTGGCTACCGCTGCTCGGTACCCTCGGCGCCTGGCTATGCGGCTTCCGCGGCGCCGAGCTGGGCATCCTGTTCCTGTACATCGGCAGCCCGACCGCAGCGGCCAGCTACGTCATGGCGCGGGCGGCCAACGGCAACCATGAGCTGGCGGCGTCGATCATCGTGATTACCACGCTAATGGCGGCGATCACCACCAACATTGGTATTTTCATCTTGCAGTGGGGCGGATGGATCTAGATCCTTGACTGCAAACAACACAAAAAACACAGCCTCACTGAGCTAAAGGACACTTCATGCAAGACCAGAGCACGCCCGAGCGGTTACAGCGCGGGCTGAAGAATCGCCATATCCAGCTGATCGCGCTGGGTGGGGCCATCGGTACCGGGTTGTTCCTGGGCATTGCCCAGACCATCCAGCTGGCCGGCCCCTCCGTCCTGCTGGGCTACGCCATTGCCGGCCTGATGGCCTTCCTGATCATGCGCCAGCTCGGTGAGATGGTGGTGGAAGAGCCGGTGGCCGGCAGCTTCAGCCACTTCGCCCACCAGTACTGGAGCGAGTTCGCCGGCTTCGTCTCGGGCTGGAACTACTGGGTGGTGTACGTACTGGTCGGCATGGCCGAGCTGACAGCGGTGGGTATCTACGTGCAGTACTGGTGGCCCGGATTCCCAACCTGGGCCACGGCGGCGATCTTCTTCGTGGTGATCAACCTGATCAACCTGACCCAGGTGAAGGTCTACGGCGAGATGGAGTTCTGGTTCGCCCTAGTCAAGGTAGTGGCCATCGTCAGCATGATCGGCTTCGGCGCCTGGCTGCTGGCCAGCGGCCATGGCGGCCCGGACGCCAGCGTGGCAAACCTCTGGCAGTACGGTGGCTTCTTCCCCAACGGCGTCAGCGGCCTGGTGATGGCACTGGCAGTGATCATGTTCTCGTTCGGTGGCCTGGAACTGGTGGGCATCACCGCCGCCGAGGCCGACAACCCGCGTCAGAGCATCCCCAAAGCCACCAACCAGGTGGTGTACCGCATCCTCATCTTCTACATCGGTGCCCTGGCGGTGCTGCTTTCGCTGTACCCGTGGCAGAAGGTGGTGCAGGGTGGCAGCCCGTTCGTGATGATCTTCCACGAACTGGACAGTGACCTGGTGGCGACCATCCTCAATATCGTGGTGCTGACGGCCGCGCTGTCGGTATACAACAGCTGCGTGTACGCCAACAGCCGCATGCTGTTCGGCCTGGCCAGCCAGGGCGACGCACCGCGTCAGTTGCTGAAGGTGAGCCGTAGCGGCGTGCCGCTGACCGCGCTGGGTGTGTCGGCTTTCGCCACCGGGCTGTGCGTGCTGATCAACTACCTGATGCCGGGTGAAGCCTTTGGTTTGCTGATGGCCCTGGCGGTGTCGGCGTTGGTGATCAACTGGGCGAGCATCAGCATCACCCACCTGAAGTTCCGCAAGGCCAAGCTGGCGGCCGGGATCACCCCGTTCTACAAGAGCTGGGGGCACCCGGTCACCAACTACCTGTGCCTGGCGTTCATCGTGCTGATCCTGGTGGTGATGTACCTGACCCCGCCGATTCGCATCTCGGTGATGCTGATTCCGGGGTGGATCCTGGTGCTGTGGGTGGCCTTCAAGATGAAGAAGGCTCGCCAGGCCAGGTAGGTAACACAGTACCGGCCTCTTCGCGGGCACGCCCGCTAAGAGGCCGGTACAGGCTACCTATTGATAACTGTCGATCACTTCCTGTGCCGCACGGAACGCATCAATCGCCGCCGGCACCCCCGCATACACCGCGCAATGCAGCAGCGCTTCGCGAATCTCCTCCACCGTACAGCCATTGTTCAACGCACCGCGCACATGCCCCTTGAGCTCCTGCGGGCACTTGAGTGCGGTCAGCGTAGCCAGGGTAATCAGGCTGCGGGTTTTCAGCGGCAGGCCGTCGCGGGCCCACACGCTGCCCCAGGCATGTTCGTTGACGAAGTCCTGCAGCGGTTGGGTAAAGTCGGTGGCATTGCCCAAGGCGCGGTCGACGAACGCATCGCCCATGACCTGGCGCCGAATCTGTTCGCCGGTTTTCTTGCTGTCAGCCATGTTGTTTTCCTTAGTGTTGGCGGCGCCAGGCTCGTGCGGTGGTGTACAGCAACACCATGGCGAGCACCGGCAGTACGTAGAACAGCATCAACCGCTCCAGGCGGCCGGCCAGTGGCATGCCCATGGTGAACGCCGCCACGTGCAGCCCATAGGCCAGGTACAGGCAAAGGAACACCAGGCCTTCGGCGCGGGTGATGCGGTAACCGGAATAGAACACCGGCAGGCTCAGCGCAGCAACACCCAGCATTACCGGCAGGTCGAAGGCCAAGGCGTTGGGCGAGATCGACAGCGGCTCGGGAGCGACCAGTGCGGTCAGGCCCAGCACCGCCAGCAGGTTCAACAGGTTGCTGCCTATCACTGTTCCCACGGCGATTTCTCGTTCACCGCGCAGGGCGGCGATCAGCGCAGCAGCCAGTTCTGGCAGGGAAGTGCAGATGGCAACGACGGTAAGGCCGATGATGCGCTCGGACAGCCCCAGGTCGGTGGCCACCTCCACGGCGGCTTCAAGCAACAAGTGACCCGCCAGGCTCAGCAGACCCAGGCCGGCCAGCACCTGCAGCAGCGTGCCTGACCAGAAGCGCCCGGTGCTGCTGGTGACAGTGGCCGGTGCGGGGTAGGTGCGGGCGTAGTGGCGCGACTGGTGCCAAAGCATTGCCAGGTAGCCGGCCAGGCCGATCAGCAGCAACACCCCTTCGGCCCGGCCCAGGTGGCCGTTGGCGGATAACGCGTAGACCAGGCCGCTGGCGACGATCATCAGTGGAATGTCCAGGCGCACCAGTTGCCGCGACACGCGCAGCGGGATGATCAGTGCGGCCAGGCCGAGGATGACCAGTACGTTGAAAATGTTGCTGCCGATAACGCTGCCCACCGCCACATCTGGCGCGCCCTGGTAGGCGGCCTGCAGGCTCACGGTCATCTGCGGGGCAGTGCTGCCGAAGGCCACCAGGCTCAGGCCGATGATCAGAGGGCGTACGTGCAGGCGCTGGGCCAGGCGCAGCGCTGCGCGTACCAGCAGTTCGGCGCCGCCGATCAGCAACAGCAGGGCGATGCCCAGTTGCAGGAGGCTGAAGGTGGGAAGGATAGCCAGGTCGAAAATGGTCGGACTCCTGTCGCGTCAGTCGCTAAGCCCTTGTACTCGCACGCGCGCGGTTCCGCTACGGATCATGCCGATTTTTTCTGCGGCGGCACGTGAAAGATCGATCAGGCGGCCGCGGGTATGCGGGCCACGGTCGTTGATGCGCACCACGACGCTGCGCTGGTTGGCCAGGTTGGTCACCCGTACCCGGGTGCCGAAGGGCAGGCTGCGGTGGGCGGCGGTGAGCCCGTGCTGGTTGAATGGTTCGCCGCTGGCGGTGCGTTTGCCGTGGTGACGCGCGCCGTAATAGGAAGCGGTGCCGGTCTTGTCGTAACCGTCGGGGTCGATGTCCTGGCTGGCGCAGCCGGCCAGCAGGGAGAAGAGGGCGAGGGTGCTCAGGGATCGCTTTAGCAATTCGAATGCTCCGGTGCGGCCATTCGCGGCTAAAGCCGCTCCCACAGGTACGGCGCTGTACCTGTGGGAGCGGCTTCAGCCGCGAACGAGGGCGAAGCCCTCGCAGGACTACAGGGGTAAAACAATCACCCTTCGAGCTTGGCCTTGAGCAATTGGTTCACTTGCCCCGGGTTGGCTTTGCCTTTGGAGGCTTTCATCGCCTGGCCGACGAAGAAACCGAACATCTTGCCACGCTTGGCCTCGTCGGCTGCGCGGTACTGTTCGACCTGCTCGGCGTTGGCCGCCAGCACTTCGTCGAGCATCTTGTCGATCGCACCGGTATCGGTGACCTGCTTCAGGCCTTTGCTTTCGATGATGCTATCGGCATCGCCTTCACCGGCGGCCATGGCCTCGAACACGGTCTTGGCGATCTTGCCGCTGATGGTGTTGTCGCGGATGCGCAACAGCATGCCGCCCAGCTGTGCGGCGCTGACCGGCGCCTGGTCGATCTCGATGCCCAGCTTGTTCAGCAGGCTGCCCAGCTCTACCATGACCCAGTTGGCAGCCAGCTTGGCATCGCCACCGATCTTCACCACTTCCTCGAAGTAGTCCGCCTGTTCGCGGCTGGAAGCCAGCACGTTGGCGTCGTAGGCCGACAGGCCGTACTGGTTCTGGAAGCGCTCGACCTTCTGCGTCGGCAGTTCCGGCAAGCCGGCGCGGACGGTTTCGAGGAAGCTGTCCTCGATCACCACTGGCAGCAGGTCCGGGTCGGGGAAGTAACGGTAGTCGTTGGCTTCCTCCTTGCTGCGCATGGAGCGGGTCTCGTCCTTGTTCGGGTCGTACAGGCGGGTTTCCTGTACCACCTTGCCGCCGTCCTCGATCAGGTCGATCTGGCGCTGGATCTCGCTGTTGATCGCGCGCTCGATGAAGCGGAACGAGTTGACGTTCTTGATCTCGCAGCGGGTGCCGAACTCGGCCTGGCCTTTCGGGCGAATCGACACGTTGCAGTCGCAACGCAGCGAGCCTTCGGCCATGTTGCCGTCGCAGATGCCCAGGTAACGCACCAGCGCGTGGATCGCCTTGACGTAGGCCACGGCTTCCTTGGCACTGCGCATGTCAGGCTCGGAGACGATTTCCAGCAGCGGGGTGCCGGCGCGGTTCAGGTCGATGCCGGTGGAGCCGCTGAAGTCTTCGTGCAGGCTCTTGCCGGCGTCTTCTTCCAGGTGCGCGCGGGTTACCCCGATGCGCTTGATGGTGCCGTCTTCCAGGGCGATGTCCAGGTGGCCCTTGCCGACGATCGGCAGGTCCATCTGGCTGATCTGGTAGCCTTTGGGCAGGTCCGGGTAGAAGTAGTTCTTGCGCGCGAACACGTTGCGCTTGCCGATCTCGGCATCGATGGCCAGGCCGAACATGCACGCCATGCGCACGGCTTCCTGGTTCAGTACTGGCAGTACGCCAGGCATGCCCAGGTCAACCAGGCTGGCCTGGGTGTTCGGCTCGGAACCGAAGGTGGTGGCGCTGCCGGAGAAAATCTTCGACTGGGTGGCGAGCTGAGTGTGGATTTCCAGCCCGATCACAACTTCCCATTGCATGTGTGAATTCCTCAGAAGCCGTTGGGGGCGCGGGTGTGCCAGTCGGTCACTTGCTGGTAGCGGTGCGCGACGTTGAGCAGGCGGCCTTCCTGGAAGTATGGCGCCAGCAGCTGCACGCCGACCGGCAGGCCATCGACGAAGCCGGCCGGCATCGACAGGCCCGGCAGGCCCGCCAGGTTGGCGGTGATGGTGTAGACGTCTTCCAGGTACGCGGCGACCGGGTCGCTGCTCTTGGCGCCGAGCTTCCAGGCCGGGTTTGGCGTGGTCGGGCCGAGGATCAGGTCGACGTCGTTGAAGGCGGCCATGAAGTCGTTCTTGATCAGGCGGCGGATCTGCTGCGCCTTCACGTAGTAGGCGTCGTAGTAGCCGGCCGACAGGGCGTAGGTGCCGACCATGATGCGGCGCTGCACTTCGACACCGAAGCCTTCGCCACGCGAACGCTTGTACAGGTCGGTGAGGTCTTTCGGGTTTTCACAGCGGTAGCCGAAGCGCACGCCGTCGAAACGCGACAGGTTTGACGAGGCTTCAGCAGGGGCGATCACGTAGTAGGCCGGGATGGCGTGCTGCATGTTCGGCAGGCTGATTTCCTTGACCACCGCGCCGAGCTTTTCCAGCTCCTTGACGCTGGCCTGGACCAGGTCGGCGATGCGTGGGTCGAGGCCGGCACCGAAGTACTCCTTCGGCAGGCCGATGCGCAGGCCCTGCAGCGAAGCATTCAGGTTGGCGCTGTAGTCAGGCACAGGCTCTTCGATGCTGGTGGAGTCCTTGGCGTCGAAACCGGCCATGCCTTGCAGCAGCAGGGCGCAGTCTTCGGCAGTACGGGCCAGCGGGCCACCCTGGTCGAGGCTGGAGGCGTAGGCGATCATGCCCCAGCGCGACACGCGGCCGTAGGTCGGCTTGAGGCCGGTGAGGTTGGTCAGTGCCGCCGGTTGGCGAATCGAACCGCCGGTGTCGGTGCCGGTGGTGGCTGGCAGCAGGCGTGCAGCCACTGCCGCGGCCGAACCGCCCGACGAGCCGCCCGGGACGTGCTCGAGGTTCCATGGATTCTTCACCGCGCCGTAGTGGCTGGATTCGTTGGCCGAGCCCATGGCGAATTCGTCCATGTTGGTCTTGCCCAGGGTGACCATGCCGGCTTCCGCCAGCTTGGCAACCACGGTGGCGTCATACGGCGCCTTGAAGTTGTCGAGCATCTTCGAGCCGCAGCTGGTGCGTACGCCGTTGGTGCAGAACAGGTCCTTGTGGGCGATCGGTGCACCGAGCAGCGCCCCGGTTTCGCCAGCGGCGCGACGGGCGTCGGCGGCACGCGCCTGGCCCAGGGCCAGGTCCTCGGTGACACTGATGAAGCTGTTGATCTGCGGGTCGAGCTGCTTGATGCGCGCCAGCAGGGCGCCGGTCAGCTCTTCGGAGGAAAACGACTTGTCGGCGAGTCCGCGGGCGATCTCGGCCAGGGTCAATTGATGCATGGCAGGCTCTATCCCTTACTCGATGACTTTGGGAACCAGGTACAGACCGCTTTCGGTCGACGGCGCGATGGCCTGGTAGGCGTCGCGCTGGTTGCTCTCGGTGACCTGGTCGGGACGCAGGCGCTGGCTGGCCTCCAGGGGGTGGGCCAGTGGCTCGATGCCGGTAGTGTCGACCGCTTGCATCTGGTCGACCAGCCCGAGAATGCTGTTCAGTGCGTCAGTAATGCGTGGCAGTTCGCCATCATTCAGGCCCAGACGGGCCAGATGGGCGATCTTTTCCACGTCGCAGCGTTCAAGCGCCATGGGGATCTCCAGGGGAAACAAAGACCGGAATTTGGGTCCGCAGTGAGGAACATGTCAGCTTTCTGGCGGTCTAACGGCCGCGAAATTCTGCTGGCGTGCTCGGAAAAACAGCCAATTTAACATATTGGCTCCTTGCCCAAAATCCCTGCCATTGTTAGAGTTTGCCGCACTTTTTTACCCACGCTTTCCCCAGGGTCACTTTCCCATGTTCAAGAAACTGCGTGGCATGTTTTCCAGCGATCTGTCCATCGACCTGGGTACTGCCAACACCCTTATTTACGTGCGTGAGCGCGGTATCGTCCTGAATGAGCCCTCGGTTGTTGCCATCCGTACCCATGGCAACCAGAAAAGCGTCGTCGCCGTCGGTACCGAAGCCAAGCGCATGCTGGGCCGCACGCCTGGCAACATTGCTGCCATTCGTCCGATGAAGGACGGCGTCATCGCCGACTTCAGCGTCTGCGAAAAAATGTTGCAATATTTTATCAACAAGGTTCACGAGAACAGCTTCCTGCAGCCGAGCCCGCGCGTGCTGATCTGCGTGCCGTGCAAGTCCACCCAGGTAGAGCGCCGCGCCATCCGCGAGTCGGCCTTGGGTGCCGGTGCCCGCGAAGTGTTCCTGATCGAAGAGCCTATGGCTGCCGCCATCGGTGCCGGCCTGCCGGTCGAGGAAGCCCGCGGTTCGATGGTCGTCGATATCGGTGGTGGTACCACTGAAATCGCGCTCATCTCCCTGAACGGCGTGGTCTATGCGGAATCCGTGCGCGTTGGCGGCGACCGCTTCGACGAAGCTATCGTCACCTACGTGCGCCGCAACTACGGCAGCCTGATCGGCGAGTCCACCGCCGAGCGCATCAAGCAGGAGATCGGTACCGCCTACCCGGGTGGCGAAGTGCGTGAAGTCGACGTGCGCGGCCGCAACCTGGCCGAGGGCGTACCGCGTGCCTTCACCCTGAACTCCAACGAAGTGCTCGAAGCGCTGCAGGAATCCCTGGCGACCATCGTCCAGGCGGTCAAGAGTGCGCTGGAGCAATCGCCGCCCGAGCTGGCCTCGGACATCGCCGAGCGTGGCCTGGTGCTGACCGGTGGTGGCGCACTGCTGCGTGACCTGGACAAGCTGCTGGCCCAGGAAACCGGCCTGCCGGTGATCGTCGCCGAAGACCCGCTGACCTGCGTCGCCCGTGGCGGTGGTCGCGCCCTGGAGATGATGGACAAGCACGCGATGGACCTGCTCTCCAGCGAGTGATCCCGCTCGCTGTTCACGAGCGTCCGGTTTACAGGTAGTACGCACAGTGCTACCTGTATGTGCTGGGCTGGCGCCCGTTCGGGGCGCCGTATCCATCAACCCGCAACCAGGCTGGTGCGTTGTCCCATGTCCAATGACCTCCTGAGTCGTCCACGAGGAACGGCCCATTAAACCGCTTTTCTCCAAGGGCCCTTCGCTGGGCGTTCGCCTGCTCGTCCTGGTGGTGATGTCGGTCGCGTTGATGGTTGTCGACGCGCGCTTCGACGTGCTCAAGCCCGTGCGCAGCCAGATGGGCCTGGTACTCATGGAGTCGTACTGGATCACCGACCTGCCGCAACGTGCGTGGCAAGGTGTGGCCGGCCAGTTCGGCAGCCGCACCGAACTGATTGCCGAAAACGAAAAGCTCAAGACCGAAGCCCTGCTGCTGCAGGGGCGCCTGCAGAAGCTGGCGGCCCTGACCGAGCAGAACGTGCGCTTGCGCGAATTGCTCAACTCCTCGGCGCTGGTCAACGAAAAAGTCGAAGTGGCCGAGCTGATCGGTGTCGACCCCAACCCGTTCACCCACCGCATCCTGATCAACAAGGGCGAGCGTGATGGCGTGTTCCTTGGCCAGCCGGTGCTCGATGCCCGTGGCCTGATGGGCCAGGTGGTCGAGCTGATGCCGTACACCTCGCGGGTACTGTTGCTGACCGATACCACCCATAGCATCCCGGTGCAGGTCAACCGCAACGGCCTGCGCGCCATCGCCAGCGGCACCGGCAACCCGGAGCGCCTGGAACTGCGCCATGTGGCCGATACCGCCGACATCAAGGAAGGCGACCTGCTGGTCAGTTCCGGCATGGGTCAACGGTTCCCGGCCGGTTACCCGGTGGCCACGGTCAATGAAGTGATCCACGATTCCGGCCAGCCGTTCGCCATCGTTCGTGCCATCCCCACCGCCGCGCTCAACCGCAGCCGCTACATGCTGTTGGTGTTCAGCGACCGGCGCAGCCCGGAACAGCGCGCCACCGATGCCGCCATCGCGCAGGAAGAGGCTGACCGCAAGGGGACCTCGGCTGCAGGCCAGCCGGCTGCGACGGTCGAGCAAGGCGCACCAGCTGGCAGCGCACCTGCCACGCCGGCTACACCAGCGGCCCCGGCAGCGCAGCCTGCAGCCCCGGCTGCTGCACCTGCCACGCCGGCTACCGCGCCTGCCGCACCCGCTCACACCCGGAGGCAATGATGGCTGCATCACGCCGCAACAACGGCTGGGTCATCTGGCTGACTTTCGCCATCGGCCTGCTGCTCAGCGTCTCGCCCATGCCGCAGTTCATGGAAGTGTTCCGGCCCATGTGGCTGGCCTTGCTGGTGTCGTTCTGGACCCTCGCCGTACCGAACAAGGTCGGCATGACCACCGCGTTCGTGCTGGGCCTGGCCGAGGACGTGCTGTACGGAACCCTGCTGGGGCAGAACGCGCTGATCCTCACCCTTATCACCTTCCTGGTGCTGTCGTTGCAGCAGCGCCTGCGCATGTTCCCCATGTGGCAGCAGAGCCTGGTGATCCTGGTGATCTTCGGCATCGCCCAGCTGATCCAGCTGTGGCTCAGCGCGCTGACCGGCAACCGTCTGCCCACCCTGGCACTGGTCTGGTCGGCGGTGATCAGCGCCTTGCTCTGGCCGTGGATCAGTTTCGCCCTGCGCGATCTGCGCCGACGCTTGCATATCAACTGACGGCGCCGCCGCGACTGACAGGGAGATGTCTGCATGACCCCGCTATACCTGGCCTCAGGCTCGCCTCGTCGTCGTGAACTGCTGACCCAGATCGGGGTGCCGTTCAGCGTCGTCAGTGCCCCCATCGATGAAACTCCGCTGCCCGATGAAAGCGCCCCGGCCTACGTCGAGCGCCTGGCCCGGGCCAAGGCCGCCGCCGGCCTGGCCTGCATCGAAGGCCAGGCTGTGGTGCTGGGCGCAGACACTGCCGTGGTGCTCGATGGTCGTATTCTTGGCAAACCGGAAAACCGCGAAGATGCTCTGGCCATGCTGGCCGACCTTTCGGGCCGCGAGCACCACGTACTGACTGCGGTCGCCCTGAGTGATGGACCGCGCGTGCAAAGCCTGTGCGTCACCAGCAAGGTGCGCTTCCGTGCGATCAGCGCCGAGGAAGCGCAACGCTACTGGGCCAGCGGCGAGCCCGCGGACAAGGCCGGCGGCTATGCCATCCAGGGCTTGGGAGCGGTGTTCGTCACCGGCCTTTCCGGCAGCTACTCGGCGGTGGTCGGCTTGCCCCTCAGTGAAACGGCCGAACTGCTTGGCCAATTCGGCATTGCCTGCTGGCAATCGCCCGCGCATACGCCAGAGGTAACAAACCAGCGGTAGCCAGCACTGCATACGCCATCCATCATTACCAAAGACCTTTGACGAGAGCCTGCCATGAGTGAAGAGATCCTGATCAACATCACCCCGATGGAGTCGCGCGTGGCGGTGGTGGAAAACGGGGTGCTGCAGGAAGTGCATGTGGAGCGCACCCAGCGCCGGGGCATCGTCGGCAATATCTACAAAGGCAAGGTGGTGCGCGTGCTGCCGGGCATGCAGGCGGCTTTCGTCGATATCGGCCTGGAGCGCGCGGCATTCATCCATGCCTCGGAAATATCCCAGCGCGAAGGCTCTGCGGTAGAAAACATTACCGCCCTGGTGCACGAGGGGCAGGCCTTGGTGGTGCAGGTGACCAAGGACCCGATCGGCACCAAGGGCGCGCGTCTGACTACCCAGCTGTCGATCCCGTCGCGCTACCTGGTGTACATGCCCCGCAGCAGCCATGTCGGCATTTCGCTGAAGATCGAGGACGAAGCCGAGCGCGAGCGCCTCAAGCAGGTGGTCAGCGACTGCATGGAAAGCGAGAACATCAAGGACGCCGGTGGCTTCATCCTGCGTACCGCTGCCGAAGGCGCACGCGCTGAAGAGATCCTGCAGGATATTCGCTACCTGCGCCGCCTGTGGGAGCAGATTGGCACCCAGATCAAGACCTGCGGCGCGCCCACGGTCATCTACGAGGACCTGGGCCTGGCCCTGCGCACCCTGCGCGACCTGGTCAACCCGAAGATCGAGAAGATCCGCATCGACTCGCGGGAAACCTTCCAGAAGACCACGCAGTTCGTTGGCGAGCTGATGCCGGAAATTGCCGATCGCCTCGAGCACTACCCGGGCGAACGGCCGATTTTCGACCTGTACGGCGTCGAGGACGAGATCCAGCGTGCGCTGGAACGCAAGGTGCCGCTGAAATCCGGTGGCTACCTGGTGGTCGACCCGGCTGAAGCGATGACCACCATCGATGTGAATACCGGCGCCTTCGTCGGCCATCGGAACCTCGAAGAGACCATCTTCAAGACCAACCTCGAGGCCGCCACCGCCATCGCCCGGCAGCTGCGCCTGCGCAACATCGGCGGCATCATCATCATCGACTTCATCGACATGGAAGACGAAGAGCACCAGCGCCAGGTGCTGCGCACTCTGGAAAAGCAGCTGGAGCGCGATCACGCCAAGACCAACATCATCGGCATCACCGAGCTGGGCCTGGTGCAGATGACCCGCAAGCGCACGCGGGAAAGCCTGGAACAGGTGCTGTGCGAGCCCTGCCTGGCCTGTCAGGGCCGTGGCAAGCTGAAAACCCCCGAGACTATCTGTTACGAAATCTTCCGCGAGATCCTGCGCGAGGCCCGCGCGTACCAGGCCGAAGGCTACCGCGTGCTGGCCAACCAGAAGGTGGTCGACCGGTTGCTGGATGAAGAGTCCGGTAACGTCGCGGAGCTTGAGGCCTTCATCGGCCGAACCATTCGTTTCCAGGTGGAGTCGATGTATTCGCAGGAACAATACGATGTGGTGCTGCTCTGAGGCCTTCTGAAACGCGCCGCAGGTGGGCCGGGCTGGCAAAACCGGCACGACGGGCCATCATGGATAAACGACCTGGAGGGCCATGGCCATGGGACGTCTGACCCGCGTTCTTGTCGCCTTGACCCGCTGGGGGCTGGGCTTTTGCGCCCTGCTGGCGGTGTTGGTGGCGCTGTATGTCAGCCTCGGCCGCGAACTGGTGCCGTTGGTGGCCGAGTACCGCGCCGATGTGGAGAGCAAGGCCGAACAGTCTTTGGGCCTGCCTGTGCACGTTGGTGCCCTGGAAGGCCGCTGGAGCGGCCTGGCACCGGTGCTGCGGGTGCGCGACCTGCAACTGGGCGAGGGGGCCACGGCCCTGCGCCTGGACGACGTCAAGGTAGTACCCGATGTCTGGGCCAGCATCACCGCCCGCGAGGTACGCCTTGCACGCATTCAGTTGGGCGGCCTGCAACTGATCCTGCGCGAGAACGAGCAGGGCGCCTGGAGCCTCGAAGGCCTGCCGAAGAAAGATGATTCGCCGCTCGATCCTGCCGAGTTGTTGCAGCGCCTGCGCCAGTTGGGCCGTATCGATGTGTTCGACAGCCAGGTCACCCTGCACCCCTGGCAGCGCGACCCGTTGACCCTGACTTATGTGAGCGTCGGGCTGCAAGCCGGGGCTTCGCGCCATGCTCTGGACCTGCGCGCGACTCTGCCCGATGGCCAACCCCTGTCGCTGAACCTGCGCGGCCGGGCCACGGCCAACACCTGGCGCGACGGCCAGGTCGAAGCCTACCTGAGCCTGCCACAGAGTGACTGGGCGCGTTGGCTGCCGCCACGCCTGCTGGGCCAGTGGCATGCCGACGCCCTGCGGGCCGGCGGCGAGTTCTGGGTCGATTGGCGCAAGGGGCAGTTGCAGCAGGTCGTCGTACGCCTCAATGCACCGGAGCTGCAGGGCGCCTATGTCGGGCGAAAGGCGGCCAAGCTGACCAACCTGGCGCTGGGTGCCTGGTTCCAGCGACGGGAGCAAGGCTTCGATGTGGTGGTCGACTCCCTGGCCATGGACGTTGGCAAGACCCGTTGGGAGTCGCACCTGCAGTTGCAGCAGCGTGCAGGCGAGGACGCTGCCACGGAAAGCTGGCAAGTGCAGGCCGACCGCCTCGACCTCACGCCGTTGACCCCGCTGATCGATGCTCTTGCGCCGCTGCCGGACAAGGTCATGGCCGTGATCGATGGCCTGAAAGTGACCGGCGCGCTGCGCAATGTGCGCCTGGAGGCGCGGCCCAAGGCCGAAGGTGACCAGCGTCTGCAATTCGAAGCCAATCTGGAGAAGGTCGGTTTCGATGCCTATCACAATGCCCCGGCAGCCGGTAATGTCAGCGGCAGCATCAGCGGTGACCTCGGCCACGGTGAACTGCGCCTTGATACCGATGCGTTCATGCTGCACCTTTACCCGATCTTCGCCAAACCCTGGCACTACCAGAAGGCCAATGCGCGCCTGACCTGGGCCTTGGACAAAGAAGGTTTCACCCTGGTCGCGCCTTACCTCAAGGTACTCGGCGAGGAGGGCAAGATCGCCGGTGACTTCCTCATTCGCCTGTTGTTCGAGGAGGGCCGCGAGGATTACATGGACCTGCGCGTCGGCCTGACCGAAGGCGATGGCCGCTACACCGCCAAGTACCTGCCCGAGGTGCTCAGCCCCGCCCTCGACGAATGGCTGCGCAGTGCGATCGTCAAAGGCACGGTGGACGAAGGCTACTTCCAGTATCAGGGCTCGCTGAACCATGGCGTCGCGCCGGAAGCGCGCAGCATCAGCCTGTTCTTCAAGGTGCGTGATGCCGCCCTGGACTTCCAGCCGGGCTGGCCGCAGGTGCAGCACGTGGATGGCGATGTGTTCATCGAGGACAGTGGCGTGCGCGTCAAGGCCGAGCGGGGCGTACTGCTCGACACCAAAGTCAGCGATGTGAGCGTCGACATCCCGCATGTCGACGAGGGCCAGCAAAGCCACCTGTACCTCGATGGCAACTTCGACGGCAGTCTGGGCGATGGCCTGAAGGTTCTCAAGGAAGCGCCAATCGGCACTGGTGAGATATTCGCAGGCTGGGAGGGCGAGGGGCCGCTCAAGGGCAAGGTCAAGCTCGACATTCCGCTGGCCCACGGGCAGCGGCCGAAAGTGCAGGTGGACTTTGCCACCGACGATGCGCGGCTGAAGGTGGCACCGCCGAATCTGGAGTTGAGCCGCCTGAAGGGCGACTTCAGTTTCGATTTCGACAAGGGCCTGAGCGGCAAGGGCATCAGCCTGCAGGCCTTCGGCAAGCCGGTGACGGCGCAAATCACGGCCGAAGGCCAGCCAGGGCAGATGCAGACCCGCATCAACGCCAATGGCCAGGTCTCGCTCAAGGCGCTGACCGACTGGCTGCAGTTCAAGCAGGCCTTGCCGGCTTCGGGCGACCTGCCCTACCAGTTGCAGGTCAGCCTGGGTAGTCGAGACAACCGACTACGTGTCGACTCCAGTCTCAAGGGCCTGGCCATCGACCTGCCGGCACCGTTCGGCAAGGCTGCGGCGGATGCCCGTGATAGCCGTTTCAGCATGAGCCTGCAAGGCCCTGAGCGGCGCTTCGACGCGGCCTATGGCGACCTTGCCCGCTTTGCCTACGCCGCTCCGGCCGACAAACTGGCCCAGGGCCGTGGCGAGTTGTTGCTGGGCGCAGGTGACGCCCAGCTACCTGCCGGGCAGGGCCTGCGAGTACGCGGCCGCCTGCAGGCACTGGACCTGGCGCCCTGGCAAGAACGGGCGGCGCAATTGGTGGGTGGCGATCCGGGTGGCAGCGCGCGGCAGAACCTGCAAGGAGTCGACCTGAGCATTGGCCAACTGAAAGCCTTCGGCATGGATCTGAACCAGGCCGTGGTGCGTCTTGCCCGTGGTGGCGCTGCCTGGGATCTGCGCCTCGATAGCAGGGAGGTTATCGGCAACGCACGGGTGCCGGATGCCAAGGGCGCGCCCATGGTCGTGCGGATGCAGACCCTGCGCCTGCCCGCTGCCACCGATGCTGAAAAGCAGGCCGAGGAGGGCCCGGACCCATTGGCTTCATTCGACCCGCGCAAGGTGCCGGCGCTGGACCTGAGCATCGACAAGCTCTATCGCGGTGACGACCTGTACGGCAGTGCGTCGCTCAAGTTGCGGCCGACCGCGCGTGGCGTGACCGCCAGCGACATCGACCTCGACTTCAAGGGCCTGCGTATCGATGGTGGCGGCGGCTGGGAAGGCGAGCCGGGCAGCACCAGCAGCTGGTACAAAGGGCGCCTGGACGGCAAGAACCTGGCGGATGTGCTCAAGGCCTGGGGCTTTGCCCCGACCGTGACCAGCCGCGACTTCCGTCTGGATGTGGATGGCCGCTGGCCGGGTTCGCCGGCCTCGGTGAGCCTCAAGCGCTTCTCCGGCAGCATGGATGCAGCGCTGCGCACCGGTCAGTTCGTCGAGGTTGAAGGCAGTGCCCAGGCGCTGCGGGTGTTCGGCCTGCTGAACTTCAACTCCATTGGCCGGCGCTTGCGCCTGGACTTCTCCGACCTGTTCGACAAGGGCTTGGCCTACGACCGGGTCAAAGGCTTGCTGGTGGCCAGTGACGGTGTCTACGTGACCCGCGAGCCAATCGCCGTGACCGGCCCATCGAGCAACTTTGAGCTGGACGGTACCCTGGACCTGGTAAGCGACCGGGTCGATGCCAACCTGCAGGTGAGCCTGCCAGTGACCAACAACCTGCCGCTGGCGGCCCTGATTGTCGGCGCGCCGGCCGTGGGCGGGGCGCTGTTCCTGGTCGACCGGCTGATCGGCGACCGCGTGTCGCGCTTCGCCAGCGTGCACTACCGTGTCGAAGGTCCTGTGAAAGAGCCTAGAATCACATTTGTGAAACCTTTCGAGAAATCCCGCTAGGAGTGCCCATGAAGGCAGCTGTCATCCAGATGGTCAGCCAGGACGATGTGCTGGCTAACCTGCAGCGCGCCGGTGCCCTGCTGGAGCAGGCCGCCATTGGCGGTGCAAGGCTGGCTGTGCTGCCGGAAAACTTCGCCGCCATGGGCCGCAAGGACGCCGCTGCCATCGGCCGCGCCGAAGCGTTGGGTGAAGGTCCGATCCTGCCATGGTTGAAACGCACCGCCCGCGACCTCAAGTTATGGATTGTCGCAGGTACCTTGCCATTGCCACCGGTCGGCCAGCCCGAAGCCAAGGCCCATGCCTGCTCGCTGTTGATCGACGAACACGGTGAAGTGGCGGCACGCTATGACAAGTTGCACCTGTTCGATGTGGACGTTGCTGACAACCGTGGCCGCTACCGCGAGTCCGACGACTACGCCCACGGCGCCCAGGTGGTGGTGGCCGATACGCCGGTGGGGCGGCTGGGGCTGAGCGTGTGCTACGACCTGCGCTTCCCCGAACTGTACAGCGCACTGCGCGCCGCCGGCGCGGAACTAATCACTGCGCCGGCCGCTTTCACTGCGGTAACGGGCGCGGCGCACTGGGAAGTGCTGGTGCGTGCTCGGGCCATCGAGACCCAGTGCTACCTGCTGGCTGCAGCACAAGGCGGAACTCACCCGGGGCCACGGGAAACCCATGGCCATGCGGCGATCGTCGACCCCTGGGGGCGCATCGTCGCGGAACAGGCGCAAGGTGAAGCGGTACTGCTCGCCGAGCGCGACATTGACGAACAAGCGTCCATCCGGGCGCGCATGCCGGTGGTATCGCACCGGCGCTTTTTCTCGCAGGGCGCGTTGCGGCCTGCGCACACCTCGGAGTGACTATGAGCCAGATGTTATCCACCGTCAGCGAGCAGCTCCTGGCCCCAGGCGGCTTGACCCTGGACAGCCTGCAGAGCGTGCTGGGTGAGTTGGCCGGCCCCGGCATCGATGCCGCCGACCTGTATTTCCAGGGTCAGATCTCGGAAACCTGGGCGCTGGAAGACGGCATCGTCAAAGAGGGCAGTTTCAACCTCGACCAAGGCGTGGGCGTGCGTGCCCAGTCCGGTGAAAAGACCGGCTTTGCCTACAGCAACGCAATCAACCTCGAAGCGCTGACCTCGGCAGCCCGTGCCGCCCGTTCAATCTCCCGTGCCGGGCAGAACGGCAAGGTACAGGCCTTCCGCAGCCAGGACGTGGCCGCCCTTTATCCGGCGGACAACCCGCTGGATGTGCTCAGTCGTGCCGAGAAGGTCGAGCTGCTCAAGCGTGTCGACGCCGCCACCCGCGCCCTGGACCCGCGTATCCAGCAGGTCAGTGTGAGCATGGCCGGGGTCTGGGAGCGCATCCTGATCGCTGCGGTCGATGGCAGCCTGGCCGCCGACGTGCGCCCGCTGGTGCGCTTCAACGTCAGCGTCATCGTCGAGCAGAATGGCCGCCGCGAGCGTGGCGGGCAAGGCGGTGGCGGGCGTACCGACTACCGCTTCTTCACCGAAGAGCGGGTCATGGGCTATGCCCGCGAAGCGCTGCGCCAGGCCCTGGTGAACCTGGAGGCGATCCCGGCACCGGCTGGTACCCTGCCGGTGGTGCTGGGTTCGGGCTGGTCGGGCGTGCTGCTGCACGAGGCCGTCGGCCATGGTCTGGAAGGTGACTTCAACCGCAAGGGTAGTTCGGCGTTCAGCGGCCGCATTGGCGAGAAGGTGGCATCGAGCCTGTGCACCATCGTCGACGACGGCACTCTCGAGGGCCGCCGCGGCTCGCTGAGCGTGGATGACGAAGGCACCCCGACCGAGTGCACCACGCTGATCGAGAACGGTGTGCTCAAGGGCTACATGCAGGACAAACTGAACGCGCGCCTGATGGGCATGGCGGTCACCGGCAACGGCCGCCGCGAATCCTACGCGCACCTGCCGATGCCGCGCATGACCAACACCTACATGCGTGCCGGCGAAAGCGACCCGCAGGAAATCATCGCTTCGGTGAAGAAGGGCATCTACTGCGCCAACCTCGGCGGTGGCCAGGTGGACATCACCAGCGGTAAGTTCGTGTTCTCGACCAGTGAGGCCTACCTGATCGAAGACGGCAAGATTACCGCGCCGGTGAAAGGAGCGACCCTGATCGGCAATGGCCCGGAAGCGATGAGCCGGGTGTCGATGGTCGGTAACGACCTGGCGCTGGATAGCGGGGTAGGGACTTGCGGCAAGGACGGGCAGTCGGTGCCGGTCGGGGTCGGGCAGCCGACCCTGAAGCTGGATGCGATTACCGTGGGCGGTACAGGGGCGTGATGGCCATCTGGGACCGCTTTGCGGTCCTTTCGCGACGCAAGGCCGCTCCCACAGGGACCGCGCCGTGCAGAAATGGCAGCGCACTTACTGTGGGAGCGGCCTTGTGTCGCGATTGGGCCGCAAAGCGGCCCCGGCGATTCAGCGCAAGCCGCGCTGCAGCTCGTCGAGATCGCGGATGTACTTGAACACCTTGCGCGCGGCGGCAGGCGGTTTGTTCCGCGCCTTCTCGTGCTGGGCATGGCGCACCAGCGAGCGCAGTTGCTGGCGGTCGGTGTCGGGGTATTCGTTGACGAAGCGCTCGAGGTCTTCGTCGTTACCGTCGATCAACCGGTCACGCCAGCGCTCCAGGCTGTGGAAGCGTTCGTTGTACTGGCGGGTCGAGCTGTCCATCTGTTCGAGCAAGGCGTGGATGGCATCCAGGTCCTGTACGCGCATCAGCTTGCCGACAAACGACATGTGGCGTTTGCGGGCACCGTGAGCGGTGTGCTTGCTGGCTTCGGCCAGGGCCTTGCGCAGCTCGTCGGTCAACGGCAGGCGAGCCAGGGTATCGGCCTTGAGCGTGGTAAGGCGCTCGCCGAGTTCGACCAGCGCATGCAGTTCGCGCTTGATCTGGGTTTTGCTTTTTTCGCCGTCGAAGGCGTCGTCGTTTGAATCAACCATGGTGGCAGTCCGCTAGAAATCGCCGCCATGATAACCAGTCGGGGGCCGCTTGTCCGGCCCGGTCGTAGAATGACCCTCGCCGAACGCAGAATTTGAGTGGAGAGAACCATGAGTGCAGTCCAGAGCGTAGGTCCGAAAGACCTGCCAGCATTGCAGGAGCAGGTCGAGGCGATCATCGCCGAAGCGCGCCGCCAGGGGGCCAGTGCCTGCGAAGTGGCGGTGTCGCTGGAGCAGGGCCTGTCCACCACGGTACGCCAGCGAGAGGTCGAGACGGTCGAGTTCAACCGCGACCAGGGCTTCGGCATCACCCTGTATGTGGGCCAGCGCAAAGGCTCGGCCAGCACTTCGGCCAGTGGCCCGGAAGCAATCCGCGAAACCGTCGCCGCCGCTTTGGCGATTGCCAAGCATACCTCCGAAGATGAATGTTCCGGCCTGGCCGACGCGGCGCTGATGGCTCGCGAGATCCCGGACCTGGACCTGTACCACGACTGGAACCTCGAGCCGGAGAAGGCCATCGAGATGGCCCTGGCCTGCGAGGCGGCGGCATTCGACGCCGACCCGCGTATCCTCAATGCCGACGGCACCACCCTCAATACCCACCAGGGCTGCCGCGTGTATGGCAACAGCCATGGTTTCATCGGCGGCTACGCCTCGACCCGGCACAGCCTTAGCTGCGTGATGATCGCCGAAGGCGACGGCCAGATGCAGCGTGACTACTGGTACGACGTGAACCGCCAGGGTAACTTGCTGGCCGACCCGCGTAGCATCGGCGTGCGCGCTGCCCAGCGGGCCGCCAGCCGCCTGGGGGCGCGGCCGGTGCCGACCTGTGAGGTGCCGGTGCTGTTCTCGGCCGAGCTGGCCGGTGGCCTGTTCGGCAGCTTCCTGTCGGCCATTTCCGGCGGCAACCTGTACCGTAAATCCTCGTTCCTGGAGGGGACCATTGGTCAGCGCCTGTTCCCTGGCTGGCTGACCCTCGACGAGCGCCCGCACATTCCGCGGGCACTTGGCAGTGCCGCGTTCGACGGCGATGGTTTGGCTACCTATGCCAAGCCGTTCGTCGACAAGGGTGAGTTGGTGTCGTACCTGCTGGGTACCTATTCCGGGCGCAAGCTGGGTTTGCCAAGCACGGCCAACGCTGGTGGTGTGCACAACCTGTTCGTCAGCCATGGTGTCGAAGACCAGGCGGCGCTGATCCGGCGCATGGGCCGAGGGTTGCTGGTGACCGAGTTGATGGGGCATGGCCTGAACATGGTGACGGGGGATTATTCCCGTGGCGCGGCGGGGTTCTGGGTCGAGAATGGCGAGATTCAGCACGCGGTGCAGGAAGTGACCATTGCCGGGAACATGAAAGACATGTTCCAGCAGATTGTCGCGATTGGCAGCGATCTTGAGACCCGCAGCAACATTCACACCGGCTCTGTGCTAATCGAAAGGATGACAGTGGCAGGAAGCTGAGGGGCGTTGAATATGTAGCGCCCTGGCTTGCCGCATTGCTTCCATGATGATGCTTTTCATGGAGTGATGCGGATGTTGATTGATGTCGAGAAGCACCGCTTGCAGGCAACCGATCTGGCGCAGATGCAAGGCATGGTGCAGGAGTTGCTGAACATCCTGCAGCTGCGCAGCGCTTGCGAGTGCGAATTGGTGGCCTCAAGACGTTATACAGTCATACAGCCAGGTACCGCAGATAACCTTGGCTTGCTGAAGCTGGAGGAGCAGCATCAACTAGACGTCGTCATGTACCGGCACGGAAAGGTGGCCAGCTACCGGGCCAGATGGGAACATGCCTTCGATGCAGATGCATTCGTAGAAGATGCGCTTGCCTTTTGCTCCCAGTCGCCTCGGCACCCCTGCGCAGGGTTGCCATACGTCCAGGACCTGGCCTGGGAGTACCGCGATCTGGACCTGTTTCATGACTGGCGTAAAGCGTGCGCTTCTAGTGAACATCTAGTCGAGAAAGCCACAACACGCATCCACGATAGCGGTTCCAGCTTCCCGATCAAGGTCCACTTCGGGGCTACAGCCCAGATTCAGGTATTGGGTAACACTCAGGGGTTCATTGGCGGATACCGAGACACCCTCTACGAACTCAACTGCCGTGCAGATGCCTTCCACCGCGGCGTTCGGCCCGGCCGCGGAGTGTCCAGGGTTGCGCGAGACTTGGCTGGCCTGGGTGCAACCGACGACTTTGTGGCATCAGTCGTGAGTCAGTCGAGCATGCCAATGGGCGACCGGCCGCTTCCTCTCGAACGCTGCGCATATGTATTTTCACCTGTCACAAGCGTGCTGCTGCTGAACACCTTCCTCAAGGCTGTCACTGGCCAGGCTGTGGCCGACGGCGACTCCGTGCTATGCGGCTATTTGGACAAACCTCTCTTTGGCCCCGACATCGGCATTGTTGAAATGCCCATGCTCGAGAAGGGCGTTGGCAGTATGCCCTTTGACCGGCAAGGTTGTGTACCGAGTGGCGATCCATTTGTGCAGGACGGTCGTCTTGTGCGCTATGCATTGGATGCCGAATCTGCCAGACGCCTGGGCCTGCAGAATACTGGTAATTCCACGCATGCTTGGGAATCTGCTCGAAACCTCGCGTTCACGCCCGGCCAGCAGCCCTTGAATGAGCTGTTGGCGATCATGGGAAAGGGCGTGTTGGTCAGCGATGTTCGCTTGCTCAAACTGGATGTCGCCTCCGGCCAGATCCGATTGCAACTGATCGGAACCTGGGTGGATGCCGGTGCGCCCCAATATCGCCTCAAACCATTTGCTGTCCAGACTACCTTGCTCGAGCTGTTTCAGCGCATACGAGCCGTCGGCGCTGCGGATGATTTTCCTGGAAGAAGCGTTGGGAGTTCGCTGCTTGTCGAGCTACTGGATGCCGGTCGCTGAGTAACGGCATTACCTGCCACAACAGATAGCACTATTGAAATGCGTAGCATTACCACATAATAATGATTGTCATTAAATTCTGTGGCAAGGTCCTGTTTCATGAAAACCGTGCTTCACGAACTGCCCTATCTCGAGAACTGGCGCTGGTTGAGCCGGCGTATCCGCTGCGCACTCGAACCTGACGAGCCGCGCCTGATCGAGCATTACCTGGCTGAAGGCCGATATCTGGTGTGCTGCACCCAGACCTCGCCATGGACGGTAGCGCTTACCTCCTTCCGCCTGCTGCTGGATACCGCCTGCGACCGCATGCTGCCGTGGCATTGGCGCTGCTTGTGCCTGGACCAGGCATGGCGCCCGCTGCTGGACCTGCGCAACCTCGACCGCGAGGCACAGAACCAGCGCTGGCAGCCCTTCGCCCTGCAGTTGGCCAATTGCCGCCTGCTGCCGTCGATTTCTCCCGATGAACTGATGCAAGGATTTGATGATGAGTGATACCCGTATCGAGCGTGACAGCATGGGCGAGCTGCAGGTGCCGGCCCAGGCGCTGTACGGTGCCCAGACCCAGCGCGCGGTCGACAATTTCCCGATCAGCGGCCAGCGCATGCCGGCCCAGTTCATTCGTGCACTGCTGCTGGCCAAGGCTGCCGCAGCCAAGGCCAACGTCGAACTGGAACAGCTGTCGACCGCGCAGGGCCAAGCCATCGTAACGGCAGTTGAGCAGCTGCTGGCGGGGGACTTCATCCAGCATTTCCCTGTGGATGTGTTCCAGACCGGTTCCGGCACCAGTTCGAACATGAACGCCAACGAGGTTATCGCCACTCTGGCCAGCCGCGTGCTGGGTGAGGCCGTCAACGCCAACGACCACGTCAACTGCGGCCAGAGCAGCAACGACATCATCCCGACCACCATTCACGTCAGCGCCGCGCTGGCCCTGCACGAGCAGCTACTGCCAGCCCTGGCGCACCTGGTGCAGGTGATTGAGGCCAAGTCGGCGCAGGTGCATCAGTACGTGAAGACCGGCCGCACCCACCTGATGGATGCCATGCCAGTGCGCATGAGCCAGGTGCTGGATGGCTGGGCGGCGCAGATCAATGGCGCCAAGGCTCACATCGAAGCGACCCTGCCAAACCTGCAGGCGCTGGCCCAGGGTGGCACCGCCGTGGGTACCGGCATCAACGCCCACCCGCAGTTCGCTGCCGGTTTTGCCCGCCAGCTCAGCAGCCTGACCCAGGTCGAGTTCACTCCCGGGCAGAACCTGTTCGCCCTGATCGGCTCGCAGGACACCGCCGTGGCCCTGTCTGGCCAGCTCAAGACTGCCGCCGTGGCGCTGATGAAGATCGCCAATGACCTGCGCTGGATGAACTCCGGCCCGCTGGCCGGGCTGGGCGAAATCGAGCTGCAAGGCCTGCAGCCGGGCTCTTCGATCATGCCGGGCAAGGTCAACCCGGTGATTCCGGAAGCCACCGCCATGGTCGCCGCCCAAGTGATCGGCAATGACGCCACCATCGCCATCGCTGGCCAGTCCGGCAACTTCGAGCTGAACGTGATGCTGCCGGTGATCGCCCGCAACCTGCTGGAAAGCATCGAGCTGATGGCCAACGTCAGCCGCCTGCTGGCCGACAAGGCCATCGCCAGCTTCAAGGTCAACGAAAGCAAGCTCAAGGAAGCCCTGGCGCGCAACCCGATCCTGGTCACGGCGCTGAACCCGATCATCGGCTACCTGAAGGCCGCCGAAATCGCCAAGACCGCCTACAAGCAGGGTCGCCCGATCATCGACGTGGCGCTGGAGCACACCGACCTGTCGCGTGACCAGCTGGAAGCGTTGCTGAACCCGGAAAAACTCACCGCCGGAGGTATCTGACCCCGAGTCACGGCCCAAGCGCCAGCGGTGACCGCGTTGGTCATCGCTTACCCCATGTCTACGGAATTCAACGATATGCCCCATACCTTGCCTGCACTGCCTTACGCCTACGCTGCGCTGGAACCGCACATCGACGCGCAGACCATGGAAATCCATCACACCAAGCACCACCAGACCTACGTCAATGGCCTCAACGCCGCCATCGAAGGCACCGAGTGGGCTGAGTGGCCGGTGGAGAAACTGCTCGGCGCGGTCGGACAATTACCGGAACTCCTGCGTGGTGCGGTGACCAACCATGGCGGCGGGCACGCCAACCACAGCCTGTTCTGGACCGTGATGTCACCGCAGGGTGGGGGAGAGCCGCAGGGCGCTCTGGCGCAGGCCATCGAGGAACAGCTGGGCGGCTTCGATGCCTTCAAGGAGGCCTTCACCAAGGCTGCGTTGACCCGCTTCGGTAGTGGCTGGGCCTGGCTCAGCGTGACCCCGCAGAAAACCCTCGTAGTGGAAAGCAGCGGCAATCAGGACAGCCCGTTGATGCACGGCAACACGCCAATTCTCGGCCTGGATGTGTGGGAGCATGCGTACTACCTGAAGTACCAGAACCGTCGCCCGGAATACATCGGTGCCTTCTACAACGTGATTTACTGGTCGGAAGTGGAGCGCCGCTACCTCGACAGCCTGAAGTGAGCCTTTCCGGTATGCGCTCCAAGGTGATGACTGTCAGCCGTGTGCGCCTGTTTCGGCTGGCGCTTGGGACTTTGCTGTTGCTGGCAGGCACTGCGCTGCTATTGGCGCGCGGCTTCGCCTGGTTGGACCTTGCCTGGCCAGCTTGGGGCTGTGTATCGGCTTGCGCCGGATGATGATGTTTTCACCGGCTTCGCTGTGGGGAGCGGCACATAACTCATTGAATCAGCGGGGACTTTGTGGGAGCGGCTTTAGCCGCGAACACCGGCGAAGTCGGTGCCATGCACCGCGTTGGATTCTTCGCGGCTAAAGCCGCTCCCACACGGGTACGCGTACCGCTTGCACAGGCGATTTGTGCTGAAAAGCTGTTCCCACACGGACCGTGCAGGCCTGCAAAATTCATTCGCCTTCGTCGAAATAATTGTTGATCAGCTCGACCAGCGCTGCCATCGCATCGTCGTCCTGCTCACCTTCGGTATGAAGGTGCACCTGCGTACCTTTGCCGGCCGCCAGCATCATTACCGCCATGATGCTTTTGCCATCCACCAGCTTGTCCGGCGCACGGCCAACCCTGACCTGGCAGGGGAAGCGGCCGGCAACGCCGACGAACTTGGCTGCCGCCCGGGCATGCAGGCCCAACTTGTTGATGATGGTTATTTCACGGGCGGGCATCGTGGGGCGGATCCTTGGGCTAGAGGTCGCGGTGGCGGACCTGGACGTTTTTCAGGGATTGCTGCAGCAGCTGGCCAAGGCGTTCGGTGATGTACACCGAGCGGTGGTGACCGCCGGTGCAGCCAATGGCAATGGTGACGTAGGCACGGTTGCTGGCGGCGAAGCGGGGCAGCCACTTGAGCAGGTAACTGGAAATGTCGTTGAACATCTCTTCGACATCCGGCTGTGCGGCCAGGTAGTCGATCACCGGTTGGTCGAGGCCGGAGTGCTCACGCAGCTCGGGCTTCCAGTAGGGGTTGGGCAGGCAGCGCACATCGAACACCAGGTCTGCATCGACCGGCATTCCGCGCTTGAAACCGAACGACTCGACCAGGAACGCGGTGCCAGGCTCGGGCTGGTTGAGCAGGCGCAGCTTGATCGAATCACGCAACTGGTACAGGTTCAGGCTGGTGGTGTCGATCTTCAGGTCGGCCAGGTCTGCAATCGGCCCCAGCAATTCGCTTTCCACCCGAATCGCTTCCGCGAGCGAGCGGTTGGCGTTGGTCAGCGGGTGGCGCCGGCGGGTTTCCGAGAAGCGCTTGAGCAGCATGTCTTCGTCGGCATCCAGGTACAGCACGTCGCACTGGATATGCCGAGCGCGGGCTTCTTCGAGCAACTCGGGGAAACGCGTCAGGTGGCTGGGCAGGTTGCGCGCGTCGATCGACACGGCGACCTTGGGTTGCAGCAACTCGGTATTGATCAGCGCATTTTCCGCCAGCTGTGGCAGCAGCCCGGCGGGCAGGTTGTCAATGCAGTAGAAACCGTTGTCTTCCAGGACATCGAGGGCGGTGCTCTTGCCGGAGCCGGACCGGCCGCTGACGATGATCAGGCGCATGTTCAGTGCTCGTTCTGTACGTCCAGGACAACCTGGAACAGGGCCTCGCTGCTGGTGGCCGCACGCAGGCGATCACGGACCTCCTTGCGATCGAGCATGCTGGCAATCTGGCGCAGCAGTTCCAGATGGGCATCGGTGGCGGCCTCTGGCACCAGCAGGACGAACAGCAGGTCCACCGGCGCGCCATCGATGGCGTCGTAGTCGATAGGGGCTTCCAGATGCAGCAGGGCGCTGACCGGAGCGGAACATCCTTCAAGCCGGCAGTGCGGGATGGCGATGCCGTTGCCGAAACCGGTCGAGCCGAGTTTTTCCCGGGCGATCAGTTTTTCGAAGACGTCTTGCATCTCCAGTTCGGGCACTTGATCGGCGATGACGGTGGCGACCTTTTCCAGGGCGCGCTTCTTGCTGCCGCCCGGCACGTTCACGAGGGAACGGCCGGGGGTCAGGATGGTTTCAAGTCGGATCATGGATGAGGGGGATCAGCGGGCAGCTGCACCTTGCAGCAGGCTTTGCTGTTTTTCCTTGTGTTTTTTCAGTTGGCGGTCGAGCTTGTCTGCCAAGGCGTCGATCGCTGCATACATGTCTTCGTGTTCGGCGTTGGCAACCACTTCGCCGCCGGGAATCTGCAAGGTCGCCTCGACCTTCTGCTGCAGCTTCTCGACTTTCATGATGACCTGCACGTTGGTGATCTTGTCGAAGTGACTTTCCACGCGAGCGAGCTTTTCAAGCACGTAATCGCGCAGTGGCTGGGTGACTTCTACATGCTGTCCACTGATATTGACTTGCATACAGCTTCTCCTTTGTTGCCCGTGCATAAAGAGGCAGATCTTGCACCTGCCCCACAAACGCTGTGGCACATCTCAGGGGCTACATCAGTCGCTTGCGCTCGCTCGACGGTGCGATGCCGAGGGACTCGCGGTACTTGGCGACGGTGCGACGGGCTACCTGGATGCCTTGTGCCTCCAGTAAACCAGCGATCTTGCTGTCACTCAATGGCTTTTTCTGATTTTCCGCCGCAACCAGTTTCTTGATGATCGCGCGGATCGCCGTAGACGAGCATTCTCCGCCTTCGGAGGTGCTGACGTGGCTGGAGAAAAAGTATTTCAGTTCGTAGATGCCACGCGGCGTGTGCATGTATTTCTGCGTGGTTACCCGCGAAATGGTCGACTCGTGCATGCCCACCGCTTCGGCAATGTCATGCAGCACCAACGGCTTCATCGCTTCGTCGCCGTGATCGAGGAAGCCGCGCTGGTGCTCGACGATCTGCGTGGCCACCTTCATCAGGGTTTCGTTGCGGCTTTGCAGGCTCTTGATGAACCAGCGCGCTTCCTGCAACTGGTTGCGCATGAAGGTGTTGTCGGCGCTGGTGTCGGCCCGGCGCACAAAACCGGCATATTGCGGGTTGACGCGCAGGCGCGGAATGGCCTCCTGGTTCAGCTCCACCAGCCAGCGGTCGCTGTCCTTGCGCACGATGACGTCGGGCACCACGTACTCAGGCTCGCTGGACTCGATCTGCGAGCCGGGGCGCGGGTTGAGGCTTTGTACCAGCTCGATGACCTGGCGTAGCTCGTCTTCCTTGATTTTCATGCGACGCATCAGCTGGCTGTAATCACGGCTGCCGAGCAGGTCGATGAAGTCGGTGACCAGGCGCTTGGCTTCGGCCATCCACGGCGTGCTGGCGGGCAGCTGGCGCAGTTGCAGCAACAGGCATTCGCCCAGGGTGCGGGCGGCAACACCGGCTGGTTCGAACTGCTGGATGCGGTGCAGTACCGCTTCGACCTCGTCCAGCTCGATATCCAGCTCCGGGTCGAAACCGGCGCAGATCTCCTCGAGGGTGTCTTCCAGGTAACCCTGGCCGTTGATGCTGTCGATCAGGGTGACGGCGATCAGGCGGTCGGTGTCGGACATCGGAGCCAGGTTCAGTTGCCACAGCAGGTGGCTTTGCAGGCTTTCGCCGGCCGATGTGCGGGTGGTGAAGTCCCACTCGTCGTCGTCGTTGCTCGGCAGGCTGCTGGCGCTGGTCTGGTAGATGTCTTCCCAGGCGGTGTCGACCGGCAGTTCGTTGGGGATGCGCTCGCTCCACTCACCGTCTTCCAGGGTGTCGGCACTGGTAGTGCTTTCCTGGAAGCTGTTGTCCTGGACTTCGGCGGCCGGCTTGTTCTCGGCGTTGTCCGCCATCGGGTCGCTATTGTCGAAGTCGTCGCCGTCTTCCTGACGTTCGAGCATCGGGTTCGACTCCAGCGCTTCCTGGATTTCCTGTTGGAGGTCCAGGGTGGAGAGCTGGAGCAGGCGGATGGCCTGTTGCAACTGCGGTGTCATCGTCAGTTGCTGGCCCATTTTTAGGACGAGCGATGGTTTCATGGCTGGGGCTTAATACCTTGTTCGCCGGCGCGCATGCGCCATCCACTACACGAGGGCGCCGGGGCGCCAGATCAAGCAAGTTTTATGCCTTAAATTGTAGCGTTTGCCTAGAGCACTGTAACAACTTTACCCCGGCCTTCAGGGCGATTTGCCAGTACTCCAGGCGCGTGCCGGGGTCAGAGCCGGAACTCGTGGCCCAGGTAAACCTCTTTGACCAGGTCGTTGGCCAGGATGGTTTCGGAGTCGCCTTCAGCGATCAGCCGGCCATCGTTGACGATATAGGCGGTTTCGCAGATATCCAGGGTCTCACGCACGTTGTGGTCGGTGATCAGTACACCGATACCCTTGGCCTTGAGGTGATGGATGATCTGCTTGATGTCGCCGACCGAGATCGGGTCGACACCGGCAAACGGTTCGTCCAGCAGGATGAACTTGGGTGCGGTCGCCAGCGCGCGGGCAATTTCCACGCGGCGGCGCTCACCACCGGACAGGCTCATGCCGAGGTTGTCGCGAATGTGGCTGATGTGGAACTCCTGCAGCAGGCTTTCCAGTTCTTTGCGCCGGCCGTCGCGGTCGAGGTCCTTGCGGGTCTCGAGGATGGCCATGATGTTGTCGGCCACCGACAGCTTGCGGAAGATCGAGGCTTCCTGCGGCAGGTAGCCGATGCCGGCGCGGGCGCGACCGTGCATGGGCTGGTGGCTGACATCGAGGTTGTCGATCAGCACGCGCCCCTGATCGGCCTGGACCAGGCCGACGATCATGTAGAAGCAGGTGGTTTTGCCGGCGCCGTTGGGGCCGAGCAGGCCGACGATCTGGCCGCTGTCGATCGACAGGCTGACGTCGCGTACGACCTGCCGCCCCTTGTAGCTCTTGGCCAGGTGCTGGGCTTTGAGGGTTGCCATTTACTCGGCCTTCTTCTTGGGCTGGATCACCATGTCGATGCGCTGACGCGGCGAGGTCACGTTGCCACCGCGACCGGCGGTTGCCACTTGGGTCTGGGTGTTGTAGACGATCTTCTCGCCTTCGGTGGTGTTGCCTTCGTTCTCGACCTTGGCGCGGTCGGTGAGGATCACCATGTCCTTCTGCGACTGGTACTGGATGGTCACCGCCCAGCCTTTCATCTTGTCCGGTTTGGCTGCGCTCTGCTGCTGCTCGAAGTAGGCCAGGTTGCCCACCGAGGTCACCACGTCGATATCGCCGGAGGCGGAGCGGGTGATGGTCACGGTGTTGCCTTTGATCATCATCGAACCCTGGGTGATGATCACGTCGCCGGTGTAGGTGGCCACGCCCTGCTTGTCGTCCAGGTGGGCGTTGTCGGCCTGGATGCGGATAGGCTGGTCACGGTCGTTCGGCAGGGCGAGGGCGCTCGCGCTTCCCAGTGCTGCGCTCAGGCTGAGCAAAAGGGGGAGGGTTTTAACGAGCCTCATACTGTCCTCTTACGTTAGAGAGCAAGTCCATCTTGCCTTCTTTCAAATACGCTTTCATTCCTTTGCCCGTAGTTGTGCCACCGGCGCCGTCGATTCTAACGGCTTGCTCGGTCTGCGCATATTGCTTCTGCGGGAACACGGTCATGCGTGAGCTGGTAATGATCATTTCGCGCTGCTTTTCGTCGGTGCGGGCGACCCGTACGTTGTCGATCAGTTCGACTTCGCTGCCGTCCGGGTTGACTTCGGCGCGAGTGCTCTGTACGTGCCAGGGGTATTCGGTACCGCGGTAAAGGTGCAGGTCCGGCGTGGTCAGCAGGGTGATTTCGCTGGCCTTGAGGTGTTCGACCTTGTCGGCAGTCATTTCGTACTGCAGCTTGCCATCGGGCAGGAACTGCAGGCTGTGAGCGTTGACCGCGTAGTAGTCGATGGCGCTTTCGTCGACCTGGGCCACCGGCTTGTCGAGGAAGCTTTCCGGGCTGACATTCCAGTAGCCGATCGCCACCAGCAGGGCGGCGATTACCGCGAGCAGCGCAATGTTGCGGGCTTTCTTGCTGAACATGGGCAGCCTTACAGGTAGTTGGCGTTGGCAGCGTCCAGGGTGCCCTGGGCCTGCATGATCAGTTCGCAGAATTCACGGGCCGCGCCTTCGCCGCCACGTGCCTGGGTCACGCCATGGGCGTGTTGGCGCACGAACGGCGCGGCGTTGGCGACCGCCATGCCCAGGGCCACGCGGCGGATTACCGGCAGGTCGGGCAGGTCGTCGCCAAGGTAGGCCACTTGAGCATAGCTCAGGCCCAGTTCGGCGAGCAGGCCGTCCAGCACCACCAGTTTGTCCTCGCGGCCCTGGTACAGGTGCGGGATACCGAGGTTCTTCGCCCGGCGCTCGACCACCGGGGTCTTGCGCCCGCTGATGATCGCGGTGGTCACGCCCGAGGCCATGAGCATCTTGATGCCCTGGCCGTCGAGGGTATTGAACGTCTTGAACTCGCTGCCGTCCTCTAGGAAGTACAGGCGCCCGTCGGTGAGCACGCCGTCCACGTCGAACACTGCCAGCTTGATGTTCTTGCCGCGTTGCATGAGGTCCTGGTTCATTCCATCGCTCCTTTACATCACGCCGGCGCGCAGCAGGTCGTGCATGTTCAGGGCGCCGGTGGGGCGGTCCTCGCGGTCCACCACCACCAAGGCGCCGATCTTGTGGTCTTCCATGATCTTCAGGGCCTCGGCCGCGAGCATTTCGGCGCGGGCCGTCTTGCCGTGCACGGTCATTACCTGGTCGATCAGGGTGGTGTGGACATCGATGTTGCGGTCCAGGCTGCGGCGCAGGTCGCCGTCGGTGAAGATCCCCGCCAGCTTGCCATCGGCTTCGACGATCACGGTCATGCCCAGGCCTTTGCGGGACATTTCAAGGAGTGCGTCCTTGAGCAGGGTGCCGCGGGGCACCTGGGGCAGTTCGTCGCCGGCGTGCATCACGTTCTCCACCTTGAGCAGCAGGCGGCGGCCCAGAGCACCACCCGGGTGCGAGAAGGCAAAGTCTTCCGCGGTGAAGCCGCGAGCTTCGAGCAGGGCAATGGCCAGCGCGTCGCCCAGCACCAGCGATGCGGTGGTGGAGGAGGTGGGTGCCAGGTTCAGCGGGCAGGCCTCTTGCTCGACGCGGGCGTCGAGGTTGACCTCGGCAGCCTGGGCCAGGGGCGAGTCCGGGTTGCCGGTCAGGCTGATCAGCTTGATGCCCAGGCGCTTGATCAGCGGCAGCAGGGTGACGATTTCGGCGGTGCTGCCGGAGTTCGACAGGGCAAGGATGACATCATCGCGGGTGATCATGCCCATGTCGCCATGGCTGGCTTCGGCCGGGTGCACGAAAAACGCCGGCGTGCCGGTGCTGGCCAGGGTGGCGGCGATCTTGTTGCCGATGTGCCCGGACTTGCCCATGCCGACCACGACGACCCGGCCCTTGCTGGCCAGGATCAGTTCGCAGGCCTTGACGAAATTGTCGTCGATGCGCGCCAGCAGGGCCTCTACGGCCTCGAGTTCCAGGCGCAGGGTGCGTTGGGCGGATTGGATCAGCTCGCTGGATTGGCTCATGTCGAAAAAGCAATGCCTGATGAAAAGGCGGCGATTATAGCTGCAATGAAAGAAACCCTCACGCTTTCTATTGCCGTGGTGAATGTCTGGTCAGCCTGTCGCAGGGCTGAACGACTCGTTAGCCGGCCTTGGGGCGGTGCTGTCAGCGGTGCTATAGTTCGCCGCTATTCGGCCTGCCTGGGGCGCTTGTGCCTTCCAGATGGAGGCCGACGTCCATTAGGACGAGGCTGCACTAGCAAGGAGTCTAGATGAGTGTGGATAGCGCCTACGCGGTCGAGTTGAAGGGGGTTACCTTCAAACGCGGTTCGCGCAGCATTTTCAGCAATGTCGACATTCGCATCCCGCGCGGCAAGGTCACCGGTATCATGGGACCATCGGGTTGCGGCAAGACCACATTGCTCCGCCTGATGGGCGCGCAGCTGCGCCCCTCCAGCGGTGAGGTCTGGGTTGCCGGGCAGAACCTGCCGACGCTGTCGCGCAGCGACCTGTTCGACGCCCGCAAGCAAATGGGGGTGCTGTTCCAGAGCGGCGCGCTGTTCACCGATCTCGATGTGTTCGAGAACGTCGCGTTCCCACTGCGCGTGCACACCCAGCTGTCGGACGAGATGATCCGCGATATCGTGTTGATGAAGCTGCAGGCCGTGGGGCTGCGCGGTGCCATCGACCTGATGCCCGACGAGCTGTCCGGTGGCATGAAGCGCCGTGTGGCGTTGGCCCGGGCGATTGCGCTGGACCCGCAGATCCTCATGTACGACGAACCGTTCGTCGGCCAGGACCCGATCGCCATGGGTGTATTGGTGCGTCTGATCCGCCTGCTCAACGACGCCCTGGGTATTACCAGCATCGTCGTTTCCCACGACCTGGCGGAAACCGCCAGCATTGCCGACTACATCTATGTCGTAGGTGATGGCCAGGTGCTGGGCCAGGGGACGCCTGACGAGCTGATGGGCTCGGACAACCCGCGCATTCGCCAGTTCATGAAGGGCGACCCGGACGGCCCGGTGCCTTTCCATTTCCCTGCGCCTGACTACCGCGCCGACCTGCTGGGAGCGCGTTGATGCGCAGAAAATCCTTACTCGAACGTGTCCGCCTGCTGGGGCGCTCGGCCATTGACGTGCTGGCGGTGCTGGGGCGCTCCTGCCTGTTCCTGTTCCATGCACTGATCGGCCGTGGCGGCATCGGTGGCGGCTTCCAGCTGCTGACCAAGCAGCTGTACTCGGTGGGCGTGCTGTCGCTGGCGATCATCGTCGTGTCCGGCGTGTTCATCGGCATGGTGCTGGCGCTGCAGGGCTTCAGCATCCTGACCAAGTACGGCTCGGAGCAGGCGGTGGGGCAGATGGTCGCCCTGACCCTGCTGCGTGAGCTCGGCCCGGTGGTGACGGCATTGCTGTTCGCTGGCCGTGCCGGTTCGGCGCTCACCGCGGAAATCGGCAACATGAAGTCCACCGAGCAGCTGTCGAGCCTTGAAATGATCGGCGTCGACCCTCTCAAGTACATCGTCGCGCCGCGGCTGTGGGCCGGTTTCATTTCGCTGCCGTTGCTGGCGCTGATTTTCAGCGTGGTCGGCATCTGGGGTGGCTCGTGGGTCGCGGTGGACTGGCTGGGCGTCTACGAGGGCTCGTTCTGGGCCAACATGCAGAACAGTGTTTCGTTCACCGACGACGTGCTCAACGGGCTGATCAAGAGCCTGGTATTTGCCTTCGTCACGACCTGGATCGCCGTATTCCAGGGGTACGACTGTGAGCCCACCTCAGAAGGGATCAGCCGTGCCACCACCAAGACCGTGGTCTATGCCTCGTTGGCAGTGCTGGGTCTGGACTTTATTCTGACCGCCTTGATGTTTGGAGATTTCTGATGCAAAACCGCACCCTGGAAATCGGTGTCGGCCTGTTCCTCCTGGCCGGGATCCTGGCGCTGCTGCTGCTCGCCCTGCGTGTCAGCGGGCTGTCGGCCAGCCCGAGCAGCGATACCTATAAAGTTTATGCCTACTTCGACAATATCGCCGGTTTGACGGTCAGAGCTAAAGTGACCATGGCCGGTGTGACCATCGGCAAGGTTACCGCCATCGATCTGGACCGTGACTCCTACACCGGTCGGGTGACGCTGCAACTGGACAAGTCGGTGGACAACCTGCCGACCGACTCCACGGCCTCGATCCTGACGGCCGGGTTGCTTGGCGAGAAGTACATCGGCATCAGCGTGGGCGGTGAGGACCAAGTGCTCAAGGACGGCGGGACCATCCATGACACCCAGTCGGCGCTGGTGCTGGAAGATCTGATTGGCAAGTTCCTGCTCAACTCCGTTGGCAAGGAACCGAAAGAAGCGCAACCGGCTAATTAAGGAGTTTCCATGATTTCGATCCTGCGACGTGGCTTGCTGGTCCTGCTGGCGGCCTTCCCCCTGATGGCGCTGGCCGCGCAGTCTCCGCATGACGTGGTGCAGAGCACCACCACAGAGCTGCTGGGTGAGCTCAAGGCCAACAAGGAGCAGTACAAGTCCAACCCGCAAGCGTTCTACGACGCCCTTGACCGTATCCTCACGCCCGTGGTCGATGCCGACGGTATTTCCAGAAGCATCATGACCGTCAAGTACTCGCGCAAGGCCACGCCCGAGCAGATGCAGCGCTTCCAGGAAAACTTCAAGCGCAGTCTGTTCCAGTTCTACGGTAACGCCCTGCTGGAGTACAACAACCAGGGGATCGTCGTGGACCCGGCCAAGGCCGATGACGGCAAGCGTGCCTCCGTAGGCATGAAGGTCACCGGCAACAATGGCGCCGTGTACCCGGTTCAGTACACTCTGGAAAACCTGGGTGGCGAATGGAAGGTGCGTAACGTGATCGTCAACGGCATCAACATCGGCAAGCTGTTCCGCGACCAGTTCGCCGATGCCATGCAGCGCAATGGCAACGACCTGGACAAGACCATCGACGGCTGGGCCGGCGAAGTGGCCAAGGCCAAGCAGGCCGCCGACAACTCGCCAGAGAAGACCGTCAAATGAGTGAGGCCGGCGTAAGCATGGCCGAGCCGGGCGTGCTGCGCCTGGCCGGCGTGCTGGACTACCGCAGCGGGCCCGCCCTGCGCAAGCAGGGCAGGGCGCTGATCGCGGGCTGCCGCGAGGCGCAGTTGGTGCTCGATTGCTCGGCTGTACAGCGCTCCACCAGTGTCGGCCTGTCGTTGCTGCTGGCCTTCATGCGCGATGCCCAGGCCACCGGCAAGGGTTGCCAGGTGCGCGGTATGCCCGACGACATGCGGGAAATTGCCGAGGTCTATGACCTCGATGAAGTGCTGGCAACCTGATGTTCCGGCACGGATGATGGCCCCTCGGTCAGCGAAACCCTCGTTGGGCTTCGCAGGCGAGGGGCTTTTTTGTATGATGGCCGACCCGTGCGCATCGGGCGCCGATTGAGGTTGAGCATGCAGGCCGTAGAAGTTAAAAGCTTCCTTGAAGAGAAATTGCCGGGTTCCCGGGTCGAAGTTGAAGGCGAAGGCTGCAACTTCCAGTTGAACGTGATCAGCGACGAGTTGGCTGGCCTGAGCCCGGTCAAACGCCAGCAGGCGATCTATGCTCACCTGAATCCGTGGATCGCCAATGGCAGCATCCATGCGGTAACCATGAAATTTTTCAGCAGCGCAGCCTGGGCTGAGCGCACCTGAGCCAACGTGGCGGCGAGATTCCAATGGACAAACTGATTATTACTGGCGGCGCTCGCCTTGATGGCGAGATCCGCATTTCGGGCGCGAAGAACGCAGCCCTGCCGATTCTGGCGGCGACCCTGCTGGCCGACGGCCCGGTCACCGTGGGCAACCTGCCGCACCTGCACGACATCACCACCATGATCGAGCTGTTCGGCCGCATGGGCATCGAGCCGGTGATCGACGAAAAGCTGGCGGTCGAGATCGATCCACGCACCATCAAGACCCTGGTCGCGCCTTACGAGCTGGTCAAGACCATGCGCGCCTCGATCCTGGTGTTGGGCCCGATGGTCGCCCGTTTCGGCGAGGCCGAAGTGGCCCTGCCTGGCGGTTGCGCCATTGGTTCGCGCCCGGTTGACCTGCACATCCGTGGCCTCGAGGCCATGGGCGCGAAGATCGAAGTCGAAGGCGGCTACATCAAGGCCAAGGCGCCTGAGGGTGGCCTGCGCGGTGCGCACTTCTTCTTCGACACCGTCAGCGTGACCGGTACCGAGAACATCATGATGGCCGCTGCCCTGGCCAAGGGCCGCAGCGTGCTGCAGAACGCCGCGCGCGAGCCGGAAGTGGTCGACCTGGCCAACTTCATCAACGCCATGGGCGGTAATGTCCAGGGCGCCGGTACCGACACCATCGTCATCGACGGCGTCGAGCGTCTGGGCTCGGCCAACTACCGCGTGATGCCGGACCGTATCGAGACCGGCACCTACCTGGTTGCCGCTGCCGTGACCGGTGGTCGCGTCAAGGTCAAGGACACCGACCCAACCATCCTTGAAGCAGTACTGGAAAAACTCAAGGAAGCCGGCGCCGACATCAATACCGGCGACGACTGGATCGAGCTGGACATGCACGGCAAGCGGCCGAAAGCCGTCAACCTGCGTACCGCCCCGTACCCTGCTTTCCCGACCGACATGCAGGCGCAGTTCATCTCGCTCAACGCCATTGCCGAAGGCACCGGTGCAGTGATCGAGACAATCTTCGAGAACCGCTTCATGCACGTCTATGAAATGCACCGCATGGGCGCGCAGATCCAGGTCGAAGGCAACACTGCCATCGTCACAGGCGTCAAGGCGCTGAAGGGTGCCCCGGTAATGGCCACCGACCTGCGTGCTTCCGCCAGCCTGGTGCTGTCGGCGCTGGTAGCCGAAGGCGATACCCTGATCGATCGCATCTACCACATCGACCGTGGTTACGAGTGCATCGAAGAAAAACTGCAGATGCTGGGCGCGAAGATCCGTCGCGTGCCGGGCTAATCGTCTGCCTGGTGCATCCTGTGGGAGTGCGGTTTGCCCGCTTTCGCAGGATGCGCCTAACGAATTGAATGCGGTCGGGCTCTACGCCCGGCCGGCAGTAGCCGCTTAAGGACCGACGTTCCAATGTTGACCATCGCGCTTTCCAAAGGCCGTATTCTCGACGATACCCTGCCATTGCTGGCCGAGGCCGGTATCGTGCCGACCGAGAACCCGGACAAGAGCCGCAAACTGATCATCCCCACCACGCAGGACGATGTGCGCCTGCTGATCGTGCGTGCCACCGACGTGCCGACCTATGTCGAGCATGGTGCCGCCGACCTGGGTGTGGCCGGCAAGGATGTGCTGATGGAGTACGGCGGCCAGGGCCTGTACGAGCCCCTGGACCTACAGATTGCCCGCTGCAAGCTGATGACCGCCGGTGTGGTCGGCGCACCTGAGCCCAAGGGCCGTCTGCGCGTGGCTACCAAGTTCGTCAACGTAGCCAAGCGCTACTACGCCGAGCAGGGCCGCCAGGTCGACATCATCAAGCTGTACGGCTCGATGGAGCTGGCACCGCTGATCAATCTCGCCGACAAGATCATCGACGTGGTCGACACCGGCAACACCTTGCGTGCCAACGGCCTGGAGCCCCAGGAACTGATCGCCACGATCAGCTCGCGCCTGGTGGTCAACAAGGCCTCCATGAAAATGCAGCACGCCCGTATCCAGAGCCTGATCGACACGCTGCGCGAAGCGGTCGAATCGCGACACCGCGGTTGATTCCTGCGCGCGACCTTCGCTGTCGCGCCCATCTATCCGCGTCATAGCCATTTTTCTCGGGTGCCCGCGCGGATGGACTGGTAGCTTAGGGCGCCTGAGCATTCGCCAATAATCGAGGCCCTCGCCATGACCGTGTCCACTGCAATTGCCCGTCTCAACGCTGCTGATCCGGATTTCGCCCGACATCTGGATCATCTGCTGAGCTGGGAAAGTGTGTCCGATGACGCGGTCAACCAGCGCGTGCTCGACATCATCAAGGCCGTGCGCGAGCGTGGCGATGCGGCGTTGGTGGAATTCACCCAGCGTTTCGATGGTGTCGATGCCAAGTCGATTGACGACCTGATCCTCAATCGCGAGCGCCTGGAACTGGCCCTGACCCGCATTACCCCGGCCCAGCGCGAAGCCCTGGAAAAGGCCGCCAACCGCGTGCGCATGTACCACGAGCGGCAGAAACAGGACTCCTGGCAGTACACCGAAGCCGACGGCACCGTGCTCGGCCAGAAGGTCACCCCACTGGACCGCGCCGGCCTGTATGTGCCGGGTGGCAAGGCGTCGTACCCGTCGTCGGTGCTGATGAACGCCATCCCGGCCAAGGTTGCTGGCGTGGCCGAAGTGGTGATGGTGGTGCCGACCCCGCGTGGCGAGGTCAACGAACTGGTGCTGGCGGCTGCCTGCATCGCCGGTGTCGACCGTGTGTTCACCGTCGGCGGTGCCCAGGCTGTCGCCGCCCTGGCGTACGGTACCGAAAGCGTGCCGCAGGTGGACAAGATTGTCGGCCCGGGCAACATCTACGTTGCCACCGCAAAGCGCCACGTGTTCGGCCAGGTGGGTATCGACATGATCGCCGGCCCGTCGGAAATCCTCGTGGTGTGCGATGGTCAGACCGACCCGGACTGGATCGCCATGGACCTGTTCTCCCAGGCCGAGCACGACGAAGATGCCCAGGCCATCCTGGTGAGCCCGGACGCCTCCTTCCTCGACTGCGTTGCTGCCAGCATCGACAAGCTGCTGCCGACCATGGAACGTGCCGAGATCATCGAGAAGTCGATCAATGGCCGCGGTGCGCTGATCCAGGTACGTGACATGCAACAGGCCATGGAAGTGGCCAACCGCATTGCACCCGAGCATCTGGAGCTGTCGGTGGCCGACCCGCAGGCCTGGCTGCCGCACATCCGCCACGCTGGCGCGATCTTCATGGGCCGCCACACCAGCGAAGCGCTGGGCGACTACTGCGCCGGCCCCAACCACGTGCTGCCGACTTCCGGCACCGCGCGTTTCTCGTCGCCGCTGGGGGTGTACGACTTCCAGAAGCGCTCGTCGATCATTTTCTGCTCCGAGCAGGGCGCGTCCGAACTGGGCCACACCGCCTCGGTCCTGGCCCGTGGCGAGTCGCTGACTGCCCACGCCCGCAGCGCTGAATACCGCATCCTGACCCAAGAGAAGGGGAACTGAGCATGAGTCGATTCTGGAGCCCCTTCGTCAAGGACCTGGTGCCTTACGTGCCGGGCGAGCAGCCCAAGCTGGCCCGCCTGGTCAAGCTGAACACCAACGAAAACCCCTACGGCCCTTCGCCCAAGGCGCTGGAGGCCATGCGCGGCGAGCTGAACGACAACCTGCGCCTGTACCCTGACCCGAACGGTGACCAGCTGAAGCAGGCGGTGGCCGAATACTATGGCGTGACCCCGGCACAAGTATTCGTCGGCAACGGCTCGGATGAGGTGCTGGCGCACATCTTCCACGGCCTGTTCCAGCATGACGCACCGCTGCTGTTCCCGGACATCAGCTACAGCTTCTACCCGGTCTACTGCGGCCTGTACGGTATTGCCTTCGAGCAGGTGGCGCTGGACGAGCAGTTCCAGATTCGCATCGAGGACTACGACAAGCCCAACGCCGGCATCATCTTCCCCAACCCCAACGCGCCGACCGGTTGCCTGATGCCGCTGCAGGTGGTGGAGCAGTTGCTGCAGGCCAACCGTGATTCGGTGGTGGTGGTTGATGAAGCCTACATCGACTTCGGTGGCGAAACGGCGATCAGCCTGGTGGACCGCTACGACAACCTGCTGGTCACCCAGACCCTGTCGAAGTCGCGTTCGCTGGCCGGGTTGCGGGTTGGGCTGGCGGTGGGGCACCCGGACTTGATCGAGGCGCTGGAGCGGATAAAGAACAGCTTCAACTCCTACCCGCTGGACCGTGCCGCGATCGTTGGCGCGGCGGTGGCGTTCGAGGACCGCGAATACTTCGAGGAAACCTGCCGCAAGGTGATCGACAGCCGCGAGGTGTTGGTCGGGCAGCTGCAGGCCAAGGGCTTCGAAGTGTTGCCGTCGGCAGCCAACTTCATCTTCGCTCGCCATCCGCAACGAGATGCCGGTGAGCTGGCTGCGCGACTGCGCGAACAGGGCGTGATCGTGCGCCACTTCAAGCAGCCGCGCATTGCCCAGTTCCTGCGCATCACCATTGGTACGCCAGAGATGAACCAGGCGCTGCTCGATGCGTTGAACTGACGCCATCCACTGCCCTGCGCGGTCCTTGTAGGAGCGGCCTTGTGTCGCGAAAGGGCGCTCCTACAAAAAATCGCGCCAGGTTTTTAATCGCTGCTCTCTTCAATGACAAACACTTTGCCCACCGGTATGCTGCGCCAATTCATCGGATGATTGGTTGAGTTGAATGAGTAGCGAATTGACCAAGCGTTCACTGGTCGAACTGGCCGTCGAGCGCATGCGCGAACGCATCGTGCTGGGCGACTGGCAGGTTGGCCAGCGTTTGCCGACCGAGCCGGAGCTTGCCCTGCAGTTGGGCATAAGCCGCAATACCGTACGCGAGGCCATGCGTGTGCTGGCGTTCAGTGGCCTGGTGGAGATCCGCCAGGGCGACGGCAGCTACCTGCGTACCGCCCAGGACCCGCTGCTGGCGGTGCAGGCGATGTCACGCTGCACGCCCGAGCAGGCCCGCGAAACCCGGCATATCCTCGAAGCCGAGGCCATTGGCCTGGCCGCACTGCGCCGAACCGACGCCGACCTGCAGGCGCTGCGTGAAGCCCTGGCCAATAGCGCCGGGCATTTTCACGGTGATATCGATGCTTATGTGGCCTGCGACCTGGTGTTTCACCAGCGGCTGGTCGATGCCGCCCATAACCCGGCCTTGAGTGAGCTGTACCGGTACTTTTCCGGGGTGGTGGCTGCCGCGCTGCAGCACAACATGGCGACCGTGCCGCGCTGTCAAGCCACGTTCGACTTGCATGGGCAGATACTTGCCGCCATCGAGCAACGCGATGCGGAGCAGGCCAAGCGCCTGAGCCGTACCCTTATCGCATCCTGACTCCGAGAAGGCCATGGCTGATTCCATCACCCGTAACACCCCACCGAGCGAGCGGGACCTCGAAGAATTGCTGATCGACGCCGAGGCTGACGACGAGCAGGTCCAACAGCAGCCGGTACCGATACAGCGGCCTTGGCTGTTGTTGCTTGGCCTGGTGCTGGTGGCATTGAACCTGCGCCCGGCATTGTCGAGCATGGCGCCGGTGCTGGGCCAGGTGTCCGAAGGCTTGGGGCTGAACGCCTCGCAGGCCGGTTTGCTGACCACCTTGCCAGTGCTGTGCCTGGGGCTGTTCGCCCCTTTGGCGCCGGTGCTGGCGCGGCGCTTTGGCAGCGAGCGGGTGATCCTCGGCATTCTCGCCACCCTGGCGCTTGGCATAGTCGTGCGCAGTAGCCTGGGGGCCACCGGGGTGTTCCTCGGCAGCCTCATGGCGGGTGCCAGCATCGGCATCATTGGCGTGCTGTTGCCGGGCATCGTCAAGCGCGATTTCCCGCAGCACGCTGGCACGCTGACCGGCGTATACACCATGGCGTTGTGCCTGGGCGCCGCCATGGCGGCTGGCGCCACGGTGCCCCTGGCCCAGCACTTCAACGACAGCTGGGCGCTGGGCCTCGGCTTCTGGATGTTGCCGGCCCTGCTGGCCATGCTGGTGTGGCTGCCGCAGGCCCGCCAGGGCCATGGCCTGCACAAGGTAGCTTATCGCGTGCGTGGGTTGTGGCGTGACCCGCTGGCCTGGCAGGTAACCCTGTACATGGGCCTGCAGTCGTCACTGGCCTACATCGTATTTGGCTGGTTGCCATCGATTCTGATCGGTCGCGGCCTGAGCCCGACCGAGGCGGGGCTGGTGCTGTCGGGGTCGGTGATCGTGCAGCTGGTCAGCTCGCTCAGTGCGCCCTGGCTGGCCACTCGCGGCAAGGACCAGCGCCTGGCGATCCTGCTGGTCATGCTGATTACCCTGGCCGGCCTGTTCGGGTGCCTGTATGCGCCGCTGTCCGGGCTGTGGGGTTGGGCGGTTGTGCTGGGCCTGGGGCAGGGTGGTACCTTTGCCCTGGCGCTGACCTTGATCGTGCTGCGCTCGAAGGATGCCCATGTGGCGGCAAACCTGTCGAGCATGGCGCAGGGGGTGGGCTATACCTTGGCGTCGATGGGGCCGTTTGCGGTGGGGCTGGTGCATGACCTGACCGGGGGCTGGGCGGCAGTGGGATGGATCTTTGCCGTGCTGGGGCTGGGTGCCATCGTGTTCGGCCTGGGGGCCGGGCGGGCTTTGCATGTGCAGGTGAGCAGCGAGAAAGTCTGACGTTGATGTTGGCAGTGCCGGCCCTTTCGCGGGTAAACCCGCTCCCACAGCTACTGCACAATTTTCAAGATGTGTGCGATCCCTGTGGGAGCGGGTTCACCCGCGAAGGGGCCGGTACTGGCATAAGCAACCGGGGCAGATTATCGTGCTGCTTTCATCCCCAGGACGGACCAGCCCCCATGAGCGACGCCAACCGCGACCTGATCACCCGCTTCTACCAGGCCTTCCAGCGCCTGGATGCCGAGGCCATGGTCGCCTGCTACAGCGACGATATCGCCTTCAGCGACCCGGTCTTTGGCACCTTGCGTGGCAAGGATGCAGGCGACATGTGGCGAATGCTCACCAGCCGGGCCAAGGACTTTACCCTGACCTTCGACAACGTCCGCGCCGATGAATGCACGGGCGCCGCACATTGGGTGGCCACCTACCTGTTCAGCCAGACCGGCCGCACCGTTGTCAACGATATCCAGGCGCGTTTCGTGGTCCGTGACGGGCTGATCTGCCAGCACGATGACCAATTCGACTTGTGGCGCTGGTCGCGGCAGGCGCTGGGTGTACCTGGCATGCTGCTGGGCTGGTCGCCGCTGGTGCAGAACAAGGTGCGCCAGCAGGCGTTCAAAGGCCTGCGGGCATACCAGCATGCTCAAGGTAGCGCTACCGCCTGATCACTCTTGTGATAGCTGAAGGTGGCGCGTTCATCGAGGTCGTTCGGTAGACGGATGCGAATGACAGGTATGAATGTGCCATTGGTCCTGTACCAATCTCGTTGATCGGCCTGAGCTTGTTGCAATGCGCCATACGCGCCTTCGATATGGAAGAACGACTGGATTGGCAGCCTGTTGGACTGCTCTTCGTCCCACGCACCGATCACCACCTCGTTCCACGGAAACGGTAGTTCAGGCGCAAACAACTGCTTGGCGCGTATGCTCTGGTAGAAGGCTTCAGCCCGCTCGGGAACCCGCGCCCGGCGGATATCGAATGCGCATTGGGCCTTGTAGTCGCCGCTTTGCCGGAACCGCTCCATCCACTGCTCGGCAGTGAGTACTCCCTGTTCATGGCAGGCCGCTTCGGTTGCGGCCGTTTGCCGATTGTCGCCGCAACCGCGTTTGTCACGCTCCCAGGTATCACCGTCAGTGGGCCAGGCGCATAGCATTTCGTAGCGCAAGCTGTCTTTTGGGCGTTGCAGCAGCGGGTACAGGGTAAAGCCGCTACGGCCGTCGGCAGCCAGCTGCGTGGTGGGAATGTCGCTGCGCAGGTATGAAAACGATACGCCGCCCTTGTCCTTGCTGTTCTGGCTATGATGCCAGGAATGATAATGCGGCGAAGGTTTGGTTGACCTTAGCAAGACGCCCGAACAGGCATGGGCAGGTACCGCGTTGCCTGGGCAATGCGCGGGCGTGGAATCGTAGTTTTTCTGCAACTGCTCGGCGGTCCGGGCTCCGATAGAGGCCTGGACGGTTGAAACGCCGGCCAACAGGGCAGCGGCAAGCAATGTGCGGGATACTGAAGTGAGCATGATGAAGCCCTTTTGGGGTGGGCTCACCAAATTAATGATGGAAAGAGCAGGCGTCGTGAGTGAAAAAGTGCCGGATCAGGCAGTAAAACCCTGGTATGTCTACTTGGTAAGGGCTGCCAATGGATCGCTGTATTGCGGTATCAGCGATGACCCGCAACGGCGTTTTCTGGCGCACCAGAAAGGGCAGGGCGCGCGTTACTTCAAGACCAGCCCGGCCCAGGCGCTGGTGTATGTGGAGCAATGGCCGGACAAGGGCGAAGCATTGCGCCAGGAGCGGCTGGTGAAGCGGCTGCGCAAAGCGGCGAAGGAGGCGCTGGTGGCCTCCTATGAGGCTGAGTCTTCCGCTATTTAGGGCCGCTTCGCGCCCCAGGGCCCTCAGTCCTTGCGACGCTTCAACTGATCCACCAAGGTGGTCGGAAGCCCCTTGATGATCAAGGTCCCTGCCGCTTCGTCATACTCGACCTTGTCCCCCAGCAGGTGCGCTTCGAAGCTGATCGACAATCCCTCGGCACGCCCGGTGAAACGGCGGAACTGGTTGAGGGTGCGCTTGTCCGCGGGGATTTCAGGCGACAGGCCGTAGTCCTTGTTGCGGATGTGATCGTAGAACGCCTTGGGCCGGTCCTCGTCGATCAGGCTGGACAGTTCTTCCAGCGTGACCGGCTCGCCCAGCTTGGTCTGGGTAGTGGCGTACTCGACCAGGGTCTGGGTTTTTTCGCGAGCGGACTCTTCCGGCAGGTCTTCGCTCTCGACGAAGTCGCTGAAGGCCTTGAGCAGGGTACGGGTTTCGCCCGGGCCGTCGACGCCCTCCTGGCAGCCGATGAAGTCGCGGAAGTAGTCCGAGACCTTCTTGCCGTTCTTGCCCTTGATGAACGAAATGTACTGTTTGGAATTCTGGTTGTTCTTCCACTCCGACAGGTTGATGCGCGCCGCCAGATGCAGTTGGCCAAGGTCGAGGTGGCGCGAAGGCATCACATCAAGCTCGGCGTTCACCGCCACGCCTTCGCTGTGGTGCAGCAGGGCGATCGCCAGGTATTCGGTCATGCCTTGCTGGTAGTGGGCAAACAGGATATGGCCGCCGGTGGACAGGTTGGACTCCTCCATCAGCTTCTGCAGGTGCTCCACGGCCACGCGGCTGAAGGCGGTAAAGTCCTTTTCTTCGTCCAGGTACTGCTTCAGCCAGCCGCTCAGCGGGTAGGCCCCGGACTCGCCGTGGAAAAAGCCCCAGGCCTTGCCTTGCTTGGCGTTGTAGCTGTCATTGAGGTCGGCCAGCAGGTTTTCGATGGCGTCGGAAGCGGCCAGTTCGGAATCGCGGGCATGCAGTACGGCGGGGCTGCCATCGGGCTTTTTGTCGATCAGGTGAACGATGCAATGACGGATTGGCATGGAATTCTCGGGGAGCTGCAAAAGTTGTCCAGTTTACCCTAGACACCAGGTGGTGCAGTGGCCGGATGTTGGCAGAAATGGCGGTTGTTCGTTTTTTGTTCAAATTTGTGCGTTTTAGGCTAAAACCCCCGAAAAACCTGCATTAAATCGAAGCGCGCAGCGGATATTTATCCGTTCCTGTGGTAGCTTTGCGCGGTCTTGCGCCCCTTGTGTGGCGCATTGCTGGCAGCGTGCTGTCGTCGTGTCGAACCAAACGTCGATTTGCGTATCTACATACGCGATTGGCGCGGCCCTCCACTTTCAGGGGCTGGCCCGATAACGTCGTAGTGCGCTGCATAACCAACGAATTTGATAGGGAAGGAACACCACCATGGCATTGACCAAAGACCAACTGATTGCCGACATCGCCGAATCGATCGCCGCGCCGAAAGCCACCGCCAAGAACGCTCTGGAGCAACTGGGCCAGATCGTTGCCGACCAGCTGGAAAACGGCGCTGAAATCACTCTGCCAGGCATCGGCAAGCTGAAAGTCGCTGAGCGTCCTGCCCGTACCGGCCGCAACCCTTCGACTGGCGCTGCCATCGAAATCGCTGCCAAGAAAGTCGTCAAGTTCGTTCCAGCCAAAGTGCTGACCGACGCCATCAACAAGTAATTGTTGAAGCTTTGACGAAACCGCGCCCGGCTTGCCCGGGCGCGGTTTTTTCATGCCCGGTTTTTACGCCCGGCGTGCCAGGCCTGGCGCGCGGCGTCGTCGTGGAAGCTCCAGGCGACCATGCGGCTTTGCTTCTGTCCCTGGCCCATTTCACTGATGCGCACGGCCTTGACGCCTGCTTTCCTTAGCGCGGCCTCGATCCCCGGCAGGTTGCTGGCCTTGGACACCAGGCTGGTGAACCACAGCACTCGCTCGGCGTACTGCACGCTTTCACTGACCAGTTGGGTGACAAAGCGGATTTCGCCACCTTCACACCACAGTTCGTTGTTCTGGCCACCGAAGTTGAGCACCGGCAGCTTGCGCTTGGGGTCCTGCTTGCCGAGGTTCTTCCACTTGCGCTGGCTGCCACGGGTGGCTTCGTCGCGCGAGGAATGGAAGGGCGGGTTGCACAGGGTCAGGTCGAAGCGTTCGCCCTCCTGCAGCAGGCCGCTGAGGATGTGCGCACGGTTGGCCTGCTGGCGCAGGGTGATGGCCTTGCCCAGGCCGTTGGCCTGGACGATGGCCTTGGCCGAAGCCAGGGCCACGGGGTCGATGTCCGAGCCGAGGAAGCGCCAGCGGTAGTCGCTATGGCCCAGCAGCGGGTAGATGCAGTTGGCACCTACGCCGATGTCCAGCGCATGCACCTGGGTGCCCTTGGGGATCTCGCCGGCATTGTCGTCGGCCAGCAGGTCGGCGGCCACGTGGATGTAGTCGGCGCGACCGGGAATCGGCGGGCACAGGTAGTCGGTGGGGATATCCCAGTGCTGGATGCCGTACTGGGCCTTCAGCAAGGCACGGTTGAACACCCGCACAGCCTCGGGGTTGGCGAAGTCGATGCTGGGCTTGCCGTGGGGGTTGGTGATGGTGAAGCGCGCCAGGTCAGGGTGGGCCTTGATCAGGCTGGGGAAGTCGTAGCGGCCCTGGTGGCGGTTGCGCGGGTGCAGGGTGGGTTTGCGGGTCATGGTCGGGTCCTGAAAAGCATCGCCGGCAAGCCAGCTCCCACAGGTATGGTGCTTTCCTGTGGGAGCTGGCTTGCCGGCGATGGGCTGCGAAGCAGCCCGCGATGGCTTCACTTTTGATTAAAGCGCTGCAATCCGCGCATGCTGCTCTGTGAAGTTGGCCAGGGCCTGTTCGGACTCGGCCAGCTTGGCGCGTTCCTTCTCGATCACGGCAGGCGGTGCCTTGTCGACGAAGGCAGCGTTGGACAGCTTGCCACCCACGCGTGCCACTTCACCCTGCAGGCGCTGGATTTCCTTGTTCAGGCGCGCCAGCTCGGCATCCTTGTCGATCAGGCCGGCCATTGGCACCAGCACTTGCAGGTCACCGACCAGCGCGGTGGCCGACAGCGGCGCTTCGTCGGCGTCGCCCAGCACGGTAAACGATTCGACTTTGGCCAGCTTCTTCAGCAGGGCTTCGTTTTCCTGCAGGCGACGCTGGTCGTCGGCGTTGGCATTCTTGAGGAACAGCGGCAGCGGCTTGCCCGGGCCGATGTTCATTTCGGCGCGGATGTTGCGCAGGCCGACCATCAGCTCCTTGAGCCACTCGATGTCGCCTTCGGCGGCGGCGTCGATGCGGCTTTCATTGGCCACCGGCCATGGCTGCAGCATGATGGTCTTGCCTTCGATGCCGGCCAGCGGCGCGATGCGCTGCCAGATTTCTTCGGTGATGAACGGCATGAACGGGTGCGCCAGGCGCAGCGCAACTTCCAGCACGCGCACCAGGGTGCGGCGGGTACCACGGGCGCGCTCGACTGGGGCGTTCTCGTCCCACAGCACCGGCTTGGACAGCTCCAGGTACCAGTCGCAGTACTGGTTCCAGATGAACTCGTACAGCGCCTGGCTGGCCAGGTCGAAGCGGAACTGCTCCAGCTGGCGGGTCACTTCGGCTTCGGTGCGCTGCAGCTGCGAGATGATCCAGCGGTCGGCCAGCGACAGCTCGTAGGCTTCGCCGTTCTGGCCGCAGTCCTCGCCCTTGTCCAGCACGTAGCGGGCGGCGTTCCAGATCTTGTTGCAGAAGTTGCGGTAGCCTTCGACGCGGCCCATGTCGAACTTGATGTCGCGGCCAGTGGAGGCCAGCGAGCAGAAGGTGAAGCGCAGGGCGTCGGTGCCGTAGCTGGCGATACCTTCGGGGAACTCGGCCTTGGTCTGCTTGGCGATCTTCTCGGCAAGCTTGGGCTGCATCATGCCGCTGGTGCGTTTTTCCAGCAGGGCGTCGAGGGTGATGCCGTCGACGATGTCCAGCGGGTCGAGCACGTTGCCCTTGGACTTGGACATCTTCTGGCCCTGGCCGTCACGTACCAGGCCATGCACGTACACGGTCTTGAACGGTACCTGCGGGGTGCCATCCTCGTTCTTGATCAGGTGCATGGTCAGCATGATCATGCGCGCAACCCAGAAGAAGATGATGTCGAAGCCGGTCACCAGCACATCGGTGGAGTGGAATTTCTTGAGGAATTCGGTCTGTTCCGGCCAGCCCAGGGTGGAGAAGGTCCACAGGCCCGAACTGAACCAGGTGTCGAGTACGTCGTCGTCCTGGCGCAGGACCACGTCGGCACCCAGGTTGTGCTTGGCGCGCACTTCTTCCTCGTTGCGGCCGACATAGACCTGGCCGGCCTCGTCGTACCATGCCGGGATGCGGTGGCCCCACCACAGCTGGCGGCTGATGCACCAGTCCTGGATGTCACGCATCCAGGAGAAGTACATGTTCTCGTACTGCTTGGGCACGAACTGGATGCGGCCATCTTCCACGGCGGCGATGGCAGGTTCTGCCAGCGGTTTGGTGGAAACGTACCACTGGTCGGTCAGCCACGGCTCGATGACAGTGCCCGAACGGTCGCCTTTCGGCACTTTCAGGGCGTGGTCGTCGATGCTCACCAGCAAGCCCTGGGCATCCAGGTCGGCGACGATCTGCTTGCGTGCGACGAAGCGGTCGAGGTTGGCGTACTGGGCCGGCAGGCGGGTGTCCACCTGCTCGTTGACGCTGCCGTCGAGGTTGAAGGCCTGCGCGCTGGCCAGCACGAAGGCGTTCTTGTCGAAGATGTTCAGCAGCGGCAGGTTGTGTCGCTTGCCGACTTCGTAGTCGTTGAAGTCGTGGGCCGGGGTGATCTTCACGCAGCCGGTACCGAACTCGGGGTCGCAGTAGTCGTCGGCGATGATCGGGATGCGGCGGCCAACCAGCGGCAGTTCGACGTACTTGCCGATCAGTGCCTGGTAGCGCTCGTCGTTCGGGTTGACCGCCACGGCGGCGTCACCCAGCAGGGTTTCCGGACGGGTGGTGGCGACTACCAGGTAGTCCTTGCCTTCGGCGGTCTTGGCGCCGTCGGCCAGCGGGTAGCGCAGGTTCCACAGGTGGCCCTTCTCGTCGTGGTTTTCCACTTCGAGGTCGGAGATGGCCGTGTGCAGCTTGGTGTCCCAGTTGACCAGGCGCTTGCCGCGGTAGATCAGGCCGTCTTCATGCAGGCGCACGAAGGCTTCCTTGACCGCTTCGGACAGGCCGTCATCCATGGTGAAGCGCTCGCGGCTCCAGTCGACCGACGAACCCAGGCGGCGGATCTGACGGCTGATGTTGCCACCGGACTGATCCTTCCATTCCCAGACCTTTTCCAGGAACTTTTCGCGGCCCAGATCATGCCGGTTCTGGCCCTTGGCCTCGAGCTGGCGCTCGACCAGCATCTGGGTTGCGATACCGGCGTGGTCGGTACCTGGCTGCCACAGGGTGTCGCGGCCTTGCATGCGGCGGAAACGGATCAGGGCGTCCATGATCGCGTTGTTGAACCCGTGGCCCATGTGCAGGCTGCCGGTGACGTTCGGCGGCGGGATCATGATGGTGTAGGACTCGCCTGCACCTTGTGGGGCGAAATAGTTCTCGGACTCCCAGGTGTTGTACCAGGAAGTTTCGATGGCGTGCGGCTGGTAGGTCTTATCCATGCGCGGCGGGACCCTGTGCATTTATTCGGGAAAGCCGGGAAGTATAACCAAGCTGGGGGCCGCAGGCGACAAGCTGCTGCTATCTGGCATGGCAGGGATGGCCTCTTCGCGGGTAAACCCGCTCCCACAGGTACGGCGCAAGTCTCGAAGCTTGCGCCGTACCTGTGG
>NZ_JADLJS010000015.1 GCF_015680405.1 Pseudomonas pudica
GGCTTTAGCCGCGAACAATCCAACGCGGTGCATGTCACCGGCTGCGCGGTGTTCGCGGCTAAAGCCGCTCCCACAGGGTCCCTGCTAACTCAATGAGTTATGGGCCGTTCCAGGAGAGCGGGTAACCCCGGGTGCAGCGCCGATCATCGCTGTATCCCACCGAATGTATGGTCAGGCCCCAATGTACCGGCGGCAGCGCCCGGCACGAGGATGACCTTGCGGCAGTCGTCCTGCTTCTGGTCGAACAACTTGTAACCCAGGGCCGCTTCTTCCAGGGCCAGGCGGTGGGTGACGATAAGTTCCGGTTGCAGGCGCCCGGCCTCGATATGTTCGAGCAGTTCGGGAAGGAATTTCTGCACATGGGTCTGGCCCATCTTGAACGTCAGCCCCTTGTCGAAGGCATCGCCAAACATGAAGGCGTGGATAAAACCCGCATAGACCCCAGGCACGCTGACCACGCCGCCCCGGCGCACCGCAGCGATGCTCTGGCGCAGCGCCTTGCCGCTGCTGCCCTCGATCTTCAGTGTGGTCAATACTGTTTCGGTGGTACTGCCCTTGGCCTCGAAACCGACCGCATCGATGACTGCGTCCACACCGCGCATGCCTGGGGTCAGGCGGATGATGCTGTCGGCCGGGTCATCATCCTGCTCGAAGTTGATCGGCACCACGCCGTAGGCGTCGCGAGCGAACGCCAGGCGGTAGTCATTGTCGTCGACCATGAAGATTGTCTGGGCGCCCAGCATGCGCGCGCAGGCTGCGCTCAGCAGGCCGACCGGCCCGGCGCCATAGATGGCCACAGTCGAGCCTGGGCCGACCTGCGCATTGGTAACGGCCTGCCAGGCCGTGGGCAGGATATCCGAGAGGAACAGCACCTTGTCGTCCGGCAGGGCGGTAGGCACCTTGAACGGGCCGACGTTGGCCTTGGGCACCCGCACGAAATCCGCCTGGCCGCCGGGCACGCCGCCATAAAGATGGCTATAGCCGAACAGTGCGGCGCCGGGTGGGATGCTTTTCTTGTTGATGATTGCACCGCGGCCGGTGTTGGTGGTTTCGCAAGCGGCGAACTGGTCGAGTTGGCAGAAGAAGCAGCTGCCGCAGGCGATCACGAAGGGAATTACCACGCGGTCACCGACCTGCAGGTTGGTCACCCCGCGGCCGGTCTCTTCGACGATGCCCATGAACTCGTGGCCGAAGATATCGCCCGGCTCTGTCTGTGGAATCTTGCCATGATAGAGGTGCAGGTCGGAGCCGCAGATGGCGGTAGCGGTGACCCGAAGGATGATGTCGTCTTCGTCCTGGATGAGCGGGTCGGGGACATTGTCGACCCTGACGTCCTGGGTTCCGTGGTATGTCAGTGCTCTCATTGGTTCATCTCCTGCAGAGGCGGGTCCGGATGGTCTATGCAGGGGAAGCCAAGGAGACAGGGAAAGTTCAGGTGGAATCGTCCAGTGGCAAGTTTCAGTGTTACTGGCCCCGTTCAACACCATGAAGAACTGTCATTGGGGTGACATGGCATCAGGTGAAACCGGCGACCGGAGGAAACTTTAGCTGTCCTGCCAGGCTCAACCGTGCTCAAGCCGAGCGTAAAACCATGAACAAGAATCCAGCATTGCAAACAAGCTTTGCCCCTTCGGCCACGCCACGCCAAGTCGCGGGCTTGCTGACATCGGCCATGTTGCTGATGCTTGCCTCGGGGGTTGCGCCGCTTGATCGTGCGGATTGGTGGCTCGAAAACGTTTTGCCGCTGACACTCCTGCTCACCTTGGCTGCGACCAGCCGTTATTGGCGCTTTTCTCGGCATGCTTACCTGGCAATCGTGGTGATGCTGGCGATTCACGAGCTAGGAGCGCATTTTACCTATGCCAAAGTCCCCTATGACGCTTGGCTGCGTGCGCTTACCGACCACTCTCTGAATGCCTGGATGGGCTGGCAGCGCAACCAGTTCGATCGTCTGGTGCATCTGAGTTACGGCCTTTTGTTCGTCCTGCCGATCAGGGAGCTGCTCCAGCGCCAGGCCCTGTTGCGAGGCGGCTGGTTGGCGTTGTGTACTGTTTCCTTCGTCCTCGCCACATCGGCGCTGTACGAGCTGCTGGAGTGGATAGGTGGCCAATACCTGGGTGATGATCAGGCACAAGCCTTTGTCGCTACCCAGCAAGACCCTTGGGATGCGCAAAAGGACATGGCCCTGGCTTTGCTCGGTGCACTTGTCACCTTGTTGATCCAGCGGTTTGGGGCAATCAAGGTCTGGGGCAGAAGGGTAGTGAGTTTGGAGGGGAGCACGGGTGACGGGTAGAAACAAAAGGCCTCTCCATCGCTGGAAAGGCTTTTTGCAATCAGCCTGTGACCGTTGAAAATCCCTTAAGTTTCCATCGGGAAAACAATAACTTGGGGAATTTTTCCAAGTCTTGTCACTCGTCGGATTTCCATTGTAAGCCCCTGTCCAGAGCCTCAGGATCGCCTCCGTATCCCTTTGAGGCTTTCACAAATGAAGTACTCCTCGATTCTGTTGTTGTCACTTGGCCTGCTGAGCGGCGTTGCGTCGGCAGGCGGCAATACCGAAGCAGGCATAGGTGGCGCATTGGGTGGAGTATTGGGCTCGGTAGTCGGCCAGTCGATCGGCGGCAGCACCGGCTCGGCAATCGGCGCCGGCCTGGGTGGCGCGGCCGGTGGTGCGGTGGGTGCCGACAAGCACAGCCGTGGAGAGGCGGCCATTGGCGGCGCACTGGGTGCAGCTGGCGGCAACGTGGTGGGTCGCAAGATGGGCGGCACCACTGGCAGCATGATCGGCGCAGCAGCCGGTGGCGGTGTGGGTGGTGCCTTGGGCAACCACATGGGCCGGGAATACGATGACGAGAGCGGGCATCGCTACCGTGATTATGACGACGATGACGACGATCGGGGCTGGCGTCGTCACCGCCACGACCGTGGCCATCACTACGGCTGGCGCAACAAACACCGCCACGACGACTGATCTCGCCGAGGCGGTTACGCTGTTTTCTTTACCTGCTTGGGGCCGCTTTGCGGCCCTTTCGCGACACAAGGCCGCTCCCGCAAAGGCTCTGTTCCATGCGCGACAGCGCAGCCATGAGGTAGAGGGCTGTTGTGGTCTGCCGCGCCTAGTTCGTTGGCAAGAGGATCACGAAGTTCTTTTTCATGTCTTCCAGCACGGTCCATTTGCCCTTGGCGCCCGGTTCGATGATGAACGTGTCGCCAGCGGCCAGTTTGATGGGGGCGCAACCCTCAAGCTCGATGACGCAGCATCCACTCAGGACATGGCAGAACTCCCAAACCTTGTAGTCGATGCGCCACGCTCCGGTGCTGGCTTCCCATTCTCCGGAAATGCGACCTTGCTGTTCATCGTGATAGTACTTGGACGTCAGCGTATGAGGGGTGCCTTCCACCACCTCTTCAAAAAAGGGAAGGTCGCGTATCGGTTGGATATCCAGTTCGCGGAACACGGTCAGTTTCTTGTTCATGGCTTTTTCTCGAGCACGTTTTGGTTAGGGCGATACATCAAATAGGCTTCACCGGTTACGCCCAGCATCGGGTGCGGAACGATCTGGCAGGTTTTAACAATTTGAAAACCTTGACGTTCGTAGAAGCGGCGTGCACCGTGGTTTTCTGCATAATCGATCAGGCATAGCCCATTCAGGCCCGACTCCTCGGCGCGCTGCTGGGCGTGGCGAAGAAACTGGACGCCCAGCCCCTGGCTGCGCCAGGCTTCATCCAGGGCCAGGCTGGATATGTACAAGGTGTCGGGTATTTCCATTTCGGAATAAGGCGCGAGGACCGGGTCTGCCTCGACAGACCTGTCAGGGGTCTCGTGCAAGGCATAGCTATGCATCATGCCGATGACACGCCCTTCGAAAGTGGCCATCAGGCAGTTCTTGTAGGAAAAGTCGCCTTGTTCCCTGGCATAGCGAGACGCACCGACGCTCAGCAATGCTTCTCCAGGAGCGGCAAGCTTGCTCCATATGTAATCGGCCATGCCCTCCGATGTCAGTTGAAAGAAGCGCGCAATATCGTGCGCGTCCGAGGCTTGAGCGGGCCTGAAGTCGATAGGCATGTACAGTGCTCCCATGGGATCGGGTGGTTAGTTTTCAAGGATTACGCCTTTGGCAGGGAGGCAGGGTAGGCGGGTTGAACGGTGCCCATCATGCTGTGGGCGAACACCGTCAGCACGGTGTGCGACGCTGTCCCATGCACAAAGACAGGTTGCCGTCTGATGGCTCATGCCTGGGGAATTGATCGTGCAGTTACCGGAGGTGGTTAGGCGAGAAACGGGCGATGTGTACGCCCATTGGGGGGAGGGCCGGAAACAGAGCAGGGGTGAGCCCCGTATGGAGGTCGTATGTCACGAAAGGCAGCTACCGGCCCACGGCGGACACTGATCCAAAGCTCTGTAGTCAGTACCGGCCTCATCGCCGGCAAGCCGGCTCCCACAGGAATACCACCAGCCTTCAGGTATGCGCTGTACCTGTGGGAGCCGCGCTTGCCGGCGATGGGCCCCCAAACGGCCCCCGTTACAGATTTACGCAATGGGTAGTTAGCCGCCATTCGCGACTACGACAGACAAGGATCGATTGTGGGCAGCTGTGGATCACCCCTTTACCTTTTATCTTCGCTAGCCTGGAGCACCCCGGCAGCATGCCTTGGCAATGCGATAGAAATCAGGGCAGCCAGCAGAACAAACGCTGTGGAGATCCACAGGCAGGCTCCGAGCCCATAAGCCTGGAACACCCAACCGGAAAGCAGCGTACCGACCAGCCGCCCTAGCGCGTTGGACATGTAATAGAAGCCCACATCCAGCGATACCCCGTCTTCCTTGGCATAGCTGACGATCAGGTAGCTGTGCAGTGATGAATTCACGGCGAACAGCACGCCGAACAGCATCAGCCCGCCCACTAGCACCACCTGCGCCGACCAGCCTGCCGACAGGCCCAGGGCGATGAGCGCCGGCAGCCCGGCAAGGGCGATCGCCCAGATGAAGGCCGCGCGACCGTCGGGCACATGGCCGCGTTTCTTGCCAGTGATGTGGGGCGCAAGTGACTGGACAATGCCGTAGCCGATTACCCATGCAGCCAGGAAGCCGCCGACCAGCCAGAAGTCCCAGCCAAAAGCCGTGCTCAGGTACACCGGCAAAGCCACGACGAACCAGACGTCACGGGCACCAAAGAGAAACAGCCGTGCGGCCGAGAGAATGTTGATGGCCCGGCTCTTGGACAGCATGTCGCGGAACTTCGGTTTGGCCTTGGCCTTGCCCAGGTCCTTCTTCAGCAGGATCAAGCTGCCGATCCAGATCAATGCCAGTACCGCCGCCATGGCCAGCACCGCCAGGGTGAAGCTGAGCAGGGCGAGCAGGGCGCCGCCAAGGAAGAAACCAACGCCCTTGAGCGCGTTTTTCGAGCCCGTCAGGATGGCGACCCACTTGTACAGCGTGCCTTGCTGGCTGTCCGGCATCAGAAGCTTGATGGAGCTCTTGGCGCTCATCTTGTTCAGGTCCTTGGCGATGCCGGAAAGCGCCTGGGCCATCATCACCCAAGCCACCGTGAGCCAGGCTGCCGGTACCGTGAGCATCAGCAGGGCCAGGACCTGCAGGCCCAGGCCTATGTTCATGGTGCGATTCAGCCCCAGGCGGGCGCCGAGGTAGCCGCCTGCCAGGTTGGTGATCACGCCGAACACTTCGTAGAACAGGAACAGCGCCGCGATTTGCAACGGCGTGTAGCCCAGTGAATGGAAGTGCAGTACCACCAACATGCGCAACGCGCCGTCGGTGAGGGTGAAGGCCCAGTAGTTGCCGGTAACCAGCAGGTACTGACGCACTTCCATGGACAGGGCTGACAACGCCTTCATGATTGCCGTCTACTCCGCCATGCCGACCATTCGCGCCAGTTCCGCTGCGCGGTTGGCGTAGCCCCACTCGTTGTCGTACCAGGCATAGATTTTTACCTGGGTGCCATTGACCACCAGGGTCGACAGCGCATCGATGATCGAAGACCGTGGGTCGGTTCGGTAGTCGATGGACACCAGTGGTCGTTCTTCGTAGCCGAGGATTCCGTTCAACGGGCCTTCGGCAGCAACCTTCAACAACGCATTGACCTCTTCAGCCGTGGTCTCACGCGCCACCTCGAAAACGCAGTCGGTCAGCGAGGCGTTGGCCAGCGGTACACGCACGGCATGGCCATTCAGCTTGCCGCGCAGTTCAGGGAAGATTTCGGCGATTGCGGTAGCCGAGCCCGTAGTGGTCGGGATCAGGCTCATGCCCGAGGCACGGGCGCGACGCAGGTCCTTGTGCGGCGTATCAAGGATGCTCTGGGTATTGGTCAGGTCGTGGATGGTGGTGATCGAGCCGTGGCGGATGCCAAGGCTCTCGTGAATCACCTTGACCACCGGGGCCAGGCAGTTAGTGGTGCAGGAGGCGGCGGTGACAATACGATGCTGCGCCGGGTCAAACAGGTGCTGGTTGACCCCCATCACCACGTTCAGGGCGCCTTTCTCCTTCACTGGAGCGCAGACCACCACACGTTTGACGCCCTGATCCAGGTAGGCCTGGAGCACCGCTACCGACTTCATCTTGCCGCTGGCCTCGATGACCAGGTCGCAGCCCGACCAGTCGGTGTCCGCAATGTTCTTGTTCGCGCTGACCTTGATGCGCTTGCCCTCGATCACCACCGAGTCGCCATCTGCCCCGGCTTCACGATCCCAGCGCCCGTGGACCGAGTCGAAGTTGAGCAGGTGGGCGTGGGTCTGGGCGTCGCCGGCCGGGTCATTGATCTGGATGAATTCGAATTCCGGCCAGCCCCAGGACGCGCGCAGCGCCAGGCGACCGATACGGCCAAACCCATTGATGCCTACTTTGATTGCCATGGTCTTGTTCTCGAGTTGTGACTTCAGATGGATCGTTGATTGACACGCCTGGACAGTTCCTCGGCCGACTCCTTGCGCTCGGAGTAGCGGTCGACGAGGTAGTCGGCGCGGTCGCGCAACAGCAGGGTGAACTTCACCAGCTCTTCCATGACATCGACGACACGGTCGTAGTACGGGGACGGTTTCATGCGGCCCGTTTCGTCGAACTCCAGGTAGGCCTTGGGTACGGACGACTGGTTGGGGATGGTGAACATGCGCATCCAGCGGCCAAGCACACGCAGCTGGTTGACCACGTTGAACGACTGCGAACCGCCGCATACCTGCATGACCGCAAGGGTCTTGCCCTGGGTCGGCCGTACGGCGCCGATGCTCAGGGGGATCCAGTCGATCTGCGACTTGAACACACCAGTCATGGCGCCATGACGTTCCGGAGAGCACCAGACCATGCCTTCCGACCACAGCACCAGGTCGCGCAGCTGCTTGACCATCGGATGGTCATCGGGCGCGTCATCTGCCAATGGCAGGCCGGACGGGTTGAAGATTCGCGTCTCGGCACCGAAGTGCTCCAGCAGGCGGGCGGCTTCTTCGGTCAGCAGGCGGCTGAAGGAGCGTTCGCGGGTCGAGCCGTACAGCAGCAGGATGCGAGGCTTGTGGGTGGACTTTTGCTCGACTGCCAGCTTGTCTGCTGTCGGCAGGTCGACCAGATCGTTGTCGATGTTGGGAATGTGGTGTTCGGTCATGATTTACTCCTGAGACAAGGCGCCAGATGGCTGATCGAACCAGCGACGCTTGAGCCACCAGGCCACGCCAACCAGCGAGATCAGTACCGGCACTTCCACCAAGGGCCCGATGACGGTGGCAAACGCGACCGGCGAGGCGAGGCCGAAGGTGGCGATGGCCACGGCAATGGCCAGTTCGAAATTGTTGCTTGCCGCAGTGAAGGCCAGCGCAGTGGTGCGGGGGTAGTCGGCCTCCAGCAGCTTGCCCATCCAGAAGCTGATGAAGAACATCACCACGAAATAGATGGTCAGCGGGGTGGCGATGCGCAGCACGTCCAGCGGCAGTTGCAGCACCATGTCGCCTTTCAGGCTGAACATGGCAACGATGGTCAGCAGCAACGCCACGAGGGTTAGCGGGCTGATTTTCGGAATGAAGTGCTCCTGGTACCAGGTGGCACCTTTCCGGCCGATCAGGGTCTTGCGGGTCAGGAAACCGGCAAGGAACGGGATACCCAGGTAGATCAGCACCGATTGGGCTATATCGAGGAAACTAGTCTCGATGACGCTACCTTCCAGGCCGAACAGTGGCGGCAGCAGGCCCAGGAAGATCCAGGCGTACACGCTGAAGAACAGGATCTGGAAAATGCTGTTGAAGGCGACCAGGCCAGCCACGTACTGGTTATTGCCGCCGGCGATCTGATTCCATACCAGCACCATGGCGATGCAACGCGCCAGACCGATGAGTATCAGGCCGGTCATGTACTCGGGCTTGTCGGAAAGGAACACTACTGCCAGCCCGAACATCAGCACCGGGCCGATCACCCAGTTCTGGATCAGCGACAGGGCGAGTATGCGCTTGTCCTTGAAGACCTGCGGTAACTCCTCGTATTTCACTTTGGCTAATGGCGGGTACATCATCACGATCAGGCCGATTGCGATGGGGATGTTGGTCGAGCCCACCGACAGGCTGTTCAGCCACGCTGGCAACCCCTGGAACAGGCTGCCGAGAGCGATCCCCAGGCCCATGGCCAGGAAGATCCAGACCGTCAGGTAGCGGTCGAGGAAGGAAAGCCGGCTTTTGCTCATGGTGTATCTCCCTGAACGTCAGAGCGTTTCGATGATCGCCAGCTAGGCCTTGAGCCGGGCGGCATCCAGTCGTTCGAAAGGCAATGCGAGAAATGCCTTTTTTCGACAGTAGTCAGCAGCAGGCAGCGACGCGCTGAGGGCGGTCACCCATGGTGTCCAGTCGTTTGGCGCTGGTGCCCAACCATTCGCGATTGGCTTCCAGCGTGGTTACCAGGACATCGCGTACCCAGGCGGGCAGTTCTGGATGCAGGCGGTAATACACCCATTGCCCCTGCCGGCGATCTTCAAGCAGGCCGCAGGTGCGCAGTTGTGCGAGGTGCCGGGAAACCTTGGGTTGGCTTTCTTCCAGGGCGCAGATCAGTTCACACACGCACAGCTCTTCCTCACGAGCGATCAGCAGCATCATCCGAATGCGGTTCTCGTCGGCGAGGCATTTGAATACCTGGGTCGGGGTCAGCGAGTCAGTCATGGTGGTTCTCGGTGTTTGCTTTTCATGCTTGATATATATGTTTTTTCAAATATATGAATTTTCGCATGTATTGCAAGGCCTGCCAGATTGATTCCTGCAGACGAAAGAAGGCCTTGCAGGAGATCGCCCAGCTTGTGGGCTGCGCTGACGCTTGGCGAACTGAATTCGCAAGCAGTCCGCCTACCCTGCCAATTCAATGAGTCATGTGCGGTTCCATGAGGGCGGGCCAGTTCCACCGTAGCGTCCTGTCGATCAAGGCTTGACCGCCCACGCTGTGCAAATACGTTTAACATGCGCCAGGCCTGCCCCCATCGTTGAAGAGATCTGTATGGAGTTACGTCAGCTTCGCTATTTCCTGAGTGTTCTGGAGTACGGCAGCCTTGGCAGGGCTGCGGTCGAACTCGGGGTCGGCGCCTCGGCATTGAGCCAACAGCTGTCCAAGCTGGAGAGCGAGCTGTGTACCCGGCTTTTGACACGTTCGAGCACAGGCGTGTCGCCGACGGCGGCGGGCCTGGCCTTCGAATATCATGCGCGGCTGGCGCTTCGCCAGGCGGAGCATGCTGTGCTGGCGGCACAAAGCGGCCGCATGAGCGGCTACGCCAGCGTGGGGTTGGCACCGACCACCGCATCGATTCTTGGCCTGGCGTTGATTGACCGTATGCGCGAACGCTATCCCGACATCCGTCTGCACCTGGTGGAAATGCTGTCCGGTTATCTGATGAACCAGCTCAATGCCAGGCACCTTGACCTGGCGGTGCTGTTCCAGGCAGAGACGGGGCCGCGGCTGGAGGTGCGGGCGCTTCTCACGGAGCGGCTGTTCGTGCTGGTTCCCGCCCCGCTGGTCAAGGCCGAGTGGGGCGAGTCGCTCACATTGCAACAGATCGCGACGCTCCCCTTGGTGATGCCCAGCACGCAGCATGGCCTGCGCACGACGTTGCGCTCGATCTTCGAGCGGGCAGGGCTGGAGGCCAGCATCGTCATGGAGGTCGATGGTTTGTCGTTGTTGATGGATTGCGTGTGTGCGGGTCATGCCGCGACCATCCAGCCCGGCGCGACGGTGGCCCGTGCGCATCAGGCAGGCTTGCGCGTGTTTGCCATCGATGAAGCACAGGCGCAGCGTCGCAATGTAATTGTCAGCCTGACTGATGACGAGCTCTCGCCAGCAGCGCTGGCAACGCGGATTGTACTGCAGGAGGTCGCTCGGGATCTGGTGGAACAGGGCCGATGGCCTGGGGCCCGGCTGCTTTGACCCAGACGCTGGGTGCGCTCATCCAGCCCCTTTAGAAAAACTGAATGCCTCCCCCCGACGATCGCGTTTCGCACCCATAAGGCACTCATTAAAGTCCCCGGTCACGAGGAGCAGCCGAACATTCGGCTCTTCGTGATCTGGAGGCGAAATGATCGATGTGCTAGTCATCGGAGGGGGCAATGCCGCCCTCTGTGCCGCGCTGATGGCGCGAGAGGCCGGAGCCAGCGTGCTGCTGCTCGAGGCCGCACCCCGCGCCTGGCGTGGTGGCAACTCACAACACACGCGTAACCTGCGGTGCATGCATGATGGCCCCCAGGACGTACTGCTCGAGGCGTACCCGGAAGAGGAGTTCTGGCAGGACCTGCTGAAGGTCACCGGTGGCCAGACCAACGAAAAGCTTGCGCGCCTGGTGATTCGCGCATCCTCCAGCTGCCGCGGGTGGATGCGCCGGCATGGCGTGCACTTCCAGCCGTCATTGTCTGGTGCGCTGCACACCGCACGGACCAATGCCTTCTTCATGGGCGGCGGCAAGGCGCTGGTCAATGCCTACTTCCGCAGCGCCGAAAATCTTGGCGTACAGATACGCTACGACACCCCCGTAGCCGACATAGAACTGCAGGACGGACGCTTCGTCGCGGCCCATGTGCCTGCGCGCGAGGTTCGGGGGCGTCCGCTGCCCGCCGAGCGCATCGAGGCGCGTACCTGTGTGCTTGCTGCCGGTGGTTTCGAGTCCAACCGCCAATGGTTGCGCGAGGCGTGGGGGCAGAACGAGCGAGGGGAGTGGCCTTCGGACAACTTCCTGATCCGTGGCACGCGTTTCAATGACGGTGTTCTGTTGCGCCGCATGATCGAACAGGGTGCCGACACGATTGGCGACCCGACGCAGGCGCACATGGTGGCGATCGATGCCCGCGCTCCGCTATACGATGGCGGTATCTGCACGCGCATCGATTGTGTGTCGCTAGGCGTGGTGGTCAACCGCGACGGCCAGCGCTTCTACGATGAAGGCGAGGACTTCTGGCCCAAGCGGTATGCCATCTGGGGGCGCCTGGTGGCGCATCAACCAGGGCAGGTGGGGTTCTCGATCATCGACCAGAAAGCGCTCGGTCGCTTCATGCCGCCGGTTTTCCCGGGCGCCACCGCCGATAGCCTGGAGGCGTTGGCCGGCCTGCTCGGTTTGCCTGTGCAGGCCTTCCTCGAAACCGTGCATGCCTACAACCGAGCCTGCCAGGTGGGTACCTTCGACCACACCCGCCTGGACGACTGCCACACCGTTGGCCTGGAACCTGTGAAAAGCCACTGGGCTCGCCCGATCGATACACCTCCTTACTACGGCTACCCGCTGCGCCCTGGCGTGACTTTCACCTACCTGGGGCTGCGCACCGATGAAACCGCCGCGGTTCATTTCGACAAACGTCCCAGCCCGAACCTGTTCGTTGCTGGCGAGATGATGGCGGGCAATGTACTGGGCAAGGGCTACACCGCAGGTGTCGGCATGTCCATCGGCACCGCCTTCGGCCGTATCGCCGGGACCAGCGCCGCTGCGGCGGCAGGTTACGAACATCCAGAAAAAGAGAACCGCCATGACTGCGCAACTGCCTGAACCACGCCAGCCTGATGCCGCCGGGTCGGCCCTCGAACTGATCCCGGTATTGAACCTGGAAGAGCGGGAAGTGGACCGGCAAATGCGGATATGCAACGCCTGTCGCTACTGCGAGGGCTTCTGCGCCGTTTTCCCGGCGATGACCCGCAGGCTGGAGTTCGGCAAGGCCGACATCCATTACCTGGCCAACCTGTGCCACAACTGCGGTGCCTGCTTGCATGCCTGCCAGTACGCGCAGCCTCACGAATTCGCCGTCAACGTACCCCAGGCGATGGCCAAGGTGCGCGGGCAAACCTACGCCGAATACGCATGGCCGGCCCTGTTCGGCCGGCTGTACCGGCACAACGGCGTCTATGTTGCCAGTGCCTTGGCAGTGGCCTTGTCGCTGTTCCTGCTGCTGGCGTTGTGGATCAATGGCACGCTGCTACCTGGTCGGCTGGCGGGCAATTTCTATGCGATCTTCCCGCACAACACCCTGGCGCTGATGTTCGGTTGCGTCTTTGTCGCTGCAGGCTTGGCACTGACGGTGGCGGTACGTCGCTTCTGGCGTTCGGTCTCGCCTGCCGAGGCGCTGGCGCAACCGGCAAAAGGGGCAGTGCTTGAGGCATCAAGCGCGGCGTTGACCCTGAAATACCTGGACGGCGGGCACGGCCAAGGTTGCAACAACGCCGATGATCGCTACACGCTCTGGCGCCGTCGCTTCCATCACTTCACCTTCTACGGCTTCATGCTGTGCTTTGCCGCCACGGTGGTCGCCACCGGGTATCACTATCTGCTGGGCCAGCAGGCGCCGTACCCGCTGCTGAGCGCACCGGTGTTGCTCGGAACCCTGGGCGGAATTGGCTTGATTGTCGGGCCGGCCGGGTTGCTGGCACTGAACCTGCGCAGGGCGCCGGAGCAGGGTGATGTGGCCCAGCGCCCCATGGACCGGGCCTTCATTGTGCTTCTGCTGTTGGTAAGCGCCACCGGCCTTGCCTTGCTGGGCCTGCGTGATACCGCCGCGATGGCGATCATGCTGGCGATTCACCTGGGTACCGTGATGGCGCTTTTCATCACGCTGCCCTATGGCAAGTTTGCCCATGGGCTGTTCCGCAGCGCGGCATTGCTCAAGTTTGCAATCGAGAAGCGCCGGCCCAACCGGCTGGGCCTGGGAGGGGAGTGAGCCATGAACACAGCTCGTATTTCCCCTGCACCGCGTCAAGCCAGAAGCACGCGGCTGCGTTCAGCGATTGGGCCACTTGTCCAGCAGGATCGACACGAACTTCTCCGCTGCTGGCGACAGCGACGCCCCTCTGCGGTAGACCAACCCCAGGGTACGGGTTACCTGGGGTTCGATCAGCGGCACGCTGACCAGCGTCGGGTGGTCGGCGTTGGGCATGGCCAGGCTGGGCATGGCCGATACGCCCAGCCCGGCCTCGACCATGCCCAGCGAGGTGGACAGGTGCTGAACCTCATAGAACCACTTGGGCCGCAGGTTGAGCCCGGACAGGGCATGGTCCAGCAACATCCGGTTGCCACTGAGCCGGCCTACGCCGATCAGGCGGTAGTCGGCCAGTTCTGTCCAGGTGACGGCTTCACGGTTCGCCAGCTTGTGGTCCCTGCGGCAGGCCAGGACGAAATGCTCCTGTACCAGGGAGACGAACTCGATGTCCGGGTGCTGGCCGCTCATCATGTTGATGCCGAAATCGGCTTCACCGCGCAGCACGGCTTCGAGCCCGTCGTTGGCGCTGAGGTCCAGCAGGCGAATGCGGATCTTGGGGTATTGCTCGTTGTAGTCGCGGATCACCGACGGCAGGAAATAGAACGCTGCGGTCGGAATACAGGCGAGGGTCACCTGACCGGTCTGTCGTTCTGCGAGTTCGCGGATGCTCAGGATCGAGTCTTCGAAGTCATCCAGCAGGCGCCTGGCCTTGGGCAGGAAATCGCGCCCGACGCTGGTCAGGCTGACGCGACGAGTAGTGCGTTCCAGCAACGAAGTGCCCAGGCCTTCCTCGAGCTTCTTGATTCGTCGGCTCAAGGCGGGCTGGGACAGGTGCAGCGCTTCTGCGGCTTCGTGGAAGCTGCCGAGTTCGGCGATTTTCACGAAAGATCGTATGTCTTGCAGCTCATATTCCATCTCGGATCGCTCTTGGCATTGGGCTCTGTATTGATGCTCAAATCGGAACAATGACTACGATATTTGCATTGGATTGATTTATCCATCCCTGTCAATCTTTTGTCCACAGCATCAATGATGTCCATTGATCAACAAGAGTGCGAAATCATGCAACGAATTCCTTGCGTACTCATGCGCGGTGGCACCTCCAAGGGCCCCTTTTTCCATGCATGGGACCTTCCTGCCAATGTGGTCGAACGCGACGAATTGCTGCTCAACCTGATGGGTTCCGGGCATGAACTGGAAATCGACGGCATCGGTGGCGGTAGCCCGCAGACCAGCAAGGTAGCGATTGTCAGCCCCTCGCTGCATGCCGACGCCGACGTCGACTACCTGTTCGTGCAGGTCATGGTCGCCCAGCGCCGGGTCGATACTGCGCCCAACTGCGGCAACATGCTGTGCGCCGTTGGCCCTTTCGCCATCGAGCAAGGCCTTGTCAAAGGGCAGGACGGCAAGACGCTGGTACGCATTCGCAACCTCAACACCGGCACTTTCGTCAATTCGCTGGTGGAAACCCCCGGCGGCATCGTGCGCTATGAAGGCCGCACGGCGATCGATGGTGTACCGGGCACTGCCGCCCCGGTGCACCTGACCTTCCTCGATGCGGTCGGCAGCAAGACCGGCAAGCTGTTCCCGACCGGCAAGGCCAAGGATGTGATCGATGGCGTACCGGTCACCTGCATCGACATGGCCATGCCGATGATGGTGATAGAGGCCAGCCAGCTGGGTGTCACCGGCTCGGAAACCCCGGCCGAACTCGACGCCAACGGCGGATTGCTCGAACGCCTCGAGGCGTTGCGCCTGAAGGCCGGCAAGGCCATGGGCCTGGGTGATGTCAGCGGCATGGTCATCCCGAAGCCTGTTCTGGTGTCCAAGCCCCGCTATGACGGCACGTTGCAGGTTCGCTACTTCATGCCGCACAACTGCCATCGCGCCCTGGCCATCACCGGAGCGATAGGGCTGGCGACTGCCTGCGTCAGCCCAGGTACGGTAATCGGCGAACTGCTGGGCGAGGGTGCCGAGCAACTGGCCGAGGTGCGCCTGGAACACCCAAGCGGCGGTATCGATGTCGCGCTGTCACGCAGCGGTGCCGATGGCAAGACGATTCAGGCCTCGGTGGTGCGAACTGCCCGGCGGCTGTTCTCAGGCTTCGTTTATGCCCCTACATTCCGCAGGTTGGCGGGGTAGGTCGGGCGACAGCCCACACTTTTACATTTGCAACAAGCGCATCCGCACAATTTCAACAATGGGTGATGCCTCATGAGACTCGCCAAATCGCTGTACTTCCAGATCCTCTGCGCCGTCCTGCTGGGCGTGGTGGTCGGTCACTTCTGGGCGCAACAGGCCGTTGCGCTCAAGCCCCTGGGTGATGCGTTCATCAAGCTGATCAAGATGATGATCGCGCCGGTGGTCTTCTGCACCATCGTCACCGGCATTGCCGGGATGACCGACAAGCGCTCCCTCGGGCGTTTGATGAGCAAGACCTTGCTGCTGTTCTTGGTATTGACCGTTATCAGCCTGATGATCGGCCTGGCAGCGGTATACCTGTTCCGCCCCGGGGTCGGCATGAACATCGACCCGGCCACGCTTAGCACCGAGGGGCTCGGCCAGTACGCCGCGTCTGCGGCGAAACTCAGTGTTGTCGATTTCTTCATGCACATCATTCCCGACACTTTCATCGGGGCGTTCAACAAGGGTGAAGTGCTGCCGGTGCTGTTCATCGCGGTGCTCAGCGGTTTTGCCCTGTCGTCCATGGGCGAGAAGGGCAAGCCGGTACTCGATGTGCTGGAGTCTGCCTCTAGCATGGTGTTTCGCATCTTTGGCTACCTGATGCGCTTCGCCCCGGTCGGCGCCTTCGGTGCGCTGGCGTTCACCGTCGGGCAGTACGGTGTGACGTCCCTGGGGGCGCTGGCCAAGCTGGTCGGTACGCTCTACATCGCCTGTGCATTCTTCGTGCTGGTGGTACTCGGCGGCATCTGCCGTGCCCATGGCTTCAGCCTGTGGAAGCTGCTGCGCTATTTCCGCGAGGAGTTTCTGGTGGTGCTCGGCACCTCGTCCACCGAGCCCGTGCTGCCACGCATGCTGGAAAAACTCGAGAAACTGGGCTGCAAGAAAGGCGTGGTCGGGCTGGTGCTGCCAACCGGCTATTCCTTCAACCTCGACGGTACTGCCATCTACCTGTCGTTGGCGGCGGTCTTCATCGCTCAAGCCTGCAACATCGACCTGAGCCTCGGCCAGACGGTGACGATGCTGGCGATCATGCTGTTGTCGTCAAAAGGCGCAGCGGGCGTGACCGGTAGTGGCTTCGTTGCACTGGCTTCGACCTTGACCGTCATTCACGACATCCCGTTGGCAGGGCTTGCCTTGCTGATCGGCATCGATCGCTTCATGTCCGAGGCGCGTGCCCTGACCAGCCTGGCCAGCAACGCCGTGGCCACCGTGGTCATCTCGCTGTCGGAGAATGCCTGCGAACGGGAAACCTTGCTGCGCCGCTTGAACGGCGTTCCGGTTGTACCGGACAAGGCGGATGCTGCGCAGGCCGACTGGTCTGCCGAGCCCCGGCATCACGGCTGAAAAGCCACTTCCACCTCCCACTGTTGAATTAGAATCCCACTCAGCATCCTGGCGATGCCGAGTGGGGTAGGGGGCCGTCTGCCTTGCCGATGGCCGCAATAGAATAAAAACAAGAGAAAAGACCATGCTCGCACTCCTGGGCCTGATCATGGTGGTGACCTTCACCTACCTGATCATGAGCAAACGCCTGTCGCCAATCGTTGCGCTCACCGTGGTACCCATTGTCTTCGCTGTGATCGGTGGTTTCGCCCCCGAACTGGGCAAGATGATGCTTGATGGCTTGAAAATGGTGGCGCCCTCGGCAGCGCTGCTGCTGTTCGCCATCCTGTTCTTCGGCCTGATGATCGATGCCGGCCTGTTCGACCCGCTGATCCGCAAGATCCTCAAGCGCGTCAATGGCGACCCGGTCAAGATCGCCATCGGTACCGCGCTGCTGTCGTTGCTGGTGGCGCTCGACGGTGACGGCACCACCACCTACATGATCACCTGCGCCGCCATGCTGCCGCTGTACAAGCGCATTGGCATGAACCCGATGATCCTGGCCACGGTGTCCATGCTGTCGCTGAGCATCATGAGTGGCATGAGCCCTTGGGGTGGGCCGGCAACCCGGGCCATTGCCGCGCTCGGGCTGGATGCGACCGAGTACTTCATCCCCATGTTGCCGACCGTGATCGGCGGTGCCGCCTGGGTGGTGTTCACCGCCTTCCTGCTGGGCCGAGCCGAGCGCCGACGCATCGGCAACATCGCCCTGGAGTCGGGTGGCGGCAACTGCTACATCAAGGAAATCCTCGGCGACAATCCGCACAAGCGCCCGCGTCTGGCGTATGTGAACCTGGTGCTGGTGATTGCCGTCATGACGGCGCTGGTGATGGGTGTCATGCACTCCGCTCTGTTGTTCATGATTGGTTTCGTCGCAGCGCTGATGATCAACTACCCGCAGTTGGAGCTGCAGAAAGAGCGCATCCTCGCCCACTCTGGCAACGCCATGACCGTGGTACTGCTGGTATTCGCCGCAGGCATCTTCGCGGGGATCTTCTCGGGCACCAAGATGGTCGATGCGCTGGCGCAGACCCTGGTCGACTGGATTCCCGAGGCGTGGAGCCACTGGTTCCCGCTGGTGGTGGCGCTGACCAGCATGCCGCTGACCTTCGTACTGTCCAACGACGCTTACTACTTTGGCGTGGTGCCGATCCTTGCCAACGCTGCGGCCGCCTACGGCATCGACCCGGTTGAAATCGCCCGTGCCTCGGTGCTGGGGCAGCCGGTGCATCTGATGAGCCCGCTGGTGGCCTCGACCTTGCTGCTGGTGGGCATGGTCGATCGCGACATCGGCGACTTCCAGAAGGCCACCGTGAAATGGGCGGTGCTGACATCGCTGGTCATCACCGCACTGGCCCTGGTCACGGGTGCCTTGTCCTTCTTCGTCTGATCTGCTTCGGGCGCCGCTGGCGCCCACCTCATCCAAGAACAACAACAGAGTATCGAAAATGTCCCGAACTGTTTTCCGTGGGGCCACCTGTGGCCTGCTTTGCGGCTGGCTGCCTGTGGCCGGCGCTGCCGGATTCATCGACGACGGCAAGCTCAAGCTGCAGCTGCGTAACGTTTACTTCAACGAAAACTTCCGCGACGAACAAGGCATGAGCGCCCGCGCTGCTGCAAATGCCAAGAGCGAGCGGGTGGAATGGGCGCAGGGGTTTCTGCTCGACTACCAGTCAGGGTTCACCCAAGGCCCGCTCGGGCTGGGGCTCGATGCCCTGGGGCTTGTAGGCGTAAGGCTCGATTCGGGCCGCGGGCGCAGCGGTACCGGCTTGCTGCCGGTGCATGACGATGGCCGTGCCGCGAACGAGTTCGCCAGTGCCGGGGTGACGGCCAAGGCGCGCCTGGGGCAGACCATCGTCAAGCATGGCACCTTGCTGCCCAAGACACCGGTGCTGGTGTACAACGATGCGCGATTGTTGCCGCAAACCTACCAGGGCACGCAACTGACCAGCACCGATGTCGATGGCCTGACCCTGACCGCCGGCCACCTGAACCGCTTCAAGCAGCGGGACTCCTCCGACAGCACCGGCCTGTTCCTGGATGGTTACAGTGGCGGTGAGTCTGGCGATTTCAACTTTGCCGGGGCCGACTATGCCGTCAGCAAGCAGCTGCGCTTGAGCTATTTCCACGGCCAGCTCGAACACTTCTATCGTCAGGACTATTTAGGCCTGGTCCACGACCTGCCATTGGCCGGCGGCGTGTTGACCGCCGAATTGCGCTATTTCAAGAGCCGCGACAGCGGGGCCGCTCATGGTGGTCAGATCGACAACGACATGTTCAGTGGGCAGCTGTCCTACGCTCATTCCGGTCATACTTTCGGCGCCGGTTACCAGATTCTCGATGGCGAGGCTGGGTTGCCGTATATCAGCGGTGCGACGGTCTACTCGTTCAGCAACGTGGGCATCGGCAAGTTCATCGAGGAAGAAGAGAAAACCTGGATGGCGAGCTATGCCTACAACTTTGCCGCGGCCGGTGTCCCCGGGCTCACCTTCATGGCGCGCTACCTGAGCGGGGACAACGGTCGCTCTGCTGACGCCGGCCTCAGCGAGTGGGAGCGTGACGTGGAGCTCGCCTACGTGGTGCAGTCCGGGCCCGTGAAAGGGCTGGGCGTGAAAGTTCGCAACTACGTCTACCGCTCTGACTTTTCCCGAGGGCGCGACAGCAACCGGATCTACCTGACCTACGATATAGCGATCTGGTAATGCGGCCGCGCGAGCATGCGCGCTTCGGGGCGCTTGTTCGCACGCGCTTCACGCTTCGGACGGCTGTGGCGCTTTCTTGCCCAGTCGGATCAACTCATTGGAGAAACACAATCCGAAGAGGATCAGCCCGGCCCCCAGGTACAACGTGTCTCGCGGTACCTCATTGAGGACCACGAACGCCAGCAGCGCGGCGAACAGCGGCTCAGTCAGTTCCAGTGCCTGGACTTGCGACGGCTTCAGATATTCGATGGCCTTGGTGGTACAGAAGAAACCGAGGATGGTCGGCAACGCGGCCAGAGCCAGCAATGCCATGACTGCCGCCAGCGACAGCTCTCCCACGATGAACCCATCGGTCGCAGCCGGCATCAGCAGGTAGAGGCTGCCGAAAAACAACAGTTGCCGGGTGAAATGCAGCCCCCCGGAAACGCCCATGCGCTTCATGGCAACCGAAAATGCGCCATAACCGCAGCCTCCGATCGAAGCGAGCACTGCGCCTTGCAGGGTGAAGCCTTGTTCCAGGTCGGCTCCAAAGATCACGGCAATACCGGCTATCGCCAACCCGGCGCCTACTGTCGCATTGGCGGTGATGGGGTCCTTGAGGACTATCCGCCCCAGCAATATCGAAGAAATGGAGGCGCTTGCCATCAGGATCACCACGACGCCTGCCGCGGCGTAATGGCTATAGGCCGAGGTTTCAAAATGGAACAGCACGAAAATGCCGAGAAAGGCGCAAACGGCTGCAGGAAGCCACTTGGCCGTATGCAGGGGCCGCTTGAGGAACATGAGCAAGGCTGACAGCAGCAGGCAGCCAAGTACGGTTTTTATCAGGGCGATGCTGCTGGAGCTGAATCCACTGTTCATCAACACCTTGCTGAGTACGCCGATCGTTGCATTCAGTGCCGCGGCGCTGAGTGCAAAGAGGACGCCTTTGCCGAAATGAGAGTGCATCAATACATTCCGTGTCATTGGCTTTGTACATTCGTTTGGTCGACATGCAGGCAATTACGGCCTGCTTGCTTGGCGATATAGAGCGCCTGGTCGGCGCGTTCAATCAGCGATGGCGGACTGTCGAGGGCCGTCCCATCGGAGCAGGCGATGCCGATACTGGCGGTCACATGTCCGAAAGGGCTGCCTTTGTGAGGGACGGGTTGCAAGGCCAGGCGCTCGATTATCAACCTGGCAACGACAGCTGCTCCGTCATTGTCGGTATCGGGCAGGATCACCGCCATTTCCTCACCGCCGTAGCGTGCCAGCAGGTCGCGAGGGCGGCGGATACAGGAAGAGAGCAGGGTAGCCATCTGCTGCAAGCAGGCGTCGCCAGCCGGATGCCCGTAGGTGTCGTTGTAGCGTTTGAAGTGATCGATGTCGATCATCAGCAAAGCCAGCGTGGTCCCGTTTCGATGAGCCGTGCGGATTTCCTGGGTCAGCGCCTCGTCAAAGCAGCGCCGGTTGGCGAGCCCCGTCAGCGCATCGTGCATCGCCAGGCTTTCCAGCCGTTGATTGCTCTCAAGCAACCGCTGCTGGGTCAGTCGCAGCTCGTTTTCGACCGCGCTTCGCCGGCTCATGGCACGTATCAGCAGCCAGCCAATGGCTCCGATCAGTGCGAGCAGCGCCACGACCACCAGTGAGGACAGCAGCGCCTCGAGCCGCCAGGCCGAGAGTGCTTCCTGCTTGCCCAGTGCAACTGTTGTCACCAAGGGTAGCTTGTCGCTCTTGCGAAACGCATAGAGGCGCTCCACGCCGTCCAGGCTGGAGGTGAACGATGCGGTGCCGGCTGACTGGTCAACGAGATACTTGGTAAAGATGGGCGACTTCGAAAAGTTGCGCCCCATGTCCTGTTCCCGGAAAGGGTAGCGCACCAGCATGGAACCGTCGGTATAGGCCAGCCCGATGGCACCGTCATGGCCGACATCCAGTTTGCCGAAAAGCTGGAGGAAGTTCTCGACGCCAAGTGTCATGGCGACAACGCCGGCGAACTCGCCATGCTCATCGTTGAATCGCCGGCTGATGGTGATCACCCATTCCTGATTGACGCGGCTACGGATTGGCAGGCCGATGAAGGGGTCGCGGGATGGGTTGTCACGGTGGTGGATGAAAAAGGCTCGGTCGCTGCTGTTGGCACCGTCGGGGATCGGACGGTTGGACGACATCAGCCAGCGTCCATCCCTTGCGTAGATAGTGATGCCGCTCATCGGCGGCATCAACGGCTGCTGACGCTTGACCAGCTGACCCAGGCGTTCGATTTGCGCAGGTCCGGCGCCCTCGGTTTCCAGGCGCTCGACCAGGCCGAGCAACAGCATCGAACTCTGTCGGACGATACCTTCCGAATAGGTGGAAAGTGCCTGGGTCAGGTTAAGGCCATGGACATTGACGTCTTCCAGGGCGCGCTCGCGAGAAGCCATGACTTTCCACAGCGTTAACGAGGCGAGAGAGCAACCGATGACCGATAGCAGTAGCACAACGAGGTGGATGTCACGCTTCACGTCAATTCACACGCCTTTTTCCCCAAGGACCAAGTTGAGCGTCGACACGCTTTAACTAACCAGACGGTCAGGAAGTAACCATCTGGTTCACGCGCAATAATATAACACCTGTATTGCTGGAATGTCCGACAGAATCACGCGCTCTTTCAGGCCCCGTTGGTTATCTGCCGGCAAGGTCTGCAGAAGTGTGAACGTGACGATTGGGCAAGTTACCCTGGATGTAGCGCACGGTCCTTTCCAAAGTTCGCGCCATATCGGGATGTGCCAACTGATACTTCTGTTCCAGTTTCAGGCTGTCACTCATGTCGAAGCGCTGCGTCTGAATGAAGTTCAATGACTCGGCGCTGATCGATAATCGGGTGGCCAGCCCGGGAATCGCCAACAGCCACTTGAGCAACCCTATGGGTACATGGCGGCGGGGTGCCTTGATGTCCAGCGTTTGTGCCAGCTGCTCGAGCATCCCCTGCAGATTCGGGGTGTGTTCATACAGCGCCAGGACCTGCCGGTTGGCCATCGAAGGGTCGAACGCCACGCAGGTCATCATCTTTACCAGATAATCGACGCTGACCAATGGCAACCAGTGCCTGGCGGAACCCGGGACAGCCTTTAACCGGCCCAGTGCGAGATTTCGAATGAGGTCGGCCAGAGGTTGCCCTTCAAGAATATGCCCACTTTCGCTATGGCCACATACCGTAGCAGGATGAACGATCGTGTAATCCGCACCTACCTCCTGCATGTAGCGGATGACTGCGAAATGAGACTCCAGCTTGCTGCCTTCGTAGCCCCCCACACGGCCGTATACTGCAGGCCAATTGGTGTTTTCTGGGTGTTCGTTATCAACCCCGATACTTGCCAGATGGGTAAGGTTCTGCAGCATGTAGCCGCCCACCATCAGCAAGCGGATTCGCTGGCTCGCCGCGAGCCTGGCGACTCTCAGCGCCCCTTGCACATTGACTGCACGGGCCTGCTCCATTGTCAGGCCCCAGGTAAACTGCGCCGCGAGGTGGAAGATTACAGTGGACGATGACACGCATTGCTTGTCTGCTTCGCTGAGTCCAAGTTCTTCCCGGCTGATATCTCCTGCGACTGCATGGATATACGCAGGGTCACCTCCCAGTTGCCGTACTTGCTCTTTGAGGCGCTTGATGTTTTCAGGGTTGCGCATGAGCACCCAGGTCTTGTGCCCTGTCGCAGTAAGACGGGCCAGTAAGTGTTGGCCGACAAACCCACTGCCGCCCGTGACGAAACATTCCACGCTCATATCTGAGTCCTTGTCTGGATGATCGGCGCAGGCTAAGGTGTAGAGCGTACTCTACAGTCAAGGAATTTCTACTGTGAATGTTGGAGAGTTGGAGCGCCTGAGTGGAGTCGGCCGCCATACCTTGCGCTATTACGAGCAACTCGGGCTTATCGCGGCCCATCGGCAAGCCAACAATTACCGCAGTTACAGCGAACAGACCGTTATTGATCTGGCTTTTATCCAGAGTGCCCAGAGCGGCGGTTTTTCACTCGCCGAGATCGCCGACATCCTTGCGGCCAAGCGGGGTAACACGATCGATTGCGCTCAAGGCGCGGCCTTGGTGGCCAGCAAGATGGCCGAAATTCAAGCTAAGATCACCACGCTGCAAGCCGCCTATGTCTTTCTGGATGCGGAGCGTGCAAAGCTCGAAGCCAGTGCCATTGCCAACGGCCTGACGATTCCTGACCTTCCTGCGATTTAGCATGGCTCGGCACCTTGGCTTGTTTATTCGCAATTATTTCTCATTTACACTTGTGTCTTGTTTCGGGGCCTCCCTCTTATCCAGGATGCATCGTGTCGTTCGATCCCGCCAAACCGACGCTGCTGTCTACATTGGTACGTCACTACGACGATCTGGTGGACCACATTCGCCGACGCTTCGGCGACAGAAGCATGGCGCGCGATGTGGTGCATGACGTGTGCGTGCAGTTGCTTGAGCGCGGTGAGAAAGACGACGTTCGAACCCCACTTGCCTTGCTACGAAAAATCTCCCACGACACCGCCGTGAGTCGCTATCGTAGCGATCGCCGTCGAGACGCCTGGGTAGAGGCTATCTCCGAGCTGCCTGAGGTGGCCTGCCCGGCAGCCAACCCGACGACCAGGTATGACAGCGAGCGCGAGTTTCAACTGCTCGTCAACGCTATCACAGGCCTCCCACCTCGCTGCCAGGCTGTTTTCGTCATGCACAAGATTCACGAAATCCCCCAGGCAGAAGTAGCCGCTCGCCTCGGTATTTCCGTCAAGACAGTGGAAAAGCACCTGCGGCTGGGGTTGGCGGCGTGCAGGCAAAGGCTTGGGCGCGATGAGGTACATCCATGACGAAGCAGCCCGAACAGGCGCCACTGGACGAGGCTCTGGGGCGACATCGTGAAGAGCTCAAACAGCTGTTCCCCATGCCGCCAGCCAGGCCAGCGCCCTCGAAAGCGGTAAAGTCGGCAGGTATCACGCTGGCGCTTGCGATCGCCTTTGCAGCCCTGGCGTGGCTGAACCCTGCCTACAAGAGCGAGCGTTTCGCTACCGCCATTGGTGAGCGGCGCGCTGTGCTGCTGGGCGATGGAAGCAATCTGCTGCTCGACAGTGGCACGCACCTCGATATCAGTTGGCGTCTGCTCAGCCGCGAAGTCGACCTGCGCGCAGGGCAGGCGCTATTCGATGTGTCCTCGGCCGTGTACCGCCCCTTCGTGGTGTCTGCTGGCCAGGCGAAAGTCGAGGTGCTCGGTACGTTGTTCAATGTCCGCCGCCTGGATAACGACGCGGTGCGTGTGACCTTGGCCCGTGGGCGCGTGGACGTTGCGGCAGCTGCAACACAAGCACCAGTTACCCTCAGGCCAGGGCAACAGGTCGACTCGATTGGCGGGCGACTGACGCCGGTTGCGAAGGCCGATGTTTCCAGGGCGATGGCATGGAAAGAGGATCGCATCGTGTTCGAGCAGACGCCGCTGGATGAAGCGGTGTCGTTGCTGCGCCACTATCGCAAGGCGCCCATCGAGCTGAGCGACCCAAGCCTTGGCGCACTCAAGGTGACAGGGGTGTTCGAGGCGCACAATGTCGACCTGCTACTGGATCTGCTACCGAGCATCCTGCCCGTAGCCGTACTGCAACAAGAGGATGGCAGCGTCCGGATCCAACGCAAACCGACAAGAAAATAATTCTCAGGCGCAGGTAGGGTTTCTCGATCCCCATGGCGGCTAATGAAAAAAGCCCAACCAGAAAAAGGAACTCGAGAAGTGCATTTTCCCCTCCGCAGTCGCCAACTTCGCCTGTCATTGCTCGCCAGTAGCCTGCTTATCGCAATGTCGGCCCAGGGCCGGGAAAAGGTGAACGTGGATCTCCCCGCCGCACCGCTGGGCGAGGCCATAAACGCGCTCGCACAGCAGTCTTCGGTTCAGATCATCTTTGCCAGCGATCTCGGTGCAGGTCGGAACGCGCCTGCGGTGAAAGGGCGGTTCACACCTGAGGAAGCCCTTCAAACGCTGCTCAAGGACAGTGGCTTGCAGGTACAGGCCAAGGATGAACGCACGTTCGTCATCGTCGCGCAGGGTGCCACTGCAGCCAGCCCCGCAACCCAGAGCGTGCCCGTGGAAATGGCACAGATGGAAATCACCGCCTCGCGCACCAGCAGCAGCCTGGTTTCCGCAACGCGGCAATCCACCGTTCTGGAGCATGAACAACTGCAGGAGCTACGCCAGGGTTCAGAGAGCCTGGCCACGGTACTCGCCAAGGCGATTCCTGGCATGTCCGACTCCAGCCGCACCGTCACCGAGTATGGCCAGACCCTGCGCGGGCGCAGCATGCTGGTCATGGTCGACGGGGTGCCGCTCAATACCAACCGCGACTCTTCGCGCAACCTTGCCAACATCGACCCGGCACTGATCGAACGGGTCGAAGTCATTCGCGGCAGCAGCGCCATCTATGGCAGCGGCGCCACGGGGGGCATCATCTCCATCACCACACGGCCTGCCGGTGGCGAAAACCGTGCCGAAACCAGCCTGAGCGCCACCTCGCCACTTAGCCGCCTGGGCAGCGATGGCCTGGGTGGGCAGTTCCAGCAGTATTTCGCAGGCTCCCAGGGCGCGGTGGACTACTCGTTCGACTTCGGCACCCGCCACATCGGTGCCTCGTACGATGCGCACGGCGACCGGATCGCTCCGGAGCCCAGTCAAGGCGACCTGTTCGATTCGAACATCTACAACATTGGCGGCAAGCTGGGGCTGCACATCGACGAGAACCAGCGAATCCAGCTCGCAGTCAGCCACTACGACGCCCGCCAGGACACCGACTACGCTACAGACCCAAGCGTCGCGAAACTTCCCGCAGGCTCTGTGCCGGCCAATGCGATCAAGGGCCTGGACCTCGACGAGCAGAACCGCATTCGCAACACCCTGGTGAACCTGGAATACGAGAATCTCGACATTCTCGGAAGCCGGCTTTCTGCCCAGATGTACTACCGGGACTACTTCACTCGCTTCACCCCGTTCGACGCCCGGGCCGTCGCCACCCGCGGCGGCAACGTCGACCAGATCATGCAGAACAGTGAAGTCTTCGGCAGCCGCCTGACCCTGCGCACGCCACTTGGCGACAGCGGCAGTACCGAGCTGGTGTGGGGTGGCGACTATAACCAGGAGCGCAGCGACATGCCGCTCGACGTCTTCGACCCTGCGGCTTATGACGCCAGTGGTGGCCTGGTATTCGACAAGACCGGCAAGCTCACCTACATGCCCCCGCTGAGAACGAGAAGCGCCGGTGCGTTCGCCCAGTTGCAGCATCGCTTCGACGAGCATTGGTCTATCGACGGCGGCTTGCGCTACGAATATTCCACCGCCGAATTCGATGACTTCGTTCCGTTGTCCGAATCCACGGCTGCGTCCCCGGTGGCGGTGAAGGGAGGTGACATTCATTACGATGCGGTGCTGTCGAACCTGGGTATCGTCTACTCACCAGTACTCGGCCAGGAAATCTACGCCTCTTTCAGCCAAGGCTTCCAATTGCCCGACGTGGGCATTCAGTTGCGCAATGCGCGCCGTGGTTTCGATATCGACGCATCGAACCTGGAACCGGTCAAGACCAACAATTATGAGCTTGGCTGGCGAGGAGAGCTGGGCAGCAACACCCTCGGCACTCTGGCGCTGTTCTACACCACCTCCAAACTGGGGGACGTGCAAAGTTTCAACAATGGCCTGATTCTGACCCGCACCAAGGAGCGCATCTACGGTGCTGAAGCCAGTGCCGATTGGCTATCGGACGATGCGGTGTGGGGCGCAGGGGGGAGTGCGACCTGGATGCGCGGGCGAGAAAAACCGGACGGCAAAGGCTGGCAAGACATGACCGGCTATCGCGTTCCGCCGCTGAAGCTGACCGCCTACGTGCAATACAAGCCGACCCTGGACTGGAGCAACCGCTTGCAAGCCACGTTCTTCGACGGCAAGGACTACAGGCTCGATGGCGTGGACAGCTTTGGTCGGCATCAGGTGAGTACCTATACGACAGTGGACCTGGTCAGCCAGTACCAGATCTCCGCTGACGACAAGGTAAGCGTCGGTATCCAGAACCTGTTCAATCGCGATTATTACCCGCTCTACAGCCAATTGCTGCGCAATAACAACAACACCAGCCACTTGCCGGCACCCGGCACTGTGTTGACTGCCAGCTATACGCACAATTGGTAAGGTGGTGAGCAATCACCGGGCCGGTATCGAGCCCGGTGGTCTTTACATGTTTCGCTCTGCCAGGCATGAGGAAGGTAAAGCGGACTATCTATATTGGGCAGATAGCGCTCAGTGCCAATGCTGTCGGCCTGGGGACAGTGTTCAGACAGTTTGCGTTGCTGCTGTACAGGTCAAGCCTGAGGGTTACCCGCTGAAAGCGGCAGTTGATCGTTGCATGCCTGGTGGCATGGCAGGTGCAGTAACTGTGTTGAATACTTTTGAGGTCTGATCACTTGGAACCCGTCAGCCTGCTACCCAAGCTCCTTGTTCGCAAGCCCGTCAGCGCTGATGCCGCTGCGATTGCCATCCTTCACATCCGCAGTTGGCAGAGCGCCTATGAAGGGCTGTTGTCGAGCCGTTACCTGAGCGCCCTGGACAGCAGTGTGGAACGCCGTGCGGGTTTCCTGAGGCAGGCAATCGAGTCTGGCAATCCTTCCATTCGTGTAGCCGAATTGAATGGGCAGGTGGTTGGCTGGGTTTCCTTCGGCCCTAGCCGCGATCTGGACGCTGCGCAGTGCACTGCCGAACTGATGCAAGCCAGCGCGTCTTTGAAGAGAACAGTCCAACGGAGAGCGCACATGGACTTGCTCATTGCCCCGGCAGCCCCTGAGGACCTGGCAGGCATTGCGGCCGTGACGGTGAAGGCCTGGCAGACAACGTTTCAGGGCATTCTGCCGGATGCATTTCTGGCCGGATTGACCATCGAGGCTCAGCAACAACGGCATCGGGCCCTGATCGCCGTCACTGGAGTGAGCTACCACGTGGCCAAGGTAGCGGGCGAGATCGTCGGCTTCTGCTCGGGAGGGCCGAACCGAAGCCCGGGGTTCGGGGAGGCTAACGAGCTCTATGGTCTTTATCTGCTGCCGCATTGGCAAGGACAGGGCGTTGGGCGCCAGCTGCTGCTGGCCGTGGCGATGCAGCTTCAAGCGCCGGGCCGGCAAGGTTTGCTCGCCTGGGTGCTGACGGATAACCCGAATCGGTACTTCTACCGACGCTGCGGTGGCCGGGAGGCGTCTGTACGGTCCATTGAACTGGCAGGGCAATCATGGCCGCTGACGAGTTATCGTTGGTCGTCTGCCCCTCCAGCCGATACCCGAGTGTTCAATCCAGACCATTACCTTGAAACGCTCGGTGGGCGCGTGTTCAGCCAATCGCGCAACGCCGACGCTTGGCGGCTCACCCTGCAGGCGCTGGAGGCTGCGCTAACGCGCAGTGGCCCGAAAGCGCGATTGCTGTTGGTCGTGGGCATGCAAGCTGCGGGGAAAACCACCTGGATCGAGCAGCATCGTGGGGCAGGGGATGATAACGGCTGCCTGTATTTCGATGCAGCACTGCCGCGGCGCGTGCATCGTGCGCCAATTCTGGCGTTGGCCGCGCGCATTGGCGTGCCGGTCTCGGCGGTCTGGGTTCGTGCCTCGGTGGAGCAGGCACTGGCACGCAATGCGTTACGCCGCGCGGATCATCAAGTGCCGCGGGAGAGTATCGAGGCAGTTGCGGTTGCGTTCGAGCCGCCTTGCAGGTCAGAGGGGTTTGTCGAGGTTGTCGAAGTAACGGGCAACGATTGAGCTGGCCACTCCTCCAATCGCGTGAAGTAGAACCTGGCTTAACCTGGTTCTCCAGCATGGAAGCCTTCCTGGAAAACGGTATTGACCTCGAGTTAAGTGGAGGTTCTAGAGTGTCGTCCGGACTCTCTCGCAACTTCCGGAAACGAACTCACAAAGGACCAGGAATGGACACTCCGACCTCACTGCTGATTTTCCAGATCACCTGCAGCATTGGCTTGAGCCTGTGGCTGAGTATCAGCCTGATCAACAACCTGCATGCTTTTGCCAGTTCGGCCGGAGCGATCGGGGCGACCATGTCGATGGCGCCGCTGGCCCAACCTCCCGCAATCAGCCTCCCACTGCTGGGGCGAGCGATGACTTCTCCCTCCCTCCATCGCCTGGCCTTGTCGATCATCGTACTGATACAGGCAGCCGCCGCCCTCACGGCCTGGGTCGGGTGCTATGAACTAGTGCTTGGCGCCGGCCTGGAGGCTTCACTGCCCTGGTTGAACCTGGCCTTGAGCGCAACGCTCGGGTTCCTGCTCGCCATGCTGCTGGGCGGGATATGGTTCGGCTACTGGATCCGCCAGGAAGGGTTGCAACTGACCCATCTGCTGCTGATGGTCTGGGTCCTGTTGCACTTCGTCGTACTCAATGTCCGGTGGAGTTGATCGGTCGATGGATACTTGCAGGATGCCAGGAAGGAGCAACAGATGAAGACGATGATCGTAGGCGCCAGCAGAGGGTTGGGCCGTGCCTTGCTCGAAGGGCTCGGCAAGCCAGGGGACACGCTGATCGGCGTATCCCGCAAACAGCCGGTCGACCTGGTCCTTGCCTCGGGCATCGATCTGCACTGGATCGATGCCGACCTTGCCAAGCCAACGGCAGCTGTAGCACAGATCGCGGATCGAACACCTGCCGATCTGGATGTCCTGATCTGCAACGTCGGCATCTGGGAAGAACACGCCTTCAGCGAGCACTACGCATTCCTCGACGACAGCGACGAATCGATCACCAGGCTGGTCGAGGTGAACATCACCGCCACGCTGCTTCTGCTCAAGCGGCTGGTGCCGAAGTTGCTGGGTGCGCCCCGGCCGCAGTTGATCCTTACCGGTTCGACCTCGGCCCTTCGCCAGAGCGGGCGCCCGGAGGTGGCGTTCGGCGCCTCCAAGTTCGCCCTCAACGGCATGGCTGATGCGCTACGCGAAGGCTTTAGGGATGACAACCTGGCGGTGACCGTGCTTCACCTGGGATACCTGAATACCGACGACTCCCTGAACACGCCATTGGCGCAAGCCGCAGCACGAGGCGAACGGCGCCAGGTGCCGGTGCATGATGTGGTCACCATGGTCGACGCGCTGTTGCGCTTGTCCGAGGCTTCGTTCGTAAGGGAGCTGATCTTGCCGGCGATCGGCGATGAGCGCTTCTGAGAATAGTTGGGGCGATTGCGCTACCACAGCGGTTGCGCGACAGCGAGGTTGATTGCCCCTTCGGACAATCGTGGATTCTGTTCCGATCGAGCCGAAGCAGACATCAGGTGTAGCCGCGGTCGAGCCGCAGCTGGCATGCTTGTCTGATCGCTAGCGGGAAGACGCAGGGAGTCTACGATGGAACGGTCTTGCATCACTTATTACTTGGAAATGACCTCGGCTTCCGAGCTGCAGGAAAAACCACAGCGTTACGACCTTCAGATCATCGAATGTGAAGTGCCTCAGGCGGAATTCAATCGGTTTCTCTACAAGCTGGTAGGAACGCCCTGGGAGTGGGGCGATCTTGATTGCTGGAGCAGTTCCGAATGGCAGGCACTCGTTGAACAGGAGTGCCACCGTACCTGGGTTGCCTATCACCGCGGCGCGATAGCCGGCTATTACGAGCTTTATCGCCCCGATGGCTGTAACTGCGAAATCCGCTACTTCGGGTTGGCACCGCAGTTTCTAGGGTGTGGCTTCGGCGGGGCACTCTTGAGTCACGCTGTTCGATCTGCGTGGGAATGGCAAGGTACAGAGCGGGTGTGGGTACACACATGCACGTTCGACCATCCTGCCGCGCTTGGAAATTATCAGGCGCGCGGATTTCGTGTTTTCAAGCAGGAGGATACGCAGCCAAGCCAATGAGCGCTGGGGCCAGACTGCGAAAGCTCGCCATGGAAGAAGGCGGCCGTTCACGAGTGGCCGTTTTCGACCCAAAGCGGCCATTGCGCAAGTACTGCTATTGCTCATTTTTCGAGGCCGGCGCAAACCCTGTGGGAGCGGGTTTACCCGCGAAGCAGGCAACGCGGAGGATGGCACGGGCTTTGCCCGTGTTCGCGGGTAAACCCGCTCCCACAAAGATCACCTCAGATACGAATGGCCGCTATGGGTCGAAAGCTGCCGGGTCGTGAATGACCGCTATCGACCCAAAGCGACGCCTTTTTCAGCCCCGCTCCGATCCATCACTCTTTATTGGTATTGAGCTTGCGCAGATCTTCATAGGTAGCCGAGTGCACAAACCAGAAGCCGGAAACAATGCACCAACTCAAGCTGCCCAAAGCGGGCAGCGCACCGAGAGTGGTTAGCTGCCATTCTTGACTGAATCTGGAACAGCCCGCCCAGGGAAATCGTCGCGCCAGCACCGGCCTGCAGCCCTGCGTTGAGTCCGGCAGCCATGATCACGTCCTTGGCCGAGCGCAGCAGGCGCACGGCACTGTCGTCTGGCAGCAGCAGGTTGCCTACCGGCGTTAGCGTAGCGGCAGTCATCGCTAACAGCTTGGCGTCCAGGCCGAACAGCATTGCCGCTCCGCTGGCGCCACCAATCAGCCCTATGCCGCCTTCGATGAACATACAATGGCCTTCAAAGTCCTCGCGAACCAGGCCCCGGGCAGCGACCGAATCAGCCACCAGCACCCTGCCGACTGCGGGGAAGTCCTCGCTACCCTTCGGCGGTCATCGCCCCATGGCAAACCTTGTAGAGCATGCCGGCGGGGGTGATTGGTAGTCATCCTTGCCCCCGTGTCTTGTCATCAACCGTCTATGGCGGGCAGGGTTACCAGCCTGTCGATCAGCGAGGCCAGATCAGGGATACCCCACGGTTTGGCCAGGAATGCGGCCCTCACGGGAAGTGAATGGGTATCAATGATCGTGTCGCCTGAAGTCAGAATCACGGGTAGGGTCGGCCACCTGCGCCAAATAACGTGCGCCAGGCCTAATCCGTCCATGCGGCCAGGCATGTGGATATCGGTCATGACCAACGCAGGAGGTTCTTCATGCGAAAGGTGGAGAAGCGCCTCGTCAGCATTTGCTGTGGATGTGATGCTTACCGCGTAAAGTGACGAGAGACTCTCTGCAGTGAGATCTCTGAGTAGCTCGTCGTCTTCCACGATCAGAATGGTTTTGGGCATGCGTCGTTCGCTCGCTTCTCGTATGCGTTAGGGCGTCCTGGCCTTACGACGTTGCTCCCAAGCGATGAGTGGTGCTCCAAGCGCCGTGAAGGATCAGCGGCTATCGTAGAAGGGCGCCAAGTGAACCGCCTTCACGCTCTGCACGGTTTCCGGGGGCGTAAACCGTCAATCCGAAAGGGAAGACCATGCAGCAGCTACCAGTTGACGAAACCATCCGAGCGGCCTTGAAAAAGACCCATGTGCGCCTGCAACGCCAACATGAACTGGTGGTGGAATTTGGCGTGATGGCCTTGAAAGCGACTGACCTGGACTTGTTGTTGACCCATGCCTGTGAAGTCGTCGCTGAAGGGATGAGCACTCGCTTCGCCAAGGTGCTGCAGCCGGCAGAGGAGGGGGAAGGTTTCATCTTGTCACACGGCGTGGGCTGGGACGCTTCTGACATCGGTCGGGCTGCCGTGGGTGCCGATGAAGCAAGCCCGGCAGGCTATGCATTGGCTACCTACAGGCCCGTGCTCTCGAACCATCTGGGCATGGAGAACCGCTTCCGAACACCGGAGCTGCTGAAGAAATACGGAATCGAGCGGGCTATCAACGTCCCGATCCGGGGCGTGCTTGGCCCCTTTGGCGTCCTCGAAGCCGACAGCAGTGACGGGGACGACTTTGTAGAAAGCGATCTGGTATTTCTGGAGGGTATCTCCAACGTCATTTCCATGGCCCTTGAGCGAATATCTGCGGGAGCAGATGTCTCTGTTCCCGATCCGTATTCGGAAACCCTTCTGAACGCGAGCCCCGATTGGGTCGAGATCCTGACGTCAAGCGGCGAGATCGAGTTCATGAACGAAACGGGGCTCCTCTTCCTGGCTACCCATTTGGCGGACGTGAAAGGTCAGCAGTGGCATGATTTGTGGCCCGAGGAGTCTCGTTCGCTCGTTTGGGAGGCATTGGCAAAAGTGAGTGGTGGCGAAACCGCTCGATTCGAGGCATATCACCCCATCTCTGCAGATGATCCAAAATGGTGGGACGTGACGGTGGCGCCAATCCTCGGAGTGGACGGCAAGGTCGAGCGGATCATCGCAGTATCGCGAGATATCACGGAACGTCATCAGTATGAGGCTCAATTGCTGTCGCTGATCGAGGCTCAGAATAGCAAGCAAAACCGAAGCGACCTCTACCTGGAAGAAATCCACCATCGCGTCAAGAACAGCCTTCACCTGGTAAACACGCTACTGTTGCTGCAGGCCAATCTCACGCCTGACGCAGCGGTCAAGTTGCAACTTGAAACCGCCGCCGGGCGAGTGGTGACCATTGCCACGGTTCACGAGCGGCTGTATCAAGCTGCCGAAGACCAGGAACTGCGCGCTCGTGATTACCTCGATGCTCTGCTGGGGGATCTGGGCAGAGCCTTGGCCGACCGGAAAATTGTGCTGGAGGCTGACGATTTCGTCTTGCCCCCAGAAAGAATGGCACCTTTGGGATTGGTAATTTCTGAACTGATCACGAATGCCCTCAAATACGGCAAGGGCGCCATCGAGGTGATCGTCAAGCATGCCGGCGACCATGCCCTGCTCACCGTCAGGGATGAGGGCGATGGATTCCCTGATAATTACCCGAAGCCGACGGGCACGGGCCTCGGCATGCGCTTGGTCAAAAGCTATTCCGGCTACGGCAGTGCGGCTGTCGAGGTGGATCGGACAGATAGTAAAAGCTGTATACACGTCCGTTTCAAGCTGTAGACACCGAGCGTTTGAAAGTGGCCCCATTGTCTTGCCCGGTCAGGCTGAACGAGGCTGTTGATCGCGTTCTTTCATGAGGGCGCCACAGGTCGATCCGATTTCACAAACCGAGCATGTTGTAGTGCACGTAGTACATGATCCATAGCGACAACCCCACCAGCAGCACGATGATCACTACCGTGAACACCAGCGCCACCAGGCTCCAGCGTTGCTCACGCGCCGTGGTCAGGTGCAGAAAGAACACCATGTGCACCAGAATCTGGATCACCGCGCAAGCCAGCACCAGCAGGAACGTGGCGGTGCGCGGTAAGCTTGGATACATGGCCAGCCCGAAAGGGATCAGCGTCAGCAGGGCAGCCAGCACAAAGCCGACGTTGTAGGACTTGTGGCTGGACTGGCTGGCCCCGGCGCTGCTATGAACCTGGCTTTCGCTGCTCATTGGATCACCCCGAACAAGTAGACGACGGTAAACACGCACACCCACACAATGTCGAGGAAATGCCAGAACAGGCTCAGGCAGCTCAGCCGTGTGGAATTGACGCAGCACAGGCCGCGCTGCTGCACCTGAATCATCAGCAAGGCCATCCACACCAGGCCGATCAGTACATGCAGGCCGTGGGTGCCAACCAGGGTGAAGAAGCCGGTGAGGAACGCGCTGCGCTGCGGGCCGTAGCCTTCGGCGATCAAGTGATGAAATTCGTTGAGCTCCATGGCGATGAAACCCAACCCGAGCACGAAGGTGACACCAAGCCACTGCAACACGCGGCGTTTGTCGTTGCGGTGATTGGCGAGCATGGCGTAGCCGTAGGTGATACTGCTGAACAGCAGCAAGCCGGTTTCACCGAGCACGTAGGGCAATTCGAAGATGTCTGCCGCGCCCGGGCCGCCTGCCACCGACTGGCCCAGCACGGCGTAGGTGGCGAACAACGTGGCGAACAGGATGCAGTCGGTCATCAGGTAGACCCAGAAGCCAAACAGGCTCAGCGAGCCCGCATCCTCGTAACCTTGCTCTTGCTGATGGGCAGTTTCGTTCAGGACGATATGCGACATGGCTCAAGCCTCCGCCATCAGTTGGCGCCGTTCGGTTTCCACGCGTTCGACTTCCTCGGCCGTCACGTAGTACTCGGTATGCTGGTCGTAGCTGCGCACGATCAATGCTGCCACCGTAGCCAGCAGGCTGGCGATCACCAGCCACCAGATGTGCCACACCAGGGCGAAGCCCAGCACCGTGCTCAACGCGCCGATCACCACGCCCAGGCTGGTGTTGCACGGCATGTGAATCTTGCGGAAGTCCGCCTCGACAAGTGTCTTGACCCCGCGTTCCTTCATGCCCCAATAGGCGTCGATGCCGTGCACTACCGGTTGTTCGGCGAAGTTGTAGAACGGCGGCGGTGAGGCGGTGGCCCATTCCAGCGTGCGGCCGTCCCAAGGGTCGCCGGTGCGGTCGCGGTTTTCGTGGCGCTTGCGGATGCTCACGATCAGCTGCGTCAGCTGGCAGGCCACGCCGCAGAGGATGATAAGCACGCCAACCATCTCAAGCAGCAGAAACGGCCGCCACTCGGGCACATTGAAATGGTTCAGGCGCCGGGTCATGCCCATGAAGCCGAGGAAGTAGGACGGCATGAAAGCGAAATAGAAACCTGCCAGCCAACACCAGAACGCCGCACGCCCCAGCGGGTCGTGGAGCTTGAAGCCGAACGCCTTGGGGAACCAATAGGTCAGGCCACACATGTAGCCGAATACTGCGCCGCCGATGATCACGTTATGAAAATGCGCGATCAGGAACAGGCTGTTGTGTAACAGGAAGTCGGCGCCTGGCACTGCCAGCAGCACACCGGTCATGCCGCCGATGCTGAAGGTGACGATGAAGCCGACGGTCCACAGCATTGGTGTCTCGAAGCGCACCCGCCCGCGGTACATGGTGAACAGCCAAGTGAAGATCTTAACCCCTGTGGGCACGGCGATGATCATGGTCATGATGCCGAAGAATGCGTTCACGTTCGGCCCGGCACCCATGGTGAAGAAGTGGTGCACCCAGACGACGAACGACAGCACGGTGATGACGATGGTCGCCCATACCAGCGAGTAATAGCCGAACAGCCGCTTGCGCGAAAAGGTCGAAGCCACCTCCGAGAAGATGCCGAATGCCGGCAGGATCAGGATGTACACCTCAGGGTGGCCCCAGGCCCAGATGAGGTTGATGTACATCATCGGGTTGCCGCCCAGTTCGTTGGTAAAGAAGTGCATGCCCAGGTAACGGTCCAGGGTGAGCATGAACAGCGTCGCGGTGAGGATGGGGAAGGCGGCCAGGATCAGGATCGACGTGCACAGCACGGTCCAGGTGAACACCGGCATGCGGAACAAGGTCATGCCGGTGGTGCGCATCTTGAGAATGGTGACGAAGAAATTGAGCCCCGTCAGCAAGGTGCCTATCCCCGATATCTGCAACGACCAGATGTAGTAGTCCACGCCCACGCCGGGGCTGTAGGCGATGCCGGATAACGGCGGATAGGCGACCCAGCCCGTGCGGGCGAACTCACCAATGCCCAGTGAGATGTTGACCAGCACCGCGCCGGAAACGAACAGCCAGAAGCTCACTGCGTTGAGGAACGGGTAGGCCACGTCGCGGGCGCCGATCTGCAGCGGCACCACAATGTTCATCAAACCGACCACGAACGGCATGGCCATGAAGAAGATCATGATCACGCCGTGGGCGGTAAAGATCTGGTCGTAGTGCTCCGGCGGCAGGTAGCCGGGCGAACCGTCCGAGGCCATGGCCTGTTGGGTGCGCATCATCAAAGCGTCGGCGAAACCGCGCAGCAGCATTACCAGGGCGACAACGATGTACATCACGCCGATGCGCTTGTGGTCGACCGAGGTGAACCACTCCTTCCACAGGTACGTCCACTTGCGCTTGCAGGTGATGGCCGCGACCCCGCTTATACCCATCAGCCCGACCACGGCAAGGGTGTACATGATGATGGGCTCGTCAAAGGGGATGGCATCCCAGGTCAATTTCCCGAACATGTGTGTCACTCCTTGCTGCCTTGCGGCGATTCATCCTGGGGGGCACTCAAGCGCCGCTCGACCTCCCGGGACCGGTTGATGCCCTGGTACTTGTCGATCAATGACTGGAACAGGCCGGCATCGACCGCAGCGTAATGCTCTACCGGGTGGTCGACGCTGGGTTTGGCCAGCTGCGCATAGCGCCTCTGATCGAGCTGGCGTTGCGAGCCGCGGACCTTGGCCACCCAGGCATCGAAACCGGCCTGGTCGAGTGCAAGGGCCTTGAAGTGCATGTCGGAGAAGCCGGGGCCGTTGTAGTTGGCGGCGATACCGGTATAGCTGCCCGGCTCATTGGCGATCAGGTGCAGCTGGGTCTGCATACCGGCCATCGCATATATCTGCCCGCCCAGCGCAGGAATGAAGAACGAGGTGATGGCGCCATCGGAGGTCACCCGGAAATCCACGGGTGTGTCCACCGGCATGGCCAGTTCATTGACCGATGCGATGCCCAGTTCGGGGTAGACGAACAGCCACTTCCAGTCGGTGGCGATGACCTGCACCTTGACCGGCGCCTTGTCGGCATCCAGCGGACGATACGGGTCGAGCGCGTGGGTAGAACGCCAGGTCACCACCCCGAGCACGATGATGATGAGCAGCGGCACGCCCCAGACCACTGCCTCGATTGCGCGCGAGTGGCTCCACTCTGGCGTGTAGCGCGCCTTTTCGTTGGAGGCGCGGTAATGCACCGAGAACACCAGCGCCATGATCATGACCGGGACGACCACCACCAGCATCAACAGCGTGGCCAGGATGATCAGATTGCGTTGTTCCAGCCCGACCTGGCCCTTGGGGTTGAACAGCACCATGTCGCAGCCCGAAAGCTGCAGCGTGATGACGCCCAGCATCAACAGGCCGAGTAGTCGTGTGGCTTTAGTAGTTCCCTCTGCCATGCGCGGATCCTGTAATTGTTGCCGAATGTTTGTTGTGTTGATGTAGAAGGACGACCCGGGCAGGAAGGTTGTATGTAAATCCCGTAATCACGACGAATGGTGTTATGCAAACTCGAGGAATTTTCTTTCCACAGCCTCGGCGAGGGGCGGGCGGTGTTTGCCCCAAAGCAAGCGGATCAAACTTTTTGCCACCGTCGGACTCTTCTGCAAACATTCATTGATGCGAGGAGAAGCGCATGAAACCTGATGAAGGCAAGACCGGCGACAAGGTCCCAAGGCCGCTGTCTTCTGAAGAGGCGCAGCAAGGGCACCGGGCGCCAGACCCGCTGCTCGAGCGCCCTGACCCGGATACCGAAACGGTGGACAAAGTCATTACGCCCACCTCCATTCATGAACAGGAAGAACAGACGCGCCAGATCAACCAGCACCTCGAGGAGGCCGACAGGAAACGCCGCCGCTGAGGCAACGGCAACAGATCAAAGGCGCGACGATGATTAGCGCCACTGATCTGCTATTCACGTACAGCACTGAACACCGGGGGTAAATCGATTACCCCAACAGGGTAGGGCGCTTTCCATCGCCCCTGACTTCTGGGAGTTCAGCATGAAAGCAATCGTATACAACGCACCGCGCGACGTGGCCGTCAGGAATGTCACCGATGCAAGAATCGAGAAACCAACTGATGTGCTGGTGCGCATCACCACCACCAATATCTGCGGGTCCGACCTTCACATGTATGAGGGGCGCACATCGTTCGAGGCCGGGCGTGTGTTCGGCCATGAGAACCTCGGTGAGGTGATAGAGGTCGGGGCAGGGGTGGACCGCGTCAAGGTCGGCGACTGGGTCAGCCTGCCTTTCAACATCGGCTGTGGGTTCTGCGAAAACTGCGAAAAAGGCCTTACAGGGTTTTGCCTCACCGCCAACCCGGGGACTGCCGGGGCCGCATACGGCTTTGCCGACATGGGACCCTACCAAGGTGGCCAGGCCGAGCTGTTGCGTGTGCCATACGCTGATTTCAACTGCCTGGTGTTGCCGGAGGACGCCCAGGAACGTGAAGATGACTACGTCATGCTTTCGGATATTTTCCCCACTGGCTGGCATGCAACAGAGCTTGCCGGCCTGCAGCCGGGCGAGAGCATTGCGATCTATGGAGCGGGCCCTGTCGGGTTGATGGCGGCTTATTCGGCAATCATCAAAGGTGCCTCCGAGGTATTCGTGATCGACAACCAGCCGGATCGTTTGAGGCTGGCCGCGCAGCTTGGGGCAACCCCCATCAACGCGGTCGAGCAAAAGGCCGTGGACGAGATCATGAACCTGACCCACGGCAGAGGCACCGATCGGGGATGCGAATGTGTGGGTTACCAGTGCTGCGACAAGCATGGCCATGAAGCGAACTACCTCACCATGAACAACCTGGTTGCCTCAACCAAGGCTACCGGTGGCATAGGTGTCGTGGGTGTGTTCGTGCCAGAAGACCCGGGTGCGAAGAACGACCTGGCGAAGCAGGGCAAGATGGCTTTCGATTTCGGAGCGTTCTGGTTCAAGGGCCAGTTCATCCGCACAGGCCAGGCGAATGTGAAGGCCTATAATCGCCGCCTGGCGCAGCTCATTCATCATGGGCGCGCCAAACCTTCCCAGATAATTTCCCATCGTTTGACGCTTGCTGAAGGCCCCGACGCCTACAAGCATTTTGATGCGCGCGATGATGGCTGGACGAAGGTGGTGCTCAAGCCTGCTGCCTGACTCGCACCCCGAAGCTTCCAGGGAAGGAACCTCGGCGAGGGAGGGGTTCGTCTGGTGAGCTAACTGGCACCTGCTTGAAACAAGCCCCGAACCACCTCCCTCATCCAGCGATTCCCGCTGTCTTGCTGGTAGCGCGCGTGCCAATGCTGCTTTACCGTGAAACCCTCAACTGCAAACGGGCAATCGTGCACCTGCAGACCATGCATGTCGGCAAGTGTCTGCCCGATGTGCCGTGGCAGCGTAGCCACCAGGTCGGTCGACCCGACAATCATGCCTAACCCCAGAAACGCCGGCAGCTCCAGCATTATCCTGCGTTCGATGCCGGCCCGTGCCAGCCCAGCCTCGAGCAACTTCTGCCCGGTCCCGGCACTGATTTGTACATGCCCCTCGGCCTCGTAGCGCGCCACGGTCATGCCTTTGCCCAGTCGAGGGTGTCGCGTGTCGCTCAAGCAGACCCAGTCCTGTTCGAACAACACTTGCTGATACATCCCCGCACCCAACCAAGGCACGAAGCCGATGGCCAGGTCCGCCTCGCCCGACTCCAGCGCGCTTTCGGTATTGCCATCTATGCGCGCCGCCTCCAGGCGAATACCCGGCGCATGCGTACGCAGGTGGTTGAGGATGCTGGGCAGCAGGGTGATATGGCTGGCATCACTGACGCACAGGCGAAAGCGCCGTTGCGCTGTGGCCGGAACGAATTGCGGCTCCCAGGTAGTCAGGCGCCGCAGCGATTCCAGCACCTCGCGGCATGGACCGATCAACTGGTCTGCCCGCGGGGTAGGGGCCATCCCCCCAGGGGTACGCACGAACAGCGGATCGTTGAGTTCTTCACGCAAGCGCCCCAACCAGATACTCACGGTAGGTTGGCTCTGGCCGAGCTGTTCGGCGCTGCGGGTCACGCTACGGCATTGGTAAAGCACATCGAACAGCTGCAGCAGCTTGGGATCGGGCAAGGCATCGAGCGTACTCATTATTGCAGAACTCAATAGGTCTATTGATCTCATTGTATAGCCGAAATAAGCCTCGCTGCATAAGGTGGTCGCAAACCACAGGAGGTCCGCGATTTGAAAATCTGCATTCTGGGCGCCGGCGCCCTGGGTTGCGCCATTGGTGCGGCCTTGAGCGAGGCGGGGCACGAAACCTGGCTGTTGAATCGTGGCCAGGCACATGTCGAGGCGATGAACCTGCGCGGGCTGCGGGTACAGGACGAGCGCGGCGAGCGGCAGGTCCGGGTTAGGGCGGCTTGCGATGCGGCAACCGTGGGCGTGGCGGACCTGGTAGTGGTGCTGGTCAAGTCGTTCCACACCAGCGAGGCGATTGCCGGTGCCAAGGCGCTGATCGGGCCGCAGACGCTGGTGCTGTCACTGCAGAACGGTCTTGGCCACGAAGACATCCTGGCCGAGGCCGTGGGGCGTGAGCGGGTACTGGCCGGCAAGACCTATGTCGGTGGCGTGCTGCTGGCGCCGGGTTCGATTCGTGCCGGTGTAGCAGGCAAGCACACCTTCATCGGCGAGCTCGATGGCCAACGGACCTCCCGTGTGCAGGCCATTGCCGAGGTCTTCAATGGCGCCGGGCTCGCCACCACGGTCAGCGACAACATTCTCGGCACCATGTGGGACAAGCTGCTGGTCAACGTCGCGACAGGCGCGCTCAGCGGCATCACCATGCTCAGTTATGGCCAGCTGTACAGCGAGCCGCTGCTGGAAAGCACCGCCAAGGCAGCGGTGAGCGAGGCCATCGCCGTCGCCGAGCGTGCCGGCATCCGCCTGAACCTCACCAGCCCGGACGCTGCGTGGCGCCTGGCAGCTGAAGGCCTGCCGGCAAGCTTCCGTACCTCGATGCTGCAGAGCCTGGAAAAAGGCTCGGTCACCGAGATCGATTTCATCAACGGCTCCGTCGTGCGCTGGGGCCAGCGCCATGGCGTGGCTACGCCGGTCAACGCGACCCTGGTTGCCTGCATCAAGGGTATCGAGCGCGCCATGGCCGATCAGCAGAAGGGAAGTAATCCATGAGCCAGCCAAAAGCCTACCTTGAACACGTTGCGTTCTGGGTGCGGGACATCCAGTGGCACATCCGCTTCTTCAGCGAGGTGTGCGGCATGACCATGCGTGAAATACAGGGCGACGTCGAGCAGCCTGCGCAGTACTGGACCCTCGGTGGCCTGCAGTTCATACACCAGCCGGACTTTGCCGGGCCGGAAGGGCGCATGGCACACCTGGGCATCATGTGCGAGGACCTCGAAGCTGCCCTGGCCGCCGCACAGCGCTTCGGCGTCAGCGAAATGCCCCAAGGCCGCAACTGGCTGCGCCTGCCTGACGGCCTGGCGGTCGAGTTCATTCAGGCATTGCCGGCGAAATGCGTCGCCCAGGCTCTGGCCATCGACCCACGTGCAGAGGTGGTGGCATGAGCGTGGTTGAAAAATACTGGGACGATGCCCGTGAGGGCGATGAATGCATCAGCCCCACCTATACCGTGACGCGCGAACGCATCCTGGCCTACGCCGAGCTCACCGGCGACCATACCCCGGTGCATGTCGACGAGGCGTATGCCAACGCTAGCCACTTCGGCTGCCTGGTTGCCCATGGTCTGTTCGGCCTGTCGATCGCCGACGGCCTGAAGACCCAGTGCGAATACCGCTTTGTACCGGGCATGTCGCTGGGCTGGACGTGGGACTTCGTGCTGCCGATCAAGGTCGATGATGTGCTGCACGTGCGCATGCGCGTGGGGGCGATGCGCCCGAGCAACAGCCGACCGGGCTGGGGCATCGTGGTCTTGCCGTCGGAGCTGATCAACCAGCACGGCGAAGTCGTGCAGCGTGGCGAGCACCGGCTGATGGTGCCGAGGAGGGTGCAGGCATGAGCCAGGCATTGCCATTGGCGGGTATCCGCGTCATCGACTATAGCCACTTCCTGGCCGGGCCCTATGTGGGCCGCTGCCTGGCAGCACTAGGCGCCGAGGTGATCAAGGTCGAACGGCCGGGCAGCGGCGATGCCGGCCGCCAGCACGCGTTTACCCTTGATGAACAGCAGAGTGGTTACTTCCTGCAGCTGAACATGGGCAAGCAGGGCGTCAGCGTGAACATGAAGGACCCACGTGGCAAGGCGTTCATGCAACGCCTGACCGACTCGGCCGATGTGTTCGTCGAAAACTATCGCCCCGGCGCCCTGGACAAACTGGGCCTGGGCTATGCAGAGCTGTCGGCGCGCAACCCGCGACTGGTGTACTGCTCCATCTCCGCGTACGGCCATACCGGGCCGGATGCCCACCGCGCCGGTTTCGGGCTGATTGCCGAGGCCAAGAGCGGGATCATGCAGATGGTCGGCGTGCCAGGCGAAGCGCCGCCGTTGCTGCGCATTTCCCTGGGCGACATGTACACCGGCATTCATGCCGTGGCGGCGATCAATGCGGCGCTACTGGGCCGGGTGAGCAGTGGTCGTGGCCAGCACATCGACATGGCCCTGTACGACACGCTGGTGTCGATGCATGAATACGCGGTGCAGTGCTACACCTTGTCCGACGGCACCGTCCTGCCCGAGCAGACCGGCCATGACATGCCCACCTCCACCCTGTACGGCGTGTTTCGCGCGGCCGATGGCGACCTCGTGATCGCCGCCCAGGTAGACGACGCCTGGAAGCGCTTTGCCGCGATGCTCGAGGCCAATGGTGGCCCGCCCGGGTTCGGCAGTGACAACCGCTACCACAGCCTCAATGGTCGCAACACCCATCGGCAGGCGATCCTGGCCGTGGTGCGTGACTGGGTCGGTGCGCGCCGGGTAGCCGATATCCTGCAATTGCTCGATGCCATCGACATCCCCAGCGCCAAGGTGCAGCGCATCGACGAAGTCGTGGCCGACCCGCAGATCCAGGCGCGCAACATGGTCATCGAGCAGCAGCACCCGCGCTACGGTACCTTGCGCCTGCCCAACCTGCCGTTCCGCTTTTCCGACTGCGATACCACGATCCACCAGGTGGCCCCGGACCTCGGTCAGCACAATGCCGAAGTGGCCGCCGGCCTAGGTTTCAGCCCTGAAGAAATCACCGCCATGCAAGCAGACGGTGTGCTGTTCACCCACGGAGATGCCAGATGAGCGACCGCTATGCAGTGATCGGCCGACCGATCAACCACACCAAGTCCCCGTTGATTCATGGCCTGTTCGCCCAGGCCAGTGGCCAGTGCCTGGAGTACGGCGCCATCGAGGGCGAACTCGAGGGCTTCGAGGCCCAGGTGCTGCAGTTTCGCGATGAGGGCGGGTTGGGCATGAACATCACCGCGCCGTTCAAGTTGCGTGCCTTCGAGCTGGCTGACCAGCGCAGCGAGGCCGCCCAGCTGGCGCGGGCGGCCAATGCACTGAAGTTCGAGGATGGCCGTATCGTTGCCGAGAACTTCGACGGCATTGGCTTGTTGCGGGATATCGAGGAAAACCTCGGTGAACCGCTGGGCAATCGACGGGTACTGTTGCTCGGCGCCGGTGGTGCGGTGCGTGGTGCGCTGCTGCCGTTCCTGCAGGCAGGGCCGAGCGAGCTGGTACTCGCCAACCGTGACATGTCCAAGGCGCTCACCTTGCGCAACGAAGTGGATCATCCGAGGCTGCGCATCAGCCGTTATGAGGAGCTGGAGGGACAGTCCTTCGACATCGTGGTCAACGCCACCTCCGCGAGCCTAACCGGCGAGCTGCCGCCACTGCCCGAGGGCGTGCTGGGCGAGACGCGGCTTGCTTACGAGCTGGCGTATGGCAAAGGCCTGACGCCGTTCCTGCGCATGGCCCAGGCGCAGGGTGTGGCGCGCCTGGCCGATGGCGTCGGCATGCTGGTCGAGCAGGCGGCGGAGGCTTTCGCCTGGTGGCGCGGGGTGCGGCCAGAAACTCGGGCAGTGATCGATCGCCTGACCATTCCCCTCAAGTAGGATCACGGTCCCTGTGGCAGCGGTCGCTTTCGAATTGAGTTCATTACGCGACAGCGCAGCCCACAGGAACCCTGCCAATCAGTAGGGCGGCGCAGGCAGTTCGGCCAACAGCCTTCTCAGCCCGTCGCTCCACTGCCTGCGTATCTGCTCGTAATAGGCATCGTCGCTGGTGATGCGCTGGCGTTTCGGTATTTCCAGGCTGTCCTTCTGATACACCAACAGGTCCAATGGCATGCCCACCGACAGGTTGCTGCGAATGGTCGAGTCGAACGAGATCAGACCGCAGCGCAACGCTTCGTCGAGTGGCATATGGTAGCCAAGGTTGCGATCGAGAATCGGCCGCCCATACTTGCTCTCGCCCAGTTGCAGGAACGGGGTGTCCGGCGTGGCCTGGAAGAAATTGCCCTGCGCATAGACGTTGTATATGCCCATGGGGCCACCGGCTATCTGGCCGCCGACAATGAACGAACTGCTCAAGTCGATTCCGGCCGACAGCTTGCTGCGATCACGGCTGACCACTTCACGCAGTGTATCGGCGACCAGTACCGTTGCATCGTAGAGCGTGGCAACGTTCAGCAGGTGGGGGCCGGGGCCCCGTGTGCGTTGCTGGAGCAGGTTCACCACCGATTGCGAGGTCGCCAGGTTGCCGGCGGTCTGCAGCACGATCAGGCGCTCCCCCGGCACGCCGAACACGAACAACTTGGCAAAGCTGGCGATCTGGTCGATGCCCGCATTGGTGCGAGAGTCGCTGATGAAGACAAGCCCGTCCGCCAAGTGCATGGCGACACAATAGGTCATGCTGTTTCCCTTTTTTTATGAACGGGTACTGCGCCTGTCACTGGCGGTGCACGTGCACGCTGGCCTGCATCGATTCGGCGCCACCCCCGCGGCGCACGCCCCTGACCGGGCAGGCATCGAGGTAGTCCAGGCCCACTGCCAGCTTCAGGTGACGCTCTGGCCGAACAAGGCGGTTGGTGATGTCGAAGCTGTACCAGGCGTCATCGACCCAGGCCTCGGCCCAGGCATGGCTGGCCAGGTGCTGCTCGTCTTCGGTGCACAGGTAGCCGGAGACATAGCGTGCCGGAATACCCAGGCTGCGTGCGCAGGCAAGGAACGCGTGGGTATGGTCCTGGCAAACCCCGGCCGCGCCGTTGAACGCTTCGATGGCAGTGGTGCCCACCGATGTGGCGCCGGGGCTGTACGGCATGTGCTCGGCCAGGCCTTGCATCAGCCCGATCAGTGCCGCCCGGTCGCGGTGTTCGCCACAATGTCGGCTGGCGAAGGCCTTGAGTGCGTCATCGGCCTGGGTCAGGTGGCTGCCGCGCAGGAATGGCAGGGGGGAATGTTCGCCGGCCTCCTGCTCGCGCTCCGGGTCGATCTCCACCTGGCCGCTGGCGGTCAGCGCCAGGTGGCCATGGGGTTTGTCCAGGGTCAGTACATGCAGGATGTTGCCATAGGGGTCGATCTGGGCCTTGACCTTGCAGGGCAGGTCCAGTTGCCATTCATTGATGCGCTGGCGCTCGCTGCTGCGTGGTGTAAGGCGCAGGAACTGGATGCTGTTGCACACATCGCTGGCATAGCTGTAGGTAGTGTCGTGGCGAATGGACAGTTTCATACGACCTCCAGATAGGAGTGATGGACCGCCTGGCCCAGTTGATTGATGCGCCCGATGAAGTCGCTCAACCACGGGTGCAACCCCGCTTCGAGAATTTCGTCGATCGCGGTGTAGCGCAGGCGAGCGTTGAGTTCGGCGGCCATGCGTTGGGCGGCGCGCCCGGTGCTGCCGGGCAGGCTGGCAAGGATCTGGTCCAGTTCCTCGATACAGGCATGCAGCGAGCGGGGCACGTCGACCCGCAACAACAGCAGCTCCGATACCGGCCGTGCACTGGGCGCGGCGCGATAGAGTTCGTTGAAGGCTTCGTAGGAGGTCAGCGCGCGCAGCAACGCGCTCCATTGGTAATAGCCACGGGCGGAGTCATCGCTGACCTCCTCGGAGGCCTCACCGAACATTTCATAGCGTGCATCGAGCAGGCGCAGGGTGTTGTCGGCTCGCTCCAGGAAGGTCCCCAGGCGGATGAAACTGTACGCGTCGTTACGCATGATGGTGCCTGAGGTCGCACCGCGGAACAGATGCGAGCGTTCCTTGACCCAGTCGCAGAACTGGCTGATGCCATAACGGCCGAGGCCATTGCTGGCAATGTTGCGCATTTCGATCCAGGTAGCGTTGATGTTCTCCCACATGTCGGCGGTGATGCGGCCACGCACTGCGTGGGCATTGGTCCTGGCCGCCTGCAGGCAGCAATAGATGCTGCCGGGGTTGGTCGCGTCGAGGGCGAAGAAGTGCAGCATGCGCTCGGTGTCGAGTTCGGTGTGCCGGCGGCGGTAGTCGTCCAGCGTTCCGGATGCCAGCAGTGACATGGCCAGCTCGGCATGGCCGTCACTGCGGCCGGCCTGGGGCATCAGCGATAGCGAATAACTCACCTCGAGCATGCGCGCAAGGTTTTCTGCGCGCTCCAGGTAGCGCGACATCCAGTACAGGTCGGAAGCAGTTCTCGAAAGCATGGTTCAGTCCTCCACCACCCAGGTGTCCTTGGTACCGCCGCCCTGCGACGAGTTGACCACCAGCGAGCCTTCCTGAAGGGCCACCCGGGTCAGGCCGCCTGGCACCAGCCGCGTTTCACTGCCGGACAGCACGAACGGGCGCAGGTCGATGTGGCGCGGGGCGATGCCGTTGTCGACGAAGGTCGGGCATGTGGAAAGGCACAGGGTGGGTTGGGCGATGTAGGCGTGCGGACGGGCCTTGATGCGGGCGCGGAAGTCCTCGATCTGCGCACTGGTGGCCGCTGGCCCGACCAACATGCCGTAGCCACCGGAGCCCTGGGTTTCCTTGACCACCAGCTCGGGCAGGTGGGCCAGGACATGGGAAAGCTCTGCAGGCTTGCGGCACTGCCAGGTCGGGACGTTGTTCAGCACTGGCTCTTCGCCCAGATAGAAGCGGATCATGTCGTCGACAAAGGGGTAGATCGACTTGTCGTCCGCCACCCCGGTGCCTACCGCGTTGGCCAGCACCACGTTGCCGGCGCGGTACACCGAGATCAGCCCCGGCACGCCCAGCATCGAGTCAGGGTTGAACGACAGCGGGTCGAGGTAGTCGTCGTCCAGGCGCCGATAGATCACATCCACCTGTTGTGGACCGGCGGTGGTGCGCATGTAGACATGCTCGTCGCGGATGAACAGGTCCGCGCCCTCCACCAGTTCGATACCCATTTCCCGAGCCAGGAAGGCATGCTCGAAATAGGCACTGTTGAAGCGACCAGGGGTGAGCAGCACGGCGGTGGGGTTGTCCAGTGGGCTGGCGCTCTTGAGCGTGTCCAGCAGCAGGTTGGGGTAGTGGTCGATCGGGGCGATCCGCTGTGCGGCAAACAGCTCGGGGAACAGCCGCATCATCATCTTGCGGTCTTCGAGCATGTAGCTGACCCCGCTGGGGGTGCGCAGGTTGTCTTCCAGCACGAAGTAGCTGCCGTCCCCGTCGCGGACCAGATCGACCCCAGCGATGTGGGCATAGAGCCCACGGTGCAGCCCCAGGCCCTGCATGGCGATCTGGTAGCCTTCATTGGCCAGCACCTGCTCCGGCGGGATGATGCCGGCCTTGAGGATGCGCTGGTCGTGGTAGATGTCCTGCAGGAACAGGTTCAGGGCGTGCACCCGCTGGATGCAGCCGCGCTCGACCATGCGCCATTCACTGGCACGAATGCTGCGCGGGATGATGTCAAAGGGGATCAGGCGTTCGGTGTCCTGTTTGTCACCGTACAGGGTGAAGGTGATACCGGCGCGGTGAAACAGCAGGTCTGCTTCACGTCGCCGTTGCTCCAGCAGCTCCAGCGGGGTGTTTGCCAACCAGCGGGCGAACTCCTGGTAATGCGGGCGGCAACTGCCGTTCGTTTCGTACATTTCATTGAAAAATGCCCGGGACATACCCACTCCTTGCCACCGTTGCCGGCAGCTTCATTGCGGTTCATCTACGTGTTTCAGGGTGCGGCCTTGCGGGTAGGTGGGTGCTGTGTCTGTGGCGAGCCTCGAATCCGATCAATTGCTTGTGCGTTGTGCACGCAGAAGCCGTTGCAATGAAGGTGCCGAAAGCCCGGCGTAGTTCCCGGATGGCAACCATGGGGCGCTAAGGCATTGAAACGGTAGGGGTTTATTGCCGCATACAACGATTGAGCCGCACGCAGAGCACTGGAGCGGCCCGCAGGCGTGCCTCAAAAAAAGGCGTGGCATGCACCCAGCTGCAGTTTTTGGCCGGAATTGGAGCAAGCCCATCCTCGCCTCGGTAGAAACTGTTGATTTTCCGAAGCTTCGGTTTATTGTAGAGATGCAAACATATTATGTTGAGTAATCTACATGATCGATTGGTCGCTACTGATCCTCGGGTTGCCGACGGCCAATGCCACCGAGCGCATGCGTGCCTGGAGAAGCCTGAAGGCCTCAGGAGCCGCAGTGCTGAGGGATGGTGTTTACTTGCTGCCCGAACATTGTGCAGGCCGGGAGGTTTTCGCAGCAGTCGAGCGAGACGTGCTGGCTATAAACGGCACGGCATTTCTCCTGTCGCTGCCTGAGCGTGAAGAGCGCTTCAGCAGCCTGTTCGACAGGAGCGACGAGTACGCCAGGCTGATGGAAGAAATTGCAGGCTGCAGGGCCGAGTTGGCGCCAGAGAATGCGCTGCAGACCGCACGGCAGGTGCGCAAGCTCAGAAAGGCCTTCAGCCAGTTGGCGTCAACCGATTTTTTCCCGGGCGAGCCCAAGGCGCAAGCCGATGCGGCGCTGCAAGAACTCGAGGCCGCGATTGGCCGCGCACTGTCTTGCGATGAGCCGAGTGCCCACGACGAGGCGATCACCCGACTGGAACGCAACGATTACCAGGGTCGCCTTTGGGCCACCCGCAAGCGCCCATGGGTGGATCGGTTGGCATGTGCCTGGTTGATTCGTCGCTTCATCGATGCCGACGCTCGATTCATCTGGCTGGACAGGCCTGAAGACTGCCCGGACGATGCGCTGGGCTTCGATTTTGATGGGGCCAGGTTCAGCCATGTGGGTCAGCGGGTGTCCTTCGAGACCCTCATCGAGAGCTTTGCCATACAGCAGCCGGGCCTGGCACGCTTGGCCGCAGTCATTCACTACCTGGATGTGGGAGGCAACCAGCCCTCGGAAGCGCCAGGCATCGAACGTGTCCTCGCGGGCTTGAGACAAAGCATTGGCGATGACGATCAACTGACAACGGTCGCCGGGGGCATCTTCGATGGCCTGCTGACGGCTTTCGCAAGTGAGGAAACCCTCAATGGTTGATAGCACCTCCGCAGTGGGCGAACAGCCACCATCGCAAGCGGTTCAGCGGCCGATCGGACTGTTCGAAGCATTCCTGTTCTGGCTCAAGCTGGGCTTCATCAGTTTTGGTGGGCCCGCCGGGCAGATCTCGATCATGCACCAGGAATTGGTCGAGCGTCGGCGCTGGATCAGCGAGAAGCGGTTCCTGCACGCGCTGAACTACTGCATGTTGTTGCCAGGCCCCGAGGCACAGCAGCTGGCCACCTACATCGGCTGGCTCATGCACCGCTCCTGGGGGGGCGTGATTGCCGGCGTGTTGTTCGTATTGCCCTCGCTGTTCATCCTGATTGGCTTGTCCTGGGTTTACATTGCCTTTGGCGAGGTCCCTGTGGTGGCGGGGATTTTCTACGGCATCAAGCCTGCAGTCACGGCCATCGTCGTCCACGCGGCGCACCGGATCGGCTCGCGCGCGCTGAAGAACGGCTGGCTGTGGGCCATGGCCGCAGCGTCGTTCGTGGCCATCTTCGCCCTCGATGTACCGTTCCCGTTGATCGTGCTGGTTGCCGGCATCGCAGGCTATGTGGGCGGTCGCTTCGCGCCAGGCAAATTCGTGATCGGTGGCGGTCATGGGGCTGCCAGGAACAGCTACGGCCCGGCCCTGATCGACGATGACACCCCTGCGCCTGAGCATGCGCGTTTTCGGGTGGGGCATTTGCTGCGCCTGGTGCTGATCGGCGCACTACTGTGGACCTTGCCCATGGGGCTGCTGACGCTGGCGTTTGGCTGGGCCGGCACCCTGACGCAAATGGGCTGGTTCTTCACCAAGGCCGCACTTTTGACCTTCGGTGGCGCCTACGCCGTCCTGCCCTATGTGTATCAGGGCGCTGTCGGCCATTACGGCTGGCTGTCACCCACCCAGATGATCGATGGCCTTGCCTTGGGAGAAACCACGCCAGGTCCGTTGATCATGGTGGTGGCCTTCGTCGGCTTCGTCGGTGGCTACGTGCATCCGATGTTCGGTGAGCAGCACCCGTTCCTGGCTGGTGCAGTCGCGGCGAGCCTCGTCACCTGGTTCACCTTCCTGCCGTCGTTCCTGTTCATCCTCGCCGGTGGCCCGTTGGTGGAATCGACCCACAACGAGATGAAGTTCACCGCACCACTGACGGGTATCACGGCCGCAGTCGTGGGGGTGATCCTGAACCTCGCCATGTTCTTCGGCTACCACGTGCTCTGGCCAAAGGGTTTCAGTGGGGCGTTCGACTGGCCTTCCGCGTTGATCGCCATTGCGGCCGCCGTGGCGCTGTTCCGCTTCAAGCGTGGCGTGATCCAGGTACTGTTCAGCTGCGCCCTGGCCGGCGTGGCGGCCCATATGTTGCGAGGTTGATACCGGTTGCCGGCCGACATCGTCGACCGGCTTTCCATGATTCAGAAGGGGTTTCCAGGTTGATCGACAGGCTCAGGCCCTGTTCGCTCAGCGCTCGCTGCAGGCCGGCGCGGAAACCACAGCCATCGGGGTTGAGCACCCAGCCACGGGTGTAGCAGTCCTTGAGCTTGTAGCTGCGCTTGGTGACGCTGCCCTTGGCAGCTACCACTTTCAGCGACATGCGTGCGATCGAACGGCTGGCGATGCCTTCCGGGAAGATCTTGCCCGGTGGGAACAGCGCGGCGGCTGCGTCCAGTTCGGCGTTTTCCATGCGCGCAATGAGGCTGCTGCCCCAACCGCTGCTGACCTGGGTGCGCAATTGCGGGTAGGCCTCGCGAATCTGCGCCAGCGCATCTAGCAGTACCACGTCACCCAAGGTCTGCGGCACACCCAGGCGCAGGGTGCCAGAAGGGGCGCCATCGTTGGCCACCAGTTCGCGCAGCGAGTCGATCTCGCGCAGGATCGCCTTGCACTGCTCGTAAACCCGCAGGCCCATGGGGGTGGGCTTGAGCGGCTTGGTGTTGCGGTCGAGCAGGGTGGCGCCGAGGTCTTCCTCGAAGTTCTGCACCCGACGGGTAATCGCCGGTTGCGTCAGTTGCAAGGCCTCGGCGGCGAGGTTGGTGGACTGGCAACGAATGACCGCGACGAAGGCGTCCATATCTGCCTGACGGGTAATGCTAACGGTTCGGATTTGATAGATGAAAACGCATATTAGGTTATTCCTAAAATCAATTTAATTTATCTGATGGTTCTCGCTGGAGTCGCCTGGCACGGGTAGCATGAGGCTGCCTGCCCAAACACCGAGCAACGCCATGTCCATCCGATCGAAGCTGCTGACCCTGGCCGCGGCCCTGCTGCTGGCCAGCCAGGCCGGCGCCGCTGAGCGCCTGACCCTGCGCATCGTCGACCAGAAGGGCAACATGCGCGCCCAGCTGGAAGCCGCAGGCGCCTTGCGCGACCTGCCTTACGACATCCACTGGGTCGAGTTCCCCGCTGCCGCGCCGCTGGCCGAGGCGCTCAATGCCGGGGCGATCGATGCCGGCATAATCGGCGCTGCTGGTGCGTCCTGATGCGCAGCTGCACAGCGCGGCCGAGCTCAAAGGCAAGCGCATCGCCACCGGTCGCGGGTCGATCGGCCATCATCTGGCCCTCAAGGCACTGGATCAGGTCGGCTTGAGCGAGAAGGATGTTGAGTTCCGCTTCCTCGGGCCGGTGGACGCCGGCGCAGCTACGACGTGCAGCCGGTGAAGCCGGAGAACCTGGCTGAGCAGCAGCGCATCGCCGATGCGTTCTACCGCGAAGGGTTACCGCCCAGGGCGGTGGATGCCAAGGCGGTGAGCTTGTATGAGCCGGTTGCAGACTAGCGTGGGTAGTAGTCTGCCTGGTTTGTTCTTTCTTCTTTTCAATGTCCGCTTTCAGGCGAAAGCGGTCACTATCAACTAATGGATTTGGCCATTTCCGAGGTTCCAATCCAACCGGTTTGCTCGTAGACAGGTTTACCCGTCTCGGTGGCGTGCAGGACAGCGAAGGTGATGCCTCGGCGGGCGAACTCGGCGTCGGCTGCCTGCATCAAGGCTGAAGCCAGGCCACGGCGGCGGTAGGCCGGCTGGACGAACACATTCAGCACGTACCCACGCTTGTCCAGGGTCGGGTGCGATGGATGGGGAGGCCAATCAATACTCATCAGGCCAATGGCTGCGACCGCTTGGTCGCCATCCAGGAGCTTGAAACCGTAGTACCGACCGTCAGCAAGCCGCTCCTCCAACCATGGCCGAAAGTGCTGAGCCATGACTTGCAGTTTTTCAGGATCGCCACCTGCCTCAAGAAACATCTCCTGGCGATGCGAGCAGATCATTTCTGCGTCAGCGGGCCCGACCGGGCGGCAGGCCAAGCCTGAAAACTCTCCGCATCCTTGTAGTTCGCTCATCGTTTATCCAGTGTCGGTGGCCGATTCATGAGAAGGCAGCCTATGGCACCTTCAGGCCTGTTTGCAATGGCTTGGTTCAACGCCCGCCGGGCCAAAAAACCAATGGCTAACGATCGACCTTGGCAAACCATTCAGCTCGTGTGATCTCCCATATTTCGACGCACATCGGCCCGCAGACAAAATCACCTTCTCGTACGCCGACCATACGCATACCCTCATGCTCCGAGACCCTGCGTGAAGTGTGGTTGGCAACCGCTTTGGGAACCTGCATGACCGGCCGTGACAATGTCTCGAACCAATACGCGTTGATGACCCGGCATGCTTCGCGCATATAGCCTTTTCCCCACCACTGCGGTGCAAGCCAGAAGCCTTTGTTGTTACCCGGCTGCTCAAACAAACTGATGCTGCCAAGGACGCACTCGGCATCATCGCGCCTGCGGATCATCCAATGCCATTCACGACACGCTGCCATGGCTGGCAGGGCGACATCGCGTACATAAACCAGCGCACCATCTTCTGGATATGGCCATGGAACACGACGATCCAGGTAGCGCACTACCTCCCATTGCGGAAACAACTTCTGAATGAAGGGGGCATCCTTCAACTGGAGTGGCGTGAGGACAAGGCGATCGGTGAGCAGTGTCGGAAGGCGATCCATGGCATTCGTTCCTGGGCATCCTTGCGGAGGGCTTTCAATCTGCTATCGACCCATCGCCGGCAAGCGCGGCTCCCACAGGTACAGCGCATGCCTGAAGGCTGGTCATATTCCTGTGGGCGCTGGCTTGCCGGCGATGAGGCCTGCACTGGCAACAGAGCTTTTCCGAAATTTGAGCCTTTCGGTGGCCATCCGGGCTCGTCACAAGCCCGGCGCCACGTGACACTACTGGGGAATGGCAGCGGTAATGATCACTTCCACCAGCAGCTGCGGATCTGCCAGCTTCGCCTCGCCGCAGGCTCGCGCCGGTGCATGGCCGCTGGGTACCCAAGCATCCCATACGTTATTCATCTCGTCAAAGTCTGTCATGTCGGCCAACCAGATAATGGCCTGAAGCAGGTGCTGGCGAGTGGTGCCGGCCTCATCGAGCAGTGCATCGACCCGCGCCAGGGCTTCTCGGGTCTGTTCCGCCACCGTCTGGCCGGTCTCGCCGACCTGGCCAGCAAGATAGACGGTGTCGCGGTGGATCACGATCTGGCTCATGCGCGGGTCGATCTGTTTGCGTTGAATGGTCATGGGTCAATCTCCTTGGGTCAGAAACGGCGTGAGGAAAACGCGTCTAGCCATGCAGGTGCTGTTCCTTCGATGAGTTGGCTTACCAGTTGCCCTGTTACTCCCGCCAGTGTCAAGCCAAGGTGCTGATGACCAAAGGCGTGAATCAGGCGCGGTTCGTTCGGCGAGACGCCAATGACCGGTAGCGAGTCCGGCAGCGACGGGCGAAAGCCCAGCCAGCGCCTCGCCACTGGCTGGCGAAGGCCAAGCACGCGCCGTACCCGTTGCTCCAGGTACTCGTAGCGCCTGGGGTTGGCTGGGTCATTGATCGAACCCAGCTCCACGGTGCCGGCCACGCGCAGGCGACCCGCCATGGGGGTCATGTAGAAGGCGCTTTCGACCGGGCAGCAGGGGCGTTCGAGCAAGGTATCCTCCAGGTCGAACTCGATATGGTAGCCACGCTCGGTATCCAGCGGGATGCGATCGCCCAGTTGCTGCGCGAGGGCGGCAGACCAGGCTCCGCCGCACAGCACCACGCGTTCGGCGAGCAGGCTGTGGCCATCGGCGCAGTCCAGTTGCAGTGCATTGCTGCGTCGAACAAGGCGCTGCACGGTGCTGAAACACAGGGTGCCATCGAGCAGCAGTGGCGCTGCCAAGTCCTCGAAGAAGCGCTTTGGATCATCCAGATGGGAAGATTTGGGGAAGAGGATGCCGCCTACCGTCTTGCCGGCAAGTGCGGGCTCAAGTGCTTCGAGTTCGTCGCGACTCAAGCGCTGTTGAGGGATGCCGAAGCGGTCACGCAGCGCATAACCGCCTTCGGCGCCACGCAGGCTGTCCAGGCTGGAGTAGGCATAGATGCAGCCTTTATGGCGCAAGTGCTTTGCGGCTACAGGCGCCTCATCCAGCAGTGGTGCATACCCCTCGTAGGTGTGTTGCAGCAATTGTGCAAGGGCCGTCGCGTTGCGCTGGAAATGATGAGGCCGGCACTGATTCAGGAAGCGGGCAAGCCAGGGCATCAAACGCGGCAAGCGAGACCACCGCACCACAAACGGCGAGTCCGCCGAGAAGAGCAGGCGTGGTATGTCGCGCAGCAGGCCAGGTTGTGCGATAGGCATGCAGCCATAGGGCGCAAATGTGCCCGCATTGCCATAGGAGGCACCTGCAGCGACCGCATCGCGCTCCAGCAACACCACATGGTAACCCTGGCGGCGCAGCCACAAGGCAGTGGCAACGCCGACCGCACCGGCACCGATTACAGCGACTTCACAACGCTCTGGCATCTTCATCTAGGCTTCAGACCCTGTCGAACATATGCAAATGGCCTTGCTGCGCGAAACGGGCAATGACATCCAGGGCCTGGACGAGCTGCGCGCGAGACTTGGCCGCGGAAAGGTTGATGCGCACCGCATTGGGCGACTGGTCATGGCGCAAGCTGAACGCCCCGCCGGGCAGTAGCCCGACGCCATGCTCCCGGCAAAGGCGGGCGAAACGTGACGCGCTCCAAGGTTCAGGCAGCTGCAGCCAGGCATGTGTGCCAACATCGCTGGCCTGGTAATGCAGGCCCTTGAGGTGCTCTGCGAGCAAGGCCTGGCGTTCGCGCAACTCCTCGCGCTGATGGGCAATCAGTGCCTCGCTGACGCGATCCTCGATCAAGCGTGTCGCGATCAGCGCGTTAAGCGGCGAAATGCTCCAGCAGTCGATGCGCAAGGTGGTGGCGATGTTCTGCAGCTGTTCGGGCGGCGCGACGACGAAGCCGATGCGCAGGCCCGGTGCGATGCATTTGGAGAGGGCGGTGACATAGAACGTTCGCGCAGGGCGGCGCAACATGAATGTCTCGTCCCTGTGCTCGAGCAACGGGCGATAGACATCGTCCTCGATCAGCCAGAGGTCGTCGTGTGGTGCAAGTACTTCAAGAAGGTCCGCGCGACGTTGCGCGTCGAGGGTGATGGCGGTCGGGTTGTGGATCGACGGCACGAGGAACAGCACCCGTGGCGCGTAGGTCGCGATAGCCTCGCCCAGGGCTTGAGGGTTCATGCCCCGCTCATCCCCCTCTACGCCAACCAGGTTCAGCCCCAATGACCGGCACAGGGCGTTGATGCCCTGATAGGTAATGCTGTCGGCCAACACGGTGTCACCTGCCACTGTCATGGCGCGCAGGATGCAGGCGATGCCGTGCTGGGCCCCCTCGGTGATCACCACATTGCTGGCTTGAGCGGGTACATCCAGTGAACGCAACCAGGTCGCCGCGGCTTCCCGCGCCCAGGGCATGCCTTCGGATGGGTGATACTCCTTCATCCCGGTAAAGCGCGGGTCGCTGGCCAGACGCGGCAGGAGGGTGGCCAGAGCCTGGGTGTAGGCATCGGTAGCGGGGCGGTTGACGCTGAGGTCGATCATGCCGGGGGCATCGCTTGGCGCCGACTGGAACTGCACCTGTACCTGGCGCGGCACCGCGACCTGGGTGCCCCGGCCTGGGCGACTCTCGACCAGGCCTTGCTCCTGCAGCACGGCCATGGCGCGGGTCACGGTGGTGATGTTGATGCCCAGTTCGCCGGCCAGCTCGCGATGGGGTGGAAGCCGTTCGCCCGGACGCAGGGCGCCACTGCGAATGGCTTCGGCAAGGGAGGAGGCCAGTTGCGCGTAGAGTGTTTCGGCGCTGTCGCGCTGCAGCAGGGTATCCGTCTTTAGGGCAGCAAGTAGCTCTTTGAATGGGCTCATGGCCTGATTTTTCCTTGTGCTTATCCTGCGCGTAGCAGGATAACAGCTGGGCTTGTCCTGTATTCTTACCCATGACAAACGATATTGACAAGACATATATGGGTTGATAGCTTCGAATTGTACTGCTTGTCATGCATTACAATAATACGAACCCCTACGGTAGGAATTCGCCATGACAGATCAGCCGTTCCACAGCCTGGCGCGCAGCCCGCTTGCATTGCTTCCGGCTCCAGGGGGCCACGGCAGGCGCCCAGAATATCCGGCGTCGCATCACATTTCATCACCCGATGTCTCGTTCGGCGAGGCTAGCTTGTACGGCAACACGCAGGATCAGGAGGTGCACCCATGAGCAATTCGCTGAAGCTGGATGAACCGCGTGAACGCCGGCTGAGTGGGGCCTTGCGCCAGCGGCACATCACCATGATTTCGCTGGGCGGCATCATTGGTGCCGGCCTGTTCGTTGGCAGCAGTGCAACCATTGGCGCGATCGGCCCCGCAGCGTTTCTCAGTTATCTTGCCGCCGGCATCGTGGTGATGCTGGTCATGCGCATGCTCGGTGAAATGGCGGTGGCGATACCGGGCGTTGGATCGTTTACCGAGTACGCGCGACTGGGGCTGGGCAATTGGGTCGGTTTCACCAGTGGCTGGTTGTACTGGTACTTCTGGGTCATTGTCGTGGCGGTGGAGGCGGTGGTTGGAGCCGACATATTGAAGCAATGGATTCCGCTGCCCGCCTGGGCCATCGGCCTGAGCCTGCTGGCAATCATGACCGCCATCAATTGTCTGTCGGTGAAGTCCTATGGCGAGTTCGAGTACTGGTTCGCATCACTCAAGGTGTTCGCCATCATCGTGTTTATTGGCCTGGGTTGTGCCTATCTGTTCGGGTGGGCGCCTAGCACCGGCGCCTTGCTGGACAACCTGGTCAACGACCGCGGCTTCATGCCTTACGGCATCAGCGCCGTGCTCGCCGGCGTGCCAACAGTGATCTTCGCGGTGGGCGGCGCAGAAATCGCTACCATCGCTGCAGCCGAATCGGATGACCCTTCCAAGAGTGTCGCAGCGATGACCCGCTCGGTGATCTTTCGGGTGATCACGTTCTACGTCGTCTCTATTCTGCTGATCGTCTGTATCGTGCCCTGGGGCAGTATCGAGGCAGGGCATTCACCTTTCGTCACCGCCATGGAAGTCATGCATGTACCAGGTGCGACGCTGATCATGGAGGCCGTGGTTCTGGTTGCCGTGCTGTCGGCGCTGAACTCCGGGTTGTATGTGTCTTCGCGCATTCTGTTCGGCCTCAGCGAGCGTGGCGATGCGCCGGCCGCATTGTCGCAACTGACCGGGCACCGGGTACCGCGCTTGGCGGTATTGCTGAGCAGTGTGATTGGCTACATTGCCATCGCCGCAGCGATCGCGTCACCGCAAGGTGTTTTCCTTTTCCTGGTGAACGCCTCGGGCGCCATCATGTTGTTTGTCTACCTGGCCATCGCGGTCGCTCAAGTGCGGCTGCGCCGTCAACTGGAGCGCGAAGCGCCACAGCGCCTGACGCTGCGCATGTGGCTGTTCCCCGGTCTGTCCTACGCGGTTATCGCCGCCATCGTCGGGGTGCTGGTGGCCATGGCGTTCCAGGAAGGGCTGCGCACGCAATTGCTTGCCAGCCTGGTCAGCCTGGCGGTGGTTTCGGCGGCGCATCTGTTGGTGCGCAAGCGCCGGTTGCACGCCGGGCCGCGTGATACGCGCGTTGCATAATCGCACCGTCGGATCGAAACCCCGCCAACTGGCGGGGTTTTGTCATGAAGCGTCATTGGCAAGCGCGGTTTCCACAAATACATCGCATGCCTGGAGATTGTTGATATTCCTGTGGGAGCTGGCTTGCCGGCGATGGGCCTGCACTGACTACAGAGCTTTGGATCAGTGTCCGCATTGGTCGACAGCGGTCATCCCCGACCGGCAGCTAACGACCCATTGCGGCCATTCGCGGAGGCCAATAAACGGCCTATTGCGCCCCTTCGACCCTATCGCTCGATAGGTGATCATGGCGCACTTCGATACAGATATGGCCTAGTTCGAAGCTACTATCTTGGCCCTGTGGGGCTATTCCAAGCGTTGCTACAGTGGGCTCCATCAACCATCCACCCACTACGAGCAACTACCCATGAACAACCGCCTTGATTACTTCAAACTGTCTCCCCAAGCGTCCAACAAACTGGTGGAGCTCACCCTGCAACTGAGCAAGAAGCCGCTACTGGCCGATCTCGCCCACCTGATCATGTTGCGCGCTTCGCAGCTCAACGGCTGTTCGTTCTGCGTGGATATGCATGTGAAAGAGGCCAAGATCCATGGCGAGCGCGAGCTGCGTCTTCACCACGTGGCCGTCTGGCGTGAGTCACAGCTGTTTTCGCCAGCAGAGCGGGCGGCGCTGGAGTGGACTGAAGCCCTGACCCAACTGCCGCCTCATGGTATCTCCAACAGCCTGTATGCGAGTGCGCGTGAGCAGTTTTCCGAGCAGGAGCTGTCGGATTTGTCGTTCCTGATCGTCGCCATCAATGGCTGGAATCGCCTCAATGTGGCTTTCCAGGCGATCCCGGGCTCGTCCGATGAACTGTTCGGCCTGAACAAGGCCAACCTCAACTGAGTAACTTGCTGATCAACGCGCCAAGCTGCTCGCCTGGAGCAGTCGTGGCGCAGTTGGTAAAACTCAGGAGCAGACCTGACTGACGCTGCGATGAGGCAGCCCAGCGCGACAATGCTTGTATCGACATGCCCCTTGCCAGCACCTGCTCGGCCAGGGCGGTGTCACTTACGTCCTCCGGCAAACGCAGTACCAGGTGCATGCCGCCTGGCGAGCGTTCCACCTGCATACCCTTCGGTAAACTCCGCTCCAGTGCTTCGATGGTCAATGCCCGTCGCTCGTTGTAGAGGCGGCGCATGCGTTGGATATGCCGAGCGAAGTGTCCCTCGGCAACGAACTCCGCCACCAAAGCCTGGGTAATTGACGGTGACCCGGCAGCAAACAAGGCCCGGCCGACGCGCTCGAACGCTGCCACCTGCGCCTGTGGCACCACCAGATAAGCCAGACGAATACCGGGAAACAGCACCTTGCTGAAGGTGCCGGCATACAGCACGCGCCCATGGCGATCCAAGCTGGCCAGCGCTGGAAGTGGACGGCTGACGTAGCGGTACTCGCCGTCGTAATCGTCCTCGACAATCCAGCCACCGGTGCGGGCAGCCCAATCGAGTAGCAGTTGTCGGCGTGGCAGCGACAGTGCCATCGACAGCGGGCTCTGATGCCCTGGTGTCACCATGACGACCTGAGCAGCCCGAGAACCCGCGATGGCGTGTTCTACGTTCATGCCTTCGGCATCAACCGGCACCGCTTCCAGCTCCAGGCCGAACTGGCGAAGCACCTGGCGCGTAGTAGGATAGCCCGGGTCTTCCACCCAGGCGCACTCGCCTGGCTGCAACAAGGTATGTGCGACTAACGACAGGCTATTGCGCCAACCGCTGGTGATAAACACTTGATGGGCACCGCAATCGATACCTCGGGACACCTGCACATACGAGGCAATGGCGCTGCGCAACGCTGCCAGGCCGTGGGGTGCCGGATAGTCCAGATCTCCCAGACGCATCCCGCGTAGGTACCGAGCACCGAGACGCGCCCATATCTTGCGCGGAAATGCATCCAGCGCCGGTACCCCCATCTGGAACGGCAACAGCTGCGGTGGACGCCAGAGCGAATCAGGTGCGTCTTCGATCACTTGGCTGCTGACTGGTAAGGCGGTGGCCGCCGACACGGGCTTCTGCAGTTCAGGATTGATTACGGTGCCTTTCTGCCCGAGCGCCAGGAGGTACCCCTCGCTGGCCAGCAGCGAATAGGCCAGTTCGACGGTGCCACGGGCCACCCCCAGCTCCTTAGCCATGGCGCGCGCCGACGGCAAGCGGTCACCGGGGGACAACGTGCCAGCGGCAACGGCGGCCAGCACGCGGTCGTACAGTTGACGATACAGGGGCAAGGCGGACTGCTCTTCCAAGGGAGCAAAAGGCGGCTTGGTGGAGGTCATCATGGCCTAGTTCATATCCCATTTCTTGGCTCAATCAAGTGGGTCAATGGTAGTCCAATATAGCGCCATCACCTACTCATGAGGGCGCCTCCCATGACATTCCCTTTGCACAACTTCATACCCAGCGTGCTCGACCTGGCCGACACGGCCCTGCGTCCCCTGGACAGTACCCATGACCTGTGCAGCGCATTCCCGGTAATGCAGCAATTGCGCCCTCATCTGACGAGCGAAGCCGACTTCGTCAGCCGGATCGAGCGTATGCGTGTTGAAGGCTATCGCCTGATTGGCGCTTATGACTCAGGCGTTCTTGTGGCACTGGCTGGTTACCGCTTACAGGAAAACCTGGTCTACGGCGCATTCCTGTATGTCGATGACCTTGTAACCGCCGAGGCTCAGCGGGGAGGTCAGTGGGGGTCGCGCTTATTGCAAGCCTTGGAGCGACTGGCCCGCGCCAGCGGTTGTGCACGCCTGGTGCTCGACACGGGTTTGTCCAACGCCCGCGCGCAACGTTTCTACTTCCGTGAAGGCCTGTTGACGGGTGCACTGCGCTTTCAAAAACAGTTCGATACTCCATAACCCGCATGCACATCCAAGGAGGCAAACCTCATGACATCGTCCCAACAGCCACTTGCTCCTTTGCGCATTCTTCGCCTGGTCACCAGCCCCAATGCAGAGGCTTCGGAAAGTCTGAAGCTGTCCCAGCAGATCCTATTTGCCTTGGCCAGTCAGGCCGGTAGAAGGGGTATCCAGTTGACCGATTTAGACCTCAACACCTTGGCCCCAGTTGATTCGCCTTACGCCCAGGCGTTGGCCAATCAGCGCGTAGTCATAGCAAGCGGTCAGAAGGGTACGTTGAGCCGTTCCGACGAGTTGATCGACCAACTACAGGCATGCGACGTACTGCTGATTGCCACGCCGATGCACAACTATAGCGTGCCCGCCCCACTCAAGATGTGGATCGACCACGTGGTACGCGTGGGCAAAACGTTTTTGGGCACCGCCGAAGGCAAAGTCGGAAATCTGACGGATCGTCCGGTTTACGTCGCAATCGCTAGCGGGGGCTATATCAGCGGCCCACAGGCCCGTCAACCGGACTTTCTGCGCCCCTACCTGTCCGCCGTCCTTGCCACCATCGGTCTCACTCAGGTGCATTACTTCACCGTTGAGGGTACCGCCAAGGGGGGGGAGTCACTGAATACTGGAAGGGCAACAGGGTACGGTGATGTGCAGGCGTACTTTGTTAGGCATAGCCGTCGAGTGGATCAAGTCTAAAGTCCGCTTCAGGGCCGACATCTACTCCAAGCGTTTAGGTTTGCATCTCAACTGGGCCGTATGCCAACAAGCGGCCACGCTCTTCATCGCTCATACAAAGGAAAAGAAATCATGAATCGTCTCAATTGGTTTGAAGCTTCGCCTGGTGCAGCTAAGGCCCTCGGCGGCCTGCATCATTTCGTGACCACCGCGACAAATTTGCCAGCCTCGTTGATCCACCTCGTGTTTCTCAGAGTGTCTCAAATCAACGGCTGCGCTCATTGCATTGATCTTCACTCACGCGATCTGATCAAAGCAGGTATGTCAGTGGACAAGGTGCTGTTAGTGCCGGTATGGCATGAAGCGCAATATTTGTTCTCGGATCAGGAGCGCTCAGCACTGGCTTGGGCGGAAGAAGTCACCAGGGTAAGCGAGACACAGGTATCCGACGAAGCTTATGCAGCCGCATCGGCGATGTTTGCAGAAAAGGATCTTGTTGACCTGACAGCGGCGATTGCCGCAATGAATGCGTTCAACCGTATGGGCGTCAGCTTCCGACTCAAACCTGCGGCTAGGGCTTGATGACCTAGTGACTCGGCCTGGAGAGGTAATACTTCGAAGACGGCACCTCGCTCCTATCGCGTACCGTCTGCTTCAGGCCAATTGCTGCCCTTTCCGAACGACCGCTATGGGTCGAAGGCGGTCATTCGCGCCTGGCCGCTTTCGACCCACTGCGGCAACATGCACTCCACGGGTCAACGCTATCGATTACGAACGTAGTCGCTCTATTCCCGAGAAGCACACAGATCACTAAATACCGAGCCCAAAGAATGCACACCCGTATCCTGAGGATCGCTTCGCGTCACGCACCCAAGGCAGGAGCCGTATGCGGTAGTTCCGCGCGTACGGATCTGTGCGGGGGTGGCAGGTAACTGCCATCCCTACCGCGACCCCGTAATGGACACTCGCCTTAATACTATTCGCGCCCAGAGGCCGGGAATTGAGTACCGGACGATCAGGTCAGAGCCGCAGCCAGTGCGCGCAAAGGATCTAGTTTCGATGCTTGACAGCAGCACTGCATGTGATGGGGAAGTTGACCGAATTGGCAATAAAACACTCATGGTGAGCATCGTCATGGAGACGTTTTGCCAGATCCAGATCCGATTCGTTGCTGATCATGACCTGAGGCCTTAACTCTGCGCTCTTGAAATGGCCTTTGCGCTGGCCATCAGCTTCAACCATCCGGCCCATCGGGTGGTCGACGTATTCCAGTACGTTCACCTTGTTGACTGCGCACAGATGAAGATACCAAAGCTTGTGACAGGCCGAGATAGAGGCCAGCAACATGTCTTCCGGGTTCCAGCGTTCGGGATTTCCGCGAAAGGCAGGGTCGGCGGAGCCCAGGATAGGTGTTTTGCCTGGAGCTTCCACATTGAAGTCTCTTTGGTAAGCCGTGTAGCTGGCAGTACCATCACCCGTGTTGCCTATCCAATTTACGGCGACAGCGTAACTGTGTTCTTTCATGCTCACTCCTTTGACGAAAGATGGCCAGAAAAACTCCGCGCCGCTTGGGCACAGTTATTGTGCACTCCCTGGATGGTTTTCCACTAGCCCTGCATTTTTAGCGGTGCATGAGAAAGTTGTGCACAAGCAACGAACCGGGAAGAGGACAGCTATCAATGTCTGTTATGGGTCGAAGGCGGACGCTCGCGATTGACTGCGTTCAAAATAAGCTGGCATATGTCTCGGATTGAATGAGTGTGACTTACTCCCAGAATGGTGGGCAGACTAATCCCCTTCTCGTATCATTGCTCCTCCTCATCTGGAATGATTTTCGTGAAGCCTTCAACTGGAAGTGTCTCGCTGACCCAATCGAATTCTAATGGACCGAAATGGGATGCCGGAGAAGCTGTAAGCCAGCTTTCCTGGGACGACTTGCGTATCATCAAAACGCTGAGTGACTGTAGCAACCGCGCGGCCACGGCCAAGAAGCTCGGCATCAATGTGTCCACCGTCTCGCGCCGGGTCGCGCAGGTTGAGAAGACGCTTGGGGTCGCGCTGTTCGATCATCGTAAGGCGGGGTATCTGCTGACTGCCGAGGGTGCCGAACTGCGTGCACTGGCCGAGCGCGTTGAACTGGACATCGTCAGTGTCACCCGCAGGGTTTCTCGCGCCGGCCAAGGCCCGCTGGGGAAACTGCGAATCACCACCAGCGACTCGCTGCTGCTGTACTTTCTAACGCCGATCATCGCGGACTTCAAAGCCCTCAATGAGGGGATCACCGTTGAGGTATTAGTCGGAAACCAGACGTTGAGTTTGGCGAGGGACGAGTCGGACATTGCGATACGTGCGACCAAAAAACCGGCAGATACCCTAGTGGGTCGCAAGCTCGCCAACATCGCCTGGGCGCCGTATCGCAGCGTCAAGCAGGCAGCGATTGCCGACCCCTTCGCTGAGGGGCAGTCGTGGGTATCCTACTCGGGAGGCCTGTGCGGATTGAAGGCAACGAGCTACGTCGAATGTCGGGTGCCCTCTGAGTTCATCTCCTACCGCACCGATTCCGTGGCGGCTGCGAGCGCGGCTATTGCAGCAGGTCTCGGTTTTGGCTTCCTCCCCTGCATGCTGGGCGACATTACCCCAGGATTGGTTCGGGCAGGCCAAGTAGTTCAGGAGCTTCAGGATGAGCTATGGTTGCTTACCCACCAGGACATCAGGAAATCCTGGCGGGTGAAAGCATTCATGACGTTCTGCGCCGCTGCCGTGGCCGACCTCAAACCGCTGGTCGAAGGTCAGCGGGCCATCCCGGTTTCATAGCGGAAACCGGGAGCACCGTTCATTTGGCGTGGGCGCCGATGACGGCTCGACACACGATCTCAATCAGCTGGGGACGCTGGGCGAGCCGCGATACACCGATGATATTGCTGGCCGCCTGCGGGCGTTCCTTGCCGTAAGCTGCCTTACGCACCTTGCCGACGACCGCAAAAGCAGCGTCCATGTCCAGCACATACAGCGTTTCCTCAACGACATCCTGCATCGTGGCGCCATACAGGGCGAGCAACTTGGCAATGTTGTCGTAGGAAACCCGCATCTGTTCGCCCATTGACGAAAAATCGCTCGGACGACCGTCAGCATCCAGTGGCGCCGGCGCTACCAGGTTGCCTTCTTCGTCATGGTTGAACTGCCCCGAGATGAAAATCTCGTTCCCGACTCGCCGCGCCTGCGGATAGCCGTAGCCCTCTTCCCATGGAACGCCCCAGTAGGCGGTGTCGTCGTTGAAAGGTCGTGAAGCGGCCATTGGATTCTCCTTGGCGAAAAATGGATCGACGTGATCCGACTGGCCGAGATCCTAGCACCGGATTGGACGCTACCTGTGGTGCAGTTTTGCTCCCTCAAGAGCGCAAAAATGCGCCACCGTTTCGCTGAGTGTTTCGCTATCTTGTGCTGGCACTCGGCGACAACCCGCCGGGGAAACTCTCGCCACCGTTCAACAAAAGGGAAGAACAATGAGCAATCCACACACTGAAGTCCTGACCCCGCTCAACAGCCAACTGATCTTCATCGATCAGCAACCGCAGATGGCTTTTGGCGTACAAAGCATTGACCGGCAGACGTTGAAGAACAACACCGTGGGCCTGGCCAAAGCAGCCAAGATCTTCAATGTCCCCACCATCTTCACCACGGTCGAAACCGAGAGTTTCTCCGGCCATACCTACCCCGAACTGCTCGCGGTATTCCCTGATGCGCCGTTGCTGGAGCGCACCTCCATGAACTCCTGGGACGACCAGAAGGTTCGCGACGCGCTGAAAAAGAACGGTCGGAACAAGATCATTGTTTCGGGCCTGTGGACTGAGGTCTGCAACACCACCTTCGCACTGTCCGCCATGCACGATGCGGGCTACGAGATCTACATGGTTGCCGACGCTTCCGGCGGCACGACCAAGGAAGCACACGACTACGCCATGCAGCGCATGATCCAGGCGGGCGTAGTGCCAGTAACCTGGCAACAGGTGCTGCTGGAGTGGCAGCGCGACTGGAAAAACCGCGACACCTACGATGCGGTCATGGAACTGGTCAAAGAGCATTCGGGTGCCTACGGCATGGGCGTCGACTACGCCTACACCATGGTGCACAAAGCGCCAGAGCGTGTTCAGCACGGCCCTACCTTGGCGCCCGAGGCCGCATCGATCTGAGACCTGATCAGCCCCAAAGTTGATTTTATGCTCAACAAGCGGGGCCGGAACGAACCGATCCGGGCGATCAGTCATGACGGAGTGTTTGAAGCTTCAGAAGATGCTTCACCGAATAGTGCCGCCCGGATCAATTCATCTTCAGATTTTTTCAGGACGAATTGATCTCCATGAACAGTGCTAAAGGCATCGTTATAGCCTCCGTCGCGATTAAGTCGACGGGGCGGCTTAAACCATGGCAAGTCAAAACGGCCAAGCAGCTGATGTTGGATCATCTGGATATCGGCATTTCGGTCACCGCACTTGCGGAAGCATGCGGACTGTCGCGCAGCTATTTCTCGCGCAGGTTCAAGGAATCCACACAGGTCTCTCCTCAGCAGTGGTTGCGTGAGCAGCGGCTGAGGAAGAGTAAAGAACTGCTAGAGACATCGACGATGATGCTCGCCGAGATCGCCCTAGAGTGCGGCTTCTCCGATCAGCCACATTTCTGCCGAGCGTTTATGAAATCCGAAGGCCTAACGCCTCAGGCATGGCGGCAACAGGTGGCTTAGCCGGAACTGTGTGCCGCTAAATTCGGCGTGTACTGCCTTCGTAGATTTCGCTTGCTAGCTCTCCTTTCCGGCATAGATGTGGTACTAAGGTACTACGGCTCTCCGAGACAATTTCCTGAAGGACCGCTATGGGTCGATAGCCGCCATTCGCGATCGATCGCCTACGGCTCTAAGCGGACGCCAAGGATAGCTGTTGTCATAAGCGCGGCACGTACTCTGTGGGAGCGGGTTTACCCGCGAAGCAGGCGCGGCCGTGGATGGCACCGGCTGTGCCGGTGTTCGCGGGTAAACCCGCTCCCACAGAATATGCACCTGGCTTACGTCTAGGTTGCCTTTCGCCAACCACCGATCGTCAGCTCCATCGACCTCCAGGTCTGCCGCCCGGTCAACCGGGAGACCCTAGGCCGCGATGGTGAACCAATGGACGTCTTTGCTGACAATGAAATGTCGAGCCGCAGTGATGTGGTCGGGCAACTGATCGTGGCGTTTTCCCTGATTCTGCTGTTGGCCTTGTTACTGGGGCTGTTCTCCCTCTACCGCCTCGCCGGGGCGCTGGACGCTCGACAAGTGGAGCAAAGCCGCTTCTATGCTGAATCCGCCATGGCCCAGCTGCAGAAGAACGACAAGACATTCCTGCTGACCCATGCCAACTGGCAGGCCGCCTACGATCACTTGGGCGGGCAGGTCGATACACATTGGGCATACGACGAGGACAACGTCGGCGCCACGCTCTATACCTCCGATGGGTACGATGGTGTATATGTGCTCGATGATGACGGTACCCGGTACGCAATCCTGGACGGTAAGCTCAGCCCGCAGGGCCTGGAGCAGCATACCGTCAGTGCCGGGAAGATCCTGCAGGAGGCTCGTCAAGCAGCGCAGCACGAACAGGCGACTTCAGGTTACCTGGTGTTTCGTGGCCAGCCGGCAGTGTACGTCGCTGCACTGATCCGCCCGCAGACCCAGCCAGCCCGCCCACCGGGACCAACTGCGGTGTTGGTGTTCATTCGGGTTCTATCGTCACAGGTGCTCTTGCCGCTGGGCCAGTCCGCGGGGCTGTCCGGCCTGGCCGTGGGCGATTCGGCCGATCAGCGCCAAGGGCGCGGCGCTCTGCCACTGGAAGGCAGCGGCCACGCGTTGACATGGGATATACCGCAGCCTGGCACCGAACTGATCCAGACAGTGATCGCGCCCTTGGCTATTGCAGTGCTACTTATCGCGCTGAGCCTGGCACTGTTTGCACGCTATGCGATCCGCGCCAGCGCCAGGATCGATCGCAGCCACCGTGCGCTGATGACTTCCAGGGCTGCCCTGCAGTCGAGTGAAGAGCGCTTCAAGGCGGTGGCCGAAGCTGCCTCGGACTGGATCTGGGAAACGGATGTGCTCCTTCGCCTGACCTACCTTTCGGACCGGTTCACCGCGCTCACCGGGCACCCAGTCGAAGCGTGGCGACAGCGCCCGATTACCGAGTTGCTGTCGTGTGATACCAGCAACCTGCGAACCAGTCTGCACAGCCTGGCCGCAACAGGCTCTTCCGGCACGCTGCGCTGCCAATACCAGGACCATCTGGGTCAACAGCGTATCTGCAGGATTTCTTCGCGCGCGATCGTGGCCGAGGGCGTGTGTACCGGCTTTCGTGGCACGTGCACCGACATCACCGACGAAGTGGCCGCCCATGCCCAGATTCAGCACCTGTCCTTGCACGACGCACTGACCGGCCTGCCGAATCGCAACAAGCTATTCCGTTTCCTCGAGCAATCGACGCCTGGCGCTGAGCTGCCCCAGGTGGCGCTGCTGATGCTCGACCTGGACAACTTCAAGCCAATCAACGACAGCCTTGGGCATCCGGCCGGCGACGCGGTGCTGCTCGAGGTAGCGAGCCGCCTCGGCCAAGTTACCCGTGACAGTGATCTGGTCGCCCGCCTGGGAGGCGATGAATTCATCGTCGTGCTGACCCGGCCAGGCGATCACCAGGACCTGGACCGATTCTGCATGCGCGTGATCGAGGCGATCAGGCGCCCCATACAAATCGAAGGGCATGTCGTGCAAGTGGGAGTAAGCCTGGGTGTCGTGCTGTCGGCCGAGTACCCCGGTGCGCCAAGCGATCTGATCCGGCACGCCGACGTGGCCCTTTACAGCGCCAAGCAGGCGGGCAAGAACACCTGGCGCTTCTTTTCGGCACAGATGAACGCCGCATTGATGGAGAAGCGTGTGCTGGAAAGCGAGCTGCGCGAGGGCATACCGCGTGGCGAGCTGGTGCTGCATTTTCAGCCGCGCTTCAAGGTCGATGGGGTCTCGATCGCATCGGCCGAGGCCCTGGTGCGTTGGCAACACCCGCGCCTGGGCCTGCTCCGCCCGGACCATTTCATCCCGCTTGCCGAAGAGTCCGACCTGATCGTGCTGCTTGGCAACTGGGTGCTGCAGGAAGCCTGTATCAAGGCGCGGGGCTGGCCGCAGGCAGTGATGGTCTCGGTCAACATGTCGCCGGCCCAGTTCAGCCGCAGCGATGTGGTCCGCGACGTCGGCGACGCATTGCGCGCCACCGGGTTGCCGGCCCACCGCCTTGAGCTGGAAATTACCGAGAACGTCATGCTCAACGATGTTGAAGGCGCACTGCACACCATGCTTGCGCTGAAGGAGCTGGGCGTGCGCCTGAACATGGACGACTTCGGGACCGGTTACTCCTCGCTGGGCTACCTGCGTACCTACCCGTTCGACAGTATCAAGATCGACAAGCGCTTCGTGCAGCACCTGGGCAAGAGCGGCAGCGACCGTAGCGTGGTCCAGGCCATCATCAACCTTGGCAATGCAATGGGCATGACGGTGACTGCCGAAGGTGTCGAGACCGCCGAGCAACTGGCCTTGCTCAGCGATGACCAATGCCATGAAGTACAAGGCTTTCTGCTCAGCAAACCGCTGGAAAACGAGGCGCTGATGGGGATGATGAAAGACCAGGTATCGTTAGCGCAATGACGCCTTGCAGGGGAGGCAGGTTCATTCGGATGCAAACGAAGGACGTTCCGCGAACCATGCCACCGCCAGCTCCTTGAACGCCTCAGCCGAAGGCGTCAGCGGATAGCGTTGATCATGCGCCAGCACGATGCTGTGCGTTGGCAATTTCTCCTCGGTCGGCCGGCATACCAGCGCTTGGCCATCATAGCTGCGATCACCAAATGGCCGTGTGTAGATCAGCGCCACGCCAAACCCGTTGGCGACCAGGCTACGCTGCATCTCGAAGGTGCGCACACGGTGCACAGCGGCGGGCGAAAGATCGTAGAAGCTGAACAGATCCAGCACATGCTGCCAGCTGTGGACCTGATCGGTGACTACCAGGGTGTATTCGGACAGCGCTTTGAGGCTGACACGCGACTCCTTGGCCAACGGGTGATCGGCAGCCAGCAGTACCTGAGCGGTCAGCTGGCACAGCTGGGTGCATTGAGTGTTCGGCGGCAGGCCCAGATCGTAGGTGATCGCCAGCTCTATCGCGCCCTCACTCAGCCGCTTGCCAACATAATCGAAGCTGCCTTCGCGCATATCGACCGTGACCCTCGGGCAGGACTCCTGCATCCGGCGCACGATCTGTGGCAGGCAATAGGGCGCCAGGTCTTCAAAACACCCGACCACCAACTCACCGACACACTCTCCGGCATTGGCATTGATCTCGGCAAAGGTCCGAGCCTCGCTCAGCACGCGGCGGGCCTGGACCATGACGGTACGCCCGAACGGGGTCAGCGATATGCCGAGGCCACGTTGGCGCACGAAAATCGATTGGCCCAGCACCTCTTCCAATTCGGTGATGGCCGCCGAAATGGAGGGCTGCGAAACATGAAGCTCCATGGCGGCAGTCGTCAGGTTCCCGTGCTTGGCCGCTGCGAGCGCGTAGCGCAGTTGTCGCAGAGTGAACTTCATAGGTTTTTCCGTTGTGATACATCAGGACATATTATTTTATCCTTTTTTGAGGTTGTGAAATATTTCCTCTGTGCAGTGGCCACCGATCACAGGTGCCACGCCGATGCCGATTGCAAGGCTGATCAGCCAGTTTGGCGACCCTCTTGGGGCCGGATGCCCTCAACTACTGCAATCCATGTTCTTGTTTGGGAGCGTCACAATGAGAATTACAAAGGCTCTGCTGACCACGACACTGTCTTTCGGGCTGCTGGCGGCCACTGGTGCCAGCCAGGCAGCCGGCTGGTGCGAGTCTGGCAAACCGGTGAAATTCGCCGGATTGAACTGGGAAAGCGGGATGCTGCTCACGGACGTGATGCAGTTCGTGCTGAAAAATGGATACGGCTGCGAAACCGACAGCCTGCCGGGTAACTCCATCTCCATGGAAAACGCCCTGAGCAGCAACGACATTCAGGTGTTTGCCGAAGAGTGGGTAGGGCGCAGCGAGGTCTGGAACAAGGCCGCTGCTGCCGGCAAGGTCGTTGGCGTTGGCGCGCCGGTGGTTGGCGCGGTCGAAGGCTGGTACGTGCCGCGTTACGTGATCGAAGGCGACCCCAAACGCAAACTCGAAGCCAAGGCACCAAACCTCAAGACCATCGCCGATCTTGGCCAATACGCCCAGGTCTTCAAAGACCCGGAAGAGCCGGACAAGGGGCGATTCTACAATTGCCCGGCCGGCTGGACATGCGAGCTGGACAATAGCGAGATGCTCAAGCACTACGGCCTGGAAAACAGCTACACCAACTTCCGCCCGGGCACCGGCCCGGCACTGGATGCTGCGGTGTTGTCGAGCTACAAGCGTGGCGAGCCGATCCTGTTCTACTACTGGTCACCGACGCCGCTGATGGGCCTGGTCGACCTGGTGAAGCTGGATGAGAAGCCAGGCGTGGATAAAACCCTGACCATCAAAGTGGGCTTGTCGAAGGCCTTCCACGAGCAGGCGCCGGAACTGGTGGCGGTGCTGGAAAAGGTCAATCTGCCGATCGACCTGCTGAACCAGAACCTGGCGCGCATGAGCAAGGACCGTATCGAGTCGCCGGAACTGGCCAGGTTGTTCCTCAAGGAGCACCCCGAGGTCTGGCACAGCTGGGTCAGCGAAGACGCAGCCAAAAAGGTGGACGCGGCACTCTGAGCGTGTGGGCTCGTCCGGCTCCTGCCGGACCAGCCACGCGACAGTCCGTTTCATGCACTTGCTCGAGAGAATTCCATGTTTCCCAAGAACTTCACGTTTTCCATTGCCGACTGGGTCAATGGCTGGGTCGATGCGCTTGTAACAAACTACGGTGACGTGTTCCGGCATATCTCCGACACCCTGCTGTGGGCCATCGTCAACCTCGAAGGCCTGCTGCGCGCAGTACCCTGGTGGCTGATGCTGGCCATCGTCGCCGGTATCGCCTGGCACGCCACCCGCAAAGTCGTGACCACTGCCGTGATCGTCGGCTTGCTCTTCCTGGTCGGCGCGGTCGGCCTCTGGGACAAGCTTATGCAGACCCTGGCGCTGATGCTGGTCGCAACGCTGATATCGGTCCTGGTCGGCATTCCGCTGGGGGTGCTGTCGGCACGCAACGATCGCTTGCGGGCGGTGTTGATGCCGCTGCTCGACATCATGCAGACCATGCCCAGCTTCGTGTACCTGATACCGGTGCTGATGCTGTTCGGCCTGGGCAAGGTGCCGGCGATCTTCGCCACCGTCATCTATGCCGCGCCGCCGCTGATTCGCCTGACCGACCTGGGCATTCGTCAGGTGGATGGCGAAGTCATGGAAGCGATCAACGCTTTCGGTGCCAATCGCATGCAACAGCTGTTCGGCGTGCAGCTGCCACTGGCGTTGCCGAGCATCATGGCCGGTATCAACCAGACCACCATGATGGCCCTGTCGATGGTGGTCATTGCCTCGATGATCGGTGCCCGTGGCCTGGGTGAAGACGTCCTGGTCGGCATCCAGACCCTGAATGTGGGCCGCGGCCTCGAAGCGGGCCTGGCCATCGTGATTCTGGCGGTCGTGATCGACCGCATTACCCAGGCCTATGGCCGACCACGGCATGGGGTGGGCAAATGAGCGTCAAACAGACAATGAACAAGATCGAAGTCAAGAATGTCTTCAAGATATTCGGTGCACGCGCCGAAGATGCCCTGAAACTGATCCGCCAGCAAAAAGCCAAGGATCAGGTCCTGGCCGAAACCGGCTGCGTGGTCGGGGTCAACGATCTCTCGTTGTCCATCGGCAGCGGCGAGATCTTCGTGATCATGGGGCTGTCGGGCTCGGGCAAGTCGACCCTGGTGCGCCACTTCAACCGCCTGATCGACCCGACCAGCGGCGAGATCCTGGTCGATGGCGAAGACATTTTGCAGTACGACATGCAAGCCCTGCGCGAATTCCGCCGGCACAAGATCAGCATGGTGTTCCAGAGCTTCGGCCTGTTGCCGCACCGCACCGTGCTGGACAACGTCGCCTACGGCCTGAAAGTCCGTGGCGAGAGCAAGGCCAGGTGCACAGAGCGTGCCCTGCACTGGGTCAACACCGTGGGCCTGAGGGGTTACGAAAAGTCGTACCCGCACCAATTGTCGGGCGGTATGCGTCAGCGCGTCGGCCTGGCCCGCGCCCTGGCTGCCGACACCGACATCATCCTGATGGACGAGGCCTTCAGTGCGCTCGACCCGCTGATTCGCGCCGAAATGCAGGACCAGTTGCTGGAGCTGCAAAAGACCCTGCACAAGACCATCGTCTTCATCACTCATGACCTGGACGAGGCGGTGCGTATCGGCAACCGGATCGCCATTCTCAAGGACGGGCGCCTGGTCCAGGTCGGCACGCCGAAAGAAATCCTCTATCAGCCTGCGGACGAATACGTCGATCGTTTCGTGCAACGTCGCGTAGCTTCGCTTTAAGGAACCGCGTGTATGTCGTTTGCCGAAAGAATCATCATCGCCGACGCGCCTGTGCGTTGGCAGGACGTGGTGGCTGTGGCCCGGCATGGCGCGAAGCTTGAGCTGGCCCCATCGGCCTGGGCGCGGATCGAGAACGCCCAGGCGATTGTCCAGCGCATCGTTTCCAGCGGTGACCGCGCCTATGGCGTGAACACCGGGCTTGGCGCCTTGTGCAATGTCTCGTTGCAGGATGAACAACTCAGCCAGCTGTCGCACAACACCTTGCTCAGCCATGCCTGTGGCGTGGGTACGGCGCTGTCGGACGAACAGACCCGGGCGATCATGTGCGCCGCGATCATCAATTTCTGCCAGGGCCGTTCCGGCCTGCAGCGCAAGGTGGTCGAGGCACTGCTGACCTTGCTCAACCAGCACATCACCCCGCAGGTGCCGAAGCAGGGGTCGGTGGGGTACCTGACCCACATGGCACATATCAGCATCAGCTTGCTGGGCGTCGGCCAGGTCAGCTATCGCGGCCAGATCATGCCGGCGCAGCAGGCTTTGGCCGAGGTCGGCCTGGCGCCGGTCAAACTGGGTGCCAAGGATGGTCTGTGCCTGGTCAACGGTACCCCTTGCATGACCGGCCTGAGCTGCTTGTCTCTGGACGACGCCACTCGGTTGAGCCAATGGGCGGACGTTATCAGCGCCATGAGCTTCGAGGCCCTGCGCGGCCAGCTCGATGCCTTCGACCCTGAAATCATCGCTATGAAACCGCACCCCGGCATGCAGCGCGTGGGCAGCAACCTGCGTCGCCTGCTCGATGGCAGCGAAATCATTGCCAGCAGCCAAGGCATTCGCACCCAGGACGCCTTGAGCATTCGCTCCATTCCGCAGGTTCATGGCGCCGCTCGCGATCAGTTGGAGCACGCTGCGCGGCAGATCGAAACCGAACTCAACTCCACCACCGACAACCCGATGCTGCTGGGTACGCCCGAGTCGTATCGGGTGGTTTCCCAGGCGAATCCGCACGGCCAGTCGGTGGCCATGGCGGCCGACTTGCTGGCCATCGCGGTGGCCGAGATCGGGGCGATTGCCGAGCGTCGTCTCGATCGCTTGATCAACCCGTTGGTCAGCGGCTTGCCGGCCTTCCTGGTCAGCCAGCCGGGGGTGAATTCGGGCATGATGATCGTCCAGTACGTGGCCGCTTCACTGTGTGCGGAAAACCGTCAGCTGGCACAACCGGCAGTCGTCGATAATTACGTCACCTCCGGCCTGCAGGAGGACCATCTGAGCATGGGCACCAATGCCGGGTTGAAGCTGCACCGCGCCCTGGAGAACTGCACGCAGATCCTTGCCATCGAATACCTGTTGGCGGCCCAGGCCTTCGAGTTTCTCAAGGAGCAGCGCTTTGGCGCGGGTACCAGCGTTGCCTGGCGGTTGTTGCGCGAACGCGTCCCGGCGTATGCCCAGGACCGTTGGCTGGCCCCGGATATCGCCAGCAGCGCATCGATCCTGAAGGATCCAGGCGTGCTTGGCGCTGCGTTCCCCGACCTGCTATGACCGATGCTTGCGCGCGCTGTGCAGGCGTTTTGGCTGCCGGGTGCCGTACGGGATGTGTCCGTACGGCATGTTTTCCCAGCGACTTCTCTAGAGGATCGGTTTGCCGCCAGTGACTCCGTAACGTGAGCCACTGATGTAACTGCCCTCCTGGCAGTGCTGCTTTTGCGCCAGGTCCCCTGGCAACAGCAGGCATTGGTCGGGTTCGGTATCGGTAGTCAGAACAAACATTCAACGAGCGCGTTACCACCTGCCTTTCCGATGGAATTATTCCCACCTTGTACTGCTCAATAGCGAATGAACCATCGATGTCGGGAGGTTCTTGGGTACTGCCGAAGGGATTTCACCCTGCATTCAACCCACTTGTTCGGAGGTACTGACATGCAGCCGGAAACCGAAGGCTCCGAGGAGAAGGGGCCAAGTGACGTACCCTTTGTCAACGACCCGGAAAAGCCCACCTCGCCACCCTTGAATGACGCTGATGCCACGGATGCTGCCGAGGTGGAGCAAGAAATAGAGGACGATGACGAATCCATTCAGCCATGAGGAGTACACGATGGACAATTATCACCTCAGCCCGACATCGGATGGCTGGGAATTGAAGAAAGTGGGTGCTGAACGGCCCTTCAGACGAGCGGCGACGAAGCAGGAGTTGGTCAGTGCCCTTGCGGATTTCTTCGATGGCAAGACGGCGTCGGTAAAGATCCACAAGGCGGATGGCACCCTCGAAGAGGAACGCACCTACCCACGTTCTGCCGACCCGCGCCATAGCAAAGGCTGAAAGCCCAAAAATAGTCGAAAACTCTTTCAAGGCTGGTACGCAGATGACCTTCACCGTCTGGTTCGCAATGCTGGGCGCGGTCTTGCTGCTGCTCGCGCTCTCATCCTCCTACCTGCGATGGATCCCTGTGACTTCGTCCGTGGTGTGCCTTGCCCTGGGTATCGGCCTGGGCACATCGGGGTTGGGGTTTCTACAGCTGGACGTGAGCAGGTCGAGCGGCTGGATGGAGCATCTCACCGAAGTCGCCGTATTGTTTTCGCTGTTCTTCAGTGGCTTGAAGTTGCGCCTGCCCCTGCATGACCGCAGGTGGTGGGGCGCCTTCTACCTGGCTGGGCCGGTGATGTTGATCTGCATCGGCGGAGTAACGCTGGTATTGCATTACGGCCTGGACCTGGGGTGGGGTATGTCAGTGCTGATCGGGGCGATACTCGCACCCACCGACCCCGTGCTTGCCACCCTGGTGCAGGTGGTTGATGCCCAGGATGATGATCCGGTGCGTTTCAGCTTGTCTGGCGAGGCAGGGCTCAACGATGGCGTGGCGTTCCCCTTCGTCATCCTCGGGTTGTTCCTTCAGCAGGATACCGGCCAGGCATGGTTCAGTGACTGGTTGTTCAAGGACATGCTGTGGGCAGTGACCGCAGGCCTGTTGCTTGGTTACTGGATGGGGCGCGGCCTGGGCAAGCTCACGCTCTTTTTGCGCCTGCGCAACGACGACAGTACCGTGTCGCCCAATGACTACCTGGCCCTTGCCCTGATTGCGCTGGCTTACGTGAGCGCCGAGTCGGTTCAGGCCTATGGGTTTTTAGCGGTGTTCGCTGCTGGCCTCGGTTTACGCCAGGCAGAGGTTCAGACCTCCAATGGCCCCGAAGAGCCCGCTGCTGAACATCTGGTACAGCCCGTGGTAGGTCACCAGCACGTGGCGCCGGAGATGGCCGTCAAAGGTGATGTGCAAGGCCTCGACGACTCGCAGGTGGCAGCAGGCATCATGTTGGGGGATATGCTGGCTTTCGGCAGCTTGATCGAACGGGCAATGGAGGTGTTTCTGGTGACCATGCTCGGGGTAGTACTCATCGAGCATTGGGACTGGCGGGCCTTGATCGTAGCCGCAGCGCTTTTCCTGCTGATTCGTCCCTTGAGCATCCTCCTGTTCCCGGCTCGAGGAATGCTGGATATCCGGCAGCGTGGGCTATTGGGATGGTTTGGCATTCGAGGCATCGGCAGCTTCTACTATCTGTTCTATGCCCTCAATCATGGGCTGCTTGGCACGCCGGCCGCGCAGAGCATGAACCTGGTTCTATCGGTGGTGGCGTTGAGCATTCTGCTGCACGGTTTGAGCGTTCAACCGCTGCTTGCCAGGTACGAAGCGTGGAAGGGGCGCCTCACTGCGTCGTTGTAGCTTGAAGCCGACGCACGGCGTTTGCTGGGCACTGCGTTCAAATCCAGAAAAAAGGCCAGGGTGCAAAGCCCCCTGGCCGAACTCACGTCAAGTTAGCGATTTTCGCTACCACGACCGCCACCGTGACTGTTCTGTCCGCCTTTGCGTCCAGCCTCGGAGGCGCGCTCACGGTCGTTGGCGAAATTGCCCCCAGAGCTCTGGCCGCCTTTGCGACCTGCCTCTGACGCCTTCTCACGGTCATTGGCAAAGTTGCCTGGGTTGTTCTGTGCGGTACCACCTTGGTGGCCACGATTGGATTGGTTGTCAGCCATGATCTTTCACCTCATGTCGTCACACAGGAAAGTCTGTGTTCAACTCGGACGTCAGGCAGGGGGGCGTTTGCTCCACTGCTTTCTGCTCGGCCCGACGGGTTGCGCGAAAGATACCGTGCGGGCGACTGTGGCGCCGCAGAGCTTTGTTCGCCAACCTTTGGGGGATGACTTGCGTCGAGTTTGTCGGCCCAATCGTTCAGCTCCTGCGTCGTGAATGGGTGATTGCAAAACCTACGATCATTCCAAGCGCCGCTGCGCCGACCAATAGAGGTGTCTTGTCCTTTGGCTTCCTCCAGCCTCCGTCGACGCTCCTCATGCCACTCGGCGGCTCAAAGAGGTTGCCTGATGATGTTTCGGCTCTGGGGCTACGGCTTATCCCCCGACGCGTCAGCCACCCCGATAACAGAGGCAGACCTGGTACCAGGTAACTGGCCAGATGCGCCAGGCGGGCCGTGGCACCAACCGTGGTGTGAGCGCGTGGTGAGATTGCGCAGGCCACCATGGCCTTCGCCACAAGTTCGGGATCATATACAGGGCCTGGAGGCGTCAGCGCATGGCCTGTGTAGTTGCCGCCATCTCGGAAGCCCGGTGTGTCCATGACTGCCGGATAGATATCGCACACGTGGATGTCGGCAAACGCCGTCAATTCCCCTCGCAGCGCCTCAGTCAGCCCACGCAAGCCGAACTTGCTCGCAGAGTACGCTGCTGCATAGGGTTGGGCCACCCAACTGCCCAGTGACAGCGTGTTGATCAGGATACCGCTGCCTTGGGCCTTGAACAGGGGAAGGGCTACAAAAGCGCCGCGCAAGTACCCCATCAGGTCAGTCTGGATGACCTGCTCATGGGCCTCCAGTGGTGTTTCCTCGAAATTGCCGACTGCGCCGACGCCTGCGTTGTTGATCCAGATATCGATCCGTCCGCGGCCAAATTCTGCTGCCTGCGCGGCCAGCGCTTGCACCTGGTCGTTGCGCGTGACATCGGTCGTGATCGCTATGGCATCCGTCCCGCAGTCGGTGCATTCATCCAATACGTCGAATAACGCCTCTTCGTCGCGCGCGGCAAGCACCAGGCGAGCACCCTTGCAGGCAAATGCGTGCGCGGCGGCACGGCCGATACCGCTGGAAGCGCCAGTGATCACCACGACTTTGCCGCGCAGCGGCCCCTTGGTTGGGTAGCCCTCGCGGGGCGAGTTCTGTTCCGTGCCGGACGTATCCTGGTCATCAAGTGGCGCGATCGTTTCGCTGGCTTCGATCCGAGAGATTTCAAGAACGGTGCCGTCGACCAGGGTCAACGTCAGCCCTTCAACCGTGCCAGCCTCTCTGTTCGGAAACACGGGTTCTCCTTCGGCATCCACGCTGTCGTAGATGAAACGCGTGCCTTCGATCCACCCAACGGCGGTCAAGAGTTCAGGGCCGAGGTAATACTTCCCGTCCTGGAAGAAACCTGGGAACTGATGTGCCCGCTCGATGTTTTCCACGCGATAGCGTTCACCTGATTTCATACCTGTCGCTTGATCGATCATATTGCGAACCTCTGTAGGTGGATCTCGAAAAGGTCAGCCTTTGCTGTGCTCGTCAGAAGCAGGCCCGTTGCGCTTGTCGCCTAGTGGGCCTGCAACGCCCCGGATACCAAAGCGCTCGTTCGCACCTGCGGCAGCAGGCGCATCTTTGCGTGTTGGATATGCAGGGGAAGCCAGGGCGGACGGCAAAGTTCAGACCAACAAGTCCGGTGGTACCAAATGCTGCTTTGCTGCATCCGTGTGTCACGGGATGATGTCCTGAACCGCCGCGGCCGGGGCTGATGCCTTGACGGTGCGCGGCTGGCGAACATGCCGTCGTCAATGCCGCAGTGGGCGTCTGAATGCCAGAGGCGGGGAGAGATGTCTTTCTCGAAGGGCTATGAACGAGTGGTTATGCCTGTGGACGGCGCGGCGGCAACGAGACGGCTCTCTACATAAAGATGTGCCTCGTATCAGGCGGCCATCCTAGCCGTTCACATCAACAATCAACCGGCCACGGATCTTCCCTTCCATCAGTTCAGAGGCGGCTGCAATTGCGCTCTGAAGGCAAATTTCTTTGGTCATCAACGATAGTGCGTCGATGTTCAGTTGTTTGGACAGCCTTTCCCACGCTTCGACTCGTCGCTCGAATGGTTGAGTGACGCTATTGATGCCGAGCAGGCTTACCCCTCGAAGAATGAAAGGGGCAACCGTTGCCGGAAAATCCATGCCTTGAGCCAGCCCGCACGCAGCCACGAGGCCTTCGGTCATTGTGCTCGCGCACGCATTGGCCAGCGTATGGCTGCCGACCGAGTCGATAACAGCCGCCCATTTTTCTTTTGCCAATGGACGCCCCGGGGCTGAAAGCTCGGCCCGATCGATGATGGCCGTTGCCCCGAGGCTTTTCAGGTAGGCGGCTTCGCTAGCTTTTCCGGTTGCGGCAGTGACGGTATAGCCGGCTCCGGCCAGAAGGCTGATGGCTAGGCTACCGACGCCGCCTGTTGCGCCTGTGACCAACACAGGCCCATCGGAGGGTTTCAATCCATGGCGCTCCAAAGCCATCAGGCATAGCATGGCGGTGTAACCAGCGGTGCCGATGGCCATGGTCTGGCGTTCGTTCAGGCGCTCAGGATGAGGGATCAGCCAATCGCCGTTCAATCTCGCCTTTTGTGCAAGCCCACCCCAATGGCTTTCACCCACCCCCCAACCATTGAGCAGTACGCGGTCGCCTGGCTGGTATCGTGGATCGTCACTGGCTTCGACGGTTCCCGCGAGGTCGATGCCCGGCACCATCGGAAATTGACGAACAACCGGCCCTTTGCCGGTGATAGCCAGCGCATCCTTGTAGTTCAAGGTGCTGTAGGCCACCTTAACCGTCACGTTCCCGGTGGGCAGTTGGTCATTCATCAGCTCGGTGAGTCGGGCCGAGTACTTCTCTTCCAGCTTCTCGATCAGAATGGCCTTGAACATTGCTTGTCCTCATTTAGACCGGTTGTCTTTAAATTGTCCTACAGGAATCACCGGGTGATTCCCGTCAGAAAGCCTTGGAAAAAAATGTCCAGAGGGCGGACCTGCTGCGTCAGCCGTGCACGAAGAACGGCACCCTCCCAGCCAACCCAGAAGTAGGCCGCGAGGGCTTTGCAGTCATGCTCGCGAGACACTTCACCCAGCTCGACCGCTTCCTCCAGGCAGGCAGACAAGCGCTGCTCCCAGTCCTGCAGGGTCAGTTCCAACTGTTCACGGAAGCTGTCGGGGAGAACCAATACTTCCTGGCCAAGGTTGCCCACCAGGCAGCCTCTTCGGAACTGATACTTGGCCATCCCGACCTTCGCCTCTTCAACGAAGTTGGAAAGCCTCAGCAGTGGCGACACGCTCAGGTCGCTGAAGCAACGATCGAGCTTTCGAGCGAAGTAGTCGGCATAGCGCTGCAGTACCGCTTGGCCGAATGCCTCTTTGCTGTCGAAGTAGTGATAGAACGAGCCTTTGGGCACCTGCACGCGTTTGAGCACAGTGTCGATACCGGTGGCAGCAAAGCCCTGCTCTGTGAGGATTTCCATGCCACAACGCAGCAAAAGCTCAAGCGTCTCGCCATGCTCACGTGCAACTTTGGGTGGTCGACCTCTTCGAGGGACAGGTTTGGCGCTATTCATGCGTTGTAATTTAGACTGTTCGTCTCTAATGTCAACCATCGACCGACATGATTCCCGATTAACCTTAGCGTTGGATGCGTCATGAAAATGCGTTTACCTCCCCTGAACTGGCTTCGAGCTTTTGAGGCTTCTGCTCGGCTTCTGAATTTCACCCATGCCGCCGAAGAACTCAATCTCACTCAGGCAGCGATCAGCCAGCAGGTCAAGGCTTTGGAATCGCAGTTAGGCCAGGCGCTTTTCAAGCGTCTCCCGCGCGGGCTTGAGCTTACGGAGGCGGGAAAATCCTACTTTCCAGTAGTGAGAGAGTCGGTTGAGCGCCTCGCTGCATCGACGGATGAGATCTTTGGGCAGGGGCATCGAAGCGCGCTCAGCATTCGCAGCAGTCTGGTGTTCTTCACTCATTGGATCGCCCCGCGGATACCCCGATTCAAAGCGTTGCAGCCGGATGTGAGCATCCGAGTCGCGAGTAACATCTGGGTAGATGAAACAGAATTCGATGCCGATCTCGAAATCAGGTATGGACAAGGGCGCTGGCCTGGCATGAAGGCCGAACGCCTGACGTGGGACACGCTGGTGCCGGTGTGTTCACCGGCATTGATCACTGCGCAACGTCCGTTGGAGCGTCCACAGGACCTTGCAAAGCACCCGTTGCTGCACGTGCTGGGCTATGAAGAAGGCTGGGGCTATTGGCTCAAGAGGAGCAACGCAGAGAGCGTCGACTCTTCTCAGGGGATGCAGTTCGACACCCTTATTTCGGCATTGGCGATGGCTGAACTGGGCCAGGGCGTTGCGTTGGCGCGGTCTTCATTGGTCAGGCATCTTCTGGACGATGGCCGGCTCGTCGCCCCCCTTGGGCGCCATGTACCGACCAAGGAGGCGTTCTACCTGGTTTATTCAGCACACAGCATGGTCAATCCCGATGCGGCGGCGTTTGCCCAGTGGCTGTGCGAAGAGGCGCAGGCTTTCAAGGTCGCGCCCGGCACGGACGAGGACGAGCACCCTTAGCGATAAGCAAAGCACCCGAGCAATAAAAAAAATGGCCTCTTAGGGCCATTTTTTATTGCTTTCGCGATGCCTTCGAATTTCTGAAAGTAGCAATCACATCGCAAGTCCTTGGATGGTGCAGTCGTCCAGGTGACCGGTTAGTACGAGGTCTCAATAACAACAATAACCGCGCCGACGAATCTCGTTGGTACGGGGCTACCTAGGGTTATCGTCATGGAACACTCCAACCAATTGCCTTTGCAAGGCGTCAATGTCATCGATTTCGGACAATACATCGCGGGCCCCGCAGTAGCGATGATTCTCGCTGATCTGGGAGCGACTGTCGTTCACATCGACCCGCAGGGAGGGCCTCTTTGGGATAGCCCGGCAAATGCCACGCTCAATCGCAACAAGCTGTGCATGCGCCTGGATCTGAAAACGCCAGAGGGGCTGCATCAGGCTCGCGAACTCATCTCCCGTGCCGATATCGTGATCGAAAATTTCCGGCCTGGTGTCATGCCCAGGTTGGGCCTCGATTTCGCAGAGCTGCGGCGTGCTCGTCCTGAGTTGATCACGTTGTCGATTCCAGGGTTTGCCAGTGATGACGAACTGCGTGCGCAATGGCGTGCTACCGAGGCGGTGATCGCTTCGGCCTCCGGTGTGTTCACCGACATGGGTCAGAACCGCGTACTGATGGGTATCAACCCTAGTTTCTCGCCGCTTCCCCTGGCGTCTGCGTACGGCACCATGCTTGCTGTATCTTCTGTAGTGCTTGCTCTGCAGGCGCGTGAAAAGAATGGCATTGGCGATCAGATCGAAGTTCCCTTGGCATCAGCGGTGATGGAAGGTCTGTCGTACAACTCGATCAAGATCGATGGTTACCCGCTGCGCTACAAGACCCTGCGAGAGAAGGAGAGTGAGCGTCGTCGCGCCGAGAAGCTGCCGATGAACTTGAGCTATCAGGATCTGCAGGAGTTCCTCGACCCGTTCTACCGTACCTATGAATGTGCGGATGGTCGTAAATTCTACGCCGTTTGCCCATCGCATCGTGAGCATGCCAAGCGCTGTCTGCAGGCTATGGGCATCTACGAGGAAATGGTTGCCGCCGGTTTGCCCAAGGTTGATGACCCCTACCTGCCCATTGACCAGTGGCAAGGTAATGCATCGTTGGGTGTCTACCCGTTGCCTGCTGATTGGGCCGCACGCATTTCCGCGCGGATGAAAGAAGTATTCCTGACCAAGACAGCGGCGGAGTGGGAAGTCATCTTCGGTGAGGGGCGTTTCCCTGGGGCTCCGCACAGGTCGACCCAGGAGTGGCTCCATGACGAGCATTCGAATACTGCCGGGCTGATCGTTGAGGTCAATGATCGCGAGTTTGGCGTCATGAAACAGCCTGGCCCAATTGCCTGGTTGGAGGGGTGCTCAGAGCCAACGCTGAAACCAATTTCGCGTCGCGAGGTGAGCTATGAGCAAGCGTTGGCAACACTTTCCGAGCGTGCGGCTCCTGCCTTGCCGCCTGCCAAGCTCGACAAACCTGCCGGCTGGCTTGAAGGCGTCAAGATTCTAGACCTGACCAACGTCATCGCGGGGCCCCACTCGACGTCGTTCCTGGGCCGCTTCGGGGCAGATGTCATCAAGCTCGACCCCGTCGTTCCTAACTATGATCCCTGGAATACCGTGGTCTTCGGTATGTCTTCGGCACGGGGCAAGGAAAGTGTACTGGTTGACTTGAACTCTTCCGAATGGCGAGAGGTGTTCAATCGTCTTGTGCGGGAGGTCGATGTCATCGTCATGAACGCGCCCGATCGCCAACTGGCACCGCTGGGCCTGGATGAGGCCAGCCTTCAGGCGGTGAATCCTGGGGTGATCTTCTGCCAGCTCGATTGTTTCGGTGGGCCCCGCCGTGGCCCTCGCACCGATTATCTGGGGTATGACGATCTCATCCAGGCCACGACCGGGATCATGCTGCGTTTTGGTGGTGGCATGGAAACCCCGGAAGAACATGCCCACGTCGGTACCATCGACGTAATGTGTGGATTTGCTGCCGCGCTGGGCGTCGCAACGGCGCTTTATCGCAAACACCACTCCGGCGAAGTCTACCGGGCGCGCACCTCTCTGGCTTCACTGGGGAATCTGGTGCAGATCCCGTTCTGCTATGACTACGCAGGTCGAGCGCCATTCAATGAACCGTCCGGGCGCGACGTGGTTGGCTACAGCGATCTTTCTCGCTTCTACAAGACGGCGGATGGCTGGATCTACCTGGATGCGTCCGAGCCAGAACTGCACAAATTCGCCGACATCACAGAGTTCAGCGGCTTGGCGTCCGCCAGTGATCGCGCTGCCTGTCTGCAAGCGGTCATTGCCCGCATGAGCAGCTCTTTCCTTCAGGAGCGTCTGCAGGCGGCCAACATCGCTGCCGCGGTGCCGGACAACATCGATCACCTGCGCAGCCAGTACAGCCGTGCCGCTGATGGCCTGCCAGGTACCGAGAATGGCAGCTACTCCTTCAGCGTCTACAGCGACCATCCGAGCGGACACCGTGTCACGCAGCTGGACCCCTACGCCATTCGTCCGCGGGTAGCGTGTATTCGAGCGCTACCTCCCGCTGAGAAGTTTGGCACTTCGACCCGCAAGGTGCTGGGCCGCTACGGCTATACCGAGGCCCAGATTCAGTCACTCTTGGACGCCGGCGCAATTGGCGAATCCTGGAGTGAGGAATATCTGCCGAGCTGACTGCCGCCAGGCACGCATCTTTTGTGGCATTGACTTCCGCATCCAGTCCTTTGCGTTGTTGGCCATGAGGCTTTCAAGGCTTTTGATAAGCCAGGTGCGAGAGTTGGTTTGGTTTTGGCAGGGGTGGCCCCACCCAATCGCCACCCCTTCATGGCGTTCACTTCCAATACAAAACATGTCAGTACGGGAAGGTTTCCTGGTCTCAGCTACTTCCGCTTGAAAGCTTCCCGGCGAGACTCGCGCTCAGCGAGGAAACGATTGCTGATCATCGCTTCCAAGTCCTTGCGCTCTACAGGGGCGCCGCAGTGAGGACAAACGCTGGCCACGCCAACATCATGGCCGCAGGCGCGGTGCACGTAATGCACGGCCACCCCCTCATCCGGGTGCTTGCACCACTTCTCGCCCCATGCGCGTAGCGCGTAGATCACGGGATAGAAGTCCCAGCCCTTGTCGGTCAGATGGTATTCGTAGCGCAGCGGCTTTTCGCTGTAGGGCCGGCGTTTGACCAGTCCGTTCGCCTCCAGCGCTTTCAGGCGTGAAGTCAGCATCTGGGGCGTGGCGGTGGTCTGGATCTGCATTTCCTCGAAGCGTGTCGCCCCCATGTACAGCTCACGCAGGACCAGGATGGTCCATTTGTCGCCCACCGAATCCATCGAGCGTGCCACCGGGCACACCGTATTGCTTGTCTCGTCCTGCATCGGCATCACGCTGTTTTCTCCATGGAAACTATTGTTTTCATAGTAACGCAGCGAGGATGGCTATGTCGCATGGATTACTGCTCAAAGCCTCATTACTATTGACGCTATGAAAATCATAGTTAATATTGGGCCTGTGCCGCTTACGCTATCGCAACGGGGCAGTTGCCCGTTCAGCATAAGTCCCGGAACGCCTCTCCTTTCACCTGGAGCACCGTCATGACCCATCCTGTGTATGCCCCGGAGCGGACCGCTTTGTTGCTGGTCGACCCCTACAACGACTTCCTGTCCGATGGCGGCAAGCTGTATCCCATGCTCAGAAGCGTCGCGGACGAGGTTGAACTACTCGACAACCTGCGCATGACCGTTGCCGCCGCGCGAGGGCAAAGTATTCAGGTGTACTACGTGCCTCATCGGCGCTGGCAGCCCGGCGACTACGCCAACTGGGATCACCCCAATCCGACCCAACGCCTGATTCAGCAACGACATACTTTTGCCAAGGGGTCCTGGGGCGGCGAATGGCATCCCGACTTCGTACCGCAAGAGAGCGACATCATCATCCAGGAACACTGGGGACAAAGCGGGTTCGCCAATACCGACCTCGACTTCCAGCTCAAGCAGCGAGGCATCACACATGTGATCGTCGTCGGCCTGCTGGCGAACACCTGCATCGAATCGACCGCACGCTTCGCCATGGAACTGGGTTATCACGTCACGCTGGTACGCGATGCAACAGCCGCCTTCAGCAAGGAAATGATGCACGCGGCGCACGAACTGAACGGGCCGACGTTTGCGCACAGCATCGTCGAAACCCGCGAGCTCGTGCAGACTTTGCAACAGCAGTGAAGGGGCTGCGTCATGTCAGCCTCTTGCGCAGCGCCGATGGGAGTTTCCGGCCGCCTTGTCACGCTCATGGCCCTGTGCTGCGCGCTGGCGGTCTCGACCATCTACTACCACCAGCCGCTTTTGCCCCAGATGGCCGCATCGTTTGGCCTGGCACCGACACAGGCCGGCCTGATTGCCACGCTGACGCAGTTTGGTTATGCGCTAGGCCTGGTGTTCATCGTGCCGCTCGCCGATTGTCGACAGCCACGCCAACTCGCGCTGCTGGCCATCGCGGGAAATGCCTTGGCCCTGCTTCTTTGCGCCGTGGCACCGACCTTCTCAATGCTGTGCGTGAGCAGCCTTCTAGTCGGTGTGACGGCGATCACTGCACAGCTCATCATCCCTTGCCTGTCGGGGTTGGCCACTCCGGCTGAGCGGGGTCGTATCGTCGGCAGCCTGCTCAGCGGCCTCTCCGCAGGCCTTTTGCTGGCGCGCATGCTCGGTGGCTTCGCCGGCGCGCATACGGGGTGGAGAGCCGTCTTCGTGCTGGCCTCGCTCAGCGATGTCCTGCTGCTGGTCATCGTTGCCAAGCGCCTGCCCGCCAGCACAAGCCTTCAGACGATAAGCTACACCTGGCTCCTGGGTTCGCTGGGAAGCCTGATCAGGCAGGAAGGCGTGCTGCGTTACTGCGCGGCGAGCGGCCTGCTGATGTTCGCCGCATTCAGTGCGCTGTGGGCCTCGCTTGCCGCGCTGTTGGCACAACCCCCCTACGGACTCGATTCCGCCACAATCGGTCTGTTTGGCCTGGTCGCGCTGTTGGGCATCGTCGTGTCGCCGCATATTGGGGCGCTAACCGATCGTCTGGGCGCGCGCACCATGGTGCTCGCCGGCGCAATGGCCCTCGTCCTGGGGTTCGCATGCATTGCAGCAAGCGGGCAACATCTTGGCTGGCTGATCCTCGGTATGCTGCTGCTCGATATGGGCAATCGTGCCGGGCTGGTTGCCAACCAGGCACGGGTATTCACCCTCAGAGCCGAGGACCGGAGCCGGCTTAATACCGTATTCATGGGGTCGTATTTTCTGGGGGGAGCGATCGGCGCCGCATTGGGGAATTACGGCGTGCACCGGGCAGGCTGGATCGGCCTTGCCGCTGTTGGCATCCTGCTGTCTTTTGCGGCCATGGCGATCAATGCTCTTGCACCCCGTGAGTCGAGCTCGACGATGGACGAGGCTAGTCTATGAGCGATTCAGAAACGACGCGACAGCGCACCTTTGCTGGTTTGCTCCAGCGTGGGTCCTGGCCTGAACGATTCGATGAACTGGCCGATACCCATGGCGTTCCCTATGCGCAGCGCTACTTTATCGAAGGTGCGCCGCTGCGCGTTATTCAGTCCCTCGTTCCCACGCTGAAGATCGATGTGGTGGTGGTCGGCGTGGTGCAGCCCAGGCGCTGGGCCAAGCTGATCGGCGATACTACCGAACGGTTCGTCAATCATGCCTCGTGCAGCATTCTGAGAGTCAGGCTCACATCAGCAGATTGATTCAGGCGGTATCGCCGGCTCGGCCGTGGCGAATCACTTTGGCAACTTACGCCGCCATCCCCAGTTTGACTTGATAAAAGCCAAGCACAGGTCAGTTTTACGACGCCGCCCGCGGTCGAGGTGGTGGGCCCTGGAGTGGCGCCGCCTGATGCGTGGCTGGTGTTTCCAACTATGTCCTGGTTCAGACGCTCCAGCAGCTGCAGCGTGTCATTGGCGGGCCTGCCGATCTGCTCGGTGGTGCAGAGCCACATTGCCCTGACGACGGGCAGGGAATGGTCATTGCCTTCAACGCTGCGTTCATTGCTGTGGCGTTGCTGTTTGTCGTAGCGGTGCCGTTGCTGGTTTGCATAAGATGGTTTTGGCGCGCGGGCCTAGAGGCGCCAAGACAGCTCTGGCCAGCATCGAGCCAAGGCTGTCCGTTACCTTCAGGCGATAAGGTCCACTGCCAGCTGGAAGGCTACCCATAACGCCAAGCCAGTGGCGAATGCCAGCGCGATGTTTTCGAACCAGTTGTTGCGGTACGCCTTGCCCAGCAGCGATTTCTGGTTGGACATGATCAGCAGGCCCAGTGAGATCACGGGCAGGCCGATGATGTTCAGCGCGCTGACACCGATGGTGAGGGTCACGAAGTCCGGCATGCCCGGGATCGACCAGACCAGTGGGGTCACCAGGATGAACAACATGAACCATTTGTGCATTGGGTCGTTGTGGAATTCCTTTCCATAGCGTTCGCGCCGCCCGGGTTTCACATGCTGGAAAGCGTCGGTGATCAGCATGGGAAACGCAGTGGTCTTGCCGGAAATGCTGGCAAACAAGGTAGCGAACACGCCGACGAAGAAGATGTACCAGCCGATCGGGCCGAAGAACAGTTCCAGCGCCTTGCCCAGGTCGCCAAGCGTTTTTACCTCGATGCCGTTGGGCCGCAGGATTTCCGCGCCGACGATCCAGATCGCCAGGTTGATGACGATACCTACGAATACCGCGAACAGCAGGTCGTTGCGTTGGATGCGTTTGTGTTGCGGGCCGACCCAGCCTTTTTCACGCATGACATAAGGGTGCACGAAGTTGGCTACCGAACCTGCCACGGCACCGATCACCGATACCGCTACCAGCAATGCGCCGTGAACGCCTTCATCGGCTGGAATGCTGAAGCCGATGGTGCCTTTGACGATACCCGCCACGTCGGGGCCGGACATCACCGCCAGCGCCAGGAACGCCAGGGTCATGACCGCCAGCAGTAATTTCATGACCCCTTCGATCATGGTGTAGATGTTGCGCCCCACCAGCATCCACACGGCCAGCACCACGGCCATGGAGCACAGCAGTGGGTGGTCGATCCGCAGCAGCATCGCCAGCGCTTCCCCCGCACCCTTGATCATGTAGGCGTTCATCAGGTGCCCCATCAACAGGGCATAGGCCAACATGAACCAGGCGAACACCGGGTGCAGCTGCGCATAGCCCTGCAGAATGGTCATCCCTTGGTTATTGCACAGCTGGAAGCGGGCGATGATGTTTACGATCAGGTACCGGAGCAGGAGCGAAACGGCCAGCACCCACATCATGGCGTAACCGTAGTTCGCCCCGGCGACAGATGAAGTTATCAGATCTCCTGCCCCCAACCACGACAGAACCGCGATGACGCCGGGGCCAAGCAATCTGATCAGCTTTGACAGGCGATTTTGAGAGCGTACGGCAGTTTTTCCCTCGACAGAAGGTATGCTCGACATGGTGACTCCATTGTTTTTTTTGTGAGAGCGGAGCGTAGTCGAACATAGTAGATAGGATGTCGTACAACCTAAATTTCAACAAAGATATTTCTTGATGTTTCGAGGTAAGGTGCAATATCCAAAGAACGGTCGAGACGTCACTGACAGGCTTCATCAAGCAGTTGGGGAAGGCCGCATTTCTCGCGGCCTTTACCGGTTAGACCTGCGCTTGGCCACCGTCGACGAACAGTTCGGCCCCGTTGACGAAGCTGGCGTCGCTGGATGCCAGGAACAGAGCGGCTTTGGCAATCTCCTCAGGCTCGCCGACGCGCCCCAAGGGAATCTGCGATGCAAGGTAGTCCAGCAGGCCTTGTTGCTGAGCTGCGTCCGGGCCGGCGAGGTCTACCAGACCCGGGGTGCGAGTCGCGCCCGGGCTGATGGTGTTTACCCGGATGTTGCGATCTTTCAGGTCGAGGATCCAGTTACGGGCGAAGGCACGCACTGCAGCCTTGGAGGCCGCATACACGCTGAATGCAGGTGTGCCCGAGCTGGCAGCAGTGGAGCCGGTCAAAATTACCGAAGCGCCTTGAGCCAGAAGTGGCAACGCTTTCTGAACCGTGAACAGCGTACCTTTGACGTTACGATCAAAAGTGTCGTAGTAGTGTGCTTCAGAAATGTCTCCCAATGGCAACATCGAGCCCCCCCCTGCGTTTGCGAACAACACGTCAATACGTCCGTGCTCTGCAGCCACCTGTTGGTAAAGGGCATCGAGTTCGTCCGGCTTGGAAGAATCCACTCGAACCCCTACCGCGCTGCCAATCTGTGCGACGGCGTTGTCCAGCTCCGCCTGGCGGCGCCCAGTGATGAATACTCGTGCGCCTTGTTGAGCGAAAAGCTTGGCGGTCGCCAGGCCAATGCCCGAGGTGCCGCCAGTCACGATTGCGATTTTGTTTTCAAGCTTGCCAGTCATGATCAACTCCAGTGTTTGTGATGTTGCGTTGGGAGAAGCGTATCGACGGGCTGTAAAAACCAAAATAGAATTGTTGGAAACTTATCGTTGCAGAAATGAAATGAGCAAACTTCCGGATTTTGAAGGGTTGGCAATGTTTGCCAAGGTAGCTGAGGAGGGCTCGTTCGCAGCTGCTGCCAGAGTCATGGGCGTTTCAGTGCCTACAGTATCCAGGGCGGTAGCACGGCTGGAGGAGCGACTGGGGGGGCGCCTGTTCAACCGCACGTCTCGGCAACTTTCATTGACCGAGTTCGGTCAGAGCATGGCTGGCAAGGCTGGGGAAATCTATCGACAGGCCGAAGAGGTGGAAGGCGAGGCGATGGAGCTCTCCGTTCGACCTCGTGGCCTGGTTCGCCTTGCGATCCCCATGTCGTTCGGCTTGAGATGGGTCGCGCCCTTGATGCCGCAACTCTTTCGGCAATATCCAGAACTCTCGGTAGACCTCCATTTGTCCGACGCTTCGGTCGACCTGATCGCCGATGGTTTTGACGCGGCCTTGAGGATCGCTGCGTTGCCCGACTCCTCATTGGTGGCGAGAAAACTGTGTGCCGTGACTCAGTTCCTTGTCGCCTCACCGGCCTACCTCAATCAGCACGGAAGGCCAAAGCATCCCCGAGAGCTGGCAAGTATGCCTTGCCTCAGCTACGCCTACCGTGCCCGGACGCAGGTCTGGAGATTCACGCATGCATCTGGAATAGAAGAGGATGTCGTGCCTACCGGGCCTTTGCGTGTCACTAATTCGGAGGCGATGCTTCCACTGTTGCTAGAAGGGATGGCCATCTCTGAACTGCCTGAGTTCATCGCGAGTGAGTATCTGATGGATGGGCGCCTGGAAAGAATCTTGCCGGAGTGGAGTATGACTCGGGGCGGTTTGTATTTCGTGACGCCGTCTGCGCGAACCCGGCCAGTGAAGATCAGAGCTGTTTCCGATTTCTTCTTTGAACACCTTTCCGCGCCGACCTGGCGTTGGGCGCCTGGGTATGAGTCATCAGGTGATATTCAGCGAGCAGGGCTTGAGTGAGGTGGATTCGTCGATAACTTCGTCGAGGTTTACGGCGTGGTTTGCGTTGGCGAGCATGGTTTGCGCCAAGTCTTCCGGCAGAGTGTTGAGGTTGCGGCCGCCTCGGATATCAGCCTCCAGCAAACCCAGGAACGCACCCATAGCAGAGTCTTCATGGATGGCTTCTACGCGGCTGACCACGATTTCACCCCCCGCACGTCGAATGCGATTTTGCCACCGGTATCAAGCCCCAGTAGCTGGGGAACGGATTTGGGCAGTGTGACCTGCCCCTTCGAGGTCAACGTGGCGATTTAGTGGATGGCAGGCATGAACGTTCTCACGGATATGCTGAGTGAGCAGTAAGGAATAATCCTTACATGATCAAACTTGTTCTTCTGCTGATCAGGCAGAAACGGGGAGGACGCTCAATAGCGCCGTAAGATGAGTTACACCACTTCCTGGGACACGATCGGCGCGAAGCCCCTAAAGACTCTCAGGGTCGCCGAAGAACATCTGTATCCGCGACCGCAACCACCGCTCCGCCGGGTCATTGTCCTGCGCCCCGCGCCAGGCCATGTGCAGCTCGAAACTGCGCACATCCAACGGCAGATCCTCCGCCCGCAACCCACCCGCCGCGGTCAGCGCATCCGCCGTGTAGTCCGGCACCGTGGCGACAATATCGGTGCCCGCCAGCAAGCTCCCCAGCCCGTTGAACTGCGGCACCGCCAACACCACGTGGCGCTTGCGGCCTATCTCGTCCAGCGCTTCATCAATGAACCCCGACAAGTCCCCGGCAAACGACACCAGCGCATGCGGCCGCGCGCAGAAGTCGTCCAGGGTGATGGCGCCGGGCACGCTGTCGGCGCGCAGCAGTTTCGGCATGCTGCGGCGCAGCACCTTGCGTTTGGCGTTGGCTGGCAGTTCGCTGGTGTAGCTGACCCCCACCGAGATCTCGCCCGAGGCCAGCAGCGTCGGCATCAGCAGGTAATTGACCCGGCGCACCACCAGCACGATACCCGGTGCTTCGGCGCGGATACGCTTGAGCAGCTGCGGCAGCAGGGCGAATTCAGCGTCGTCCGACAGGCCGATGCGGAACACCGCATTGCTTGTGGCCGGGTCGAATTCGGCGGCGCGGCTGACGGCGGTGGAAATCGAGTCCAGTGCAGGAGACAGCAGGGCGAAGATTTCGTGGGCCCGGGCCGAGGGCTCCATGCTGCGGCCGGTGCGCACGAACAGCGGGTCGTCGAACAGGTTGCGCAGGCGCGACAGGGCCGCACTGATGGCGGGCTGGCCGAGGAACAGTTTTTCCGCGGCACGGGTCACGCTGCGCTCGTGCATCAGCGTTTCGAACACGATCAGCAGGTTGAGGTCTACGCGACGCAGGTCGTTTCGATTCATCGGTGCGCTTCGCCTAAAGTGGGGCAAAGGTGAATCTTAAGGCCAAAGGCTGGTACCCTGCACGGGTTTAGGGGGACCAATCGCAGGGAATGTCAGGTGCCCAATCGATGACAGGCATGTCGACTATTAATGACCACTGATGGTCTAACCGGCAAAGCCCGGATAAAGTCCGTGGTAATTAGAGGTTCACAAAGGCGAGGTATGCGATGTCCCGCATGATCCGTTTCCACAAGTTCGGCGCTGCCGATGTGCTCCGTTGCGAGGAGCAGGCCGAACCGTCACCTGCTGCCGACGAGGTACAGATCCGCGTCGAGGCGGTTGGCGTCAGCTGGTATGACGTGCTCTGGCGCCAGAACCTGGCACCATCCCAGGCACGCCTGCCAGCAGGGATCGGCCACGAGATGGCCGGGGTGGTGACCGCGGTCGGCGAAGGGGTCGAGGATATTGCGGTGGGCGACCGGGTTGCCAGCTTCCCGGCCACCAGTGCCAACGACCACCCGGTGTACGGCGACGTCATTGTGCTGCCGCGTACGGCCATTACCCGTTATCCGGATGTGCTCACCCCGATCGAGGCCAGCGTGCACTACACGCCGCTGCTGATCGCCTATTTCGCCTACATCGACCTGGCCCGGGCAAAAGCCGGGCAGACCGCGCTGGTTACCGATGCCAGCCACTGCGCGGGCCCTGCCTTCGTGCAGCTGGGCAAGGCCCTGGGGCTGAAGGTGTTCGCCGCCACCAAGGAGGCGGAGCAGCGTGAGTACCTGCTGGGCCTGGGCGCCGACAAGGTGATTGTCACCGAAGAGCAGGACCTGCTGCTGCAGGTCGGCAAGTATACCGATGGCCGTGGCGTGGACATGGTCCTCGATGGCATGGGCGGGCCGCAGATGTCGCTGTTGGGCGATGTACTGGCACCGCGTGGCAGCCTGGTGCTGTATGGCCTGCAAGGTGGCAACCAGACGCCGTTCCCGGCTTGCGCGGCGTTCCAGAAGAACATCCAGTTCTATGTGCACTGCATCGGCAACTTCACCGGCAAGCCGGAGCTTGGCATCAGCCAGGATCAGGTGGCGCTGCAGCGCGCTCTGCGCGATATCAACCAGTTCACTGCCGACCAGTTGCTGACACCGCAGATCATCAAGGTGTACCCGTTCGAGCAGGTGGTCGAGGCGCATCGCTACATGGACCAATGCCCGTGCGGCGGGCGTGTGGTGCTGGACATGGCGCAACACTGACAACGGTCTGGATTATCAGGAAGCCCGGGCAGAGTCCCGGGTTTTTTGTGCCCAATACAAACTGGTATGACGTTAAAAAAAGAAAGTTCCTACAACGAAATACGTCACGTCTTATATTTAAAACCATTGCTCGGTGGCCCGTGGAAATATTCCGCCAAGCTTTTGGGCTTGAACTGTTCTTGCCTGGCAGTCAATGTGTTTTCTCACTTCCGCTGAATGGTTTTTTTACCCTGATCTGTATCTTCTATTCGCTTTGCATCCCTCGATAATGGCTCAATGATAGTTTGCGCAAGGAGCGTGGAATGAGCATGGCTATGCCCAAGCCAGGGCGGTGTTTGGCAGCGGCAGGGCGTCGCGACGATGCGTTTTTCTCGATGTCATGGCGACAGTGATGGTTACGTCATTAATTCCAATTAGTTGTAGGAAATTTCTTCTGGAAAAGTTCAGGGCATGTTGATGTTCAGATTCTCTGATCAACGTGCGCTGGCTGCATGAAGTTGATGAGGTGATCTCGTGACTGCTATTCACGACCAGGCAATGCACTATATCTACCAACAAGTACTCGAGCGCTTGCTCAGTCATATGTCACAAGCGCAGCGTGCTTCCTTGCAATTGCTGATACAACGGCTGCTGGTTGCTGCGGGCGGGCCCGAATACATCGGCACCTACCGCTTGCTGGTGCTGCAAGGCAACGATCGCTGCAGCACCCGGCTGCTGGCCATGCTGCGTGCCGCACAACTGAGTATCGCCCTGCGGGCGCCGTTAACTTTCCAGCTGCGGGTCCTGGTGGTGAGCCTGCCTGTGGCTGACAGTGCCACGCTCGAATGCCATGAGCGCAGCTTCAATGCGCTGTTCCTGCAGGATGACCCGCGGGTACAACTGCAGATGATCAAGGGGCGTGAAGTAGTGCCGTTCAGCCGGCATGCCCCTGCCGCGCCTGACAACTGGCTGTTGCCGAGGGACGCCATGCTGATGTTCGGTCATCTGGTCGAGGCCGGGCCCGAAGCGCTACTGGGTAGTCGCCTGCATCTGGAACTGGCGGCCGGCGTCGGCTTTGCGCTGCAGGCACATTCACCTGCGGATGTATTCGTCACCGCCATTCCTGCGTGCCAGCGCCGCCGGTACCTGGCCTGGGCACGGCGCAGCCTGCGCCTGGCAGGGGAACATGGTCCGCATGTGTTACACCAGTGCCTGGCGACGCTGGCACAGGGGCTGAGTCGACTGCACGGCAGCATCGGGCTGCCACCCGGCGCTTTGTCGGAGCCGACCTCGGTGGGCGTGCCGCAGAGCACGCCGGTGCGGTTGATTGCCATTGACGACCTGATGCCGCCGTTGCTCGAAGAGCAGCAGCTGGACCTGATGCTCGGTTGTCGCGTCGAAGGGGGGCAGGACGCCTGGCAATTGGCCGCGTTCGTCGAGCCGTTGGCCCCGGTGCAGCTGCGGGAGCTGCATGCACGCAGTCTCGAGCCGCAAGCCAGTCGCCCGGCATTGCGGCTGGCTGGCCAGCCGGGCGCCAAAAAGCGGCGCGATGTGCATCAGCTGCAGTTCGGCAAGGCATATGGCATCAATCAGATCCAACAGGTGTGCCTGCTGTTCAGCCCGTTTGCCAGGCAGGGGAAGAATCTGGAGCGTTTTCTGCAGTGCTGGCATGCCGACATGCTGGTGGCGCTGCCATACCTGCATCGAGCCTTGCAGGGTAAACCCTGCCCTGATGCGGTGAAAAACTGGCTGGTGAACACCAGCGGCCTGCCGCTGGGGCAACTCAGGTTGATCTATGGCGGGGGCCTGCCGCTGGCCTGCTGGCGGCTGATGAGCCATCTGGCACGTCGCGATGTACAGCTGAGGTTGCTGCCGCGGCGGTTGGCGGGGCGGCGGCGTGGTCATGCGGGGCCACCTTGATGGAGCAATCGGGCTCCGGCGAATTCGCCTATCGCAAGGTCTATCGTTATCTGGAAGCCCTGATCGACCAGGCTCCACGCAGCGGCCCGTGCCGTTTGCCGTCGTTGCGCGTGCTGGCCCGGCGGTTGCGGGTGTCATTGGCCACCGTGCAGAGCGCCTACAGCCTGTTGGAAGAAGAGGGCCGCGTGCAGTGCCTGCCCAGGTCGGGCTATTACGTACAGGGCGCTGCCAAGGGGGAGGCTGCAGCCATGCCCCGGCAGGCACCCTTGCCAGCACAGCCGATGCTCGAGCGCACCCTGTTCACCCACGAGCGGCGCCTGGCCCGTCAGCGCACGCACAGTGTTGCCCCATGGGAAGCGCCCGGCAGCGCCCGTCTGCGCAATGCCCTCGCCGAGCGCTATACCCGCTCCTCAAACCAGTACTGGCGTGCCGAGGACGTTCAACTGGCTCCGGATGTGCAGGCGTTGCTGGAGACAATGCTGGCGGCGCTGGCCCTGAAAGGCGGCACCGTGGTGGTGCACTCGCCCTGTTGCTGGCAGGTGCTGCGCGCGTTGGCACGTGCCGACATGCGAGTGTTGGAGGTACCACTGGATACCCGTGGCAACCCGGACCTGCGCGCCTTGGCCCGGCTGCTGGCCAGCGAGCCGGTGTGCATGCTGGTCATGCCGTCGTGCCTTGGCATGCCGCAGGGGCGGCTGGTTTCACCTCACTATCAGCAGCAGCTTGGCCAGTTGCTTGACCAGCACCCTGTATGGTTGCTGGAAAACGACCTGGACAGCGAGCACTGTTACAGCGGGCCGCCGAATACACGCCTGCGCGATTGGGTCGACTCCCGCTGGCTGTTGGTGATGGGGGCGTTCGATGCCGCAGTGGGGAACGAGGCGCCCTATGCCTACCTGCTGAGCCTTGATGCCGGGCTGGCCAGGGCTTTCTCTGAGCGTGCATTTCGGCTTGCACCGCTTCGCCTGCAAGCGCTTGCGCACATGCTGGGCAAAGGCGAAATCGAGGCGCAACTGGTGCGGTTGCGCACCGACCTGCAAAAGCGCATGCAATATCTGGCGCGTGAGTTGCAACAGCAGTTCGGCCAGCGGGTGATGCTGGAAACTCCGGACGGTGGCCGGACACTGTGGGTGCGCTTTCGCCAGCCGCTGCCGTGGGAGGGTATTGCCGCAGCGCTGGCTGGTTCATCACTGCAAGCACTGCCGGGCGAGCAGTTCAGCCTGCAGGGCCGCTACCAGCAGTGCCTGGCGATGGCGTGGCTGGGTGATCACCCGGGGGAGCTGCAACAGGCGGTAGAGCGCCTGGCCCATGCGCTGGAACTGCGCTGTGGCCGGCCTGCCGGGGTTACACCTTGAGCCGCCGGGGTTGCTTGGGCTGCTCCTACCGAACCTCGCCGAACCAGTGATTCGTGGAGCGCTCGCTAGTCAGCGATTCGCTTGCTCCTGCCCTTGCCGCAAGCGGGTACTGACCAGCGCTGCCACCACCAGCAACGCGGCGATGATCCACAAGCCATTGCGGGTACTGCCGGTGGCCTGCTCGATCAGGCCCATCACCGATGGGCCGACGAAACCGCCAAGCAGGCCGCAGGTGGTGACAAAGGCCAGACCTGCCGCCAGGGCACTGCCACTCAGGCGGCTGGAGGGGAAGACGAAGATGATCGACTGCACCACGAACAGCATCAGGGCAGTCAGCGAAAACCCGATCAGGCCGATGAACGAGTTGGCCAGCGACGCCAGCAGCAACCCGGCCGCCATGGTCAGCAGGCCGCAGAACAGCAGGGTGCGGCAACGGCTCGGCGAGGTGGCCAGGCGCGGGAGGGTGGCGGCGCCGATGGCGGCAGCAATCCACGGTACGGCGGTCAGCAGGCCGACCTGGAAGGGCGACAGTGCGCTGTAGGTGCCGATGATACCCGGCAGGAAGAAAATCACCGTGTAGATGGTGATCTGGTGCACGAAGTACACCACGATCGCCAGCCAGATCTGCCGGTCGCGGAACATCTGCCCCAACTTGCTCTGCTGCGGTGCGGTGGCGCGCTCCGCAGCCAGGCGGCGCTCGATGTCCTCGGCTTCGACGGCCGACAGCCAGGGCGCCGAGGCCGGGCCATCGGGCAGTTTCTTCCATACCACATAAGCCAGGGCCACTGCCGGCAGGCCTTCGAGCACGAACAGCCATTGCCAGCCGTGCCAGCCCAGCACACCGTCCATTTCCAGCAGGGCACCCCCCAGCGGGCCGCTGAGGATGTTGGCCAGGCACACGCCCAACAGGAAGTAACCCGTGGCGCGGGCACGCTGTTCACGATCGAACCAGTAGGTCAGGTACAGCATCACGCCGGGGAACAGGCCCGCTTCGGCAACCCCGAGCAACAGGCGCATGACGTAGAACGAGGTTTCGCCCTGGACGAAGGCCATGCCCGCCGAGAGCAGGCCCCAAGTGATCATGATGCGGGTGATCCAGAAGCGTGCGCCGACCCGATGCATGATCAGGTTGCTGGGTACTTCGGCCAGGGCGTAGGTGAGGAAGAACAGCCCGGCGCCCAGGCCGTAGGCCGCTGCCGACAGGCCGAGGTCTATACCCATGCTGGCCTTGGCCAGGGCAATGTTGGTCCGGTCAAGGAAGCTCATCACGTAGACAACGATGAGCAGAGGCATCAGTTTGCGCAGCAGCAGGCCGTTCAGGCGCTGTTCGGTGGTGGCGGCAGGGGCGGGCGCCGCCGCAGTACCGGTGAGGATTGTCATTGTTTTTTCCCCGTGAAAAGAGCTGGTGGCGTGCCGCGCAGAGGCGGCACACCCAGGTAGGTGGGTCAGGAGCGGTTGATGTCGAGCCACACCGCGCCGTTGGGGTACTGGTAGCGCGCGAGGGTCTCGGCATGCATTTCGATGCTGTAGCCCGGGCGTTGCGGTGGCATGTAGCGCCCGCGGTGGATCACCACCGGGTCGATGAAATGCTCGTGCAGGTGGTCGACGTACTCCAGCACTCGGTTGTGCAGCGAGGCCGACACAGCGATGTAGTCGAACAGGGCAATGTTCTGCACGTATTCGCACAGGCCGACACCGCCGCCGTGCGGGCACACGGGTACGTCGTACTTGGCCGCCATCAGCAGCACGATCAGCACTTCGTTCAGGCCACCCAGGCGGGCCGCGTCCAGTTGGCAGAAGTCCAGCGCGCCGGCCTGGAACATCTGCTTGAACATTACCCGGTTGTGGCAATGTTCACCGGTGGCCACGCCAATCGGCGCAATGCGCTGGCGGATGGTGGCGTGCCCAAGGATGTCGTCCGGGCTGGTCGGCTCTTCGATCCACAGTGGCTCGAACGCGGCCAGGCGGCGCATGTTGGCGACGGATTCCTCGACGCCCCATACCTGGTTGGCATCCATCATCAGGGTGCGCTCCCAGCCAATTTCGTCGCGCAGGATGCTGGCGCGGCGAATGTCTTCCTCCAGGTCCGCACCGATCTTCTGCTTGATGTGGGTCCAGCCATCTTCCACCGCCTCGCGGGCCAGCTTGCGCATTTTTTCTTCGCTGTAGCCCAGCCAGCCCGGCGCGGTGGTGTAGCCAGGGTAGCCTTCGCGCAGCATCTGCGCTTCGCGCTGAGCCTTGCCCGGCGCCTGGCGCCGCAGCAGGGCGATGGCTTCTTCGGGGGTGAGCACATCGGTCACGTAGCTGAAGTCCAGGCAGCGCACCAGCTGCTCGGGCGTCATGTCGGCCAGCAGCTTCCACACCGGCTTGCCCTCGTGCTTGGCCCACAGGTCCCACACGGCATTGATGATCGCGGCGGTGGCCAGGTGGATCACGCCCTTTTCCGGGCCCAGCCAGCGCAACTGGCTGTCGCTGACGGTGAAGCGGTGCCAGAAGCCGCCCATGTCGGCCGTGATTTCCTCCAGGGTGAGGCCGACGATCAGCGGCGCCAGCGACTGCACCGCAGCAGCGCAAATCTCGTTGCCACGGCCGATGGTGAAGGTGAGGCCGTGGCCTTCCAGAGCCTCGGCGTCGGTGTGCAGCACCACGTAGGCCGCCGAATAATCGGGGGCGCTGTTCATGGCGTCGGAGCCGTCCAGCGACAGCGAAGTGGGGAAACGAATGTCGCGAACGCTCAGGTGGGTAATACGTATGCTCATGGTCGGCTCTTGTTCTGTTCAAGCACTGGGAGACCTGACTGTAGGTTGTCGAGCGATACAGGCATAATCGCCAAATCTTAATCAGTGATACCGGATTCGATATGTCTCGCTTGCCACCCGACAGCGCCCAGGCGCCTGCCAGCCTCGGCGCATTGAAGATCTCCAGCCGGCAGATCACGCTGCTCAACGCCTTGGGCGAGTTCGCCAACCTGCGCCGTGCTGCCGCGGCGATGCACACCACGCAACCGGCTGCGAGCCTGTTGCTGCAACAGCTTGAGGAGCGCCTTGGCGTACGCTTGTTCGAGCGTTTGCCACGGGGCATGCAAGCGACGCTGTATGGCGAAGTGATGATCCGCTATGCGCAGAACGCGCTGCATGAGTTCGAGCACGCCCAGGCGCAGATTGCCGAGCTGGCGCGCGGGGCCCAGGGCCTGGTGCGGGTGGGCAGCGTCATGGGCCCGGTGCCGGGTGTGCTGACCAGGGCAGTACTGGCCTACAAGCGCGATCACCCCAAGGTGCGCATTTCTCTGGAGGTCGGCACCAGCGACACCTTGCTGCCGGCCTTGCTGCGTGGCGACTTCGACATGGTGGTGGGGCGCCTGCCGGACCAGAGCGACAGCCAGGACCTGAACATCGAACTGTTCGAAGGCGGTGAGCAGATGCGTGTTATCGCCCGCGCAGGCCACCCGCTGGCCAATGCCGCCGGGCTGCAACTGACCGACCTGGTGGCCTTGACCTGGATCCTGCACCCCATCGGCAGCCCGATGCGCCGCCGCGTCGAAAGCGCGTTGCAGGCCGGCGGCATGGTGCAGTCGCTGGATATCGTCGAAACTGCCTCGATCCTGGCTACCACCGCCATGCTCGAAGCCTCCGAGATGATTGCGGTGGTGCCCGATGACGTAGCCAAGCATTATGCCCGCTATGGAATGGTCGCTATCCTGCCTGTAGAACTGCCGCTGGCAATGGCCAACCTGGGCGTGTTGACCCTGCGCTCGCGGCCCAACTCGGTTGCCCTGGACACCTTGCTGCACTACCTGCGGGCGCAATAGCCCTGCCTTTCACTTGCCTGAGGCCCTGCGTCAATGCCGCCGGACATGACCCATTCCAGCTTTTGCAACTGGATCCGCTACAAGCACCTGGTGCTGATCGACACCTTGGCGCGTACCCGCAACATGCACGCCACCGCCACGCGCATGAACCTGAGCCAGCCGGCACTGAGCAAGATGTTGCGTGACCTTGAGGAGCAGTTCGGCTTCGCCCTGTTCGAGCGCCTGCCGCGGAGCATGCCACCCACCGAACTGGGCCAATATGTGGTGCGCTATGCCCAAGGCGCGCTGGCCGAGTCGCAACAGTTCGTCGACCAGGTCAACCGCCTGCGCAACGGTGGGCACGGCTTCATCCGCGTCGGCGGGATCTTTGCCGCCACCGCGCTGGTGCTGCCGCAGGCCATCGCCGCGATAAAGGCGCGCAGCCCGTTGCTGTCGATCGAAGTGGTGGAGCATTCCAGCGATCACTTGTTGACCATGCTGGAGCAGAACAAGCTCGACATCATGATTGGCCGTTTCACTGAAGAACGCTTCGGCCAGCTGTTCGACTTCCAGCCCCTGGAGCCGGAACCGTTCAGCCTGGTGGTCAACAGCGAGCACCCGCTCAATCAGCTGGAAAGCACGCCGCTGGCAGCGCTGGGCGACTGGCCGTGGGTGCTGTACCCGGTGGGCACGCCGATCCGCAACCGCCTGGAACAGGCATTTCGTGTTGCCGGCATCGCCACGCCTGCCGACAGCGTCGAAACCATCTCCATGCCCATGTTCCTGCAATTGCTGCAGGCGGCGCCGATGATCGCCATGTTGCCGCGCTCGATGGTTGCAGCGCAGTTGGCCAGCGGCCAACTGAAAGAATTGCGCAGCCCGTTGCACCTGGCGGCGCTGGAGTACGGCGTGGTTACCCGAAAGGACGAGCCGCTGAGCGCTTCGGCCCAGGCGTTTGTCGAGATTTTGCTGGAGGGGGCTCGGCGCCGTCAGCAGGAACAGGAATGAAGCCCCTGGGGCTGCGCAGCGGCTCCAATGGCCCTGAAATGTGATTGATAAACACGCCCTGATACCGGTTTTTGATAACCCAGGGTTATCGCACGATCGGATCATCTCATTGGGAATGTTGCCCAAGGCTTCTTACAGTGGTCGCAGCCATAACAAGAAGCCAGCCGCACCCTGAGAGGTCCCATGCAACTGATTGCCAAGTCCGGCGACCTTGCCGTCATCCGCCTCAACCCGCTGGACAACGTGCTAATCGCCCGCCAGGCCCTGCCGCAAGGCCTGCGCCTGGACGCCGAAGCGATTACCGTTCGCCAGCCCATCCCCTCGGGCCACAAGCTCGCTACCGAGCGTGTGGAGCAGGGCCAGCCCCTGCGCCGTTACGGGCAGATCATCGGTTTTGCCTCGCAGGCCATCGACGCCGGCGAACACGTGCATGTGCACAATGTGCAGATGGGCGATTTCGCCCGTGACTACGCGTTCGGTGTCGATACCCGCAGCCAGCCCGGCCGCGAGGCGCAGTTCCAGGGCATTGTGCGTGCCGATGGCCGGGTCGCCACCCGCAACTACATCGGCATACTCACCTCGGTGAACTGCTCGGCGACCGTGGCCCGGGCCGTGGCCGACCATTTCCGCCGCGACATCCACCCTGAAGTGCTGGCCGATTACCCGAACATCGACGGCGTGGTGGCACTGACCCACGGCGCCGGCTGTGCGGTGGACCCCGGCGGTGAAGCCCTGGGCCTGTTGCGTCGTACCCTGGCCGGGTACGCCGTACATCCCAATTTCGCTGCCGTGCTCATCATCGGCCTGGGCTGCGAGACCAACCAGATCGAGAGCCTGCTGGAAACGCAGGGCCTGCAGGCCAGCGCCCAGCTGCGCGCCTTCACCATCCAGGGTATCGGCGGCACCTCCAAAGCCATCGCCGCCGGTATAGAGCAGGTCAAGGCTCTGTTGGCCGAGGCCAACCAGGTGCAACGCCAGCCGGTCAGTGCGCGGCACCTGGTGGTCGGCCTGCAATGTGGCGGTTCCGATGGCTATTCCGGCATTACCGCCAACCCGGCATTGGGCAATGCCGTCGACCGCCTGGTGGCGGCCGGTGGCACCGCGATCCTCTCCGAGACCCCGGAGATCTACGGTGCCGAGCACCTGCTGACCCGCCGTGCGGTCAGCCGCGAGGTCGGCGAAAAGCTGCTGGCCCGCATCCGCTGGTGGGAAGACTACTGCCAGCGCATGAACGCCGAGCTGAACAACAACCCTTCGGCTGGCAACAAGGCCGGGGGCCTGACCACCATCCTCGAGAAGTCCCTCGGTGCGGTGGCCAAGGCCGGTTCCAGCAACCTGGTCGATGTGTACCAGTACGCCGAAGCGGTGCGGGCCCAAGGCCTGGTGTTCATGGATACCCCCGGCTACGACCCGGTTTCGGCCACCGGCCAGGTGGCTGGCGGGGCCAACCTGATCGCCTTCACCACCGGCCGTGGCTCGGCCTACGGCTGTGCCCCGGCGCCGTCGATCAAGCTGGCGACCAACAACCGGGTGTTCGAACACCAGGAAGAAGACATGGACGTCAATTGCGGCGGCATCGCCGACGGCTCCACCAGCATCGAGGAGTGCGGCGCGTTCATCTTCGAGCAGATGCTGCGCATCGCTTCCGGTGAACGCAGCAAGAGTGAACTTCACGGCTACGGTCAGAACGAATTCGTGCCCTGGCAGATCGGTGCCGTGACCTGATCGCCAGCCCCATCCCTTTTCCAAGGCAACTGCAATGACTCGAGCCACACTTCACAATGTGCAAGCACTCACCACCTTCGTCGAGCGGCTGTTCGAAAAGGCCGGCGCCGATGCCGAAGTCGCCCAGGCAGTGACCCGGGTACTTCTCGAAGGCGAATTGCTGGGCCATCGCACCCATGGCCTGAACCTGGTCAGCCGCTACATCGACGGCATGCTCGGCGGGCAGGTCAAGGCCCGCGCCCAGGTACTGGAGCAGGTGTCGGACAGTGGCATCTCCAGCCTGTTCGATGGCCACTACCTGTTGGGGCCGTACTGCGTCAGCCGTGCCCTGGACTGCGCGGCAAAGGGCGCCACTTCGCAGGGTATCGGCATCGCCGTGGTACGCCGCGCTGCGCATATCGGTTGCCTGGCAGCTTACCTCAAGCCCTATACCGATCAGGGCCTGGTGGCGATGCTGTATTCCTCGGACCCGTCGGTAGGGCTGGTCTGCGCCCATGGTGGCGTTGACCCGATCTACACCCCCAACCCGATTGCCGCGGGCATCCCGACCCGGGGCGAGCCGATTCTGCTGGACGTCAGCATGTCCACCGTCACCCTCGGCCTGGTCGGCCAGTGTCGCGACGCCGGCAGCCGCCTGCCCCACCCGGTGCTGGTGAGCAATGACGGGCAACTGAGCGACGACCCGCGCGACTTCTTCGCCAGCCCGCAAGGCAGCATCCTGCCCTTGGGGGGCCAGGCCTTTGGCCACAAAGGTTTCGCCCTGGCGCTGCTGGTCGAAGCCCTGACCTCGGGGCTGGCCGGCCATGGCCGCAAGGATGCACCAGACCAGTGGGGTGCATCGGCCACCGCCGTGGTCATCGATCCGAGTTTCTTCGGCGGCCTGCAAGCGTTCACCGACGAAACCAGCTTCCTCGGCCGGCTGGTCCTGGCCAGCCGGCCACTCGACCCCGAGCGCCCGGTGCGCCTGCCTGGGCAGGCTGGCCTTGCCTTGCGCCGCCTGGCCCTGGAGCAGGGCGCAAGCCTTTCTTCACAGCTGGTGGCCGACCTTGACCGGCTGGCCGGGCAGCTGCAATTGCCGGCACTTTCCCAATGAATGACAGTAAGGGTACACAGATGACTGAACGAGCGAACGGCAAGCGACTACCTCTGACTCACGATGCCAGCGCGTTCGACAGCGGCAGTTGGGTAGGGCGGGTCTGGCTGCCGGACCAGGGCCCTGCGGTGGTACTGGTAAAGGCCGGCGCCGTGCACGACATCAGCGCCCATGTAGCCACCGTCTCGGCCCTGCTGGAAGTGGCCGACCCCGTGGCCTACCTGCGCAGCCTGCCGCTGGCCGAGCCGCTGATCGGGCTGCCAGCCTTGCTCGGCAACAGCGACCCGGCCCTGCGCGACCCGCGCCAGCCATGGCTGCTGGCACCTGTCGACCTGCAGGCGGTGAAGGCCGCTGGGGTAACCTTCGCCACCAGCCTGCTGGAGCGCGTGGTCGAAGAGCAGGCCAAGGGCGACCCGGCCAAGGCCGATGCCATCCGCGACACCCTGGCCAGCCGCATCGGCGCCGACCTGTCGCAGATCGTACCAGGCTCGGCCCAGGCCGAAGCGCTGCGCAAGGTGCTGGTGGAGCAGGGCCTGTGGTCGCAATACCTGGAAGTGGGTATTGGCCCGGACGCCGAGGTGTTCACCAAGGCCCAGCCACTGTCGGCGGTCGGCCATGGCGCCGACATCGGCATCCACCCGAAGTCGAGCTGGAACAATCCGGAGCCGGAGGTGGTGCTGGCGGTGTCGAGCGATGGTCGCATCAAGGGTGCGACGCTCGGCAACGACGTCAACCTGCGTGACTTCGAAGGCCGTAGCGCCTTGCTGTTGTCAAAAGCCAAGGACAACAATGCCTCCACCGCGCTTGGCCCGCTGCTGCGTTTGTTCGACGAAAGCTTCGGCCTGGACGACGTGCGCGCCGCCGAAGTGGACTTGCAGGTGGTGGGCGAAGACGGTTTCATCCTCGCCGGCCGCAGCTCCATGCGTCAGATAAGCCGCGACCCGCAGGACCTTGTGCAGCAAACCCTCAACGAGAACCATCAATACCCCGACGGCCTGGTGCTGTTCCTCGGTACCTTGTTCGCCCCCAAGCAGGACCGCGACCAACCGGGCAACGGCTTCACCCACAAGCCGGGCGATGTGGTGAGCATCAGCAACCCGCAACTCGGTACCCTGTGCAACCGCGTGACTACCAGCGACCTGGCGCCGCAGTGGCATTTTGGCCTGCGTGCGCTGATCGACAGCCTCGGCCGGCGCGGGCTGCTGGACGTAGCAACCACCGCGCGCCAGCCTTGAGCGGCGCGCTGCGTCAGGGAGGGCGCAGCTTGAACGAAGGACCGCCAAGGCGCTGACAGCGCGGCAACAATAATAATAAAGGTCATCACATGAACCCTATGAAGAAGTACCAACGCATCACCGTCGTGTTCCTGCTGCTGATCGGCATAGTCAACTACCTGGACCGTAGTGCGCTGTCGATCGCCAACACCTCGATCCAGAAAGACATGATGATCAGCCCGTCGCAGATGGGCATCCTGTTGTCGGCGTTTTCCATTGCCTATGCCTTTGCCCAGCTGCCGATGGGCATGATCATCGACCGCCTGGGCAGCAAGATCGCCCTCGGTGCCTCGCTGCTGGGCTGGTCGGTGGCCCAGGCAGCGTTCGGCATGGTCAACAGTTTTGCCGGCTTCATGGGCTTGCGGGTGTTGCTGGGGATTGGCGAGGCGCCGATGTTCCCATCCGCGGCCAAGGCCCTGTCGGAGTGGTTCGATGCCAACGAGCGTGGTACTCCCACCGGCGTGGTCTGGTCCTCGACCTGCCTCGGCCCTTGCCTGGCGCCACCTTTGCTGACGCTGTTCATGGTCAACTTCGGCTGGCGCGGCATGTTCATCATCACCGGTGTGATCGGCGTGGTGCTGGCGCTGTGCTGGCTGACCTTCTACAAAAGCAAGGCACGCTACCTGGCGGAGCTTGCTGCCGAGGGCAAGCCGTTGCCAAGCGGGCAGCAGGTGCCGGCAGCCACTGCACAAGCGCCGAAGGCCTCGTACTTCGCCGGCTGGCTGGACCTGTTCAAGCACCGTAGTACCTGGGGTGCGGTACTGGGCTTCATGGGCGTGATCTACATGCTCTGGCTGCACCTGACCTGGCTGCCTGGCTACTTCGAGCGCGAGCATGGCCTGGACCTGTACAAGACCGCCTGGGTAGTGTCGCTGGCCTATGGCTTTGGCGCAGCGGGCACGATCGTTGCCGGCCGTTTCTGTGACTTGCTGGTGAAACGGGGCATGAGCGTGCTGGCCAGCCGCAAGTTCAGCGTGATCACCGGGCTGGTGCTGGCGGCGCTGTTCACTCTGCCGCTGTCGTTCGTCACCGGCCTGACCGGTTGCATCATTTTGCTGTGCCTGGCGCTGTTCAGCATCAACATGGCCAGTGCCACTGCCTGGATGATCGTCAACACCATCGTCGACAGCCAGCGCGTGGCCTCGTTTGGCTCGATCCAGAACTTTGGCGGCTACATTGCCGGCTCGGTGGCGCCGATCGTCACCGGCTTCAGCATCCAGTACTCGGGCTCGTTCACCACGGCGTTCATGATCAGTGCGGTGGTGGCGCTGTGTTCGGCGTTGGCCTACTTCCTCCTGCTGCAGGCGCCGATTGGCAGTGCCAAGGTCAAGGCGGCGGAGATGGTCGGGGCGACGGAACAGGTGTGAATTCCGGGGGGGCGCTTTGCGCCCCAATCGCGACGCAAGGCCGCTCCCACAGGTATCGCGCTGGTTTCAACAGCACTGCAATACCTGTGGGAGCGGCCTTGCGTCGCGATTGGGCTGCAAAGCAGCCCCCAAGCCGATAGCCGATTGTTCAGCGACCCACGGCACTTGCCAGGCATACTGGTCTGTATGTATAACCAGTACCCATTTCAGCCGCCTGACCCCAGCCCGTGATCGCCCATTCCGTCGACGACCCGTTCTACTACCTGCACAATTTCCGCCAGGTGCTGCTGTGGGTCGAACAGCGCTACGAAGACCTGCTCGACGATCAGGAGCTGGCTTTCATCCGCACCTTCGGCCAACTGGACGCCCCGGCGCAGGCCCTGATGGTGCGCATGGTCATGCGCAAAGGCGAGCTGTTTCGCAGCGACCGCCTCGACTATGCCGAAATCGGCGATACCGGGCAGGCCCTGCAACCGTTGCTGGCCCTCGGCTGGGTACGGGAGCCCGCGCAACTGGAACTGGAGCAGCTGTTCGCCCTGCTGCGCAAGGACGAATTCGCCCGTTGTTTTGCCCCACAGCTGAGCCGCCCCCGCGCCGCCAAGCATGACCTGCTTGCACAGCTGCAACCCTTGGGCCTGCAAGCCCGGTCATTGGCCGAGTGGTTTCCGGACAGCGGCGTGCGCATCCTCCAGTGGTGCCTGCAACCCTTGTGCGACCGCATGCGCCTGCTGTTCTTCGGCAACCTGTACCAGGACTGGTCGGACTTCGTCCTCGCCGACCTCGGCTTGTTGCGCTACGAACAGGTGCCGTTCAGCACCGATTCGCGTGCCCTGCAACAACGCGCCGAAGTCGACCTGGCCATGGCCTTGCACCAGTGCGCCGAGCGCCTGGAGCAGGGCGACGACCCGCTGTCGATCCTGGCAGCCATGCAGGGCCTGCACAGCGACAACCCATGGTTGGCCCGGCGCCATGCGCGCCTGCAATTCGCCCTGGGCCAGCAATGCGAGCGCCTGGGCGACTGGGCGCAGGCCATGGCTGTGTACACGCAATGCAGTCATGCCCAGGCGCGCATCCGCCAGGTGCGGGTGCTGGAGCGCAGCGAGCAGTGGCCCCAGGCCCATGCGCTGGCGCTGCAACTGGCTGCGGCACCGGCCAACGCCCTGGAAGTGCAGGCGCTGGAACGCATGTTGCCACGCCTGGCACGCAAGCTCGGTGGCCCGCCACAGCGGCGTCAGCGTGTCGCTCCCCTGGAGCTGATCGAGCTGGAACTGCCTCGGGAACGGGCAGCGCTGGGTGTGGAGGAGGCGGTACGCCAGCACTTGGCCGAAGCCGACGGGCCGGTGCATTACGTGGAGAACACCCTGTTCAACAGCCTGTTCGGCCTGCTGTGCTGGGAGGCGATCTTCGCCCCGGTGCCTGGCGCGTTCTTCAACCCGTTCCAGGCCGCCCCGCAGGACCTGCACGACGGCGACTTCCAGCAACGCCGCAGTGCTCTGTTCGAACGGTGCCTGGGGCGGCTCGACGATGGCAGCCATCACCGGGCGATTCTCGACTGCTACACCGCCAAGCAAGGCCTGCAGTCGCCATTCGTGTTCTGGTCTGTGCTCAGTGAAGCATTGCTTGAGCAAGCCCTGGCCTGCCTGCCGGCGGCCCATTTGAAACAGTGCTTCCTGCGCCTGCTGCAGGACATCCGCAACAACCGCGCCGGCATGCCCGACCTGATCCAGTTCTGGCCCGAACAGGGTCGCTACCGCATGGTCGAGGTCAAGGGGCCCGGTGACCGCCTGCAAGACAACCAGCTGCGCTGGCTGGAGTTCTGCCGGGTCCACGGCCTGCCTGTCGCAGTGTGTCATGTGCGCTGGAGCGAAACGCCTTGAGCTACAGCGTGGCGGTACGCGCCTTGTGCGAATTCAGCGCCAAGGTCGGCGACCTGGACCTGCGCTTCACGCCATCACCTACCGCCCAGGAGGGGATCGAGGGGCATCGGCGAGTGGTGGCGCGACGTGCTGCGGGCTACGAGTCGGAAATTGCCCTCGAAGGCCAGTTCGAAACGCTGAAAGTGCGTGGCCGCGCCGACGGTTACGACCCCGCCTGCAACCGCCTGGAAGAAATCAAGACCCACCGTGGCGACCTGTCGCGCCAGCCGGCCAACCACCGCCAGTTGCACTGGGCGCAGGCCAAGGTCTACGGCTGGTTGATGTGCCAGGCACGGCAACTGCCGGCCATCGAGGTGGCGCTGGTTTACCTGGACGTGGACAGCGATGGCCAGACGCTGATCAGTGAACATTGCACGGCTGCCGAACTGCAGGTGTTCTTCGAAACCCAGTGCCAACGCTTTCTGGCTTGGGCACAAGCGCAGGAGCAGCGCCTGGCCGAGCGTAACCAGGGCCTGCAAGCACTGGGCTTCCCCTATCCGGTGTTCCGCCAGGGCCAGCGACAACTGGCAGAAACCCTGTACAAGGCGGTGAGCACCGGCCGTTGCCTGATGGCCCAGGCCAGCACCGGAATTGGCAAGACCCTCGGTACCTTGTTCCCCCTGCTCAAGGCCATGGTGCCGCAGCAGCTGGACAAGCTGTTCTTTCTCACCGCCAAGACTCCGGGCCGGGCCCTGGCCCTGGATGCCATGCGCCAGATCACCGACGCCACGCCGCAGCCGGCCTTGCGCACGCTGGAGCTTATCGCCCGCGACAAAGCCTGCGAGCACCCCGACAAGGCCTGCCATGGTGAATCCTGCCCGTTGGCTGCGGGCTTCTACGACCGCCTGCCGGCCGCACGCGCGGCGGCGGCAGCGTTGCCCATGCTCGACCGCGCCCAGCTGCGCGAAGTGGCCGTGGCGCACCAGGTGTGCCCGTATTACCTGGGCCAGGAGATGGCGCGTTGGGTAGACGTGCTGGTGGCGGACTACAACTACTACTTCGATGCCCACGCCTTGTTGTACGGCCTGACCCAGGCCAACCAGTGGCGGGTCGCGGTGCTGGTGGACGAGGCACACAACCTGGTCGAACGCGGGCGCGGCATGTACAGCGCCAGCCTGGACCAGGGCCAGTTGCTGGCCCTGCGCCAGAGCAAACCGCACGGGCTGGTCAGTGCGCTGGACCGTTTGAACCGGCAGTGGAACGCTCTCTACAAGGAGCAGCGTGCGCCGTACCAGGCCAGCGAGTCGCTCCCAGAGGCTTTGCTGCGTGCCCTGCAGCAATGCATCGGGCTGATCCAGGAACAGATGAACCAGGCGCCTGCGCAAATGGACCCGCAGGTGCTGCAGTTCTTCTACCAGGCGTTGCAGTTCAGCCGGGTTGCCGAGCTGTTCGACGAGCACTTCCTGTTCGACATCAGCCAGCGCCAGGGGCCACGCAAGCGGCGGCTGGCCACCCTGTGCCTGCGCAATATCACCCCGGCGCGCCTGTTGGGCCCACGCATGCAGGCCGCGCGCAGCGTGACGCTGTTTTCCGCCACCCTGAGCCCACGGCATTTCTACAGCGACCTGCTGGGCATGCCGGCCGATACCGCCTGGCTGGAAGTGGCCGCGCCGTTTCGCGCCGAACAGCTGGAAGTGCGCATCGCCAGCCAGGTATCCACCCGTTACCAGCAACGCCAGGCTTCGCTGGCGCCGATCGTCGAGCTGATTGCCAGGCAGTATGAGCGTATGCCGGGCAACTACCTGGCGTTCTTCAGCAGTTTCGAGTACCTGCAACAGGTGGCCGGGCTGCTGGCCGAACGGCATCCGCAGATTCCCATGTGGTCCCAGCAACCGGCCATGGACGAAGCAGCTCGCCAGGGCTTTCTCGACCGTTTTGTGGCGGATGGCCGCGGGGTGGGCTTTGCGGTGCTGGGTGGTGCATTCGGGGAGGGGGTGGACTTGCCGGGCACGCGGCTGATCGGCGCGTTTGTCGCCACCCTCGGGCTACCCCAGGTCAACCCGGTCAATGAGCAGTTCAAGCAGCGTCTGGGGCGGCAGTTTGGTGCGGGGTTCGATTACGCCTATCTCTACCCGGGCGTGCGCAAGGTCATTCAGGCAGCAGGGCGGGTCATCCGGGGCGACCAGGACCGTGGCGTTCTGGTCTTGATCGACGAGCGCTTCGCCGAGCCCCGGGTGCAGCAGATGTTCCCGGGGTGGTGGCCGGTGCCGGGAGGTTAACGCGGCCCCGGCGATGGGCCGCAAAGCGGCCCCAATCCAGGCATCAAGGCTAGCCTTCGTTCGTTCAGTAGGCTCAATTGGGGTAAGATCACGATCCGTGCCAGCTCCGAACCCCTTGTATATCAAGGTGATGGCACCTCTCCGGGTCCGAATGACATGCGTTTTCTGCTGTTATTTGGACCTGCTGGTATGTCGTATTGACTTGCTTCATGGTTGGCCCGGTTCGCTGCTGGCCAACGCTTCGCTACAGGATTCACGTTTTGTCCGATCTCTCGAAAAACCCGCTGCTGCAGTACATGGCCCGCCTGGCCCCATCCAGCCAGCAAACCATGCGCTACATCCTTCAGGACGCTGCCGACCGGCTGGGTTTTGTCGACTGCAATATCGTCGATGTGCCCTGGCATCGGCTCGAGCCCGGCCATGTGATCGCTCTGGTGGCGGCGCTGCGTGCCGACGGTTACGCACCCAACAGCTCCTCTCTGTACGTCAACGCCATCCGCGGTGTGATGAACGAAGCATGGCGCCAGGGCCTGATCGATCACGAGCAGTTGCTGCGCATTCGCGAGGTCAAGCCGGCCACCGGCAGCCGCCTGCCGCCGGGGCGCAACCTGCGCCGCAGCCTGATTCGCGAGCTGATGGATGTGTGCGCGGCCGACCCACGGCCGCAGGGTGTGCGTGACGCGGCGATCATCGCCTTGCTGTACGGCACCGGTATGCGCAAGTCTGAATCGGTGGACATCGACCTGGACCAGGTCGACTTCGAGGCGCGCAGCCTGCAGGTGCTGGGCAAGGGCAACCGCCAACTGATCAAGTACGCCCCGCCATGGGCGTTCGAGAAGTTGCAGGCGTGGCTGGACCTGCGCCGCCAGGACTTGCCGGCAGGGGCCGAAGACGACCCGTTCCTGTTCAACCGCATCCGCCGTGGCAGTCATATCACCCGGGCGCGTATCACCAAGCATGCCATTTACTACATTGCCCGCCAGCGTGGTGCGCAGGTGGGTGTGAAAATCATGCCGCACGACTTCCGCCGGGCGTTCATCACCCGGGTGATCGAAGAGCACGACCTGTCCATTGCGCAGAAGCTGGCGCATCACGCCAATATCCAGACCACGGCCATCTATGACCGGCGTGACGACAATGAACGTCGGCGTGCGGTGGACCGCTTCGATTACTGAGTTTCGTCACACTTGGGGCTGCTGTGCAGCTCATCGCCGGCAAGCCAGCTTGTGTCTTGAGAGGGGATTAGAATCTGAAGTGAGAGCGGTGAATGGCAAGCTGAATGCCAGAGGTGCCTTGA
>NZ_JADLJS010000016.1 GCF_015680405.1 Pseudomonas pudica
CTCCCACAGGAATTGCGCAGCCCTTGAACGCTGCGGGGTACCTGTGGGAGCTGGCTTGCCGGCGACAGGGCCGGGGCAGCAATAATCAATCACTCGTCGTCCGCAGTCCCGTCGGCACGCCAGTAGGCCACAGCCTTGAGCGCATCCTCAGGCAAACCTTTCTCCAGCAACAGTGCCTTGGCCTGCCGGGTCAGGGCTTTTTCCAGTGCCACCCAGCCAAACAACCGGCCTTGCGGCAAGGTCAGGTTCTTCACCAGCGCCAGCAAGTCATCCTGTTGGCGACGTACCCAGATCACCTCCACCTGCGCCTTGCTTGGCAGTGGCTGGCGTTCCTGCTCGTCTTCGATCTGGATAACCGCCAGTACCTGGCGGCCCGCTGGCAACTCCTCCAGGCGGCGGCCAATGGCCGGGATGGCGGTTTCGTCGCCGATCAGCAGGTAGCTGTCGAAGATGTCCGGCACCACCATCGAAGCCCGCGGCCCGGCGATGTCCAGGGTTTGCCCGGGGGCCGCCTGGGCGGCCCAGGTGGATGCAGGGCCATCGCCGTGCAGCACGAAGTCGATATCCAGCTCATTGGCCACCAGATCGATGCGCCGTGGCGTGTATTCGCGCATGGTAGGCCGCGCGCCACCCTCTCGACCCAGGTTACGAGCCTCGATGGCCTGCTGTTGCTCCGGCGTTTCGGCGAACAGCAGTTTGATGTGGTCGTCGCTGCCCACGCTGGTGAAGCCCTGCAGCTCGGCTCCCCCGAGGGTGATGCGGCGCATGCGTGGGGTCAGTTCGGTGACCCGCAGCACCTGCAGGCGGCGTTGGCGGATTTCGTGGTTCACGCGGTGAATGGTGTCACTCATGGGGTGTCTCCCTGACAGGTTCGGTCGGCCCGGAGGCGATGGCCTTTGCGGTGTGGTTGAGCAGGTCGCGGACCCGCTCGATTTCTTCCGGTGTCCAGCGGCCACTGTGCATGTGCAGCGCGTGGCGCAGGTTACCGACCGCTTCATGAATCTCTGGTGGGCGGTCGTGGCCACGCAGGGCGCGCTTGCTGACTTCGATGCGCATGCGCACGCCGTCCAGTGCTACGGCCTGTTCGGCCAGGGCGGTGCGGCCGGCTTCGGTAATGGCATAGAGGCGTTTGCTGCCCTGCACCTGGCCGCTTATCAGCTCGGCCTCTTCCAGGAAGTTGAGGGTGGGGTATATCACCCCGGGGCTTGGGCTGTAGCTGCCGTCGAACAGGTTTTCGATCTGTCGGATCAGGTCGTAGCCGTGGCCTGGCTGCTCGGCGAGCAGAGCCAGCATCAGCAGCTTGAGGTCGCCGGGTGCGAAGACGCGAGGGCCGCGTTCGCCACGACCTGGGCGCCGCTCGAAGGGGTCATGGGGGGTATGTTCGCGCATGGGGGCAGGGCTCCGTCGTTTGCGATATATCGTAAGATATTACTCAAGATATATCTGAAGACAAGCCCTCAATTGCAGATGATTATCATCTAGTTGTTCGATGTGTCCTCTTGCGGCGTGGCTGTGTGCATGGCCACCTGCGGCGGCTTGCACTCGTTCGGATTGCCCGGTTGCAGGTACGGCATGAGAATCGGAGCCATGCCCTTGAGTACCTGCACTGGCAGCGCCGAGGTGAACTTGAAGGCCTCCGCAGAGCGCCCCGGCACGAACGCAGTCAAGGTGCCGAAGTGGTTGTCGCCCAGGAAGAACACGAAGGTGGCGGTACGGTTCAGCGAGCGTGAGCCGATCAGCCGGCCGCCGGCACCAAAGCTTTCGATTCGGTTGTCACCGGTACCGGTCTTGCCACCCATCACCAGTGGCGTGCCGTCCTGCAGTTTGAAACTGCCGGAAATACGCCGCGCGGTGCCGGCATCCACCACCTGCGACATGGCGCCTTTGAGGGCGCGCGCCACTTCGACCGGCAGAATTCGCACACCCCGGTCCGGGTCGGTGATCAGCTTGGTCTCGTAAGGCGTATTGGCCGCGAAGTGCAGGGTGTCGATCCGCAAGGTCGGCAGGCGCACGCCGTCGTTCTGGATGATGCCGACCAGTTCGGAGAGGGCGGCGGGGCGGTCGCCCGAGCTGCCGATGGCGGTGGCCAGCGAGGGTACCAGGTGGTCGAATGGATAGCCCACGCGCTTCCAGCGCTGGTGAATGTCGAGGAACGCTTCGATCTCGACCATGGTGCGAATGCGGCTGTCACGGGCGCCCTGATGGCGGCTCTTGAACAGCCAGCCGTAAACCTCCTGGCGCTCGAAGCGGCTGGCATTGACCATTTCGGTCAAGGTTGAACCGGGGTTCTTAAGCAGGTAACCCAGCAGCCAAAGGTCCAGCGGGTGGACCTTGGCGATATAGCCTTGGTCGGGCAGGTCGTACTTGCCAGGGCCATAGGCGTCGTACATCTCCGACAGGCGGCCATCGGTCAGTTTGCCCAGGACGATCTTGTCACCCTTGAGGTGGGCGCGGACGAAGGCGTTGAAAGTTTCCTGGCCAGCCTCGGGGAACAGGTAGCGGTGCACGGCCGCCAACCGTTGTGGGGTCACGCGCATGCTGTCGAGGAAGGTGTCCAGGCGCTGCTGCGAGGTCTTGCGCTGGTATTTCTTCCAGAAGCGCATCAGGTAGTTGGTGCCTTCCTTGTCGGCGAAACGGGCCAGGTATTCCTGGCGGCGCGGGTCGGAGTCGTCCTTGAGCAGCGGCACGCGGTTGTACGGCTGCTGGTAGGTCACGTAGCGCACCAGGTCGCGCATCAGGCGGATGAACGGAAGGTTGATCGACTCGCGCAATGCATCCTTGAGGGTTGGATTGCGGCTGTTGTCTTCCTTGCGGAAGTTGTTGAACACATGCATGCCGCCGCCGGTGAAGAAGGCTTCGCCGGTGTTGGCCGAATACTTGCGTTCCAGCGCCGCATCGAGCATCGCGTCCAGGCTCTGGTTCTTGCTGTTCTGCGCCAGCCATTCCAGCGACCACTGGCTGATACGGTCAAGTTCGGCGACTTCGACTTTCTTCAATTCGGCGGCAGGCTTGCCGGCGTACTTGTCGTGCAGCTCGGCGATGATCTCCAGGTAAGTGGTGAGCACCCGCAACTTGGCGGTGGAGCCCAGCTCCAGCTTGCTGCCCTCGTTGATGTCGAAGGGCTGATCGGTGCTGTCGGTCTGCACCCGCACCCGCGAGCCGTCGGCGGTGCGCTCGAACAGGGTGAAGCTGTAGCTCACCTGATCGGTGGTCTTGGCGGTGAGCAGGCGTTCGCCGATCAGGCCGATCTGCGCTGCAAATTCGGGGTCGGCAAGGTTTTTCAGGTATTGGCTGACCTGCAGCTGCAGGTCGGACTGCAGGGTACTGGTGGCCGAAACGTCGAGCCGGTCGAGGTCGTACAGGGGGCGGTTGAGCATGGCCGCCAGGCGGTTGCGTGCCAGGCTGATGCCCTTGTTGGTGACGATCGGCACGATGGTCGGTTGCGCCACCCAGTCGCGGTATACCGCCTTGCTGGCCAGTGCAGCGTCGGCCAGTGGCTGCTCGATGATCTTGTTGGCGGCCAGCACGCGGATGTGCGCGTCGGTCAGTTCGGCCAGTTCGAGCCGCCCTTTGGACAGATAGTGCGACGGCCGGCGCTGGGCAATCATCAGCGACAGCACCTGGCGCAGGGCCAGGCCGCGTGCGGCCATGCTCTCGGGGTCGCTGGCGGTGGAGTTCAGGGCCTGGTTGACCTGGTCGAAGTCAGCGCCGTACCACACCCGCAGCCCCTCGGCCATGCCATGTACTTCGCCATGCCCAGGCACTGCCGACAGCGGCACGCTGTTGAGGTAGTCCCGCACGATGCGCTGGCGTGCCTCCGTGGTGTCAGGGCCACCCTGGTAGGCACGCACGCTGGCGGAAATCATCTGGCGGATCTTCTCGGCGCCGGAAACGGTCAGGCCGTCTGGTGAATGGCGGTACTTTTCCAGCTGCGTGGCCAAGGTACTGCCGCCAGCGGACTGGCCGGGCAGGGCCAGGTACTTGGCCACCTGGCTGTAGGCGGCCTTGGCGAAGCGTGGCCAGTCCACGGCCGGGTTGTTGCGTGGGTCCTTGGTGTCGAGCAGGTCGCGGTTCTCGATGAACAGCAGGCTGTTGACGATCACCGGCGGGATCGCCGCAAAGTCCGGGTACAGGTGTTGCGGGTAATTGTACTGGTACAGCATGTCGCCGCGGCAGTCGGTGATCGACAGGCCAGCCTGGATTTTCTCGATATAGGGGGCGAACAGCCCATGGTCGACGTAGTTCATCAACGCCGGCGAGAACCTCACCTGCTCGCTGATCAGGTAGTCGCGCTTTAGCAGGCGCGGCAGGAATTCGCCCAGGGCGCTGTAGCCCAGGCGTTTATCGAACGGCCCTTCGCCGGGGTACACGATGGCATCGCTGGGGCCTGGTTGCAGCGAATAGGTGAGGGTGCTGGCCAGCTTGCTGAATTCCCGCGACTGCAGGTTGGAGGTGCGGAATTCGTCATACGCAGCGAAGCCGATGGCCACCAGCGCCACCAGCAGGATGAGGATGATCAGCCGCCACCATAGCCGACGCTGACGGGGGGATTTGGGTTGTGGCGTCTCGGCCGGAGGTATCTCGGGTGCTTCCGTTCTGCTTGGTTCCGATTGCCACAGTGCGCCCATAGTCTTCTATCCGGCCAGGTATTTTCGTCTTGCTTGTCTGAAGCTTAGACGTTGAGCGGGTCAGGTGAAAAATTTGTAAGAGACGGGAAAGTGGCGTAGGGCTATGCGGCTTTGGTGTGGGTTTCTTCATACGGCGATGTTGCTATGTTGGCCGGGCGATTTTGGGGCCGCTTGCGCCCCATTCGCAGCACAAGGCTGCTTTTCCAGGGGGAATGCGTATCCTTTGTAGGAGCAGCCTTGTGCTGCGAATGGGGCGAAGCGGCCCCAGAGATCTTGCTGAATTTTCCTGTTTATACAGCGAAAAACCCTGCAACGGTCTTCCTATACTGCTCGCCCCCTTCGCCTTGCCGGGCGCTCTATTCCGGCACACGGGCCGGCCCACAAGGCCAGCTCGGCAAGCCAACGCCATGCCTATCGGCCTGGCCGGTGCTGCACGAAGGTCAAATCCAATAACAAAATGAGGTTGTATTGCTATGCCAGTCGGCAACCACCCTGCCCACGGCCAGGCCACCGAAGGCGGCCCGCTCAAGCGCGAACTGGGCGAACGGCACATCCGCCTGATGGCGCTGGGCGCCTGTATCGGTGTCGGTCTTTTCCTCGGTTCGGCCAAGGCCATCGAAATGGCCGGCCCCGCCATCATGCTGTCCTACATCATCGGCGGCCTGGCCATTCTGGTGATCATGCGCGCCCTTGGCGAAATGGCCGTGCACAACCCTGTCGCCGGTTCGTTCAGTCGTTATGCCCAGGACTATCTCGGCCCGCTGGCGGGCTTCCTTACCGGCTGGAACTACTGGTTCCTGTGGCTGGTGACATGCGTTGCCGAAATCACCGCAGTGGCCATCTACATGGGCATCTGGTTCCCCGACGTACCGCGCTGGATCTGGGCCCTGGCGGCGCTGGGCAGCATGGGTGCGGTCAACCTGGTGGCCGTCAAGGCCTTTGGTGAATTCGAATTCTGGTTCGCCCTGATCAAGATTGTCACCATCATCGCCATGGTCCTTGGCGGCATCGGCATCATTGCCTTTGGCTTCGGCAATGACGGCGTGGCAGTAGGTATCTCCAACCTGTGGAGCAACGGCGGCTTCATGCCCAATGGCGTGACCGGCGTGCTGATGTCGCTGCAGATGGTGATGTTCGCCTACCTGGGCGTGGAAATGATCGGCCTGACCGCCGGTGAAGCACGCAACCCGCAAAAGACCATTCCACAGGCCATCGGCTCGGTATTCTGGCGCATCCTGCTGTTCTATGTCGGTGCGCTGTTCGTGATCCTGTCGATTTACCCGTGGAACGAAATCGGCAGCCAGGGCAGCCCGTTCGTCATGACCTTCGAGCGCCTGGGCATCAAGACCGCCGCCGGCATCATCAACTTCGTGGTCATCACTGCAGCGCTGTCGTCGTGCAACGGCGGCATCTTCAGCACCGGGCGCATGCTCTACAGCCTGGCGCAGAACGGCCAGGCCCCGGCGGCCTTCGCCCGTACGTCGAAGAACGGCGTGCCGCGCAACGCGCTGCTGCTGTCGATCGGCGCGCTGCTGCTGGGCGTGCTGGCCAACTACCTGGTGCCGGAAAAGGTCTTCGTCTGGGTGACTTCGATCGCTACCTTTGGCGCGATCTGGACCTGGGTGATGATCCTGCTGGCGCAGCTGAAGTTCCGCGCAGGCCTCAGCGTCACTGAACGCAAGGCACTGAAATACCGCATGTGGCTGTGGCCGCTGAGCTCGTACCTGGCGCTGGCCTTCCTGGTGCTGGTGGTCGGCCTGATGGCGTACTTCGAGGATACCCGCGTGGCGCTGTACATCGGCCCGGCGTTCCTGGTGCTGCTGACGGTGCTGTACTACGCGTTCCGCCTGGCGCCGAAAGACGCGCAGGGTGTAGCCAGTACTGCTTCCTGATCTGAAATGGCTGGGGCCGCTTTGCGGCCCTTTCGCGACACAAGGCCGCTCCCACAAGAGATAGCGTACTCCTGTGGGAGCGGCCTTGTGTCGCGATGGGCTGCGTAGCAGCCCCAGGTTCAATCAGGCCGCCACCTCGCTGTGCGGCTCGAAGCTGTCGGCCCGTGCCAATTGCCACATGCGCGAATAGAACTGCCCGTTCACCTCGCCAGTCAGCAGTTCACCCGGCTTCAAGAACACATGCATCTGTGAGAACAGCTTGATCTCGGTGGCTGAAATGCGCCGTACCAGGTGCTTGGCCTCCAGCTGCGCCGGGTGCTCCAGGCCTGCTGCCGCAAGCATTTCGGCCAGGGCACGCAGGGTATTGTGATGGAAGTTCAGCACCCGCTGGGCTTTGTCCGGCACCACCAGCGCGCGCTGGCGCAGTGGGTCTTGCGTGGCGACACCGGTCGGGCACTTGTTGGTGTGGCAGCTTTGCGACTGGATGCAGCCGATGGCGAACATGAAACCGCGCGCCGAGTTGGCCCAATCGGCGCCAATGGCCAGCACGCTGGCAATGTCGAAAGCGCTGACGATCTTTCCGCTGGCGCCCAGCTTGATCTTGTCGCGCAGGTTCAGGCCGACCAGGGTGTTGTGCACGAACAGCAGCCCTTCGCGCAGCGGTACACCAATGTGGTCGGTGAACTCCACCGGCGCCGCGCCGGTGCCACCTTCCTTGCCGTCGACGACGATGAAGTCCGGCAGGATGCCGGTTTCCAGCATGGCCTTGGCGATGCCCATGAACTCCCATGGGTGGCCCAGGCAGAACTTGAAGCCTACCGGTTTGCCGCCAGACAGTTCACGCAGTCGGGCAATGAACCGCATCATCTCGATGGGGGTGGAGAAGGCGCTGTGGCGCGACGGTGATATGCAGTCTTCGCCCATCAGCACGCCTCGGGTTTCGGCAATTTCCCGGGTTACCTTGTGCTTGGGCAGGATGCCGCCGTGGCCGGGCTTGGCGCCCTGGCTCATCTTGATCTCGATCATCCGCACCTGCGGGCTGCGCGCCTGGGCGGCGAAGCGTTCGGGGTCGAAACGCCCGTCCGGCGTGCGGCACCCGAAGTAGCCACTGCCCAGTTCCCAGACCAGGTCGCCACCATGCTCGCGGTGATAGGGGCTGATGCTGCCTTCGCCAGTGTCATGGTGGAAATTGCCCAGCTTGGCGCCCTGGTTGAGGGCGCGGATGGCGTTGGCGCTGAGCGAGCCAAAGCTCATCGCCGATATGTTGAAGATCGATGCCGAGTACGGCTGGCTGCACTGAGGCCCGCCGACGATGACCCGGAAGCTTGCCGGGTCGGCCAAGGGCGCCGGGCGCATGGAGTGGCCGATGAATTCGAAGCCGGACTCGTACACGTCGATCAGGGTGCCGAAAGGTTTGTCCGAGGCTTCGTTCTTCGCCCGTGCGTACACCAGCGAGCGCTGGGCGCGGGAGAACGGCAGGGCGTCGCTGTCAGCCTCCAGCAGGTACTGGCGGATTTCCGGGCGAATGGCCTCGACCAGATAGCGGATGTTGCCCAGGATCGGGTAGTTGCGGCGTACCGCGTGGCGTTGCTGCAACAGGTCGAACAGGCCGATCAGGCTGAGGATGGCGGTGCTCAGGGTGAACGGCCACAACCATTCGTGGTGGATGAAGGGCAGGGTCGCCAGGGTGAACAGCACACAGGCGGCGAAGAAGGCATAGCGGCTGAGAAGTGACAGGCTCATACAGGGTCCTTGCGATGGCGCGGTCAGGCTCAGGGCCTGGGGCAAACCCCGAACATAGCCAAGTTGCACGGCTGTGCAAATTAAAATCGGGGTAGCGAAAATCATTCTCGCCAAGCCTGGCAATAGTGTTCAGGCCAAGACGGGCTTTTGTAGGAGCAGCCTTGTACACATTGCCTTCGTCAATAATGGCTTCTTCGCAGCACAGGGCTGCTCCTACAGGTGCTGTGCATGCCTGAAATCAGCATCAAGGGATTCAGATAGAGTCGCGCAGCAGCTTCTGCCGCCAGCATTCCTGCTCTTGTGCCGGCGCTTCGACCAGGTACGAATAGTGCCCGGCCACCCGCACCGCTATCGGCACTCCGTCGCGATACAACAAACGGTTGCCACTGACCGCCGGCACTTTCGCACCTGGCAGCAACGACCCGACCAGATTCAGCGGGTCACTGGCACTTGCCACCACCAGTGCCCCGTCCAATTCACGGCGTCGTACCTGCCGCAGCAGCCCCACCGCCTCCGTCAAGGCGAACTGTTCGCCGGCCAGCCCGGCAATGAAGCGCCCGCCACGAATCTCGCCACGTGCTTCCAGCCGGTGATAGCAGCGCAGCAGTTCGCGCCAGGGCGGCAGCACATCGCTTTCGCGCTCCAGCAGGCGCCAGCAAACCACGCCATAGCGCCGAAGCAGGGCCCGGGCGATGTGCTCCAGGCGCTGGCTGTCGTCTACAGCGCCCCTGCGTAGCAAGGCCCAGCGCCCGGCCTGGGACATGCTGCTGGACAGCGGCGGGTGGCCGCGCCGGCTGTTGCGCGCTGTGCGTTTCGCCGCCGGGGTGATCAGGCTGCGCAGGCCGGTGAAGCTGTCGGCCCCCACCAGGCCTGCGCCTACCAGCTCCTGTAACGCCGTCTCCAGTTCGCTGGGCAGCAGGTGGGCGTCGTGTGCCAGCTCGTCGAAGAACAGCGCGCCATGTGTGTTCAGCACCTCGTGGACGCGTTGCGCCCGTGTACCGAGGCTATCAAGTGCTGGCAGGGGGGCAAGGCTGCGCCACAACCCAAGATGCTCGCGCGGCAGCAGCACCAGCGGTGTGCTCGACAAGGTGTTGCTCGACACGGTTGCCGCCAGCCGGCTCCAGGCGAACTGCCCGCTGCGGCAGGCATCGTCGAGCCAGTGTGGGCTGTAGTCCTTGATACGTGCCGGCAGCAATTCGGCCTCCCAGGCTCCGGCTGCACTCGGGAACCCTTGCAACTGGCCAAGTACCTCGGTCACGGCTTGCGGGCCGCGAAGGCGCGTGTCATCAGCCAGGTGCTGCCAGTCGAACAGAAAACGCATGAAGTCTTGCAGGCTGACCGGCTCGATCTCCCGGCGCAGGCGTTTTACCGTGTAGCGGTGGATGCGCGCCAGCAAATGGCGCTCGCACCACTGCAATTCGCTTGCGCCGGGGCTGAAATACCCACGCAGCACATAGCCTTCGGCCTCCAGGTGGGCCAGTGCCTGTTCGATGGCCGGCAGCGGTTTGCCAAGTGCTGCCGCAATCTGCGCACGGGTCAGCGGGCCATGGCCGCTCAGGCGGGCTCGGAGCAGTTCGACCAGCGCAATGTCCGGCTCGATGGCCTGATCGAAGCCTGGCAGTACCTGCAACGCAGGCTCAAGCCTGGAGCCGGGATACAGCACCTGCAGCAGGTTCAACCGCTCACGCGCCAGCCACAGTTTTTCATCCACCAGGCGCAAGGCCCGGCCGGCCTTGGCCAACTGCCTGAGCAGCAGCTCCCAGCTGGCATTGCCCTGCACTTCGTCCTGACTGATGGCCCCCAGGCCCATCAACGCTTCATGCATCTCATCGGCATTGCCCGGTTGTGGCCATGCCTCGGCTGCGACGGCGGCAATGGCATCGGCATCCAGCGCGCCCAGGTCGTCGCCGCTCTGCACTTCGCTCCAGCGCCGGCTGAGCACCGCCTGAGTGCGCCGTTCTTCCAGCGGCGCGTCATCCAGGAAGGCATAGGGCCGTGCATTGAGGATGGCTGCCGCCAGCGGCGAAGGAGCGGGCAGGTCGCGACACAGCAGGCGCACCGTGCCGCTTTCCATACGCCGCAACAGCGCCAGCCAGCCTTCGCTGTCCATCGCCTCGTGCAGGCAGTCGTCGAGTGTTTGCTCGACCAGCGGATGATCGGGAATCTGCCGCTCGCCGACGATGTTCTCCAGGCAGGCGATCTGGTCGGGGAACACGGCGGCAATCAGGTCTTCACTCTTCATCCGCTGGATCTGTGGCGCCACCTTGCGACCGCCGACAAAGCGCGGTAGGGCCATGGTCACGCTGGCGTTCCAGCGCCAGCGCACCCCGAACAGCGGGGCATCGAGCAGCGCCTGGACAAGAATCGGCTCGGCGCTGCGGCTATTCAGGTAACGCCACACGTCGTCCAGTTCGAAACTGTGACTGGAAGACAGCGACAGCACGATGGCGTCTTCGCTGGCAGCCGCCTGCAGCTCGAAGTTGAAGGTGCGACAGAAGCGCTTGCGCAGGGCCAGGCCCCAGGCGCGGTTGATGCGGCTGCCGTAAGGCGAATGGATGATCAACTGGGTACCACCGGACTCATCGAAGAAACGCTCCATCACCAGCATGTCCTGCGAGGGCAGGGCGCCGAGCACTTCGCGGGTGCGGGCCAGGTAGTCGAGCAGCTGGCCAGCGGCGTCTTCGCCCAGTTCGAAGGTAGCCTGCAACCATGCCAGCACCTCGGCCTGGTTGTTGTCAGCCAGCTGTTGGTCGATCTGCGCCTGCAGTCGGGCCACTGCGGCAGACAGCTCATCGCTGCGCCCCGGGGCCTCGCCCAGCCAGAACGGGATGGTAGGTGGCAGGCCCTGGGCATCCTCCACCCGCACCCGGCCCGGCTCGACCCGCAGGATGCGATAGGAGGCATTGCCCAGCTGGAAGATATCGCCGGCGATGCTCTCGACGGCAAAGTCTTCGTTGACGGTGCCAATGTTCAGCGCCTGCGGTTCGAGCAGCACGGCGTAGTCGGCGTTGTCGGGAATGGTGCCGCCGCTGGTCAGGGCGGTCAGCTGGCTGCCGCGTCGGCCACGCAGTGTGCCGCTCACCGCATCGCGGTGCAGGTAGGCACTGCGCACGCCCTGGCGGCCGTTGTAGCCCTCGGCGAGCATGCGCAGCAGGGCCTGGTAATGTTGCTGGTCGAGTTCGGCGTATGGCGTGGCCTGGCGCAGGCAGTCGAACAGGGCCTGTTCGTGCCAGGGCTGGTTGCTGGCTTCGGCGACGATCTGCTGGGCCAGCACATCCAGCGGCGCCCGGGGAATGTGCAGTTCGTCCAGTTCGCCCCGGCGTATGCAGTCGAGCAGGGCCACGCATTCGATGAGGTCATCGCGCGAGGTCGGGAACAAGCGCCCCTTGGGCACGCCATCGACCTGGTGTCCGGCGCGGCCAACCCGCTGCAGCAAGGCCGCGATCGAACCTGGCGAAGCGATCTGGCAGACCAGGTCGATGTCGCCGATATCGATGCCCAGTTCCAGCGAAGCAGTGGCCACCAGCACCTGCAGCTGGCCATTCTTCAGGCGTTGTTCGGCATCCAGGCGTAGCTCCTTGGCCAGGCTGCCGTGGTGCGCGGCAACCGCCTCCTTGCCCAGGCGGTCGCTGAGGTGGCGGGTGATGCGCTCGGCCAGTCGCCGGGTGTTGACGAACACCAGGGTGGTGCGGTGTTCGCGCGCCAGGGTGGCCAGGCGGTCATAGACCAGGCCCCAGACATCGGTGGCCATCACTGCCCCCAGCGGCACTGGCGGCACCTCGATGGCCAGGTCGCGCTGCCGAGCATGGCCGACATCGACGATTGCACAGGGGCGGCCGTTGCCGACCAGGAACTGTGCCACCCGCTCGACCGGGCGTTGCGTGGCCGATAGGCCGATGCGCCGCAACGGCCGGTTGCACAAGGCCTGCAGGCGCTCCAGGGTCAGTGCCAGATGAGCGCCGCGCTTGTTGCCGGCCAAGGCATGGATTTCGTCGACGATTACAGTATGCACGCTGGCCAGGCCTTCACGGCCAGAAGCCGAGCCCATCAGCACGTAGAGCGATTCGGGGGTGGTCACAAGGATGTGCGGCGCCAGCTTGCGCATGGCGGCACGCTCCTTCTGAGGGGTGTCGCCGCTGCGTACGGCGGTGGTGATGCGCGGGGCATTCAGGCCTTGGTCCGCGAGGGCTTGGCTGATGCCTTCGAGCGGGGCTTGCAGGTTCAGGCGGATATCGTTGGACAGCGCCTTGAGTGGCGACACGTAGACCACCTGGGTTTGCGCTGGTAGCTCGCCGTGGCGCTCCAGGCCTTGGCGGAACAGTTCGTCGAGCACGGCCAGGAACGCACTGAGGGTCTTGCCCGAGCCGGTCGGCGCGGCCAGCAGCATCGACTGGCCCGCATGGATCAACGGCCAGGCCTGGGCCTGGGCATTGGTCACCGTGGCGAAGTGGCGACGGAACCAGGTGCTCACGGCGGGGTGGAACAGCTCGAGCACCGGGTGGTGTTTGGCGGGCAGGTTCATGTGTTGGTTATGGAGGGTGTGGGGCGGGTTGGCAAGGGGCCGTTCGTCTGGCCGGTCGGCTATGTCCTGTGCCGGCCCTTTCGCGGGCATGGCCGCTCCCACAGGCACTGCGTTGCTCTCAAGAGCTGTGGAGGACTTGTGGGAGTGGGCGCGCCCGCGAAAGGGCCGGCGCAGGAAACACTGGCCTTGTCAGGCCAGGACCCTCATGGGATCCTCCCCGGCCATTGTTTCAAGCGAGCCCAGCCCATGCCCAACACCATCCGCATCGCCGCCGCCCTGTTGATCGACCCCCAGGGCCGCACCCTGCTGGTACGCAAACGCGGGACCCAGGCCTTCATGCAGCCCGGTGGCAAGATCGATGCTGGCGAAACCCCGGTGCAGGCGCTGGTGCGCGAGCTGCATGAGGAACTGGGCCTGCACATCGACCCGTCCCAGGCCGTGCACCTGGGCCAGTTCAGCGCCCCGGCCGCCAACGAGCCGGGCTTCGAGGTACAGGCCGAACTGTTCCGTGTCGACAGCGCCGCAGCCGTGCTGCCGGCTGCGGAGATCGAGGAGGTGGTGTGGCTGGCCGCAGACCAGGTACCCGCCATGCAGCTGGCACCCCTGACCCGCGACCTCATCCTGCCGCTATACCGCCAGGCCGTCAGCGCACCGCGCTGACACCATCGAGGGTGGCGAACGAGGTGTCCTTCGCCGTCAGCAGGAAGTCGCGCATGTATGGCGCATCGAGCATGTCGGTGCGCACGGCAGCATAAAGCGTGGCGAACAGGCCTTTTTCACCCAGGCGCTTGCCCTTCACATACCCGCGCGAACTGTACTCGTGCAGCGCCCAGTGCGGCATGCCGCACACACCTCGGCCGCTGGCCACCAGTTGCATCATCATCACCGTCAGCTCCGACGTGCGCACGGCGGCGGGCTCGATGTCGGCCGGCTCCAGGAAGCGGGTGAAGATGTCCAGGCGATCGCGCTCCACCGGGTAGGTGATCAGGGTCTGGTCAAGCAGGTCCTGCGGCACGATGTAGGGCTTGCTGGCCAACGGATGCTGGTTGGCCACCGCCAGCATCGCCTCGTAGGTGAACAGCGGCACGTAGGTGATGCCCGCCAGGTCCAGCGGGTCGGAGGTCACCACCAGGTCCAGGTCGCCGCGAGCCAGGGCCGGCAGTGGGGCGAAGGCAAAGCCGGAGGCCAGGTCCAGCTCCACCTCCGGCCAGGCGTCACGGAACTGGTCGATGGTCGGCATCAGCCACTGGAAGCAGCTGTGGCATTCGATAGCCATGTGCAGGCGCCCGGCGGTGCCACCGGCCAGGCGCGCGATGTCACGTTCGGCGCCGCGAAGCAGCGGCAGGGTGGCATCGGCCAGTTGCAGCAGGCGCAACCCGGCGCTGGTGAAGCGGATCGGCTTGGTCTTGCGCACGAACAGCGGCAGGCCCAGGCGCTCTTCCAGCTCCTTGAACTGGTGCGACAGCGCCGACTGGGTCAGGTGCAGGCGCTCGGCGGCCTCCACCAGGCTGTCGGCCTCGCGCAGGGCATGAAGGGTTTTCAGGTGACGGATCTCCAGCACAGCTGACTCCGGTGTGTGGACTTGAGGAAACAGGGGGTGAGTTGAGTTTCCCTCATGTTGCTGCGCCTGTCGACTGGGCGTTTGGCCGCACCGCCTGGCGGGAGTCATCAAAATGTCACTGAAGTGTGGCAGCGCGCCCGAACAGAATTCATCAGACTCGCGCTCTACTGGGGATTTGCATTCTGGTGTTTCTTTCATGCGGGCTTATTGGCTTCTTCTTTTCTTTGTATTCGGCGTACCTGCGAGTTTCGCTGAACAGCGTTGTGATGCCCACGTGCCGGTGCAGCGGGCCGAGCTGGGCGCGGTCAGCCTGGTGTACCAGAGCGTCGGTGCGCCACGCGACCCGGCCTTGCTGCTGGTGATGGGCCTTGGCGGGCAACTGATCCACTGGCCGGACGACGTGGTCGAAGCTTTGTGCCGCCAGGGCTTTCGGGTAATTCGCTACGACAATCGCGATGTCGGCCTGTCACGCTGGAGCCAGCTGCCACCGTCGGCCAACCTGACGGTCGAACTGCTGCGCTACAAGCTGGGCCTGCCGGTGGCTGCGCCATATACGCTGACCGACATGGCGGACGATGGCCTGAGCCTGATGGATGCGTTGGGCGTGCACGAGTTTCATGTGCTGGGGGTGAGCATGGGCGGCATGATTGCCCAGCACCTGGCGGCCATGGCGCCCGAGCGCGTGCGCAGCCTGACGTTGGTCATGTCCAGTTCAGGGGCGGCGGGGTTGCCGGCGCCGGATCCGGCGCTGGTGCAGCTGCTGGCCCGGCGCAGCGCGCCGAACCGCGAGGTTGCCATCGAACAGCAGGCCGACCTGCTGGCGGCGCTGGGCAGCCCCGAGGTGCGTGACGACCGTGCGGCCTTGCTGCAGCAGGCGGCCGTGGCCTATGACCGGGCGTTCAATCCTGAAGGCGCCAAGCGCCAGATCATGGCGATACTGGCCGAGCCGAGCAGGGTCGAATTGTTGAACCAGTTGCGGGTGCCGACCCTGGTGGTGCATGGCACGGCCGACCCGTTGCTGCCGGTGATGCATGGTGTGCATCTGGCCGCGCATATCCGGGGTAGCCAACTGCGTTTGATACCGGGGTTGGCGCACCGCTTCCAGGAGCCGTTCAAGGCGCCGTTGCTGGGGGCGGTGTTGCCCTACCTGCAGGCACATCGGCAGGATGTCACGCATATCGCAGGGCTGTGAATTTCCATGCTTCCAGGCTGATGCGATCCCCTGTAGGAGCGGCCTTGTGTCGCGAAAGGGCCGCAAGGCGGCCCCAGCAATATTCGCGGCGAAGCTGAAATCGGGGGCCGCTACGCGCCCCATCGCGACACAAGGCCGCTCCTACACGGACCGCGTCAGCCGACCGGCCTCAGTGCATCCGCACCCACAAGGTCACCAGCACGGTGGCGGCCATCAGCCAGGCCACCGTGGCCAACGCCAGCGATGCCTCCAGGCGCATGCGGTCGACCAGCACATACAAGGTCGCCAGGTACACGAAGTACGGAATGATCGACCACATGCCGAACAGGATGGTGGTCTTCAGGTCGGTAATGCTGCGCCCCTTGCCAACTATGTAGTGGGCAATCAGGGCAAAGGTGGGGAATAGCGGCACCAGCCCGGCGATGTAGTAATTGCGTGTTTTCGACAGCACCGCCAGCAGGAGCACCACGCCAGCGCCCAGGGCAGCTTTGAATACCAGGTCCACGATGTGTTTCCAGGTTGGGTTGAGGTCAGCCGAGGCCGTATTTCTTCACTTTGTCGAACAACGTGGTCTTGGCCATGCCCAGTTCCTGGCTGGCCTGGCTAAGGTTGCCGCCGGTGCGTTGCAGGGCATCGCCGAGCAGGTTGCGCTCGAACGCTTCCACCGCCTCGGCAAAGCCCAAGCCTTGGCTGGCACCACCGCTGGGGCCTTTCTTGAACGCTGGCAGGCCGAGGGCATAGCGTTCGGCGACGTTGCGCAGTTCACGCACGTTGCCCGGCCAGTCGTGGGCCATCAGGCGCGACAAGGTCTGGCTGTCCAGCGCAGGCGTTTCGCGGTCGAAGCGCAGTGCCGATTGCTGCAGGAAGTGCTCGAACAGTTGCAGGATATCTTCGCGGCGCTCGCGCAGCGGCGGCAGCTCCAGGGTAACCACGTTCAGCCGGTAATACAGGTCGCTGCGGAACTGGCCGCTCTGGCCCATGGCATCCAGGTCGGACTTGGTGGCCGCGATCACCCGGCAGTCCACCGGAATGCTCTGGTTCGAGCCCAGCCGCTCCAGGGTGCGCTCCTGCAGCACGCGCAACAGCTTGATCTGTAGGTTGATCGGCATGCTCTCAACCTCGTCGAGGAACAGCGTGCCGCCATTGGCATGTTCAATCTTGCCGATGCGGCGTTTGCCGGCACCGGTGAAAGCGTTGGCTTCGTGGCCGAAAATCTCGCTTTCGAACAGGTTTTCCGGCAGGCCGCCGCAGTTCAGTGCCACGAACGGCTGGCCCTGGCGGCGGCTGAAGTCGTGCAGGCAGCGGGCGACCAGTTCCTTGCCGGTACCTGTCTCGCCTTCGATCAGCACGTTGGCCGAGGTATCGGCGACGTTGGCGATCAGTTCGCGCAAGTGCTCCATGGCTGGCGAGCGGCCAATGATGCGCCCCTCCAGGCTGCTTTGCTCGGCCAGCTGGCGGCGCAGGGCCACCACTTCGCGCGACAGCCCGCGCTGTTCAAGGGCGCGGCGCACCACATCGACCAGGCGCTCCGGGGAGAAAGGCTTTTCCATGAAGTCGTAGGCGCCATTGCGCATCGCGCCGACCGCCATGTCGATATCGCCGTGGCCGGTGATCAGCACCACCGGCAGGCTGCGGTCGCGGGCCTTGAGGCGGTTGAGCAGCTCCAGGCCATCGATGCCCGGCAGGCGGATATCGCTGACGACGATACCGGCGAAGTCGTCGCCGATGCGTTCCAGCGCCTGCTCGGCGCTGCCCACGCCTTCGCAGGCGATGTCTTCCAGGGCCAACGCCTGTTGGCAGCCGAGCAGCACATGCGGGTCGTCTTCGACGATCAGGACGGTAAGAGGCGCTTGGTTCATGGTTGCTCTGCCGATTCGCTAGGGGGTGAGACCAAGGGCAGGGCCAGGACGAAGGCCGTGCCGCCGCTGGCGGGGTGCTCGACGTTGAGGCTGCCCTTGGCGGCGGCGGCAAGGCTCGCCGACAGGGTCAGGCCCAGGCCCAGGCCGTGTTCGCCCGGTTTGGTGGTGAAGAAAGGTTCGAAAAGATGCTTGCGCGCCTCGGCATCGATGCCGTGGCCATTGTCGCGCACCTGCAAACGGTACTTGTCGCCCTGCAGCTCGCCTTCCAGCCACAGTTGCGGAAGCGGCTGGGCGGTCATGGCATCCAGGGCGTTGCCGATCAGGTTTACCAGGATCTGCTCCAGGCGGGTCTGGTCGATGGCCAGCTGTTGGTCCTCGAACTGATTGTGCAATTGCAGGTGGCAGGCGCTGATGCGGTTGGCCAGCACCTGCAGGGTAGCGTCCACGGCCTTGGCCAGCGAGGCCTGGCCGCTGTCGTCGCTGCGTCGGGCGAACGAGCGCAGGCTGGCGGTGATGCGGCCCATGCGGTCGATCAGGTCGTTCATGGTGCGCAAGTTGGTGCTGGCGGTTTCCAGTGCCCCACGCTCGAGGAAGCGCACGGTGTTGCCGGACAACGTGCGCAGCGCGGCCAGCGGCTGGTTCAGTTCGTGGGCGATGCTGGTGGACATCTGCCCGATGGCGGCCAGCTTGCCGGCCTGTACCAGTTCATCCTGGGCGTGGCGCAGGGTCTGCTCGGCATGTCGGCGCTCGCGAATCTGGCCCTTAAGGCGCTCGTTGCTGGCGCGCAGGTCGGCCGTGCGTTCGGTAATCCGTCGCTCCAGCTGGCTGTTGGCTTCCTGCAGGGCCTCGCGGGCTGCCAGGCGGGTGGCGATGACCTTGCGCCGTTCGTTCCAGGCGATGCCCAGGATCGCCAGCAAGGCGAAGGCAACGCCCACCAGCACGCCCTGTACCATGGATTCGCGGCGCAGGTCCTGCAGCGGTGTCAGCAGGGTGAAGTGCCAAGGCGTGTCGACCAGGCGCCGGGTCTGGGCCAGGTAGGCCATTTCGCTGGCCTTGCCCTGTGCGGTTTCGCTGTTTGCCGGGAAGGTCAGCTTTTCCACACCATCGGCCAGGGTTTCCCGAGCCAGAGGCTGCAGTTCGTTCAGCGGCCACCAGTAGTACTGCAGGCTACGGGCCAGGCGCTCCTTGATCTGCGGGGTCAGCGGGCGTACCGACTTCAGGCGCCGCGCTGGGTCGCTGGAGAGGATGATGATGCCGTTCTCGTCGCTGACGAACGCTTCCAGGCGGGCACGCTGCCAGCGCTCCTCGAGGGTGTCCAGGCGCACTTTGATCACCGCCACGCCAATGATCTTGCCGTGTTCCTCCAGGCCGTGGGCCAGGTAATAGCCGGCCTCGCCGGTGGTGCTGCCGATACCGTAGAAACGCCCGGGCTCGCCGCGCACGGCAGTCTGGAAGTAGGCACGGAACGACAGGTCCTCACCCAGGAACGAGTCGGCATCGCGCCAGTTGCTGGTGGCCTGGACCCGGCCATTGGTGTCGAGGACGAAGATGGCCCGGCTGCGGCTGCGACGGTTCAGGCCTTCGAGGTATTCGTTGACGATCTGCCGCGAGCCACCGTCAGGGTCGGTGAGCAGGTGCGAGACGCTGTCTTCCAGCTCCAGCAGGCTCGGCAGGTAGGTGTACTTGCTGATTTCGCTCTCGACCGTGCGCGCGTGCAGCTCCAGCTGGCGCTCGCCGTTTTCGCTGAGGGTGCGGATGCCGTTGCTCTCGCTGATCAGGTAGCCAGCCATTCCCAGGCCGACCATCAGCAGGATGATCAGTGGCGGCAACAGCAATTGGCGGAGCAGGCGGGATTTCACGGCAGGCTTGGCAGGGAGAAGAAGCGAAGGATCGCATTTCATCACAGTGGCCTTGTCACGACCAGCGCCTGCTGCCCGAAAGGACAGCGGCGCCGACCGCTTCAGTGAGGCAAAATCAGTGTTGCAGGATCTTGCTGAGGAAGTGCTGGGTACGCTCGTGGCGGGCGCTCGGGTTGCCGAAGAAGTCTTCCTTCTGGCAATCCTCGATGATGTTGCCCTTGTCCATGAAGATCACGCGGTTGGCCACCTTGCGGGCGAAGCCCATTTCATGGGTCACGCACATCATGGTCATGCCTTCGTGGGCCAGCTCGACCATCACGTCCAGTACTTCGTTGACCATCTCCGGGTCCAGTGCCGAGGTCGGTTCGTCGAACAGCATGACGATCGGGTCCATCGACAGGGCGCGGGCGATGGCCACGCGCTGCTGCTGGCCGCCGGACAGCTGGCCCGGGTGCTTCTTGGCGTGGGCACCGAGGCCGACACGGTCGAGCAGGGCCAGGCCCTTCTTGGTCGCTTCCGCTTCGCTGCGGCCAAGCACCTTGCGCTGGGCAATGGTCAGGTTCTCGGTGATGGACAGGTGCGGGAACAGCTCGAAGTGCTGGAACACCATGCCAACGCGCGAACGCAGCTTGGGCAGGTTGGTCTTGGGGTCGGCGATCGAGGTGCCGTCGACCACGATGTCACCTTTCTGGAACGGCTCCAGGGCGTTGACGCACTTGATCAGGGTGGACTTGCCCGAACCCGACGGGCCGCATACCACCACCACTTCACCCTTCTTGACCTCGGTGCTGCAGTCGGTCAGTACCTGGAAGTCCCCGTACCACTTGTTGACGTTCTTGATGGAAATCATACGGTGATCCTTTTTTGCAGGCGCTTGACCAGCCACGAAGCGGAGAAGCTGATGAGGAAGTACACGACACCGGCGAAGATCAGGAACTCATGGGAGCGCCCGATGATGTCGCCGTTGGAGCGTGCCGAGTTGAGGAAGTCCACCAGGCCCACGGTGTATACCAGCGAGGTGTCCTGGAACAGGATGATGCTCTGCTGCAAAAGCAGTGGCGTCATCTTGCGGAAGGCCTGGGGCAGGATGATCAGGCGCATGGTCTGGCCGTAGGTCATGCCCAGCGCCTGGGCGGCGCCCATCTGGCCCTTGGAGATCGACTGCACGCCGGCACGGACGATTTCGCAGAAGTACGCGGCCTCGAACATCATGAATGCCACCACGCAGGAGGTGAAGGCACCCACCGGGGTGTCTTCACCAGTGATCCAGCGCAGCACGAACGGTACCGCCAGGTAGAACCAGGTGATGACCAGCAGCAGCGGGATCGAGCGGAAGTAGTTGACATAGGCGCCGGCCAAGTTCGACAGCAGCTTGCTCGACGACAGGCGCATCAGGGCCAGGATGGTCCCCAGCACGATGCCGCCGACCACGCCCATGACCATCAGCTGCAAGGTCATGACCATGCCTTCCCACAGGGCAGGCAGGGCCGGGATGATTTCGCTGAAATCCATGTCCATTTATTTGCCCCCTACGGAAATCAGGCCGGGCACCGAGACTTTCTTCTCGACCATGCGCATCAGCAGCATCAGGCCCATGTTCAGGGTGAAGTAGATCAGCGTGGCCAGGGTGAAGGCCTCGAACAGGTTGGCCGAGAATTCGGCGGTCTGCTTGGTTTGTGCCAGCAGCTCCATCAGGCCGATCAGCGACGCCACCGACGAGTTCTTGAACACGTTCAGGAATTCCGAGGTGAGCGGCGGAATGATGATCCGGTAGGCTTGCGGCAGCAGCACGTTGGTGTAGATCTGCGGCAGGCTGAAGCCCATGGCGCGGGCGGCGGCTTCCTGGCCCCGGGGCAGCGCCTGGATGCCGGTACGTACCTGTTCGCACACGCGGGCGGCGGTGAACAGGCCCAGGCAGATGACCACGCTGATCAGCGCCGAAGTGGTCGGGTTGAGGTCCTGCTTGAACCATTCCTGCAGGCCTTCTGGCAGCAGGTCCGGCACCAGGAAGTACCAGATGAACAGCTGCACCAGCAGCGGTACGTTGCGGAACAGCTCCACGTAGGCAGTGGCGATACCTGCTACCACACGGTTCGGCACGGTACGCATGACACCGAGGACCGAGCCCAGCAGCAAGGCGATGATCCAGGCGGAGATGGCGATGGCGATGGTCCATCCCAGGCCGGTGATGTACCAGTCCAGATAGGTTTCGCTGCCCACGCCGGTGGACTTGAAGAACACGCCCCAGTCCCAGTTGTAATTCATCGGGATTTCCCCTCAGACGATCGTTTCACGGGCACCTTCGAGCATCCGAGGGCGCTTGGCGCCCTCGGATGAAAGGTTAGACACTAATGAGTGGCCTGCAGTATTGATTGGTGCTGTAGAGCACCAGGCCACTATCTGAGAGTCAGGACTTCTTCTCGTCCGCAGCCTTGTCGGTCGGCTCGGCGATCAGTTTCTTCAGCTCGTCGCTCATCGGGAACTGCAGGTTCAGGCCCTTTGGCGGGATTGGCTGCTGGAACCACTTGTCATAGCTCTTGTTGACTTCGCCCGACTTGAAGTAACCAACGATGGCGTCATCGACCGCTTTCTTGAAGGCCGCGTCATCCTTGCGCACCATGCAGCCATAGATTTCGTACGACTGCGGGGTACCGGTGATGACCCAGTCCGACGGCTTGCGAGCCTTGGCCATTTCGCCGGCGAGCAGGGCGTCGTCCATCATGAAGGCCACGGCGCGGCCGCTTTCGAGCATGTTGAAGGCTTCACCGTGGTCCTTGGCGGAGATCACGTTCATCTTCATCTGCTTGTCGGCATTCATCGCCTTGAGGATGCGCTCGGAGGTGGTACCGGCGGTGGTCACCACGTTCTTGCCGGCCAGGTCCGGGAAGTCCTTGTATGCCGGCTGACCGTCCTTGACCTTGGTCAGCAGGCGGGTACCGACTTCGAAGATGCCGACCGAGAAGCCGACCTGCTGCTGGCGCTCGACGTTGTTGGTGGTGGAGCCGCACTCGAGGTCCACGGTGCCGTTCTGCACCAGCGGGATGCGGGTCTGGGAGGTGACGAGGTTGTAGCGGACCTTGATGTCCGTGCCCAGCTGCTTCTTCAGGGCGTCGACGACAGCCAGCTGGATGTCATGCGAGTAGCCTACGGGCTCGGGCTTGCCGGCCAGGTAGGAAAACGGGATGGAGGAGTCGCGGTGGCCCAGGGTGATGGTGCCCGAATCCTTGATCTTCTTCAGGGTGCCGGTCAGTTCCTCGGCCATGGCCGGCGAAGCGATCACAGCGGCCGCGATGGCGGCGCCCAGCAATTGACGAACGATGCGCATCAAATTTTCCTCGACGTGTTTGTTTTTTTTATGGAGCCGTTGGCGGACTCTTCGTTCAACGAATACAGAAATAAACGATTGCATTCGGCTACCAAGTGTAGAGCATGAGTCGTGCCAAGCCCTGACATTGATCATAACGCCGCAGATTCATTGGGAATCAAACTTTATTGCGCATCTTGTGACGGTACGTTTCATCCGCCATTCCGAATGAATTGCTGTTTTCTGTTCGGAAATCCGAACGAATTTGCAATTCCCCGGCTACCAAGCACTGGGGCGATCAGGCCGCCGTCACGAGAGGCCTGATCGCAGCGCTGTCCGCCATTTCAGTGGGGCATCAGCCGCTCTAGCGGCGACTGGTTCCAGCGCGCCCAAGCCTCGGTAGTGAGGGTGCGTATCAGCGTTGATTCCTCGGCGGCAAGTTCGCGCATCAGGTTCCGGGCGCGGTCTTCATAGCCTGCTTCCTGGCCGGCCATGGCTTGTGCCTCGAGCGCTTCCATTCGCTCGTGATAAGGCCGTGCTATCGCCTCGAAGCGGTCAGCATAGGTTTCTCGCAAGTAGTTCTGCCAGTAAGGGCGGCTTGCCAGCGCGTCCAGCATCGACAGGGTACTGTAGGTTTGCAGCACTTCTATTTCTGCCGCGTTCAGATCCCGCGTTGTAACGTGGGCGAATGAAGCGAAGTGCATTTCATCCGGTGGTGCTGGCAAGTCAAGTGCCCCTGTCAGCTGCAGGCGATAGAAAAGCCGAACTTCGATTTCATCCACTCCGCGCCCTGCTTCGCGCAGGGCCTGGACGTGGCGGTTGGCAATATCGTCAAGCAGGTCCAGGCGGTGCAACTGGCCTCCCAGATACAGCAGGCGGCTCTCTCTCATTGCAACCGGCACGCCTTCGATGCCCTGAAAGGGCCAGCACACCCACCTCCATCTGGTTGAGCAGCAGCAACAGGCGATCCTCGCAGGTACGCGGCCCGTCGGCCTCGCGAAATAACTGCTCGCGTAACGCTTCGTTGTTTTCGCAGGCTTCGAGGATATGCCAGATGCGGCGTCGATAATGCCGGGGATGGGCCTCGAAGTCCTCGCTCTGGGCGAAGTCAGCCAAAAATCTGAACAGGCCTCCCGAACCGGCTCCTCGCTCAGGCGGTCCCAGGCTGCCTCACGTTCTGCACGTAGCAGCACGTTTCTGGATGCTACCCAGTTCGCGCGGGTCTCCTCACCGATCGGCTCGTGGACATACGACGCGCTGCCTCGGGCACCTGCTTCGCTGGCTCCTTGTGCCTGGTCCAGATACTCGATGCTGTCTTCGCTCAAAGGGTTGTCGTGCAGATTCAGCCGTTGCAGGCGCAGGCGCAAGCCGCGCATCTCGCGTTGCAGTTCGCTGATTCTGTTGTCGCGCAAGTCGATATGGGCGCGTAGCGCCACGTTCTGGTGGACCAGGCCAATGTCCGCCTGACCCGTTGCTCGCAGGTGCAGGTCCCGCACATGTGGCAAGGCCGAGAGGTCGGGCATGCCGTTGAGCGGGTTGTTGTTGAGTATCAGCGTGTTCAGCCGTTGCAGTTGAGCCAGGCGGCTGTTGCCTGCGGCATCCAGCGCAATCAGGTTGTTGCTCAGGTTCAAGCGCCGTAGCTGGCCGAGAGCCTCGATGCCCTCGGGGACCAAAGTCAGCCGGTTGCCGCTGAGGTCCAGGTCCACGACGTTGGGGAACAGCCTGAGGAACCGCGCGTCGATCTGTTGCAAGCGCATGTTGCGCAAGGTCAGCCGGCGCACATGTCGGTATTCCACACCCTCCGGCAGGCCTGGCAACGCATTGATGTGCTCGCCATCGATGGTCAGTTCATACTGGTCGTTGCCGTCCACCAGTTTGCGCCGCCAACTGCGGCGAAGGGTATCGGCTATGCGGCGTCTGCGAATGGCGTCGATTGGCGATTGCCAATCGGCCTGCCAGATCTGTAGTGCTTCGCGCAGGTCGGCAAGCTGGCGTTGCAGCGCCTGGTAATGGTCCCACAAGCTCTCCCCGCGCTGGCGCACCGCTTCCAGATAAGCGTCCAGTTGCAGTTCGGAGAGTGTGGGGAATATTTGATGGATCCCTTGGCGAATAGCGCTCTGGCTGCTTTCACCTCCGCCGCTGAGTGCATAGGCCAGCCTGCCGTCGGCGAAACGCCGGGGCGGCCTGATATTTGCGCGGATGCCGGAAATGCCGAGCAGGCTAGCCGTAGAGTTGCGATCCTGTTCGGCCGCCATGGCCAGTACGTCACGTAATTGCTTGAGCTGCAGGTTGCGGTTTCCCAGGCGGGTTTTCTGCTCGTCGTCCAGGCACCCCAGGACCGCTGCCAGCAAGGGCTTCCCCTGGCTGTCTTCGCCTGCCAGGGCGTAGCCTTGCGTGTTTTTGACAATGGTTCGTACGTTCTGCGCGGTCTCGCTCTGGCTGGCAAATATCAGTAATCCATCCTGGGCGCCTTGGCGTAACTCTATTCGCACGGAGTCTGGCCATGGGGCGTCCCGTTCGATGAGGCGCAGCGCCAATAGGTCGCTATCTGTGTTGGCCAACTTTTGCAGACGCAAGCCAAGGCAAGCCCGATCAATACGGCTGGCGCTTTCATACCACCGCGCATGTTGCGCCATGCTCAGTGGCATCCGTCCGGAAACTCGCAACTGTTCTATCTGGGCGGTACTACTATGGTCGATGATTTCCTGGGCGCCCCTTGGTGACAAACCCCGGAAAACCCCGATCAGCCTGGCCTGGTCGGCAGATTGCGGTGTTTGCCACGCCTGAAGTTGCTGCTCGAAGGCGTGTCCTTTCAGGGTCGGATCCTGCTGGTGCAGCTTGATCCGGTCGTGGAGATCGAGCAGCCGCGCGGGTGGTGCAGCGTTCTCCAGGCAAAGTCGGCGCAACTGGTCCACGTTGAGGCCTGTGGCCTGTAGAAGTATCCGGCCATGATCTGACAAAGTATCGGCAAAGTGCTCCCCTTGCAGGCTTTCCAATAATACCGAGACATCTTCCTCGGCAGGCAGGTAACGGGAGTTTCTGGCCAGCCTGATGCCACCGGCAGGCAACACCATTGGCGCAAGACTGTCGACAAAAGGTGTTCGTCTCAGCGTGTGCAGAGCCCCTGCAGACAGGCCAGTGGTCGCTACGCCCTGGGCTATGTTGAACAAATGCTCCAGCGCTCCTTGGCGGTTACCTAGCTGCCAGTCCTGATAGCCTTCATAGACTTCATCGAGCAATTGCGCCGCGCTGACGACCAGTAGCAGGTCACCGAGCACCGGTACGACCAAAGCTGCCAGCCCCAGCAGGTCCAACCCGGCGCTCAGCATGTCCTGCAAGCGCCGGTGCCTGCTCAGGCGATCTTCAAGGTCCGTTGGAACAGCAAGGTAGGCTGCATCATCGAACATTCGCCCGAGCAGTAGCCCCCGTACATGTGCGAACACATTCCCCTTGACAGGCAGGTTTCGCCCGTCGAGCTGCAGTTTCATTGCTCCAGGCGACGCTGCGAGCCGTTGTGCAAGTTCCCTGGCGAACTCGCTTGTGTCCCGTGCCGTGATGAAACGCCGGAAAAACTGGCGGAATGACCACTGCTTGAGGCGAGTGGCCAGGTCGTTGTAAACGCTGTCCCAACTGTCGTAAAAGCGCAGGCTTTGCCCGGCGGCATCGGGTATCCAGACGATGATTTCGTCGATGTCTTCAGCCGGAGCAGGGCGCCACTCAAGTGTGATGACCCCCGTCACGCACTTGCCGAGCAGATAAAGTTGGCGAGCTGTCAGCGTGCCCTTGCCATAGGGTGCAAGGGCAGGGGCTTCGAGCATCGGCCGCAGCCGAAGCAGATCCCGCTCGTCCAGCTGCCCCTTGAACCGGGCCTCGTAAACCGCTGCCTGCATGCGCGTACGTACGCCGCTTTCAAAAAGGTGCTTTATTGTCGTGCGCGCTTGATCGCCCGACTGGCCACGGCCAGCCTTGGGCTCGAGCACCGTCCTGAGCAGCGTCTGATACTTGCCGCCCAGGTCCAGTGAGCGGCACAGGCGAACGAAGTGCTCGAAGGTCATGGCCAGCTTTTCGCCTTTCTCGTTCTCCAGGTGCGCTTTGCGCAACAGCCACGGTTCAGCTTCGTGTGCTTCGAAATTATGCAGGGCAGCGGCCAACAGCGTTTGTCGCGTTCTATGGGTAACCGTCGGCGTATAGAAATGCTCCGCCGCCGAAGGCAGTTGAAACTCTTCGCTGACGACGACGTGCCCAAGTTGCGGGTCGACATGCCCCAGCCCCTGCTCACGCAGGGCGCGTTCGAGCAGGGGCCTGGCGAAGTCTTCGAGGCGAGGGATTCTTTCGAGCAGATGGCCAAGCCTGTCCGCGGCCTGTTGCTGTGCAAGCAAGGCCCTGCCGTAGGCTTCCAGGTGCGTCGCATCGGCGCTGGTCAACCAGCCAGGTAGTTGCCGGGCGATCAGGGTGTCGACGGAGTACGACGGGTTGTATTCGGTGGGGGGCACGAGATATCTCCGGGTCTGAAAGACACCAGAGCATCACTGCCGGGAACGTGGGGTGGTGGTAGTTACTGCTGCACCGACCGACTGTGCCATCCGGGCCCGCTGGCGACTGGCCGGACGAGCCAAGGGGCGCTGGATGAGCATTGATTAATGCTCATCCCAAGCACGCAAGGCTGTGTTTGCGATAATCGCTCGATCGACCACGCCCGCCGGGCACGATACATTTGAAGACTTCGCCAACGTCAAAGACTGATTGTGGCGTTCCAGTACGTGCAAGCAGGCCATGGGTCACGCCGCTTGCGTGCGCGCCTGTTGCTCTCGTTGCAGATAGTCTGCAAGCGCCTGTTGCTCGCCCGTGCTGGTGAACAAGCCCAGCTTGGTGCGGCGCCAGAGAATGTCTTCAGCGCTGCATGCCCATTCGTTGTGTGCAAGGTAGTCCACCTCCCGGCCAAACAACCCACCGCCAATTGCCTGGCCTAGGTCTTCCGGCCCTTGAACGCCCTCCAGCAACTGCCATACACGGCTGCCATAGGTCAGCACCCAGCGCTTCGCGATATCGACAGGCAACCAGCCACAGCGCGCCAGCACCGCATCGACCAGAGCCTGCACCGTGGTCATGTACTCACCACCTGGTAGCGGCGCGCCAGCGGTCCAGCTGCCGCGCATCTGCGGGAAGTGCGGCTTGAGCTCGGCCATGGCCGACTCGGCCAGTTTGCGGTAGGTAGTCAGCTTGCCACCGAAAACCGAGAGCAACGGCGCTTGCCCTTCAGTGGCAGACAGCGCCAGGGTGTAGTCGCGGGTGACCGCGGACGGGTTGTCCGATTCGTCGTTGCACAGCGGGCGCACGCCGGAATAGGTGTGCACGATGTCGCTGCGGCTGATCTGGTGGTTGAAATGGGCATTGACCACCTTGAGCAGATAATCGGTTTCCTGCTCGGTGATCGCGACTTTGGCGGGGTCGCCGCTGTACTCGCGATCGGTGGTGCCGATCAGCGTGAAGCGCTCCAGGTACGGGATGCAGAAGACGATACGCTGGTCCTCGTTCTGCAGGATGTAGGCATGATCGCCTTCGTACATGCGCGGCACGATGATATGGCTGCCCTGGATCAGGCGGATGCCATAGGGCGCATCGAGCTTGAGGTCATCCTTGATGAAGCTGGCCACCCATGGCCCGGCAGCATTGACCAGAGCGCGGGCGCGAATGGTCTGCAGGCGGCCGTCAGCATGCTGCAGCTCGACCTGCCACAGGCCATCCACACGCTCCGCGCGCAGGCAACGGGTGCGGGTATGGATATGGGCACCTTTTTCACGTGCTGCCATCGCATTCAGCACTACCAGGCGGGCATCGTCCACCGCGCAGTCGGCATATTCGAAGCCACGGCTGATTGCAGGCTTGAGCGGGTAACCCGGGCCGAAGCGCAGGCTGCGCGAAGCACCCAGGCGCTTGCGCTTGCCGAGGTGATCGTAGAGGAACAGGCCGGCGCGAATCATCCAGGCCGGGCGCAGGTGCGGGCGGTGCGGCAGCACGAAGCGCATCGGCTTGACGATGTGGGGGGCTTTGGCCAGCAGCACTTCACGCTCGGCCAGCGCTTCACGTACCAGGCGGAACTCGTAGTGCTCCAGGTAGCGCAGGCCGCCATGGATCAGTTTGCTGCTGGCCGAAGAGGTGTGCTGGGCAAGGTCGTCCTTTTCGCAGAGAAATACCTTGAGGCCACGCCCGGCGGCGTCGGCAGCAATGCCCACGCCATTGATGCCGCCGCCGATCACGGCGAGGTCATAGCAGTCGGCGACTGGTGGCTGGGACGAAACGGGCTGGGACACGGGCAAGGCCTCCTGGGGCTGTTCACATCGAATATGAACATTGATGTTCGTTTTCGAAAATACTAGCGCAACAGAAAGCCGGTCGCCAGTCAGTCTTTATAGAAAAAACTGATCAGATGACAATGAAATGAACATTTACGAAAATTCTGGATGATCGGTTTGAAAGTTGTGGCGTCTGTGGGATCGAGCGCTGCGCGGACGACGCTCGATCTCACAGGCGCGACAAGCCTTGCGGCATGCGCCTGTCAGCCCTCAAACCACCTCAAGCCGGATCTTGTACTGGTTCAGCAGCTGGGTGAGTGCGGGGGTTGGCGCCTGGTCGGTCACCAAGCAGTCGACCAGGCTGATCGAGCCCATGCGCACCATGGCGTTGCGCCCGAACTTGCTGGAGTCGGCGGCAAGGATCACTTGACGGGCATTGGCGATGATCGCCTGGGACACCCGCACTTCCTGATAGTCGAAATCGAGCAGGCTGCCATCTTCGTCGATGCCGCTGATGCCCACCAGGGCGAAGTCGACCTTGAACTGGTTGATGAAGTCGACACTGGCCTGACCGACAACGCCGCCATCACGGCGCACCGTGCCACCTGCCACCAGCACTTCGAAATCGTCCTTGGCAGCAAGGATTGCGGCCACGTGCAGGTTGTTGGTGATGACTTTCAGGTGGTTGTGGTTGAGCAGCGCCCGGGCGATGGATTCGGTGGTGGTACCGATGTTGATGAACAGCGAGGCATGGTCGGGAATCTGCCGGGCAACCGCTTCGGCGATGCGTTGTTTTTCGTCACGCATCTGGTCGGCGCGCATGGCGTAGGCGGTGTTCTCGATACTCGAGTCGTAGGCTGCGCCCCCGTGGTAGCGGCGTAGCAGATTGAGCTCGGCCAGCTGGTTGATATCACGGCGGATGGTTTGCGGTGTTACGACGAACAGCTGCGCCATTTCTTCGATACTGACGTAACCGCGTTCGCGCACCAGTTCGAGGATTTGTTGTTGGCGAGGGGGCAGATTCATGGGCGGTCCTTTGGGGCTGCCGGACAAATGCTGCAATGATGCCGTAGGACGCGGACTACGACCAGTAGACTATCGGGCCTGCTGTTTCACGCGGTCCCCTGTGGGAGCGGCCTTGTGTCGCGAAAGGGCTGCAAAGCAGCCCCAGCAATTTCAACTATTGCGCATCAATCCTGGGGCCGCGTTGCGGCCCTTTCGCGACACAAGGCCGCTCCCACAGGTACAGCGACAACCTCGAGATCAACGCTGCACCCACAGAATTTGGACAAGCTATCGCGCCGGGGATCAGGCCTCGTGATCTTCCCAGTCACGGGTACGGTCGACTGCCTTCTTCCAGCCGGCATACAGCTTCTCTTTCTGCGCTTCATCCAACTGCGGGCTGAATTCGCGCTCGATGATCGCCTTGTCGCGCAGCTCGTCCAGGCCGCTCCAGAAACCACAGGCCAGGCCTGCCAGGTATGCCGCACCCAGCGCCGTGGTTTCGCGCATCTTCGGCCGCTCCACGCAGGTGCCGAGGATGTCGGCCTGGAACTGCATGAGGAAGTTGTTGGCCACCGCACCGCCGTCCACGCGCAACTCGGACAGGCGCTGGCCGCAGTCCTGCTGCATGGCGTCGAGCACGTCGCGGGTCTGGTAGGCGATCGATTCCAGTGCGGCGCGGATGATGTGGTCCACCTTCACGCCACGGGTCAGGCCGAACAGTGCACCACGGGCATATGGGTCCCAGTACGGGGCACCCAGGCCGGTGAAGGCAGGCACCAGGTATACCCCGTTGCTGTCCTTGACCTTGCTGGCAAAGTATTCGGTATCGAGTGCGTCGTTGACGATCTTCAGTTCGTCGCGCAGCCACTGCACGGTGGAACCACCATTGAACACCGCGCCCTCCAGCGCGTAGGCCACTTCGCCTCGCGGGCCGCAGGCGATGGTGGTGAGCAGGCCATGGGACGACTTGACCGCCTTGTCGCCGGTGTTCATCAGCAGGAAGCAGCCGGTGCCATAGGTGTTCTTGGCCTGACCCGGCTCAACGCACATCTGGCCGAACAGCGCCGACTGCTGATCGCCGGCGATACCGGCAATGGCGATGCCGCTCTTGGTGTGGCCGTAGATCTCGGAGGAAGGGCGTACCTCGGGCAGCATCTGCCGTGGGATGCCGAGGATTTCCAGGAGCTTGTCGTCCCACTGCAGGCTGTGAATGTTGAACATCAGCGTGCGCGAGGCGTTGGTGTAATCGGTGACATGCACCTTGCCGCCGGAGAACTTCCAGATCAGCCAGGTATCGATGGTGCCGAACAGCAACTCGCCGCGTTCGGCGCGTTCGCGGGCACCCTCGACATTGTCGAGGATCCATTTCAGCTTGGTGCCAGAGAAGTACGGGTCTGTGACCAGGCCGGTGGTCTCGCGAATGTAGTCTTCATGCCCGTCGCGCTTGAGCTGGGCGCAGATCTCGGTGCTGCGGCGGCACTGCCAGACGATGGCGTTGTACACCGGGCGGCCGGTTTCCTTGTCCCATACAACGGTGGTTTCACGCTGGTTGGTGATACCCAGTGCGGCGACCTGGGCGTGGCTGATGCCTGCCTGGGCCAGGGCCTCGACCATGGTCGCGCTCTGCGTGGCGAAAATTTCCATCGGGTCGTGTTCGACCCAGCCCGCTTGCGGGTAGTGCTGGGCGAATTCGCGCTGGGAGGTACCCACCACATTGGCGTCGCGATCGAAAATGATGGCCCGCGAACTGGTGGTGCCCTGGTCCAGGGCGATGATGTAGTTCTTATCCTGGGTATCTGTCATGGTCGTAGGCCTTGCGGAAATAGGGGTTCAGGGCTGGGCGTGATGCCGGCGTCAGTTGACTTGAGTATCGCCCTGGCGATTGTCATTTGTCTCAGGGTTCACGGCGGCTGCCATTGGCAGGTTGCGGGCGATCAGGCCGCGATAGGTCGCAGCACCCAGGCAGGCGCCAAGGATCGGTGCGAACACCGGAACCAGGAAATAAGGCATGTCCCGACCGCCAGTGAAGGCGATTTCGCCCCAACCGGCCAGGAAGGTCATGAGTTTTGGCCCGAAATCACGGGCCGGGTTCATGGCAAAGCCGGTCAACGGGCCCATGGCGCTACCGATCACGGCGATCAGCAGGCCGATCAGCAGTGGGGCCATGGCACCGCGCGGCAGGCCGTTGTTGTCGTCGGTCAGGGCCATGATCACTGCCATGAGGATGGCAGTGATGATCACTTCGACCAGGAACGCCTGGCCGGTGGATAGCGAAGGGTGCGGATAGGTGGAGAACACCGAGGCCAGTTCCAGGCTGGCTTCGCTACCGCGCAACATGGCATGGGCCTGTTCGAAATCGAAGAAAAGGTTGCTGTACAGGGTGTAGACCAACGCTGCACCACAGAATGCGCCGCATACCTGGGCCAGCATGTAGAAGGGCAGCTTGCGCTTGTCGAAACCGGCGAACAGGGTGAGGGCGATGCTCACCGCAGGGTTCAGGTGCGCGCCGGAAATACCGGCGGTGAGATAGATCGCCATGCTGACGCCCACGCCCCAGATGATACTGATTTCCCACAGGCCGAAGCTGGCGCCCGCGACCTTGAGCGCTGCGACGCAGCCGGTACCGAAGAAGATCAGCAGGGCAGTGCCGAGGAACTCGGCCAGGCATTGGCTGGACAGCGTGGGTTGGCGTAGAGCAGTCGTCATGTAGGACCTCGTTTTTTTTTGTTGTGAGGCGCGTGGCGCTCGACAGCAACGCCCGGAGTCTATCCCCGTTGACTCCAGGCAGATGTAGGAAATGCACCTTAAAAGTGCACCATTTATTCAGAAACGAAAAAATATAGACAAGAAACGCTGATGTCAAAGGTCGAAAGTGAACGGTTGGTCACGATGTGGATGCTGATTTTAGGCGCGGATCCGCGTACTAGACGCGCGCGACTGCGGTGCGCTGGCTGTGATGTGGGAATTGTCCTAAAGTAGCCGCCGAGCTGTCCCGACCGGAGCCCCCGCATGACCCCCGCCCTAGACCTGTTGAAGAAACACCGTGCCGAGCATCGTGTGCACAGTTACGAACATGACCCCAAGTCGGCGTCATATGGCCTGGAGGCGGCGGAAAAGCTCGGTCTCGACCCGCAGCAGGTGTTCAAGACCTTGCTGGCGAGCAGTGAGAAGGGGGAGTTGCTGGTGGCGGTGGTACCTGTGGTGGGTACACTCGACCTCAAGGCCCTGGCCCATGCTGCCGGGGTGAAAAAGTGCGAGATGGCCGACCCGGTGGTTGCGCAGCGGGCCACGGGGTACCTGGTGGGCGGGATCAGCCCGCTGGGGCAGAAGAAGCGCCTGCGTACATTCATCGATGATTCGGCGCAGAACTTTGCAACCATCCATGTCAGCGCCGGGCGGCGTGGGCTGGAGGTAGAGTTGGCGGCAGCGGTATTGGCCGAGCATACCCAGGGCAAGTTTGCCGGGATCGGGCGGGGCTGAGAATTTTCGGGGCTGCTTTGCAGCCCTTTCGCGACACAAGGCCGCTCCCACAGGTACAACGCCGCCCGTGAATGGTGCGCTGTACCTGTGGGAGCGGCCTTGTGTCGCGAAAGGGCCGCAAAGCGGCCCCAGGGTTTCGAATCAGGTCGCCGAACTGTACCGGCGCACGCCGTTTTCCTGCCGCGGCAACTGCGCTGCCACGCTGCCCGGCACCGGGAACAGCACCAGGTGATCGGCCTTTACCGCAATCCCCACATCCTCACCGACCTGATGGTCGTCATGGCTAGGGAAAATCGCCTCCAACTGGCTGCCGGTCGGCAACTGCAGGCGGTACAAGGTCGATGCACCCAGGAAGCTCTTGCCGACGATGTTCGCCTGCAGTGCACTGCCCGGCGCGTGGACGATATCGTCAGGGCGCAGCAGCACATCTACCGAACTGCCCGGCGCCATGATGTAGGCACGGTTGCCGCGCAGTTCACCCAGTTCGGTATTGACGGCCTCGTGGCTGATCATCTGCCCACGGATGAAATACCCCTGGCCAATGAAGCTGGCCACGAACGGCGTCTGCGGCTCGTGATAAAGGTTGTAAGGCGTGTCCCACTGCTCCAGGCGGCCTTCCTTGAACACGCCGACCTGGTCGCTGACGGCAAAGGCCTCTTCCTGGTCATGGGTCACCAGGATGGCGCTGGTGCCGCGGCTCTTGAGAATGTCGCGAACCTCATGGCTCAGGCGTCGGCGCAGCTCCACGTCGAGGTTGGAGAATGGCTCGTCAAGCAGCAGCAGTTGCGGCTCCGGTGCCAGCGCACGGGCCAGGGCGACCCGTTGCTGCTGGCCGCCGGACAGTTCGTGCGGGTAGCGCCCGCCCAGGCCGCCCAGCTTGACCAGTTCGAGCATCTCTTCGATGACCTCGGCCTGGCGCGGGTGCTTGGCAATACCGAAGGCAACGTTCTGCGCCACGGTCAGGTGCGGGAACAGCGCGTAGTCCTGGAACACCATGCCGATGCGGCGTTTTTCCGGGGCCAGGGTGAAGCCAGCCCGGGAAATGACCTCGCCAGCCAGCTGTATCTCGCCGTCGTGCACGGGTTCGAAACCGGCGATGGCGCGCAGGGTGGTGGTTTTGCCGCAACCGGATGAACCCAGCAGGCAACCAATGTCGCCTGCGTTCAGGTGCAGGTTGAGGTTCTGGACGATGCGCTGGTCGCCATAGCCGCAGGCGAGGTTGCGCAGGTTGAGCAGTAGGGGTTGACTCATGCGTGGTGGTAAGCCGGTTCTACAAGGAATTCGAGAAGGGCCTTCTGTGCATGCAGGCGGTTTTCAGCCTGGTCCCAGGCGACCGAACGTGGGTCGTCGAGCAGGTCATGGCTGATTTCCTCACCACGGTGGGCTGGCAGGCAGTGCATGAACAGGGCGTCGGGTGCCGCCAGGTCGAGCAGTTCGCGGGTGACCTGGTAAGGCGCGAAATGCGCCAGGCGCCGTGCAGTTTCCTCCTCCTGGCCCATGGAAGTCCAGACATCCGTGGTCACCAGATGGGCGCCGCGCACGGCTTCCTTCGGGTCACGCACGATCTGCACGTGGTCACCACCGATGGCCATGAAGCGTGGGTCCGGCTCGTAGCCTTCCGGGCAGGCGATGCGCAGCTGGAAGTCGAACTGCCTGGCTGCCTCGATGTACGAGTTGCACATGTTGAAGCCATCGCCGATCCAGGCCACGGTCTTGCCCTGGATCGAGCCGCGGTGTTCGAGGAAGGTTTGCATGTCGGCCAGCAATTGGCATGGGTGCGACTCGTCGGACAGCGCGTTGATCACCGGCACACGCGAGTTGGCGGCGAATTCGGTCAGGGTGGTGTGGGCGTGGGTACGGATCATTACCACATCGAGCATGCTCGACAGCACGATGGCGCTGTCGCCGATCGGCTCGCCACGGCCCAGCTGGGTGTCGCGCGGAGATAGGAAGATGGCTTGGCCGCCGAGCTGGATCATGCCGGCCTCGAACGACACGCGGGTACGGGTGGAGGACTTCTCGAAGATCATGCCCAGCACGCGGTTTTTCAGCGGCTCGAACAGCACGCCTCGCTTGCGCAGGTCCTTCAGCTCGATGCCGCGGCGGATCACCCCGAGCAATTCGTCGGTGGTGAAGTCCAGCAGGGAGAGAAAGTGCCTAGCGCTCATGATTGACTACCTTATCTGCAACGGTATGCAGGTCGACCGTATGGTTTTTTTTGACAACGGGAGTGACCTGCGGCGTAAGCCGCACGGGGGCGGACGAAATAGGGAAAGGCGCAATACTATAAGTAAATGTCGCCTGAAGCCAAGAGGGGAAACAGCTGCCCAGTACCAAAGGGTGTTGCAAAGGGTGTCTTTACCCGACGGACAGTGCTGTTTTTTATTTGCTACAGAGGGTTGTACACGGCTTGCCGCCAATTTGGCAAATGGCTGTCGCAAATCGTGTGCCTGATGTCGGTGGATTCACATCGCGAAGCGCGCTGGCCGGCGGCAGGGGCTGGGTGCATAGTCGATGTTCGACAACCCTCTACACATCCTCCATAACAACAAGGCAGAGGCGGCCATGACCAAGACCCTGCATCACCGTGCCTGTCACCTGTGCGAAGCGATCTGTGGGCTGAATATCGAAGTCAGCCATGACGACGACGGGCGGGCGCTGATCAGTTCGATCAAGGGCGACCCCCAGGACCCGTTCAGCCGCGGCCATGTCTGCCCAAAGGCCGTGGCCCTGCAGGACATCCAGAACGACCCCGACCGCCTGCGCCAGCCGCACAAGCGGGTGGGCGAGCATTGGCAGGCAATCGGTTGGGACGAGGCCTTTGCCCTGGCCGCCGACAGGCTGTGGGCGATCCAGCAAACCCACGGGCGCAATGCGGTGGCGGTGTACCAAGGTAACCCGAGCGTGCACAACTACGGCCTGATGACCCACAGCAACTACTTCCTGGGCCTGCTGAAAACCCGCAACCGCTTCTCTGCCACCTCGGTGGACCAGTTGCCGCAACACCTGGTCAGCCATCTCATGTACGGCCATGGCCTGCTCCTGCCGATTCCGGATATCGACCAGACCGGTTTCATGCTGATCCTTGGTGGCAACCCGCTGGCCTCCAACGGCAGCATCATGACTGTGCCGGATGTGGAAAAACGCCTCAAAGCACTGCAGGCAAGGGGTGGGCGCCTTGTGGTGGTGGACCCGCGGCGCAGCGAAACGGCGGCGATGGCCGACAGTCACCTGTTCATTCGCCCTGGAGGGGATGCGGCCTTGTTGTGTGGCTTGCTCAACACCCTGTTTGCTGAAGGCCTGGCGCGCGGCTCGCACTTGCCTGTCATCGGGCTGCAGCAGGTGCGCGAAGCGATCGCGCCGTTCAGCGCGGAGGCCATGAGCGCGCACTGTGGCATTGCCGCTACAGACATCCGCCAGCTGGCACGGGACTTCGCCGCGGCCGACAAGGCGGTGTGCTATGGCCGCATGGGGGTTTCGACCCAGGCCTACGGCACCCTTTGCCACTGGCTGGTGCAACTGATCAACCTGGTGACCGGCAACCTTGACCGTGAAGGCGGCGCGTTGTGCACCGAGCCTGCCGTCGACTTGGTGGCGACCACCTCGGGTGGCCATTTCAATGCCTGGCAGAGCCGGGTGTCGGGCTTGCCCGAATACGGCGGCGAACTGCCCGTGGCGGCCTTGGCCGAGGAAATGCTGACACCCGGCGAAGGGCAGGTGCGTGCGCTGGTGACGGTGGCTGGCAACCCCGTACTGTCCACGCCCAACGGCCGCCAGCTGGATGTGGCGCTGGAGGGGCTGGAGTTCATGCTCAGCATCGACCTGTACATCAACGAAACCACCCGACATGCCGACCTGATCCTGCCCTCCACCTCGGCCCTGGAAAACGACCATTACGACAGCACGTTCAACTTGCTGGCCGTGCGCAACGTGACCCGCTTCAACCGGGCGATCCTGGCCAAGCCCGAAGGGGCATTGCATGACTGGGAGATTTTCGTCGGGCTCGCACAGGCGTTCGCCAAACGCGCCGAGCTGGAGTTGAAACCGACCTGGGCGCCAGCGCAGATGATCGACCTGGCCCTGCGCCAGGGACGCTATGGTGAAGCGACGCCCTGGCAGTTGTCGCTTGCAGCGTTGGACAAGCACCCGCATGGCCTGGACCTGGGGCCATTGCGCACCAACCTCGCTGCGCGCCTGGCGACTGCCAGCAAGGCTGTCGAAGCGGCGCCCCAGGTGCTGCTGGACGACCTGGGGCGGCTGGCGCAACAAGTCCCTCCGGCACCGGGCGAACTGCTGCTGATCGGCCGTCGCCATGTGCGAAGCAACAATTCGTGGATGCACAATTTTCATCGGCTGGTGAAAGGAAAGCCGCGACATCAGTTGTTGATGCACCCGCAGGACCTGCAGCACAGGCAGCTGCAGGATGGCCAGAGGGTTCGTATCCGCTCGCGTACGGGGGAGCTTGAAGTCGAGGTGCAGGCCTGCGCGGACATGATGCCGGGCGTGGTCAGCCTGCCCCATGGCTTCGGTCATTCTCGGCAGGGCGTGCACATGCAGATCGCCAAGGCGCAGCCTGGCGTGAGCGCCAACGACCTAACCGATGAGCGCCTGCGTGACCAGGTTTCCGGTAATGCCGCCCTCAATGGCGTACCTGTGCAGGTAGAGGCCGCGTAAGGAACGGTAAGGCCGAGCATGCTGCTCGGCTTTCCGTTACAATGCGTCACCGTGCCGACGACCGTGTCGGAAAGTTCAGCCGAGGTGCTACATGGATATCATCGAAACGATCAAAGAGCAGATTGCCAACAATACCATTCTGCTTTACATGAAAGGCTCGCCGAATGCCCCGCAGTGTGGCTTCTCTGCGCGTGCATCGCAGGCCGTGATGGGTTGTGGCGAGAAGTTCGCCTACGTCGACATCCTGCAGAACCCGGAAATCCGTGCGAACCTGCCAAAGTACGCCAACTGGCCGACCTTCCCGCAGCTCTGGGTAGCCGGTGAGCTGGTCGGCGGCAGCGACATCATGCTGGAAATGTTCGAGAAGGGTGAGCTGCAGACACTGATCAAGGAAGCGGCTGCCAAGGCCAAGGCCTCCGAGGCCTGATTTTCCGGCAAGCATGAAAAAACCCGCTGATCGCGGGTTTTTTCATGGGGCGAATATTTATTCTTCGCCCATCTGCGACTGCAGGTAGTTCTCGATACCAATCTTGTCGATCAGCCCCAGCTGGGTTTCCAGCCAATCGATATGTTCTTCCTCGGACTCGAGGATGTCTTCGAGCATGTCACGCGAGCCGAAGTCGCCAGCGGTTTCACAATGGGCGATGGCTGCTTTCAGGTCGACCAAGCCTTTCTGTTCGATCTTCAGGTCGCATTCGAGCATTTCCTTGGTGTGCTCACCAATCAGCAGCTTGCCCAGGTCCTGGACGTTGGGGATGCCTTCGAGGAAGAGAATACGCTTGATCAGTTTGTCAGCGTGTTTCATCTCGTCGATGGATTCCTTGTACTCGTGCTTGCCGAGTTTGTTCAGGCCCCAATCTTCATACATGCGTGCGTGCAGGAAGTACTGGTTGATCGCGACCAGCTCGTTTCCGAGGATCTTGTTGAGATGCTGGATGACGCTTACGTCGCCTTTCATGTCGGGTTCCTGCCCTGTAGAAGTGTGCCAATACACGCAAGTTTGAGCCCGATACTTAGGTGTGTCAAACCTAAGTTCTTGAATAATAAGTGAAAATTAATGGAAATAAGAATGTTTGTGAACCGCGTTGGAGCGCTAACTTATTGAATTGCGGGCATAAAAAAACCGGACACAAGGTCCGGTTCTTGGAATTCTTGGTTTCAGGCCGCGGTAAATTCCACGGGGTAGGGCAGGGCTGCCTGGCTGACCTGGAGCTCGGTCAGGGTCTCGCGGACCACCTGCTTGGCCACGCAGGCACATTTGCCACACTGGCTGGCGACGTTGGTCGCGGCTCGCACTTCCTTGTAGCTGCAGCATCCTTCATAGATCGCATCGCGGATCTGTCCGTCGGTGACGCCGACACAAAGACACACATACATAAAGGCTGACCATCGTTGGTGGGCTCGATGGGGTGGAGCTTAATGTTAATGAGAATGCTTGTCAAAGGAGTTTCTGAAAGGACCGTGCTTGAGCGACCGGCGGCTGCTTCGTCGTTGGAGTCGGCCTGTCACCAGAAGCCGTGTATGATGGTCGGCCTTTGTTGGATGTCGGGCAAGCCCGTCTGGCCCGGCAAACGGTTTTTCACCCTCATCAGGAGATTACAATGAGCGTACTCGTTGGTAAGAAAGCCCCCGATTTCACCGTTCCGGCCGTGCTGGGCAATGGCGAGATCGTCGACAGCTTCAACCTGGCTTCGGCCATCAAGGGCAAGTACGGCCTGGTGTTCTTCTACCCGCTGGACTTCACCTTCGTCTGCCCGTCCGAGCTGATCGCCCTGGACAACCGCATCCCTGACTTCCAGGCACGCAACGTCGAAGTGATCGGCGTGTCGATCGATTCGCACTTCACCCACAACGCCTGGCGTAACACCCCGGTCAACAACGGCGGTATCGGCCAGGTCAAGTACACCCTGGCTGCCGACATGACCCACGAAATCTGCAAGGCCTACGACGTCGAGTCCGAAGGCGGCGTGGCCTTCCGTGGCGCCTTCCTGATCGACACCAACGGTGTTGTCCGTTCGCAGATCGTCAACGACCTGCCACTGGGCCGCAACATGGACGAGCTGCTGCGCCTGGTCGACGCTCTGCAGTTCCACGAAGAGCACGGCGAAGTCTGCCCTGCCAACTGGAAAAAAGGCGACAAAGGCATGAACGCTTCGCCGGAAGGCGTTGCAGCCTACCTGAGCGAGAACGCTGGCAAGCTGTAATTGCCGCGTGCATGAAAAAACCGGCCCTTGTGGCCGGTTTTTTTGTGCCGTTCTGTGCCGGCCTCTTCGCAGGTAAACCTGCTACCACAGGTATCCCAAAGGCCTCAGCCATTGTGCAATCTCTGTGGGAGCGGGCATGCCCGCGAATGCTTTTTTCAACTCAATCGTTGAAGTCGCGCCAGCCGCCCATCTCTTTCCAGCGGTTGACGATGCCGCAGAACAGCTCGGCCGTCTTCTCGGTGTCATAACGCGCCGAGTGCGCCTCACGCCCGTCGAAGTCGATGTCGGCGCTCTGGCAGGCCCGCGCCAGTACGGTCTGGCCATAAGCCAGGCCCGCCAGGGTAGCGGTGTCGAAGCTGGAGAACGGGTGGAACGGGTTGCGCTTCAGGTCATTGCGCGCCACCGCCGCATTGAGGAAGCCCAGGTCGAAGCTGCTGTTGTGTCCCACCAGGATAGCCCGCTTGCAGCCATTGGCCTTGAGCGCCTTGCGTACGCCGCGGAAGATGTCGGTCAGCGCGCTTTCCTCGCTGACCGCCATGCGCAGCGGGTGGTCCAGCTTGATGCCGGTGAACTCCAGCGCTGCTGCCTCGATGTTGGCGCCCTCGAATGGCTCCACCCGGTGGAAGTAGGTGTGCTCGGGGAACAGGAAGCCCTTTTCGTCCATGCCGATGGTGACGGCGGCAATTTCCAGCAGGGCGTCGGTAGCGCTATTGAAGCCGCCGGTTTCAACATCTACCACTACCGGCAAATAGCCGCGGAAGCGCTCGGCCATGGGGTGGCGCGAGCCGCTGCTGCCTTGGTTGTCCAGATCGTCTTCGTAGAGGTCTTCGCTCACGCGTTTTCCTCCAGCAGGCGCCAGCGCAGTTTTTCGCCGGCGCGCAGCGGGACCACGGTCTGCTCGCCAAATGGCAGGCTGTCCGGGGCGGTCCATTCCTCGCGGACCAGGGTAATGGTGTCGGTGTTCGCCGGCAGGCCATAGAACGCCGGGCCATGCAGGCTGGCGAAGCCTTCCAGCTTGTCCAGCGCGTTACGCTGTTCGAACGCTTCGGCGTACATCTCGATGGCTGCGTAGGCTGTGTAGCAACCGGCGCAACCGCAGGCGGCTTCCTTGGCGTGACGGGCGTGCGGTGCCGAGTCGGTACCCAGGAAGAACTTCGGGTTGCCGCTGGTGGCCGCGTCCAGCAGCGCCACCTGGTGCGTGTTGCGCTTGAGGATCGGCAGGCAATAGAAGTGCGGGCGAATGCCGCCAACCAGCATGTGGTTGCGGTTGTACAGCAGGTGCTGCGCAGTGATGGTCGCGCCGACGTTGGCCGGGGCCTCGGTGACGAACTGCGCGGCATCGCTGGTGGTGATGTGCTCGAACACCACCTTCAGTGTCGGGAAGCGCTCGACCACACGGCGCATGTGCTCGTCGATGAAGCGCTTCTCGCGGTCGAACACGTCGATCTCGCTGCGGGTCACTTCGCCATGCACCAGTAGCGGCATGCCAACTTCCGCCAGCGCCTCGATGGCCGGGAAGATGTTGTCGATGCTGGTCACGCCCGAATCGGAATTGGTGGTGGCGCCGGCAGGGTACAGCTTGGCGGCGTACACGAAACCGCTGGCCTTTGCCGCGCGGATGTCCTCGGGGCTGGTGCGGTCGGTGAGGTACAGCACCATCAGCGGCTCGAAGCGGCTGCCGGCCGGGCGGGCGGCCAGGATGCGCTCACGGTAGGCGCCGGCCTCGGCGGCATTGCGCACCGGCGGAACCAGGTTGGGCATGATGATGGCACGGGCGAAAGTACGCGCCACGTCGCCAACGGTGTGGGGCAGGACGGCACCATCGCGCAGATGGATGTGCCAGTCGTCGGGACGCAGGAGGGTCAGGCGATCGGACATTGGGGATTCCAGGCGGGTCGAACTCAAGCCCCAATGCTACCGGAAAACCCTGGGTGGAGCACGGCTATCAAGTTTTCCGCCCAGCGTCCGATAGCCTGCAGGTAAGCCGTCAGAATTTGTGGAGCCGCCCGTGCGCCAGCGTTACCTAGCCCTGTTGACCCTGTTCGCCAGCCTGCCGGCCGGCGCGCTGACCTTCCAGACGCGCATGGAGAACATCGCCTGGAAGGTCGAGGGTGACCAGTTCGAATGCCGGCTGATCCAGCCGATCGACGGCTTCGGCAGTGGCGAGTTCGTGCGCCGCGCGGGCGAGCAGCCGGTGTTCCAGCTGCGTTCGGACAGCAACGTTCTGGGGGCGGGCACGGCCACCTTGCTGGCAGCCGCTGCGCCGTGGCAACCCGGGCGCAGCGACATCAACCTGGGCAGTGTGCGCATGGCTCGCACCGGGGTGCTGTTCAGTTCGTCCCAGGGCCAGGCCAGCCGCCTGATCAACGGCCTGCTCGATGGGCGCAGCACGGTGGTACGCAATTACGCCGGCGAGGCGGGCAGGCCGATGGAAGTGCGTGTGCTACCGGTCAGCTTCGCCAAGGCCTACAGCGACTATCAGGCCTGTGCCGGCAAGCTGCTGCCGATGAATTACGACCAGGTGCGCCAGACCCAGGTGGGCTTCCCCGGGGGCGGCTTCGAGCTGGATGGTGCGGCCAAGGCGCGGCTGGACGTGATCCTCGACTACATGAAGGCTGACCCGACGGTGAACCATGTCGAGCTCAACGGCCACTCCGACAACAGTGGCAACCGCCTGACCAATCGCGACATGTCGCGCCGCCGGGCACTGGCGGTGGCCGACTACCTCAAGGCCCATGGCGTTCCGGAAGAGCAGATTACCGTGCGTTTCCACGGCGAGCGTTACCCATTGGCGAAGAACACCAATGCAGCCAACCGGGCGCGTAATCGTCGGGTGAATATTGAACTGGATCGGGTGACGGTAATCGAGAAGCCGGTTGAGAAGCCTGTCGAAAAGGCCCCTGAGCCAACACCTGCCAAGTCCTGAAGGCTGCGGAGCTTTCTGTAGGAGCGGCCTTGTGTCGCGATGGGCTGCACAGCAGCCCCGGCAGTTTTCGCTGCATAGCTGAGATCCAGGGGCTGCTGCGCAGCCCATCGCGACACAAGGCCGCTCCTACACGGCATTTCATACTTTCCGACGGTAAGTCGCCCTTCCGAAACTTCCTGTCGCTTTGTCGTCAGAAGCTGTCGCCCCACTGTAAATTTATCCGTAACGTCGTTAGAATCGATCCCTTTCCGTACAACCCCGTGGAGTGATGGCATGGCGGACGTAAAAAAGGTCGTACTGGCGTATTCCGGCGGCCTTGATACTTCGGTGATTCTCAAGTGGCTGCAGGATACCTACAACTGCGAAGTGGTGACCTTCACCGCTGACCTGGGGCAGGGCGAAGAGGTCGAGCCTGCTCGTGCCAAGGCCCAGGCAATGGGCGTTAAAGAGATCTACATCGATGACCTGCGCGAAGAGTTCGTGCGTGATTTCGTGTTCCCGATGTTCCGCGCCAACACCGTCTACGAGGGCGAGTACCTGCTGGGTACTTCCATCGCCCGTCCGCTGATCGCCAAGCGCCTGATCGAGATCGCCAACGAAACCGGCGCCGACGCCATTTCCCACGGCGCCACCGGCAAAGGCAACGACCAGGTACGCTTCGAGCTGGGTGCCTATGCCCTGAAGCCAGGCGTCAAGGTCATCGCCCCATGGCGCGAGTGGGACCTGCTGTCCCGCGAGAAGCTGATGGACTACGCCGAGAAGCACGGCATCCCGATCGAGCGCCACGGCAAGAAGAAGTCGCCGTACTCGATGGACGCCAACCTGCTGCACATTTCCTACGAAGGCGGTGTCCTGGAAGATACCTGGACCGAGCACGAAGAAGACATGTGGCGCTGGAGCGTCTCGCCCGAGAACGCCCCGGACCAGGCTACCTACATCGAGTTGACCTACCGCAACGGTGACATCGTTGCCATCGACGGCGTCGAGAAGACCCCGGCCACCGTCCTGGCCGACCTGAACCGTATCGGTGGTGCCAATGGCATCGGCCGTCTGGACATCGTCGAGAACCGTTACGTTGGCATGAAGTCGCGTGGCTGCTACGAGACCCCTGGCGGTACCATCATGCTCAAGGCCCACCGTGCCATCGAGTCGGTCACCCTGGACCGCGAAGTCGCTCACCTGAAGGATGAGCTGATGCCGAAGTACGCCAGCCTGATCTACACCGGCTACTGGTGGAGCCCGGAGCGTCTGATGCTGCAGCAGATGATCGACGCTTCGCAGGTCAACGTGAACGGTGTGGTTCGCCTGAAACTGTACAAGGGCAACGTCACCGTTGTCGGCCGCAAGTCGGACGACTCGCTGTTCGATGCCAACATCGCTACCTTCGAGGAAGATGGCGGCGCCTACAATCAGGCGGACGCAGCGGGCTTCATCAAGCTCAACGCGCTGCGTATGCGCATTGCTGCCAACAAGGGCCGCTCGCTGCTCTGATAGCGGCCACGTGCATCAAGGACCCCGGCCCAGGCCGGGGTTTTTTTGGCCTGTGGAAAACCTGAGGCATTCAACGGCCGTCGTTCGCCACCTGTCCATCAAGCGTGCTGATCGATAGTTGTGCACACTGACGCCTATCCAGATTGCAAAAACGCCAGGTGCGCGCTTGCTGAGGCGGTTGGGCAAGGGCGGATAGCAATTGCTGCTCCATCATGCGATAGGCATCGGGGCCGGAAAACATGAATGTGACAGGCTCGCCCTGCAGCGCTTCGCTGGTGTTGCCGGGCATTGCATGTTTCGCCACATCGCTCTGTGTCGACTTGTTGTCATTTGCCGTCCTGTTTGACGAGGGGTCATAGAACGACTTGTAATTGAAGTTGAGCGTGAGGAAGAACAGTGCCGTCAGGAAGAATGGGAAGCCCACCAGGAACCAAGTATAGAGCTTCTGGCTGGACTCGCTGAGAAACGGCAATGTGGCAAGGGCGGAGGCTTCGATAATCCCTGCGAAGATGGCAATGATCGTCAGCGGGGCGACAGGTTGTACTTGGTGCATATGGGTCGTCTCCAGCGATTTTGCACATCTTTACCTTACGGCGTTGCTCAACTAAAGACTGGACTGTTTCCCGGGTGAGAATAATCGCTCGAAATCCTGATGGCCGCGTCTGTTCAGCGTATTTGAATCGAATATTTCCCTAAGTGTCGGCCGGTTTTCAACTGGTGCACTTTTGCAGGCCGGTGATACCGTTTATTTGGTAACAAGGAATTTGAATGTTACAAGCACATCGGTTGAGTGTAGGAAATTTCTGTAAGTGTTGTAGGTTCCATCTGTTCATATATTTCGCCGGTAAATCACCGCACCAGCCAAGCGTTGTGTAGGTTATCTTGGCGGGCCAAAGCAAAAGCAATGAATGGATATCGCATGAATAAAGTGCTTATCGTGGATGATCATCCGGTCATACGCCTGGCCGTACGCATGCTGATGGAGCGGCATGGGTATGACGTCGTGGCGGAAACCGACAACGGGGTGGCTGCGCTGCAACTGACACGGCAACACCTGCCGGATATCGTGGTGCTCGATATCGGTATCCCCAAGCTGGATGGCCTGGAGGTGATCGGCCGCATGACAACCTTCAGTCCGGGTAGCAAGGTACTGGTGCTGACATCGCAGGCACCCGGCAACTTCTCGATGCGCTGCATGCAGGCGGGGGCGGCGGGGTATGTGTGCAAGCAGCAGGAACTCACCGAACTGCTGAGCGCCATCAAGGCCGTACTGTCGGGCTACAGCTACTTCCCCAACCAGGCGTTGCATGTGTCACGTGGGAGGGGAGGAAGCGAGGCGGATATGGTCAACCGCCTCTCGGCGCGCGAGATGACCGTGTTGCAACAGCTGGCGCGAGGACGTTCCAACAAGGAGATTGCCGACAGCATGTTCCTCAGCAACAAGACGGTCAGTACCTACAAGTCGCGCCTGCTGCTAAAGCTCAATGCGCGGTCGCTGGTGGACCTGATCGAGCTGGCGCAGCGGCAAGGGTTGAACTGACCGCCAGGGCCGTAAAGCCTCCAGTCAGGAGGCTTTGCCAAGGTTACAGATCGTAGTCGAAGTCGGCCAGCTGCTTCTGCAGGCGCCTTTCTTCCAGCATATTGTCGATGGTGCGGCGCTTGCTCAGGTTGGTCTTTGCGGTTTCCACCTGGGGTTCCGCTTCGTCGTCCGCGGCAACAAAATCATCTTCGATCGACAGGTCGTCTTTATCGCTACTCATGAGTCGCTCCAAGCCAAGGGGCCATTGGCCGTCCTTATAACCAGAAAGCAGACGCCGGTAAAAAAGATTTTTTCAATCGAAACAGGTGGTTTCCAACTATCGACTCAATCGTCGGAGGTCTTGTGCTTGTACTCGCACAAGTCTTCGATCCTGCAACTGCCGCAGCGTGGCTTGCGTGCCTGGCACACATAGCGCCCATGCAGGATCAGCCAGTGGTGGGCGTCCAGCAGGTAATCCTTTGGTACGAACTTGATCAGCTTTTTCTCCACTTCCAGCACTGTCTTGCCTGGTGCAATGCCGGTACGGTTGCTGACCCGGAAGATATGGGTATCCACAGCCATGGTCGGCTGGCGGAACGCCGTATTGAGCACTACGTTGGCGGTCTTGCGGCCCACGCCTGGTAGCGCCTCCAAGGCTTCGCGGGTTTGCGGTACCTGGCTGCCATGGCGCTCGATCAGCAGCCGGCAGGCTTCGATGACGTTCTTGGCCTTGCTGTTGTACAAGCCAATGGTCTTGATGTACTCGCTCAGGCCTTCGACGCCCAGCGCATAGATGGCCTCGGGGGTGTTGGCGACCGGGAACAGGCGTGCGGTGGCCTTGTTGACGCCGACATCGGTGGACTGCGCAGACAGGGTTACGGCGACCAGCAGTTCGAACGGGGTGGTGTAGGCCAGTTCGGTCTTCGGGTCGGGGTTGTCTTCGTGCAGCCTGCGAAAGATCTCCAGGCGTTTGGCGGCATTCATGAAATCAGAGCTTTCCTTGACGACGTGGTTGGGCGGGGCCCGGACGCAGGCGATTGTACAAGGCCAACAGCAGTCCGAGCAGTAGCAAGGCGCCCGGGGCCAGGCTGGCCAGGTGCAGGCCGGTACCGTCGGCCAACCATTGGCGGCTGGCGCCGAGCAGCAGGCATGTGGCAAGCAGTGCGCAAAGGTGGCCGGCGAGCAGGCGCCAGCGCCCTTGATCGGGCAGCAGGTGGTCAGTGGCCAGGCATTGCAGGCACAGCAGTGCGGGATAGTGGCCGAGGGCAAGTGCCACTGGCAGCAGCCAGGCACGCAGTGCCAGTTGCAGGCAACTGGCCAGGGCCGCCAACAGCAGCAGGCTGGCCAGCACATAGGTCCAGGTGGCAAGCCGCTGGCGCAGGGGCGCCAGCAACAGCTGGTGAAGGCTGCTCATCAGCACCGCACACACGCCGATGGTGGCCCCTTCGCTCAGTGTTCGGGTGGCGCCCAGCAGGGGCACCAGGCTTGCGCCGAGCAAGTAGAACCTATTCATGCATGGCGCCCTCCAGCAACGCGCTGCGCTGCTCATCGAAGTATCTCAGCGCCTCTTGCAGCGCGCCGATTACTGCTCGTGAGGTCACGGTTGCGCCAGCCAACTGGTCAAAGTCGCCCTGGTCGCGCTTCAGCGCCCAGCGATCGCCCAACTGGCGGTTGGCAAATTGCTCCAGCCAGTTAAGCTGCGGATCTCCCAGGCGTGCACCTAATCCGGGGCTTTCCTGTTGTTCGACCACCTGGCTGCCGATCAGCTGGCCGTCCGCGCTAATGGCCACGCTGAGCACGATCGGCCCGGCATAGCCCTGGGTCTGAGTGACCAGGATGATGGCGGCCGGCTTGCCCGCCAGCGTCGCCCGGTAAGCTGCCAGGATCCGGCTGTTTGGCCGCTGTGCGGCGGGCCTGGGCAGCGGGTTGTCCAGGGGGTGGTTGTCGTAACTTCCTTCTGGCAGCACCGCCAGCCGCTGGCGGCTATTCAGTTGTTTCTCGGCGTCGGCGATGGCCGCGCTGGTCCAGTGTCGCCAGGCCAGGGTTGCCGACAGTGCCAGTGCCCCGGTCAGTACCAGCAGGCCGACATCACGTACCAGACGCTTCATCGTGCAACCTGCTGGCGCTGCGCAGCCAGGCGTTCGAGGCTCGGCGCCATGAGGTTCATCAGCAGGATGGCGAACGCCGTGCCGTCCGGGTAGCTGCCCCAAGTACGGATCAAGTAGATCAGCAGGCCCGCCCCCAGGCCGAACCCCAGCTTCGCCCACTCCTGCCGCGGGCCGGACACCGGCTCGGTGGCAATGAAGAACGCCGCCATCATGGTCGAGCCGGAGAACAGGTGCAGCAGGGGGGAGCCGTTGGAGTCCGAACCCGAGCCATTCCAGCCCAGCAGGCTGAACAGGAGCAACCCTGCCAGCAGGCCAACCGGCGCATGCCAGCTGATCACCTTGCGTTGCAGCAAAAACAGGCCGCCCAGCAGGAACGCAAGGTTGACCCATTCGCTGCCCCACCCTCCGATGCTGCCGAATCCCGGGTGGCTGGCGAACAGTTCATCGATGGTCAGGCTGCGATTGTGGCGCAGGCCGTCGAGCAGTGTCGGCCGGGCCCAGGCATCGATCTGCTCGCCGCCGGCGAACACCAGCTGCAGGCTATCGAGCAGGCCAGGTGCCGGCCCCGGCCAATGGTTCATCTGCAACGGGAAGCTCAGCAGCACGAAGGCATAGCCGACCATGGCCGGGTTGAACAGGTTGCGCCCGACCCCGCCAAAGGCCTGCTTGCCGATGCCTATGGCAACGCTGGCTGCAACTACCGGCAACCACCACGGCGTCAGGGTCGGCAGGGCGGCGGCCAGCAGCACGGCAGTCACCAGCGCGCTGCCGTCGTTCAGCGCCGTGCTCAGCGGTTGTGCTCGCAACTTGAGCGACAACATCTCGCACAGCAGCGCGGCACTGGCGCATAGCAACAGGTTGATTAGCATGCTCCAGCCATGCAGCCAGAACAGCGCCAACAGGCCAGGTACGCAAGCCAGCAACACCAGCCCCATGCTGGTGCGTAGCCGCGGGTCGGGCTTGGCAGTCATTGGGTGAGCAGCCCGTTGAAGCCGGAAAACGCCATCGCCATTACACTGGCACCGAGCAATTCGATGGGCAGGCCGCGCATTGCCCCGGGGACGTCGGCATGATTGCTACGCTGGCGCAGGTCGGCGAACAACGCCAACGCCAGCCAGAAGCCGCCGCCGGCCAGCAGGCCTTGCAGCACGGTAGCGAGCCATGTGCTGTCGTCGCTTGTCTGTTGCAGGGCCAACCCCAGTACTACCGCGTTGCTCAACAGCAGCGCGGGCAGTTGCGTCACCGGCCAGCTCGGGCGCCACCTTGTCAGCAGCCATGGCGCGCCCCAGGCAAGCACGGCCAGCCAGGGCAACAACAGGAACAGGGCAAGGTCCTGGGCTTGCAGCGGGGCAAGCACCCCGCGCACCAGTATTCGTGCGCCGATCATGCCCAAGGCAATGCACAGTGCGCAGGCGAGGCCGTGCACGTGGAGGTGCAGCCTGGGAAATGGCTGTTGTTGCAGGCACAGGTGATTGACCAGCGCAGCGCTGATCAGGACCAGGATGTAGTCGCTCATGAGATGACGATAGCCGGGAATCGGGGCGATTGTCCGGGTTGGCGTCAAGGTGCCGGAATCATTGTGGGAGCGGGCAGGCCCGCTCCCACAAGTTCAAGCAGTTTTGTTACTTGATGCGCTGGCCCGGCTTGGCACCGCTGTCCGGGCTAAGCAGGTAGATCTCTTCGCCGCCAGGCCCGGCCGCCATGACCATGCCTTCGGACACGCCAAAGCGCATCTTGCGTGGCTTGAGGTTGGCCACCATCATGGTCAGGCGACCTTCCAGCTGGGACGGGTCGGGGTAGGCCGACTTGATGCCGGAGAACACGTTGCGGCGCTCATCACCAATGTCCAAGGTCAGTTGCAGCAGCTTGTCGGCACCCGGTACGGCCTCGGCCTTGACGATCAGCGCCACGCGCAGGTCGACGGCAGCAAAGGTGTCGAACTCGATTTCCGCCGACAGCGGGTCCTTGGCCAGCTCGCCGTTGCCGGCTGGGGCCGTGGCTTCGGAGGCCAGCAGGTCTTCCTTGCTGGCGGCGACCATGGCTTCGACCTTGGCCGGTTCGATGCGGCTCATCAGCGCCTTGAACGGGTTCAGCTGGTGGTTTTCCAGGCGTGACAGGTGGTCGTTCCAGGTCAGCGGTGCCACGTTGAGGAAGGCCTCTGCGTCCGCGGCCAGCACCGGCAGCACCGGCTTGAGGAAGATCACCAGTTGGCGGAACAGGTTGATGCCTTGGGCGCAGATGGCCTGCACTTCATCCTGTTTGCCTTCCTGTTTGGCCAGCGACCATGGGGCCTTGTCGGCGATCCAGGCGTTGGCGCGGTCGGCCAGCGCCATGATTTCGCGCATGGCACGGCCGAAATCGCGGCCTTCGTAAGCGTCGGCGATCGACGGAGCTGCCGCCAGGAAGGCTTCGGTCAGCTCCGGTGCGGCATCGCCAGCCACCATCACGCCTTCGTTGCCCTTGTGGATGAAACCGGCGCAGCGGCTGGCGATGTTTACCACCTTGCCGACCAGGTCGGAGTTGACCTTCTGCACGAAGTCTTCCAGGTTCAGGTCCAGGTCATCGACGCCACGGCCCAGCTTGGCGGCGTAGTAGTAGCGCAGGTATTCCGGCTGCAGGTGGTCGAGGTAGGTGCGGGCCTTGATGAAGGTACCGCGCGACTTGGACATCTTGGCGCCGTTCACCGTCAGGTAGCCGTGCACGTTGACCGCGCTTGGCTTGCGGAAGCCTGCACCTTCGAGCATGGCTGGCCAGAACAGGGCGTGGAAGTTGACGATGTCCTTGCCGATGAAGTGGTACAGCTCGGCCTTGGAGCCCTCGTTCCAGAACGCGTCGAAATCCAGCTCCGGGCGGCGTGCACAGAGGTTCTTGAAGCTGGCCATGTAGCCGATCGGTGCATCCAGCCACACATAGAAGTATTTGCCTGGCTCGCCCGGGATCTCGAAGCCGAAATACGGCGCGTCGCGAGAGATGTCCCATTCCTGCAGGCCCGAGTCCAACCATTCGGCCAGTTTGTTGGCTACAGCGTCCTGCAGCGTGCCGCTGCGGGTCCACTGCTGCAGCATGGCCTGGAAGTCCGGCAGCTTGAAGAAGAAGTGCTGGGAATCGCGCAGTACCGGAGTGGCACCAGAAATGGCCGACTTGGGGTTCTTCAGCTCGGTGGGCGCGTAGGTGGCGCCGCATTTCTCGCAGTTGTCGCCGTACTGGTCTTCGGCCGCGCACTTGGGGCAGGTGCCCTTGATGAAGCGGTCGGCGAGGAACATGCCCTTTTCCGGGTCGAAGTACTGGGTCACCGAACGGGTGGCGATGTGCCCGGCGTCACGCAGGCGTGCGTAGATCAGGCCCGAGAGCTCGCGGTTCTCTTCGCTGTGGGTGGAGTGGAAGTTGTCGAAGTCCACGAGGAAGTCGGCAAAGTCGCTGCTGTGTTCGGCCTGGACGTTGGCGATCAGTTGCTCCGGGGTGATGCCTTCCTTCTCGGCGCGCAGCATGATGGCCGAACCGTGGGCGTCGTCGGCGCAGACGTAGATGCACTGGTTGCCGCGCAGCTTCTGGAAGCGGACCCACATGTCTGTCTGGATGTACTCGAGCATATGGCCCAGGTGGATCGAACCGTTGGCATAGGGCAAGGCGCTGGTGACGAGAATCTGACGTGGCTCGGACATGGTGGCTTGGCTACTTATCTGGCGACGGGGTAAAAATGAGGTTGATCGGCCACTATAAAGGGCTGGCGAAGATATTTCACCCCGCATGCGCATCTGCTGACGATTGACGGGTTAGGATAGGCGTCTGTTTTACATTCAGTTTGCCATTGGGAGTCTCCATGAGTGCCGTCACCCGTGCCGCCGTCGAGGGCGTGCTTCGCCAGTACACCGACCCCTATCTGAACCAGGACCCGGTCAGCGCCGGCTGCGTGCGCGCCATCGATATCCAGGGCGGGCAGGTCAGCGTGCAGTTGCAGCTGGGTTATGCCGCAGGGCTGTTCAAGAACGGCTGGGCCCAGGTGCTGCAGACCGCCATCGGCAACCTCGAGGGTGTCAGCAGTGCCCAGGTGTCGATCGACTGCGTGGTGGCCGCGCACAAGGCCCAGGCTCAGGTGCCGGCCATGGCCAACGTCAAGAACATCATCGCAGTGGCCTCGGGCAAGGGCGGTGTGGGCAAGTCGACCACCGCGGCCAACCTGGCCCTGGCGCTGGCCCGCGAGGGTGCGCGGGTGGGTATTCTCGATGCCGATATCTATGGCCCCAGCCAAGGCGTGATGTTCGGCATCGCCGAAGGCACCCGCCCACAGATTCGCGAGCAGAAGTGGTTCGTGCCGATCAAGGCCCATGGCGTGGAAGTCATGTCCATGGCGTTTCTTACCGACGACAACACGCCGATGGTATGGCGTGGCCCGATGGTTTCCGGCGCGCTGCTGCAGCTGGTGACCCAGACCGCCTGGGACGACCTGGATTACCTGGTGATCGACATGCCGCCGGGCACCGGTGACATCCAGCTTACCCTGGCGCAGAAGGTGCCGGTGGCCGGTTCGGTGATCGTCACCACCCCGCAGGACCTGGCCCTGCTGGATGCCAAGAAGGGCGTGGAAATGTTCCGCAAGGTCAACATCCCGGTGCTGGGCGTGGTGGAGAACATGGCCGTGCACATTTGCTCGAACTGCGGCCATGCCGAGCACCTGTTCGGCGAAGGCGGTGGCGAGAAGCTGGCGAGCCAGTACGGCGTCGACCTGCTGGCGTCGTTGCCTTTGTCGATGCTGATTCGCGAGCAGGCCGATAGCGGCAAGCCGACGGCTATCGCCGAGCCGGAAAGCCAGATTGCCATGGTCTATCAGGAACTGGCCCGCCAGGTGGGCGCACGGATCGTGCTACAGGAAGCTGCGGCGCCGGCGATGCCGAGCATTACCATCAGCGAAGATTGACTGGCAGACCGAGTCGCCTGCTTCGCGGGGACAGCGCAGCCTTCAAGCACCGCGCTGTCCCTGTGGGAGCGGGTTTACCCGCGAAGCAAGCGACTCGGTCTTTCGGCCAGGCATAAAAAAACCCGCCGGAAGGCGGGTTTTTTTGAAAGCTAGGAAGCTTCGATCGACTTAGGCGATCTGAACTTCTTCAGCCTGCATGCCTTTCTGGCCGCGGGTAGCGACGAAAGTAACAGCCTGGCCTTCTTTCAGGGTTTTGAAGCCGTCAGCTTGGATGGCTTTGAAGTGCACGAACAGGTCGTCGCCCGACTGAGGGGTGATGAAGCCGTAGCCTTTTTCATCGTTGAACCACTTAACAACACCGGATTGACGGTTGGACATTTTTCTGTCTCCTTGGACAATTTGATAACGGTCAGGAAAAACCCTGGCCGGGACTGAGCGCAAAGAGAGCAGAAAATTCAGCGATGGGCCGATCAGGATCGTGCATCAAACTAGAGATTCTCGGTGTCACGTGCAGCACAGTGGCGCCACCTTACCCCACTTTCCGCAACCTGCCAATGGTCAGAAGGCGCTTTACGCAAATTCGGATCGACGGCGGCTGCAGCCCCCGCCCGGCGCGGGATGAGGCATGGAACTTTAACCTGGGCGCCGGGACCGGTAAGATGCGCGTCTCGAATTTTCACCTCGCAACTCTTCAGGACACCCCGCCATGAGCATCAAATCGGACAAGTGGATTCGCCGCATGGCGCAGGAACACGGCATGATCGAACCGTTCGTCGAGCGCCAGGTGCGCGGCGAACAGGACAGCCGGGTGATCTCCTTCGGCGTTTCCAGCTACGGCTATGACGTGCGCTGCGCCGACGAATTCAAGGTGTTTACCAACATCAATTCGGCCACCGTCGACCCGAAGAACTTCGATGCCGGCAGCTTCGTCGACATCAAGAGCGACGTATGCATCATCCCGCCGAACTCCTTCGCCCTGGCGCGCACCGTCGAGTATTTCCGCATTCCGCGCGACGTGCTGACCATCTGCCTGGGCAAGAGCACCTACGCCCGTTGCGGCATCATCGTCAACGTCACCCCGCTCGAGCCCGAGTGGGAAGGCCATGTGACGCTGGAGTTTTCGAATACCACCACGCTGCCGGCGAAGATTTACGCCAACGAAGGTGTGGCCCAGATGCTGTTCCTGCAGTCCGACGAAGAATGCGACGTGTCGTACAAGGACCGTGGCGGCAAGTACCAGGGCCAACGCGGCGTCACCCTGCCGCGTACCTGAGCCGACGAGCGCGGGGAATTCCCCGCGCCTTTGGCACTCCAACTGGATAACGCCGGTGCGCATGATGCGCAGCGGCCTTGTCAGGAGCAGCCAATGAAACTCCACCCCGCAATCAGTGCCAAGCTGGCAGTTCTGCAGCCCAACCACGTCGGGTTGCTGCCATGGTCACTGCTGGCACACCCGCTGCCCATGCAGGCGGGCGGTGTGCCCCACCAGCCTGACCCGGATACCCCGCAACCGCCGGAGCCCGGTGAAACACCACCCATGGAACCGGGCGAGCCAACCTTGCCTGATGAGCCTCCTCCGGCGCCTGTAGCCTGAACGACCTCGGCTAGAGTGCCCAGACACGGTTTGCTCCGGCGAGATACACCCGGCTGGTGCTCGTGGGCGCGATTTCCCAACCCCCGGTGAATTCACCGAACGCCGGCAGCAGGCTGACTTGGCCGTCGATCAGGAAGCAAGGTAGCCGCAGGCGTTGCCGAGCCTTGCCACGCAATACGAATACCGGATGTACATGGCCTGCCAGTACCGGATGGCTCGGGTGTGGATCGGGTTCGTGCTGTAGCGCGAAGGGTTCCAGCAGCCAGGGTTCGCTCAAGACTTCTATTTCGAGCGACACGGGTGGATCACCGGCGTTCCTATCATGATTGCCGCGTATCAGCACAATTTTCAGGGCCTTGTGCCGTTCCCGCCACGTCTGCAGCTTGGCGAGCGTTGCCGGCGCACGCGCTGTTCGTGCATGCAGGAAATCGCCAAGAATGATCAGTTGCTCGCAATCATGTGCGGCCAGCAATGCATCTAGGCGATCGAGTGTCGCGTCGGTGGTGCCGCGTGGTACCGGTTGGTGCAGGGCGCGATAACTCGCTGCCTTGCCGATGTGCACGTCGGCCACCAGCAGGGCACGGCGGGCTGGCCAGTAGATCGCCTTGTCCGAAAGCAGCCAGAGCACTTGGCCATGGTGTTCGATGGATAGAAAGTTGGTCATACCGTAGCGTCCGCCACACTGTTCAGCTCAGCGACCATCCTGGCAATCCGGTCCGCCAGCTTCTCGGTGCTCAATGTCTCGCGCATGCCTTCCACCAGCAAGGCAAAGGCCAATGGCCCAGGCCGCTCAAGCTGTCGCAGCTCCAGCCGTAACTGCCCCATTTTCAGCAATTGCCGGTGCAGCCGCTCGATCTCCAGTTCCTCGTTCAACACTTCGTCCCGTGCCTGGGTCAGCAGCAGGTTGCCAGCGTCGTGCTTGCGAAATACCTCGTAGAACAACCCGCTGGAGGCCTGGATCTGCCTCAGGCTTTTCTGCGCCGCCGGATACCCGCCAAACACCAGCCCGGCAATTTGCGCGATCTCGCGAAAGCGGCGCAATGCCATTTCTCCTGCATTGAGGCTGGCCAGCACATCGTCCAGCAGGTGTTCGGTACCGAGTGCCTGCGGCAGGTGCGTTGCCCAGTCCACGTTGCCAGGGCTGAGCAGTTCGAACCCGTAGTCATTGACGGCAATCGAAACCGAAAGCGGCTGCACGCGGCTCACTCGCCAGGCAATCAGGTTGGCCAGGCCAAGGTTTGCCATACGCCCGGCGAACGGATACAGGAACAGGTGCCAACCCTGGCGCGACTTGAAGGTTTCGGCCAGCAGCGTGGTGGGAGTGGGCAGCGCCGACCACTGCGCCTGCAAGGCAAGCAAGGGGCGCACTGCGCGCATCTCCGGGCCTTGGAAACACCCCTGAGATGCTGCGCCGAACTGCTCGACCAGTGCGTTGGCCAGTTCGCTGGAGAGCGGCATGCGGCCACCATTCCAGCGTGCAACCGCCGCCTTGCGCGCGGTGCTGCGGCGTACGTAAGCGGTCATGTTTTCCACGCGCACCAGCTCCAGCACTCGCCCGGCGAACACCAAGGTATCGCCAGGGCGCAAACGGGCAATAAATGCCTCTTCAACGCTGCCCAGCGCCTTGCCCCCACCACCCTTGCTCCAGTACTTGAGCTGCAGGCTGGCGTCGCTGACGATGGTACCGATACTCATGCGATGGCGGCGTGCCAGACGTTCGCTGGCAACCCGGTAAGCGCCGTCGGCCTGGCGCTCGACGCGCTGGTAATCCGGGTAGGCGCTCAGTGAACTTCCGCCATGACAGACGAAGTCCAGCGCCCATTGCCACTGGCTGTCGCGCAACTGGCGAAAGGCCCAGGTGCTACGCACTTCGTCCAGTAACTGCTCCGGATGAAAGCCACTGCCCAGGGCCATGCTGACCAAGTGTTGCACCAGCACGTCCATGCACAAGCGCGGCGAATGACGGGCCTCGATGTGCCCGGCTGCCAGGGCCTGCCTGGCGGCGGCTGCTTCCACCAGTTCCAGGCTGTGGGTGGGCACCAAAGTAACCCGGGAGCGGCGCCCCGGCGCATGGCCGGAGCGCCCGGCCCGTTGCACGAGGCGGGCAATGCCCTTGGCAGAACCGATCTGCAGTACTCGCTCCACGGGCAGGAAGTCTACTCCCAGGTCCAGGCTGGAGGTGCAGACCACTGCCTTCAGCCTGCCTTGCTTGAGGCTGCGCTCCACCCAGTCACGGGTATCGCGGGCCAGCGAGGCATGGTGCAAGGCAATCAGTCCGGCCCAGTCGGGGCGTGCTTCGAGCAGGGCCTGGTACCAGAGTTCGGCCTGCGCCCGAGTGTTGGTGAATACCAGGCAACTGCTGCTGGCGTCGATTTCCCGACTGACCTGGTCGAGCATCTTCAAGCCCATGTGCCCAGCCCAGGGGAAGCGCTCGATGGCCGTTGGCAGCAGGGTATCGACCTGTAGCGGCTTGTCTTGTCGGCCTTGTACCAGCAAGCCACCTTGTGGCAGCAATACGTCCAGCGCATGTTGAAGATTGCCGAGGGTGGCAGACAGGCCCCAGGTCGGCAGGGTCGGGTGCCAATGGCGCAGGTGGGCCAGAGCCAGTTGCAGTTGTACCCCACGCTTGTTGCCCAGCAGTTCGTGCCATTCGTCCACCACTACCAGGCGCAGCGTGGCGAAGTCGTCGCGGGCTTGTGCCCGGGTCAACAGCAGCGTAAGGCTTTCAGGGGTAGTGACCAGTACGCTGGGCAGGCGCCGTGCTTGCCGGGCACGTTCGGCACTGCCGGTGTCGCTGCTGCGAACGCCCACGTTCCAGGGCAGGCCCAGGTCGTCCAGCGGCAGCTGCAGCGCGCGGGCGGTGTCGGCGGCCAAGGCTCGCATGGGGGTGACCCACACCACCTGCAAGGGGGCAGCATGACGTCCCTGGGCTTGGGCCTTGAAGGCCCGCAGCGCGGCGAGCCATATCGCGTAGGTCTTGCCGGCACCGGTACTGGCATGCAGCAAGCCGGATTCGCCTCGTTCCACGGCAGCCCAGACACGGCGCTGGAAAGCGAAAGGCTTCCAGCCACGCTTGGCGAACCAGGCCTTGGCGAGGTCGGTGGCGGCGGGCATGGGGCATAGGGTCCTTCGGTGGCTGTGTTGCTACAGACAACCAGGCTGGTGCAATGGTTTTACCGGATCAGTTGGCAAGCAGGTAGCCGCTGCGGCACACCTGCTCGCCTGCGACATGGGCGATGACCATGCCTGCGGTAGCCATGCGCCGTACGTTTCGTGCATAAAGCAGGCCGGGCTGGCTGTTGCGGATGGCAGTGACCCGGTCGCTGAGCGGGTCGATTACTTCAGCGATCAGCTGGCCCGCCTCCAGGTGCTGGCCTGGCCGGGCGTGGTACACCAGCAGCCCGCCCAGTGGCGTTATCACCGGTTCGACGGCGGCCAGCGGCGTGGCCGGGCAGCGCAAGGCGGGCAGGGCGGCTGCAGCTCCTTCGATGACCCCCGCATGGGTCAGGAAGTCGAGGATCGCCTGACAGTCCTTGCTGGCCAGGTCGTGGCTTACATCGGCCTGGCCGCGCAGCTCGACGGTGACCGAGCAGCAGCCCAGCGGAATCGGGAACCGTTTGCCAAAGCGTTGCTGCAACTGCCACCAGACCAGGCTGAAGCACTCATCGAACGACTGCCCGCCTGAGTCGGTAGCCAGCAGGCTGGCCTGGGCACCCAGGTAGCGGGCCAGCGGCTCGATCTGCGGCCAGGCGTCTGGCGTGGTGTACAGGTGCTCGACCGCCTCGAAGTCGCAGTGCAGGTCCAGCACCATGTCGGCATCGCAGGCAAGGCGCTGCAGTATCAGGCGTTGGGCTTGCAGCGGTGTGCGCGCCGGGTGTGCGTCCAGCCCGCGGCGCAGGTATTCGCGGATCAGCGCAAGGTTGTGCGCCGGGTCTTCGGTAAGGTGCTCTTCGATCTGGTCGCCGATGCTGTCCGAAAGGTCGACGAAGTTACGGTTGAAGTTCTCACCACTTTGCAGTTCGAAGCGCCCCAGCGGCGCATCCAGCAGCACTTGTTCCAGACCGACCGGGTTGGCCACCGGCACCAGGATGATTTCGCGTTGCAGGCGGCCTTGCTGTTCCAGTTCACCCAGGCGGCGCTTGAGGTGCCAGGCCACCAGCATGCCGGGCAGCTCGTCGGCATGCAGCGAGGCCTGGATATAGACTTTGCCGCCACCGCGAGGTCCGAAGTGGAAGCTGTGCAACTGGCGGGTGATACCCGGAACGGGCGAGAGCAGGTCGTGAGTTGAATGGTGCATGGTGGTCCTGGGTGCGTGGCGAAAACGGTCTGCGACACGGGGCGGCACACAGATAGAAGCACAGTTTTTGGCCTTGCGCCTGCATCGGTGCCCTCCCGGTCACCGCGCTGGCTTCTTTGCGGGTTTAGCCGCGAAGAAGCCAGCACGGTCCAGAAATGTTATCAGGCCAACAGCGCCTGCAATGTGGCCAGGTCATCCGCTTCTTCCACTGGCTTGTCCAGCCGCCAGCGCAGCATCCGCGGAAAACGCACGGCAATGCCGCTCTTGTGCCTCCTGGACAGGGCGATGCCCTCGAACCCAAGCTCGAACACCAGCGTTGGCGTCACGCTGCGTACCGGCCCGAAAGTTTCAACCGTGGTCTTGCGGATGATGGCGTCGACCTTGCGCATTTCTTCGTCACTGAGCCCTGAATAGGCCTTGGCAAAGGGAACCAATGCCCGCCCCGGCGTACCGGCTGGCGCGTCCCACACGGCGAAGGTGTAGTCGCTGTACAAGCTGGCCCGCCGGCCATGACCGCGCTGGGCATAGATCAGCACGGCATCGACGCTGAACGGGTCGATCTTCCACTTCCACCACGTGCCCATGTCCTTGGTGCGCCCCACGCCATACAAGGCCTCGCGCTGCTTAAGCATCAGCCCTTCCACCCCCAGGCTGCGGGATTGTTCGCGCTGGCGGGCAAGGTCGGCCCAGTCCTGGCCTTCGAGCAGAGGCGAGAGCAACACCGGGGCCAATGGATGCTGCTCAAGCACGTGTTCCAGCTGTTGGCGGCGTGCATGCTGCGGCCGGCTGCGCCAGTCCTCGCCTTGCCATTCCAGCAGGTCGTAGGCCTGCAGCACGACCGGTGCGTCGCTCAACAGCTTCTTGCCCAAGGTCTTGCGCCCCAGGCGCTGCTGCAACATGGCAAAGGGTTGTACAGCCAGTTCATCTGCTGAACCACCGGGTTTCCATACCAGGATCTCGCCATCGAGCACGACACCGTCGGGTAGCGTCTGCGCCAGGCTGTGCAATTCGGGGAAGCGTTCGGTGACCAGTTCCTCACCGCGCGACCAGACCCACAGCTGGCCTTCGCGCTTGACCACCTGGGCGCGAATGCCGTCCCATTTCCATTCGATCTGCCATTCGCTCGGCGGCCCGAGCAGTGCATCGAGCTGGTCGGTTGGTACCTGAAGGGGGTGGGCCAGAAAAAACGGGTAGGGCTGGCCGCCACGCTGGCTATGTTCATCGTCTGACTCCGGGGCTATCAGCCGTTGATAGCTGGCTGGCGTCGGGCGGTGGCTGATGTCGGTGTAGCCAACCAGACGCTGGGCCACGCGTTTGGCATCCAGCCCGGCCAGTTGCGCGAGGGCGCGAGTGACCAGCAGCTTCGATACGCCCACTCGAAAGCTGCCAGTGATGAGTTTCAGGCAGAGCATCAGGCTGGGTCGGTCCAGTTGGGCCCAAAGAGGCGGCAGGCGTTCCTGGATCTCCTCTACCGGCAACCCGCGCAATGGCAGTAGATGGGCTTCGACCCAGCGGGCGAGGCCGTCGTCGCCAGGGTGATGGCTTTCCGGTATCAGCAGGGAAATGGTTTCGGCCAGGTCGCCAACGGCCTGGTAGCATTCCTCGAACAGCCAGTCAGGCAGCCCCGCCAACCTGCCGGCCAGCTCCCGCAGCACGCGTGTAGGTACCAGTTGACGAGGGCGGCCGCCTGCCAGGAAGTACACCGCCCAGGCGGCATCCCCAGCCGGGGCGGTGCTGAAGTAGTCGCGCAGCGCCGTGAGCTTGGCAGTGCTGGAGGTGGTCGCATCCAGCCTCAGGTACAGCTCGGCGAATGCTTTCATGCGTCTGGCTCCGCGGCTACCACGTCATCTTCCTCGCCATACTCGGTCACGAAGGCGCGGGCATCGAGGCCTTGTTCGATGAGGTATCGCACCAGCACATTGACCGAGCCGTGGGTGACCATCACGCGTTCTGCGCCAGTCTGGCCGATGGCCCAGAGCAACCCCGGCCAATCGGCATGGTCCGAGAGCACGAAACCTCGGTCTACCCCGCGCCGGCGACGGGTGCCGCGCAACAGCATCCAGCCACTGGCAAAGGCATCGCTGTAGTCGCCGAAACGGCGCATCCAGCTGCTGCCACCCGCCGAAGGCGGTGCCAGGACCAGTGCCTGGCGCAGCAGCGGGTCGTTGCGTGGGATATCGCCGACATAGCGGGTTTGCGGAAGGTAGACGCCAGCGTCCCGGTACACCCGGTTGAGTGGTTCGACAGCGCCATGCACGAGGACAGGACCAATGTCGGCGTCCAGCCCGTGGAGGATTCTCTGGGCCTTGCCGAAGGCGTAGCAGAACAGCACGCTGGCTTTCCCCTGTTCGCTATTGGCGCGCCACCAGGTATTGATGCTGCTGAAGATCTCGCCCTGGCTGGGCCAACGGTAGATGGGCAGGCCAAAGGTCGATTCAGTGATGAACGTGTGGCAGCGCACCGGTTCGAACGGCGTGCAGGTGCCGTCGGGTTCCACCTTGTAGTCGCCGGACGCGACCCAGACCTCACCCTGATATTCCAGGCGCACTTGCGCCGAGCCCAGTACATGCCCGGCTGGGTGCAGGCTCAGGGTTACGCCATGGTGCAGCAGGCGTTCGCCGTAAGGCAGGGTTTGCAGGTCGATGTCCTGGCCCAGGCGGCTGCGCAGGATGCCGGCGCCTGGGGCGGCGGTGAGGTAGTGGCGGTTGCCGACGCGGGCATGGTCGCCGTGGCCGTGGGTGATGACGGCACGTTCCACTGGCCGCCAGGGATCGATGTAAAAATCACCTGGCGGACAGTACAGGCCTTCGGGGCGGGCGATGACGAGGTCCATGGCATGGGTGCTGGCTTGGAGTTACCAGTTAGGAACCATGGTAGGGGCGGGAAGTTCGACTGGGAATGGTTGGGGCACAAGTTGGCCCCAACACAGATGCTACTGCTTACTTCCCGGGTACCAACGTCAAACGCTGGTTGCCATATGCCCGCGCGAAGTTCTGCTGTTGCAGTGGCAGGCTCATGAAGCGCCCTTTGAACCAGGCGTCCAGCCCATCGCTGTAATGCTTGCTGGCCGGGTTGCCGGACTGCCCGCTGCTGGTCAGCACCTGCAATGGCTCGGCCTGGCCGAAGTCGACGATCATCCGCGCCGAGGCCGGCAGGCGGGTGTCGAAATCCCTGCCCCAGGCGTATGGCGTCAAGGCCAGGGTGGTGAAGTCTCCACCGGCAGCCAGCGGCGAGCGGCCGAGGGCGTCGCCCAGGCCATGGTAGGCCGGTGCAGGCCAGCGGTACTGGTGCAGCTTGCCCCACTGCCAGGTGCGGCGGTCGGCGCCCAGTTGCGCGGTGCCAGCATCCACCGCGCCCGCCAGGCTGCGCGCTAGAATGGCCGGCTTGTCTTCTTTCTGCGGGGTGCTGCGGTCATCCCAGAATGGGCTGTCGTCGCGGCCCAGCAGGTGGTCGGCCTGTGCCGAGAACGACAACCGTGCATTGCTGACGAAAGCCTGCCATGCCGGGCCGGATTCCGGGCCCAGGTCGTCGAGGAAGGTTTGCCGGGCGACTTCCTGGAGGAACAGTTCGTACAGCGCGGCATCGGCCGATACAGGGCTCAGACGGCCATCAAAGGCCTTGAGTCGGGCCAGAGCGTCGCTGGCCTTGTCGCGCTGTGCGGCGGGCAGCGCATCGATCGCCTGCTTGAGCGGCTGGGCCATGCCTGGGGCATCAAACATCTGCTTGAGCTTGTCGGCCAGCAGGGTGGTGTGATCGTTCTGCAGGGCCATCAGGCTGCGGCTGTCGTGGCGGCCATTGCCGGCCAGCTGGGCCAGGCGTTCGGCGCGTTCGGGGTAGTACCAGGTGCTGGACAGCTGCATGCCATAGCCACGCGGAAGGCTGCGCTGGTTGGCGTGGCCGATCCAGCCGGCGGGCGGGTCCTGGTCGTAAGGGTGCAGCATCGGGTCGGCATAGCCGTCCCAGTCGTAGCGCCCGTCCCAGCCCGGCGAGGGCAGAAGGCCCTGGCCTTCACGGCGGTTGGGGTAGCGGCCACTGACTTGCCAGCCGATGTGTTCGGGTTCGGCGAAGACGAAGTTGAGCGCGGCGGCGCTCACCTCACGGGTGCTGTCGAAGGCATGTTCCACGTTCTTGGCGCGGGTCAGGTCGAACAAAGCATCCAGGCTGCGGTCGCCCTTGAACTGTGGCAGGTTCAGCGCCAGGCCCAGGCTGGCATTGCCTGGCTGGGCCAGCAGGGTGCCGTGACGGGTGTCGTACATCACCTCGCGCAGCGGGCGCTGGCCGCGGACGAAGAAGGTTTCGCTGCGGGCGCGGGCCGGCAGCCATTTGCCGTCGGCCAGATAGCTCAGCTGGCTGCCCTGGTGGCGCAGTTGCTCCAGGTACAGGTCCTGGTTATCGGCCATGACCGCGCTGCTGCTCCAGGCCAGCTTGCCGTTGTAGCCGGCCAGCACGATCGGCAAACCAGGCAGCGACAGGCCGGCGACCTGGTACTTGCCGGTGTGGATCTGCACCGGGCTAAGGGCCCAGGCGGCTCGGCTGTCGCTGGCCAGCAGGCTCTTGCCGCTGCGGCTGCGCTGCGGCGCCAGGGCCAGGTTGGCCGAGCCCGGGCTGCCCAGAAGGTCGAGGTCGGCCAGCTTCTGGCTGGCAGCCGCCAGGGCCGGCAGCCCCGGCAACTGGTTGGCCAGGTTCAGGCCCTTGAGCTTGTCCACTTCGGCTTCGGCCAACGGCTCGTCCGGTGCACCAGGCAGCAGCCAGGCCAGCTTGTCGCTGCCGGCTTTCTGCGCCAGGGTCAGGGCGCTCAGTTCTTCCTGAAGGTTCACCGACTGGCTGAAGGCATACAGGCTGAAGATCAGCGCCGAGTCTTCGGGCTTCCAGTATTCGGGGCGGTAGCCACTGCTGGCCAGGCCGGCGGGCAGTTTGTCGCGGTAGCGGAACAGGTAGGCGTTGACGCCGCGCGCATACACTTCGAAGAAGCGCTTGAGCCGTGGCGAGGCGTCAGCATACTGCTGGGCGGCGCTCTGCTTGAGGTTGGCCGCACGCATCAGGCGGTCGATGTCCAGCGCGTCGCTGCCGGCCAGTTCTGCCAGGCGGCCCTGGGCCAGCAGGCGCATGGCGACCATCTGCTCGATGCGGTCGCCGGCATGCACATAGCCCAAGCTGAACAGCGCGTCATGGAAGCTGCTGCTTTCGATCAATGGTGCGCCCATTGCGTTGCGCCGAACCGACACGTTCTGCGCCAGACCCTTGAGCGGCTGCACACCGCTGGCCGGTGGCACGCTGTCCTGATAGCCGCCCGTCTGGCAGCCTGCCAGCCCGAGCATGCCGAGCAGCGTGGCAGCGGTTGCGAACCGCGGGCGGAATGGAGGAAAGGCGGAGGCGGCCATGACGAGGGCTCCTGCAAGGCGTGGCGGGTTTCGAAAGGCGCTAAGGTAGTGAGCGCGCAGGCGCCATGCAAGGTCCCTGGGCGGTTTATTTTTTGTGCTTGGCGTGGGGGGTGTGGTGCCTGTGAGATCGAGCGCCACCTCAAAAATCAAGACATGCACTCAAACCTTGAAATGTTCGGCCACGGCGTCGGAAAAGTGCGTGCAATTGATGCGTGCATGGCGTTGAAAGTCGCGGCTGACAGCGAAGGCCGAGCCTGGCATCAATAGCACCTGGTGCAGTTCCAGGCGACGCATGAAAGGCTGCAGGTCGGCCAGTTCGGGGTGGTAGACCCACAGGAACATGCCACCTTGAGGCGTTATGTCGAACTGCCAGCCACGCGCCCGCAACAACTGCTGCGTCTGTGCCTGCTGCCGGATCAGGCGCTGCTGCAGGTCTTGCATGTGCCGGGCATAGGTGCCGTCGGACAAGATGGTGTTGACGAAGCGTTCGCAAAACGCCGGCACCGCCACGCAGGTCAGCAGCTTCAGGCGCGTCAGCGGCTCCATCAGCTCTGCCGAGCAGGCGATGTAGCCCACGCGCAATGAAGCGGACAGGCATTTCGAGAAGCTGCCGATGTAGATGACCCGCTCAAGGTTGTCCAGTTCGGCAAAGGTCTGGCGTACACCCGGGCTGAAGTCGCCGTAGACATCGTCCTCGACCACGAAGAAGTCGTGTTCCACCGCCAGTCGCAGGACGCTGAAGGCATTGTGCGGGCTGATGTTGCCACCGGTCGGGTTGTGGAAGGTGCTGTTGCAGAAGAATGCCTTCACCTTGTGCCTGGCCAGGTGCTCCTTCATGTCTTGCACGTTTGGTCCGTCCTGGGTTCGGCGCACCCCGACCACGTGGCCGCCGGCCAATTGGATCAGCTTGATCAGGTTGCCGTTGCCGGGCTCGTCGACGAACACGTGATCCCCTGGCTTGATCAACAACCGCGCCACCAGGTCCAGCGCTTGTGTGGCGCCCAGCGTAGTCAGCAACTGGCTTGGCCGGGCATCGACACGGGTCAGGCGTTGCAGGTGCACGCACAACTGCTTGCGCATGGGCAGGTAGCCCTGGATATCGCCATATTCCGCGAGCGAACTCTGCTCCAACCGCGCCGTGCGGCGAATCGCCTTGGCCAGCAGCTCGGTGTCACGCCAGGCGGGTGGCAGCCAGCCGCTGCCCAGTTTGATGTTGTGCTGGCCCCCCTGCAGCAGCTTGAACAGCGGGTCGCCGGCCATGCCTGCGGGCGCATCCAATGCGCCGGTTTGCCGTGAGTGGCTGGCGACGAAGTAGCCGCGCCCAGGAATGGCGGTCAACACACCTTCGCTGACCAGCCGGGCATAGCTGGAGACGACATCGTGGTAGCTGCAGCCAACCGCCGCCGTCAGCTTGCGGATGGAGGGCATGCGCTGGCCGGGCAGCCATTCGCCGGCTGCGAGGCGCTGTTTCAACTGGTCATGAAGGCTGTGCGGGCGCATGGCGGGTCCAGCAGCTGTTAGAAAAAACAGCCTAACAGTTAACCGGAAAACGAGTCGACTGTGCGAATTTCAGGGCGCGGCAGATGCGACCATGGACCTGTCGGCATCTTTCCCAATTCCGAAATCGACCCGTCCACCAACCGTGAGCACACGCTATGTCGAGCACACTCCCGCGGCGCACGTACCTGTATTTCACCGCGCAATCGATCAACCTGACGACTGCGGTCATGTCCGTGACCATGGCGGCCATTGTCGGGGCGGCGCTGGCGCCTGCCGCCACGTGGTCCACCGTGCCCTATGGTTTCCAGTTCCTCTGCCTGATGCTGGCCACCTATCCGGTCTCCAGGCTGATGAGCCGTATCGGCCGCAAGCGCGCCTTCATGCTGGGCTCGATCCCTTTGGCGGTGTCTGGCATCAGTGGCTACCTGGCGGTGCAGTACCAGCACTTCCCGACGCTGGTGATCAGCCATTCGGCATTGGGCATCTACATTGCGTTTGCCAACTTCAATCGCTTCGCGGCCACCGACAACCTGGCCCAGAACCTGAAACCCAAGGCGCTTTCCCTGGTAGTGGCCGGTGGGGTAATCGCTGCCGTGGTCGGGCCGGCCTTCACCGAGTGGCTGAGGGATGTTCGCGGGTATCCGCTGTTTTCTCTCTGCTACGCCGCTTTTGTCGTCCTGGCGGTGATGTCGTTGCTGACAGCGGCCTGCCTGCCCGGCGATACCGGCACCGCCAGTAAAGACCGTGCAGCGAAACCGGCTGATACGACCGCCGAGCCACTGAGCCCGGTGGTTGCCGTGGCCATGGCAGTGGCCGCGCTGGGCTACGGGATCATGAATTTGCTGATGATCCAGGCATCCATGTACATGAAACACATGCATGAGGACTTTTCCGACGTTCGCCTGGCGATTCAATGGCATGTGATTGCCATGTTCGCCCCATCGTTCTTCACTGGCGCCATCATCCACAAGCTCGGTATCAGGGCCACCATCTGTCTCGGCCTGGGCCTGCTGATCGGTTGCACGGCCATGAACATGTGGTCGCACAGCTACGCGATGATGACCTTGTCACTGATAGCCCTGGGCCTGGGCTGGAACCTGACCTACATGGGCGGTGGGGCGCTGTTGGCGCAGATGCTGCAACACAGCCCGGCAGCGATGCAGATGCAGGGGAAGAACGATCTGGCCATCGCGGTGTTCGCGACCATTGGCGCATTCAGCCCGTCGCTGTTGCTGGGCACGGTCGGTTGGGATGGTACCAATGCCATTTGCATGGCCCTGTGCATCGTGCTGCTGATGGCCACCTCAGTGGTGCTGCAGCGCAATGTTTCAGGGCCTGCCAGGGTCAGCTAGGCCCCGGCTACCCACTGCGCGGCCCGCGGCTGGGACGCGCAAGTGCTGTTCAGGTCAGGCGCCGTGGCACTTCTTGAACTTTTTCTGGCTACCGCACGGGCACGGGTCGTTACGGCCAACGTCCTTCAGGGCGTTGCGTACCGGCTCCTGGTGGCCGTGGTTGCAGTGCGGGCCGTGTACATGGCCATGATCGTGGTGGTGATCATGATCGTGGTTGCAGTCAGGGCCATGAACGTGGGGTTGCTGGGACATTGCAGGGTTACTCCGGGTTGTAGTCGCCGGGGATTATCTCACCACTGCGCGACAAGTGCAGGTCCCGATGGATGAGCAACCCGGTCGCCAGCTCGCCCTGCAGGCTGTAGTGCAGCGGTTGTTCGCTTTTCAGCAGCTTGGCCAGTGGTTTCAGGTGCTGCCACAGGTTGGTTCGCGCGGTGATCTTGAAAGTACGCTGGGCGTGCCCGCCGACACTGCGCCACACGCTGGTTTCATCCTGCACCAGCAACAGGTCGTTGAGGCGTATGGCATACGACAGGTTGCGGATGAACAGTCGGCTGTCATTGGGGTTGTCGACTCGCAGGTGCAGCACGAACTCCTGCTCCAGCAACCTGGCCTTGACTGTCTCCACCTCGACCAGTTGCACCTCGGGTTCGCGCCACTCGTCACCGCCCCAACTGGCGCAGCCCGCCAGCAGTGCCAGCCATGCCATCAGGGGGGCGAGCAGCAGCGGGCGGGTGCGGGCGACCATGTTCAGCTACCCACGTAACTGGCGCAGCATTTCTTGAACTTCTGCCCGCTGGCGCAGGGGCAGGGGTCGTTACGCCCGGCCTTGAGCCCGACCGTGGGGTCGATGAAGTACCAGCGCCCGGCATGCTGGACGAATGCCGAGCGCTCGCGGTGCTGATGGTCACCCTCCTGGTCGTGCCAGCGTGCAGTGAAGGTGACAAAACCGTGTTCTGGCTGGCCGCCGAGCACCTCCGCACTTTCTACCTCCAGGCCCAACCAGGTGCTCTGGGCGCTCCAGGCAGCCATGGCAGCGCGATCCAGGCCAGCTTGCTGGGCTGGCAGAGTGGTGGCCACCAGATAGTCGACCAGGCCCAGCACGTAGGCACTGTAGCGTGAGCGCATCAGCGCCTGGGCATCCGGTGCCGGGGTGCCAGCATGGTAATGCCCGCAGCAGGCGTCGAGCAGGTTGCCACTGCCACAAGGGCAGACCGAGACACTCATCATCACCACCAGTACTTGCCGAAGTTTTCAGGGTTGGCCCAGAACTTGGCATTCAGCCAGTCCGGTACCTGCTTGTAGTCATGTAGATCATAGGTGAACAGGCTCAATACCTGCTGGTCACGGCGGAATTTCTCGCTGGCCGACAGGGCCAGGGCAAAGAAATCGGTGTCTTGCCAGCCACAGGCGCCCAGGTCGGCAAGCACCGCGACCCGGCTGGCATTGAGGTTGCGAATGCCGCCGAGCAACTCCAGGCCGGTGCGTTTGGGTAGGTGCTCCAGGCAGTCCACCAGTACCGCCAGGTCAAAGCGCTGGGCTGCCAGTTCGGCCGGCAGCGGGCCTGGGGCGGCTGTGGCGATGGTTACCTGTGGGTGCGCCTGGGCGAAGGCGTCCAGCGCCGGGAAACGCGTGCCCACCAGCAGCAGGCGTTGCGGGGTGAAGCGCTCGAGCAGGGCCGCCAGGGCCTGCTGCGGGGTGCGCTGGGAAAAACCGTCGGTCATTGGCAATCCTCGTTGAAGTCGTCCAAGACTAGCGGGCCGCAGCGTGCGGGCAAAGAGGCATGTGGCTGTGTCGTGGCTTATTGGTGGCAGGGATCAGATGCTCGGTCTTTACTCCCTGAAATCGGCCTTATGCCGATTCCCCCTAGGAGAAGCAATGAAATGAGCATAGTACGCACAGCGATACCCCTGGTTCTGCTCACCAGTGTGTTGACTGGTTGTGCAGGTTTGCAAAAGACCGACTGGCCGAAATGTGCCGCCGTCGGGGGTGTAAGCGGCGCTGCCCTGGGCGCCATCGAGAGCTCCAGCTGGGCTGGTTGGGGCGCGTTGCTGGGTGGTGGCCTGGCGGCAGGCTATTGCTGGGCCCATGGCGATGGCGACGAGGATGGCGACGGTGTGCCGGACAGCCGTGACAAGTGCCCAGGTACCCCGCGCGGTGTGCAGGTCGATGCCAACGGCTGCCCACCGGAGCCGGCCGCAGTGGTCGAGGAAGTGGTGGTGCAGAAGGAAGAAGTCATCGTCATCCGCGATGTGCACTTCGAGTTCGACTCTGCGCGCCTGACCGCCAGCGACAAGGAGCGCCTCAACACCATTGCCACGCGCCTGAAACAGGAGGCGCCGTCCGCCCGCCTGAGCGTCAGCGGCCATACCGACAGCGTCGGCTCCGACAGCTACAACCAGAAACTGTCCGAGCGCCGCGCCCACTCGGTGACCGACTACCTGGTCGAGAGCGGAGTACCGCGCAGCAGCTTCGTGTCGGTGGTAGGGGCTGGTGAAACCCAGCCGGTGGCAGACAACGCCACGGCCGAGGGGCGCGCCATGAACCGCCGTACCGAGATCAAGATCCAGCGGTAGAGCGACTTGCGCCCGTGCCTTGAGCAGTGGCACGGGCGTGTCTTCAACGGCAGTCAGCCGTCCGTGGCCAATGACACAGGAGCATTCAGCATGAGTGTGACGTCGAAAGCGGCGCTGCCGCTGTTGGTGGCTGCCAGCCTGCTCGCGGGCTGCGCCACCCAAAGCGATGGTAGCGCGCCGCTCAACCAGAAGACCTGGCCCATCTGCAGCCTGCTCGGCGGCCTGGTCGGTGGTGGCCTGGGCGCCATCGAAAGCTCGAGTTGGGCGGCTGGTGGCGGTGCCCTTGGTGCCATTGCCGGGGGGCTGATCTGTTACGTCCAGGATGGTGACGAAGATGGCGATGGCATTTTCGACCGCCGCGATCGTTGCCCCGATACCCCGGCAAACACTGCGGTCGACCATATGGGGTGCCCGTTGAAGGTGTACCCCGTATCGCCGCCTGCCACTGAACCCGAACCCTCGCCGGAGGTGATCATCTTGGATGACAACGGCGCGGTGATGTTCGCCTTCGATTCCGCCGAGCTGACCCCGGCGGCCCAGCAGCGCCTGCAAGGCCTGGTGGCAAAACTCGATTCACCGACGGTGGCCAAAGTCAGCGTGATCGGACATACGGATAACGTAGGCTCCGACAGCTACAACCAGGCACTTTCCGAACGCCGCGCCAGCAGCGTGGCCGTTTACCTGATCAGCCAGGGGCTGGAGGCGGGCAAGGTCACCAGCCAGGGGCGCGGTGAGAGTGAGCCGCTCAGCGACAACGAAAGCGAGGAGGGCCGCGCCCGCAACCGACGGGTGGAACTGCACCTCAACTGAGTGGTGCTGGCGCCTGTCTTGACATTGCGGTTAATGTTGGCCGCACGGCCCGCTCGAACGGGCCGGCTCGACATAACAACAATCCATGGGGGCGGGATATGAAGTTCATCCTGGGCTTGGGCAAGGTCCTGACTGTCGCTTTCTGGGGTGTGGTGCTGTTCAATCAGTTGATGCCACAACCCTTGCCCTTCAACCTGCTGATCAACGCCGCCGGCATCACCTTGCTCGGCCTGCACCTGCTCGAAGTGTTGTTCTTCAATGGCAGCCTGCGCGGGCGCAGCCACCGCTGGTTCGATCGTCTGCAGATCCTGTTGACGGGTATCTTCCATGTCATGTCCATTCCCCGTGTGCAGGAGGCGCCGCGAAATGCGTAATTTGATGTTGCTGGCCATGATGGCCGCTCCCCTGGCCCAGGCCGAAAGCCTGGAGGTCGCTGCCAATTCCATGCTTCGCCTGCCCGACAAGTCGGCTAGCGTGCACCTGGCACAGTTGCGTGTCGCCGATGCCGCAACCCTGCTGCTGCCTGCCACGCTCGCGGAATTGAAGGTCGACCAGCTGGAACTGGGGCGTGATGCGCGTATCGCCATTGCTCCATCCGATAGCCCGTTGCTGATCGAGGCGCGCAGCGCACGGCTGGGTGAGGGTAGTGAATTCAGTGCGCCGGGGGCGGCGGGCACCTACCAGCGGGGAGCCCGGTCTGGCCGCAGCCTGGACCTGAAACTGGCTGAAGTGGATGCCGAGCGCCTGGCTATCGATGCCCGTGGCGGTGCCGGTGCGCCAGGGTACGTGGGACTCGATGGCGCTAACGGCCAGGCCGGTGGCTGCACCTGGGGCCAGGCCAGCCGCGGTGCCAATGGCGATGACGGCGGCAACGGGCACGATGGTGCGCCGGGTGGGCGCATCCGCTTGAGCGTGCCGCAGGGCTTCCCGCAGGAGCGCATCGTGGTGCGCCTGGACGGCGGCGCACCGGGCAAGGCCGGGGCTGCAGGCAAGGCCGGCAAGGGCGGGGCTAGCAAGGGGTGCCTGGTGTACCGCACAGACGCCGGCGCAAATGGCCGACCGGGGCAGCCGGGCCAGCCTGGGTTGGCCGGCGCTGCAGGTGAGCTGATTCTGCAGCGCCTCTGAAGCCTTGCTGCGCCTCCTGTAGGAGCGGCCTTGTGTCGCGATGGGCTGCTCCTACACGGGCTGCGCAGATCCTGTCAGAGCATCAGCCGCGAACTGGCCACGGCTACCACCGCCAGGCCCAGCAGCAGGTTGATCCCTACCATCCGCCGAATCCGCCCCAGCACTGCCGCACCCGCCGGCCAGTCCTCGGCCTGCACCGCCGCCCTCAGCTCCGGCAGCAGCAACGCCTGGATGCGCATGAACAGGGCAAACATGGCGATGCCCCCACCGATCATCACCTGCACATACTTCGGTGCAGTCTCGAAGCTGCTGAAGCGCATGTGCAACATGCCGATACCACTTATCGCCAAAATCGCCACGGCCAGCCAGACCCAACCGAAGAAGCGTCGGAAAACTTCTACCCACAAGCGCAGCCGGGCAGGCCCCTCAAGGGCTGCAACCGTTGCCGGGCGCAGCACCAGCCAGGCGAAGAACATGCCGCCGACCCACACCAGGGCGGCAATGACATGCAGTGTGTAGGGCAAGGCAAAGGCAAGCATCTGGATCTCCATGCGGCATAAAGGGCAATAGCGGGGTATGATAGCCGCCCCATGCGAAACACTGAAAATATATCCAGCCCTCCGGGCGCCTGCAGACCATGATCAGCAACGAACTCAAAGCCACCATCCAGGGCGCCTATACGCGTTTTCTCGAAGCCAAGAGCCTCAAGCCGCGCTATGGCCAGCGCCTGATGATCGCCGAAGTGGCCAAGGTGCTCGGCGACATCGCCTGCGACGAGGAAGGCCGCCGTGCCGGCGAGCCTGCCGTGGTGGCAGTGGAGGCGGGTACTGGTACCGGCAAGACCGTGGCCTACAGCCTGGCTGCCATTCCGGCCGCCAAGGCCGCCGGCAAGCGCCTGGTGATCGCCACCGCCACCGTGGCGCTGCAGGAGCAGATCGTCTTCAAGGACCTGCCCGACCTCATGCGCAGCAGCGGGCTGAACTTCAGCTTCGCCCTGGCCAAGGGCCGTGGCCGCTACCTGTGCCTGTCCAAGCTCGACATCCTGCTGCAGGAAGGCCACGCCCAATCGGCTACCGCCCAGCTGTTCGAGGAAGAAGGCTTCCACATCGAAGTCGACGAGCGCAGCCAGAAGCTGTTCAACAGCATGATCGAGAAGCTTGCCGGCAACCGCTGGGACGGTGACCGCGACAGCTGGCCAGAAGCCCTGGAAGACCAGGACTGGGCACGCCTGACCACCGACCACAGCCAGTGTACCGGCCGTCATTGCCCGAACTTCCAGCAGTGCGTGTTCTACAAGGCCCGCGAAGGCATGGGCAAGGTCGACGTGATCGTCACCAACCACGATATGGTGCTGGCCGACCTGGCCCTGGGCGGCGGCGCGGTATTGCCCGACCCGCGCGACACCATGTACGTGTTCGACGAAGGCCACCACCTGCCGGACAAGGCCATCGGCCATTTCGCCCACTATTCGCGCCTGCGCTCCACTGCCGACTGGCTGGAACAGACCGCCAAGAACCTGACCAAGCTGCTGGCCCAGCACCCGCTGCCCGGTGACCTTGGCAAGTACATCGAGCAGGTGCCAGAGCTTGCGCGGGAAGTGCGCACCCAGCAGCAGTTCATGTTCACCCTGTGCGAGCAGGTTGCCGACTTCCGCCCCAGCGAGGACAACGAAGGCCGTGAGCGCCCGCGCTACCGCTTCGAAGGTGGTGTGGTGCCGGAGCAGATTCGCGAAGTGGGCATCGAGCTGAAAAAGGGCTTTGCTCGCCTCAACGACCTGTTCACTCGCCTGGCCGACCTGCTCAAGGAAGGCATGGACGGTGAGGTCAACATCGGCATCGCCAGCCACCAGGCCGAGGAGTGGTACCCGCTGTTCGGAAGCCTGGTCACCCGTGCCCAGGGCAACTGGGAGCTGTGGACGGCCTTTACCGCCGAAGACCCGGAAGACAGCCCGCCCATGGCCCGCTGGCTGACCCTGGCCGAGAGCGGTGCGCTGTTCGATATCGAAGTCAACGCCAGCCCCATCCTGGCCGCCGAAATGCTCCGCCGCAGTCTGTGGAGCGTGGCCCATGGCGCGCTGGTGACCTCGGCGACGCTGACCGCGCTCGGCAAGTTCGACCGTTTCCGCATGCGCTCGGGGTTGCCGCGTGACGCGGTCACCTGCGTGGTGCCCAGTCCGTTCGTGCATGGCGATGCCGGCCTGCTGCGGGTCCCCGACCTCAAGGCCGACCCGCGCGATGCAGCGGCGCATACCGCGGCAATCATCCGCGAACTGCCGAGTATCGTGGAAGAGGCCCGTGGCGCGCTGGTGCTGTTCTCCTCGCGCAAGCAGATGCAGGACGTGTTCGATGGCCTGGACCGTGACTGGCGCAAGCTGGTGCTGATCCAGGGCAACCTGTCCAAACAGGAAACCCTGAACAAGCACAAGGCGCGGGTAGATGATGGCCAGCACAGCGTGCTGTTCGGCCTGGCCAGCTTTGCCGAGGGTGTCGACCTACCGGGTGCCTACTGCGAGCACGTGGTGATCGCCAAGATTCCCTTTGCCGTGCCAGACGACCCGGTCGAAGCGGCGCTGGCCGAGTGGATCGAGGCTCGCGGCGGCAACCCGTTCATGGAAATTGCCGTACCCGACGCGTCGCTTCGGCTGATCCAGGCCTGCGGCCGCCTGCTGCGAACCGAGCAGGACCGCGGTGTCATCACCTTGCTTGACCGGCGTCTGGTCACCCAACGCTATGGCAAGGCTATTCTCAATGCGCTGCCGCCGTTCCGGCGGGAGATTTCCTGACCGCCGGAGCACTTGCTCTGGCGCGTTGTCCATACTCAGTCGTGGGCCATGAAGGCCCTGAAGGAGAGCCCCAGCCTTATGGTCCGCCGTACCCTGCCCGCCGTTTTCGCCCTGTTGTTCAGCTCGCCTTTGCTGGCTGGGCAGCAGACGCTGTTCAGCTTCGTGCGCCCGGCCTCGGTGGTCAACGTGGTGACCGAGGATGCCGGTATGCCGCAGTACAACGCGGAGCAGACGGCCGAAGGCGAAGTGTTGCGGCGCGTGGTGTTCAACCCTGCCCAGCGGCCGACTTTGCGCCTGAGCCCGCAAAGCGGTGTGTGGGACTGGTCCGGCGGTCAGTTCCTGACCTTGCGACTGCAAAGCGCGATGGATTGGGCGCTGACCGTGGACGTCATGGTACAGAGCAGTGATGGCCGCACGTTGACCAGCCGCATCGACCTACCGGCCGGGCCTGCACAAACCGTGATGGTACCGCTGACGGCCAGTTCGCCGCTGAGCCAGGGCATGCGCGCCGGCCCGCCCATGCCCTGGAACCATGGCGGCCAGCGCCTGCTGCTGACCAGCAGCGCCGGCGCGCTCGACCTCAAGCAGGTGGTGTCGGTCAGCCTGAGTATCCCCAACCCCAAGGTGGCGCAGAACCTGTTGATCGAGCGGGTCGGCATCCAGGATGACGACCAGGCCTACAAGGCGGCCTACCAGGAGCTGATCGATGCCTATGGCCAGTCCACCCGCGGCCATTGGCCTGAAAAGGTTGCCAATGACGAGCAGCTCAAGGCGGCCGATATGCGCGAGCAGCAACAGCTCAAAGGCTGGTTGGCAGAGCGTGGCAAGCAGCAGTTGGACGCGTACGGTGGCCTGCTGGCCGGGCCGGCGTTCGAGGCCAAAGGCTTTTTCCGCACCGAAAAGCGTGACGGCCGCTGGTACCTGGTAACGCCCGAGGGGCATCCGTTCTACTCCCTGGGGGTGAATGCCGTGGCCGCGGATGGCGGGCGTACCTACATCGCCGGGCGTGAGGGAATGTTCAAGGCGTTGCCGGGCGAGGGGGATGCACTGGCCGCATTCTATGGCGACGGCAACAACGACGACGGCAACCCCTCGTCGCAGGGGCGCAACTTCAAACAGGGGCGCTGGTTCGATTTTTATGCCGCCAACCTGCAGCGCACCTATGGCAAACCCTGTTCGCCCGCGGTAGAAGGGCAGCCGGCCAACTGCCCTCCATTGGCGCTTGATACCGCCCGTTGGCAGGTGCATGCGCTCGATCGCCTGCAGGCCTGGGGTTTCAACACGGTCGGCAACTGGAGCGAACCGGCCCTGGGCCAGGCCAGGCGCATGCCGTACACCTTGCCGCTATCGATCGTCGGGGATTACGCCAGCATCAGCACTGGCATGGACTGGTGGGGCCGAATGCCCGACCCGTTCGACCCGCGTTTTGCCATGGCCACCGAACGCGCCGTGGCCATTGCCGCCCGCGATCACCGTGACGACCCCTGGCTGATCGGCTATTTCGCTGACAACGAACTGGCCTGGGCCGCCCCCGGTAGTGACGCGAAGGCGCGTTACGGCCTGGCCTACGGAACCTTGCGCCTGACCACCGATGTACCAGCCAAGCGCGCTTTCCTCAAGCAGCTGCGTGACAAATACCGCAACCAGGAAGGCTTGTCCAAGGCATGGGGCATCGAGCTGACCGCCTGGGAACTGATGGAAGACCCAGGCTTCGAGGCACCGTTACCCAACCCGGAGCACCCGGAAATCGAGCGTGACTACCAGCACTTTCAGCAAGTGTTCGCCGAAACCTACTTCAAGACCATTGCCGACTCGTTGAAGTGGCATGCGCCCAATCACCTGCTGCTGGGTGGCCGCTATGCCGTCAGCACGCCGGAGGCGGTCAAGGCCTGCGCCGAGTTCTGCGATGTGCTCAGCTTCAACTTCTATACCCTCAAACCGCAGGACGGCTACGACTTTGCCCGCCTGGCCGAGCTGGACAAGCCGGTGCTGGTGTCCGAGTTCCAGTTCGGCTCGCGCGATCGCGGGCCGTTCTGGCCGGGGCCGCTGGAAGTAGCGCGGGAAGAAGACCGCGGCCCGGCCTACGGCAACTTCCTCAAGGCAGCCCTGGCGCAGCCGATGATCGTTGGCGCGCACTGGTTCCAGTACCTTGACCAGCCGGCCAGCGGCCGCCTGCTAGATGGCGAGAACGGCCACCTTGGGTTGGTGGCGATCACCGATGTGCCTTACCCGGGGTTTGTCGATGCCGTGCGCAAGAGCAACTTGCAGGCAATGAGCCAGCTGCGAGCCCAACTGGAAAAACCGGCGCCCTAGCCCAGGTCGACGCGGTCTTTTTGTGGGAGCGGCCTTGCGTCGCGAAAGGACTGCGGAGCAGTCCCCTCATTTCAGCGGCGCTGTATAAATTGCCGGGGCTGCTGCTCAGCCCATCGCGACACAAGGCCGCTCCCACAGTGACCACCCAGCCCAAGCCAGTTTGCAAAACGCCAAACTACTGAAACAATGCACACCATTTTCGGAATTGGTCGTACGGAGAACAGCGGGTGCAGATCCAGGGTCACTATGAGCTGAAGTTCGAAGCAGTGCGCGAAGCCTTTGCCGCGCTGTTCGATGATCCCCAGGAGCGTGGCGCCGCGCTGTGCATCCAGGTCGGTGGCGAAACCGTGGTCGACCTGTGGGCTGGCTGTGCCGACAAGGACGGCCAGCAGGCTTGGCACAGCGATACCATCGCCAACCTGTTCTCCTGCACCAAGACCTTCACCGCTGTCACCGCCCTGCAACTGGTCGGCGAGGGCAAGCTGGCGCTCGATGCGCCGGTGGCCAACTATTGGCCCGAGTTCGCCCAGGCAGGCAAACAGGCGATCACCCTGCGCCAGTTGCTCAGCCACCGTGCCGGTCTGCCGGCCATCCGTGAGCTGCTGCCGGCCGAGGCGCTGTATGACTGGCAGGCCATGGTCGATGCGCTGGCAGCCGAAACGCCCTGGTGGAAACCCGGCACCGAGCACGGCTACGCCGCCATTACTTATGGCTGGCTGATCGGCGAGCTGATCCGCCGTGCCGACGGCCGTGGCCCCGGCGACTCGATCGTGGCCCGTACCGCTCGGCCGTTGGGGCTGGATTTTCATGTCGGCCTGGCGGACGATGAGTTCCATCGCGTAGCGCATATCGCCCGTGGCAAGGGCAACGCCGGGGACGCCGCGGCGCAGCGCCTGCTGCAGGTGACCATGCGCGAGCCCGAGGCCCTGTCGACCCGTGCCTTCACCAACCCGCCGGCGATACTGACCAGTACCAACAAGCCTGAGTGGCGGCGCATGCAGCAGCCAGCGGCCAATGGTCATGGGAATGCGCGTAGCCTGGCGGGTTTCTATGCCGGGTTGCTGGACGGTAGCCTGCTCGAATCCGAACTGCTCGACGAACTGACCCGTGAGCACAGCATCGGGCAGGATCGCACCCTGCTCACCCAGACGCGTTTTGGCCTGGGCTGCATGCTCGACCAGCCCGATGTAGCCAATGCCACCTTCGGCCTCGGGGCCCGCGCCTTCGGCCATCCAGGCGCTGGCGGCTCGGTCGGTTTCGCTGACCCGGAACACGATGTGGCCTTCGGTTTCGTGGTCAATACCCTCGGCCCTTATGTGCTCATGGACCCGCGAGCCCAGAAACTGGTACGTGTCCTTGCCAGTTGCCTTTGATCGGGTAATGCGGGTGTTGCCCCACCCCTTTGACTATCCTCAATGCCAACGCCTGAAGCGTGTAGGCAAAATTTCTTTCTATTTCATGGTGTATCGCTGATGTCTTCACACAAAACCTTAGCACTCGCCCTGTGCCTGACCGCCGTTACAGGCTGCGCCAGTCACCCCCAGGACGGCTCGAAGGACAGCGCCTCGAGCTGGTGGCCCTTTGGTTCGGAAAAGGTTGCCGAGCAGGAAGTGAAGGAAGCCGTCACTGAAAACGTGGCCAAGGCCGACGCCAAGTCCGACAACGCCAGCCGTTGGTGGTGGCCGTTTGGCGGTGAAGAAAAGCAGGCAAAGGGGCCGGTGGTACCGAAGATCGACCAGAAGGCCACCCAGGCCTGGCTGGACGAGTACGAGCCCAAGCTGCGTGAGGCGATCAAGGGCAGCAAGCTGGAGCTGGAGCGCCGTGACAACGTGCTGGCCGTAACCATCCCGGTGGACAGCTCGTACAACCCCGATCGTCCGAACATGCTGCTGCCGATGACCCTGGGCCCGATCACCCGTGTGGCCAAGACCGTCGAAGGCGATGCCAAGACTGCCGTGCTGGTGCTTGGCCATGCCGACAGCAGCGGTGTCGCTGCTGCCAATCAGAAGCTCAGCCTGGAGCGCGCCGCTTCGGTGTCGGCCATTTTCCGCCTCAGCGGCCTGCAGCGTGATCGCCTGAACCTCAAGGGCATGGGCTCGGAAATGCCGCGCGCCGCCAACGACAGCGCCGAGGGCCGTGCCCTGAACCGCCGTGTGGAAATGCTGTTGACCCCGCAGAACACCATGGTCGCCCTGCTGGCCAAGTACCAGCAAGCCGCTCCGGCGCGGGCCCCGATGGTGGCGGTGCAGGACGTCAAGGCGCCTGCTGCCAAGCCTGCCGACAGCAAGCCGGCCACCAAGGCTGCGGCGAAGAAACCTGTCACCAAAGCCAAGGCCAAGGCGCCTGCCAAGACAACGGCCAAGAAAAAAGCCGCGCCGGCCAAGCCCGTCGCCAAGAAAGCTACCGCTGACAAGAAAGTAGCTGCAAACAGCCCTGCGAAGACCAACTGATCGTCAAGGAACGCAGCAATGACCCAATCCCTGGCTGATATGCGCCGCGACTACACCCGCGATGGCCTGGCTGAAGCCCAGGCCCCGGGGGAGCCGTTCGCCCTGTTCCACCAGTGGTTCGCCGACGCGGTGAAAACCGAGCAGGTACCGGTGGAAGCCAACGCCATGACCCTGGCCACTGTCGATGGTGAAGGCCGTCCTCACTGTCGTATCTTGTTGCTGAAGGGGCTCGATGAGCGTGGTTTCACCTTCTTCACGAACTACGATAGCGCCAAGGGCCAGCAACTGCTGTTCAACCCTTTCGCCGCCATGACCTTCTTCTGGCCTGCACTGGAGCGCCAGGTGCGCATCGAAGGGCGTGTGGAAAAGGTCACGCCTGAGGAATCTGACGCCTACTACCAGGTGCGCCCGCTGGGCAGCCGCCTGGGGGCATGGGCTTCGCCGCAGAGCCAGGTAATCGCCAGCCGTGAGGAGCTGGAGCTGCTGGTCAAGGCCACCGAGGCGCGCTTCTGCGACACTCAGCCGCATTGTCCGGAACATTGGGGTGGGTATCGTTTGCTGCCTGAACGCATCGAATTCTGGCAGGGGCGGGCCAGTCGCCTGCATGACCGACTGAACTACCGGCTGGTGGATGGGCAATGGCTGCGGGAGCGGTTGGCGCCCTGAAATTGTGGGGCCGCTTTGCGGCCCTTTCGCGACACAAGGCTATCCCGGAAACCCGGCAGCCTCCCGCTCCAACCACCCCGCCAACTGCTTGCGCCCCACCTTCTCCACGCGCGCCTGCTCCAGCCTTTGCAGCATATACGCGCGCTTTTCTGGGGCCGACCCAGCCAGCGACAATGCCAGGTCACGGTCCATCCAGCGGCGCATGCGCACATACAGCCACCAGTGGAAGTAAAGCCCCGCGACGGTGGTGACCACGACGATGAAGTAATCCATGGCTATCCTTGGTCTCACTTGAAATGGCCTCGACACAGCCATGCAGGCTGTACCCTGGCTGAATGAAAACAATTTTATTACGTTTGTACCGTGACAGCGGTCAACCTGCAGCGTCTAATGGACACCTGACTTATGGAGACTTTACCCATGCGTAAATCCGCTTTGCTGGTGGCGACCTTTACCACCATGTCGTTGTTGCTGGGTGGCTGTGCCTCGAGCCTGACCGGTGACAGCTACTCCCGTGATGAAGCCCGCCGCGTGCAAACCGTGCGCATGGGCACCATCGAGTCCCTGCGTCCGGTCAAGATCGAGGGCACCAAGACCCCGATCGGTGGTGGTGCTGGCGCCATCGTCGGTGGTGTGGCCGGCAGCGCCGTGGGTGGTGGTCGTGGCAGCATCGTTGCCGCCGTGATCGGTGCCGTAGCCGGTGGTCTGGCCGGTTCCGCCGCCGAAGAAGGCCTGACTCGTACCCAGGGTGTCGAAATCACCGTGCGTGAGGACGATGGCAGCATGCGGGCCTATGTGCAGGCCGTACAGCAGAACGAGATCTTCCGCGTTGGCGACCGCGTACGCATCATGACCGTCGACGGCACCAGCCGCGTTACGCACTGACCGTAGCCCAACAAGAAAAACCCCGACATGGCGCTCGCCAGTCGGGGTTTTTTCATGCTGCGACCAGGTCAGCCGACGTTGGGCTTGCGGCTGGCCATGGCGGTTACCGCATAGCCGATCACGGCGGCGAAGAACGAGCCGGTGAGAATACCCATGCGGTCCATACCGGCGTAATCACTGCTGCCAGGTACAAAGGCGAGCGAGCCGACGAACAGGCTCATGGTGAAGCCGATGCCGCAAAGTATCGCCACACCCAGCAATTGCCCCCAACTGGCGCCGACAGGCAGCGCGGCCAGGCGCAGCTTGACCGCGACCCAGGTCAGCCCGAAGACCCCCACGGTCTTGCCCAGCAGCAGCCCGACGGCGATGCCCAGTGGCACCGGGTGGGTGAAACTGTCTACGGTCATGCCTGCCAGCGATACACCGGCATTGGCGAAAGCGAACAGTGGCAGGATGGCGTATGCGACCCACGGGTGCAGGGCATGTTCCAGGGCGAGCAGTGGCGAGCGTTCGGCATGGCGCGTGCGCAGCGGGATGCACAGGGCCAGGGCTACCCCGGCCAGGGTGGCATGCACACCGCTCTTGAGCACGCAGACCCACAGGATCAGGCCAACGATCATGTATGGCCCAAGCTTGACCACGCCAAGCCGGTTCATGGCCACCAGCACTATCAGGCAAGCGGCGGCCAGCAGCAACGACACGCTTGACAGGGTGCCCGAGTAGAACAGGGCAATGACGATGATCGCACCGAGATCGTCGATGATCGCCAGGGTCATCAGGAACAGTTTCAGCGACACCGGCACGCGCTTGCCCAACAGGGCCAGTACGCCGAGGGCGAAGGCGATGTCGGTGGCGGTAGGGATCGCCCAACCGGCCACGGCGGCAGGGTTGTCACGGTTGATGAACCAGTAGATCAGTGCCGGAATCACCATGCCGCCCACGGCGGCGGTGGCAGGCAGGATCACCTGGGAGGGCTTGGACAGGTGGCCGTCGACCACCTCGCGCTTGACCTCCAGGCCGATGAGCAGGAAGAACAGGGCCATCAGGCCGTCGTTGATCCACAGCAGCAACGGTTTGGCGATATGCAGCGCGCCGACCTGGACGGCGACGGGAACGTCGAGCAGACCGCTATACAGATAGGACAGCGGTGAGTTGTTGATGACCAGGGCCAGAATGGCCGCGGCGATCAGCAACAGGCCGCTGGCGGCTTCGAGCTGGAAGAAGCGGGTGAACAGGCTACGCACGGGCTATAGGCTCTCCATGAGCAGTTGACGATGGAACGGGCATACACCCTAGCCTGTGACGATATGCTTTCAAACAAAAACTATATTCGTTTTTGTTATATGGTGTTACTGGCTGGGCTGAGGGAAGACTAGATGCAGATGGGGAAGGAGTGGGGAGGGGAATTCTGATGTTTGCTGTGGATTGTTCTGATGTCGGCAGTGGCCCTTTCGCGGGTGAACCTGCTCCCACAGGTACTTCACAGTTTTCAATACCTGTGCAGTACCTGTGGGAGCGGTTTTACCCGCGAAGAGGCTCTGGCATGTAATAAAGGATCAGAGGCCGAGCATATCCCGCGCCACCGCCTCGGCGATGCGAATGCCATCGACACCCGCCGACAGGATCCCGCCCGCATACCCGGCCCCTTCACCCGCCGGGAACAGCCCCTTCAGGTTCAGGCTCTGGAAGTCCTCACCGCGGGTAATGCGAAGCGGCGACGAGGTGCGGGTCTCGATCCCGGTCAGCACTGCGTCATGCAGGTTGTAGCCCTTGATCTGCCGGTCGAACGCCGGCAGGGCCTCGCGAATGGCCTCGATGGCGAAGTCCGGCAGGCTCGGGGCCAGGTCGCCCAGGGTCACACCTGGTTTGTAGGACGGCTCGACACTGCCCAGCGCTGTCGACGGCCGGCCGGCGACGAAGTCACCCACCAGCTGCGCCGGAGCCTGATAGTTGCTGCCACCCATCACATAGGCGTGGGCTTCCAGGCGCTCCTGCAGCTCGATGCCGGCCAGCGGGCCACCTGGGTAGTCGCGCTCGGGGTCGATGCCGACGACGATGCCGGAGTTGGCGTTGCGCTCGTTACGCGAGTACTGGCTCATGCCGTTGGTAACCACCCGGCCCGGCTCGCTGGTGGCGGCAACCACGGTGCCGCCCGGGCACATGCAGAAGCTGTATACCGAACGGCCATTCTTGGCGTGGTACACCAGCTTGTAGTCGGCGGCACCAAGTTTCGGATGGCCGGCGTATTTGCCCAGGCGTGCCTTGTCGATCAGCGTTTGTGGGTGTTCGATGCGGAAGCCCACCGAGAACGGCTTGGCTTCCATGTACACGCCCTTGGCATGCAGCATGCGGAAGGTGTCGCGGGCACTGTGGCCCAGGGCCAGCACCACATGGCGCGAGTGCAGCTGTTCGCCGCTCTCCAGCACCACGCCGGTCAGTTGCCCATCCTCGATCAGCAGGTCGGTGACCTTCTGCTGGAAGCGCACTTCGGCCCCCAGGGCGATCATGTCCTGGCGCATCTGCTCGACCATGCCGGTGAGGCGGAAGGTACCGATGTGCGGCTTGTTGATGTACAGGATCTCGTCCGGCGCGCCGGCCTTGACGAACTCTTCCAGTACTTTGCGGCCGTGGTGCTGCGGGTCCTTGATCTGGCTGTACAGCTTGCCGTCGGAGAAGGTACCGGCGCCGCCTTCGCCGAACTGCACGTTGGACTCGGGGTTGAGCACGCTCTTTCGCCACAGGCCCCAGGTGTCCTTGGTGCGCTGGCGCACTTCCTTGCCGCGCTCGAGGATGATCGGCTTGAAGCCCATCTGTGCCAGCAACAGGCCGGCGAAGATGCCGCACGGGCCGAAGCCGACCACGATCGGGCGCTCCTGCAGATCGGCAGGGGCCTGGCCGACGAACTTGTAGGTCACGTCTGGCGCCGGGCCGATGTTGCGATCGTCGGCGAACTTGCTGAGCAGCTCGGCTTCGTTGCTGGCTTCCAGATCGATGGTGTAGATGAACAGCAGTTCGCTGTTCTTCTTGCGCGCATCGTAGCTGCGCTTGAACAGGTTGAAGCTGAGCAGTTGCTCGTCACGGATGCCCAGGCGCTGGACGATGGCTTCACGCAGGGCTTCGTCGGGATGGTCCAGGGGCAGCTTCAGTTCGGTGATTCGTAGCATGGCAGGGTCCAGTATCCCGGCCATGGGCGGCCGGCGGCTTTACACAAACCGCCAAGTATAAGCTGTTCGCCGCCCTGACTGGCAGGATAAAAGCGCCCGGCGATCAGTTGTCGCGGGCACCGCCATAGTAACCGCAGCCTTGCAGGGTCTTGCCGTCGATGCGCAATTCGGCGCGCAGGTGGTGGATGGCGCCGGTGGCGCTGTCTACGCAGCGTTGTGGCGCGACCCACAGCTCCACGTGCTGGCCGTTGGCTTCGCTGGTCAGGGTCAGGCCACCGCCGGGCACTTCTTCCTCCAGGAAGGGGAGAGGCAGGGGTTGCTGGCCGACGCGGTTGAGCACCATGCCTTTGCCGCTGGCCTTGATGTCCCATTCCGGTTCGTGGCCGTTGGCGCGCAGGGTCAGCTGCTTGAAGTTGGGGTCTTCACAGGCGCGCGTGGAAGGCTCCAGACGGTACAGGCGGCGTACTTCCAGCTGGCCGTCGTTGTTGGCCTGCCTGCTGCCGGTGAGGCGGCCACGGACGTCGGCGAACAGCTTGTCGTTGGCGTCCTTGGCTAGGTTGGCGGCCTCCTGCAGGATGCCCGTGGCGGCGACGTCGTTGATCACGAAGGTGCGGTTTTCGCTGCACGGCTTGAACAGCAACTGGCCACCGGCGGCACGCAATTCGCCCTGCATGCGCGTGGTGCCGATGTTCGGGTCGCTGGGGGCGTCAGCCATGAGCTGGCAGCCGGCGAACAGGGGCAGCAGGGCGGTGAGCAGCAGGGTGGGGTTGAGGCGCATGGGGCGGGCTCCGGGGGTCTTTGCCGTGAAAGCAGGCCACGTTACTCAGGCTGGCGCTGGATCACAAGTTAATGGTTGCCTGTGCTGGCCCTATCGCCGGCAAGCCAGCTCCCACAGGCCCCACAACTTTCAGGAACTGTGGGTTACCTGTGGGAGCTGGCTTGCCGGCGATAGGGCCAGTACAGGCAATACATTTCTGACAGGTAGAAAAAAGGGCCAGTAGATGGCCCTTTTCCCATCAACCCCCCAGGTACGCGTCGCGCACCTTCGGGTCGGTCAGCAGTGCTTCCCCAGTACCCTGCATCACCACCCGGCCGTTCTCCAGCACATACGCTCGATCAGCGATCTTCAGCGCCTGGTTGGCGTTCTGTTCCACCAGGAACACCGTCACGCCATCACGGCGCAGCTGTTCGATGATGTCGAAGATCTGCTGGATGATGATCGGCGCCAGGCCCAGCGAGGGCTCGTCGAGCAGCAGCAGCTTGGGCTTGCTCATCAGCGCCCGGCCAATGGCGAGCATCTGCTGCTCGCCACCGGACATGGTGCCGCCCCGCTGGATATAACGCTCCTTCAGGCGCGGGAACAGCTGTAGCACCTTGTCCAGCTGCTCCTGGTAATCGCCCTTGTCGGTGAAGAAACCACCCATCGCCAGGTTTTCCTCGACGGTCAGGCGGGAGAACACGCGGCGGCCTTCCGGCACTACCGCGATGCTCTTGCGCATGATGTGCGAGGACGGTTGGCCGACCAGTTCTTCACCCAGGTACTTGATGCTGCCGCTGTGCGCCTGCGGCGAGCCGCACAGGGTCATCAGCAAGGTCGACTTGCCGGCACCGTTGGCGCCGATCAGGGTAACGATCTCGCCCTGGTTGATCTCTACGTTGACGCTGTGCAGCGCCTGGATCTTGCCGTAGAAGGTGGAAACGTTCTCGAACTTCAGCATTTACGCTTCCCCCAGGTAGGCTTTGATCACGTCAGGGTTGTCGCGGATCTCTTCCGGCGTGCCGTGGGCCAGGGGGGTACCCTGGTTGATCACCACGATATGGTCGGAAATGCTCATCACCAGTTTCATGTCGTGCTCGATCAGCAGCACGGTGACGTTGTGCGACTCACGCAGGTAGGCGATCAGCGCCTTGAGGTCTTCGGTCTCCTTCGGGTTCAGGCCCGCTGCCGGTTCGTCGAGCATGATGATGCGCGGCTGGGTCATCATGCAGCGGGCGATTTCCAGGCGGCGCTGCTGGCCGTAGGCGAGGGTGCCGGCGGTACGGTTGGCGAACTCGGTCAGGTTGACCTTCTCCAGCCAGTATTGCGCGCGCTCCATGGCCTCCTTCTCGCTGCGGCGGAAGCTCGGGGTCTTGAACAGGCCGGCGAAGAAGTTGGTGTTCAGGTGGCGGTGCTGGGCGATCAGCAGGTTTTCCAGCGCGGTCATTTCCTTGAACAGGCGCACGTTCTGGAAGGTCCGCACCACGCCCTTGCGGGCAATCTGGTGCCCGGCCAGGCCCTGGATCGGCTGGCCATCGAGCAGGATGGTGCCGCCGCTGGGCTTGTAGAAGCCGGTCAGGCAGTTGAAGACAGTGGTCTTGCCGGCACCGTTCGGGCCGATCAGTGCCACCACCTGTTTTTCCTTGACGGTCAGGCCCACGCCGTTGACCGCCAACAAGCCGCCGAAGCGCATGCTCAGGCCGCTGACTTGCAGAATTTCGCGGCTCATCGACGCAGCTCCATGTGTGGACGTTGCATAGGCAGCAGGCCTTGCGGACGCCAGATCATCATCAACACCATCAGCGCACCGAACATCAACATCCGGTATTCGCTGAACTCACGCATCAGCTCGGGCAGCAGGATCATCACGATGGCCGCGAGGATCACGCCCAGTTGTGAGCCCATGCCGCCGAGCACGACGATGGCGAGGATGATCGCCGACTCGATGAAGGTGAACGACTCCGGCGTCACCAGGCCTTGGCGCGCAGCGAAGAAGCTGCCGGCGAAACCGGCGAAGCAGGCGCCCAGGGTGAAGGCCGACAGCTTGATCACGGTCGGGTTCAGGCCCAGTGCACGGCAGGCGATCTCGTCTTCGCGCAGGGCTTCCCAGGCGCGGCCGATCGGCATGCGCAGCAGACGGTTGATCACGAACAGCGCCAGCAGGGCCAGCAGCAGGGCCACCAGGTAGAGGAAGATGACCTTGTTGATCGAGTTGTATTCCAGCCTGAAGAACTCATGGAAGGTCTGCATGCCTTCGGCGGCACGGCGTTCGAAAGTCAGGCCGAAAAGCTCTGGCTTGGGGATGTTGCTGATGCCGTTGGGGCCGCCGGTCCAGTCGGTGAGGTTACGCAGGAACAGGCGGATGATCTCGCCGAAGCCGAGGGTCACGATCGCCAGGTAGTCACCGCGCAGGCGTAGAACCGGGAAGCCGAGCAGGAAACCGAAGGTAGCGGCCATCAGGCCGGCAATCGGCAGGCATACCCAGAAACTCCAGCCCAGGTAGTGCGAGAGCATGGCGTAGCTGTAGGCGCCAACGGCGTAGAAGCCGACGTAACCGAGGTCGAGCAGGCCCGCCAGGCCGACCACGATGTTCAGGCCCAGGCCCAGCAACACGTAGATCAGGATCAGCGTGGCAATGTCGACCGCACCGCGCGAGCCGAAGAACGGCCACACCAGTGCCGCGACGATCAGGCCCATGATCACGTAGCGCTGGGTCTTCGGCAGGGTCAGGTAGTTGCTGACTGCCGGCGGGATCAGCTTGCGATCCGAACGGCGGCCCATTACCGAGTTCCACTGCTTGTCGAACAGCACGCGCAGGAACATCAGGACCGAGCACAGGGCAATGATGCTGAGGTTGAACGAGCCCTGGCTGTGCACGGACAGGCTGATGCCGTCGATGCTCAGTTTCAGGCCCAATACCGGGAAGGCCACGGCCCATACCAGCAAGGCGCTGAAGAACGCCTGTTTGAGATTTCTGTTCATACTTTTTCAACCTCCGGGCGGCCCAGGATGCCGGTCGGCCGGAATAGCAGGACAAGAACCAACAAGCCGAATGCCACCACGTCCTTGTACTGGTCGCCGAAGATATCGGCACCGAACGCTTCGGCCACGCCCAGCACCAGCCCACCGAGCATGGCGCCCGGGATGCTGCCGATGCCACCCAGCACCGCCGCGGTGAAGGCCTTCAGGCCCACCAGGAAACCGGCGTTGGGGTTGATCACCCCGTACTGCATGCTCAGCAGCACGGCCGCCACCGCCGCCAGGGCGGCACCGATGACGAAGGTGAGGGCGATGATGTTGTTGGTGTTGATGCCCAGCAGGTTGGCCATCTTGATGTCCTCGGCACAGGCGCGGCAGGCGCGGCCCAGGCGGGAACGGGAGATGAACAGGGTGAGGCAGGTCATTGCCACCAGGGTGACCACGAACACCAGGATCTGCATGTAGCTGATCAGTACTTCCTCCGCGCCGCCCGGCCCGAACGAGAAGCTTCCGGGGATCAGGTTGGGGATGGACTTGTCCTTGGAGTCTTGCGACAGCAAGACGGTGTTCTGCAGGAAGATCGACATGCCGATGGCGGAAATCAGCGGGATCAGGCGGTTGCTGTTGCGCAGGGGGCGGTAGGCAACCCGTTCGATGCTGTAGCCATAGGCACTGGTGACGAAGATCGTCGCGACGAAGGCGACGGTCATGAGGATCGGCAGCGAATGGATACCCATCATGGCCAGGCCAGCCAAGGCGATGAAGGCCACGTAGGAACCGATCATGTACACCTCGCCGTGGGCGAAGTTGATCATGCCAATGATGCCGTACACCATCGTGTAGCCGATGGCGATCAAGGCATAGGTGCTGCCGATGGTCAATCCATTAACCAGTTGTTGGAAGAAATGGTAGATCTCAGGCATTACAGCGCTCCTAAAAACCTGATTTGCATTTCGCTGGCGGGGGTAAGGCCAGGAAACCGCGGGTGACGGTTTTAAGATTTTCAGGTGAGCCGCCCCCGGATCGCGGGGATCAGGCCCATGAACCTCATAAAACAAAGCCCACTGCTCGCACAGTGGGCTCGTAGGTCAGCTATTAGTCACGCAGTTACTGAGGGGAGACTTCGGTCTTAGGCTTGCCGAAGTGCCATTCGTAGACCACGAACTTGAAGTCTTTCAGGTCGCCTTTGTCGTCGAACGACAGGTCACCGGTCGGGGTCTTGAAGGTACCTTTGTGGATGGCGGCTGCCACCTTGTCGGCATCTTCGGACTTGGCTTCCTTGATGCCCTGGGCGATCAGCTCGACAGCCGAGTAGGCCGGGAACACGAACGGGCCGCTTGGGTCCTTGCCGTCAGCCTTGATGGCGTCGACGATCTTCTTGTTCGCAGGGTCCGCGTCGAACGACTTCGGCAGGGTCACCAGCAGGCCTTCGGAAGCGTTCTGGGCGATCTGCGAGATGGAGTCGTTACCCACGCCTTCCGGGCCCATGAACTTGGCTTTCAGGCCTTTTTCCTGAGCCTGGCGCAGGATCAGACCCAGCTCTGGGTGGTAGCCGCCGTAGTAGACGAAGTCGACGTTGTTCTGCTTGAGCTTCTGGATGATCGAGGAGAAGTCCTTGTCACCGGCGTTCAGGCCTTCGAACACGGCAACCTTGGTGCCTTTGCCTTCAAGGGTCTGCTTGACTGCGGTAGCGATGCCTTCACCGTACTGCTGCTTGTCGTGCAGGACGGCGACCACCTTCGGCTTGACGTGGTCGGCGATGTAGTTGCCGGCAGCAGGGCCTTGGGCGCTGTCCAGGCCGATGGTGCGGAAGATCAGCTTGTAACCACGGGCGGTGATTTCCGGGGAGGTGGCGGCTGGGGTGATCATGATCACGCCTTCGTCTTCATAGATGTCGGACGCAGGCTGGGTGGAGCTGGAGCACAGGTGGCCGATGACGAACTTGACGCCATCGTTGACCACCTTGTTGGCGACTGCAACGGCCTGTTTAGGGTCGCAGGCGTCGTCGTATTCCTTGGCTTCGAGCATCTTGCCATCCACGCCGCCCGCGGCGTTGATATCCTTGATGGCTTGCTTTGCGCCGATGAACTGCATGTCGCCGTACTGGGTCACAGGGCCGGTCTTGGGGCCCGCAATCCCGATCTTGATGGTATCGGCGGCAAACGAATGGCTGGCTACCCCTGCCAGAACCATTGCGGCGAACAGCTTGGAAATCTTGATCATAGTGCTCCACTCATTCTGTTGTAATTCTTATAGTCCTGGCGGCCAGGGCTACAGACCGGGCGGGATTTGCGGCGTGGCCATGCCAACGCGCAAGCCCACCTTCCCCCGGAACATGTCCCGGAACTGTACCGGTACAGTGTAGAGCGCTGCCCGAGCGCTTGAAAAGCGGTCGAAAAGTGCCTGCTTCCTGGGTTGTCGCTTGGTCGACACAAAGATACAGAAAGGCGCCATCAAACTGCCTGCATCTGCGATCCTGCCCCACAAGATCGGGATCAATCGACCAAATTACATATTTGAAACCGGGTTTTTCTGCAAAAATGCCGGCCTTTTTTATTGGCCGATTTTTGCGGATACCACCCATGACTGATCAAACAAGCACCCTCTATGCCAAATTGCTTGGCGAGACGGCAATCATCGAGTGGAAAGCGCTGGAGCGTTTCTGGGCAAAGGGTGACCTGATTTGGGTCGACCCCAGCGTTGACCTGATCGCCGTTGCCGAGGCGATGGCCGAGAATCGCAGCGAGATCTTCGCCAAGTGGCGTAGTGATGGCACTGTTGGGCCGGTGACCGCCGAGCAGGCCCATGACCTGCAAAGCCGCGACCCAGAGATCTGGGCGGTAGTAGTTTCGCCGTTCATCGTGATCCAGGTGAAGCGCCCGGCAGAAGCGTGATCGCTTTTGGTGCGCAAAAATGCGCAGTAGCCCCGTTTTGGTGCTCGAAGGCGCTCAGGGCGGGTAGAGGGAAGTAACAATTCGGCGTGGCGGTAACAGTTTACGGGATGCGTAATGGGGCCGCACAGCGGCCCCCGGTTGTTCGAATAGTCAGGAGTCATTGATGAGCACTGCACTACCTTCGCTTGGATTCGCTGGCATCGGCCTGATGGGCCTGCCCATGTGCCGGCGCCTGTTGGCAGCGGGCTACCCGCTGACCGTATGGAACCGCAGCCCGGAAAAGTGCGCTGCACTGGTCGCCGCCGGCGCGCGCCTGGCCGGCAGCCCTGCCGAACTGTGCCGCGACAGCGACATGCTGCTGCTGTGCCTGGCCGACACGGCCGTGGTCCGTGAGGTGGTGTTTGGCGAGCAAGGCATAGCCCAGGGCGGGCGCAGCGGCCAGTTGCTGATCGATTTTTCCAGCCTGGAGCCAACCGCCACCCGTGAAATGGCTGCCGAACTGGCAGCGCTGTGCGGCATGGCCTGGCTGGACGCGCCAGTTTCCGGCGGCACGCCCGGGGCCGAAGCCGGCACCCTGGCGATCATGGTCGGTGGCGAGGCGACCGACCTGGAGCGCGCCCGCCCAGTACTGCAGGTGCTCGGCCAGCGCGTGACGCACATGGGGGCGGTGGGCGCAGGCCAGGTGACCAAGGCCTGCAACCAGATGATCGTGGCCTGCAATGCCCTGGTGATCGCCGAAGTGGTGGCCTTGGCTGAACAGTCCGGGGTCGACGCGACGCTGATCGCCGAAGCACTGGCGGGCGGCTTTGCCGATTCCAAACCGCTGCAGATCCTCGCTCCGCAAATGGCCGAAAGCCGCTTCGAGCCGATCAAGTGGCACGTGCGCACGCTGCTCAAGGACCTAGATGGCGCGGTCAAGTTCTCCCGCGAGCAAGGCTCGGCGACGCCGCTCAGTGGCCTTGCCGCACAATTGATGCGCCTGCACGCAAGCCAGGGGTACCTGCAAAAAGATCCGGCGACCCTGGTTGAGCTGTATCGCAGCAAGGTTTGAACACGCCACCCTGGTGCTGCAGCCGTTCCAGCAACGAGCGCAGTTCGGCCAGTGGCTCGGGGCGACCCAGCAGGTAGCCTTGCAGATAGTCGCAGCCGTGGGCTTCGAGAAACGCCAGCTGTTCGGCGGTTTCCACGCCCTCGCTGACTACCTGAAGATGCAGGGTATGCGCCATGACGATGATCGCCTGGACGATCTCGCGGTCCTTCTGGCTGCCCGGCACATCCTGCAGGAAGCTGCGGTCGATCTTCAGCACATCCAGCGGCAGGCGCTTGAGGTAGGCCAGTGACGAGTAGCCGGTGCCGAAGTCATCGATCGACAGCGTCACGCCCAGGGCGCGCACGCGTTTGAGCAGGTTGACTGTGCGCTGGATATCCCCCATCAGGGCGTTCTCGGTCACTTCCAGCTCCAGCTGCCGGGGCGCGAGCCCGGCGTGGAACAGCGCCTTCTCCACTTCGTTGGGCAGTTCGTCGTGGCTGAGAGTGACTGCCGAGCAATTGACCGTGACCTTGAGGTTGCCATGGCCGTGGCGCTGCAGATAGGCCATGTCGGCGCAGGCGTGGCGCAGCACCCACAGGTCGAGGTCGATGATCAGCCCGTTGGCTTCGGCGATGGCGACAAAACGATCGGGCCCGAGCAAGCCGTGTTGCGGGTGGCGCCAGCGCACCAGTGCTTCCAGTTTGGCCACTTGCCTGCTGCGCATGTCGAAGATCGGCTGGTAGTGCACGCACAGCCCATGCTCCTCGAGCAGGGCCACCCTCAGTTCTTCTTCCAGCTGCAGCGCAATCGAGGCCTGGGTCTTAAGGCTGTCGTTGAAGAAGTTCAGGCTGTTGCGCCCATTGCCCTTGGACTGGTACAGGGCGAGGTCTGCATGCTTGAGCAGCTCTTCGGCGGTGGTGCCGTCTTCGGGGAAGATGCTGATGCCGATGCTGGTGGTCATGACCATGCGTCGGCCGCCCAGGTTGATGGGCTCTTTCATCCTCTGCATGATGCGCTGGGCCAGGTGGCGGGCTTCGTCGCGGTTATTGAGGCTGGTAACCACGCAGAACTCGTCGCCGCCAAGGCGCGCGACCAGGTCGTGGTTGCGGGTGGCGGCCTTGATGTGGCTGGCGATCACCTTGAGCAGTTCGTCGCCGGCGTCGTGACCGAGGCTGTCGTTGATGCGCTTGAAATGGTCGATGTCCAGGAACATCACTGCCAGGTGGCTTTCCGTTACCTTGTGTTCGGCCAGGCGTTCAGCGAACACCTGGTTGAAACCGCGACGGTTTACCAGGCTGGTCAGCGCATCGTAGTGCGCAGCCTGCTGCAGCGACGCGCGGGCCTGGTCGAGTTGGCTGAGCAACACGCTGACCCGGCGCAGGTCGTGTTCCTTGCTTTGCAGCTTCTTGTCGGCCAGTGCGCTACTGATGCTGGCAGCACTGATGAGCAGGGTAATGAAGCCGATGCCCAGCGCCAGTTGCAAGCTGTTGTCGCCAGAGGGCAGGCGCAGGGCGGTGTCGGCCGGGATGACCAGGGTCATGGCCGACATCGCGGTGAAATGGGTGGCGACAATACCGCCGGCCATCAGCAGGCTGGCGCCGTACTTCATGGCCTGGTGCAGGTTGCCGCTGCCATGCCGGAAGTAGCGGGCCAGGTACAGCGCGGTCAGGCTGGTGAGCAGGGCAATGGTGGCCGAGGCCAGCAGCAGGCCGGATTGGTAGTACTGGCGGGCGCCGGTTTCCAGGGCGGCCATGCCTACGAAGTGCATCACGATGATACCCAGGCCGATCAGTACCGCACTTTGCAGGTAGTGGTGTGCGCGCATCTGGCTGCGGTCGAGGCTGTGCATGGCCAACCAGGCGACGGCCAGAGCGATGAGCAGCGAAAGGATGGTCAAGGACACGTCGTAGTGCACTTCCACTGGAGCCTGGAAGGCCAGCATGCTGATGAAGTGCATGGCCCAGATGCCGCCTGCGAGGCAGCAGGCACCGAGCATGTTCCATTGTCGGTGGGCGGTGGGATCTTCGCTGTGGGATTGGCGCTCGGCCATGTCCAGGGTGGCGAAGCAGGCCGCACAGGCGACGAAGTAGGCGAGCAGAACCAGGAACGGTTCATGCCGGCAATCAATGACGATGCGCCCGGTTGCCGGCAGGTCGGCGAACAGTTGCAGCCCCAGCCATTCCATGGAATGCCTCATGATCGAGTTTGCACTCGTCTGCGCTACAACCCTGTGCAGACTGTCCAGAGGCAGTATAGGAAGAGGTGTTTAAGCCTTCCTGACTAATGGCACATTGATTTCTACGATTTGGTTATGAACCTGATCGCAGCATGGAATATGTAAATGGGTTCTGAAAATTGGCCCCCCTGTGGGAGCGGCCTTGTGTCGCGAAAGGGCTGCAAAGCAGCCCCGGCAATTTCAACTATTGCGCGTCAATCCTGGGGCCGCGTTGCGGCCCTTTCGCGACACAAGGCCGCTCCCACAAAGGCGGCGGTTTCTGAACTGTATTAGCCCGCCACTAGCACACGAATGGCTTCCAGGCGCAGGGCGGCCTTTTCCAGCATCGCCAGGCCCTCTTCGCGCTGCCTGCGCAGCGCTTCGATCTCGCTGTCGCGCACGCTTGGGTTGACCGCTTGCAGCGCGATCAGACGTGCCAACTCTTCGTCGGCTTCCGCTGTCAGGCGGCGCTGGGCCTCGGCCACGCGCTCGACGTGGGCCGGCATGACCTTGGCCTCGCCACTGCTGATGCGCTGGGCAAGCACGTCGCGCTGGGCCTGGACGAACTTGTTGGCGCTGGCCCGCGGTACGCTTTCGAGCTGGTCGTTGAGGGTTTCGAAGGCCACGCGGGACGCCAGGTCGTTGCCGTTGGCATCGAGCAGGCAGCGCAACGCCGCCGGTGGCAGGTAACGGCCCAGTTGCAGACTACGCGGTGCCACCACCTCGCTGACGAACAGTAGTTCAAGCAGCACGGTGCCGGGTTTGAGCGCCTTGTTCTTGATCAGCGCCACGGCAGTGTTGCCCATCGAGCCGGACAGAACCAGGTCCATGCCGCCTTGCACCATCGGGTGCTCCCAGGTGAGGAACTGCATGTCCTCACGCGACAGGGCCTGGCCACGGTCGTAGGTGATGGTCACGCCTTCGTCGTCGCCCAATGGGAAGCTGGCGTCGAGCATCTTCTCGCTTGGCTTGAGGATCAGGGCGTTTTCGGAATGGTCTTCGCTGTCGATGCCGAAGGCGTCGAACAGGGTTTCCATGTAGATCGGCAGGGCGAACTGGTCGTCCTGTTCGAGAATGGCCTCGACCAACGCCTGGCCTTCGCCGGCACCACCGGAGTTGAGTTCCAGCAGGCGGTCACGGCCAGTATGCAGTTCGGCTTCCAGGCGCTCGCGCTCGCTTCGGGCATCGGCCACCAGGGTTTCCCAGGCCTTGATTTCGCCGCCTTCGAGCAGCGGCAGCAGGCGCGGGCCGAACTGGTGCTGCAGAGCGTTGCCGGTAGGGCAGGTGTTGAGGAAGGCGTTGAGGCCTTCGTGGTACCACTGGAACAGGCGCTCTTGCGGGCTGTCCTGCAGGTACGGGATATGCAGCTGGATGGTGTGCTTCTGGCCGATACGGTCCAGGCGGCCGATGCGCTGTTCGAGCAGGTCGGGGTGCGCTGGCAGGTCGAACATCACCAGATGGTGAGCAAACTGGAAGTTGCGGCCTTCGCTGCCGATCTCGGAGCAGATCAGCACCTGCGCGCCGAACTCTTCGTCGGCGAAGTAGGCAGCGGCGCGGTCCCGTTCGAGGATGCTCATGCCTTCATGGAACACCGAGGCCGGGATGCCGGAGCGCACGCGCAGGGCGTCTTCCAGGTCCATCGCGGTTTCGGCATGGGCGCAGATCACCAGCACCTTGGTGCGCTTGAGCATCTTCAGGGTGTCGATCAGCCAGTCGACGCGTGGGTCGAAACGCCACCAGCGCTCGTCGTCGGCCACCTCGCCCTGGGCCTGGAAGGCGACTTCCGGGTACAGCTCGGCATGTTCGCCGGCTGGCAGGTCGCGGTACTGCTCGGGCGTGGCCAGTGGGTATGGGTGCAACTGGCGCTCAGGGAAGCCCTGGATCGCCGCGCGGGTGTTACGGAACAGCACGCGGCCGGTACCGTGGCGGTCGAGCAGCTCACGGATCAGGCGCGCACTGGCCTGGGAATCGCCGTCGCTGACCGCGGCCAGCAGGGCTTCGCCTTCGGCTCCCAGGAAGCCCTGGATGGTGGCGTGGGCCTTGGGCGACAGGCGGCCTTCGTCGAGCAGTTCCTGTACGGCTTCAGCCACCGGGCGGTAGTGCTCGCTCTCGGCTCGGAAGGCGGCCAGGTCGTGGAAACGGTTGGGGTCGAGCAGGCGCAGGCGGGCGAAGTGGCTGTCCTGGCCGAGCTGCTCGGGGGTGGCCGTGAGCAGCAGCACGCCCGGGATCACCTGGGCCAGCTGTTCGACCAGACCGTATTCGGCGCTGACCTGGTCTTCGTGCCAGACCAGGTGGTGGGCTTCGTCCACCACCATCAGGTCCCAGCCGGCGGCGAACAGCGCGTCCTGGGCCTTTTCGTCTTCGACCAGCCACTCCAGGGCCACCAGCGCCAGCTGGGCATCCTCGAACGGGTTGCTGGCGTCGCTTTCGATGAAGCGCTCGGCATCGAACAGGGCCACCTGCAGATTGAAGCGGCGGCGCATTTCCACCAGCCACTGGTGCTGGAGGTTTTCCGGTACCAGGATCAGAACGCGGCTGGCGCGGCCAGACAGCAGCTGGCGGTGGATCACCAGGCCGGCCTCGATGGTTTTGCCCAGGCCCACTTCGTCGGCCAGCAAGACGCGCGGCGCGCTGCGGTCGGCGACTTCGCGGGCGATGTGCAACTGGTGGGCGATGGGTTGGGCGCGGCAGCCGCCCAGGCCCCACAGCGCCGACTGCATCTGCTTGCTGGTGTGCTGCAGTGTGTTGTAGCGCAGGCTGAACCACGACAGCGGGTCGATCTGCCCGGCGAACAGGCGGTCACTGGCCAGGCGGAACTGGATGAAGTTCGACAACTGGGTTTCCGGCAGCGTGCGCGGTTGATTCTGCCCGTCCAGGCCGTGGTAGACCATCAGCCCGTCGATGTCCTCCACCTCGCGCACGGTCAGCTTCCAGCCTTCGAAGTGGGTGATCTGGTCACCTGGCGAGAAGCGCACGCGGGTCAGCGGCGCATTGCGCAGGGAATACTGGCGGGTGTCGCCAGTGGCCGGGTAGAGCACGGTCAACAGGCGGCCATCCTGCGCCAGGATGGTACCCAGGCCGAGCTCGGCTTCGCTGTCGCTGATCCAGCGTTGCCCCGGTTGATACTGCTGCGCCATACTGCCTGAACTCCCGCGATGAAAAAGCCGATTATGTTAACGGATCGGCCGGTCAGACCAAAGTGCCGAGCGCATCGAAAGGTGCCGAAGTGCGATAGGTAGCAACAGTCTAGCCGCTTCATCGCACCCCACCGTGCTGCCGACGAGGGCCCCCGATCAACATGTCTGCCAAGCACCGCTGGATCAGCACTTCGATGGCCGTGGGCAGCCTGTTGCTACTGGCCGCCTGCGAGCAGAAAAACTTCGAGACCTTGCCCGCCATTCCGATCGAGCAGCTCGAGGTACTGGGCGTGCAGACGCCGATCAAGAGCGTGCACTTTCGTGACCGCGACGGTGAAGGCCTGCTGGTATTGAGCCGCAGCGATGGCCAGGCCAGCGACCCGGAAAGCGAGCAGGAAGTGGACAAGGTGGTACTCAAGGCCACGCTGTACGGGCGCACCGCCGAAAACGACGCGTTCAAGGCGCGCTGGCAGATCGAACAGGAAACCACCTGTCCGGGGCTGGACCTGGATGTGGACTTCTATAACGACGTCAGCGATGTCGGCGACCTGAACAAGGACGGCATCGCCGAGGTGACGGTTGCCAGCCATGCCTTCTGCGGCGGTGGCATCGACCCGCACGACATCGCCATCGAGATGCGCGAAGGGCAGGCCAGCTATAGCATCACCGGCCAGTCGCTGATTACCCCGGCGGGTGAAGAGCCGATCGGCGGTGAGCGTGAGGACAGCGCTTCGCTCAAGGCCGCGCCGCAGGTGCTTCGCGAGCACATGGATGCGGTCTGGCAGCAGGTGTACAAGCGCCCTTGGAGCGAGGCCAGCCCGCCAAGCGACGGCGACCCTGACGACGAAACCGAATAAGTGTTGTGCCAGCCATCAAGGTAAACCCGCGCCTGCCGATACAGGGGGCATAGGAGAACGTCCATGCTGCCACCGATCATTCCGCTCAGTGCCGCGCCGGTGACCTCGCAACAGGACCCGGTCAAGCCGACACCCGACATCAAGCCGGTGGTGCCGACGCAACCTGCATCCGGTGAAAGTGCCATCGACCTCAAGCACCAGCGTGACCCGCAAGAGCAGGCGCTGCTGCTGCGTGAGGAGCAGCGCCGCCAGCAGCAACGCCGGCAGAAGGGCGACGACGAACGCTACAGTGCTATGCCGGGTGACGAGGTCAACGCCGACAATACCGTGCCGGTGGCACCGTTGATGGGCGAGCATGTACGCCAGGGGCTGCTGGTGGACATCGAAGTCTGACATGGGGCTGGTCAGCGCCAGCGCCTGGCTTCATCATGCAAGTCTCAGTTGATCGTCGAGCCCACCCATGAGCCAAGACAACCTCATCGATTTCGATGCCGAACGCGCCAAGCGTATCCACGACCTCAAGGAAAAGCGCCTGAATGAAATGCGCAATGCGTTCGAGCAAGCCCTGCCGTTGAACACTGCCAAGAAAAAGAAGCCCAAGGGCAAGCCGAAGAAGCGCTGAAACTTGACGCAGGTCAACCCTGCACCCGCCTCGCGTGCCCGGCCCCGGGCACCATTGACACCGATCAATTTTCCCCGCCCCCACATTGGTTAACGTGCACCCATCGGACAACGGCAAACGAATGGGGAGGCCAGCATGTTCTTCGACAACGTGGTTATCGCCGGAGTGGTAACGGTCGGGTTGATGGTCGTCTTCTTTGCCGGTCTGGGCATTTTCATCTGGAAGGACTCGAACAAGCGCAAGCCGCGCTGACCTTCCGGGTACACGAGCACGCAAGGCATTTAGGGCGACTTCGGTCGCCCATTTTTTTGCCTGCAATCTTGTGTTGCCTGTCCCTCCATAAGATGATTAGCTAGCTAATTAATCGTTTCCGCTTTATCCTTCCCACCATTGTCTATCTTTCTACAAGACCATCCCCGCAAGGTCCGTCTCGTGCCCATCACCCTCCAGGCCCTGTTCGCCCCTAGCAGCCTCGCCCTCAAGTTCGCCATCAAGACCCTGCTCGGTGGCGGGCTGGCGCTGTGGCTGGCGATGCGCTGGGGGCTGGAGCAACCGTCCTGGGCACTGATGACCGCTTTCATCGTCGCCCAGCCGTTGTCGGGCATGGTGGTGCAGAAGGGCCTGGCGCGGTTGGCCGGTACCTTGGTCGGCACGTTCGCGTCGGTGCTGTTCATCGGCCTGTTTGCCCAGACCCCATGGCTGTTCCTGCTCACCTTGGCCCTGTGGCTGGCCCTGTGCACCGCCGCCTCCACCCAACTGCGCAGCGCCTGGGCCTATGCCTTCGTGTTGGCAGGCTACACCGCAGCGATCATTGCCCTGCCGGCCATCGACCACCCGTTGCAGGTGTTCGACCAGGCCGTGGCGCGCTGCACCGAGATCTGCCTGGGTATCTTCTGTGCCACCGCCAGCAGTGCCTTGCTCTGGCCCATGCGGGTAGAGCAGCAACTGGGCGGGCAGGCCCGCCAGGCCTGGCAGAACGGCCTGCAGGCCGCCAGTGCCATGCTGGGCGGCGAAGACGAGGCGCGCAAAGGCCTGCTGGAAAGCCTGGGGCGTATCGTTGCCATCGACAGCCAACGCGAACACGCCTGGTTCGAAGGCAACCGCGGGCGCCAGCGCGCTCGTGCCATTCGCGGCCTGAGCCAGAAACTGATGGTGCTGCTGCGCATTTCCCGTTCGGTGCGCCGGCAGTGGCGGCAACTTGATGAGCGCCAGGCCGAAAGCCTGGCACCCTGGTTGGAGGAGGTGCGCGCACTGCTGGGCAAGCCCGACCAGCCGAGCCTGTTGTTGCTGCGCCAGCGCATCTGGGATGCCGCCCACGACGAACAGATCAGCCCGGCGGAGCACTTCTGCCTGGCGCGAATGGCGCTGCTGCTGGATTACGCCATGGCTGCCAGCCAGGCGCTGGAGGATGTGGAAGCGGGCAGGGCGCCCAAGGATGTGTCCCAAGGCCTGGCCGCGCACCGCGACTGGTCGCTGGCTTTGCTGTTCGGCTCACGCAGTGCGCTGGCCTTTCTGGTAATGAGCGGCTTCTGGCTGGCTACCGCCTGGCCTTCGGCACCGGGTGGGCTGGTGTTGACCTGCGTGGTCTGCAGCCTGTTCGCCAGCCGCGAGAATGGTGCGCAGATCGGCTTGAGCTTTTTGCGCGGAATCTGCCTTGCCATACCTGCGGCATTTCTGGTCGGGCAGATTCTGCTGCCGCAATGGAGCAGCTTCGCCATGCTGTGCCTGGGCATGGGCGTGCCGCTGTTTCTTGGCGCGCTGGGCATGGCTCACCCGCGGACCGGGGCCACGGCTACCTCCTATTGCCTGCACTTCATCGTGCTGGTGTCGCCGCTGAACGCCATGCAGTTCGGCGTGGCCACCATGCTCAATAGTGCCTTGGCCATGCTGGTGGGGGTGTCGGCGGCGGTGATGGCCTTTCGTTTGTTGGTGTTTCGCCACCCGGCCTGGCTGGGCCGGCGCCTGCGCGCGGCGACCCAGAACGACTTGGTGCGCCTGACCCGGCGCGACCTGCGCGGGGCCGACAGCTGGTTTGGCGGGCGCATGGCCGACCGCCTGATGCAACTTGCGCGGCATGCCAGCGAACTGCCCGAGAACGAGCGCAAGCGCTGGGACGATGGCCTGCACGGCCTGGATATCGGCGACGAACTGGTGCATCTGCGCATGTGCCTGGCGGTCGCCCAGGCCCCGTTGGGGCGCGCCGAGCGCGAATACCTGCAGCAAGTAGAGGCCGTGCTGGCCAAAGGGCCGGCGCCCGGGCGTGGGCAGCGCCTGGATGCCGCCAGCGAACAGTTCATTGGCGCCTTGCGCCGTCTACCCTCCAGCGATCCGCTGCGGTTGGCCGAAGGGGCGGTGCTGCAACTGCAGAAAAGCTGGGGCAAGTGGTGCCGCTGGCAGGAGGAAACCCATGGGGTTGCGTGAGTGGGAAGTGGGCGGCGTGCTGTTCAGTCCCTTTCTGGTTTATGTGTTGCTGGCGCTGGTGCTTACCGGGTTGCTGCGACTGCTGGTGCAGGCCACGCCGTTGGGGCGCTGGATCTGGCATGAAGCGCTGTTCGACGCGGCGTTGTTCGTTTGTGTGTTGTTCCTGGTGGTGCGACTGCTGGGAGCTTTATAAAGGAGTGTTTCGATGCGTGCGGCCGTACGTACCCTGATCACCTTGTGTGTGGTAGCCCTTGCCGTGTTTGCCGGCTATCAGTTATGGCAGTACTACATGCTCACCCCCTGGACCCGCGATGCCCGTGTGCGTGCGGATGTGGTGGTGATCGCCCCTGATGTATCCGGCTGGGTGCGCGAGCTGAAAGTCCGTGACAACCAGCAGGTCAAGGCTGGCGACCTGCTGATGAGCATCGACCGCGAACGCTTCCAGGCTGCCTTCGACCAGGCCAGCGCAGTGACCGAGACACGTACCCAACAACTGCGCCTGCGCGAGCGTGAAGCAGCCCGGCGTACTGCCCTGGGGCCGGAGGCGATCAGTGCCGAATTGCGGGAAAACGCCCAGATCAATGCGGCCATCGCCCGCGGTGAGTTGCACGAGGCCGAGGCACAGTTGCAGGTTGCCAAAATCAACCTGGCGCGCAGTGAGGTGCGTGCACCGCGTAGCGGGCACATCACCAACCTGCGCCTGGCCGAGGGCAACTATGTGAACACCGGGGAGTCGGTGATGGCCCTGGTGGACGATTCAACCTTCTATATCCAGGCCTATTTCGAGGAAACCAAGCTGCCGCGCATTCGCGTGGGGGATGCGGTAAAGGTTTGGCTGATGGGCGCGGGCGAGCCGATGCAAGGGCATGTGGAGAGCATCAGCCGTGGTATCACCGACCGCAACAGCAACCCGGACAGCCAGTTGCTGCCGGAGGTTGAGCCGACCTTCAACTGGGTGCGCCTGGCGCAGCGGATACCGGTGAGGATTCGCCTGGACCAGGTGCCGGAGGGGGTGACCCTGAGTGCGGGAATGACGGCCAGTGTGCAGGTGCATGAGGAGCAGAATCGGCCGTGAGGGCCAAGGGGGCCGCAAAGCGGCCCCGGAAAAACTGACCTCAGAGGAACATCCCGCCTGAAACCTCCAGCCGTTGCCCGTTGATCCAGCCATTGCCATCTTCCAGCAACAGCGCAATCGCTGCCCCGATATCATCCGGCAAGCCCACGCGCCCCAGCGCCGTGTTGCCGGCAATGTATTCATTCACCTGGCGGTTGTCCCGCACCACGCCGCCGCCAAAGTCCGTCTCGATCGCCCCCGGCGCCAGAATGTTCACGCGGATGCCACGCGCCCCCAGTTCCTTGGCCTGGTAGCGGGTCAGCACCTCCATCGCTCCCTTCATCGAGGCATAGGCGGCGTACCCCGGCAGCGCAAAGCGCGCCAGGCCGGTGGAAATGTTGACGATGCGGCCATTGTCGACCAGCAGCGGCAGCAGGCGCTGTGTGAGGAAGAACGGCCCTTTCAGCTGGATATTCAGCAACTGGTCGAACTGCGCCTCGCTGGTTTCGGTGTAGGGCACGTTCAAGCCGATCCCGGCATTGTTCACCAGAAAGTCGAAACGCTCGCGACCGAAGTGTTGCTGCAATGTTGCTCCAAGGCGTTCGGCGAAGGCGGCAAAGCTGGCGCTGTCGCTGACGTCCAGTTGCAGCATGGCGGCCTTGACCCCGGCCTGCTCCAGCCGCGCGGCCACGGCCTGGGCTTCCTCGGCCTTGCTGTGGTAGGTGCCGATGACATCGATACCGCGTGCGGCCAGGTGTTCGGCAGTGTTGCGGCCCAGGCCGCGGCTGGCGCCAGTGATCAGGGCAATCTTGCGAGTCATGGTGAAAACCTCATGGTGGGCTGATGAGTACAGGCTATTGGTCGTGGTTGTGCTGTTAAATCCAGCAAATATGGAAATACTGTTCGGTAAAACCGGATAGACGAGGTTCAAGTGAACAAGCTGGAGTTGTTGCGCACCTTTGTGCGTGTCAGTGAGGTCAGCAGTTTCACCTTGGCTGCCGAGAGCCTGGGGCTGCCCCGTTCGACCGTGTCGGAGCAGGTCAGGGCGCTGGAGCGTTTGCTGGGTACGCAGTTGTTCAACCGCACCACCCGCCGGGTGCAGGCAACCCAGGATGGCGCCTTGCTTTACGAGCGCAGCAAGAACCTGCTGTCGGGGATGGATGAGATCGAGAGCCTGTTTTGCGCCGACGATGCCGAGCTTGCCGGGCGCCTGCGGGTCGACCTGCCGACCATGATGGCCCGCCGGGTCATCATCCCGGCGCTGCCGCAGTTTCTACAGCGTTTCCCGCGTCTGGAGGTGGAGCTCAGTTGCACCGATCGCCAGGTCGACCTGCTGCGTGAAGGCTTCGATTGTGTGATGCGCATTGGTGCCCTGCATGACCTGGACGTGGTGGCGCGCCCGGTCGGGCAACTGAGCATGCGCAACTGTGCCAGCCCAGCCTACCTTGCCCGCCATGGCGTGCCGCGCACCCTGCAGGACCTGGCCGAGCACCATCTGGTGCATTACGTGCGTACCTTGGGGGGGCGCAGTACCGGTTTCGAATACCTGCAGGACGGTGAACTGCACTTCCAGGCCATGGCCGGTGTGGTCACGGTCAACAATGCCGAGGCTTACTCGGCGGCCTGCCTGGCAGGGCTGGGGCTGATCCAGGTGCCAGCTGTGGGCGTGGCCGAACACCTGCAGCGCGGTGAGCTGGTTTCGGTACTGGAAGGCTGGCAGGCCCCGGCCATGCCCGTGTCACTGCTGTATGCCCGGCAACGACACGTGCCACGTAGGGTGCAGGCGTTCATGCAGTGGTTGGGCGAGGTGCTGCATTCGCAGGTTGACGGTGGCCGCTGATCGATGAAAAGCGTGGCGCCTGTGCCACGGCTTGCGTTAGGCTGCCGGTCACGAGTTGCCCGGCAGAGGCAACCTCTCCCCGCCTGGCGTGCGTATCTTCCGATTGAATTGCGAGGTTACGTCATGGCCATCACTTCCCAGGACATCTGCAACGCAGCCGACCAGCTCAAGGGCTTTGTCGGTTTTCATGGCAAGCGCGGTGCGCATATCGTGCGTTTTTCCGAAGATTCGTTCGGCATGGATGTGGCCGATGCCAGCATCACGCCCTGCTGCGAGTTTGTCTGGCGGCCCGAGCAAGGGCAGCGCATGGCCCTGTGCCGCGAACGGCTGGCGCTGTTGCTGGAGCAGCATGTGGATGACCGTTTGAACATCGGTGAACCGCTGCGCACCTACCTGCGCCGGCGCGACCTGCCGGAAATCGTGGCAGAGCGCAGTTTGCAGCGGAAGTCCGCTCTGTAATAGCGGAGTAACTGCCTCGCTCGAATACCGAAAACCTGGACGATCACTGTGGGAGCGGGCTCACCCGCGAACACCGGCGAAGCCGGTGCCATATACCGCGTCGCATTCTTCGCGGGTGAACCCGCTCCCACAGGGGGTGTGCAAGTATCAAACCTGGACAAGACGGTTACCTCCACGCGCTACAGGGAGGGTGTCGAACGCTGAGATGCCTGCTGCAGCAACGCCTCGAGCGCCGCACTGTCCAGCGGCCTGCTCAGGTAATAGCCCTGCACTTCATGACAACGGTCCTTCTGCAGTGCCCTGAGCTGCTGCTCGCTTTCCACCCCTTCGGCCGTCACCGTCAGCCCCATCGCTTCGCCCAGGTTGATGATGGCCTGGACCACGGCGCGGTCGCTGCCGGCGGTGTTGTTCAGCCCGCCGATGAAGCGTTTGTCGATCTTTATGCTGTCGAACGGGTAGGTGCGCAGGTAGCCCAGCGACGAGTAGCCGGTGCCGAAGTCGTCCATGTTAAGGCGTACGCCCAGCTCCTTGAGCGACAGCATGGTGCCCAGCGCGCCTTCGATGTCGTTGAGCATCACGTTCTCGGTAATTTCCAGCTCCAGGCGCTGAGCAGGGAAGGCGGTTTCCAGCAGGATCTCGCGTACATCGGCCACCACATCGCTACGCAGGAACTGCGCCGGTGACAGGTTCACGGAAATCAGTACATCGGCAGGCCAGTCATGGGCAGTGCGGCAGGCTTCGCGCAGCACCCAGCGGCCCAGCGCAACAATGATGTCACTCTGTTCGGCCAACGGAATGAAGGTGTCCGGCCCCAGCAACCCCTCCTGCGGATGCTGCCAGCGCAGCAAAGCCTCGACCGCGACGATGCGCAGGTCGCTGAGGCGGTAGCGCGGCTGGTAGTGCAGCTCGAACTCCTGGTTGCGCAGGGCCCGCCGCATGTCGTTCTCCAGTTGGCGGCGGTACTGGATCTGCTGGTTCATTTCGGCAGCGAAATAACGCCAGGTGTTCTTGCCATCGGCCTTGGCCTGGTACAGGGCGATATCGGCGCAGCGGATCAGCTCACCGGCATCGAAGCCCTGGGTACGGGTCTGGGCGACACCGATGCTGGCGCCGACGTGCAGCGGCTGGTTGTCGAAGATGATCGGTTGCTGCAGCAGGGCGATCAGGCGGGCACAGAAACGGTCGATCTCACTGCGGTTGTCCATGCCGCCGAGCACCAGGAGGAATTCGTCGCCGCCCAGGCGCGCGACCAGGTCGCCATCGCGGGTGCTGTCGCGCAGGCGGGTCGCTACTTCCTGCAGCACGGCGTCGCCGGCGGTATGGCCAAGGGAATCATTGATAGGCTTGAAATTGTCCAGGTCCAGCAGCAGCAAGGTCAGTGGCGGTGAATCACTGCCGCGCAACAGGGCTTGCTCGAGGTGCCGGGCGAGCTTGTTGCGGTTGGCCAGCCCGGTCAGCGGGTCGTGCAGCGAAAGGTGCTGGATGCGCGCATGAGCGTCGACTTCATCGGTGATGTCGCTGGCGGTGCCGCGAAATCCCACAGGCTTGCCGTCGTACCAGATGGCACGGGCCGAAATCCGGCAGTAGCGGCTCTGGCCATTCTGGTCGCGGTAGGTGCAGCGCAAGTTGGCCAGTTGTTGCGGATCGGCCACGGCCAGGGCATCCAGCCACGGCGAGAGCGGCGTGGTATCGCAGGCCAGCAACTGATTGAGCGGGTGGCCGAGCCAGTCGTCCACCGAGTAGCCAGTGACGTTGACAAAGCGTTGCGAAAGGTAGGTCAGGCGTTGTTGTCGATCGGTTTCCCAGATCCAGTCGGAGGCCGACTCGGCCACCGCGCGAAAACGTTGTTCACTGGCCTCCAGGGCCTGGTTGCTCTGCTGCAGATCGGCGAGCGTGAGGTCTATCGCCCGCGAACTGCGCAAGGCATGGCGGAACAGGTACAGCATGACCAGGCCGAGTATCAGCAAGGCACCCGCCAGCGGCGGCAACACTGCCCGCAGCAGCTGATGCCCCGGCAGCGGGCTGCTCCAGGACAAGTGGTAGCCGGTATCGCCGAGGTCGATGCGCAGGTGGCCGTGCTCCCCCGCATCATCGTTTTCCACATGCATGCCGGACAGGCCGGCATTGCTGCTCAACAGCGCCAGTTTTTCCTCGGTGAGCTGGTCGACGAACAGCATCACCGGTGCCTGGCGCACCTCGCTATCGGTCACATCCCGGTCCGGGCGTACCGCCGCGGCACTGAGCACTGCCGGCCAGCCGTTGAACAGGACGAATTGGGTGATCTGTTCACGGGTGATGGCCGCCGCCCGGGCCTGGTCGATGATTGGCTGCAGCGCTGCATCAATATAAGTATCGGCCGCCGCCTGGGTAGGCTTGCCTTTGAACAAGCCGTAGGTGGTACGTGCGTCCTCCACCACGAACACGCCTTCATAGCCGCTGGCGCTGTACAGCGACTCGCCCACGTTCTTTTCTTCATAGGCCCATTTCCAGTCGGCCTGGCCCGCCAGGTGTTCGAAGGCTGCATCCCACACGGCGTAGCTGGACAGGAACTGGCGCGAGGCTAGCAGCCGTTGCTCCAGCGCCTTGTTTGCCTGAGAGGCACTGCGCTGGCGCTCCTGATGGTCAAGAGTACCTGCGATATTGAACAGGGCGCCGAGGATGACCAGGCAGGCCAGGCCGAAAATTGCGCTGAAACCGGCGATCAGTCGACGCACCTGGAAGCGCGGTGCAGGGCTGGCGGGTGGGAGGTTGGCGGTCCTGGCCATGCGCGAGCGGCTCCTTCAGGCAGCCTCCCGCCAGTCAGTCAGGAAGGAGGTTCAATCAGGATAGGCCAGCCTGAGCGCCGCAGCGTCGCTGCGGGCAAAATTGACCTGGTCGCGCCCCGCATGCTTGGCAGTGTAAAGCGCCTTGTCCGCCTGTTCGAGCCAGTGCTCGGGTGACTCCAGGTCGGCCTCGAATGCCGAAAGGCCGATACTCAGGCTGATGCGCAGGTGCGGCAATTGCGGGTTGCGGTAGTTGGCGACCCGCTCGCGCAGGCGCTCCATGGCCTGGCAGGCCTGGGCTTCGCTTGTATCTGGCAGGATCACGCAGAATTCGTCACCGCCGTAGCGACCGGCCTGGTCGCCTTCGCGCAGATTGTGCCGCACCTCGGCGCCGAGCTGGCGCAGCACACAATCGCCGACCACGTGGCCGAAGGTGTCGTTGATGGTCTTGAAGTGGTCGATGTCGATCAGGGCAATCACCGCGTGCTCGTGTTGCTGCTGGCAAGCCTGGAACTTCAGCAGCAGCAGGTCCTTCCAGGCGCCGTGGTTGAGCAGGCCGGTCAGGCTGTCGGTGAGGCTCAGGGCGCTCAGCCGGCGCTTGTGGTCGGCCAGCTTGATCGCCAACTTGTAGCAGACCCAGCCCAGCGCCAGCGGGTATAGGGTCAGCATCGGCAGGCAGGCATAGACCTGCAGTGGCGTCGCGTTCAGTTGCAGCCCGGGGCCCAGCAGCAGGATGGCGACGAGCATGCCCGCCAGCTGGGCCAGCACCCCGCGAACGACCATGCGTTTGCCGCCGGCGGCGACGTTGTTCATGGTCATCATCGACAGCACTGTCACGCTGGGCAATGGATTGAAATGCATGGCGGCGGTCCAGAACCCACCCATCAGGGAGTCCAGTACCAGGTTGCGCTGTTCTGCCTGATAGGGCCCGGCCGAACGGGTGGCCCACAGGTAGGCCACATGCGGCCACAACAAGCCGTTGAACAGTAGCAGCAGCCATGCCCATGTGGGCGGTGACAGCGGCGCAATGGCGGCCATGACGCTGAACAGGCCGATCCCCAGGCCGATGGCACGCGGCAGGTAGATGCGTTTGGCGAATGAAAGTCCTTTGCCGCTGCGTTTATCCATATTGGTCATCGTTCTTCTGCTGAAGCACCGTTTATCGCATAACTCGCATGAATATTGTTGAACAGTGTTTCATCAACGAAAAATGACCTTACAAGCCAATTCACGGTTGATCCGATCACTGTGAGGTAGCATGAACGCTTTCCTGTTGCTAGGAGTGTTGCTGATGGTCCCTTTGGCCAACTCTGCCGGCGAGCCGGCGCCCCAGCGGGAAGGGCGTTTTCACAATCAGGCGTCATTGCCACCGGATGGCGTATTGAAGAAGCTGCGCATCGGGCTCAAGTACCTGTTCCTGCGCAAGCCGCCGGAGACCCGGCCGACCACACCGGTCAGCCTCCAGCCCATGACCCGCCAGCAGGTGCTTGACGCACCTGACCGCAGCCTGTGGCGCCTTGGCCATTCCACGGTATTGCTCAAGCTGCGCGGGCGCTTCTTTATTACCGACCCGGTGTTCGCCGAGCGTGCCTCGCCGGTGCAGTGGGCCGGCCCACTGCGCTTCCATGCGCCGCCCCTGGCGCTGGACCAGTTGCCGCCGTTGGCTGCGGTGGTACTGTCCCATGATCACTTCGATCATCTGGACGAACAGGCGATTCGCCAACTGGCACCGCGCACGAGTGTGTTCTTGGCCCCGCTGGGCGTAGGCAACCTGCTGATGAGCTGGGGCGTAGCTCCGGCAAAGGTGCGGCAGCTGGATTGGTGGCAGGAAAGCGAGGTCGAGGGCGTGCGCTTTGTCGCCACCCCCGCCCAGCACTTTTCCGGGCGTGGGCTGCTGGACAGCAACCGGACCTTGTGGGCGTCTTGGGTGATCGTCGACGAGGATGTGCGGGTATTCTTCAGTGGTGATACCGGCTACTTCGATGGGTTCAAGCAGATTGGCGAGCGATTCGGGCCGTTCGACCTGACCCTGATCGAGACCGGGGCCTACAATGTCGCCTGGCCCGATGTGCACATGCAGCCGGAGCAGAGCCTGCAGGCTCATCTGGATCTACGCGGGCGCTGGCTGTTGCCGATTCACAATGGCACCTTCGACCTGTCCATCCACGGCTGGCAGGAGCCCTTCGAGCGCATCCTGGCGCTGGCCAACCAGGCACAGGTGCGCCTGAGCACACCGCAGATGGGAGAGCGCGTCAGTCTTGATTCTCCGCACGCCGGGCAGAACTGGTGGCAGCCGCGGCCTGTGCGTCCGCGCGGCCAGGCGAACGAGCGCGTGGTAGCGGCACGCTGAAGTTCATTTGTTGCCGTTGTTGCGGCGCGGGGAGGGTGGCTGGTCCTCTTTCAGTAGCCGTGAGGGCGGTTTGCCGCTGTCGCTGCGCACCTGTGCATGGCTGATCAAGCCGAAGATGAAGCTGCCGCCGATGATGTTGCCCGCCAGTGTCGGCAGGGCGAACTCAAGCCAGAAGCTGCTCCAGGTTTCATCGCCGGCCCAGACCAGATAGGACACCTCGACCGAGCCGACCACGATATGGGTGAAGTCTCCCAGGGCCATCAGGTAGGTGATCATCAGGATGATCCAGATCTTGGCGTGTTCCATCGACGGGATCATCCAGACCATGGTGGCGATCATCCACCCCGATACGATGCCTTTGGCGAACATCTGGCTGATATCGTTCTTCATGACCTTGCGGCCTACCTCCAGGAAGGCCACGTCGGTCTTGCTGTCGAAGATCGGCAGTTCCAGCATTACCCAGGCCACCAGCAAGGTGCCGGCGAGGTTGCCAAGCAGTACAACGCTCCAAAGGCGAAGCAGGCGCCCGAAGTTGGCCAGGGTAGGGGCAGTCATTACCGGCAACACGGCGGTCAGGGTGTTTTCGGTGAACAGCTGCTGACGCGCCAGTATCACTGCAAGGAAGCCTGCGCTATAGCCGATGCTGGCGACCACCTGAGCGCTGTCCCCCTCCGGCAGGCGGGCGTAGAACAGGCCCATGGCCATGAGCGACAGCCCCATGGACAAGCCCGCGGCGAGTGCCGACCACCATAGTGCGGCGAGTGTACGTTCCAGCTCCTGATCGCCTTGGTAACGAATGATCTCGTGCAGTACTGCCGCTCGGGGCGGCTGACTGAGGCTGACTTCCTGCTCCTCGTCCGCCGACAGGCCCGGGGTTTTCTCGCTTTGCGCATCGCTCATGGCCGCTACGCTCCATTGGGTGGGGTTTCTCTACAGATTCGCGGCGCTTTCATTAGTTGCCGACGGAAGTAAAACGTCGGCAGAAAGTTTTTTCAGATCAAGGTGTTGACTCTGATCTCAAAGCGCGTATTATTCGCCTCCTCGCAGCGTTGAACGCTTCGAGGCAAGCGGTAAGTTGTTGAGATTTAAGGCTTTCGAAAGAAACCGGTTGTAAAAAACTTCAAAATAAACGCTTGACAGCAAGTGAGGAAAGCGTAGAATGCGCGCCTCGGTTGAGACGAAACACTCTTAACCAAACGCTCTTTAACAAATCGAATCAAGCAATTCGTGTGGGT
>NZ_JADLJS010000017.1 GCF_015680405.1 Pseudomonas pudica
CCCACAGGTACCCCGCAGCGTTAAAGGGCTGCGCAATTCCTGTGGGAGCTGGCTTGCCGGCGATAGGGCCAGTGCAGGTCAAGCCAACCTGTGCAGCCCCCGCCACCTGTCCAGCCCCAGCAACACCAGCCCAATCCCCCAGAACCCCGCCAACACCCCCAGGGCATTGAGCAATACCTGCCCATACCCCAGGCTCGCCACATCGATGAACGGGTAGGCATACACACCAATCTCGCTCCCCCGCCACAGCGCGTAGGCAAAATACGCCGCCGGGTACACCGCCCAGGCCAGCAGATGCCATAGCCGCAACCTGCCCTTGGGCACTTCGCACCACCAGTACAAGGCATATAGCACGGGCATCACATCGTGCAGCAACTCGTCCGCCAGCCATTGCCAGCCCTGCGGTTGCCACAAGTGACGCAACAGCACGCTGTAGGCCAATGCCACCAGCACGATGCTGGCGGCTACTGCGGAACTCACCGCAGGCGACAGGAAAAAACGTTTGGCACCGCCTTCCCGGCCAAACGCCGCATAACTGAGCACCGTTGCCACCAGGGTATTGGTCAACACGGTGAAATACCCGAACACATTGATCAGGCCACCTACCAGACTGGCCTGTTCCTGCCAACGTGCCAACAGCACCAGGTACACCTGCACGGCCAGGCCGAACCAACCCAGCACGGCCATGCCGGTCAGCCAGGGACGGCGCGGCATGTCAGGCCTGGCGCTGCAGCTTCACGTACAGCTGCTCGACCTTTTCCCGTGCCCACGGCGTCTTGCGCAGGAAGGTCAGGCTCGACTTGATGGTCGGGTTGCTCTTGAAGCAGCGCACATCGATGCGCTCGGCCAGGCCCTGCCATTGGTAGTGCGCCACCAGCTCGGTGAGGATCTGTTCGAGGGTCTTGCCGTGCAGCGCATTGTGTTGGGCCGTGCTCATGCCAGTGCTCCGTATGAAAGATGCGCACCTTACACGAGTGTAGTGGTGGGTGGGATCAGGTGAGTCGACAGAAAAACCGCTGGCCAGGCGCAAAAACTCTGTGCTGAAATAGAGATGTTATATTGTAACAATACAAAAGCATCTGCCAAGGAACGCCCCATCCCCATGCTGTACACACCGCTTCGCCTCTCTCCCCTCGCCATCGCGCTGTGGCTGACCGCATCACCCAGCCACGCCGTGGAACTCGATCCCCAGGTCATCACCGCCAACCCTTTGGGCAACAGCCAACTGGCCGCCCCCAGTACCGTGCTCGAAGGCGACAACCTGCTGCAACAGCAGCACGGCAGCCTTGGTGAAACCCTGAACAAGCAGCCCGGCGTCGCCTCCACCTGGTTCGGCCCAGGCGCCAGTCGCCCGGTAATTCGTGGCCTGGATGGCGACCGCATTCGCATCCTGCGCAATGGCGTCGGCGCCCTGGATGCTTCATCGCTGTCCTACGACCACGCCGTGCCGCTGGACCCGGTGACCGTTGACCGCGTCGAGATCGTCCGTGGCCCGGCTGCCCTGCTCTACGGCGGCAACGCCATCGGCGGCGTGGTCAATACCTTCGACAATCGAATCCCGGATGCTCCCATCGAGGGCATTCAAGGTGCCGGTGAACTGCGCTACGGCGGCGCCGATACCACCCGCAGCAGCGCAGGCAAGCTGGAGGCCGGCAACGGTACCTTCGCCCTGCACCTGGATGCCAACAGCCGCCAGTTCAACGACCTGCGCATCCCTGGTTACGCGCGCAGTTCCAAGGTGCGCGACGCCGACGAACCCGGTAGCAAGCACCGCCTGGAAAACAGCGACGGCCGCCAGGACGGTGGCGCCGTGGGTGGTGCCTACCATTGGGACCACGGTTACGCCGGCCTGTCGTATAGCCGTTACGACAGCAACTATGGCTCGGTGGCCGAGCCGGGTGTGCGCCTGGACATGAAGCAGGACCACTACGCCTTCGCCTCCGAGCTGCGTGACCTGGACGGCCCGTTCACTTCGGTCAAGGTCGATGCCGGTTACACCGACTACGAGCACCGTGAAATCGAAGAAGGCGAGGTCCACACCACCTTCAGGAACAAGGGCTATGAGGCACGTATCGAAGCCCGCCACCAACCGCTCGGACCGGTAGAAGGCGTGATCGGCGCTCAGGTCAGCCGCAACGAATTCTCCGCCTTGGGCGAGGAAGCCTTCGTCCCGCACACCGACACCGACAGCCTGGCGCTGTTCATGCTGGAGCAGTGGCAAGCCACCGAGCGCCTGAACCTGAGCCTGGGCGCACGCATGGAACACACCCGGGTCGACCCGGATGCCAAAGGCAACGAAAACTTCGCCGACGCTGACAGCGCCAGCAGCTTCAATGCCTTCAGCCTGTCTTCCGGGGCGGTGTACCAGCTCGACCCGATCTGGTCGCTGGCCGCCAACCTCGGCTACACCGAGCGCGCCCCGACCTTCTACGAGCTGTATGCCAATGGTGCCCACGTGGCCACTGGAGCCTTCGAGGTTGGCGATGCCAGCCTGAACAAGGAAAAAGCCATTTCCGCAGACCTGGCCCTGCGTTTCGACAACGGCACCCACAAGGGCAGTGTCGGGGTGTTCTACAGTCACTTCCGCAACTACATCGGCCTGATCGGCACCGGCAACATTCGCGAGGGGCATGACCACGACCATGACGAAGACGACCATGACCACGATCACGACCATGACGGTTTCCCGGAATACCAGTACCAGGGCGTGCGTGCGCGCTTCTATGGCATCGAGGCCCAGGACCGCTGGCAACTGGCCGAGAACCGTTATGGCAGCTTTGCCCTCGAGCTCTCTGGTGACTACACCCGGGCGAAGAACCTCGACAGTGGCGAGCCGCTGCCACGCATCGCCCCACTGCGCCTGAACAGCGGCCTGGTCTGGGAACTGGACCGCTGGCAGGCGCGGGTCGATGTGCAGCATGCTGCGTCGCAGCATCGAAAACCGGCCAACGAAACCAGTACCGATGGCTACACCACGCTGGGGGCCAGCGTTGGCTACCGCTTCGAAGTTGGCCAGAGCCAATGGCTGGCGTTTGTGCGCGGCGAGAACCTGACTGACCAGACCGTGCGCTATGCCAGTTCGATCCTGCGCGATATCGCCCCAGCGCCGGGACGCAGTGTGGAAGTGGGGCTGCGTACCACTTTCTGAAGTTGCGGGGGCGCTTCGCGCCCCTTTCGCCGGCAAGCCAGCTCCCACCGGTATTGCTTCTGCCTCACGTGCAACGCGATCCTGTGGGAGCTGGCTTGCCGGCGATTGGGCTGCAAAGCAGCCCCCTCTGCAGCCAATTGTTACCTGTCGAACAACAATCCACTGCGACAATTTGTCTTTTTTTCTTACAACTTCCCCTATATCCTCCCCGCCGCAAGCTGAATCGCTTCATCGAAACCATCTTGTTGCCATATCCATTGAAGGGCCCGCCCTTCGATGCGCTTGCCGTTTATTCAATAATCAAAAGATAGCGCTATCTCATGTTCCAACTGCCCAAAACCTGTTACATCGGCCTTGCACTCAGCGCCTTGGCGGCCACCACTGACGCCAGCGAAATGTTCGCCAAAGGATCCCCGTGGATGCTCGGCGACTGGGGTGGCACCCGCAGCGAACTGCTGGAAAAAGGCTACGACTTCACCCTCGGCTACACCGGCGAGATGGGCAGCAACCTGCATGGTGGCTTCGACCACGACCGCACCGCGCGCTACAGCGACCAGTTCACCTTCGGCAGCCACCTGGACCTGGAGAAGATCCTTGGCTGGCACGACACCGAATTCCAGCTGACCATCACCGAGCGTCACGGCGACAACATCAGCAACGACCGCATCAACGACCCGCGTGTCGGCGGCTTCACCTCGGCCCAGGAGGTATGGGGCCGTGGCGAAACCTGGCGGTTGACGCAGATGTGGATCAAGCAGAAGTACTTCGATGGCGCACTGGATGTGAAATTCGGCCGTTTCGGCGAAGGCGAGGACTTCAACAGCTTCCCCTGCGACTTCCAGAACCTGGCCTTCTGCGGTTCGCAGGTAGGCAACTGGGTAGGCGGCATCTGGTACAACTGGCCGGTCAGCCAGTGGGCCCTGCGCGTGCGCTACAACCTCAGCAATGCGCTGTACGCCCAGGTCGGCGTGTTCGAGCAGAACCCCTCCAACCTGGAGTCAGGCAACGGCTTCAAGCTCAGCGGCAGCGGCACCCAAGGCGCGGTAATGCCGATAGAACTGGTATGGAGCCCACAGGTCAATGGTCTGAAAGGGGAATATCGCGCCGGCTACTACTACAGTAATGCCAAGGCACAGGATGTTCTCAAGGACAGCAACGGGCAGCCCGCAGCGCTCAGCGGCGCCGCCTACCGCAGCAGTTCGAGCAAGCACGGCTTGTGGCTCGGCGCCCAGCAGCAGGTGACTTCGCTGGCGTCCGACCAGTCGCGTGGCCTGAGCCTGTTCGCCAACGCCACGATGCACGACAAGAAGACCAATGCCATCGACAACTATGTGCAGGCAGGACTGGTATACAAAGGGCCCTTCGACGCCCGCGCCAAGGACGACATCGGTTTCGCCCTGGCCCGTGTGCACGTCAACCCTGCCTATCGCAAGAACGCGCGCCTGGCCAACCAGGCCATTGGCACCGACGACTATGACAATCCAGGCTTCCTGCCGGTGCAGGACACCGAATACAGCGCCGAGCTGTACTACGGCATTCACCTGGCCGACTGGCTCACGGTCCGCCCCAACCTGCAGTACATCCGCCACCCGGGCGGGGTGTCGCAGGTCGATGGCGCCCTGATCGGCGGCTTGAAGATCCAGAGCAGTTTCTAACCCCTTTTTGACCTGACGGAGAACCTACGATGAGCACTGAAGGTGCCAACAATGGAAGCCGCTGGCTACCGCGCCTGATCGGCGCGCTGCTGTTGCTGATGGGCCTGGCCCTGCTGGCCGGCGGCATCAAGCTGAGCCAGCTGGGCGGATCGCTGTACTACCTGATCGCCGGTATCGGCTTTGCCCTGTCGGGCATCCTGCTGCTGGCTCAGCGCCGCCTCGCCCTGGGCCTGTACGGCCTGGTACTGCTGGGCAGCACCGTGTGGGCCCTGCTCGAAGTGGGCCTGGATTGGTGGCAACTGGTGCCACGCCTGGCCATCTGGTTTGCCATCGGCGTGGTCCTGCTGCTGCCCTGGGCGCGTCGTCCACTGATCGGCCCGGCCAGCAAGGCCAACACTGCGCTGCTCGGCGTTGCAGTGGTCGCTTCGGGCGCCTGCGCCCTGGGCAGCCAGTTCACCCACCCCGGTGAAGTGTTCGGCGAACTGGGCCGCGACAGCAGCGAAATGGCCAGCGCTGCCCCGGCCATGCCCGACGGTGAATGGCAAGCCTACGGCCGCACCGAGCACGGCGACCGCTATTCGCCATTGCGCCAGATCACCCCGCAGAACGCCTACCGCCTGGAAGAGGCATGGCGCATCCGTACCGGTGACCTGCCGACCGAAAACGACCCGGTGGAGCTGACCAACCAGAACACCCCGCTTAAGGTCAACGGCATGCTCTATGCCTGCACCGCGCACAGCCGCTTGCTGGCCCTGGACCCGGACACCGGCGCGGAAATCTGGCGCTACGACCCGCAGGTCAAGAGCCCGGTCGGCACCTTCAAAGGCTTTGCTCACATGACTTGCCGCGGCGTTTCGTACTACGACGAAAACCGCTACGTCAGCCGCGACGGCAGCCCGGCTCCGAAAATCACCGACGCCGGCCAGGCCGTGGCCCAGGCCTGCCCTCGTCGTCTCTACCTGCCGACTGCAGACGCCCGCCTGATCGCCATCAATGCCGATAACGGCAAGGTCTGCGAAGGCTTCGCCAACCAGGGCGTGATCGACCTTACTACCGGCATCGGCCCGTTCACCGCTGGTGGCTACTACTCCACCTCGCCAGCCGCGATCACCCGTGACCTGGTGATCATCGGTGGCCATGTCACCGATAACGAGTCGACCAACGAGCCATCCGGCGTGATCCGTGCGTACGATGTGCACGATGGCCACCTGGTGTGGAACTGGGACAGCAACAACCCGGACGACACCAAGCCACTGGCTCCCGGCAAGATGTACAGCCGCAACTCGGCCAACATGTGGTCGATCGCCAGCGTCGATGAAGACCTCGGCATGATCTACCTGCCACTGGGCAACCAGACCCCGGACCAGTGGGGCGCAAACCGCACACCGGGTGCCGAAAAGTACAGCGCCGGCGTGGTCGCCCTCGACCTTGCCACCGGCAAGGCTCGCTGGAACTACCAGTTCACCCACCACGACCTGTGGGACATGGATGTCGGCAGCCAGCCGACCCTGGTCCACCTGAAGACCGACGATGGCGTGAAGCCGGCTATCATCGTGCCGACCAAGCAAGGCAGCCTGTACGTACTCGACCGCCGCGACGGCACGCCGATCGTGCCGATCCGTGAGATCCCCACCCCTCAAGGTGCGGTGAAGGGCGACCACACCTCGCCGACCCAGGCCCGCTCCGACCTGAACCTGCTCGGCCCCGAGCTGACCGAACAGGCCATGTGGGGCGCAACGCCGTTCGACCAGATGCTGTGCCGCATCCAGTTCCGCGAACTGCGTTACGAAGGCCAATACACTCCGCCGTCCGAGCAAGGGTCGCTGGTCTACCCCGGCAACGTAGGTGTGTTCAACTGGGGTAGCGTGTCGGTCGACCCGGTGCGCCAATTGCTGTTCACCTCGCCAAATTACATGGCCTTCGTGTCGAAGATGATCCCGCGTGAGCAGGTGGCCGAGGGCAGCAAGCGCGAAAGCGAGACCAGCGGCGTGCAGCCGAACACCGGCGCGCCGTACGCGGTGACCATGCACCCGTTCATGTCGCCACTGGGCGTCCCGTGCCAGGCCCCGGCCTGGGGCTATGTCGCCGCCATCGACCTGTTCACCAACAAGGTGGTGTGGAAGCACAAGAACGGCACCACCCGCGACAGCACCCCAGTGCCGATCGGCCTGCCGGTTGGCGTACCGAGCATGGGCGGTTCGATCGTCACCGCTGGTGGCGTCGGCTTCCTCAGCGGCACCCTGGACCAGTACCTGCGTGCCTATGATGTGAACAACGGCAAGGAACTCTGGAAAGCCCGCCTGCCTGCGGGTGGCCAGGCCACGCCGATGACCTACACCGGCAAGGATGGCAAGCAGTACGTGCTGGTGACTGCCGGCGGGCATGGCTCGCTGGGCACCAGGATGGGCGACTACATCATCGCCTATAAACTGGCTGAGTAAAGCTGCCGAGCCCCGCCAGCGGGGCTCACCCGCTGTACTTGCCTCATCGCCGGCAAGCCAGCTCCCTCAGGTACTTCACTAGCCTTGAAAGCAGTGGGTCACCAGTGGGAGCTGGCTTGCCGGCGATAGGGCCGGAACAGGCCACCAAAGATCCCCTTCCCTCCTGCCATCATCTACCATTGAAACCCATCCCCCCGCGCCCCATCTAAGCACCATAGTCATTCACGCAGGTGCCCCATGAGCGACCAGCAGGATTTCCCGGAACATCCCGACGAACACAGCGAAGTCGAACACACCACTCCCCAGGCCGAAACCGGCCACGCCCTCGCCCTGCCCGGCCAGCAACTGCCGGACAAGGTCTACGTGATCCCGATCCACAACCGTCCATTCTTCCCGGCCCAGGTGCTGCCGGTCATCGTCAATGAAGAACCTTGGGCAGAAACCCTCGACCTGGTGGCCAAGTCCCCAGACCACAGCCTGGCCCTGTTCTTCATGGATACCCCGCCAGAGGACCACCGCCACTTCGATACCTCTGCGTTGCCGCAGTACGGCACGCTGGTGAAGGTGCACCACGCCAGCCGCGAAAACGGCAAACTGCAGTTCGTCGCCCAAGGTCTGACCCGGGTACGCATCCGTACCTGGCTCAAGCACCACCGCCCGCCGTACCTCGTCGAGGTCGAGTACCCGCGCCAGCCCGCCGAGCCGACCGACGAGGTCAAGGCATACGGCATGGCACTGATCAACGCGATCAAGGAACTGCTGCCACTCAACCCGCTGTACAGCGAAGAGCTGAAGAACTATCTCAACCGCTTCAGCCCCAACGACCCGTCGCCACTCACCGACTTCGCCGCCGCACTCACCTCGGCCACCGGCAACCAGTTGCAGGAAGTGCTCGACTGCGTCCCCATGCTAAAGCGCATGGAAAAGGTCCTGCCGATGCTGCGCAAGGAAGTCGAGGTCGCGCGCCTGCAGAACGAGATCTCGGCCGAGGTCAACCGGCAGATCGGCGAGCACCAGCGCGAGTTCTTCCTCAAGGAACAGCTCAAGGTCATCCAGCAGGAGCTGGGCCTGACCAAGGACGACCGCAGCGCCGACCTCGAGCAGTTCGAGCAGCGCCTCGAAGGCAAGACCCTGCCGGACCAGGCGCGCAAGCGCATCGACGAAGAAATGGGCAAGCTGGCCATTCTCGAAACCGGCTCGCCCGAATACGCCGTCACCCGCAACTACCTGGACTGGGCCACCGCCCTGCCCTGGGGCGTTTACGGCAAGGACAAGCTCGACCTCAAGCACGCGCGCAAGGTCCTCGACCAGCACCACGCCGGCCTCGACGACATCAAGGAACGCATACTCGAATTCCTCGCCGTGGGCGCCTGGAAAGGCGAGATCAGCGGCTCGATCGTGCTGTTGGTGGGCCCGCCCGGGGTAGGCAAGACCAGCATCGGCAAATCCATCGCCGAATCGCTCGGCCGGCCGTTCTACCGCTTCAGTGTCGGCGGCATGCGTGACGAGGCCGAAATCAAGGGCCACCGCCGCACTTACATCGGCGCCCAACCCGGCAAGCTGGTGCAGGCACTGAAGGACGTCGAAGTGATGAACCCGGTGATCATGCTCGACGAGATCGACAAGATGGGCCAGAGCTACCAGGGCGACCCTGCTTCAGCACTGCTGGAAACCCTCGACCCGGAGCAGAACGTCGACTTCCTCGACCACTACCTCGACCTGCGCCTGGACTTGTCCAAGGTATTGTTCGTGTGCACCGCCAACACCCTGGACTCTATCCCCGGGCCATTGCTCGACCGCATGGAAGTGATTCGTCTGTCCGGCTACATCACCGAAGAGAAATTGGCCATCGCCAAGCGCCACCTGTGGCCCAAGCAGCTGGAAAAGGCCGGCGTGGCCAAGACCAGCCTCGGCATCAGCGACAGTGCCCTGCGCGCGGTAATCGAAGGCTACGCGCGCGAAGCCGGAGTGCGCCAGCTGGAGAAACAACTGGGCAAGCTGGTGCGCAAGGCCGTGGTCAAGCTGCTGGAGACCCCCGAAGCCAAACTGAAGATAGGCGCCAAGGACCTTGAAACCGCGCTAGGCATGCCCGTGTTCCGCAGCGAGCAGGTGCTGGCCGGCAAAGGCGTGATCACAGGCCTGGCCTGGACCAGCATGGGCGGCGCCACGCTGCCGATCGAAGCCACCCGCATCCACACCCTCAACCGCGGCTTCAAGCTGACCGGCAAGCTGGGTGATGTGATGAAAGAGTCGGCCGAAATCGCTTATAGCTACGTCAGTTCCAACCTCAAGCAGTTTGGTGGTGACCCAGGTTTCTTCAACGAAGCGTTCATTCATTTGCACGTGCCCGAAGGCGCCACGCCCAAGGACGGCCCGAGTGCCGGTATCACCATGGCCAGCGCCCTGCTGTCGCTGGCCCGAGACCAGGCGCCGAAGAAGGGCGTGGCCATGACCGGCGAGCTGACCCTGACCGGGCAGGTACTGCCGATTGGCGGTGTGCGTGAGAAGGTGATTGCGGCGCGGCGGCAGAAGATCTTCGAGTTGATCCTGCCGGAGCCCAACCGTGGGGACTATGAAGAACTGCCGGACTACCTGCGCGAAGGCCTGACAGTGCATTTCGCCAAGCGCTTCGCCGACGTGGCCAAAGTCCTGTTCTGAGCTGCTCCGGCCCCTTCGCGGGCTTGCCCGCGAAGAGGCCGGCACAGGCAACACAAATCTCCTCGATCATCGGTTATCCTCAGGCCATCGTCAGCCTCCGGAGCCAACATGACCGCCCCTCGTCTGCTCGTTCCCCTGAGCTTCGCCCTGATTTCCGCCTGCGCCCAACAGCCTACGCAACCCGTCGAACTGGACGCCGAAAGCGAATGCCCGACACGCCTGCAGGTTGGCCAGGTGCTGACCCTGAGCTTGCCCAGCAATCCATCCACCGGCTACCGCTGGCGCGTCGAGAACCCCGCCTCGAACGTGCTGAAAAGCCTCGGCCCGGAGGTGTACAACGCCCCCGAGGAAGACATGGTCGGCAGCGCCGGTGTCTCTACCTGGCGCTACAAGGCCAGCAGTGTCGGCACATCCCAGTTGCTGCTGCTTTACCAACAACCTTGGGCTAAAGACGTCGCCCCGGTGCAGACCTTCGAATGCAAAGTTATCGTCCGTTAAGGGCAATCAGCTGCGGTCATACGCCATCTGAACCACCTTCAGGTACTCGCAGAGATCTTGCAACGCGGCCGTGCCATCCGGCAAAGCCATCGTCGGGTCGAGCTTTTCAGCTTGACCCTGCCACTGCAGCTCCAACTTGCGAAGCTCTTGCAGCCACTCATTCTTGAGTGGCTCAACCCCGGCCAATGCCTTGACGGCATCTCGCTCATCCAGGGTGCTTTCCAAGGTTTGCTGAGCATGCCGCCGGTCACTCAGTGCCTCCTCGATTCTTGCATCAAGCCTGCTGCGGGCGTTACTTAAGTCCCTGAATGTCTTGACCCCTTCCAGCACATCAGCATGCTTGTGCAGCTTTTGCGTTGCCGCCTTGAGCACACTCGAATCGATTTTCGGATCCGTGATCAAGCCGATTATCTGGTCAATCTCGTCATCGTTCGGTATAAGCCCCTTGAAGGCACTGGCAACAGAAGGCTTTTCCAGTACCTCGATAGCCGCGACGATATCTGTCTGTTTTTGCCGCAGTTCAGTCAAGCGTTCATCGAACGCCATTACTTGCTGCCTATGCAGGTCGACGCGGCTTTCCAGTTCCGGCAATGCCTCAATCAAGGCGGCTAACGAGAACAGTTCCAGACGCTGATTTTGCCTGGCCAGTACCGAGTGATGCTGACTCAGACGATTCAGAACAGTTGCCAACCTGTGGTGGGTATCAGCATCTGGATGGCTTGAAATAAACTGCCGGTCCTCCAGCAACACGATAGCGCCTATCAGGCTTTCCTTGAAAGAACGCTCGACTGCCAGCAACAGCACTCGTAACTCACCAAGTTGCTCTCGCGCCCGCGGGAGCACTTTCATGCCCCATGCGTCTTCAAGGCTGAATATCTGATCTTGCACTTGCTGCATGCGTACGAAGTCGGGCACAGCGGCTTTGATATCTACTACGTCCATGTCAGGCATCCTCATACTCTTCAACGAGCTCATCAAACAGTTCAGACAAGGTGTGGCAGATGCTCCCTATTTTTTCCCAAGGTCTGATGACTTCCGAAAAATCATGAACGAACGCCTCCAACTGTTTTATATCCTTCAATTCCTTTGCTTCGTTTACCGAGCTATTGGCATACGAAGCCATGAACAACCAGACGTCCGCCAGACGCCGAGTTGCCGATGACAGGTCCTTGCACCTGAACTGCAAATCCCTGACCAATGTCGAGATACGCTCGAAGTCCTGGAGGGCTGGCAAGAGTTTTGCCATTTCCTGCGCCAGCTCATCACGCTTCTCGATCAGTGCATTCTTTTCTGCCCGAATGCTTTCGGCTTTGGAGCCAAAAACGCCTCCGGTCACGGCTACGCCAATCGGTCCGAACCAAAGCCCGGTGAATGCATAGCCCACGTTGGCAGAATAATCGGACGCCAGCTGATCGATCTTTTCATCCCATTCATCGAGTTGCTGCCGCTTTTGCATGATGACTTCACTGGAAGCCTTTTCGTCGAAATGCGTGATCAAGCGCCCCAGGCGCGGCTTGATCTCGCGTTTGATTTCACTATTGAACCAATTGGCCCGGGCGTCGACTTCATCGATGCGACGCCGAGTGCCTTCGATTTCCCTTACCAATTCGGTAATACCAGGTGCCAGCACATTCCTTAGCTGTGCCTGCTCATCTTCACTCAACGCCGTGATATACACGTCGTCACCCTGTTCGGCCCTGGAGCTCTTGATCGCCAGAAACACATCGCTGTTTTCCAGATTGTTCAACAGGGTACTGCCACGCTGTACAAGGCTTTCGGCGAACAGTTCAATTTCCGGGCCAAGTTGCTTGACGCTTCGCTCAAGCTCGTCCCATACATCAATATGCCTGTGCAGCGCACGATAAAGCTCATACACAAGCGAAGCGTCCAGCCTCAAGGCTGCATAGTCAACTTCCTTTTCGACCTGGTCCAAGGTACGCGGCAACTGGCTCACCACGTTGGCATACCTCTTTATTGCTTTCAGATTCTCCGCAGTCAACAAGCTGCCTGCTTGCTGACCATTGCTCAGTCGGCTTCCAAGGAACTCAAAATAGCGCTCCGGTAGCATTTTAACTTTACTCAGCGGATCCATTTCATCTACGGTATACTTTTCCAGGTCAGTTGCGACAGTCATTACTCACCTCATGATATTGACAACAGCATGCAAATTCATGCACTTGAATTTTGTTTGTTCTCCAGTCTCGATACTGTCGCTTTGATAAAGTAACGATGTGGGAAACTTCGCTTTAGTCTGGGGTAACCGTCCGGCCCTCCTGAAGCATTGCCATGGCAAGACGCGTGGCCTTTGGCTAAAATGCGCCTCCGTTTCACCCTGTATCGAGCCCGCCGTGAGCAAACAGCCCGACCGCCTTTTCGCCCAGCCCCTGGAGCAAGTGCCCGACTTCGTCTTCAACGAGGATGTGGTGCGTGTGTTCCCGGACATGATCAAGCGCTCGGTACCGGGCTACCCGACCATCGTCGAGAACCTCGGCGTGCTGGCCGCGCGCTTTGCCCAGCCGCACACCGCGCTGTACGACCTGGGTGCGTCGCTGGGTGCCGTTACCCAGTCTCTGCGCCGCCATGTGCGCAGTGACGGCTGCCGGGTGATCGCCGTGGACAACTCCACGGCGATGGTCGAGCGTTGCCGCCAGTACCTCACCGCCCAGGACTCGATGTTCCAGGAACTGTTGCCGGTGCAGGTGCTGGAAGCCGACATCCTGGCCCTGCCCTTCGAGCCCACCTCGGTGGTGGCGATGAACTTCACCCTGCAATTCATCGCCCCTGACCAGCGCCTAGAGCTGCTCAGCCGTATTCGCCAGGCGCTGTTGCCTGGTGGTGCGCTGATCCTCTCGGAAAAGCTGCGCTTCGCCGATCATGAACAGCAGGACCTGCTCAATGAACTGCACCTGGACTTCAAACGTGCCAATGGCTACAGCGAACTGGAAATTGCCCAGAAGCGCAGCGCCATCGAGAACGTGATGAGGCCCGACACCCTCGAAGCCCACCAGGCGCGCCTGCGCGCAGCCGGTTTCTCGAAGGTGGTGCCCTGGTTCCAATGTCTTAACTTCGCCTCTTTGATTGCCCTCCCATGATCGATCTGTCCCCCCTCGTCCGCCGCCTGGCGGGTACGCCTCTGGCTTCCTGGTCGCAAGGCCTGCAAGCGCAACTGGAAGCCAAGCTGGAAAAGGGCCACGGTGACCTCGACCGTTGGCGCGGTGCGCTGGAAGCCCTGCCCGCCCTGCAACCGAGCGAAATCGACCTGGTCAATGGGCTGCGCCTGGACTGCGATTGCGACGATGCCACCCGTGCGCAGATGCGCCAGGCACTGATGGGCCTGTCGCCTTGGCGCAAAGGGCCATTCGACCTGTTCGGCGTGCATGTGGACACCGAATGGCGTTCGGACTGGAAATGGTCCCGGGTCGGCCCGCACCTGGATCTCAAGGGCAAGCGCGTGCTCGACGTGGGCTGCGGCAACGGTTACTACCAGTGGCGCATGCTCGGTGCCGGTGCCGACATGGTGATTGGCGTCGATCCCAACTGGTTGTTCTTTTGCCAGTTCCAGGCCGTCCAGCAATACCTGCCAGAGCTACCCGCCTGGCATCTGCCCTTCGCCCTGGAAGACCTGCCGGCCAATCTCGAAGGTTTCGACACGGTGTTTTCCATGGGGGTGTTCTATCACCGTCGCTCGCCCATCGAACACCTGCTGGCGCTCAAGGACTGCCTGGTCAAGGGCGGGGAACTGGTGCTGGAAACCCTGGTGATCGAGGGTGACGAAAACCAGGTGCTGGTACCTGAGGACCGCTATGCACAGATGCGCAACGTCTGGTACCTGCCGTCGGTGCCGGCACTGGAACGCTGGTTGCGCCGTGCCGGTTTCAGTGAGGTGCGTTGCGTCGACGTAAGCGTGACCAGCGTCGAGGAACAGCGCAGCACCGAGTGGATGCGCTACCAGTCACTGGGCGACTTCCTTGACCCGAACGACCACAGCAAGACCATCGAAGGCCTGCCGGCCCCTCGCCGCGCCACCCTGCTGGCGCGCAAATAAAAAAGGCGCCCGGATGGGCGCCTGAATACACCTGCGCCGAGGAGCTGTCACGGCGCAGGTGCTGTCACTCAATCCTTGGCCAACTCGCGGGCCTTTTGCTGCGCTTTGCGCTCACGCTCGGCAACGGCCTGTTGCTTGTCGCCATGCAGGCGCTGCTGGTCTTCGCGGAACGCTTGCCAGAATTGTTTCGAACGTTCCGCGCCGCCCTCGGCATAAACACTGGCGCTGCCCAGGGCAAGGGTGGCCAACAGCAGGTATTTGGTCAGGTTCATCGTGGTTGCCTCGTGATAACCGATCAGACAGCGCCATCCTAGCGAGGGCTGGCTAACGGCAAGGTGAGGCGGGGATTACAGTCTTGCAATGTGGCCTTGTTTTACCTGTTCGGGCCCTATCGCCGGCAAGCCAGCTCCCACAGGATCACCACAGGTTTTGAAAACTATGCAGTACCTGTGGGGGCTGGCTTGCCGGCGATAGGGCCCGAACAGACAGCCAGATAACAGCAGCATTACAAATCCGTTATCTGCGCCGCACGCCCTTACTCATGCCGTAACATCCTGCGCCTTGACCCTGATGCCACTACAGGGTCGAGAATCGTCCCCTTTCATCACACCGAGCCCACCCATGCGCCTACTGATCATCGAGGACGAACTGCGTACTGCCGACTACCTGCAACAGGGCCTGCGCGAGAACGGCTACGTGGTCGACTGCGCCCACACCGGCACCGATGGCCTGCACCTGGCACGCCAGCAGCCGTACGACCTGGTCATCCTCGACGTCAACCTGCCCGAACTCGATGGCTGGACCGTGCTGCAGCGGCTACGCGCTGAATCGGCCACGCGCATCATGATGCTTACCGCCCACGGCCGTCTGGCAGACCGGGTCAAGGGCCTGGACCTGGGTGCCGACGATTACCTGCTCAAACCTTTCGAGTTCCCGGAACTGCTGGCCCGCATCCGCAGCCTGCTGCGCCGTAACGACCAGCAATTGCAGCCCAGCACTCTGCGCGTCGCCGATCTGGAGCTGGACCCCGGCCGCCACCGCGCCTACCGCGCCGGCCAGCGTATCGACCTCACCGCCAAGGAATTCGCCCTGCTGCACCTGTTGATGCGCCAGACCGGCGAGGTGCTGTCGCGCACTCAGATCATCTCGCTGGTGTGGGACATGAACTTCGACTGCGACACCAATGTGGTCGAGGTTTCGATCCGGCGCCTGCGGGCAAAGATCGACGACCCGTTCGACAACAAGCTGATCCATACCCTGCGTGGCGTCGGCTACGTGCTCGAGGCACGCTTTTGAAAAACGCGAGCCTGTCACTGCGCCTGGGTTTGAGCGTGACGCTGATGGGCGCCGCACTGGTGCTGCTGCTGGCCTGCCTTGCCGTGTTCGCCCTCGATCACGAACTGGACAGCCGAGCACGCAAGGACCTGGCGCGCAAGATGCTGCAGGTCGAGCACAACCTGCGCGTCGACCTGCGTAGCGAAGATCTGGGCAGCCGCGCCCATCCCTTGCTCGACCTGGTGATGGGGCACGATAACCTCAGCCTCAGCGTGCTGGCCCTCGAAGGCCGCCACCCGCACCTGCTCAGCCTGGGGCCAGCGCTGGAATCGCAGGTAGGCGAGCTGCGCACTGGTGCCCGCCTGGCCTTTCATGCGTGGCGCGACAGCAATGGCAACCAGATACTCACCGTGACCCGGCTGATGCGCCTGCGCGACGACACCCCGGTCAAGGTAATGATGTCGCTCAACCGCGCCGACGACAACGCCCTGCTGCAGGCCTACCTGCACTCCACCTTGCTCGCGCTGCCGCTGCTGCTGTTACTGATCGGGGCCGGTGCCTGGTGGCTGATGCAGCGAGGCCTGAAGCCACTGCGGCACTTCCGGCGCATTGCCGGGCGAGTGTCGGCCCAGGACCTGCAACATCGCCTGCCCGCTACCGGCCTGCCGCTGGAACTGGCAGAGCTGGCCAGCAGCATCAACGTGATGCTCGACCGCCTCGATCAGGGCGTCAGACAGCTGTCACAGTTCTCCGATGATCTGGCCCATGAACTGCGTACACCGTTGAGCAATCTGATGGGCAAGGCGCAAGTGACGCTGGCCCGCGAACGGGACAACGCGAATTACCGGGAAGTGCTGGAAGACAGCATCGAAGAACTGACCCGGCTCAACCGCATCATCAATGACATGCTGTTCCTCGCCCAGGTCGACCAACCCCAGGCCCAGGTCGCGCTCAAGCCCATGGCATTGGCCGACGAGACGGCGCGGGTTGTCGAGTTGTTTGCGTTCAGTGCCGAGCTGAAAGGGGTTGAGTTACGTGTGCATGGCTGGGGGACGGCGCAGGGAGATCGGCTGATGTTTCAGCGGGCACTGTCGAACCTGTTGAGCAATGCCATTCGGCACTGCCCCGATGACAATCCTGTGGAACTGCGTATCGAGCGCATGGGCAGCGAAGTTCGGCTTTCGGTGGAAAACCAGGGGCCTGGTATTGCTGAAGAACACCAGTCGCGCTTGTTCGAACGGTTTTACCGGGTGGGTTCGGGGCGCTCGCGGCTCGAGGGAGGGACCGGGTTGGGGCTGGCGATCGTGAAATCGATCATGCAGTTGCATGGTGGGCGGGTCGAGGTCAGCAGCAGCCCCTTGGGACCTACTCGGTTTACCCTGGTGTTTCCTGCCGATTGATCGGCTGCCTGTACCGGCCTCTTCGCGGGTAAACCCGCTCCCACAGGGGATCGCACACGCCTCAGGCCTGTAGGGTACCTGTGGGAGCGGGTTTACCCGCGAAGAGGCCGGTACAGGCGACCAGCGGTTAGCGCGAAGCCGCCACGATCAGCGCCTTCATCTCGGCCACTGCGGCCTTGAAGCCGACGAACAGCGCATGCGCCACCAGCGCATGGCCGATGTTCAGCTCATTGATGCCTTTGATTGCCGCCACCGCCTCAACATTGTGGTAATGCAGCCCGTGGCCGGCATTGACGATCAGCCCCTGCCCCACGCCAAACGCCACGCCATCGACGATACGCTTGAGTTCCTCGGCCACTTCGGTCGGGGTCTCGGCATCGGCGTAACGCCCGGTGTGCAGCTCGATGGCAGGCGCGCCAACGCGACGCGATGCCTCGATCTGCCGCTCGTCGGCATCGATGAACAGCGACACTTCAGCACCGGTACGCGAAAGGCGCTCAACCGCAGCCTTGATCCGTGCTTCCTGGCCCGCCACGTCCAGGCCGCCTTCGGTGGTCAGTTCCTGACGTGTTTCGGGTACCAGGCAGATATGCGCCGGGCGGATCTTCTCGGCAAAGGCCATCATCTCTTCGGTGACGCCCATCTCGAAGTTCATGCGGGTCTGCAGTACATCCTTGAGCAGAACCACGTCACGCTCCTGGATGTGCCGGCGGTCTTCACGCAGGTGCACGGTAATACCATCGGCGCCTGCTTCCTCGGCATCCAGGGCAGCCTTGACCGGATCAGGGTAACGCGTGCCCCGAGCCTGGCGCAGGGTCGCCACGTGGTCGATGTTTACGCCGAGAAGCATGCGGTTGCTGTGAGTCACGAAAGGCTCTCCTGAAGATTTAGCCCCACAGCATACGTCGTGATCAGCGCTTGCGAAACAGTTCCCGGCTGACCAGCGGTTTTGCCCCCAGATGAACCGCCAATGCCTGGCGCATCAGGCGCTTGGCAGCGAGCAAGGCACCTGGGGCATCCCAGTCGGCTTCGGCCAGGGCCGCCAGTTCACTGCCGCGGAACAGCCCAGGTTGCACCAGCTCGACCCGCTCCAGGCCGGCATCCACTCGCAAGCGGTACAGGCCATCGGCCGCGATCGGCTGGTCATTGACGTCGTGGTGCAACGAAAACGCATAACCGAGCTCGTCCAACAGCCGCCATTCGAAGGAGCGCAGCAGCGGCTCCAGCGGGCGACCGGCGGCCAAGGCTTGCAAGGTCAGGGTGTAGTGTTCGAACAGCGCCGGAAAAGGCGCTTCGGCTGGCAGCAGGCGCATGAGCAGTTCGTTGAGGTACAACCCGCTGAACAGGGCATCGCCATGCAGCCAGGCGGCGATGCCGGCACTGTCCATGCGACCGACATTCTTCAGCTCGCCACGCCCACGCAGTTCCAGCTCCAGCGGCACGAACGGCCGCACCAGGCTGCCACCCTTGCCACGCGCACGGCGCAGCACGGCGCGCATGCGCCCTTGCGGGGTGAAGAAGTCCACCAGCGCACTGGTTTCTTTGTAGGCACGGCTGTGCAGCACGTAGGCTGGCTGGCCGACAGGTTGTTCCATGGAAAATACGTGCCCCAGGGGTTGCACTGGCCCTTGTAGGAGCGGCCTTGTGTCGCGATAGGGCTGCGCAGCAGCCCCAGCAATTTATGCTGCGAAGCTGAAAATCCGGGGCCGCTTTGCGGCCCTGTCGCGACACAAGGCCGCTCCTGCAGAGACCGGCCGTGCGAGGCTTAGAGGTCGCCGTAGCCCAGCGAACGCAGGGCGCGCTCGTCATCGGACCAGCCGCCTTTCACCTTGACCCACAGATTGAGCATGACCTTGGAGTCGAACAGCACCTCCATGTCCTTGCGCGCCTCGGAGCCGATGCGCTTGATGCGCTCGCCCTTGTCGCCAATGATGATCTTTTTCTGGCCGTCGCGCTCGACCAGGATCAGCGCATGGATGTGCAGCACATGGCCCTGCTGCTTGAATTCTTCGATTTCCACGGTGATCTGGTACGGCAATTCCGCACCCAGCTGGCGCATGATCTTCTCGCGCACCAGTTCGGCAGCCAGGAAGCGGCTGCTGCGGTCGGTGATCTGGTCTTCGGGAAAGAAGTGTTCGTTCTCGGGCAGGTGCTTGGCGATCTGTGCTTCCAGCGCCTGCAGGTTGTGCCCCTGCTGCGCGGAAATAGGCATCACTTCGGCGTTCGGCAACTGTTCCTGCAGCCATTGCAGGTGCGGGATCAATTCGGCCTTCTCTTCCATGCGGTCGGTCTTGTTGACCGCGATGATCAGTGGGCCTGTCACGTACTGCACGCGCTCCAGCACCAGTTGGTCCTCGTCGGTCCATTTGGTGCGGTCGACCACGAAGATCACCACGTCGACGTCCTTCAGGGCCGCCGAAGCATTGCGGTTCATGTAGCGGTTCAAGGCCTTGTCGTTGGCCTTGTGCATACCGGGGGTATCGACGTAAATCGCCTGCACGTCACCCTCGGTCTTGATGCCGAGCATGTTGTGGCGGGTGGTCTGCGGCTTGCGAGAGGTGATCGCCAGCTTCTGGCCGAGGATGTGGTTGAGCAGGGTCGACTTGCCCACGTTCGGGCGGCCGACAATGGCCACGTAGCCGCAGCGGGTCGGGTTGCTATCAGTCATTGCCATTCTCCACGCCCAAGGCGATCAGTGCAGACGCGGCGGCGACTTGCTCGGCAATACGCCGGCTAACGCCCTGGCCACGGCTCTTGTTGTTCAGCAGCACTACTTCGCATTCGACGAAGAAGGTCCGGCAGTGCGGTTCGCCCTGGATATCTACCACTTCGTAACGCGGCAGCTCACAGCTGCGCGACTGCAGGAACTCCTGCAGGCGGGTTTTCGGGTCCTTGTTGGTATCGACCAGGGTCAGGCCTTCGAACTCATCGGCCAGCCAGGCCAGCACGCGCTCCCGGGCCGTTTCCATGTCGGCGTCCAGGTAGATGGCGCCAATCAGCGCCTCCAGGGCGTCGGCCAGGATCGACTCGCGGCGGAAGCCACCGCTCTTGAGCTCACCCGAACCCAGGCGCAGGTGATCGCCCAGATCGAAACCACGGGCCAGGCGGGCCAGGGTCTCACCCTTGACCAGGCGCGCGCGCAAGCGCGACAGCTGGCCTTCGCGGGCCTGCGGGAAGCGCTCGAACAGCGCTTCGCCGGCGACGAAGTTGAGAATGGCATCACCGAGAAACTCCAGGCGCTCATTGTTGCGCCCGGCGTAACTGCGATGGGTCAGTGCCAGGAGCATCTGGTCCTGGTTCTTGAAGGTATAACCGAGCTTTCGCTCCAGACGGGCAAGGGGAGCACTCATGCAGCCACCCGTTCGTTGTTCAACGCGTTGTTCAAATCAACATCCTGAAAGACTGTTTGGCTGTGGCCCGCCGCGATGTGCGGCGAATCTCCCGATCCCTGAGAACACAGCCTATGTCAGAAATGCATTCGGCGCTGCCTGCTGGCCAGCGCCGATGGGTATCAATGGATCAGACCGACCCGCGACAGGTTGGGCAGGTGGCTGAGCTTGGGCTCAGGCCAGCTCATCCACACCGCGAAGGCCTTGCCGACGATGTTCCGGTCCGGAACCATGCCGTGCAGTTCCTTCGGGATGTTAGGGTCATCCCAGTAACGGCTGTCGTTGGAGTTGTCGCGGTTGTCGCCCATCATGAAGTAATGGCCCGCCGGCACGGTCCACTGCTGGTCCGGCGGCATGCGGTAACGGCTCATTTCCTTGCGGATCAGGTGTTCGGCTTCGCCGAGCTTTTCCTTGTACAGCTGGGCGCTGCCCAGAGTGCCCGGCTCGGTGCCCACCAATTGTTCTGCAATCGGCTGGCCGTTGACGAACAACCGCTTGTCGCTGGTGTAGCGCACCACATCGCCTGGCAGGCCGACCACACGCTTGATGTAGTTGACGTTCGGGTCGCTCGGGTAGCGGAACACCATCACATCACCGCGTTGCGGGTCACCCACCTCGATGACCTTCTTGTCGATCACCGGCAGGCGAATACCGTACGAGAACTTGTTCACAAGGATGAAGTCGCCCACTTCCAGGGTCGGCTTCATCGACCCCGAAGGGATCTGGAACGGCTCGACCAGAAACGAACGCAGCACCAGCACGATGAACAGCACCGGGAAGAACGACTTGCCATACTCGACCAGCAACGGTTCCTTGCCCAGGCGCTCGACCACCGCCATCTCGGGCTGGCTGACGCTGCCCTGGTAGTTGGCGATTGCCGCACGCCGGCGCGGGGCCAGGAACAGCAGGTCGATCAAGCCCAGCAGGCCGCAGACGAAGACGGCGATGACTAGCAACAGCGGGAAATTTAGCGACATAGGACCTAGCTATCCAACCTGAGCACGGCGAGGAAGGCTTCCTGTGGAATCTCCACGTTGCCCACCTGTTTCATGCGTTTCTTACCGGCCTTCTGCTTCTCCAGCAGTTTCTTCTTACGGCTGACGTCACCACCGTAGCACTTGGCCAGTACGTTCTTTCTGAGCGCCTTGACGGTTGTCCGCGCGATGATCTGGCCGCCGATAGCTGCCTGGATCGCCACGTCGAACATCTGCCGAGGGATCAGTTCCTTCATCTTCTCGGTCAACGCACGGCCTTTGTAGGCCGCGTTGTCGCGGTGCACGATCAATGCCAAGGCATCGACCTTGTCGCCGTTGATCAGTACATCCAGCTTGACCAGGTTGGCCGACTGGTAGCGATCGAAATGATAGTCCAGCGAAGCATAGCCGCGGCTGGTGGACTTGAGGCGGTCGAAGAAGTCCAGCACCACTTCGTTCATCGGCAGGTCGTAGCGCACCTGCACCTGGCTGCCGAGGAACTGCATGTCGCGCTGCACGCCACGCTTCTCGATGCACAGGGTGATGACGTTGCCCAGGTGTTCCTGCGGCACCAGGATGGTGGCGGTGACGATCGGCTCGCGGAAGTCGGCGACCGCCGAGACATCTGGCAGCTTCGACGGGTTGTCGACGGTGATGGTCTCGCCGGTTTTCAGTTCCAGCTCGTAGATCACGCTTGGCGCCGTAGTGATCAGATCCAGGTCGTATTCGCGCTCCAGGCGCTCCTGGATGATCTCCATGTGCAGCATGCCGAGGAAGCCGCAACGGAAGCCGAAGCCCAGGGCGTCGGAGCTTTCCGGCATGTATTGCAGCGACGAGTCGTTCAGGGTCAGCTTCTGCAGCGCATCGCGGAAGTCCTCGAAGTCGTCGGAGCTGACCGGGAACAGTCCGGCGTAGACCTGCGGCTGGATTTTCTTGAAGCCTGGCAGCACTTCGACCTCAGGGGTCGAGGACAGGGTCAGGGTGTCACCGACCGGGGCACCGTGGATGTCCTTGATGCTGGCGATGATGAAGCCCACTTCGCCGGCCTTCAGGTCGGCGGTCTGGGTGTGTTTCGGGGTGAACACGCCCACGCTGTCGACCAGGTGCACCTTGCCGGTGGACTTGACCAGGATCTTGTCGCCTTTCTTGACGCGGCCGTGGCGCACGCGCACCAGCGAGACCACGCCCAGGTAGTTGTCGAACCAGGAGTCGATGATCAGCGCCTGCAGCGGCGCCTCGATATCGCCTTCCGGCGCGGGGATGGTCTGTACCAGGCGCTCGAGAACCTCGTCGACGCCCATGCCGCTCTTGGCACTGCAGGCCACGGCGTCGGTGGCGTCGATGCCGATGATCTTCTCGATCTCGTCCTTGACGCGATCCGGATCGGCCTGGGGCAGGTCCATCTTGTTCAGTACCGGCATGACCTCAAGGCCCTGCTCGATGGCGGTGTAGCAGTTGGCAACGGACTGGGCCTCGACGCCCTGGCCAGCATCCACCACCAGCAGCGCACCTTCACAAGCCGCCAGCGAACGCGAAACTTCGTAGGTGAAGTCGACATGGCCGGGGGTATCGATGAAGTTCAGCTGGTAGACCTTGCCGTCCTGCGCCTTGTAATTGAGCGTGACGCTGTGGGCCTTGATGGTGATACCGCGCTCACGCTCCAGGTCCATGGAATCGAGCACCTGGGCTTCCATCTCGCGTGCCGACAGGCCACCGCACATCTGGATGAAACGGTCGGCCAGCGTCGACTTGCCATGGTCGATGTGGGCGATGATGGAGAAATTGCGGATATGACTCAAATCACTCACGGGTCAACACTCGAAAAGGCTGCGAGCCGGACGCCCGCCGAAAAATAGCCGGGAATTGTACCTTAAGCTGCCGGGATATGGGAGATTCCTCTATCGGGCTGTACACAGCATTCACCCCCGCAATTGTGAACTTTCATGAAAAAGGGCAGCCGAAGCTGCCCTTTTCTCCTTGCCAGACCGCTTATTCAGCCAGCTTGAAGGTAATGAAGCTGGCACGGCCCTGACGCAGCACGCGCATCGACACCGAACGGTTCTTCGGCAGTTCCTTGGCGATTTCGGTGAATTCCTTCGCCGAACCGATGGCCTGGTTGTTCAGGTGGCTGATCACGTCACCCGGGCGCAGGCCGATCATCGCGGCCGGGCCATCCTGGACTTCCTTGATGACCACGCCGCCCTTGAGCTCCAGGGCTTTTTTCTGCTCGGCGGTCAGGTCGGCCACCGAAACGCCCAGGCGGTTGCTGCTGCGCTCGGCGCTGCCTTCGGCGGCGGTACCGATGTCGGCATCGTCGTCCGGCAGTGCACCAACACTGATATCGAGGTTCTGGCGCTTGCCGTTGCGGATGATCTCCAGCTTGGCCTTTTCGCCGTCCTTGAGGCTGCCGACCAGATGCGGCAGGTCGGCCGACATGACGATCGGCTGGCCGTTCATGCTCAGGATCACGTCACCCACCTGCAGGCCGCCCTTGGCTGCCGGGCCGTTTTCCAGCACCTGGGCCACCAGGGCACCGGCCGGCTTGTCCAGGCCGAACGATTCAGCCAGGTCCTTGTTGACTTCCTGGATCACCACGCCCAGCCAGCCGCGGCTGACCTTGCCGTCTTTTTTCAATTGATTGGAGACATCGATCGCCACATCGATCGGGATGGCGAACGACAGGCCCATGAAACCGCCGGAACGGGTGAAGATCTGCGAGTTGATACCCACCACTTCGCCGTTCATGTTGAACAGCGGGCCGCCCGAGTTGCCCGGGTTGATGGCCACGTCCGTCTGGATGAACGGTACGTAGGTATCGTTGGGCAAGGTACGGCCCTTGGCGCTGACGATACCTTTGGTCACCGAATGGTCGAAGCCGAACGGCGAACCGATGGCCAGCACCCACTCGCCCACCTTGAGCTTCTCGGAATCACCCAGTTTGACGGTCGGCAAGTTCTTGCCCTCGACCTTGAGCAGGGCCACATCGGTGCGCGGGTCGGTGCCGACCAGCTTGGCCTGCAGCTCGCTGCGGTCCGACAGGCGGACGATGATCTCGTCGGCATCCGCTACCACGTGGTTGTTGGTCAGCACGTAGCCATCGCTGGAAATGATGAAGCCCGAACCCAACGACTGGGCCTCGCGTTGGCGGTCGCCACGCGGCGAGCGAGGCTGCTGCGGCATGTTGCGCTCGAAGAACTCGCGGAACATCGGCGGCAGGCCTTCCAGGTCGGGCATCTGCCCGGCAGCCATGCGGCGGTCAGGCAGTTTCTGCTTGGTACTGATGTTGACCACTGCGGGTGAGGCCTGCTCGACCAGGGTAGTGAAGTCCGGCAGGGCTTCCTCGGCCTGTGCGCTGAGCACCTGGCCGAGCATCAGCACGGCGGCGAACATCGATAGGTAGGATTTCAAGCGTGGTATTGACATACGGCTCCCGTCACAACGAGCGGTAGTTTAGAAAGGCCCCTGCACAAAGCAGGAAAGGCCAGGCTCCAAGAAGCCTGACCTATAGAAAATTTGCCGATGGATTGCAAATGACAATGCTTTAATTTCATTTCAGAGGCATGTCCGCACGCCTTGGCATAACCCACACGCCAGGCCCGCAAATGCGCGCCATCACTGGCGCGCCTGGCCATCCTGGGGGCGCATCGACAGCGCCACACGCTCTGCGGTACCCAGCGGAATCTCGCCGACCACAGTGACCATCACCTTGCCCTTGGGCGTGTTCAACCGACGCGAAACAGCCGAAGTCGGGCCAAGCTGGGTGCGCATGTCGGTCCCGCCCTCATCCTTTACCGACTCGAGAAACACCGAGAAGCGCGCCAGGCCATCGTCGTACATCAGGCTGCTGACCGTGCTGTCGTTCTTGGGGTCGCGGCGGACCGAGCTGTTGACCAGTTCGAAACCAGGCGGCAGCCAGTCCGAACGCCAGCCGGCGACCGTGTCATTGGCGGCAGCGACCACATGCGGCACCGGCTTGCACGCAGCGCTGGCGCGCAGGTCGTCGTCGCTGGGTGCGTCAGTATCGAGACGGGTCATCTGGAAGCGCTCCAGCAACTGCCCCTTGTCATTGATCATCAACGAGCGCAGCGGCAGCCCGGTAGTACGGTCCAGGTGCAATTCGAAGGCATAGCGGTGCTGATCGCGCGGGCTGAGCGTCACTATCACGGCATCGCGCCCGGCGACCCGCGACTTGCCCGCAACGCTCAAGTCATACCAGCCCATGAGTTTCAGCGGATCCAGCACACGCTGCGCGGTGTCCGGGGGCGTCGCAACACCACTGGCCAAGGCCCCGCTGACGCACTCTACCTTGCCGTCCACGCGCACGATCTCCTGGGAGGCGCCATCGAGTTGCAACAGCCGCTCGCTGACTTTGCCGTCGTCGACCCTGTGCCAGATCTCGTGGGAAGAGAAACTGCCGTTGCGTTCGTAGACAAAAGAGCCTTGGTAGCTCTGCTTTTGCTCGGCCTGTGCCAGCTTGCTCAGCCACTCGCTCGCCTCGGGCGAGGAATTGGCCGCCAACGCTGGCACCGTCATGCAGCTGCCAATCAGCAGCGACAGGAGAGGTAGCGCGCGCATGATCCTCCTTACTTAACGGTTTTCCAGGCTGGCGGCGCGGGCATACGGCAATGCGGTTTCAGTGCCCTTGAGCGCAGATTCCTGGGCATGCTGGCGCAGGTAACCTGGCAGACGCTGGTCCCAGCCGGCCTGGTTCTGCAGTACGCCGTTGGCCATCGGCCCGGTCGGTTGCTCACTGCTCTCACTATAGCCTGCCAAAACGGCCGGGCCTTGTGCTTGTGGCACACTCAAACCCTGCTGGGCAGGTTGCTGGGCAGCAAGCTCGGCGCCAGTGATCTCGTCCTGGTTGTACATGCGTACACCAGCCAGCACTGCCACGGTGACCGAAGCAGCTACCGCCAGGCGGCCAATGCTGCGCCATGGCCCTTTCTTGGCCTTGGCCGGCACGGCTTCGTCAGCCAGCGCTGCAGACACCGCCGAGGCGATATCCAGGTTGGGCAGCAGCAGCTCCTTGTGCATCGCTGCGCGGGCTACCTGGTAACGCGACCAGGTGGCACGGGTTTCAGCATCGTCTACGGCGTTCAAAACACGACGCAGTTCAAGCTCGTCCGCTTCGTTATCCATCACCGCGGACAGCGATTCCTGCAAAGCTTCACGACTCATGGCGGTTCCTCTCTTGGCTGTCGCCGCTGTCTCAGGTTTCCTGCAACAAAGGTTGCAGGGCTTTGTCTATTGCCTCCCGAGCGCGGAAGATTCGAGAGCGCACGGTACCCACCGGACACTGCATGACACTGGCAATGTCTTCGTAACTCAGCCCATCGAACTCGCGCAGGGTCAGTGCCGTGCGCAGGTCTTCGGGCAGTTGCTGGATGGTGCGATGGACAGTGCCTTCGATTTCATCCCGCAACAACGAGCGCTCTGGGGACTCGAGATCCTTGAGACCATGATCGCCGTCGTAAAACTCCGCATCCTCGGAGCTCACATCACTGTCTGGCGGCCGTCTTCCACGGGACACCAGGTAGTTCTTCGCCGTGTTGATGGCGATGCGGTACAGCCACGTATAGAACGCACTGTCTCCGCGGAAATTGCCAAGCGCACGGTAGGCCTTGATGAAGGCTTCCTGTGCTACATCCTGGGCCTCGTGGGTGTCGTGAACGAACCGCACGATCAACCCGAGAATCTTGTGCTGATACTTCAGCACCAACAGATCGAACGCTCGCCTGTCACCGCGCTGAACGCGCTCGACAAGCTGCTGATCCTCTTCCTGGGTTAGCATGAACACTCCTCAGTGAACTCGAAGGAGCGTTGCATCAGCCATCGTTCAGGCTTGCAACCATAGACTCGGGCTTTGCGCAAAAGTTCTCCCCTCCAAGCAAGTTTCCTGCAGCCCTTGGTCGGCTTGCACGGAAGACGCGGCACGGACACGGCCGGCTACGTCGATAATCAGGTTTCGAGTACGCAGGGACAGCCCGGACAGGCCTGCCGCCCTGCGTCGCCGCAGCAGTTGTGGCGCGTGGGCAGCCTTCATAGGATTTCCCGCCATGTCGGAAAGTTCCCACAAAGGTTGCAGCGACCAGGCAAGTGGCATGGAAATTGGCCACCCGGGGCTGCTATAAAGGCAACCCAGCCGGTTTCAACGATAGTTTCACAATGCCATCGGCGCGTGACTATTGTGCCGCGCCCCTTCCAAAGAATACTAGTGTCCCGACATGAGCCAACAATTCCAACATGATGTCCTGGTGATCGGCAGCGGTGCCGCCGGTCTCAGCCTGGCACTGAACCTTCCCAGCCACCTGCGAGTCGCCGTGCTCAGCAAGGGCGACCTGGCCAACGGCTCGACCTTCTGGGCCCAGGGCGGTGTCGCGGCAGTGCTGGACAATACCGATACCGTGCAGTCGCATGTCGAGGACACCCTCAATGCCGGCGGCGGCCTGTGCCATGAAGACGCCGTGCGCTTCACCGTCGAGCACAGCCGCGAAGCCATCGAGTGGCTTATCGAGCAAGGCGTGCCCTTTACCCGAGACGAGCACTACAGCGTCGACGACGGTGGCTTCGAGTTCCACCTGACCCGCGAAGGCGGCCATAGTCACCGGCGTATCATCCACGCTGCCGATGCCACCGGCGCAGCCATCTTCACCACGCTGCTGGAGCAGGCCCGCCTGCGCCCGAACATCCAGTTGCTGGAGCAGCGCGTGGCGGTCGACCTGATTACCGAACGCCGCCTCGGCCTGCCCGGCGAGCGCTGCCTGGGTGCCTATGTGCTCGACCGCAACACCGGCGAGGTTGACACCTTCGGTGCGCGTTTCACCGTGCTGGCCACTGGCGGTGCGGCCAAGGTCTACCTGTATACCAGCAACCCCGATGGTGCCTGCGGCGACGGCATCGCCATGGCCTGGCGGGCCGGCTGCCGGGTGGCGAACCTGGAGTTCAACCAGTTTCACCCGACTTGCCTGTACCACCCGCAGGCCAAGAGTTTCCTGATCACCGAAGCCCTGCGCGGCGAAGGTGCCCTGCTGCGCCTGCCCAATGGCGAGCGTTTCATGCCACGCTTCGACCCCCGCGAAGAACTGGCCCCGCGCGACATCGTGGCCCGCGCCATCGACCACGAGATGAAGCGCCTGGGCGTGGACTGCGTGTACCTGGACATCACCCACAAGCCGGTCGACTTCATCAAGAGCCACTTCCCGACCGTGTACGAGCGCTGCCTGGCCTTCGGTATCGACATCACCCGTCAGCCGATCCCGGTGGTACCGGCCGCGCACTACACCTGCGGCGGGGTGATGGTCGACGACCGCGGCCACACCGACGTACCGGGCCTGTACGCCATAGGCGAAACCAGTTTCACCGGCCTGCATGGCGCCAACCGCATGGCCAGCAACTCGCTGCTGGAATGCTTCGTCTATGGCCGTGCCGCCGCGGCCGACATCCAGGCGCACCTGGATGAAGTGGTCATGCCCAAGACCCTGCCCGGCTGGGACGCCAGCCAGGTCACCGACTCGGACGAGGACGTGATCATTGCGCACAACTGGGACGAACTGCGGCGCTTCATGTGGGACTACGTCGGCATCGTGCGCACCAGCAAGCGCCTGCAGCGAGCGCAGCACCGCATTCGCCTGCTGCTGGATGAAATCGACGAGTTCTACAGCAACTACAAGGTCAGCCGCGACCTGATCGAATTGCGCAACCTGGCGCAGGTGGCCGAGCTGATGATCCTGTCGGCCATGCAGCGCAAGGAAAGCCGCGGGCTGCATTACACCCTGGATTACCCGGGGATGCTGGACGAGGCCAAGGACACCATTCTTAGTCCGATCTGAGTCCGGCCCCTGGCGCGGCAATTTCAGCGCCAGCGAGATCGAGCGCCGCGCGGGCGGCGCGCGATCTTGCAGGCGGTGAAGCTGTCACAACGAACACCTGTCAGCCCTGACTCGCCCCCACCCCTGCCCACCTGCGCCGGCTGAACTTCAACCGCACCCGCAAGCGCCGGTGCTCATCAGCCCCCAGCGCATCCAGTGGCACGCATTGGCTCTCCCCCAACCAGCGCCCCGCCCGCACAAAGCGCAACACCACCAGCCCAGGCAACGCCAAGCTATCCCGGCACAAGCGCACCGGCTGCCAGCCACGGGCACGGCTGAACACCTGCCAACCACGCACATCACGGCGCAGGCCGACAACGGCATGCTCATGCGTCAGCAGAATACGTCGGGGAATGGCCCAGCCAGCGTGGGCAATACAGGCGGCAACAACAGCAAAGGCTGACCACCAGGGGAGCGGGCTCGCCCATGCGGCGAACCACGCCAGTACCTGGCACACCAGGTAGACCGCCAGCAGCAGGCGCGAGCCTTGCCAGCGGCACTCGAAGCATTCACTTGGGCTGGACACGGTCCAGGATGATGCGGACCATGCGCTGCAACTCCGGGTCTTCGGACTCGGTGCGCTCCATGAACCAGCCGAACATGTCCTGATCCTCGCAGCTCAACAGACGCACGTAGAGTTCGCGGTCGGTCTCGTTGAGCGTGGGGTAGACTTCCTGGGTGAAAGGCACCAGCAGTACGTCCAGTTCCAGCATGCCGCGGCGGCTGTGCCAGAAAAGCCGGTTGAGTTCAGTTTGTTCGACCATGGGGCCCTCCTCGAATGGCCCGCCAGTATACAGCCAGGCGAGCGAAGCGACACCGGGCGTTGGTCTAGTCACCTACCTATTTTGTTACCAGCGTTCTATGATGGCCGCCAGTCTTTAGCCACCGCGATGACCCATGGCCGATTCCGCTTTCTTCTGCCCCCTGTCCCACGAGGGCATCCTCGCTGTCCGCGGCTCCGATGCAGGCAAGTTCCTGCAAGGCCAGCTGACCTGCAACATCAACTACCTCAGCCTGGAGCACTCCAGCCTCGGCGCCCGCTGCATGGTCAAGGGGCGCATGCAATCGAGTTTCCGCATCCTGCCCGAAGGCAACGGCTACCTGCTGGCCATGGCCAGCGAGCTGCTCGACGCCCAGCTGGCCGACCTCAAGAAGTACGCCGTGTTCTCCAAGGCGACGCTGACCGATGAAAGCGCTGCCTGGGCACGCTTCGGCCTGCAAGGCGGCGACTCGGCGCTGCAGGCCCTGGGCCTTGATGTGCCCGCGGCAGCCGGCAGCACCGTGCGTCACGACGGGTTGATTGCCATCGCCGTGTCCACCGGCCGCGTCGAACTGTGGGTACCTGCGGACAACGCCGACAGCGTTCGCCTGGCGCTGGCCGCCGCGCTGCCTGAAGGCAGCCTCGACGACTGGCTGCTGGGGCAGATTCGCGCCGGGATCGGCCAGGTCATGGGGCCGACCCGCGAGCTGTTCATCCCTCAGATGATCAACCTGCAGGCCGTCGACGGCGTCAGCTTCAAGAAGGGCTGCTACACCGGTCAGGAAATCGTTGCCCGCATGCAGTACCTGGGCAAGCTCAAGCGCCGCCAGTACCGCCTGGCACTGGACCAGCAGGCCATTCCGGCCCCGGGTGCCGAGATTTTCTCGCCCACCCATGCTTCGTCGGTCGGTGAAGTGGTCATTGCTGCCAGCAACGGCACAGGCTGCGAACTGCTGGCCGTGCTCAGCGCCGAAGCGGTGGAAGACGACAACCTGCACCTGGGCAGCCTCGAAGGCCCGCGCCTGCAGGTGCTGACCCTGCCCTACGAACTGGACCGCGACCGGGAAATCCAGCGCTGACCAGCCTGCCCCGCCCACATGGCGGGGCCGCACCACCACTGCGGTAGACACGCCCATGAACAAGCTGGCCGAGATGGTTCAAGCACAGTTGCTCGATGCCATCGAAAAGGATGACCTGGTCCTGCCGACCCTGCCCGAGGTTGCCTTGAGCATCCGCGAGGCGGCGGAAGACAGTGAGATCAGCGTGGCGGCCCTGAGCAAGGTGATCGGTCGCGATGCGGCCCTTTCAGCGCGCCTGATCAAGGTCGTCAACAGCCCGCTGCTGCGCGCGGCGGTCGAGGTCACCGATTTGCACACCGCCATCACGCGGCTGGGCATCAACTACAGCTGCAACCTGGCCATTGGCCTGGTAATCGAGCAGATTTTCCACGCTCGTGCGCCGGCGGTGGAACAGAAGTTACGGGATATCTGGGCCAACAGCCTGGATGTGGCGGGCATCAGCTACGAAATCTGCCGGCGTTTTACGCAGCTCAAGCCCGACCAGGCTACCCTCGGTGGGCTGGTCAACCAGATTGGTGCACTACCGGTGCTGATCTATGCCGAAGAGCACAACGAACTGTTGTCCGACCCGGTGTGCCTGCACTATGTGATCGAGCAGATCCAGCCGGTGCTGGGTGACAAGATCCTCAAGGCCTGGGAGTTTCCGGAGCAACTGGTCAACCTGCCGAGCCAGGTGCAGGACCTGGACCGGCAGACAGACAAGATCGACTACATCGACATCGTGCAGATCGCCCGCTGCATCAGCCAGCGCGGGCGCCACCGGCCGCTGGCGGCACTACCGGCATACCGCCACTTGGGCCTGCCGTACGGCACCGAGCTGGAAGTGGGTGAACTGATCGAGGCGCGGAGCATGTTGCGCTGACCGGTGTCAGCCTGTGCCGGCCTCTTCGCGGGTAAACCCGCTCCCACAGGTATAGCGTAGCCTTCTGCAGCGGCGCGGTCCCTGTGGGAGCGGGTTCACCCGCGAAAGGGCCGGTACAGGCATCACATCAATCCGCGATAAAACTCACCCTCACCCGCAACCCGCCCTTCGCACCGTCATGCAGGCTCACCTGTGCCAGGTGCGCCCGGCAGATCTCGCCGACAATCGCCAAGCCAAGCCCACTGCCCTGCGCACTTCGCCGGTAGAAGCGCTCGAACACCCGCTCACGCTCGGCCTCGGGAATCCCCGGCCCGTCGTCCTCCACCTCAAGCACCGCCGGCGCCAACACTCGCAAGATCACGTTGCCGCCAGCCGGCGTATGCGCCAAGGCATTGTCCACCAGGTTGCTCAACAGCTCGTTGAGCAGCGTCGGCTCGCCCTTCAGCCACACCGGCGCCTCGGCCTCCAGGGCCAGCGCCACCCCGCGCTTGTGCGCCAGCGGTGCCATGGCCATGCCCAGTTCACGAGCCAACTGGCTCAGATCCAGGCGCTGCGCACCGCCTTCGGCAATCGCCCGCGCACCGTTCTCGACCCGCGCCAGCGACAGCAGCTGGTTGGCCAGGTGGGTCAGCCGATCAGTGCCCTGGGCCGCCGACTCCAGCGTCTGCCGCCACTCCTGCGGCTCGGCCGAACGCAGGCCCAGCTCGACCCGCGCCTTCAGCGCTGCCAGTGGCGTGCGCAACTCGTGGGCGGCGTCGGCGATGAACTGCGCCTGGCGCTCGAACTGGCCGCGCAAACGCTCGGTGAAATGGTTCAGAGCCCGCACCAGCGGGCCCAGCTCACGCTGCACCTGGACCACCGGCAAGGCCCGCAGGTCGTCCGGTTGGCGCTCTTCCACCGCCGTGCGCAGGCGCTCCAGCGGCCGCAACGCGGCACTCACGGCAAACCACACCATCACCAGCGCGCCCAGCGCCAGCATCCCCAGGCGCAGCAGGGTATCGGCCATCAAGCCTCGGGCCATGCGCACCCGCGCTTCCTCGGTCTCGGCCACGCGGATTTCCGCCATGCCGTTCATGTTCGGCTCGCTCACAGGCTTCAGCAGGCTGACCACGCGCACGTCCTGGCCCAGGTAGGTGGCGTTGTAGAACCGCGCCAGCGCCGGGTAATCGTCGGTACGCGGCGTGCCCGGCGGCGGCGCTGGCAGGTTCTCGTAGCCGGAAATCAGCCGCTGCTGGATGTCCAGCACCTGGTAGTAGATGCGCCCGGCACTGTCGTAGGCGAAGGTGTCCAGGGCCACGTAGGGCACATCCGCGCTCAACGAACCGTCACGCTGGGACAGGCCTGCGGCAATGGTCCTTGCGGAGGCAAGCAGGGTTCGGTCGTAGGCGGTATCGGCGGCCTCGCGGCCGTTCCAATAAGCGCTCAGGCCACTGGCCAGCATCAACACCACCAGCAGCAAGGCCAGGTTGCCGAGCAAGCGCCCGCGCAGGCTGCCGTTGTCACGCATCGCGGTGCTCAAGCAGGTAGCCCAGGCCACGGAAGGTGACGATGGCCACCGGGTGGCCGTCGAGCTTCTTGCGCAGGCGGTGGATGTAGATTTCGATGGCGTCGGGGCTGGCTTCTTCGTCCAGGCCGAACACCTGGGCGGCCAGTTGCTCCTTGCTCATCACCCGGCCCGGGCGGGCGATCAGCGCTTCCAGTACGCTCTGTTCGCGCGAGGTCAGGGTCAGGTTTTCGCCACCCAGGGTGAAGCGCCGGATGTCCAGGTCGTACACCAGCGGCCCGCAGCGTTGCTGACGCTCGCCACCGAGCACGCTGCGCCGCAGCAGGGCCTTGACCCGTGCTTCCAGTTCGGTCAGCTCGAACGGCTTGGCCAGGTAGTCGTCGGCGCCCAGGTTCAGGCCGTGGACCCGGTCCTTGACGTCGCTGCGCGCGGTCAGCATCAGCACCGGCAGGGTCTTGCCACGGCTGCGCAGGCGCGCCAGCACCTCGAAGCCATCCATGCGCGGCAAGCCGACATCCAGCACCGCCACGGCGTATTCCTCGCTGGCCAGGGCCAGGTCAGCGGCCACGCCGTCATGCAGCACATCCACGGTCAGGCCATGGCTTTTCAAGGCCTGGGCCACGCTTTCGGCCAGTTGCAGGTGGTCTTCGACCAACAGCACACGCATCGGATTCTCCCTGCTCGGGTGGGACGGTGGCGCGGAGTGTACCGCTGTCGGCAGGCCTGTGAAGCCCTGTCGACAAACCTTTCACGCTGAAAGGTTAGCGAAAGGTTGGTTACCTAGCATCGCACCACGGTCGCCCTTCGCGCCGAAAAAAGCACCAGCAAGGTGCAACGAATAAGAACAATAAACGGAGCCATCAGTGATGCTGTCATCGCAGCCGCAGGCCTTCGCGCCTACCCGTTCCTTTGCCGCACGCCCCTCCGCCATCGCCAGCGCCCTTGCGCTTGCCGGTGTCGCCCCGATGAGCCAGGCCGCCTTCTTCGAAGACAGCACGGCCACCTTCGAAACCCGCAACATGTACTTCAACCGCGATTTCCGCGACGGCACCAGTGCGCAGCAATCCAAGCGCGACGAGTGGGCCCAGGGCTTCATGCTCAACTTCGAGTCTGGCTACACCGATGGCACCGTGGGCTTCGGCCTGGATGCGCTGGGCATGCTCGGCATCAAGCTCGACTCCAGCCCTGACCGCACCGACACCGGCCTGCTGCCGACCCACGATGACGGCAAGGCCGCCGACGAGTACTCCAAGCTCGGCCTGACCGGCAAGGTGAAGGTGTCGCAGACCGAACTGAAGATCGGCACGCTGATCCCCGAACTGCCGACCCTGCAACCCAACGATGGGCGCATCCTGCCGCAAACCTTCGAAGGTGGCCTGCTCACCTCGAAGGAGGTCAAGGGCCTGACCTTCACCGGCGGCCGACTGGAAAAGGCCAAGGACCGCAACGACACAAACTGGGAAGACCTGGCCCTGAACAACAAGAACGGCCGCTTCGGTGGCTCGTTCAGCGCCGACAACCTGGACCTGGCCGGCCTCGACTACCAGTTCACCGATCGCATCACCGGCAGCTACCACTTTGCCCAGCTCGACGATATCTACCGCCAGCACTTCATCGGCATGGTCGCCACCCAGCCATGGGGCCCGGGCACCTTCGGCGCCGACCTGCGCCTGGCGGTGAGTGACGACGCCGGCGCCGCCAAGGCCGGCAACATCGACAACACCACCGTCAACGGCATGCTCAGCTACGCCCTTGGCGGGCACAAGGTCAGCGCCGCCTGGCAGCAGCTGTCAGGCGACAGCGCCTTCCCGTACGTCGATGGTGCCGACCCCTACCTGGTCAACTTCGTCCAGATCAACGACTTCGCCGGCGCCGACGAGCGCTCCTGGCAGGCGCGCTACGACTACAACTTCGCCGCACTCGGCCTGCCCGGCCTGACCTTCATGACCCGCTACATCAGCGGCGACAACGTCAGCCGCGCGGCCGGTGGCGAGGGCAAGGAGTGGGAACGCAACACCGAACTGAAGTACGTGGTACAAAGCGGCCCGTTGAAGAACGTCGCCGTGCGCCTGCGCAACGCTACCTTCCGCTCCAACTTCGCCCGCGACGCGGACGAAGTGCGGCTGCTGGTTAGCTACAGCGTGGCGCTGTGGTAACCCCATAGCGATAACTTGATAACAACAACGCTCACGGAGATAGACGATGACCTTTTCACTGCGCCGCCTCGTCCTCGCTACCGGCTGCCTGCTGTTGGCCGGCAACGCCCTCGCTGCCGAACCGAAACGCCCCGAATGCATTGCCCCCGCCTCGCCCGGCGGCGGCTTCGACCTGACCTGCAAGCTGGTGCAAAGCGCCCTGGTGCAGGAAAAGATCCTCACCAAGCCGATGCGCGTCACCTACATGCCCGGCGGTGTCGGTGCGGTGGCCTACAACGCCGTGGTCGCCCAGCGCCCGGCCGATGCCGGCACCCTGGTGGCCTGGTCCAGCGGCTCGCTGCTGAACCTGGCCCAGGGCAAGTTCGGCCGCTTCGACGAGAACGCGGTGAAATGGCTGGCCGCCGTCGGCACCAGCTACGGCGCCATCGCAGTGAAAAGCGACTCGCCGTACAAGACCCTCGACGACCTGGTAGCAGCGTTGAAGAAAGACCCGAGCAAGGTAGTGATCGGCTCCGGCGGTACCGTCGGCAGCCAGGACTGGATGCAGACCGCCCTGATCGCCAAGGCCGCCGGCATCAACCCGCGTGACCTGCGCTACGTAGCCCTGGAAGGCGGCGGCGAAATCGCCACTGCGTTGCTGGGCGGGCATATCCAGGTAGGCTCGACCGACATCTCCGACTCGATGCCGCACATTCAGAGCGGCAACATGCGCATCCTCGCGGTGTTCTCGGAAAACCGCCTGGACGAGCCCGAGATGAAAGACATCCCCACCGCCAAGGAACAGGGCTACGACATCGTCTGGCCGGTGGTACGCGGTTTCTACCTGGGACCAAAGGTGAGCGACGAGGACTACGCCTGGTGGAAACAGTCATTCGACAAGATGCTGGCCTCGGAAGACTTCGCCAAGCTGCGTGACCAGCGCGAACTGTTCCCCTTCGCCATGACCGGTGCAGAGCTGGACGGCTATGTGAAGAAGCAAGTGGCTGACTACAAGGCACTGGCCAGGGAGTTTGGCCTGATCCAGTAAGCCGCCACCGCCCTTTCACCGACCCTGTGGGAGCGGGCGCGCCCGCGAAGAAGACACCGCGGTGCCTGGCACCGGCGTTGCCGGTGTTCGCGGTCATGCCCGCTCCCACAAGGTCCGTGCTCAATGAGGACTCTCTGATGATCCTGCAACGCATCTTCGCCCTGGCCCTGCTGGCGGTGTGCGCCGCCCTGGCCGTGATGGCCTGGCCTTACCAGGCGGCGTTTTCCTATGAACCGGTGGGCCCGCGCGCCTACCCGCTGCTGATGCTCGGCCTGCTGGGCCTGGGCCTGCTGTACCTGGTGTTCCGCCCCACACCCATCGTGCGCAAGGACGACGAGCCGGAACTGGACCGCGAAACCCTGATCAAGATCACCGCCTGCGTCGGCCTGCTGATCGTTTTCGCCAGCACCTTCGAAGCCCTGGGCTTCATCCTCAGCGCCATCCTGGTCGGCGTGCCCATGGCCCGCCTGTATGGTGGCCGCTGGCTGCACAGTGCCATCGTGGTAGTGGGCATGAGCCTGTTCCTCTACTGGCTGTTCGACCGTGTGATGGACGTGCCCCTGCCCCTTGGCCTGCTGAGCGTACTGGAGAACTGACACATGGATACCTTGAGCTACCTGGGCCAGGGCTTCGGCGTCGCCCTGTCCCCCTACAACCTGGTCACCGCCCTCACCGGTACGCTGATCGGTACCGTGGTCGGCCTGCTGCCGGGCCTGGGCCCGATCAACGGCGTGGCATTGCTGATTCCCATCGCCTTCGCCCTCGGCCTGCCGCCGGAGTCGGCGCTGATCCTGCTGGCGGCGGTATACCTGGGCTGCGAGTACGGTGGGCGCATCAGTTCGATCCTCCTGAACATCCCCGGCGAAGCCTCGACCGTGATGACCACCCTCGATGGCTACCCGATGGCCCGCAATGGGCTGGCTGGCGTAGCGCTGTCGCTGTCGGCCTGGAGTTCGTTCATCGGTGCGCTGATCGCCACCTGCGGCATGGTGCTGTTCGCCCCGCTGCTGGCGAAATGGGCAATCGCCTTCGGCCCGGCGGAGTACTTCGTGCTGATGGTGTTCGCCATCGTCGCCCTCGGCGGCATGGCCGGCGACAAGCCGTTGAAAACCTTCATTGCCGCACTGATCGGCCTGTTCCTGTCGGCGGTCGGCATCGATGCCAACAGTGGCGTGTACCGCTTCACCGGCGACAGCGTGCACCTGGCCGACGGCATCCAGTTCGTGGTGCTGGTGCTGGGCCTGTTCTCCATCAGCGAAATCCTCCTGCTGCTGGAAAAGACCCACCATGGCCACCAGGCAGTCAAGGCCACCGGGCGCATGCTGTTCAACTTCAAGGAAGCGGCCTCGGTATTCGTGGTCAACATCCGCTGCGGCCTGCTGGGCTTCATCATGGGTGTGCTGCCTGGCGCCGGTGCAACACTGGCCAGCGCCGTGGCCTACATGACCGAAAAACGCCTGGCAGGTGACAAGGGCAAGTTCGGCAAGGGCGACGCCCGTGGCCTGGCCGCCCCGGAAACCGCTATCGGCGCCTCCTGCTGTGGCGCCCTGGTACCGATGCTGACCCTGGGTGTACCCGGCTCGGGCACCACTGCGGTGATGATCGGCGCACTGACCTTGTACAACATCACCCCAGGCCCACTGCTGTTCGAACAGCAGCCAGACATCGTCTGGGGCCTGATTGCCTCGCTGTTCATCGCCAACATCATGCTGGTAATCCTGAACATCCCGATGATCCGCATCTTCACCCGCATCCTCGCCGTGCCGAACTGGGCGCTGGTGCCGGTGATCGCCATTATCACGGGGATCGGGGTGTACGCCGTGCATGCCACCACCTTCGACCTGTTCCTGATGGTCGGCATCGGCATCATGGGCTATATCCTGCGCAAGCTGGACTTCCCGCTGTCGCCGATCCTGCTCGGCTTCATCCTCGGTGGGCTGATGGAACAGAACCTGCGCAGGGCGCTGTCGATCTCCAACGGCGAACTGGGCATCCTCTGGTCGAGCCCGATCAGCATGTCGGTATGGGTACTGACCATTTGCATGCTGACCCTGCCGCTGCTGCGCACCTGGCGCAAACGCAGCCAGCAGCGCCGGGCGATGGCCGATGCCTGATCGCTCGTTGCCGTTATTTGTCACGACCGGGCTGGTCGGCCTCGCTGGCGGTTTTGCCGCCAGCAAGGTCGGCTGGCCTTTGCCGTGGATGGTCGGCTCGCTGCTGGCGATCATCCTGGTACGCTGCCTGACACCCTGGCAGTTGCCGGAAATCCCCAATGGCCGTAAATGCGGGCAGTGGATCATCGGCATCGGTATCGGCCTGCACTTCACCCCGGCGGTGATCGAGCAGGTGGCCAGCCATTTCGCACTGATCTTCTTCGGCGCCCTGTTCACCACCCTGTCCAGCGTGATCAGCGTATGGCTGTTGCGACGCAGCGGTGAAGACCGTGCCACGGCGTTCTTCGCCAGCATGCCGGGCGGTTCGGGGGAGATGGTCAACCTTGGCGCGCGCAATGGCGCGGCGCTCAGCCAGGTGGCTGCGGCGCAGAGCCTGCGCGTACTGGCGGTGGTACTGTGCGTGCCGGCGCTGTTCAAGTTCCTGCTGGGTGACGGGGTGCCGCTGAATCACACCGGCACTGTGAGCTGGGGCTGGGTGGCGCTGATTGCGCCGCTGGGCGTTGCCGTCGCCCTGCTCTGGCAGCGCTTGCGCCAGCCCAACCCATGGCTGTTCGGGCCATTGCTGGTGGCAGCCACCGTGAGCCTGGCGGGCAACCTGCAGATAACCCTGCCCAATGGCGCCAGCCAGATCGGCCAGTGGTTGATCGGCAGTGGCCTGGCCTGCCACTTCAACCGCGCGTTCTTTCGCCGTGCACCGTCTTTTCTGGGACTTACCCTGGTGGCCACGGCGTTGTGCATGGCGATTGCCGGCAGCGCCGCTTGGGTATTGAGCGTGATGAGCGCGCTGGACCTGCGTTCACTGACGTTGGGGATGATGCCGGGCGGAATTGCCGAGATGAGCCTGACGGCAGAGACACTGCAGTTGTCGGTGCCGCTGGTGACGGCGCTGCAGGTGATGCGCTTGTTGTTCGTGCTGTTTCTGGCAGAGCCGTTGTTCCGGGTGTGGAACACCAACTCGGAATAATCGCGTCGCCTGCTTCGCGGGCTTGCCCGCTCCCACAGGTACTGCATCGCCCTCAATGCAGGCGCTATCCCTGTGGGAGCGGGCAAGCCCGCGAAGCAGGCGACGCGTTCTTTCAGGTGATCACAGCGGCGGCAACGCCCAGTTGATCGGCGCCAGCCCACGCTGCTCGAGGAAACTGTTGGCCCGGCTGAAATGCCCGCACCCCAGGAACCCACGGTAAGCCGACAACGGCGATGGGTGCACCGACTTCAGCACCAGGTGCTTGGTCCCGTCGATCAGCTTCTGCTTGCTCTGCGCATGCGAGCCCCACAGCAGGAACACCACGTTCGGGCACTGCTCGCTGACCACCTGGATGATCCGGTCGGTAAAGAACTCCCAGCCTTTCTTGGCATGCGACGCGGCATTGGCGCGCTCCACGGTCATGGTCGTGTTGAGCAACAGCACGCCCTGCTCGGCCCAACTCTGCAGGTAGCCATGGTTGGCAATCGGGATGTTCAGGTCGCGCTGCAGTTCCTTGTAGATGTTGACCAGCGACGGTGGCGTGGCCACCCCCGGCTGCACCGAGAAGCACAGGCCGTGCGCCTGGCCCGGCCCGTGGTACGGGTCCTGGCCGAGAATGACCACCTTCACCTGGTCCAGCGGTGTCGAGTTCAGCGCATTGAAGATCAACGGCCCTGGCGGGTAGATCTCTTTGCCGGCGGCGTACTCGCTGCGCAGGAACTCGCGCAACTGATGCATGTAGGGCTGGTCGAATTCGGCGCGCAAGGCGGCCTTCCAGCTGGGTTCGAGTTTGATGCGATCGTCGTCAGTCATGGGGCCTTCCATAAACAATGGCGCGACACTAGGTAAGCCCTTCACGCTTGTCAAACGATCCGACCGACGACCGGCATGTTCGGCCAGGCAAGCCATACTTGTCCGATGACTTGCGCGAGGTAGTCCATGGCCATTCATTGCGAGGTACTCACCGGCGCCGACGGCGCCCGCATCGGCATCGCCACCCTGGATGCGCCCAAGGCGCTCAATGCCCTTAACCTGCCGATGATCGAGATATTGGGCGAACAGTTGCACGCCTGGGCTCGCGACCCGGGGATCGTCTGCGTACTACTGCGCGGCAACGGTGCCAAGGCCTTCTGTGCCGGCGGCGATGTACGTGCGCTGGCGCAGGCCTGCCGCGACCACCCCGGCAGCGTACCTCCGCTGGCCGCCACCTTCTTCGCCGCCGAATACCGCCTGGACTTTGCCCTGCACACCTACCCCAAGCCGCTGCTGTGCTGGGGGCACGGTCATGTGCTGGGCGGCGGCATGGGCCTGCTGCAGGGCGCCAATGTACGTATCGTCACCCCCAGCAGTCGGCTGGCCATGCCGGAAATCAGCATCGGCCTGTACCCGGACGTGGGCGCCAGCTGGTTCCTTGCCCGCCTGCCGGGCAAGCTGGGGTTGTTCCTCGGCCTGACAGGCGCGCCGATCAATGCCCACGACGCCTTGGACCTGGGCCTGGCCGACCGCTTTCTGGGTGAGTACCAGCAAGAGGCGCTGATCGAGGAACTGCTGCAACTGAACTGGCAGGAACAGACCGCCCTGCAACTGAACAGCCTGCTAAAGGCCGAACAGCACCGCGCCTGCGCCGAGTTGCCCGAGGCCCAGTGGCTGCCACGGCGACAGATGATCGATCAGTTGCTCGACGTGGCCGACGCAGCCGCCGCCTGGCGTGCGCTGGAGGGGCTCAAGCACCACGACGACCCGCTGCTTGCAGAGGCCGGCCAACGGTTGCATCAAGGTTGCCCGCTTACCGCACACCTGGTGTGGGAACAGATCCGCCGGGCACGGCACCTGTCGTTGGCGCAGGTGTTCCAGATGGAATACAGCATGAGCCTGAACTGCTGCCGCCACCCGGAATTCAGCGAAGGCGTGCGTGCGCGCCTGCTGGACAAGGACAACCAGCCGCACTGGCACTGGCCCGATGTGGCGCAGGTGCCGGCGGCGGTGGTCGAAGCGCATTTTGCCAAGGCGTGGGAGGGGCGGCATCCGCTGGCGGATCTTGGGTAGCTTCGAGAAGCTGGGGCTGCCTTGCAGCCCATCGCGACACAAGGCCGCTCCTACAGCTACAGCGATGATTTCCAATGCTGCGCCGTACCTGTGGAAGCGGCCTTGCGTCGCGAAAGGGGCACACCGCGCCCCCGATTTTCAATTTACCTACCGCTGCCAGTTCCCTCCTTGCCCATGCCCACGCCGCCCGTCCCCGCGCCGGTCACCATCCCCCCGCCCGTTGGAGTGCCAACGGTCATTCTGCTGGTAGCGCTGGCTGCCACCGCGATAATCATGGCGGTCCCGGTCGCGCCCATAGTCGTACCGTTGGCGGTTGCCATAGTCATTGCGTGGGTTGCCATACCACTGCTTCATACCCGGCTGTGGATGAGGCCGGTAATGAGGCGCAGGCGCCGAGCGGTAGTAGTAGCGCGGCGCAGGCTGATAGTAATAACGCGGCTGCGGCGTTACGTAATAGCGGTCATAGCGGTAATAATCCGGTGACACATAGCGGTCGGAATAGTAGTGGTCCGATCGGTAATAGCCCCCGCTCTCGTAGTACGGAACGCAGGCGGAAGTCATCAGCCCCAGCAGGGCGATCAACAGTATTCGATAGGACATGGCGGCCTCCTGGACCGCTGGAGTGCCCGAACAGCGGCGCTGGCGAGCATCGATGCGAAATGCGATCATCGACATTGAATAAGACATTGCCGCCAAGGTGCAGTGCCATTTCTGCAACAATTTGATACAGGTGAGCGGCAGCCATGCCCGACAACCAGCACTGCCCCGCTTGTGGCGCCCTCAACCAGTGCAGCCTGGCCGACCCGCGCCGGGCCACCCAGGCCTGCTGGTGTTACAGCGTGACCATCGACCCTGCCGTGCTCGAGGCACTGCCCGCCGAGCTGCGCGACAAAGCCTGCCTGTGCCCGCGCTGCGCCGCCGTCGAAGAGCAACTTCGCTCCCCCGCTTCCGACTGACCGTTTGCCATGCGCCTCGACCGTTTCCTCGCCAACCTGCCCAGCCACAACCGTCAGCAAGTCCGCCTGATGCTGGCGCAACGCCGCGTTCGGTTGAATGGCCAGGTAGTCAGCGACCCGCTGGCCGAAGTGCGCGAATTCAGCCGCGTGGAGCTGGACGACCAACTGCTGCAGGCTGGCCGCCCGGCGCGCTACCTGATGCTGCACAAGCCCACTGGCTGCGTAAGCGCCACACAGGACCCGCAACACCGCACCGTGCTCGACCTGCTGCCCGCCGCATTGCGTGAGGACCTGCACATCGCGGGGCGCCTGGATTTCAATACCACCGGCCTGATGATCCTGACCAACGATGGCCAATGGTCACGGCGGCTTACCCAGCCCGCGACCAAGCTGCCCAAACACTATCTGGTGGAAACCGAGGACGAGATTGGCGAGCACTATGTGGCCAAGTTTCTCGAAGGCTTCTACTTCGCCTTCGAAAACCTCACCACCCTGCCCGCCCAGCTGGACATCCTCGGGCCGCGCCAGGCGCGGCTGGCGATCGTCGAAGGGCGCTATCACCAGGTGAAGCGCATGTTCGGCCATTTCGATAACAAGGTGGTGGGGTTGCATCGGGAGAGCATGGGGGCGATTCGGCTGGACCCAGGGTTGGCGCCAGGGGCGTTTCGTGAGCTCACGGCGGATGAAATAGCCACGGTCTAGTCAGACTGTTCCGGCCGCACGGGGTGCGTCATACGACCGCTCAGCGACAAAAGTCACATTTCCCCCCGAACGGCACTTGCGGGATCCCCGACGCACTGCTTGAATCCAAATCGTCAGTCTGCATGTGACTATAAAGTCACGCCCGCATTCGAAGACACCTTTTGCCGGCCACCCAGGGCCTTGATGCCTTGGGGCACGGCAAATTGCCCCACCAAAAACAATACCGTCGACGCACGTGCCAAGGATCGACACAGGGCCCCCCGGTTTCTCTTCAGGCAAATGCCTACCTGTCATAAAGAACGTGCACCCTAGGTGACGCGAATACCCTTTTTGCGCCAGGAGTCGATGACATGAGGCCAGAAATCGCTGTACTTGATATCCAAGGTCAGTATCGGGTTTACACGGAGTTCTATCGCGCTGATGCGGCCGAGAATACGATCATCCTGATCAATGGCTCGCTGGCCACCACGGCCTCGTTCGCCCAGACGGTACGTAACCTGCACCCGCAGTTCAACGTGGTACTGTTCGACCAGCCATATGCGGGCAAATCCAAGCCACACAATCGCCAGGAACGCTTTATCAGCAAGGAGACCGAAGCGCATATCCTCCTCGAGCTGATCGAGCACTTCCAGGCAGACCACGTGATGTCGTTCTCGTGGGGTGGCGCAAGTACGCTGCTGGCGCTGGCGCACCAACCGCGTGGCGTGAAGAAGGCTGTGGTGAGTTCTTTCTCGCCGGTGATCAACGAACCGATGCGCGACTATCTGGACCGTGGTTGCAAGTACCTGGCCGCCTGTGACCGCTATCAGGTCGGCAACCTGGTCAACGACACCATCGGCAAGCACCTGCCGTCACTGTTCAAGCGCTTCAACTACCGGCACGTCAGCAGCCTGGACAGCCACGAGTACGCGCAGATGCACTTCCATATCAACGAAGTGCTGCAGCACGACCTGGAACGGGCTTTGAACGGCGCGCGCAATATCGACATTCCAGTGCTGTTCATAAACGGCGAGCGCGACGAGTACACCACGGTCGAAGATGCCCGGCAGTTCAGCAGGCATGTGGGCAAGAGCCAGTTCAGCGTGATCCGTGACGCGGGCCACTTCCTCGACATGGAAAACAAGACCGCCTGCGAGGACACCCGCAGTGTCTTGCTCGGCTTCCTCAAGCCGACCGTGCGCGAGCCTCGTCACCGCTACCAGCACGTACAGCAGGGGCAGCATGCATTGGCCATCTGAGCGCATCGGCGCCCTGTAGCTGATACCCGCAGGCTATGGGGTGCCGACAAGCTTTTTTATAACTTGGGCTTCTAATTCGTTGAGGGTTCTGGTAAAAAGTGCTGCGTAAACGCGGGTATAGTTTAGTGGCAAAACGAAAGCTTCCCAAGCTTTAGTTGAGGGTTCGATTCCCTCTACCCGCTCCACATCGTATACCCGCATGGCGTTTTCACGTCATCGCTGTCAAAAGGAGCCCAGGCTCCTTTTTTCGTTTCTCCCCCCCTTTGACCTGCCCCATGGCCATTTGCCTGCCGATCCGCTTCAATGCGTGGATGGATTAGTGAAGCATTTCGAAAGGACGACGCATGTTTCTCTCCCGCTGGCTACCGGGCCTTGCCAACCTGCTGCATTACCGCCGCGAGTGGTTCCACGCCGACTTGCAGGCCGGCCTCTCGGTGGCGGCGATCCAGATACCCATTGCCATCGCCTATGCGCAGATCGTCGGCCTGCCGCCGCAGTACGGCCTGTACGCCTGTGTGCTGCCGATGATGGTCTACGCTCTGATCGGCAGTTCGCGCCAGCTGATGGTCGGCCCCGACGCCGCCACGTGCGCGATGATCGCCGGCGCCGTGGCGCCGTTGGCCATGGGTGAACCGCACCGGATTGCCGAACTGTCGGTGATCGTCACGTTACTGGTCGGGGTAATGCTGATCGCGGCCGGCGTGGCCCGGGCCGGGTTCATCGCCAGCTTCTTCTCGCGCCCGATCCTGATCGGCTATCTCAACGGCATCGGCCTGAGCCTGATCGCCGGGCAGTTGTCCAAGGTGGTGGGATTCAAGATCGAGGGTGACGGCTTCATCCTCAGCCTGATCAACTTCTTCCAGCGCCTGGGTGAAATCCACTGGGTGACGCTGCTCATCGGCCTCGCCGCACTGGGCCTGCTGATCTGGCTGCCAAGGCGCTACCCCCGCCTGCCTGCGGCGCTGACGGTAGTGGCGCTGTTCATGCTGCTGGTCGGCCTGTTCGGCCTTGACCGCTTCGGCGTTGCCGTTCTCGGCCCGGTACCTGCCGGCATCCCGCAGCTGGCCTGGCCGCACAGCAACCTGACGGAAATGAAAAGCCTGCTGCGCGACGCCTTGGGTATCGCCACCGTCAGCTTCTGCAGCGCCATGCTTACCGCACGCAGCTTTGCCGCCCGGCACGGCTACGCGATCAACGCCAACCACGAATTCGTCGCCCTGGGCGTAAGCAACCTGGCTGCCGGTGTTTCCCAGGGCTTCGCCATCAGCGGCGCAGACTCCCGCACTGCGGTCAACGACATGGTCGGTGGCAAGAGCCAACTGGTGGGCATCATCGCCGCGCTGGTCATCGCCCTGATCCTGCTGTTCTTCACCGCACCCATGGCGTGGATCCCGCAGGCCGCGCTAGGCGCCGTGCTGCTGATGGCCGGCTGGGGGCTGATCGACATCAAGTCGCTGGGGCACATTCGCCGCCTGAGCCGCTTCGAGTTCTGGCTGTGCCTGCTGACCACGGTCGGGGTGCTGAGCCTGGGCGTACTGCCCGGTATCGTGTTTGCCGTGACCCTGGCGATCCTGCGCCTGCTTTACAGCATCTATCAGCCCACCGACGCGGTGCTGGGCTGGCTGCCGGGTACCGAAGGCCAAGTGGACATCCGCAAACACAAGGATGCCCGCACCGTGCCAGGCCTGGTGGTGTACCGCTTCGACGACGCGATCCTGTTCTTCAACGCCGACTACTTCAAGATGCGCCTGCTCGAGGCCGTGCAGAGCCAGGACCAGCCCAAGGCCGTGCTGTTCGATGCCGAAGCGGTAACCAGCATCGACGTCAGCGGTATCGCCGCCCTGCGCGAAGTGCGCGACACCCTGGCGGCTCAGGGCATTTTCTTCGCCATTGCCCGCGCCCGCGGCACCTTCCTGCGCATGCTGGTGCGCTCGGGGATGGCCCGGGAAATGGAAGACAAACTGCTGTTCGGCTCGGTTCGGGCGGGCATTCGCGCCTATCGGGTTTGGCGTAACAGGAGTCGCAGTGGGCAACGAGTTGAACAAGGTTGAAGAATTGCGTCGTAGCTACTGGCCCTATCGCCGGCAAGCCGGCTCCCACAGGTGCTGCGCTGCTCTGAAGACCTGTGGTGAAGCTGTGGGAGCTGGCTTGCCGGCGATAGAGCCAGTACAGGCTCCACAAAGCAGTTGCCTGGACACCAACCCTCGCACATCTTGCATGACATGCTAAAGTCGCCCCCGTTCCCGCTCCACCCAACGGACCCCAGCATGCCCGCACTAGACGCCACCCTCACCCCCTGGCCGGAACTCGCCGCCCGCCATCCTTGCGACGCCCTGTTGCTGGGCAACGGCGCCAGCCGTGTGCTGTGGAAGCCGTTCGGCTACTTCTCGCTGTTCGAGGAAGCGCAACGTGCCGGGCGCAAGAAAGGCCTGGCCGTCAGCGACCAGGCACTGTTCAAGTCGCTGGGGACGGAGCTGTTCGAGCCAGTGCTCAGTGCCCTCAACACCACCGTGCGCACCAATGCCGCGCTGGCCATCAACTCCACCGCGCCACTGAACCGCTACTACTCGATCAAGGAAGCGCTGATCCACGCCGTACGCACGGTGCACCTGCCTTGGCCACTCATGCCGGCCACGACCCTGGCAACCCTCAACCAGGCCCTGCGCGGCTACCGCAGCGTCTACACCAGCAACTACGACCTGCTGCTACCGTGGGCCGTGCAACACGCGCCGCACGGCTTCGCCGAACTGTTCGACGAGCAAGGCTTCTTCGACGTGCGCCGCACCAACGGCGAAGGCACGCGGGTGCTGCACCTGCATGGCGGCCTGCACCTGCTCAAGCTGCCCGACGGCACTACCCGCCAACGCAGCGCCGACAGCGCCGAACTGCTCGATGGTTTTGCCGTGAACATCCCGGGCGAAGTGCCGCTGTTCGTCAACGAAGACCGTAGCGACGAGAAACTGCGCGCCATCCGCAACTCGGATTACCTGGGCTGGTGCCTGGGGCAACTGGCGCTGGAAAACCAGGGTTTATGCCTGTTCGGGCAGCACCTGGACAGCAGTGACCAGCACCTGCTCGAAGCCATCCGGCTGGCCCGGCCGGCGCATCTGTCGATTGCCATCAGGCCGTTGAGCGAGGCATCGGTTATCAACCAGAAGCAGCATTTCGTCGATCGCTTCGTGGATATGCCGGGGACAGTGCTGCATTTCTTTGATGCCAGTACGCATCCGTTGGGGCAAGCAGCGTTGGCTATCGAAGCACCGCTACCCAACAGGTGAAGTTGATCAATCGGGGGCCGCTTTGCGGCCCCGTCAATGCTATCTGACAGGCATCAGGGCCTGCCCGCTGAACCACTAGCCCCATCAAGGCGCCGACGCGGTTGTCACCTGCACGGCCGGGCCAACTGCAATCGGCTCGGGCATCGCTACATCGCCGCCCAGCTGGCGGATTTGCCGAATCTGCTGGACCCTGTTCAGGTTTTCCCAGGCGACGGGATAGTGCCCCGGCGACAGCTCGATCGCGCTGCGGAAGAACTGCTCAGCCACATCCAGCTTGCCTTCCACCAGGCAGACATAGCCGACATCATTGCTGGCCTCTGCGCGCTTTTCGACCTGTTCGAAGGCGGACACCGCCTCCTCATAGCGCCCCATGCGAGCCAGCAGCAGCCCATAGTTGCGCCAAAGCGGTTTGTAGGTGCCGTCGTAGCTCACACCACGCTTGTACCGGAGCTCGGCATCGGCCCATTGCCCGGCCATGTAGTAGGAATACCCCAGGCTGTTCTGCACCAACGCCGAACGTGGATCGATGAGCTCGGCCAGGCGGTAGTACGTCTGCGCCTCGGCGAAGTTGTCGGCCAGATCCGCGAGCACCCCCAGCCCGTTGTAGGCCTTGAGCGGTGACTTGCTGTCGACCCTGAGCGCAGCCGCCCCTGTCTGGGTGTTGGCCGGGTCCTTGGTGAAGCGCTGCTGATCCACGGCAACTGCCTTCAACAGCATCGCCTTGGCTTGCTCATGTTTACGCATGGACAGATTCAGCAGGCCCATTTCGGTCAGGGCATCGGGGTTTTCAGGTGCCTTTCCCAGCACCTCGGTGAAGGCCATCTCGGCCAGCTGGTTATTGCCGCGTTCGCGGTGGATACGGCCAACCCAGACCAGCGCCTCATAACGTTCGGGCGCCAGCTCAAGGACGCGCAAGTACTGGTACAGCGCCTGGTCCAGGTCACCAGCCTGGTAAGCCATCGCAGCCATCTGCATCGCCTGGTCGGGCGAGTTGCTCTGCGACTGCACCTGGTAGAGCACCGAATTGCCACCGGAGTAGACAGAACGCACCCCATTCAAGTCCGACCCCGTACTCTGGCAACCCGAGAGCACGGCGATCATGGTCAACAGCAAGCTGATCCTGTTCATGTCATGGATTCCCGAACGTTTTAAGTATCCCGATGATCACCGGGCCGATGGCTACCAGAAAGAAGCTTGGCCACAGACAGAAAATTAGCGGAAAAACCAGCTTTGTTCCGATCTTCGCGCCCATTTCCTCGGCGGCCTGCATGCGCCGGTCACGAAACTCCTCGGCATAGATGCGCAAGGTAGCCGCTACGCTGGTACCGAAGCGGATACTCTGGGCCAACAGGCTGACCAGACCCTGGATGTCTTCCAGGCCGGTGCGATCTGCCAGTTGCCGGAGCGCTTCGGTACTGGAAATACCGGCGCGGATCTGCGCATTGACCAAGGCCAGTTCCTCGGCCAGCTCGGCCTGGCTGACCGCCATTTCTTCGGCCACCCGCTCGATGGCCTGAGGCAACGCCAGACCCGATTCCACGCAAACCACCATCAGGTCCAGGGCATCGGGGAAGGCTGCCCGTAATCGACCCTGCCGAGCATTTTTACGCTTGTCGACATAGATTGCCGGCAGAAGCCATCCGACGGCCGCTCCCGTGGCCACCACTCCCACGCCCATCATCAGAGAAAGGTTCGGAACCAGTGGCAGTACCAACAGCGAGACGCCTACCAGCAGCAACGGCAACAGCAAACGCACTGCCCAATACACCTGTACCGCCGACGCCGAACCATAACCCGCGTGGGTCAACAGGGTTCGAGTGGCCGACACCTGTCCATCCGTAGACGGGGTAACGCGCCGACCAACCCGCTCCAGTAGAAGCTGAAGGTTTCCTGGCGCCTCCCGCCCGGCCGCAGCGCTGGAGTGATCACGCTTGATCAGTGCAAGACGACGTTGCAGTGGGCTCTGCAGCCCCTGCACCAGTAGCGTTACGGTGATAACGGCAATGACCGTGCTTACCCCGATCGCACCGACGATCAGCAGGCGTGCCAATGCCTCGTTGTCCGTCATTCCACTCAACAAACCGAGCACATAGTCCATGACCGACGCCCCCATGCGAGAACTGCCTAAATCTGGATACGGATGATCTTACGAATCCAGAAAATCCCCACCAACATGGAGCCAAAAGCCCCCATGACCAACTTTTGCCCAGTGGGGTCCTTGATCAGCAAGGTCAGATAATCCGGGCTCGTGATAATGAGCGCTACCGCCAGCAGGAAGGGTATGGCTATCAACACCCAAGCCGACATACGCCCTTCGGCCGACATTGTCTTGATCTTGCGCTGAAAGCGAAAACGCCCGCGTATCAAACTGCTCAGCCGCTCAAGTACTTCCGTCAGGTTGCCGCCGGTCTCACGATGAATGAGGATTGAGGTGACCAGCATCATCACTGTCATGCTTGGCATCCGCTCCAGCAGGCCGAGCATGGCCCGGCGCACATCATTACCGTAGTTGATATCGGCGAAGGTCAGGCCGAACTCATGCGCCACCGGCCCCTTGTGTTCATCTGCCACCAGGCGCAGGGTTTCATTGAAAGGGTGCCCGGCGCGCAACGCCCGGCACATGGCTTCCAGCGCATCCGGCAGGCCCTCTTCGAACTTGGCGAAACGCTTGCCACGGTCACGGGTAATTTTTAGCAGCGGCAGCCAGAACGCCATGAACGCTGCCGCCAGCGCCAGCCACCAGTAAGGAAAGAATATCCAGGCCAGCATCCCGGCAGCTGCTGCCAGCGCCACTCCCAGCAGCATTACCCTATAGGCCCGATATTCATGCCCGGCCTGCTCGATCATTTGCGTCAGCGTCGCCATGAAGGGCAACTGCTCGAGCCGCGCCTCCAGCGGCGACAAGCGTGTCAGGTACTTCTGCCGCAGCACGGTCTGCATGTTCGGCAAATGGCTTGCCCGCTCCAGGAGCACGAGTCGACTGCGGATACGCTTGCGTACCTTGCCCGCCTCGCCGAACACCGGCACCACCAAACCTTGGCTGAGGAGAAATACGGCGACGAATACCATGCCAAGAAATATCAGGATGTATTCAACGGGTATCTGGCTCATGGCTGGCGAGCCTCCATCCATTCAGGCCTGAACATCGTCAGCGGCAACTCGATCCCGCGCTTGGCCAAAGAATCGCGAAACGCCGGGACCATGCCACTTGGCCGGAAGTCACCAAGCACCTGGCCCTGCTCGCCCACACCATTGCGGACAAAAGAGAAGATCTCGGTCATGGTGATGATTTCACCTTCCATGCCGTTGATCTCCTGCACACTGACCAACCGCCGCTTGCCGTCTTCCTGGCGCTCCAGCTGGATCACCACATCGATGGCCGATGCGATCTGCTGGCGCATGGCCTTGATCGGGAATGTAGCGCCAGACATCAAGACCATGTTCTCGACCCGGCCCAATGCATCGCGCGCGGTGTTGGCGTGGATGGTAGTCAGTGAGCCATCGTGCCCGGTGTTCATCGCCGTCAGCATGTCCAGCGCCTCGGCACCACGCACCTCACCGATCACGATACGGTCTGGGCGCATCCGCAGGCTGTTGCGCACCAGCTCACGCTGGCCAACCTCCCCCCGCCCCTCGATGTTCGCCGGCCGTGTTTCCAGTCGCACCACATGCGGTTGCTGCAGTTGCAGCTCGGCCGAGTCTTCGATGGTGACGATGCGCTCGTTATGCGGAATGAAACTGGACAGCACATTGAGCATGGTGGTCTTGCCGCAGCCGGTGCCACCAGAGATCAACACGTTCAGCCGGCCTCGCACGATCGCCTTGAGCAGCAACGCGATGGCTGGGGTCATGGCACCGGCCTGGATCAGGCTGTCGACATTGAGCAGGTCCACCGCAAAGCGGCGTATCGAGATACTTGGCCCGTCGATGGCCAGCGGCGGGATGATCGCATTGACCCGCGAACCGTCCTTGAGGCGTGCATCGACCAACGGCGAAGACTCGTCGATACGCCGGCCCAGGCTGGAGACGATGCGGTCGATGATGTTCAGCAGGTGCTGATCGTCGCGAAAACGCACATCGGTGCGCTGCAACTTGCCGAACCGTTCGACGTACACCGAGTCATGGCCGTTGACCAGGATATCGGACACCGTGTGATCGGCCAGCAGCGGCTCCAGCGGGCCAAGGCCAAGCACTTCGTCGGTGATCTGCTTGATGATCAACTGGCGGCTGGCAGAGCTCACCGGTGCCGAATGCTCATCGAGCAGACGCTGGCAGATATCGCGGATCTGCCGCACGGCCTCGGCCTGCTCGAGCGAATCGAGCAAGGACAGGTCCATGACCTTGAGCAGTTGCTGATAGATTTTTTCCCGCCACTCGGCTTCCACCGAGGTGACCTGGCTTTTCGTTTCAAACAGAACATCCGGTGCCGAATGTTCCCACGCCATCAGCGCCTCTGCCGGGTCCTTAGCGCCGCCGCCCTGCTTCGACGGCGTCGATGCCTCGGGGGTGACTGCCTGTTTGCGCAAACGGTTACGGAAATCGCTAAGCATGGTTCACCCCCGAAAAACACGCTTGAAGGCGCGTTTGAACAGTCCCGTGTCAGTATCCACCTGCTTGCCAACCAATTCCTCGGCCAGCCCACGCAGCGCCTGGGTGATCGGGGAGCGAGGTGCTTGCAGGCCTAATGGCACACCCGTGTTCTGGCTCTGGTTGATGACGCTGAAGTCATTCGGCAGTTTCACGATATTGGTGCAGCGCAGCGCCTCGCCGATGTCCTTGAGGCTGACCGGCGCCGCCTTGTCGTAGCGGTTGACCACCACCTCCAGCTGATTGCCGCGTACGCCCAGGTCATCGCGCAGAATGCGCGCCAGGGAACTGGCATCGCGCAGGTGGTTGACGCTCTGCTGCACCACGACGTACACCCGGTCGGCCTGCTCCAGCACCGAAGCGGTGATGTGGTCGATCTGCCGCGGCAAGTCCGCTACCACCCAGTCATAGTTGGAACGGGCCAACTGAAGCAACGCATCGAGTTGTTCGGCCTGGACATCCTGCGGCAGGCACAGCTCGTTGGCGCGGCTGCCAAGCACATGCAAGGACGGGCTGAAATGGCTGCAGAACCCGCGCAGTGCAACACCATCCATTTCTTTTATCTGCTGCAACACATCCAATTGGCTGTGCGACTGCGCCACATCCAGATGATGCGACACGCTGCCAAACTGCAGGTCCAGGTCAAGCAGCAGAGCATTGCCCTTGAGGCTGAGCTGGTGCGCCAGGTTGCAAGCCAGCACAGTGCCGCCGGAGCCTCCCTTGGCATTCATCACCGCGACCAGTTTGCCTGTTGCCGTGCTGTTGGTCTGGGTCTCCAGGACCATACGGTTCAAGGCAGCGATAAGCTCCGTGGCAACGATGGGCTCCGGCAGAAAATCGCGCGCACCGGCCTGCATCGCCAGGCGCATGCCTTCCCGATCGTCCAGCAGGCCACACACCAACAGCGGCGGGCGCTCATGGGCCGGGCGTTGCAACAAAGCCGCCAGTTCCTCACGCCACAGCTGGCCGACGCGCAGCAGCAGGAAATCGGGCATCCGGTCCAGCCCGTACAGCGGGTCGCAATGCCCGTTGCTCACCTGGCGAACATTTACCTCCAGGCCGGAGATGCGCTGACAGATTTCTTGCAACTGACGCAAGGCCAAGGCGTCCGAGCTGCTGATCAACAGACGCATCCCTGGCTTGATGGAGGTAGCGGCTACGGAAGATTCCCTAAGATTCAGCATGGCGTGATCTCCGGTACGACATCCGCCTCGGTATGCCGCCCGAGGCTCTCGCGAGGTAAGGTCGCCTTGAATACTGGCAAGGTAATGGGTACCCCAAAACCTGGAATAAACAGGCTGAATTGAAAGTTCTGCAGCGTCAGTTGCACATAACGGACAGCCGCAAACCCGCTGGCACTGACCAGATCACCGGGGTTGGCGACCTGTGCACCGTTCTTGTCCAGGTAGCGCAGGGTCAGGTCCGACGTGTCCAGGTCGGCCAGCAGGCTGCTGGCGCCACTGTCGCCCGCAGTGTTGAATATCGCCCTGCGTAGCACCACCGGATCGCTGATATTGCATACCGCTGCCAGGCGTGCGCCACGCCGAACGGACTCATTCAGCACATTCACGGTGTAGTACAGCCGGCCTATTTCCAGCACCCCGAACAACAGCGTGAACATCAACGCACTGACGATGGCGAACTCCACCACATAAACGCCCTGCATGCCTCTGCGCTTCATCACAGTGCCCTCATCACGGTGGTGGCGACCAACGGGAAGTTCAGTGCCGTGCCGTTGCCGATGAACGCCGGAATACCGCTGGCTATCAGCGGGGAAAACACTGAGCTGATGGTCACCTGCACGTGGTCGTTGGTGCCCGCCACCTTGGCTACCTGCACAGTGACGTTGGCCGGCATGCCGGTCAGGCTGCAGGGCGGCGCGGAAGGTGCACCGTACACCGCGACTTTCTTGGCCATGCACTCGAGATCGGCGCTCACCTCAACCTTGCCCAATGTCGAGTTCCAGGCCTGGCTGGCAACGAAGCGCGCAGCATCACGGCTACCCTGCAGCAGGCTGTTGTACTGGTAAAGCATGCGGCCAAATTCGCCGAAGGCCAGCAAGGTCAGGAGCAACAGCGGCAGGGTGATGGTGAACTCGACAATTGCCACCCCTTGCTGACGCTGCGCACGCTTGAGCCGATAAAGTTCCATGACACGCTCCTAGGAGTCGGTGCTCGGTGTGCCACTGCCACTGATAAAGGTCTTGTACAGCTGGATGATCTGCGGGCCGGAATCGTCTTGCGGCGTAGGCCCGGGCACGCCGTCACCCTCGCATTGCTTGACGAACTGGCCGAAGATCTGCGAATCCCCACCAGAGTTGGCGGCAGGCTGCACGACATAGAAGCAACCGAAACCGATCACCGGTATCGACGAAGTCCCCGAGTTCTTGCCCGAGCAGTCGCCCACCACGATCTTCAGCATCCGCCGCTCGAAAACCCCGTTCGACTGGCACCCCGTGCCTGCGCCTGCGACGCATGCGGCTGTCTGCGCGGCATAGTCGTTGTAGTCGAATAGCGGCGTACCGCCTGCAGAAAGGTTGCCATTGCTCGAAGTGACAACCTTGCCCTGATGCTCTACTTGGTGAGGGGTGGTTTTGTCGTTGTACTTCATTTCGGGGTTGCTGTAGTTCGTCACCAGGTCGGGCGGATAGTCCGAACTACTAAGTGACCCGGAGTACTGGCCGAAGCGAGTGTTCAAGCCTTTGACCGATGGGCCAACCGTGTTGCCAGGCTTGGTGGCGACGTTGTCACCGACATTGCGGCAAACCGAACCGCCGCCAGCCATCAGCTCGCCAATGGTCTTGCCACCGGAGCCAAAATCGAGCAGTTGGAAATTGCCAGGGCCAATCGGATCGCTGTTCTTGGAGGCTGATTTCAAGACTTCCAGATCACCGAAGCGATACCCCCAGAACATGCCGGCATCGGGGTTGTATTGAGCCGGGTTGCCACACACCAGCAGCGGCGCAAGATCACATGGGCTGGTCGGGCTCGGTCCGGCAGTGGCAATCGCCTTCACTTGCTTGGCTCCCACGGCACCTTCACCGAGTGACTGGGCGAAATTCCAGAAAAAACCCGCCAGTGAATAGTTCGCTACCGAAACCCGAACATAGGTGGCATTGGCTGGCCCTGGGAAGGAGAAAGGCCCATAAACGTTGTCCGCCAGCTCCACCATCGCAAACCCGCCAGGGTTGCCGCCGATTGCCGTTGCCAACTCCTGGTTGCCCAAAGCACTGGCATTTTCTTGAAGGGTAGAGAGCGCGGCATCACGTGCTGTACTGGCTGCATTGCCAGCTCCCATTACCTGGCTCAGGGTTTTTGCGCCACTGAGGGCGGCGGCATCCACGGCATTCTGCAGTCGGGTCTTGTTCAACAACATGTGACCGCCATCGAGCACCAACGCGGCCATCATCAGTATCGCCAACAGGGCGATCACGATGATGACAGTTACTGCCCCCCGCTGTTGGCATGGCGGCGCGGTGAACATCCGTTGGGCTCGAGGAGTCATGCTCACGCCCTCAATCAGCGAGTTGAATCAGTGACTTGGATCTGTATCGGCTGACCGACCTGCTGCGCATCGCCAGTCACCCCCCTGTAGCCATTGATCACCTTCTCCAGCAACGGCCCATCGGCGCCAGCAGCAGGCAGTTCCGTACCTGGGTTGGCAGCCACCTGCTTGTCGGCAATCTGCTGGTAGGTAGTCTGGTAGACGCTGTAGCCCAGCGGGCCAACGCGCCCTTCGTCATACGACATGCAACCGGACAACCCCGACAGCAGCGCGCAACACACGATCATGGTTTTCATGCTGGTTCTCTCCGATCACTTCAGATCATGGCCAAAGTTGCCACCGCTGACGCCGAGGCTGACGGGAACCGAGCGCCCGGGCTCACTGCTCTTGGTCTTGCCAAGCAGGTAGAAGTCCAGGTCGCTGGGTTCGACAAATTTCTCGGTGGGCAGGCGCACCGCCTTGGCATCCACAGGCTTGGCGAGGTGCGGCGTCACCAGGATCACCAGTTCGGTTTCACCGTTGATGAACGACTGGCTGCGGAACAAGTGTCCGAGTATCGGCAGGTCCCCCAGCCCGGGGAATCGGCTGACGAAATCGCGGGTGTTTTCACTGATCAGCCCCGCGATGGCGATGGTCTGGCCATTTCCCAGTTCGACCGTGGACTCGGCGCTGCGCTTGGTCAGCGACGGAATGACCTGGGTAACACCATCACCCAGAATACTGTTCAGGCCAGTGTCGAGTACCAACGAGTTGACGTTCGAAAGCTCGCTCACCGAGACATTCAGGTTGAGGTTGATACGCCCGGAGTCGAGCACCACCGGCAGGAACTTCACGCCGACACCGAATTCCTTGTATTCGATGGTGATGCCATCATCCTCGGTGATCGGGATCGGGAACTCGCCACCGGAAATGAACTCCGCCTGCTGGCCGGTCAGGGTGGTAAGAGTGGGCTCGGCCAGCACTTTGGCCGAACCATTGTCCTTGGACGCTTCCAGCACCACATTGAACAGGAAATCGTCGGACAGGAACTGGGCGAACAAACCTTTGCCGCCACCAATCAGCGAACCTGGCGAAAGGATCGACCCACCGCCTGGAGTCAGGCCCAGCCCTTGACCATTATTGAACCCGCCACCGCTCCAATTGCCGGATGAGCCAAGTGCATTGAAGCGCACGTTGAGGTTCTTGATCAGGCTGCGCTGCATCTCGGCCACTCTCACTTCCAACATCACCTGCTGGCTGCCACCGACGCTGAGCAGGTTGATCACCTCCAGCGACTGGGCCGGTGCCGCTTCAGCGGCTTCACCCTTGCCTTGCACCACGCTCGAGGTTTGCGCGGCATAGGTCTTGGCGACCTTCATCGCCGTGTCCATGGCAGCGGCGCTGCGCACCTGGCCACGCAGTACCAGCGCGCCCTGGGCGCTGAACACTTCGATGTTCTCCTCGGGCAGCAACTGGTGCAGTTTGGTCTTGAGCCCGGTGAGGTCATGCACGACCTCCACATCCAGGGTGTCGATCAAGCGGTTGTTGCTGTCCCACAGCAGCACGTTGGTCGTGCCCAGGGAACGGCCGAGCAGGTAGAGCTGGGTCGGGCTGGTGATCAGGATATCGGCGATATCCGGGTTGCCGACCGAGATTTTCCTCACCGGCGTACGAGCGCTGATCGTACGCGACTTGTAGATGGGTACCTGGATCATATTGGTGTTGGCCGCCGGCATGGCGCTGTATCCCGATCCAGGTTCTGCAGCCTGCGTCACACCGACGAACAGCAGCTGCGTACCCAGCCCGCACAACAGGTACATCCCTAATCTCTGCAAAGTATTCATGCACAACTCCTTGCGAGGTGTTCTTGTTCCTGCCGAAAGTTAGCCATTCGGACGCCAGCCGCCTTAAAACCTTGCTTTCGCTACTTCAACTTCAGTCCCGCGGATGATGGTGACCGAGCCACCATCACTACTACGATTTACCACCGGTCTCGGTTGGGGTTTGAATGCTGGCGTTGCAGCCTTCACCGGCTCGACAGCGGCTACGGCTGGCGCCTGCTTCCGAGCGTCCAGCGGATTGCGCAGGGCCAACTGCAACTTCCCTTCGGATTGCGCCCTGACCAGCACCTCGGCCTCTTTGGCCGACATTTCCAGGGTCACGGCACGTACCACCACCGGCTGGGTCTTGTCCGTCCCCGCTGTCTGGTCCACGGCCAATACCCGGAGGTCCTGGAGGATGGTTCTGGACTCAGCGTCATTACTACCGCCATTGCTTTGCTTGGTAGCCAGAACATCGACCCGGTTACCCGGCAACAGGAACCCGCCCACCCCGACCACGTCATCCACACGCACCGAAATGGCGCGCTTGTCTGGAGCAATCAGCGAAGCCAGGGTACTGCCACCCAGGTGCTCGGCCAGGCGAGCGCTACGCAGCACATCGCCGCGCAACAGTGCAAAAGTGGCAATCTTGCCAACCACCTTTTCATTGCTGTCAAAGGCATCGTCAGGTACCGCATCCTTGGGCATGCGCACGATGGCGACTTGCTGCGCCTCGATCATCTGCCCGAACGGGATCTCCACCGTGGCGACCACCACGTTCTTCATGTTGTCATCCGGGGCGGCGTTGAGCCGTCCATTGAGCCAGTTGTTGGCCATCAAGGCGGCGCCAAGCCCCAGGGACAGGGAAACGGCAACCAGGATCAGCGTACGGGCACTCATGTCTGCATCTCCTCATCCAAGGAAGTCGATCTGCACGAAGTAGCTTTGCCAGGCCCATTTCAGTTCCTGCTCCGACAACGGCCCCTCGCCTCCCAGATAACGCTGGCGGTCAAGTGCCATGTTCAGCAGGTCGCGAGGGTGGCAGGGCACAAGCGGCACGCCTTCGGCCTCGTACAGCGCCTGTAGCGCGTAACGCAACAACAGCGGGTCATAAACCAGGCCCAGGCGCTCGCATTCCTGGCGCCAGATACGTTCGTACTCATCGACCTTCAGGTAGCTGAACTGCAGCTTGTAGCCGATACGTCGCAAGAAGGCTTCGTCGGCCAACTCCAGCGGGTTGAGGTTGGTGGAGAACACCAGCACCAGATCGAACGGCAGCTCGCAATGGCGCCCACCACCCAGGTTGAGGAAGTCGCGCTTCTCTTCCATCGGCACGATCCAGCGGTTGAGCAGTTCGGCCGGGGCCATGCGCTGGCGGCCCATGTCGTCGATGATGAACAGGCCATTACTGGCCTTGAGTTGCAAGGAGGCCTGGTACTGACGGGTACTGGGATCGAAGCGGACATCCAGTTGCTCCATGCCCAGTTCGCCGCCAGTGATCACTACGGGGCGCTTGCAGCGCACCAGCCGCCGGTCGATGCCTTCGTTGAGCAACAGGCTGGTAGATTGGCTTTCTTCCTCCAGGCACTGATGCACCTGAGGGTCGTACACCTCGATGACCGACTCGTTGATCTCGATGGCATGAGGTACCCAGATAGATTCGGCGAACAGGCGGATCAGGCGACTGCTGATGTAGGTCTTGCCGGTGCCTGCAGGGCCATAAATCATGATGGCGCGTCCGGAGTTCAGCGCTACGCCCAGCTGGTCGAGCATACTTTCCGACAGCACCACGCCCGCAAAGGCCTTGTGCATATCCTGCGTATTGACGCGGCCATGGTGGATGGTTTGCAGCTTGAGCAGCTCACGGTAGGCACTTACCGGGAATGGTGCCGCGCCGATATAGCCGCTGCGCGCCAGTGCATCGCGGGCAGTGCCACGGCCGCGCTCAGTCAGGCCGTAGCGCAATGCCTGCCCCCCCGTTTGCACACCGACCTGTCCCAGTACTTCGACGCGGCCATCCTTGCGCAAAAAGGCCAGCACTTCTTCCACCACCGCACCGGTCAGCGCCAGGCGCTCGACCAAGCGCGACAGGTCCAGCGTACCGGCGTCGTGCAAGTGTTTGCACAGCAAATCACCGAGAAAGCTTTCCGCCAGGCCAGTCTCGCGAACTGAGCGTGGCTGAGGTGCCAGTCTCTGCACTGCGTCCTTGTCGCAGGCGTCGGCACCACTGTCTCTGAGTGCGTACATTATTAGCCTCCCAGGCTATAGGCCTAGCGGTAGCCCGATCAGGCTAACAAGGGTTCCAGAAAGGATTGCGACCGAATAAGGGAATGGCTTGGCTGCAACTTCATCCGATGCTGGTGCCAAATACGCCCCTGACCTCAACATCAACCAGTAGCGTTGTAACGTCTGTTGCAACTGGCCACGCACGAGCACTATCAGGATCCCGAACATGCCACCGGCTATCAGGCTGAAAAGTGCAGCCGAAAGTACGTCGTACGGTGTAAGAAAAGCGCCGACCATGGCCATCAACTTGACGTCCCCGGCGGCCATTCCCCCCAACGCATACATCGGTAGAAATATGGCGAACCCGATAAGCATACTCAGCACGCCATACCCCAATCCGGCGAGTGCTGCGGAGTAGACCTGGCCCGCCAACCCCAGCCCCAACCCCAACAGGATCAGGACGTTAGGGATGCGGTGGTGTCGAAGATCGCCCACCACCGCGATGCCTAGCAGCCCTAGCAGCACGACAATGGCGAACAGAGACTCTGCTGACATTGCTGCATCCCCCCGTAGGGCTTATTAGTTGACTGCGTTCACCAAGGCGGTGATTTTGGTAACTACTGCAGCACCCAATGAATCGAAAGCAGCAACTACAGCCAGCGTTATCAGTCCCCCCGCCACGGCATATTCCACAATGGTCAGCCCGTCTTCGTCTTTGACGAACTTCATCACAGAAGCCTTGATTGTTTGCAGGTTCATTTCGCTCACCTCGCTAAGGACATTATTTTTATTGCCAGGCAGTGGTGTTTTGCACTACCTGTTGCGAATCCTAGTCAGAGGGTGACAGCGGTGGTTAGGAGATTTTTGCGAATCGCTAGGACTTTTTTGCGGCCATTGGCCATCATCAAAAGGCGGCCACTGCCATCAGGAAAACAGGCAGGAAACCCGAATATGAGAACCACCTTCGTACGCATTTGCAGGCGGTCGGAAAAAGTTCCTGGTACTTTTGTTCAAAGCCGACAGGCGGTCATCAAGCTCACAGGCCAGACCAGGTGCGGAACGTGTCTAACATCAAGATCTTACGACAGACTTAGATCGCTCTAATCGAAAAAGATATAAGGTAATAACCAAATCGCTCAGCGACTTGATAGTGTTTTGACAATACTGCTGCTCGTAAGGAAACTCCCAGCACAAGGTTAAGTCACGATGTCTAACCCGGGCACAAAGCCGCTGCTGTTGTGGTTCGATCTGACACGCGATCATTCCACCGAAGCGTTGATGGCGCAGTTCAGTCATGTCTGCGATTGCAAACTGGCGAAGGCAGTCGCGCCTTCCGAACGCCAGCAGGCAGACATGATCTGCATGCATTTCGATCGCCCCGACACCCTCAACCTCAACCTTCTGCTGGAAGTGAAACGCAACTCACCTTCCATCCCGGTCACCATGTTCACAGTGCAACACTCCGAAGAACTGGCCGTCTGGGCCATGCGTTCGCGGGTCTGGGAGTATCTGGTACTGCCGCTGACAAGCGGTGAGAAAAGCCGCTACATCGATGTCCTCAAGCAGCTTTGCGACATACGCCGCGCCAGCAGGAGCTCAGGCCATGCGCAGCGCATCGACCACCTTCCCTCCCTGCCGGACAGCATTCGCCTGACCGGCGAACACCACAAACACCAAGCGCTCAGCAAGGTCATGCCGTATATCGACCAGCACTTTCGCGAATGCATCGATCAAAAAGACCTCGCACAGCGCTGCGGCATGACCACGGCCCGCTTCAGCCGCCTGTTCAAGGAAGTCAACGGTGTGGGTTTTCTGGATTACATCCTGAGCAAGCGCATGAACCTGGCCATGGACCTGCTCGTCAACAGCCAGATGCCGATTACCAGCATCGGCTATGAGGCCGGCTTCAAGGACCCGTCCTACTTCGCCCGTGCCTTCAAGCAGGTCAGCAATTGCACACCCAGCGAATACCGCCAGGCCCGCCAGCTCGGGGCGTCGGCCGGCGAAACCGAGCCCCTGAAAGGTACGAATGCGCCACTTATGGATAACGTGTTACCGAGTGCGGCGCTTCACAAGAGCCGCTGAGGAATCACACGTCAGGCAGCAACCCATCCGCCCGCAACAGCGTCTCCAGGCAATGCTCCTGCACTCCGTAAAAAGCCTTGAGCTGCCCGATCTTCTCCAGCAACGCGCCGTTGTTCCCTGCCTGGCGCCGCTTCACCGCAAGAATCATCTTGTTCTTGTTGGTGTGCTCCAGCGAGATGAACTCGAACACCTTGGTCTCGTACCCGCAGGCTTCCAGGTACAGCGCGCGCAGGCTGTCGGTCAGCATCTCGGCCTGCTGGCCCAGGTGCAGGCCGTACTGCAGCATCGGTTGCAACAACCCCGGGCTGTGCAGTTGCGGGCGGATCTGCTTGTGGCAGCACGGCGAGCACATGATGATTGCGGCGTTGCAGCGGATGCCGGTGTGGATGGCGTAGTCGGTGGCGATGTCGCAGGCATGCAGGGCAATCATGACTTCGATGGCCTCAGGCACCACGCTACGCACGTCACCACACTGGAACTCCAGGCCCGGGTGCTCAAGGCGCAAGGCGGCAGCGTTGCACAGGTCGACCATGTCCTGGCGCAGCTCTACGCCGGTTACCTGAGCTTCGCGGCCCAGGCTGTTGCGCAGGTAGTCGTGCATGGCAAAGGTCAGGTAGCCCTTGCCAGAGCCGAAGTCGGCCACCCGCAGCGCCTGCTCCACCGGCACCGGGGCGTTGGCCAGGGCGTGGTCGAAAACTTCGATGAACTTGTTGATCTGCTTCCACTTGCGCGACATTGACGGGATCAGAGCGCCTTGTGCGTCAGTCACGCCGAGGTCACGTAGGAACGGCCGTGACAGCTCCAGGTAGCGCTTCTTCTCGCGGTCATGGCCACTGCTGCTGGCAGCTTCGCGCGGTGCCTGTGCGCCGTGGCGCTGGAGCATGGGCTTGCCCTTCTTGCTGAAGGTCAGCTGCACTTCACCGTCTGCGTCGAACAGGTGCGCGTTGCGGAAGCTTTCCGGCAGCAATTCGGCGACCAGCGCCTGAGCCTGGTCCAGCGCCAGGTTGCGGGTGATATCGCGGGTCTGGTGGCGGTAGACCAGCGACAGGCACGGCTGGCCCTTGACCTGCAGCGGCTTGGCAATGATCCGTTGCAACGTCTGGTCGGCACCGACATGGCGCGCCAATACCAGTTTGACCAGGGTATTGCCATGCAGGGCGGCATTCAGCAGGTCGAGAAACTGGGTGCGCGCATCCGGCGCGGATGGGGCAGAAGAACTGGCGGACATGGAAAAACGGTGCCTCGGATAGCGGGGAGCGCTTGGCGCAATGCACGCATTCTACAGGGTGCTCAACTTCCTGTGGGAGATAGCCCAGTCCTTTGGGCTGCGCTGTCGCGTAGGGAACTGAATTCGCAAGCGGTCCGCGTACCCTGTGAGAGCGGCTTTAGCCGCGAAGAATCCAACGCGGTGCAAGGCACCGGACGCCGACTCAATCGAGAATCACCAACCGGTTGGGCAACTCGTTACGTGCATGGGTAGGCGGCACATGTTCGCTGAGCAGTTCGCCGCACGCCTCGATGCACTCGACAAACCCCTGCAAGGTGCGGCCCTGGCGTACCTGTTCGGCAAGGCGGGCGACGATGGCCGCGCGGGCGGTGGCATCCAGATGGCGCTCGATACCGCGGTCGACAAGGATCTCCACATGCCGCTCTGCCTCGCTGACGAAGATCAGTACACCCGTGGCACCAGCAGTGCGCTGCAGGTTCTGTTCGCGAAACTGCTGGCGGGCCAGGCGCGAAGCACGCCAGCGGCGCAGGGCCCGGGGGATCAGCCAGCCGGCCAGGCGTGGGCTGCGCAACAGCAGGCACAAGCCGACGAACAGCAGCACATTGGCCACCAGCAAGCCACGCACTCCGGGCCAACCCAGCAGCCATTGCAACAGGGCCGGCACGGCCAGCGCCAGCACGGCGGCCCAGAACAACGGCCAGTAGGCATAGTCGTCGGCCCGGCGGGCCAGCACCGTCACCAGTTCGGCATCGGTGCGCCGTTCGGCACGGGCAATGGCTTCGGCGATCTGGCGCTGATGGTATTCATCGAGGGGGGTCATGCCGTCGGTCTCTTGAGCGTTCTTATAGTTGTTGTCCCGGCATTCGGGGCTTCGTCCGCAGGCGACATATTCAGGCATAATCCGCCGCTGGAAGAAATGCCTGCAAATCGTACAACAATAGCCGCCTGAAAACTTCGGCCGCGCGCGTATCACCGTGGATACGGCAGAGGCCCCACAACGGAATTGATGATGAAACTGTCTTTGCTGGGCCTGGCCATGGGCCTTGCCAGTCAGGCGGCCCTCGCCGCCCCCTCCGCCCCGCCCCTGCAGGACAAGCAGGCGTTCATCGACCATCTGGTCAGCCAGATGACCGAAGCCGAGAAGATCGGCCAGTTGCGCCTGATCAGCATCGGCCCGGAAATGCCCCGCGACAAGATCCGCGAGGAAATCGCCGCCGGCCGCATCGGTGGCACCTTCAACTCGCGTACCGCGCCCGAGAACCGGCCGATGCAGGACGCGGCCATGCGCAGCCGCCTGAAGATCCCGATGTTCTTTGCCTACGATACCGTCCACGGCGAACGCACCATTTTCCCGATCGGCCTGGGCATGGCCGCGACCTGGGACATGGACGCCATCGCCAAGGTCGGCCGCACCGCCGCCATCGAAGCCGCGGCTGATGCCCTGGACATGACCTTCGCGCCGATGGTCGACATCGCCCGCGACCCGCGCTGGGGTCGTACGAGTGAAGGCTTTGGCGAAGACACCTACCTGACCTCGAAGATCGGCCAGGTGATGGTCCGTTCGTTCCAGGGCAGCAGCCCGGCCAACCCCGACAGCATCATGGCCATCGTCAAGCACTTCGCCCTGTATGGCGCAGTGGAAGGCGGGCGCGACTACAACACGGTCGATATGAGCCTGCCGAAAATGTACAACGACTACCTGCCGCCCTACCGCGCCGCGCTCGACGCTGGTGCCGGCGGGGTGATGGTGGCGTTGAACTCGATCAACGGCGTGCCGGCCACCTCCAATACCTGGCTGATGAATGACCTGCTGCGCAAGGAGTGGGGCTTCAAGGGCGTGACCATCAGCGACCACGGCGCCATCCAGGAGCTGATCCGCCATGGCGTCGCCCGCGATGGCCGCGAAGCCGCCAAACTGGCGATCAAGGCCGGCATCGACATGAGCATGAACGACACCCTGTACGGCGAGGAGCTGCCCGGCCTGCTGAAGTCCGGCGAAGTGACCCAGGGCGAGTTGGACCAGGCGGTGCGCGAAGTACTGGGTGCCAAGTACGACATGGGCCTGTTCAAGGACCCGTACGTGCGCATCGGCAAGGCCGAGACCGACCTGAAGGACTACTACGGCAACGACCGCCTGCACCGCGAAGCCGCGCGTGACGTGGCGCGCCGCAGCCTGGTGCTGCTGGAAAACCGCAACCAGACCCTGCCGCTGAAAAAGGCCGGCACCATCGCTTTGGTCGGCCCGCTGGCCGATGCGCCGATCGACATGATGGGCAGCTGGGCAGCCGACGGCAAACCAGCGCACTCGGTGACCGTGCGCGAAGGCTTGCGCCGCGCCGTGGAGGGCAAGGCCAAGCTGGTCTACGCCAAAGGTTCCAACGTCACCGGCGACAAGGCGATGTTCGATTACCTGAACTTCCTCAACTTCGATGCCCCGGAAATCGTCGACGACCCGCGCCCGCCAGCGGTGCTGATCGACGAGGCGGTGAAGGCGGCGAAGCAGTCCGATGTGGTGGTGGCAGTGGTCGGTGAATCCCGCGGCATGTCCCACGAGTCGTCGAGCCGTACCACCCTGGAAATCCCGGCCAGCCAGCGGGAGCTGATCAAGGCCCTGAAGGCCACCGGCAAGCCGCTGGTCCTGGTACTGATGAACGGCCGCCCACTGTCGATTGCCTGGGAGCGCGAGCAGGCCGACGCCATTCTGGAAACCTGGTTCGCCGGTACCGAGGGCGGCAACGCGATTGCCGACGTGCTGTTCGGCGATTACAACCCGTCCGGCAAGCTGGCCATCACCTTCCCGCGTTCGGTCGGGCAGATCCCGATGTACTACAACCACACCCGTATTGGCCGGCCCTTCACGCCGGGCAAGCCGGGCAACTACACCTCGCAGTACTTCGAGGAGCCCAATGGCCCGCTGTACCCGTTCGGCTATGGCCTGAGCTACAGCAGCTTCGAGCTGTCGGGGCTGAAGCTGTCGAACAAGGACCTCAAGCGTGGCGACACGCTGGAAGCCAAGGTGACGGTGAAGAACACCGGCAAGGTGGCAGGCGAGACCGTGGTGCAGCTGTACCTGCAGGATGTATCGGCATCGATGAGCCGCCCGGTGAAGGAACTGAGGAACTTCCAGAAGCTGATGCTCAAGCCTGGCGAATCGCGCACGTTGAGCTTTCGCATCAGCGAAGAAGACCTGAAGTTCTACAATGGCCAGCTGCAGCGGGTTGCCGAACCAGGGGAATTCAATGTACAGGTCGGGCTGGATTCCCAGGCGGTGCAGCAGCAGAGCTTTGAACTGCTGTAATTGACAGGTTTTGCCTGTACCGGCCTCTTCGCGGTTAAACCCGATACCTGTGGGAGCGTGTTCACCCGCGAAGAGGCCGGCCCTGATATCTCATTCATCCGGATCCGCCCCATGCCCTTTTCCGTTCGCGCCCTGCGTCTGGGGCTGATCACCCTGCTTATCGTGCTGGGCACCGCCCTCAGCGCCAGCTGGGCCATGCACCAGGCCAAGCGCCAGGCCATGGAAGCCGACGCCCAGCGTGCCAGTCAGCAGTTGGGCCTGTACGCCAATGCCCTGCACACGCTGATCGATCGCTACCGCGCCCTGCCCGCCGTGCTGGCGCTGGACCCGGAACTGATCGCCGCCCTGCGCGGCCCGGTCAGCGAACCGGTGCAGGACGCCCTGAACCGCAAGCTCGAACGCATCAATGGCGCCGCCAACTCCTCCACCCTCGAACTGCTCGACCGCACCGGCCTGGCCATCGCCGCCAGCAACTGGCGGTTGCCCAGCAGCTACGTGGGCTCCAATTATGGTTTTCGCCCCTACTTCAAGCAGACCCGCAGCCAGGGCAGTGGTCGCTTCTACGCCGTGGGCGTGACCAGCGGCGTGCCCGGCTACTTCCTCGCCAGCGCGGTGAACGACGAGCATGGCCGCTTCCTCGGCGCCATGGTGGTGAAACTGGAGTTTCCCGAACTGGAACGCGAGTGGCGTCAGGGCAGCGACATCCTGCTGGTCAGCGATGCCCGCGGTATCACCTTCATCGCCAACCAGGACGGCTGGCGCTACCGTGAACTGCAGCCGCTCAGTGGCGCCGACCGTGCCGAACTGGCCGAAACCCGTCAGTACGACAAGCAACCGCTGGTGCCGTTGCAGCACCAGGTGCTGACCCGCTTTGCCGCCAATAGCACCCTCAGCCGCGTGCAAGGCCCGGAGGGCAGCGCCGAGTACCTGTGGGAAAGCCTGCCGCTGGAAGGTGAAAACTGGACCTTGCATCTGCTGCGCAAGCCGCAGGTAGCCGCCGACGGTCGCAATGCCGCCCTCGGCGCCGCCGCCGTATGGCTGAGCCTGGTGTTCGCTGCGCTGTTCGTCAGCCAGCGCCTGCGCCTGGCCCGCCTGCGCCAGCGCAGCCGGGAGGAGCTCAAGCGCCAGGTCGAGGAGCGCACCCGTGAGCTGCGCACCGCCCAGGAGGGGCTGGTGCAATCGGCCAAGCTGGCCGCGCTGGGGCAAATGTCGGCAGCCATGGCCCATGAAATCAACCAGCCGCTGACCACTCAGCGCATGCAGCTGGAAACCTTGCGCCTGCTGCTCGACCATGGCCGAATTGACGAAGCACGCCAGGCACTGGAGCCGCTGGAACAGATGCTCACGCGCATGGCTGCGCTCACCAGCCACCTGAAAACCTTCGCCCGCAACAGCCCGGTCGGCCTGCGCGAGCGCCTCGACCTGGCCAACGTGGTCGACCAGGCCCTGCATCTGCTGGAAGCACGCATTCGCAGCGAAGAAGTGGAAATAGCCCTGTACCTGGCGCGCCCGGCCTGGGTACGCGGCGATGCCATTCGCCTGGAGCAGGTGCTGATCAACCTGCTGCACAATGCCCTCGACGCCATGGCCGACAAACGCTACAAACGCCTGGAGATCCGCATCGAGCCCGACGGCGAGCTGTGGCGCCTGAGCGTGCTGGATTCGGGTGGCGGCATTGCCGAGGACGACCTGGCCAAGGTCTTCGACCCGTTCTTCACCACCAAGCCGGTGGGCGAAGGCCTGGGGCTGGGCCTGGCCATTTCCTACGGTATCGTCCACGAGGCCGGCGGCCAGCTGCAGGCCGAAAACCTGCCTGGCGGCGCGCGCTTCAGCCTTACCCTGCCCCGTGACCTGGAGCCTGTATGTTGAATTCAGTGATCGTCGTCGATGATGAAGCCAGTATCCGCACCGCAGTCGAGCAGTGGCTGAGCCTGTCCGGCTTCAGCGTGCAACTGTTCGCCCGCGCCGAAGAATGCCTGGCACACCTGCCACGGCACTTTCCCGGGGTAATCATCAGCGATGTACGCATGCCGGGCATGGATGGCCTGCAGTTGCTCGAACGCCTGCAGGCGGACGACCCCGACTTGCCGGTGATCCTGCTGACCGGCCACGGCGATGTGCCCATGGCAGTGGAAGCCATGCGCAGCGGGGCCTACGACTTCCTGGAAAAACCCTTTACCCCGCAGCACCTGCTGGGCAGCCTGCGCCGGGCCCTGGAAAAGCGCCAGCTGGTCCTGGAGAACCGCCGGCTGCACGAGCAGGCCGACCTCAAGTCACGCCTGGAAGGCACGTTGCTGGGCATGTCCCAGGGCCTGCAACAGCTGCGTCGGCAAGTGCTGGACCTGGCCAGCCTGCCGGTCAATGTGCTGATTCGCGGCGAAACCGGCAGTGGCAAGGAGCGCGTGGCCCGCTGCCTGCACGATTTTGGCCCGCGCGCTGGCAAGCCGTTCGTCGCCCTCAACTGTGCAGCCATCCCCGAGTCGCTGTTCGAGGCCGAGCTGTTCGGCCATGAAAGCGGCGCCTTTACCGGGGCCCAAGGCAAGCGCATCGGCAAGCTGGAGTACGCCAACGGTGGCACGGTGTTCCTCGACGAAATCGAAAGCATGCCACTGGCCCAACAGGCCAAGCTGCTGCGGGTGATCCAGGAACAGAAACTGGAGCGTCTGGGGGCCAACCAGAGCATCAGCGTCGACCTGCGCATCATTGCCGCGACCAAGCCCGACCTGCTCGAAGAAGCACGTGCCGGGCGCTTCCGCGAAGACCTTGCCTATCGCCTGAACGTGGCGGAGCTGCGCCTGGCGCCATTGCGTGAACGGCGTGAGGACATTCCACTGCTGTTCGAGCACTTCGCCCGTGCCGCCGCCGAAAAGCTTGGCCGCGCAGCCCCACCACTGTCGGGCGCGCAACTGGCGCAGCTGCTGTCGCACGACTGGCCGGGCAACGTGCGTGAACTGGCCAATGCGGCGGAACGCCATGCGTTGGGGCTGGGCTCGCCCAACATAGAGGTGGCGCCTGCCGGGCAGTCGTTGAGCGAACAGATGGAAGCGTTCGAGGCGCAATGCCTGCGCGCGGCGCTGCGCCAGCACGGGGGCGCGATCAATGCGGTGATGGAAACGCTGCAGCTGCCACGGCGCACGCTGAACGAGAAGATGCAGCGGCATGGGTTGGTGCGCGAGGATTTTGTTGGGCGGGAATGAGCGGAAATCCGCTTATCGCGCCCGGCCACTAAGCAAATAACCGCTCATTAGCCGGATTCTGTTGGCGCTGCCTTCCAGGCTTTCGCGGGCACGCCCGCTCCCACAGAGAAACGCGAAGAGTCAGACGTCACGCGGTCCCTGTGCGAGCGGGCGTGCCTACCAAGGGGCGCGCAGCGCCCCCATTTGAAGCCCAATGCACCCATTTGGCACACCTTCTGCAATTGCCTTGGCAAGCTGCGCCACGGCGCGCTCCACAAAAACAACGAGAAGGTATCCCTGATGGATAATGCCACCTCCCTGCCAGCCGGGGCGTCCACCGCGCCTGCCACAGAAAAAACCACCGCCAGCCGCCTGAAGTCGATCTTCAGCGGGTCCATAGGCAACATGGTCGAATGGTACGACTGGTACGTCTACGCCGCATTCTCGCTGTACTTCGCCAAGGCCTTCTTCCCTGCTGGCGATTCCACCGCACAGTTGCTCAATACCGCCGCGATCTTCGCCGTGGGCTTCCTCATGCGCCCGATCGGTGGCTGGCTGATGGGCCTGTACGCCGACCGCAAAGGCCGCAAGGCCGCGTTGATGGCCTCCGTGCTGCTGATGTGTGCAGGCTCGCTGGTCATCGCCCTGACCCCGGGCTACGAAACCATCGGCGTCGCCGCACCAATCCTGCTGGTCATCGCACGCCTGATGCAGGGCCTGTCGGTGGGTGGCGAATACGGCACCTCTGCTACCTACCTGAGTGAAATGGCCAGCAAGGACCGCCGTGGCTTCTTCTCCAGCTTCCAGTACGTGACCCTGATCTCCGGCCAGCTCATCGCCCTGGCGGTACTGATCGTGCTGCAACAGACCCTGACCACCGAGCAGCTGTATGCCTGGGGCTGGCGCGTACCGTTCGTGATCGGTGCGCTGTGCGCCGTGGTGGCCCTCTACCTGCGTCGCGGCATGGAAGAAACCGCCTCCTTCACCAAGAAGGAAAAGGCCAAGGAAAGCCTGATGCGCACCCTGCTGCGCCACCCCAAGGAGCTGATGACCGTGGTCGGCCTGACCATGGGCGGCACCCTGGCCTTCTACACCTACACCACCTACATGCAGAAGTACTTGGTCAACACCGTGGGCATGAGCATCAGCGACTCGACCACCATCTCGGCCGCCACGCTGTTCCTGTTCATGTGCCTGCAGCCGGTGATCGGTGGCCTGTCCGACAAGATCGGTCGGCGCCCGATCCTGATCGCCTTCGGCGTGCTCGGCACCCTGTTCACCGTACCGATCCTCAGCACCCTGCACACCATCCAGACATGGTGGGGCGCGTTCTTCCTGATCATGGCGGCGCTGATCATCGTCAGCGGCTACACCTCGATCAACGCAGTGGTCAAAGCCGAGCTGTTCCCAACCGAAATCCGCGCCCTGGGCGTGGGCCTGCCGTACGCCCTGACCGTGTCGATCTTCGGCGGCACCGCCGAGTACGTGGCCCTGTGGTTCAAGAGCGCCGGCATGGAGAGCGGCTTCTACTGGTACGTCACCGCCTGCATCGCCTGCTCGCTGCTGGTTTACGCGACCATGAAGGACACCAAGCAGCACTCGCGGATTACCACCGAGTGATGCTGGCCTGGCAGTACTGAAAAGGGGCGCTCCAGTGCATGGGGCGCCCCTTTTTTGTGATATGCGGCAGCCTGTGAGCCGAGTGACGGCCTTATTCGGCTCATGGGACGGATCATGAATAGCCCCTTGTGGATCTGGCAGCAACCTGCCTGGCCACGTTTCACCTGGCAAAACGAAGCCATCATCGACAGCAAATCACCCGCCGTTTCGCCATGGGTGGTAGCGCACATCTTCATGACCCAGAAGGCGAAGGTGATTTGCGGAAGTTTGTTCATTGTTGTGCCGCTCCGATTTTGAGGTGCGGCGATGGTGCTGAGCAGCATTTGAAAAATCGGTTGGTGATGTATGAAAAATGCGTTCAGCAGCCCTCTGTGAAAGATTTTTCATCCTTAACGCCCCATTAATTCCACCCCCTCAAGCTGAAATAGCTGGCAGAACCTCGGCGTATGGGCAGGCACATCCTGGGCCAGAACCGCTGCCAGTGCCACAAGATCCACGCCAATCTATATCGAATTATTCGATTTTTAAGCACTATTATTTGCGCTTTTTAATCAAATTAATCGGCGTAGGATTAAACCCATAGAAACAAACAACCTCAAGTAACCCTGGAGCAACGACCATGAAAAACAAACTGATCCTCACCCTGGCCCTCTCGATTTTCGCTGCTGGTGCCTTCGCCGAAGATGGCTTCAACCGTACTAACGCGCACACCTTCGCAGCGACCCAGAGCCAATCAGCTGCCTACGCTGAAGATGGCTTCGACCGTACTGGCGGCCAGCGTTTCGCCGAAGACGGCTTCGACCGCACTGGCGGCCAGCGTTTCGCCGAAGACGGCTTCGACCGCACCGGCGGCCAACGTTTCGCTGAAGACGGCTTCGACCGCACCGGCGGCCAACGTTTCGCCGAAGACGGCTTCGACCGCACTGGCGGCCAACGTTTTGCTGAAGACGGCTTCGACCGCACTGGCGGCCAGCGCTTCGCCGAAGACGGCTTCGACCGCACCAACGCCCACCGCATCAGCTGAGCCCTGATGCGAGCACCCAGCCCGGCTTCGGCCGGGCTTGATCATTTGCAGGCGGGCACAGGCTTGGCACACTAGGCGCCTTGTCCACCAGGAGGTAGGGCCTTCAAGCCCAGCACAGATGTATTACTACGAACCCGCCAAAGGCCACGGCCTGCCCCACGACCCGTTCAACGCCATCGTCGGCCCCCGCCCTATCGGCTGGATCTCCTCACAGGACCGCGAAGGCCGCCTGAACCTGGCTCCCTACAGCTTCTTCAACGCCTTCAACTACATCCCGCCGATCATCGGTTTCTGCAGCGTCGGGCGCAAAGACAGCCTGAACAACATCGAGCAGACCGGCGAGTTCGTCTGGAACCTTGCCACCCGCTCGTTGGCCGAGCAGATGAACCAGAGCTGCGCACCGGTTGCCGCCGAGATAAACGAATTTGAATTGAGCGGCCTCACCGCCAAGCCGTCGAGCATCGTCAATGTGCCGCGTGTCGGCGAAACCCCGGTAGCCTTCGAGTGCAAGGTCAGCCAGATCGTCCAGCTCAAGCGGGCCGACCAGGAACTGGTGCCCAGCTGGCTGATCCTGGGTGAGGTGGTGGCGGTGCACATTGCCGAGCACCTGTTGAAGAACGGCATCTACGATACCGCTGCCGCCGAGCCGATCCTGCGTGGCGGTGGCCCGGCAGACTATTTCGAGCTGGGCAACCTGTTCAAGATGGCCCGCCCGCCGGCCTGATCACCAGATCAGCTCACCCTCTTCGCTGACGCCCTGCAGGCGTTGCAGCTCGGCCGTGGCCGCTTCGTCGGCAGCCACGGCACCCTTGAACACCTGGCCGTCGAGAATCTTGTGAAAGCGCGGCGCGCCGCCCATACCCAGGGCCTTGACCGCGATGGCCGCGGTGTAGCCACCACCTTCCACCGGGACCATCGCCGAAACCGCTTCGAAATGCTGGAATTCCCTACGTGCCATGTTGCTATCCGCTTCGTTGATCGGGGGCCGGCATTTTACCTTATTTGCCCGTACCGGCCTCATCGCCGGCAAGCCAGCTCCCACAGGGTCATCACAGGTCTTAAGGGCGGTGCAGCACCTGTGGGAGCTGGCTTGCCGGCGATGAGGCCGGTACAGGCAACACCTCAATCAAAGGTATGCAGATCCAGGCTGCTGACCACCTGCGCCTGTACCAACTCACCAAACACTTCCAGCGTCGGCGAAGCAAAGTAGCCACTCATCGCCTGCTGGTCTTGCCAGCTGCCACTGAGCAACCATAAATCGGCATCAGCCTGCGAACGTTGCACCGTGAAACTCAGGCAGCCCGGCGCCCGCAGTGAGGGCTCGAGCAGGTCACGCAGGCGCGCGCCCAGCTCCGCCGAGCGCCCGCTGCTGGCACGGATGAAAGCAAGGTGGGTGACCGGTTGTGTCGGGGTCATTGCACAATCTCCTTGAAGCAGGCGGACGGAAAAGCCAGGCTGCCAAGGTTAGGGCCTCACCCGCGCGACGCGTTAGGCCATTACTGCTCGCCGATTGCCTGATCCTGCAGCGCGGCAGGATCAGGCAATCGGCGTGCAGCTTTTGACTAGCGCCCGCCATTGCCCAAACCTATGCTGCGTCGGTCAGTAGAGGAAAGCCACCATGACCATCGCCACGTCCATCGACCCGAGCCTGGAACTTCAACGCCAGGAGCTGGCCGAGCTGATCCGCCGCCACGCAGGGGAGCCTCACGGCCCGGCATCGGCCATCGATGACCTGTACCTGGTGCGCTACACCGAAAACGTGCGCTCGGTACCGACCCTGGCACAACCCGCGCTGTGTATCCTCGCCCAGGGCAGCAAAAGCTTGTTCCTCGGTGACGAGCAGTACGCTTACGACCCGCTGCACTACATGGTGGTCTCGGTAACCTTGCCGTTGAGCGCCGTGAGGCTGGACGCCAGCCCCGAGCACCCGAGCCTTGGCCTGCGCATGGACCTGGACCCGGCCGAAATCAGCCAGCTGATCGCCGAAAGCGGGCCGATGCTGGTGCCCAACCGGCCTTCCGGGCGTGGCTTGTATGTGGAAAGAACCGATGCCGCGCTGCTCGACGCCCTGCTGCGGCTGATCCGCCTGCTGGATACCCCGCGCGACATCGCGATGCTGGCGCCGCTGTTCCGTCGGGAGATTCTGTACCGCCTGCTGCGTGGGCCGCAGGGCTATCGGTTGTACGAAATCGCCTTGGCCAACAGCCAGACCCACCGGGTTTGCCAGGCGATCACCTGGCTCAATCAGAACTACCAGTTGCCTTTGCGCATCGAGGATCTGGCGCGGGAGGTCAACCTAAGCACCTCGACCTTGCACCACCGATTCAAGGCCGTGACGTCGATGAGCCCGTTGCAGTACCAGAAGCAACTGCGCCTGCAGGAGGCGCGGCGATTGATGCTGAATGACGGGCTCGAGGCGGCGGTGGCGGCCTACCGGGTGGGGTATGAAAGCCCGTCACAGTTCAGCCGTGAATACAGCCGGCTGTATGGCGCGCCGCCGATTCGTGATGTGGCAAGGTTGCGGGCGACTGCTGGCTGAAATTTTGGCTGGCAGTACCGGCCTCTTCGCGGGCTTGCCCGCTCCCACAGGTACAGCACAACGTTCAGAGCCTGTGCAAAATCCTGTGGGAGCGGGCAAGCCCGCGAAAGGGCCGGTACAGACAATAGCTTCACTTCAACCCAACACAGCCCCTTGCCACTGATTCTGGTCAACCTGGATCAAGGTCGGCCCCTTGCGCTCCAATGCCTGCCCCAACGCCACCTGCAGCTGCGCTACATCTGCCACCTGCTCCGCTACCGCGCCCAGGGCCCGCGCCACACCGATGAAGTCCGGCGTATGGATATCCACCCCCACCGGCTCGATCGCCCGGTTGACCATGTATTTCTTGATTTCCTCGTACCCCTGGTTGTTCCACAGCAGCACGATCAGCGGCACCTGCGCTTCCACCGCGCTTGCCAGCTCCGGCAAGGTGAACTGCAAACCGCCATCACCAATCAGGCACACCGCAGGCGCACGCTCACCGACCTGCTCCGCACTGCCCAACCAGGCGCCCATGGCCGCCGGCAGCGCATAACCCAAGGTGCCATAGCCGGTCGAGGCATTGAACCAACGGCGTGGCTGGTCCATGTCCAGGGTCAGGTTGCCGGTATAAACCGGCTGGGTCGAATCGCCCACAAGGATTGCATTGGGCAGGCACTCGAGAATCGCACTCAGCAAACGCGTCTGGCTCAGGGTCGGCTGGTCCCAACCCGCTGCCAGTGCCTGGCGCAACTTGGCCACCCGGGCCGCTCCCCACGTGCTGTCACGCACGGGTTGCGGCAACCCCTGCAAGGCACCGAGCAGCGCCTCGGTGGCCAGTTCGGCATCGGCCACCAGCGACAGCGTCGGCAGGTAATTGCGCACGGTCTGGTCCGGGTCGATGTCGATGCGCAACAGGCTGCCCGGGATCTCGAAACCACCTTTGAAGGTAACGTCATAGTCGGTTTCGGCCAGTTCGGTGCCTATCGCCAGCACCACATCGGCCTCGGCCACCAGCGCCCGCGTGGCTGGCAGTGACTGGGTCGAGCCGATCTGCAGGGGATGGCTGGCCGGCAGCAGCCCCTTGGCATTGATGGTCAGCGCTACCGGCGCCTGCAGGCGCTCGGCCAGGCGCGCCAGCGCAGCGCCCGCAGCCAATGCGCCCCCCCCTGCCAGGATCAATGGCCGCCGTGCACTGACCAGGCGCTCGGCCATCTGCGCCACGGCCTGCGGCGCTGCGCCAGCCCGGCTGCTACGCACCACGCGCCCCGGCAGCAGGTGATCGGCCGGCTCGACCAGCACGTCGAGCGGAATCTCGATATGCACCGGCCGAGGGCGAGCACCTTCGAAAACGGCGAATGCCCGGGCCAGCACCTGCGGCAAGTCATCGGCACTCATCAAGGTGTGGGAAAACGCCGCCACACCCGACACCAGCGCTGCCTGGTTGGGCAACTCGTGCAGCTTGCCGCGGCCACCGCCCAACTGGTCGCGGGCCTGCACGCTGGAAATCACCAGCATCGGGATCGAGTCGGCATAGGCCTGGCCCATGGCGGTGGTGATGTTGGTCATGCCCGGGCCGGTGATGATGAAGCACACCCCGGGCTTGCCGCGGGTCCGCGCATAGCCGTCGGCCATGAACCCGGCACCCTGCTCGTGGCGCGGGGTGACATGGCGGATGGACGACCCCGCCAGGCCGCGGTAGAGCTCCACGGTATGTACACCAGGAATGCCGAAGACATGGTCAACGCCATAGCCTTCAAGGAGTTTTACCAGTACTTCGCCGCAGGTTGCCATTGGGTTTCACCATGAATCTTGGTTGGGTTATGCCCTTATTGGACCCAGCCACGGCTATCGCCACAATGCAAAAAAACACATACTAGCCATGTTCTGTAATCATGGCTAAGCACAATGAAACGCCTCCCGCCCCTGCCCGCCCTGCATACCTTTCTGGTCACCGCCCAACACTGCAATTTCACCCGTGCAGGGCAGCAGTTGCATATCACCCAAGGCGCCGTCAGCCGGCAGATCGCGGCCCTCGAAGAGCATCTGGGTTATGCCTTGTTCCAGCGCCAGGCCCGTGGGCTGAGCCTGACCCGTGAAGGCCAGGACTGGCTGCCAAGAGTGCAGCAGGTGTTCGCGCTGATCGAACAAGGGGTGCGTGAGGTGGGTGGGCGCAGCACTACCTTGCAGCTCAAGGCACCGACCTGCGTGATGCGCTGGCTGTTGCCGCGCCTGATGGAATGGCAGGCACTACGCCCGGATGTGCCTGTAGAGCTGACCACCACGGTGCAACATGGAGTGGACTTTCGCCGCGAGGGTTTCGATGCCGCGGTGGTGTATGGCGATGCGCCGAACCATGGGCTGCGCGTGCGCAAGCTGTTCGATGAGCAGCTGACGCCGGTGTGCGCGCCGTCATTACGCCAAGGGCCGGTACCGTTGCAGCAGGTCGAGGACCTGGCGCTACACATGCTGCTGCACCCTTCGCGGGATGAGCATGACTGGCGGTTGTGGCTGCAGGCAGCCGGGGTGACGCTGGGCACTCAAGGCCCGAAGCAGCATTTCGAGACGCTGGACATGGCGATGGCCATGGCCTCGCAGGGCACCGGCGTGGCCATCGGCGACTGGTCGCTGATCGGCGATGACTTGCGCGGGGGACGGCTGTGCATGCCGTTTGCGCTCAAGGTGATGACCGGCAAGGGGTATTACCTGGTGAGCCAGAGCAAGAACTTGCCGCCGGGGCTTGTGGAGTTGCTGGACTGGCTGGAGGACCGGGCCAGCCTGCAAGGGCCCCTTCGCGGGTAAACCCGCTCCCACAAGTAATACACCGGCATCGAAATCAGTGCAGTACCTGTGGGAGCGGGTTTACCCGCGAAGGGGGCGACTCAATAGCCGACGGTAAAACGCTGCCGCGAATGTTGTGGCTTCTCCAGTTCGTCGAGCATGGCAATTGCGTAATCGGCGAAGGTTATCCAGCTCTTGCCATCGGCGCCGATCAGCAGATGATCCTTGCCCAGCTTGTAATGCCCGCTGCGCTCACCTTCAACGAACTCCGCCGATGGCGACAGGAAGGTCCAGTCCAGGTTCGGCTCACGTTGCAATACTTCCAGAAAACGCACCCCGGCAGTGGCCTCGGCCTTGTATGCCTCGGGGAAGTCCGGGCTGTCGATCACCCGATGCCCCGACGGCAGCAACAGGCTGCCGGCCCCACCCACCACCAGCAGGCGCCTGACCCCGGCCCGCTTGACCGGCTCGATGATGGCGTGTGGCTCGATGGTCGAGAAATGCGCCGCGCTCAGCACCGCATCCACACCTGCGATCGCCGCTTGCACGGCCGCGCTGTCCTTGGCATCCAGCGCCTTGACGGTAACCCCGTCCCGCCCCTGCAACCGCGACGGGTCGCGGGCGATGGCCAGCACACTGTGGCCACGGCGCAGGGCCTCCTCCAACAACTGGCTGCCAGCGCGGCCAGTGGCACCGATGATTGCAATCTTGCTCATGGGATACTCTCCATCAATTGAACGGAATTACCACTTCATCTCGCCCTTGGCGACCTTGGCCCCCAGCTCCAGCGAGCTTTCATCGGCCAGGCCCGGGTAACGTCGTTTCATCGCCGCGATCAACGCACCGGAGTCTTTCGCCCTGGCGGTCTCGCTATCGAAATCACGAATGTAGTTCGCCGTGAAACGCACGGCCTCCAGCGATCGGCCGCTGTCCCCCTGGTAGTGCCCAGGGATGACCGTACGCGGCGCCAGCGCTTCGATGTGCGCCAAGGTGCCAAGCCAGTCGGCGTGGGACTTGGCCGTTTGTGTGTCGGCCATCCACACGTGAATGTTCTCCGACACCACCACGCCACCGACCACCGCCTTGATCGACGGTATCCATACAAAACTGCGGTCAGGTTGAGGGCCGTCGAGGCCGACAACCTCAAGGGCCTGCCCTTCCAGCGTCAGGTGGTGGCCTTCGAGCACCTGCGGCAGCACCAGCCGCGCCGGCTTGTCCGCGCCCATCTGCGGCCCCCAGTAGGCCAGCTTGGCATCCATGGTCTGGCGGATGTGGGCAACCGTGGCGGCCGACGCCAGCACCTTGGCCTCCGGGAAGGCCTGGGTCAGGGTATCCAGGCCGAAGTAGTAGTCCGGGTCGCCATGGCTGATGTAGATACTGGTCAGCTGCTTGCCGCCCGCCCGCAGTCGCTGTACCAGCTGTTCGGCCTGGGCCTTGCCGAACTGGGCATCGACGAGGATGGCGTCGTGCTCGCCGCTGACGATCACCGAACTGACCGGGAAGATTGCCTCATGCCCAGGGTTGTAAACCTCAAGCCGCAAGGGGTCGGCAGCCAGCGCCGGGCCGGCCAGGGTCACACAGGCCAGCAGCAAGCCATGCAAGGGAGTGAAAAGAGACATCGCAAACACCCGTCAGATGAACAATGCCCAACAGCTTAGTTGCCCAATCCGTGACAAAAAATGCGATGCTCGAACATAGTTTGTTTCTGAAACCGGGCAAATCATGGACCGTCTCAACGCCATGCGTGTTTTCGTCACCGTAGTCGACCTGGGCAGCCAGTCAGCGGCGGCGGATCATCTGCAACTGTCTCGGCCGGTGGTGTCGCGCTACCTGGCAGAGCTGGAAGACTGGGTTGGCGCACGGCTGATGCAGCGCACCACACGCAAGCTCAGCCTTACCGCCGCCGGCCAGGAAACCCTGCCCCGCTGTCGGCAACTGCTGGAACTGGCCGGCGACCTGCAAGCCGCGGTGCAGCAGCCGGATGACGCGCCCAAGGGCGCGCTGCGCATCAGCGTCAGTACCTCGTTCGGCCAGGCCCAGTTGGTGGATGCAGTGGCCGACTACGTCCGGCGCTACCCCGGGGTGAAGGTGGAACTGCAGATGCTCGATCGCACGGTCAACCTGGTGGACGAGCGCATCGACCTGGCCATCCGCACCAGCAACGACCTGGACCCCAACCTGATCGCCCGGCGCCTGAGTGTGTGCCGCTCGGCAGTGTGTGCGGCACCGGCCTACCTGCGCGAGCACGGCACGCCGCAACGGGTCGAGGATCTGAGCCGGCACAACTGCCTGACCCATGCCTACTTCGGCCACAGCCTGTGGCATTTCGAGGTGGCCGGCCAGCAAGTCGCCGTGCCAGTGGCGGGGAACATCAGTGCCAACGAGGCGATGACACTGCAGAAAGCGGCGCTGGCCGGCGCAGGTATCGCCATGCTGCCGACCTACCAGGCCGCGAAAGCCCTGCGCCGGGGTGAACTGGTGCGCCTGCTGCCCGAAGCCAGGCCACGCGAACTGAACCTGACTGCGGTGTACACCTCGCGCAAGCACATGCCGGCGACCCTGCGCAGCATGCTGGATTTTCTGGTGCAGCGATTCAAGGACGAACCGGAGTGGGATCAGGACTTGTAAGGCCGTTCCTCCAGGGGGGGCGTGTCACTCTTCGACGCTCATGTATTCCTTGGCCCAACGGATGTAGTCCTCGGGCTGGGTGTAGGTATGCGAGAGTTCGGTGGCGCTGAGGTTTTCCGACTTGTTCTGCTGGCCGCGCTGCAGCCGCAGGCAGTCATAGGTGGCCTTGATCGCGGCAAAGTAGGCGGCGTGACCATCGACCACGATGCGCACGCCCAGGCGTGCCAGGCGCTCGTCGTCTCGCAGGTTCGGGTTGCCGTAGGTCACCAGCATCAGTGGCACCGTCAGGTGCTCGGCAATCTGCTCGAGTTGCTCGAAGTCCTTCACACCCACCATGCAGATGCCATCGGCTCCAGCCTTCTGGTAGCTCTGGGTACGCACGATGATTTCTTCGGTGGTGAGCACACCAGCGTTGGTACGGGCAATGATCGACAGCGACGAATCGACCCGTGCCTCCAGCGCCGCGCGGATCTTGCCGACGCCCTCTTCAACCGGGATCAGGTCGGTGGACTTGCGCCCGAACTGGGCAGGCAGCAGGGTGTCCTCGATGGTCAGCGCAGCCACGCCGGCGCGCTCCAGTTCGATGACCGTGCGCATGACATTCAGTGCGTTGCCATAGCCGTGGTCGGCGTCAGCCAGCACGGGCAGTTGCGCCACGCGACCAATACGGGTGGCCTGCTCGACGAACTCGCTGAGGGTGATCAGGGCGAAGTCCGGTGCCGCCAGTACCTGCAGCGAAGCGACGGAACCACCGAGGATGCCGACCTCGAAACCCAGGTCTGCGGCAATACGTGCCGACATCGGGTCGAACACCGATGCGGTGTGGTAACAGGAACCTGAAGCGAGCAGCTCGCGGAAGGCAAAACGCAGATCTTGATGGGAAGCCTTGGGCATGATCACTCCGCAAAATAAGTTGAAAGTCGAACGGTAACTACCGACCCCTGTAATCGGGTCTACCTGGCCTGTTCCAACCGTCGCCATCTGGGCGGTCATGCTTGACATGCAGGCAGAGGAATAAAAGGTGTGGGAGACAGCGGCGCGAAAACCTGCGGCATAATGTTGCACCAAGCTGGTGCGAGCCCCCGGTTTTCCGCCTCTGTGGCATACCAACGATATCACGCAGCCATGCAGCACTGGATGAATGCGCCAATGCCGATCTTGCATAGGGGATGCAGATAGTACATAGGAAGCTACCTAACTCAGGTTACAATTTCGGGGCCCCTTCGCGGGCACGCCCGCTCCCACAGGTACACCACAGCCTTCAAGCCCTGAGTTGTACCTGTGGGAGCGGGCATGCCCGCGAAGAGGTCTCAACCGATAAACAAGGTATCCCCGTGACCGCCGCCCTGCCCCCCACCACCCTGCGCAACGTGCTTACCGCCCTGATGCTGGCGATCTTCCTCGGCGCCCTGGACCAGACCATCGTCGCCGTCTCGCTGCCGGCAATCTCGGCGCAGTTCAACGATGTCGGCCTGCTGGCCTGGGTCATCTCCGGCTACATGGTGGCGATGACCGTGGCCGTGCCGATCTACGGCAAGCTGGGCGACCTGTACGGGCGGCGCAGGATGATCCTCACCGGCATCAGCCTTTTCACCCTGGCCTCGATCGCCTGCGCCCTGGCCCAGGACATGCAACAACTGGTGCTGGCCCGGGTACTGCAAGGCATAGGTGCCGGTGGCATGGTCTCGGTGAGCCAAGCGATCATCGGCGACTTCGTACCCCCACGGGAGCGCGGCCGCTACCAGGGCTATTTCAGCAGCATGTACGCCGTGGCCAGCGTCGCCGGGCCGGTACTGGGCGGCTGGCTGACCGAATACCTGTCATGGCGCTGGGTGTTCTGGATCAACCTGCCGCTGGGGCTGGTCGCACTGTGGGCGATCCGCCGCGCCCTCGGCGGCATGCCGGCGCAGCGCCGCGAGGCGCAGGTGGACTACCTGGGCGCCGTGTTGCTGATCCTCGGCCTGGGTAGCCTGTTGCTGGGTATTACCCTGGTCGGCCAGGGTCACGCCTGGGTCGACTCGGCCGTGCTGGCCCTGTTCGCCTGCGCCGCGCTGGGCCTGGTGCTGTTCATCGCCCATGAGCGCCGCTGCCCGGAGCCGCTGCTGCCACTCGGCCTGTTCGGCAATCGCGTGGCGGTGCTGTGCTGGGGCGTGATCTTCTTCGCCAGCTTCCAGTCAATCTCCCTGACCATGCTCATGCCGTTGCGCTACCAGGGCATCACCGGCGCCGGCGCCGACAGTGCTGCTTTGCACCTCCTGCCGCTGGTGATGGGGCTGCCCATGGGGGCCTTCACCGGCGGGCGCATGACCAGCCTGACCGGGCGTTACAAGCCGCAGATCCTGGCCGGCGCGCTGCTTATGCCGCTGGCCATTTTCGCCATGGCGCTGACCCCGCCGCAATCGGCCTTGCTCAGCGCACTGTTCATGCTGCTGACCGGCATCGCTTGCGGGCTGCAGTTCCCGACCTCGCTGGTAGGCACGCAAAGCGCGGTGGACAGCAAGGACATCGGCGTGGCCACAAGCACCACCAACCTGTTCCGCTCGCTGGGCGGGGCCATGGGGGTGGCGTGCATGTCCAGCCTGCTGCTGGCGCTGCTGCACCAGGGCGGGTTCGAGTCGCTGGGTAATCCGTTGCTGGGTAGCTTGAAGGCCGGCGAAGTGGACCTGATGACACAAGGGCGGTTACTCGAGACGTTCCGGCGTTTGTTGATGGGAAGTGCCGGGGTAGCCGTGCTGGGACTGTTTGCAGCGTTTGCATTGCCCGACCGGCAACTGCGCGGACGCTAGAAGCTACGCGATCTCTGTGGGAGCGGCCTTGTGTCGCGAAAGGGCCGCGAAGCGGCCCCAGGATTTCAGCAGTGATGCACAAATTGCCGGGGCTGCTGCGCAGCCCTATCGCGACACAAGGCCGCTCCCACAGGATCGGTGATTTGTTCAAGGTCATCCGGAAGCATTAATCCCCCCTTAACACAAAGGGGTAACACTCCCTCACAATCCTTAACAAAGTGTCATTTGCGCAGAGCCGGGCTCAAGCGCAGCATATCCAGCCCGGTGTCGACCCATTTTTCGACATCCTTCAACAGATCGACACTGTCAGGCAGCAACAGCCAGCGCCCGATCAGGCCATCGACATAGGCAAACATGGCCACCGCCGCGCGCTCGACATCCAGCTCGCCTGGCAACTGGCCCCGGCGCACGGCATTGGCCAACGCCAGGGTGATGCCCTTGTGGCAATCCAGCACCGCACCCTGGCGCTGCTGGCGAATTTCACACATGTCATCGGTGAACTCGCACTTGTGATGCAGGATTTCATTGATACGCCGGGTTCGGGCATCGAGCACCAGCTCGTTGAACACTTGCAGCAACAGCTTGCGCATGCAGCCGAGCGGGTCCACTTCGTCCTCGCTTTCGCTCGCCCGCGCCAGGTGGTCATGGGTTTCATGCAGGCTGTCGAGCAGCGCCTGCACAAGCTCGGCCTTGTTGTTGAAGTGCCAGTAGATCGCCCCCCGCGTCACACCCGCGAGTTCGGCGATGTCGGCCAGGGTGGTTCGCGCAACCCCGCGCTTGTAGAAGGCCTTTTCCGCCGCTTCGATGATCTGGGCGCGGGTTTCCTGGGCTTCTTCTTTGGTTCGACGGACCATGGCAGTACAAACCTCATCTGCCCCGAACGCGCGGCGCGTGCGGGGAACACTCCGGGGGCACCTCTGCAGGGTGCCTCGCGGAGGAGCTAATCAAGGGCTGTGGCAGTACCCGAGTACAACCCAGCGGTATTTACAAACAACCATGAATGTAAGTATATTCCTTAGCAAGCTATTTATCCACCGGATAGCAATTTTTCCAGATCAAGACTCTTCCATTACTCTTGAGCGTCTCCCTGCTCCAGCGACCCGAGGATCCTCATGCAATTCAAGCCAGCCGTTACCGCTCTGGTTTCCGCCGTCGCCCTGGCAACCCTGCTCAGTGGCTGTAAGAAAGAAGAAGCAGCGCCAGCGGCGCAGGCTCCTCAGGTCGGCGTCGTGACCATCCAGCCCCAAGCCTTCACCCTGACCTCGGAATTGCCGGGGCGTACCAGTGCCTACCGCGTCGCCGAAGTGCGCCCGCAGGTAAACGGCATCATCCTCAAGCGCCTGTTCAAGGAAGGCAGTGAGGTCAAGGAAGGCCAGCAGTTGTACCAGATCGACCCTGCCGTGTACGAAGCCACCCTGGCCAATGCCCAGGCCAACCTGCAGGCCACCCGCTCGCTGGCCGAGCGCTACAAGCAGCTGATCGACGAACAGGCTGTCTCCAAGCAGGAATACGACGACGCCAATGCCAAACGATTGCAGGCCGAGGCTTCGCTCAAGAGCGCGCAGATCGACCTGCGCTACACCAAGGTCCTGGCACCGATCAGCGGCCGTATCGGCCGTTCTTCGTTCACCGAAGGTGCACTGGTGAGCAATGGCCAGGCCAACGCCATGGCCACCATCCAGCAACTCGACCCGATCTACGTCGACGTCACCCAGTCCACCGCCGAGCTGCTCAAGCTGCGCCGTGACCTGGAAAGCGGCCAGTTGCAAAAGGCCGGCGACAACGCCGCCTCGGTGCAACTGGTGCTGGAAGACGGCAGCCTGTTCAAGCAGGAGGGCCGCCTGGAGTTCTCCGAGGTCTCGGTCGACGAGACCACCGGCTCGGTCACCCTGCGCGCCCTGTTCCCCAATCCTGATCACACCCTGCTGCCTGGCATGTTCGTGCATGCGCGGCTCAAGGCAGGTGTCAACGCCAATGCCATCCTGGCCCCACAACAGGGCGTGACCCGCGACCTGAAAGGCGCGCCGACCGCGCTGGTGGTCAACCAGGAGAACAAGGTCGAACTGCGCCAGCTCAAGGCCAACCGTACCCTGGGCAGCGACTGGCTGATCGAGGAAGGCCTGAACCCGGGTGACCGCCTGATCACCGAAGGGCTGCAGTACGTGCGCCCGGGCGTCGAGGTCAAGGTCAGCGAAGCCACCAACGTCAAGAAGCCGGCCAGCCCTGTTCAGGCCAACGCGGCGAAAGCAGACGCCAAAGCGGAGTAAACCATGTCGAAGTTCTTTATCGATCGCCCGATCTTCGCCTGGGTGATCGCCTTGGTGATCATGCTGGTCGGCGCCTTGTCGATCCTGAAGCTGCCGATCAACCAGTACCCCAGCATCGCGCCACCGGCCATCGCCATCGCCGTGACCTACCCGGGCGCCTCGGCGCAAACCGTGCAGGACACCGTGGTACAGGTGATCGAGCAGCAGCTCAACGGTATCGACAACCTGCGTTATGTGTCGTCGGAAAGTAACTCCGACGGCAGCATGACCATTACCGCCACCTTCGAGCAGGGCACCAACCCAGACACCGCGCAGGTGCAGGTGCAGAACAAGCTGAACCTGGCCACCCCGCTGTTGCCGCAGGAAGTGCAGCAGCAAGGTATCCGCGTCACCAAGGCAGTGAAGAACTTCCTGCTGGTGATCGGCCTGGTGTCCGAGGACGGCAGCATGACCAAGGACGACCTGGCCAACTACATCGTCTCCAACATGCAGGACCCGATCTCGCGTACCGCGGGTGTGGGTGACTTCCAGGTGTTCGGTGCGCAGTACGCCATGCGTATCTGGCTCGATCCGGCCAAACTGAACAAGTTCCAGCTGACCCCGGTCGACGTCAAGACCGCCGTGGCCGCGCAGAACGTGCAGGTATCCTCCGGCCAGCTCGGCGGCCTGCCGGCCATGCCCGGCACCCAGCTGAACGCCACCATCATCGGCAAGACTCGTCTGCAGACTGCCGAGCAGTTCGAGAAGATCCTGCTCAAGGTCAACAGCGACGGTTCGCAAGTGCGTCTGGGTGATGTCGCCCAGGTTGGCCTGGGTGGTGAAAACTATGCCGTCAGCGCCCAGTTCAACGGTAAGCCGGCCTCCGGCCTGGCAGTAAAACTGGCCACCGGTGCCAACGCCCTGGACACCGCCAAGGCCTTGCGCAAGACCATCGCCGACCTGGAACCGTTCTTCCCGCCTGGGGTGAAAGCGGTATTCCCATATGACACCACCCCGGTGGTCACCGAGTCGATCAGCGGCGTGATCCACACCCTGATCGAAGCCGTGGTCCTGGTGTTCCTGGTGATGTACCTGTTCCTGCAGAACTTCCGCGCCACCATCATCACCACCATGACCGTACCGGTGGTGTTGCTGGGCACCTTCGGCATCCTTGCCGCTGCCGGCTTCAGCATCAACACCCTGACCATGTTCGCCATGGTTCTGGCCATCGGCTTGCTGGTGGACGACGCCATCGTCGTGGTGGAGAACGTCGAGCGGGTGATGTCCGAGGAAGGCTTGCCGCCCAAGGAAGCGACCAAGCGCTCGATGGAGCAGATCCAGGGTGCCCTGGTGGGTATCGCCCTTGTGCTGTCGGCGGTACTGCTGCCCATGGCGTTCTTCGGCGGCTCCACGGGTGTGATCTACCGGCAGTTCTCCATCACCATCGTCTCGGCCATGGGCCTGTCGGTGTTGGTGGCGCTCATCTTCACCCCGGCCCTGTGCGCCACCATGCTCAAGCCGCTGAAGAAGGGCGAACACCATGTGGCCAAGCGTGGCTTCTTCGGCTGGTTCAACCGCAACTTCGACCGCAGCGTAACCGGCTACGAGCGCAGCGTGGGCTCCATTCTGCGCAACAAGGTACCGTTCCTGCTGGCCTACGCGCTGATCGTGGTCGGCATGATCTGGCTGTTCACCCGCATCCCTACCGCGTTCCTGCCGGAAGAAGACCAGGGCGTATTGTTCGCCCAGGTACAGACTCCGGCCGGCTCCAGTGCCGAGCGCACCCAGGTGGTGGTCGACCAGATGCGTGAGTATCTGCTCAGCGAAGAGGCCGACACCGTGGCTTCGGTGTTCACTGTCAACGGCTTCAACTTCGCCGGCCGTGGCCAGAGCTCGGGCATGGCGTTCATCATGCTCAAGCCTTGGGATGAGCGCTCCAAGGAAAACAGCGTGTTTGCCCTTGCCCAGCGCGCCCAGCAGCACTTCTTCACGTTCCGCGATGCGATGGTGTTCGCCTTTGCCCCGCCTGCGGTGCTCGAACTGGGTAACGCCACCGGCTTCGACGTGTTCCTTCAGGACCGCGGCGGTGTCGGCCATGCCAAGTTGATGGAAGCGCGCAACCAGTTCCTGGCCAAGGCCGCGCAGAGCAAGATCCTCAGCGCCGTGCGCCCGAACGGCCTGAACGACGAGCCGCAGTACCAGCTGACCATCGATGACGAGCGTGCCAGCGCCCTGGGCGTGACCATCGCCGACATCAACAACACCCTGTCGATTGCCTTGGGTGCCAGCTACGTCAACGACTTCATCGACCGTGGCCGAGTCAAGAAGGTGTATATCCAGGGCGAGCCGAACGCGCGGATGAGCCCGGAAGACCTGCAGAAGTGGTACGTGCGCAATGGCGCTGGCGAAATGGTGCCGTTCTCCTCCTTCGCCAAAGGCGAATGGACCTACGGTTCGCCGAAGCTTTCGCGTTACAACGGCGTCGAGGCAATGGAAATCCTCGGTGCACCGGCACCAGGCTACAGTACTGGTGAAGCCATGGCCGAGGTCGAGCGCATTGCTGGCGAACTGCCAAGCGGTATCGGCTTCTCCTGGACCGGCATGTCCTATGAGGAAAAACTGTCCGGTTCGCAGATGCCGGCACTGTTCGCCCTCTCGGTACTGTTCGTGTTCCTGTGCCTGGCGGCCCTGTACGAAAGCTGGTCGATCCCTATCGCCGTGGTACTGGTAGTACCGCTGGGTATCATCGGTGCCCTGATCGCCACCAGCCTGCGCGGGTTGTCAAACGATGTGTACTTCCTGGTCGGCCTGTTGACCACCATCGGCCTGGCAGCGAAAAACGCCATCCTGATCGTCGAATTCGCCAAGGAACTGCACGAGCAGGGCCGCAGCCTGTATGACGCGGCGATCGAGGCGTGCCGCATGCGTCTGCGCCCGATCATCATGACCTCGCTGGCGTTCATCCTCGGCGTGGTACCGTTGACTATCGCCAGCGGCGCCGGCGCCGGCAGCCAGCACGCCATCGGTACTGGCGTGATCGGCGGCATGATCAGTGCGACCGTGCTCGCTATCTTCTGGGTACCACTGTTCTTCGTCGCAGTGTCGTCACTGTTCGGCAGCAAAGAGCCGGAAAAAGACGTCACCCCTGAAACTCCACGTTATGAGGCTGGGCAATGACCAAGTCTTTGTTGTCCCTGGCAGTAACCGCTTTCATTCTTGGCGGCTGCTCATTGATCCCTGACTACCAGACCCCGGAATCGCCGGTGGCTGCGCAGTGGCCGCAAGGCCCTGCGTACTCGCCGACGCAATCGGCGGAAGTTGCCGCCGCCGAGCAGGGCTGGCGCCAGTTCTTCCACGACCCGGCACTGCAGCAGCTGATCCAGACCGCGCTGGTAAACAACCGCGACCTGCGCGTTGCCGCTTTGAACATCGACGCCTACCGCGCTCAGTACCGCATCCAGCGCGCCGACCTGTTCCCGGCGGTTTCGGCCACCGGCAGCGGCAGCCGCCAGCGCGTACCGGCGAACATGTCGCAGACGGGCGAAGCGGGCATCACCAGCCAATACTCGGCCACCCTGGGCGTCAGCGCCTATGAGCTGGACCTGTTCGGCCGCGTGCGCAGCCTGACCGAGCAGGCCCTGGAAACCTACCTGTCCAGCGAGCAGGCGCGTCGCTCCACGCAGATCAGCCTGGTGGCCAGCGTGGCCAATGCCTACTACACCTGGCAGGCCGACCAGGCGCTGTTCAAGCTGACCGAAGAAACGCTCAAGACCTACGAGGAAAGCTACAACCTCACCCGTCGCAGCAACGAAGTCGGCGTAGCCTCGGCACTGGACGTCAGCCAGGCGCGTACCGCCGTGGAAGGCGCCCGGGTCAAGTACTCGCAGTACCAGCGCCTGGTCGCCCAGGACGTCAACAGCTTGACCGTGCTGCTGGGCACCGGCATTCCCGCCGACCTGCCCAAGCCACTGGAGCTCAATGCCGACCAGCTGGCCGAAGTACCGGCCGGCTTGCCGTCGGACATCCTCCAGCGTCGCCCGGACATCCAGGAAGCCGAGCACCTGCTCAAGGCCGCCAATGCCAACATTGGCGCGGCTCGTGCAGCGTTCTTCCCGAGCATCAGCCTGACCGCCAATGCCGGCAGCCTGAGCCCCGACATGGGCCACCTGTTCTCGGGCGGCCAGGGCACCTGGCTGTTCCAGCCGCAGATCAACCTGCCGATCTTCAACGCCGGCAGCCTGAAGGCCAGCCTGGACTACTCGAAAATCCAGAAGGACATCAACGTCGCCAAGTACGAAAAGACCATCCAGACCGCCTTCCAGGAAGTCTCCGATGGCTTGGCGGCGCGCAAGACCTTCGAAGAGCAGCTGCAGGCGCAACGCGACCTGGTGCAGGCGAACCAGGACTACTACCGCCTGGCCGAACGCCGCTATCGCATCGGTATCGACAGCAACCTGACCTTCCTCGACGCCCAGCGCAACCTGTTCAGTGCCCAGCAGGCGCTGATCGGCGATCGCTTGTCGCAGCTGACCAGCGAGGTCAACCTGTACAAGGCGCTTGGCGGTGGCTGGTACGAGCAGACCGGGCAGGCCAACCAACAGGCATCGGTGGAAGCACCGAAGAGCTGATTGAAGCTGTCAAAGCATCAAGCCCACCCTCGCGGTGGGCTTTTTTTTGTGTTGCCTGAACCGGCCTCTTCGCGGGTTCGCCCGCAAGCCCCAACATAGACAAACAATTAACCAACCAGAACATTCCGTTCGATTATCGCCCGATTCCGCTTGTGGCGAATTGCCTCACCCCAGCCCCACCCCGCACCATCCTCCCCACGCAACGTTGCCCCGGTTCATCCCAAAAGACCCGCACCTGCAGGCCGCATCCTGCAGCGTACCGGCTCGCCCATAAAAACAAGAGATCCACGACAGATGAGCACTTTGCAACCCGCACGCCAGCTGCTGCCCGGCCTGTTGGCCATGTCCTGCGCACTCCCCGTGTTCGCCGCCGACGAAGGGGGTTTCCTGGAGGACGCCAAGGCCACCCTCAACCTGCGCAACTTCTACATCAACCGCAACTTCGTCGACCCGGCCCACCCGCAGGCCAAGGCCGAGGAGTGGACGCAGAGCTTCATCCTCGACGCCCGCTCCGGCTTCACCCAAGGCACCGTCGGTTTCGGCGTGGACGTACTGGGCCTGTACTCGGTCAAGCTCGACGGCGGCAAAGGCACCACCAACACTCATCTGCTGCCGGTGCACGACGATGGCCGCCCCGCCGATGATTTCGGCCGCCTGGGCGTGGCACTGAAAGCCAAGCTGTCCGAAACCGAGCTGAAAGTGGGCGAATGGATGCCGGTACTGCCGATCCTGCGCTCGGATGACGGCCGCTCGCTGCCGCAGACCTTCCGCGGCGGCCAGCTGACCTCGAAGGAAATCGCCGGCCTGACCCTGTACGCCGGCCAGTTCCGCGGCAACAGCCCGCGCAACGACGCCAGCATGGAAGACATGTCGATGAACGGCAAGGCAGCGTTCACGTCCGACCGTTTCAACTTTGGCGGCGGCGAATACGCCTTCAACGACAAGCGCACCATGATCGGCCTGTGGAATGCCCAGCTCAAGGACATCTACCGTCAGCAGTACCTCAACCTTGTGCACAGCCAACCCCTGGGCGATTGGACCCTGGGCGCCAACCTGGGCTACTTCATCGGCAAGGAAGACGGCGCCGAACGCGCTGGTGAACTGGACAACCGCACCGCCTCGGCCATGCTCTCGGCGCGCTATCAGGGCCACACATTCTACGTCGGCCTGCAGAAAGTCAGCGGCGACGACGCCTGGATGCGGGTGAATGGCACCAGCGGCGGCACCCTGGCAAACGACAGCTACAACTCCAGCTTCGACAACGCCAAGGAACGCTCCTGGCAGGTGCGCCATGACTTCAACTTCGCCACCGTCGGCGTGCCAGGCCTGACCCTGATGAACCGCTACATCAAAGGTGACAACGTCACCGCAGGGGGCGTGGACGATGGCAAGGAATGGGCGCGGGAAACCGAGTTGGCATATGTGGTGCAGTCGGGCAGCTTCAAGGACCTGTCGGTGAAGTGGCGCAACTCCACCATGCGCCGGGACTTCAGCACCAACTCGTTCGACGAGAACCGATTGATCGTGAGCTACCCGCTGAATCTCCTTTGAATGCTTCGCGGGTAAACCCGCTCCCACAGGTTCACCACAGATTCTGAAACTGTGGTGAACCTGTGGGAGCGGGTTTACCCGCAAGAGGCCAGATGCCGCAACAAATAACCTAAAGCTATAAACAAATCAATAAACCTTCTTTGACGGAATATACAGCAACCGCTTGAATAGGCCCCTGAACCCCGCCCCAGAGCCGTGACATGGACCTCCGTCAACTGCGCTACTTCATCGCCCTCACCGAATACCGCAGCTTCGTCCGTGCCGCCGAGGCCATGGGCATCACCCAACCCGCCTTCAGCCGTGCCATCCAGAGCCTGGAACACAGCTTCGGCTGCCCATTGGTCGACCGCGCCAGCAAAGCCCTGCCGCCCACCCCTGAAGGCTTGGTGGTGCTGCAACATGCCCGGCGCCTGGTACAAGGTGCCGCGCAGCTGAGCAACGAAGTGCTACAGATGACTAAGCTCGACGCCGGCGAGCTGCATTTCGGCAGCGGCCCGACGCTGGCCGTACGCCTGGTGCCCGATGCCCTGCGCCACTTTCTCGAGCGCCACCCAGGCATCCGCACCTCGCTGCTGGTGGACAACGCCGAACGCCTCGGCCAGGCCCTGCGCCGCGAGCAGATCGAGTTTTTCGTCGACGACATCCGCCCGTTCGAGGCCGACCCCAACTTCCACACCGAACCCCTTTCACCGCGCCCCGGCCTGTTCTTCTGTCGCCCGGGGCACCCATTGCTGGCCAAGGACAGCCTGTCGACCAACGACCTGTTCAGCTACCCCCTGGCCAGCGCCCTGCTCGCCCCCGGCGTGCGCAAGCGCCTGGCCAACCTGAGCGGGCGCAGCGATTTCACCCCGCACCTGCAAACCGAGCACCTGGCCGTACTGCGCAGCGTGGTGCTGGCCAGCGATGCCATCGGCACCGCCAGCGAGGAAGCCGTGGCCGAAGACCTGGCCAGCGGCCGCCTGGTGCGCCTGCACTGGCGCAACCTGCCGCCAGCGCTGGAAGTGCTGAGCGTGCGCTGTGGCGTAGTCAGCCGCAGCGGTTACCGGTTGTCGCCGGCGGCGCGAGCGATGATCGAAACGCTGGTGGGGCTGGATATGCCAGTGCGGGCTGCTGCCATTCGCTGAACTGATGATGCTGGCAGGGGCGGTCTATCCTGAGCTATATCGGTCGCCTGTGCCGGCCCTTTCGCGGGTGAACCCGCGAAGAGGCCAGAACAGGCAATACACCCCGATCAGGCAACCAGGGAGGCAAAAACAATGAAGACCCTCGTCGACCACCTGAGCCAATACGCCAGCTACCACCGCGACCCACGCAACATCGCCACCCACTTCGTGGGCATCCCCATGATCGTGCTGGCGGTCACCATCCTGCTGTCGCGTCCTGGCTGGGAGGTGGCGGGCGTGTGGCTGTCCCCTGCCCTGCCGGCGGCGGCAGCCTCGGTCTGGTTCTACCTGCGCCTGGACCTGCGCTTCGGCCTGGTGATGGGGTTGTTGCTTGGGCTATGCCTGTGGGTTGGTCAGGTGCTGGCGATGCAGACGACAGCACTGTGGCTCGGCGCCGGGCTGGGTGCGTTCGTGGTGGGCTGGATCATCCAGTTCGTCGGCCATTACTACGAAGGCCGCAAGCCGGCGTTTGTCGACGATGTCAGCGGATTGATCATCGGGCCGTTGTTCGTGGTGGCAGAAGCGGCATTCATGCTCGGCCTGTGCCCGGCCCTGAAGCAAGCCGTGGAAAGCAACGCCGGGCCAGTTGCCATGCGGCAGAAGAATGCGGCCATGTAAACATTCAATGGCCCTATCGCCGGCAAGCCAGCTCCCACAGGGACTGCACTGCCCTCAAGCCTGATGCAATCCCTGTGAGAGCTGGCTTGTCGGCGATAGGGCCGGTACAGGCATTACTGCTGTCGCGACTCCACGCCCAGCTCATCCCATACCGACTCAGCCATGTGGAAGGTGGCATTGGCAGCCGGAATGCCGCAATAAATCGCGCTCTGCATCAGTACTTCCTTGATCTCGTCGCGCGTGACGCCATTGTTGGCCGCCGCGCGCAGGTGCAGCTTCAGCTCGTCATTGCGGTTCATGCCAATCAGCATGGCGATGGTGATCAGGCTACGGGTATGCCGCGGCAGGCCCGGGCGGGTCCAGATGTCACCCCAGGCGTGGCGGGTGATCATCTCCTGGAACTCGCCGTTGAAGTCGTTGAGCTTCTCCAGGCTGCGGTCCACATGGGCATCGCCAAGCACTGCGCGGCGTACTTGCATGCCGGCGTCGTAACGTTGTTTCTCGTCCATGGCGGTATCCTCAGTGGGCCAGCAGGAAGTCGAGCACGCGGCGGCTGAACGCCTCGCCGACCTCGACGTTGGACAGGTGCGCCGCCGGGAAGTCGACGTACTCGGCACCCGTGATACCGGCCTGCATGAAGCGGCCGTACTCTGGGGTGGTCACCACGTCTTCGGTACCGGCAACGATCAGCGTCGGCACCTGTATGCGGCCCAACTGCTCACGGTAGTCGGCATCGCGCACCGCTGCGCAGTTGCCGGCATAGCCTTGCGGGCTGGTTTGCGCCAGCATCTGGCAGATGCGCTGGGCCTGCGCCGGCTGGGCCTGGGCGAAGCCCGGGGTGAACCAGCGGGCGATGGAAGCATCGCGCAGATCGACCATGGCCTGCTGGCCGCCCTTGAGCACGGTGTCGATACGGGTGTTCCACACCTCGTCGTTGGCGATCTTGGCAGCGGTATTGCACAGGGTCAGGCTGTGCAGGCGCTGGCCGGCATTGATGCCCAGCCACTGGCCGATCAGGCCACCCATCGACAGGCCGACGAAGTGCGCCTTGGCGATATCCAGCCCATCGAGCAAGGCCAGCACGTCACGGCCCAGCTGTTCGATGCTGTAGGGGCCTTCAGTGACCAGCGACCCACCGTGGCCACGGGTGTCGTAGCGCAACACGCGCAAGTGCTGGCTCCACAGTGGGATCTGCGTGCCCCACATGCCCAGGTCGGTGCCCAGCGAGTTGGACAGGACCAGCACCGGGGCGTTTTCCGGGCCATCGATCTGGTAATTCAAAACGCCATCGGCCAGTTGCAAGTGCGCCACAGCGGTCTCCTTCAGGCAGTGAAACGTTGATGTTCGGACACGGCGCGCGCCACCCAGACGCGGGCCTGGCCCAAGTAATGGGCAGGGTCGAGCAAGCGATCGAGTTCTTCGGCGGACAGCTCGGCGCTGACCTGCGGCTCTTCACCCAGCACAGTGCGCAGGTGGCGCTGTTCGGCCACCGCGCGCTGGCAGCACTGCTCCAGCAGGTGGTGGGCGTGGTCGCGGCCCAGGCGCTGGGCGAGGACGATGCTTACCGCTTCGGCCAGCACCAGGCCCTGGGTCAGGTCGAGGTTACGGCGCATGCGCGCGGCATCCACTTCCATACCCTCGGCAATCACCTGGGCCTGGCGCAGCGCACCGGAGACCAGGCAGCAGATGTCGGGCAGGGTTTCCCATTCGGCATGCCACAGGCCGAGGCTGCGCTCGTGCTCCTGGGGCATGGCGGCAAACAGCGTCGAAACCAGCCCCGGCACGCGGGTCGCGGCGCCGATCAGCACTGCTGCGCCGACAGGGTTGCGCTTGTGCGGCATGGTCGAAGACCCACCCTTGCCCGGCGCGGAAGGCTCGAACAGTTCCCCCGCCTCGGTCTGCATCAGCAGGCTGACATCGCGGCCGAACTTGCCCAGGCTACCGGCGACCAGGCCCAGCACCGAGGCAAACTCCACCAGGCGGTCGCGATGGGTGTGCCAGGGCTGCTCGGGCAGGGTCAGCTTGAGCTGCTCGGCCAAGGCTTCGGCCACCGGCATCGCCTTGCTGCCCAACGCCGCGAGGCTGCCCGAGGCACCGCCGAACTGCAGCACCAGCAGGCGTGGGCGCAGCTCCTGCAGGCGCTGGCGGTGACGGGTCAAGGCGCCCAGCACACCGGCCAGTTTCATGCCCAGGGTCACCGGGGTGGCATGCTGCAACCAGGTGCGCCCCACCAGCGGCGTGTCGGCGTGCTGCAAGGCCTGATGCGACAGGGTATCAGCCAGCTTGCCAAGGTCGGCTTCGATCAGGTCGAGGGCAGCGCGCAGCTGCACGACCAGCCCGGTGTCCATCGCGTCCTGGCTGGTGGCGCCCAGGTGCACGTAGCGCTCGGCCTCGGGCACGCCACTGGCGATCACCTTGCCCAACGCCTTCACCAGCGGGATCGCCGAGTTGCCAGCAGTGGCGATGGCATTGGCCAGCGCGCCAACGTCATAACGCTCGGCGTGGCAAGCCGCCTCGATGGCCGCTACCGCGCTGTGCGGGACCAGCCCGGCAGCCGCCTCGGCCCGTGCCAGCGCCGCTTCGAAATCGAGCATGCCCTGCAGGCGGCCACGGTCGGAGAAGATCTCGCGCATGGCCGGTGCGGTGAAGTAGGCGTCGAACAGTTGGTTGGTCATGCCACATCCTTAATCATCGTGGTGCAGGTACGCGGCCTGCTTCGGCAAGCGCAGGCTGAACAGGAAGGCAATCGCCATCATCGCTGTCACGTACCAGTAGAAAGTGTTTTCCATGCCCAAGGTCTTCAGGCCCAGGGCAACGTATTCGGCCGAACCGCCGAACGCCGCGTTGGCCACTGCATAGGCCAGGCCCACACCCAGCGCACGCACCTGCGGCGGGAACATCTCGGCCTTCACCAGGCCGCTGATCGAGGTGTAGAAACTGACGATACACAATGCCAGGGTAATCAGCACGAAGGCCATGAACGGGCTGCTCACGGTTTTCAGCGCCATCAGCAGCGGCACGGTGAACAGCGTCCCCAGGGCGCCGAACAGCATCATCGAATTGCGCCGGCCGATGCGGTCGGAGAGCATGCCGAAGAACGGCTGCAGCACCATGAACAGGAACAGCGCGCCAGTCATCACGTAGCTGGCGTTTTTTGCGGTCATGCCGGCGGTGTTGACCAGGTACTTCTGCATGTAGGTGGTGAAGGTGTAGAAGATCAGCGAACCGCCCGCGGTATAGCCGAGCACGGTGATGAAAGCCGCCGCGTGGTTGCGGAACAGGCCCTTGATGGTGCCGGCGTCCTTGTCCTGGCGGGTTTCGGCGCTGCTGGTCTCATGCAGCGAGCGGCGCAGCATCAACGAGATCAGCGCTGCAATGGCACCGACCACGAACGGTATGCGCCAGCCCCAGGCGCGCAGCTCTTCTTCGGTGAGCAGTTGCTGCAGGATCACCACCACCAGCACCGCCAGCAACTGGCCGCCGATCAGGGTCACGTACTGGAACGAGGCGAAGAAGCCGCGCTGGCCGCGCAGGGCCACTTCACTCATGTAAGTGGCAGTGGTGCCATACTCGCCGCCAACCGACAGGCCCTGGATCAGCCGGGCCAGCAACAGCAACGCCGGGGCCCAGGTGCCGATGCTGGCATAGGTGGGCAGGCAGGCGATCATCAGGGAGCCGAAGCACATCATCAGCACCGAGATCATCAGGGAATTCTTGCGACCATGGCGGTCAGCGAGGCGGCCGAATATCCAGCCACCGATGGGGCGCATCAGAAAACCCGCGGCGAACACGCCTGCCGTGTTCAACAACTGCACGGTGGGGTCGTCGGAAGGGAAGAAAGCCGGAGCAAAGTAGATCGCGCAGAAGGCATAGACGTAGAAGTCGAACCATTCCACCAGGTTGCCTGAAGAGGCACCAACGATAGCGAAGATGCGTTTACTGCGTTCTTCGCCGGTGTAATAGGCTGAGGTCATGGTGAGTTTACTCCTGGAGGGTCGCAGGTAATTCTAGACACACCTGGTAACACACTCGTTCCGCTATCTGGCTGGCAATTGGCCTTGAGTCGCATGTGCCGGCCTCTTCGCGGGTAAACCCGCTCCCACAGGGGATGCGTGGTTCCCTGTGGGAGCGGGTTTACCCGCGAAGAGGCCGGTACAGGTCAAACCCGCTCGATGGCCAGCGCCAAACCTTGGCCTACGCCCACACACATGGTCGCCAGGCCTTTACGCCCACCGCTCTTTTCCAGTTGGTGAAGCGCAGTCAGCACCAGGCGCGCACCGCTCATGCCCAGCGGGTGGCCCAGGGCGATAGCACCTCCGTTGGGGTTCACCTGCGGTGCATCGTCGGCCACACCCAGCTCACGCAGCACCGCCAGACCTTGGCTGGCAAAGGCTTCGTTGAGCTCGATCACATCGAAATCATTCACCGCGATGCCCAGGCGCTCGGTCAGCTTGCGCACTGCCGGCACCGGGCCAATGCCCATCACCCGCGGTGCAACACCGGCGCTGGCCATGCCCAGTATCCGGGCACGTGGGGTCAGGCCGTGTTTCTTCACCGCCTCGGCCGAGGCCAGGATCAACGCCGCAGCACCGTCATTCACACCCGAGGCGTTGCCGGCGGTGACGGTCTTGTCCGGGCCGTTGACCGGCTTGAGCTTGGTCAGCGCTTCCAGTGTGGTTTCCGGGCGCAGGTGCTCGTCACGCTCGACGATGGTCTCGCCCTTCTTGTGCGCGATACGCACCGGCACGATCTCTTCGGCGAAGAAACCGGCGGTCTGGGCGGCAGCTGCCTTCTGCTGGCTGCGCAGGGCGAAGGCGTCCTGGTCAGCACGCGAAACCTGGTAATCGTCGGCCACGTTGTCCGCGGTTTCCGGCATGGAGTCCACACCGTACTGGCTCTTCATCAGGGGGTTGATGAAACGCCAGCCGATGGTGGTGTCTTCGAGCTTCATGTTGCGCGAATAGCCACTTTCGGCCTTGCCCATGACGAACGGGGCACGCGACATCGACTCGACGCCGCCGGCAATCGCCAGCTCCATTTCGCCGCTGGCAATGGCGCGGAAGGCGGTACCGATGGCATCCATGCCCGACGCGCAGAGGCGGTTCAGGGTAACGCCCGGAATGCTTTCCGGCAGGCCGGCCAGCAGCAGCGCCATGCGTGCCACATTGCGGTTGTCTTCACCAGCCTGGTTGGCGCAGCCGAAGAATACTTCGTCAACCTGATCCCACTGCACGCTCGGGTTGCGCTCGATCAGCGCCTTCAGCGGCACGGCGGCCAGGTCGTCGGCCCGCACGCCGGCCAGGGCACCGCCGAAGCGGCCGATCGGGGTGCGAATGGCGTCACAGATGAATACGTCGCGCATCAGGCTTCTCCTGCCACCTGGCCGTGGGCCGCGGCGGTACGGGCTTCGAGGTCTCGCAGGGCGGACAGCTCGACTTCGGTCGGTTCGGCAGTGGTCTGCACATCGTCGGCAAAGCGGATCGCCCAGCCAGTGGCGGCGATGATCTGCTCGCGGGTCACGCCCGGGTGGATGGCAGTAACGACGAATTCGTGGGTACCAGCCTCCGGCTCCATGATGCACAGGTCGGTGATGATACCGACCGGGCCGTCGCCTGGCAGGCCAAGGCGTTTGCGCGAGTCGCCGCCTTCACCGTGGCCAACCGAGGTGATGAAGTCCAGCTTGTCGACGAAGGCACGCGGCGACTGCTTGAGGATGATCAGCACCTGTTTGGCGGAACCGGCGATTTCCGGTGCGCCACCGGCACCCGGCAGGCGGGTTTTCGGGGCGTGGTAGTCACCGACCACAGTCGTGTTGATGTTGCCGAAGCGGTCGACCTGGGCGGCGCCGAGGAAGCCGACGTCGATGCGCCCACCTTGCAGCCAGTAGCGGAAGATCTCGCCGGTCGGCACCACGGTGTCAGCGGTTTCGGCCAGCTCGCCGTCGCCGATCGACAGCGGCAGTACGCTTGGCTTGGCGCCGATCGGACCGGACTCGTAAATCAGCACCACGTCTGGCGACGAGGTCAGGCGCGCCAGGTTGGCGGCCTTGGAAGGCAGGCCGATGCCGACGAAGCACACAGCACCGTTACGCAGGCGACGGGCTGCGGCGACGGTCATCATTTCGGAAGTGGAGTAGCTCATTGTGCGGCCTCCGCAGTGCTGGCCAGCTTGGCCTTGAATTCGTTGAAATCGGCAGTGCCACGGATGTAGGTGTCAATCCAGGCGGTGAACGATTCGCGGCTGCGCGCGATCGGGTCCCAGGCCTGGTAGAAGCGGTTGTCACGCTCGTAGTAGCCATGGGCATAGGACGGGTGCGCACCGCCAGGTACCAGGCATACCGCGCTCAGGGCCCAGGTCGGCAGTACGCAGGCGTTCATCGGGGCCTGCAGGTCGTCGACGATTTCCTCGACGGTGACGATGCAGCGCTTGGCGGCCAGGGCGGCTTCCTTCTGCACGCCGAGGATGCCCCACAGCAACACGTTGCCTTTGCGGTCAGCCTTTTGCGCGTGAATCACGGTCACGTCCGGGCGCACCGACGGCACGGCTGCCAGCACTTCACCGGTGAACGGGCAGGTGATGCTCTTGATCAAGGGGTTGACCTTCGGCAGGTCGGAGCCGGCGTAAGCACGCAGCACGGCGAACGGCAGGCCAGAAGCACCGGCGACATAGGCGTTGGCCAGGTCGGCGTGGCTGTGCTCTTCGATTTCGATGGCGTGTGGCCACTGCTTCTCGACGGCATCACGCAGGCGGTGCAGCGAACCGACACCCGGGTTACCACCCCAGGAGAAGATCAGCTTGCTGGCGCAACCGGCGCCGATCAGCTGGTCGTAGATCAGGTCCGGGGTCATGCGCACCAGGGTCAGGTCGCGCTTGCCCTGACGGATGATCTCGTGGCCGGCGGCAGTCGGGATCAGGTGGGTGAAACCTTCGAGGGCGACGGTATCGCCATCCTGGATGAACTGCTTCACGGCTTCGTGAAGCGAGAGAATTGCAGCCATTTGGAGACTCCTGGTCAGGGTGCTTCGGTGAGCTCAGATTAAGGAGACTCTTGGGTGGCTTACAATCCGATAATCGACTATTTGTGCGATTATCGAACCATTTGTTGTCCTGCTACTCATTCTCTACCGTGTCGAATTCTTCGCAGCACAAGGCTGGTCCTACAGGGGGTGGCATCGCCTGTGTAGGAGCAGCCTTGTGCTGCGAAGGGCCGCAAAGCGGCCCTCGGGCCTCAGGTCGCGTCAGCGTGGCTCACCAGCCCTTTCACGATCACACCCACGGTCGCCAGCCCTGCCGGCACCAGCAACGCCGTCAGCACCTGTTCGAAGTTCCAGCCCAGCCCCAGCAGCGTGGCACCACTCCAGGCCCCGAGAATCGCGCCGAAACGGCCGATACCCAGCATCCACGATACCCCTGTGGCGCGGCCCTGTGTCGGATAGAAGCGCGCCGCCAGCGAAGGCATCGCCGACTGGGCGCCGTTCACGCACATGCCGGCAACCAGCACCAGCGTGGCCAATACGGTGATGTTGCCCAGGCTCTGCCCCACGGCGTAGGCGAACACCCCGGCCAGCAGATAGAAAATGCCGATCACCTTGTGCGGATTGAAGCGGTCCATGGCCCAGCCCACGCCGACGGCACTCAGCACGCCACCGAACTGGAACAGTGCGCCGATGAAGGCCGCCTGCTCCATGCTCGCGCCACTGTCGCGCATCAAGGTTGGCAGCCAGCTGGTCAGCAGATAGACGATCACCAGGCCCATGAAGTAGGTCAGCCACAACAGCATGGTGCCCATGCCGTAGGTACCGGAGAAGATCAGCGCAAACACGTTGCGCGCGGCCACCGCCTTCTGCTCCGGCACGCTGAAGCTGCCCGCCTCGGCCACCACCTGCGGTGCGATGGGGGACAAGGTCTTGCGCACCTTGTCGGTGCCCCGATTGCGCACCACCAGGAACCGCGCCGACTCCGGCAGCCATACCATCAGCACCAGCGCAAGCAGCAACGGCAGCACGCCACCGATCACCAGCAGGCTGTGCCAGCCGTAGGCCGGGATCATCTTGGCGGAAATGAAGCCCCCACCGGCCATGCCCAGGTTGAAGCCGCAGAACATGCTGGTCACCAGCAGCGACTTGAGGCGTTCGGGGGTGTACTCAGACAGCAGCGTGGTGGCGTTGGGCATGCCTGCGCCAAGGCCCAGGCCGGTCAGGAAGCGCAACACCAGCAACTGCTCGACGTTGGTGGCATAGGCCGAGGCAAGGCTGAAGCCGCCAAATACCAACACAGCGCCCACCAGTACGCCCTTGCGGCCAAAACGGTCCGCCAGCGGGCCGGAGCCGAGGGCGCCGAAAACCATGCCGATCAATGCGGCACTCATGACCGGGCCGAGGCTGGCGCGGTCAATTCCCCAATCCTGTGACAGGGCCGGGGCTATGAAGCCCATGGCCGCAGTATCGAGGCCATCGAGGAAGACGATCAGGAAGCACAACAACACCACCCGCCATTGGTAGCGAGACAGCGGCTGCTGATTGATGAACGACTGGACGTCGAGGCTTTTGCCGACGTTGGTTTGCGCTTGGTTCATTATTGTTATCCGGAATGAGGGGCACAGCCAGGCCACTGCACGCGTTAAACCGGTACAGAGGACAGTAGTTTGAGGGAATGCGGCCGGCGTCAGCCTGGATATAACGGTACTGCGCGCGGGTGCGGCCGCTGCAGCGAGGGGACAGTATTCATGTAAGTGCCTCTTATTATGCTTTTCTTGTTCGGTCGGCACAGCCAACCGTTGCGAGAGACATTAATCAGCGGGCGGTGGTGGCGCAATTGACAGCGAACGACACTGTGCGTTTATCGCACAGGAAAGGGTTTTGCCTGTTCCAGATTTGAAAGGGGGCGCTTTGCGGCCCCCTGCAGGCTCAACCAAACAACTGATGGCAAAGGTCCCGGCTTGCCGCCAGCAGGATCGGCAAGAACCGTTGCTCCAGTTCACTGCGCGTCACCCGCCCGACATGGGTACTCACGTTCAATGCCGCCAACACCTGCCCCGAGGCGTCATACACCGGCACCGCAATCGAACGCAGCCCTTGCTCCAGCTCCTGGTCCACCACGCACCAGCCCTGGGCGCGCACCTGCTGGATACAGGCGAACAGTGACTCGGGGTCATGCAAGGTACGACTGGTACGCGCCTTCAGGTCGGCACGTTCCAGGTATTCACGCAGGCTGGTGTCGTCCATGGCCGCCAACAAAATGCGCCCCATCGACGTGCAATAGGCCGGCAGGCGCCCGCCCACCGACAGGTCGACCGAAATCAGCCGCTCCACGGTGGCCGAACGGGCTATATAAAGAATGTCGTCACCTTCGAGCGTGGCCATGTTGGCCGCCTCGTGCAGCTGATCGCTGATGCGGTCCAGGTATGGCTGGGCAGAAATCGCCAGCGGCGTCGAGGACAGGTATGCATGCCCCAGCGTCAGCACTTTGGGCAACAGCGAATAGGTGCGCCCGTCGGTGGTGGCGTAACCCAGCTTGATCAATGTGTGCAGGCAACGGCGTACCGCCGCACGAGGGATTTCGGTGCGGTGGCTGATCTGGGCGATGGTCAGGTGACGCTTGCGTTCCTGAAAGGCCTGGATTACTGCCAGGCCTCGCGCCAGGGAGGTCATGAAGTCCGGGTCGCCGGTAAAGGCCTGGATGCGCTTTGCCGGGGAAGCCACGATCGGCGGTGCCAGGGCTGCCGAGGCAGATCGCCCCTGCTCCGGGTTGCCCGACTCTGGACTGACGGAATCGTTGGCCAGGGTTTCGTCACTCATCGCACACCTCGAAAAAAACGCCCACTCGTGCGATTATCGAACAAACGGCCGATAATCGCAATTGACCGCTGACACTTTTACTTATACCTTTCTCATGCCACTTGTGGCTTCTTTGGAGAGACTGGTCAGGTACCCACCGTAGAAGTCCCCAGGCAACGGCCTCGCCTTTTGGCGAGGCCGTTTTTCTTTACTCTCCCGTAGACGGTCCCGCTGCTGCACTGCAACGAACTTTTGTCCGTCTTGCCTTTCAAACTTGTACGAAAGGCCCAAACTGTTGTCGGATGCATTCCCTTACTTGCGTCTGGTGATGTCAGGGCTGGGTAAATAACGATGTTCGGCGAAATATCGGTTGCTATAATCGATTGCGCAGGCCTCGACGATGCCGTGGTAATGGGACCTTCCGCTGTATCAAGCCGTTGCGGCCAGCAAGGCATGTGCACGCTGCACACGTAGAACAACAGTCATCAAACTTAATTCAGGTACTACTGTGACGAAAGATGAACTGCGCGCGGAACTCGAGCGCCAGGCTGAACGTTACAAGGATGTTTACGGTGGCGAAGTCACCACTTACGCCGCACAACCGGATCCGGAACGCAAACCATGGCGCAAGCGCGCGAGCGTGCGCGACCAGGCCTTCAGCCAGGAACTGGAACGTATGGAAAAGGAACTGCGCAGCGACACTCCCTGACCCCGGGACCACGCCAGCGCGTCGTCGCCCGGCCAGCCCGGGCGCGGTCGATCTTTACTGTCTGGCCGAAGGTGAAATGGAATTACACAAATTTCATACGACCGTTTGAAAAGAAGCGAAGCGGTTTTTTGCTTAATTTTTTGCCGGTTTTCGCCAGGTTTCGCGCGTTTTAGCGGACATTTCCCTGCCTCGACGTCGCGCCGTGCACATAACGCTCCCGAAAGGAAGATTGCCGTCGGTCTGTCGCAGATGCATCGATTGCCAAGGTTTTCTGGCATAATCCCGCCCCCCTAAGACCGCCAGACAACCTTCATGATCGAATTATTCAGCGGACTGGATGCCTGGGTGTTGGTGAGCCTGCTGCTCGCCTTGACCTTCGTGCTCGCCTTCGAGTTCATCAATGGCTTTCATGACACCGCCAACGCGGTAGCTACCGTCATCTATACCAAAGCCATGCCGCCGCACCTCGCCGTGTTCTTTTCCGGCGTGTTCAACTTCCTTGGCGTTCTGCTCGGCGGTGTCGGGGTGGCCTATGCCATCGTGCACCTGCTGCCGGTAGAGCTGCTGATCAACGTGAACACCGGACACGGCCTGGCCATGGTCTTCTCGCTGCTGGCTGCGGCCATCACCTGGAACCTGGGCACCTGGTACTTCGGTATCCCCGCCTCCAGCTCGCACACGCTGATCGGCTCCATTCTCGGCGTCGGCCTGGCCAATGCCCTGATCAACGACATCCCGCTGGGCGACGGTGTCAACTGGCAGAAGGCGATCGACATCGCCATGTCGCTGGTGGTCTCGCCGATGGCCGGCTTCGCCGTTGCCGCACTGGTACTGATCGGCCTGAAGTGGTGGCGCCCGCTGTCGAAGATGCACAAGACCCCCGAGCAACGCCGCAAGCTCGACGACAAGAAGCACCCGCCGTTCTGGAACCGCCTGGTACTGGTGGTTTCGGCCATGGGCGTAAGCTTCGTGCACGGCTCCAACGACGGCCAGAAAGGTATCGGCCTGATCATGCTGGTACTGATCGGCATCGTCCCGGCCAAGTTCGTCCTCGACCTGAACAGCACCACCTACCAGATCGAGCGTACCCGCGACGCCACACTGCACATGAGCCAGTTCTACCAGCGCAACGCCGCCACCCTGGGCGAGTTCCTGGCGCTGGGCAAGGCCAAGGCCAGCGACCTGCCAGAGCAGTTCAGCTGCAACCCACAGCAGACCGAGCCGACCATTGCCGCGCTGCAGTCCTCGCTGCAGGGCGTGACCGACTACCACAGCCTGAGTGCCGACAAGCGTGTCGAAGTGCGCCGTTACCTGCTGTGCCTGGACGACACGGCGAAGAAGGTTGGCAAGCTGCCAGGCCTGGAAGCCCGTGAAAAGGCCGACCTGGAAAAACTGCGCAAAGACCTGACCGCCACCACCGAGTATGCCCCGTTCTGGGTGATCGTGGCCGTCGCCCTGGCCCTGGGCCTGGGTACCATGGTCGGCTGGAAGCGCGTGGTACTGACCGTTGGCGAGAAGATCGGCAAGCAGGGCATGACCTATGCCCAGGGCATGTCCGCGCAGATCACCGCGGCTTGCGCCATCGGCATGGCCAACATCTTCGCCCTGCCGGTATCGACCACCCACGTGCTGTCGTCCGGTGTGGCCGGCACCATGGTCGCCAACAAGAGCGGCTTGCAAGGCGGCACCGTGAAGACCATCCTGCTGGCCTGGGTACTGACCCTGCCGACATCGATGGGCCTGGCGGCCGGCCTGTTCTGGCTGGCGTCCAAAGCCATTGGCTGAGTGATACCGCAACTAGAAGAAGGCGCCTGACGGGCGCCTTTTTCATAGGTGTCATTCCTGTACCGGCCCTATCGCCGGCAAGCCAGCTCCCACAGGTATTGCACCGCCCGCAAGGCCTGTGCAGTACCTGTGGGAGCTGGCTTG
>NZ_JADLJS010000018.1 GCF_015680405.1 Pseudomonas pudica
TTGTGTTGGGTGTGCGGGCGCCTGCTAGCGGCCGCGCGGGGGGGGGGGCGCTGTATCGCCCAGGCGCTGAAAGCGTCATGGCGAACTCGCTGAAAATGTCATGGCGAACCACCTTCCTGTCAAATCGCATCTCGCCCCTTGCAATCCTCTGGTGACACCCCAATAAAAGCTGTTAGATTTCAGCCGTTTGAAACACCGGCCCATCTGACCGGCAGAGGAACAGCCCGATGATCGCAAAAGAAGCCCGTCAGGCCCTGGCGCTACAGCGCTTTGCCGAGGCCAACCCGCAGCTGCTCGAAGAGGTCCGTGAGCTGGATGCGCGCGAGCAGGCCCAGCAGATCGAGTGGGCTTTCGAGGATGCGGCCGAGGAACAGGGTATCCAGCCTTGGGAGCTGGCCCTGCAGCTGATCGCCGAAACCCCCGAGCAGCTGCAGGCCATGCGCCTGGAGACGCACCGCGAGGTAGCCGAGGCGCTGGGGATGGAGTGGGAGGAGTACTGCCAGTTCAACGAAATCGATCCTGAATAAAGGCATCGAATTCGTTTGTGGTAGTTGTTTGACAAGGTATTTCGGCTGCAGGTCGCCCCGGGCGTCGTGCGGCCCCCATTGAAGCAGGCTCGGCGTCATGTCGTGCGGGCCGTGAAAGTTAATCGACCGGCGTGGTTTCCCGTCGTCCCGAGTGGGGTGACTTCTGCTGCGCGACTCACTAGAATGCTTGCCCTTGATTCTGGAGTCGGGCAAACGCCGGCTAACGTCTGTGCAACGAGGAATATCCATGCAAGTTTCTGTTGAAAACACTTCCGCTCTCGAGCGCCGCATGACCATCGCCGTTCCGGCCGAGCGCGTCGAGAACGAAGTCAACAAGCGTCTGCAACAGACTGCCAAGCGCGCCAAGGTTGCCGGCTTCCGCCCAGGCAAAGTGCCGATGAGCGTGATCCGTCAGCGTTTCGAAGCCGATGCTCGCCAAGAGGCTTTCGGTGACCTGGTCCAGGCTTCCTTCTACGAAGCCATCGTCGAGCAGAAGCTGAACCCGGCTGGTGCTCCTGCGGTAGAGCCAAAGTCCTTCGAAAAGGGCAAGGACCTGGAATTCGTCGCCATCTTCGAAGTGTTCCCGGAGTTCACTGTTGGCGGCCTCGAGTCGATCAGCGTCGAGCGCCTGAGCGCCGAAGTGGCTGATGCCGACCTGGACAACATGCTGGAAGTGCTGCGCAAGCAGAACACCCGCTTCGAGGCCGTCGAGCGCGCCGCGCAGAACGACGACCAGGTAAACATCGACTTCGTCGGCAAGGTCGACGGTGAAGTGTTCGCCGGTGGTTCGGCCAAGGGCACCCAGCTGGTGCTGGGTTCCGGCCGCATGATCCCGGGCTTCGAAGACGGCCTGGTTGGTGCCAAGGCTGGCGAAGAGCGCGTTGTCAACGTGACCTTCCCTGAGGACTACCAGAACCTGGACCTGGCTGGTAAAGCCGCCGAGTTCACCATTACCGTCAACAGCGTTGCCGCTCCTGTGCTGCCAGAGCTGAACGAAGAGTTCTTCGCCCAGTTCGGCATCAAGGAATCGACCCTGGAAGGCTTCCGCACCGAAGTTCGCAAGAACATGGAGCGTGAACTGCGCCAGGCCATCAAGGCCAAGGTGAAGAACCAGGTCATGGACGGTCTGCTGGCCGCCAACCCGATCGAAGTGCCGAAAGCCCTGCTGGAAAACGAAGTCAACCGTCTGCGCGTGCAGGCCGTTCAGCAGTTCGGCGGCAACATCAAGCCTGAGCAGCTGCCAGCCGAGCTGTTCGAAGAGCAAGCCAAGCGCCGTGTGGTCCTGGGCCTGATCGTGGCCGAAGTGGTCAAGCAGTTCGAGCTGAAGCCGGACGAAGGCAAGGTTCGCGAAATGATCGAAGAAATGGCTTCGGCTTACCAAGAGCCTGAGCAGGTCATCGCCTGGTACTACAAGAACGACCAGCAACTGAACGAAGTCCGTTCGGTTGTGCTGGAAGAACAAGTTGTAGATACTGTTCTGCAGAAAGCGACTGTGACCGACAAGTCGGTCTCGTACGAAGATGCCGTTAAACCAGCACAGGCTCCAGCCGCCGCTGAGTGACAGGCTTCTCTCGTAGGAAACCCCCACAAGCCAGCCTTCGAGCTGGCTTGTGCGTATTCAAGCCATGACTATTTGGGAGTGAGCGCAGGACATGTCCCGCAATTCTTATATTCAGCAGAGCTCTGACATCCAGGCCGCAGGCGGCCTGGTCCCGATGGTTATCGAGCAGTCCGCCCGTGGCGAACGCGCTTACGACATCTACTCGCGCCTGTTGAAGGAGCGTGTGATCTTCCTGGTTGGCCCGGTAGAGGACTACATGGCCAACCTCGTCGTCGCGCAACTGCTGTTCCTTGAAGCGGAAAACCCGGACAAGGATATCCATCTGTACATCAACTCGCCGGGCGGTTCTGTCACCGCCGGCATGTCGATCTACGACACCATGCAGTTCATCAAGCCGGACGTCTCGACCATCTGCATCGGCCAGGCCTGCAGCATGGGCGCCTTCCTGCTGGCTGCAGGTGCCAAGGGCAAGCGTCACTGCCTGCCGAACTCGCGCGTGATGATCCACCAGCCACTGGGCGGCTTCCAGGGTCAGGCCACCGATATCGAGATCCACGCCCAGGAGATCCTCAATATCAAGGCCCGCCTGAACGAGCTGCTGGCCTACCACACCGGCCAGGATCTCGAGACCATCAAGCGCGACACCGAACGTGACAACTTCATGAGCGCCTCGCGCGCGGCCGAGTACGGCCTGATCGACTCGGTCTACGACAAGCGGCAACTGGCCTCCTGAACCGGGGTGCCAGAGCAGGTAGGCGCGGAAAGCGCCTACCTGCGGACTTGAAAAAGCCCGCAATTGCCTTCATCTTGTGTTGCAAGCCTACCGGATTGGATCGATCGAATGACTGACACCCGTAACGGCGAGGACAGCGGCAAATTGCTTTATTGCTCCTTCTGCGGCAAAAGCCAGCACGAAGTGCGCAAACTGATTGCCGGGCCCTCGGTATTTATCTGCGACGAGTGCGTCGACCTGTGCAACGACATCATCCGTGAGGAGGTGCAGGAAGCCCAGGCCGAGAGCAGCGCGCACAAATTGCCTTCGCCGAAAGAAATCAGCGGTATCCTGGACCAGTACGTCATTGGTCAGGAACGCGCGAAGAAGGTGCTTGCCGTAGCGGTATACAACCACTACAAGCGCCTGAACCAGCGTGACAAGAAGGGTGACGAAGTCGAACTCGGCAAGAGCAACATCCTGCTCATCGGGCCGACCGGCTCGGGCAAGACTCTGCTCGCCGAAACCCTTGCACGCCTGTTGAACGTACCGTTCACCATTGCTGACGCCACCACCCTGACCGAGGCCGGTTACGTGGGTGAGGACGTCGAGAACATCATCCAGAAGCTGTTGCAGAAGTGCGACTACGACGTGGAAAAGGCCCAGATGGGCATTGTCTACATCGACGAGATCGACAAGATTTCGCGAAAGTCGGACAACCCGTCCATCACCCGTGACGTCTCGGGGGAGGGCGTGCAGCAGGCACTGCTGAAGCTGATCGAAGGCACCGTGGCCTCGGTTCCGCCGCAAGGCGGCCGCAAGCACCCGCAACAGGAATTCCTGCAGGTCGATACCCGCAACATCCTGTTCATCTGCGGTGGCGCCTTCTCGGGCCTGGAAAAGGTCATCCAGAACCGCTCCACCAAGGGTGGCATCGGTTTTGGAGCCGAAGTACGCAGCAAGGAAGAGGGCAAGAAGGTTGGCGAGTCCCTGCGTGAGGTCGAGCCGGACGATCTGGTCAAGTTTGGCCTGATCCCGGAGTTCGTCGGCCGTCTGCCGGTACTGGCAACCCTCGACGAGTTGGACGAGGCTGCGCTGATGCAGATCCTCACCGAGCCGAAGAACGCCCTGACCAAGCAGTATGCCAAGCTGTTCGAGATGGAAAGCGTCGACCTCGAGTTCCGCAGCGATGCGCTCAAGGCCGTGGCGCGCAAGGCCCTGGAGCGCAAGACCGGCGCCCGTGGCCTGCGTTCGATCCTCGAAGGCGTGCTGCTCGATACCATGTACGAGATTCCTTCGAAGAAGGATGTCAGCAAGGTGGTGATCGACGAGAGCGTCATCGATGGTACCTCGCAGCCGCTGATGATCTACGAGAACAGCGAGCCGCAAGCCAAGGCCGCGCCGGACGCCTGATCAAGGCACGGGCCGGTTGACGGTTGCAAGCAAGAAGGGGCCTACGGGCCCCTTTCTGCTTTTCCTGCGCTAGCGCTTGTAATTTCCCAAGCGTGCCCCCACATTAGGTCCAAGCATCATTTCCACCGGTTTCCGGCCATAAGGCCGCTGTAGAGGCGAAATCATGAAGACCACCCTCGACTTGCCTCTTTTGCCATTGCGCGATGTCGTTGTTTACCCGCACATGGTCATCCCGCTGTTCGTGGGGCGTGAAAAGTCCATCGAAGCCCTTGAGGCGGCGATGACGGGCGAAAAGCAGATCCTCCTGCTGGCCCAGAAAAACCCGGCTGACGATGACCCGGGCGAAGACGCCCTGTACCGCGTCGGTACCGTTGCCACCGTACTGCAATTGCTGAAACTGCCCGATGGCACCGTCAAGGTGCTGGTCGAGGGCGAGCAGCGCGGCGCCGTGGAGCGTTTCAGCGAAGTAGAAGGGCACATCCGTGCCGAAGTTTCCCTGATTGACGAAGTCGACGCCGCCGAGCGCGAGTCGGAAGTGTTCGTGCGCACGCTGTTGTCGCAGTTCGAGCAGTACGTGCAGCTGGGCAAGAAAGTCCCTGCCGAAGTGCTGTCGTCGCTGAACAGCATCGAAGAGCCAGGGCGCCTGGTCGATACCATGGCCGCACACATGGCCCTGAAGATCGAGCAGAAACAGGAAATTCTCGAAATCGTCGACCTGCCGACCCGCGTCGAGCACGTACTGGCGCTGCTGGATGCAGAAATCGACCTGCTGCAAGTCGAAAAGCGCATTCGTGGTCGGGTCAAGAAGCAGATGGAGCGCAGCCAGCGCGAGTACTACCTGAATGAGCAGATGAAGGCCATTCAGAAAGAACTCGGCGATGGCGACGAAGGCCACAACGAAGTCGAAGAGCTGAAAAAGCGCATCGAGGCCGCTGGCCTGCCCAAGGACGCACTGGCCAAGGCCCAGGCAGAGCTGAACAAGCTCAAGCAGATGTCGCCGATGTCGGCCGAGGCCACCGTGGTCCGGTCCTACCTCGACTGGCTGGTGCAGGTGCCGTGGAAGGCCCAGAGCAAGGTGCGGCTGGACCTGGCCAAGGCCGAGGAAATCCTCGATGCCGACCACTACGGCCTGGAAGAGGTCAAGGAACGCATCCTCGAGTACCTTGCCGTGCAAAAGCGCGTCAAGAAGATCCGCGGCCCGGTACTGTGCCTGGTCGGCCCGCCTGGCGTCGGCAAGACCTCGCTGGCCGAGTCGATCGCTGCTGCCACCAACCGCAAGTTCGTGCGCATGGCCTTGGGTGGTGTGCGTGACGAGGCCGAGATCCGTGGTCACCGCCGTACCTACATCGGTTCCATGCCTGGCCGCCTGATCCAGAAGATGACCAAGGTGGGGGTGCGCAACCCGCTGTTCCTGCTGGACGAAATCGACAAGATGGGCAGCGACATGCGTGGTGACCCGGCCTCGGCACTGCTCGAAGTGCTCGACCCGGAGCAGAACCACAACTTCAACGACCACTACCTGGAGGTCGATTACGACCTCTCGGACGTGATGTTCCTGTGCACCTCGAACTCGATGAACATCCCGCCGGCGCTGCTCGACCGGATGGAAGTCATCCGCCTGCCGGGCTACACCGAGGACGAGAAGATCAACATCGCGGTCAAGTACCTGGTGCCCAAGCAGGTCAAGGCCAACGGTTTGAAGAAGGACGAGCTGGAAGTGGACGTCTCGGCGATCCGCGACATCATCCGCTTCTACACCCGTGAAGCCGGTGTTCGTGGCCTGGAGCGGCAAATCGCCAAGGTCTGCCGCAAGGTGGTCAAGGAACATACCGGGCAGAAGCAGGTCAAGGTCAAGGTGGCCAGCGAGCAGCTGGAGCACCTGCTGGGCGTGCGCAAGTTCCGCTACGGGCTGGCCGAGCAGCAGGACCAGATCGGCCAGGTTACCGGCCTGGCCTGGACCCAGGTGGGCGGCGAACTGCTGACCATCGAAGCGGTGGTCATTCCCGGCAAGGGGCAGCTGATCAAGACCGGCTCGCTGGGCGATGTCATGGTCGAGTCGATCACAGCCGCGCAGACCGTGGTGCGCAGCCGTGCCCGCAGCCTGGGTATCGCCGCCGACTTCCACGAGAAGCACGACGTGCATATCCACATGCCGGAAGGCGCCACGCCGAAGGACGGTCCAAGTGCCGGTATCGGCATGTGCACCGCGCTGGTGTCGGCACTGACGCAGATTCCGGTACGTGCCGATGTGGCAATGACCGGCGAAATCACCCTGCGTGGCCAGGTGCTGGCCATTGGCGGGTTGAAGGAAAAACTGCTGGCGGCACACCGTGGCGGGATCAAGACGGTGATCATTCCCGAGGAGAATGTTCGCGATCTGAAGGAGATTCCGGAAAATATCAAACAGGATCTGCAGATCAAACCGGTCAAATGGATTGACGAAGTCCTGCAAATTGCGCTGCAATACGCCCCGGAGCCCTTGCCAGATGTGGCTCCGGAGATTGTCGCGAAAGATGAAAAGCGCGACGGCGATGCTAAGGAAAGAATTAGCACGCACTAGTAGTTTTTGGCTGGGGGGCTTTCCTTGACAGTTTTTTCGGGGCCTTGCTATAAAGCGGCACGCTATTGTCATCAGGCCACCCAGCGCACGTTTCATAAGCTTTTCATTACATACTTAGAAACAAACTCAATAGAGAAATAAGGGGACTTAGAGTGAACAAGTCGGAACTGATTGACGCTATCGCCGCATCTGCTGACATCCCGAAAGCTGTAGCCGGCCGTGCGCTGGACGCAGTCATCGAATCCGTCACCGGCGCCCTGAAGCAAGGTGACGATGTGGTACTGGTTGGCTTCGGTACCTTCTCGGTCAAGGAGCGTGCAGAGCGCACCGGCCGCAACCCGCAAACCGGTAACGCGATCAAGATCGCTGCCGCCAAGGTTCCAGGCTTCAAGGCTGGCAAAGGCCTGAAAGACGCCGTCAACTAAGTCGTCTCTTTCAGCCGGACCTGGCCTGGCCAGGTCCGAGCACGGTGATGGCGGGGCGCAAACGTTCCCGCCTGACACGTTTGCTAAGAAAAGGCGCATCCTCGGATGCGCCTTTCTTTTATCAGGTTTCTACCCACGCTCCGCGGTTGTCGACGCAGTGGTACAGCCGTTTCTGGGGGACGCATGCTGCAAAATATCAGGGACAATTCACAAGGTTGGATTGCCAAGACCATCATCGGCCTAATCGTCGTGTTGATGGCGTTGACCGGCTTCGAAGCCATTTTCCAGGCCGCCACCCATAGCCAGGACGCTGCCAAGGTGAACGGCCAGACCATCAGCCAGAACGAGCTGAGCCAGGCGGCCGACATGCAGCGCCGTCAGCTGATGCAACAGTTGGGCAAGGATTTCGACCCGGCACTGCTGGACGACAAATTGCTGCGCGAAGAGGCACTGAAGGGCCTGATCAGCCGCAAGCTGCTGTTGCAAGGCGCCGAAGATGCCAAATTCGCCTTCTCCGAGGCCGCGCTGGATCAGGTGATCCTGCAGACGCCGGAATTCCAGGTGGACGGCAAGTTCAGTGCTGATCGTTTCGACCAGGTCATTCGCCAGATGGGCTATGGCCGCATGCAGTTCCGCGACATGCTCGCCGAGGAAATGCTCATCGGCCAGCTGCGCACCGGCCTGGCCGGCAGCAGCTTCGTCACCGACCAGCAGGTCGATGCCTTCGCCCGCCTCGAGAAGCAGACCCGTGACTTCGCCTCCCTGACCTTCAAGGCCGACCCGGCCGCGGTCAAGGTCAGCGATGAAGAGGTCAAGGCGCACTACGACCAGCACGCCAAGGAGTTCATGTCGCCAGACCAGGTGGTGATCGACTACATCGAGCTGAAGAAGTCGGCGTTCTTCGATCAGGTCAAGGTGACCGACGAAGAGCTCAAGGCACAGTACGAGAAGGAAATCGCCAACCTCGCCGAGCAGCGCCATGCCGCGCACATCCTCATCGAGGTCAACGACAAGGTCACCGACGCCCAGGCCAAGGCCCGCGCCGACGAGATCGAGCAGCGTCTGGCCAAGGGTGAAGACTTTGCCGCGCTGGCCAAGGAGTTCTCCCAGGACCCGGGTTCGGCCAATAGCGGCGGTGACCTTGGCTTCGCCGGCCCGGGCGTTTACGACCCGGCGTTCGAAGATGCGCTGTACAAGCTGCAGGATGGCCAGGTCTCGGCGCCGGTGCGCACCGAGTTCGGCTACCACCTGATCAAGCTGCTGGGCGTACAGGCGCCGGAGGTGCCGAGCTTCGCCAGCCTGAAGGACAAGCTGACCCGTGACCTGAAGATTCCGTTGGTCGAGCAGCGTTACGTCGATGCCAGCAAACAGCTGCAGGATGCCGCCTACGAGGCCTCCGACCTGGCCCAGCCGGCGCAGGACCTGAACCTGAAGGTGCAAACCTCCGCAGCCTTCGGCCGCGAGGGTGGTGAAGGCATCACTGCCAACCGTTCGGTCGTGCAGGCTGCATTCTCCGAAGAAGTGCTGGAGGAGGGTGCCAACAGCACCGCCATCGAGCTCGACCCGGAAACCACCGTGGTGCTGCGCGTCAAGGAGCACCGCAAGCCTGAGCAACTGCCGCTGGAAGCCGTGGCCGGGAACATCCGTGAACACCTGGCCAAAGAAAAGGCAACTGCCGAGCTCAAGGCCAAGGCGGACAAGCTGATTGCCGGCCTGCGTGACGGTTCCATTGCAGCGGGCGGCGTGCATGAAGGGCAGGGCTGGAAGGCCTATGAAGCAGTTACCCGTGGCGAGGACGGTATCGACCCGGCCGAGCTGCAGGCGCTGTTCCGCCTGGGCAAGCCGCAAGCCAAGGACAAGCCGGTTTATGGCAGCGTCGTGCTGCGTGACGGTAGCCTGGTGGTACTGCAGCTCAAGGGTGTCAACGAAGGCGCTGCTGCCACCGACGAAGAGAAGCAGCAAATCCGCCGCTACCTCGCGTCGCGTGCTGGCCAGCAAGACTTCGCGGCATACCGCAAGCAGCTGGAAGCCAAGGCGGACATCACCCGTTACTAAGGTGATGGATGCATGAACGAAACAGGCCGCCTTGAGCGGCCTGTTTCGTTTCTGTTGTCTGTGCCGGCCTCTTCGCGGGTAAACCCGCTCCCACAGGTCCAACACAGGTTTCAAGTACTGTGCTGAACCTGTGGGAGCGGGTTTACCCGCGAAGAGGCCGGCACCAGCAGCACAAGGCCTAGCGTTTCACCCCTTCATGGTTATCCAGCGTATCCCGCGCAATCTCGCGCCCCAGGGCAATCAGCTCCGGCGCCTTGTAGAACTCGAAAAACCGGCACACCCGTTTGGGCACGTTGATCAGTACATCCGGCGGATAGCCGGCGATCTTGTACTGCGCCAGCGAGGTCTGCATGACCTCGAAGCTCTGGTTGATCAGGTCCAGCAGTGAAGCGGGCCCCACATTGTCGATGATGAACGAGCCGGTCGCCGACTTCGGCGCGCCTTCGCGCTCCGGAGCCGCCGCCGGTTGCTGGCCTTCCGGGTCGGCGGCATCGGCCAGCCACGGGTTCGGCTGCGCCAGCCCTTCGGCGACGATTTCCTGCTCGATGCGGATCAGCTCCTCGGCCGGCTTGCGCCGGAACGGCAAGCGCGAGCCCAGCGAACTGAGCAGCGCATCGAAACGCATCTTGAATGCCGCCGGGCGTTCGATCACCGGTAACTGATACTGCTTCTGGTTGGTGGCGTTGAGATTGACCGCGATGATCAGGTCGCAGTGGCTGGACACCACCGGCACGATCGGCAGCGGGTTGAGGATGCCGCCATCGACCAGCATGCGGTTGCCTTGCATCACCGGGGTGAACAGGCTGGGGATGGCTGCCGACGCGCGCATGGCCTGGTGCAGGCAGCCCTCCTGGAACCAGATTTCCTGCTGGTTGGTGAGGTCGGCTGCAACCGCCGTGTAAGGGATGCGCAATTGCTCGATGTTGATCTCGCCGACGATCTTGCGGATCTGCCCGAACACCTTGTCGCCGCGAATTGCGCCAAGACGAAAGCTGACGTCGACCAGACGCAACACATCCAGGTAGTCGAGGCTCTCGATCCAGTTGCGGTAGTCTTCCAGCTTGCCGGCGGCATAGATGCCGCCGATCACCGCGCCCATGGAGCAGCCGGCGATGCAGGCAATGTCGTAGCCGCGGCGCTCGATTTCCTCGATCACGCCGATGTGTGCATAACCCCGGGCTCCACCCGATCCCAGTACCAGTGCCACGCGTTTGCTCATGAACGTTCCCCGGCCAGTGCAACCATGGTCCTACAATGCACCCATCGCCACCTGTGCTTCAATGTGCATCGCGCTGAGCTACTGTAATAAAACTGGCTGGGCCAAGCTGGCCGGGCGGGGCACTTTTCAGCTGCCGGGGCGTCGAACAGCCACTGTTTTTTTCCATTGAGGTATTACCGATGAAAGCCTGGATCTGCCTTCCACTGATTGCCTTGGCCCTCGCTGGCTGCGCGGGCAAGACGGCCTACCGCGAGAGTTGCGCGACCCAACTGGATGCCGCTTGGAAGGAACTGGACCTGGCCAAGGCCGAAGGCTTTGCCGGTGCCGTGAGTTACTCCAAGGCCTTGTCGCTACTGACCGGGGCCAAGACCCAGCAGCAGTTCGAAGGTTATGAAAGCTGTACCAGAAAAGCCGAAAAGGCCCGCTTCTACATTCGTGAATCTCGCGCCGGGCGCTGATCAAGGAGCGTCTTTCAATGTCTGCCATGCTTGATCATGTGGTCGCCCAGATAGTGGCCTTGCAGGTGCGCCTGCTGGCTTGCCGCGAGCGCCTGGCTGCCGATACCGACAGCGAGGCCTTGCATGACCTGCGCACCACCCTGCGGCGCCTGCGCAGCCTGCTGCGGCCGCTGCGTGGGCTGCCGGGGGTAGAGCAACTGGAGGCCGCCGCCAAGTCGTTGGGTACCCTCACCACGCCGTTGCGTGACCGTGAAGTGCTGGCGGCCGAACTGATCGGGCGTGGTTTTGCCGAGGCCGGGCAGCGGCGCCTGGAAGGGCGTGACAGAACCTTCGCCAGTGTTGCCGCCAGCCCGCAGCTGACCCGGGTGCTGGCGATTGTCGACGCGTTTCCGCTGTTCCTGCGTGCAGCCGACCGCGAAGGCCTGGTCAAGGCGCTGGAAAAGCGTATCGACAAACGCCTGGTCAAACAGTGGCGCAAGTTGCACAAGGCGCTGCAGGACCCGGCCCACGATCGCCACCGCCTGCGTCTGCTCATCAAGCGTGCGCGCTATGGCGATGAGGCCTATCCGCAGCTCGACCATGCGGGCAAGCAGTTGCGGCGCTTGCTTAAGCAGGCCCAAGGCGACCTGGGTGACTGGCACGATCGTCTGCAATGGCTGCTGCAGGCACGCGACCATGCCGACCTGGCACTGTGCAAGGCCGCCTGGGAGGAGGAATTGCACGAGGCCGAGCGCCATTCGGATGTGACGCTGGATGCACTGCAGCAGGCGCTGGCGCGCCGAAAGCCCGAAAAATGACCGATATGCGGGCTGATCGGCAAAGGTTTGCTGGCTAGGATGGACAGACCTTTTTCGCTACAGGTAGGAGCCGGCCAATGAATTTCAAGCAACTGCTCGACGCCGTGCGGGCCAACCCCGAATCTGTGAGCGTCCCGCCAAGCTGGACCCAGGGGCGCGCCGCCTTTGGCGGACTGATGGCTGCCATGGTGTATGAAACCATGCGTCAGAAAATCTCCGATGACCGCCCCGTGCGTTCGTTGGCCATCAGCTTTGTGGCGCCTGCCGCAGCGGACGTACCAATCCGCTTCGATGTGGAGGTGCTGCGTGAAGGCAAGGCGGTCAGTACCTTGCTGGGCCGTGCCGTTCAAGACGGCCAGGTGGTGACCTTGGTGCAGGGCAATTTTGGCGCAGGGCGGCCATCAGTGGTCGATGTGCCGGCGCTGCCGGCCACGGAAATGAAAGCGCTCGAAGACGCGGCCCCCGAGCTGCCCCATATCAATGGCGTTACCCCGGAGTTCATGCAGCATGTGGCCCTGCGCTGGGCGGTGGGTGGGTTGCCGTTCAGTGGCAACCAGTCGCGTCAGATGGGCGGCTGGGTACGTTTGCGGGGAGTGGCCGAAGAACCGGTCAACGAGGCGCATCTGCTGGCGTTGGTCGATGCCTGGCCACCGAGCCTGATGCCGTTTCTCAAGCAGCCGGCTGCCGGCAGCACGTTGACCTGGACCATCGAATTCATGCAGCCCACGGCGCAGCTATCGACGCTGGACTGGTGCCGTTATTGCGTGGAAACCGAACATGCGCGGGATGGTTATGGGCATGCCGCCGCTGAGTTGAGGACGGCGCAGGGCGAACTGCTGGCCTTGAGCCGGCAGACGGTTACCGTGTTTGCCTGACCGAACCTGGGAGCGCGTTGCGCTCCAATCGCGACACAAGGCCGCTCCCACAGGATCGCGTAAATTTCAGGACATGCGCGGTTCTTGTGGGAGGCGGCCTTGCGTTGCGATTGGGCTGCAGAGCAGCTCCAATGGCATCAGCGCCGATGCTTGTGTCGTTCCCGCCAGGCCTTCCACCAGGCCCCGCTCAGCAAGAAACGCGGAAAGGTGATGAACTGCTCGGTCAGCAGGCGTTGCACGGCATCCTTGCGGTTGGCGAAGGGCTCGGGTTGCTCGGCTTCCAGGCGATGCCCCTGGCGCTGCAGGCCCAGGCCGGCGATCAAGGCAATGATGCCAACGGCAATCTGGCCCAGATCCAGACCGAACAGGCCGGACAGAATCAGCAACGCGCCAAGGATGAACAACGGCACGGCGATCAGGTGCAATACCAGATTGGCCGGGTGGCGGTGGTTGTGGTGGTAGCCGCGCCATTGCCAGGCGGGCAGGTTGGGCAGGCGTTTGCTCATGGGCATTTCCTCTCGGTCATGCCCAAAGCTTAGTGCGCCCCCCAGGCGGGGGCCAATCGAGGCTGGCTATGGTGACTATAGCTTGAGCTGGCCAATGGCTTTGTTCAGTTCACCTGCCAGGGTTGCCAGTTCGCTGCTGGTGGTCGCCGAGCCCACGGTCTGATGCACGGTCTGCTCGGTGACATCGCGAATGCTTACCACGGCGCGGTTCATTTCCTCGGCCACCTGGCTTTGCTGCTCGGCGGCCACGGCAATCTGGGTGTTGCTTTCGCGCATCTGCGCCACGGCACCGGTAATCTCTGCCAGTGCTTCGCCGGCCTCCTGGGCCTGCCTGACACAGTCGTCGGCCTTGTACGAGCTTTTCTGCATGAACTCCACTGCATCTCGGGTGCCCGACTGCAGGGCGGAGACCATGGTGGTGATCTCGTCGGTGGAGTTTTGCACGCGCTTGGCCAGGTTACGTACTTCATCGGCCACCACGGCAAAGCCGCGGCCCAGGTCGCCGGCGCGCGCTGCTTCGATGGCGGCATTGAGCGCCAGCAGGTTGGTCTGTTCGGCGATGCTGTGGATCACGCTGACAACGCCATTGATCTTCTGGCTGTCTTCAGCGAGCTGGCGAATCATCTCGGCAGTTTGCTGAACGCCGCTGGACAGCCCGGAAATCGAATCCTGCACCCGGCTGACCACCTCCTGGCCGCTACCGGCCAGGGCATCGGCGGTTTGTGACAGATCACGGGTGGCGCCGGCGTGCTGGGCGATGTGGTGCACCGTAGCCGACATTTCGTTGATGGCGGTAGCGGCCTGGTCGGTCTCGCTCTGCTGGCCGAGCATGCCGTGGCGCACGTCGCTCATGCTCGCAGCCAGGCGCGCGGCACCGGAGTCCAGTTGCGCGGCGGTGTGGGCGACGGTACTGACCACGCGGTGGTAGGTCGCCTGCATGGCATTGAAGGCCCCGGCCATCTGGCCGACCTCGTCGCCACAGGCCAGTGGCACGCGGGCCGACAGGTCGCCGGTTTTTTCCACGTGCAGCATCACGTCCTTGAGGGTGTTGAGCTGGCTGAGCAGGAAGCGGATCAGCAACTGCGAGGCGCCGAGCATCGCCAGCATCAGGATCAGCACGCATACCGCGTAGTTGCTGAAGCGGTCGAAGAACACCTGACGCAGGCTTGGCGACTGCGCCAGCACGGCTATTTGCTGGTCGCCGTTGCGCAGCACCTGCGCACCCTGTAGCGGGTTGTTGCCCAAGAGCCGGGCGGCGGGCAGTTCGACCCAGCCTTGGGCATTGCGCAGGGCCTCGAGGGGTTCACCCGCGAAGGTGGGTGTTTGCCCGGCTGACCAGCTGATGACGTTGGCCGGGCGGGGCAGCGGCTGGCCGGCCGGCCAGGCAGCCAGCAGTTGGGCCTGCGCGGCCGCCTGGGCCTGCGCGGCCTCGGCGCGGGCGCGCTGCTCCAGGTGCACGGCATAGAGCACCAGCAGCAGGGTTGTGACAAAGGCCACCGCGTTGACGGCCCAGAACTTGTACTTCAGGGAAACATTGCTAAGCCAGGCACCCATGGGCAGGTCTTCTCTGAGTTGAGCGGGAACAATATTGGCAAGGTGCCATCATTGTGCCTACGTGCGCCATGGAGTTTGTTGATGCATATCAACACCAAGCACCAGCCCCTGTAGGAGCAGCCTTGTGCTGCGAAGGGGCAGGCAAGGCCAACCGAATGTTGTAGCTGTCATGGCCTCTTCGCAGCACAAGGCTGCTCCTGCAAAGGGGCGCGTCGGGTTCAGGGGAGTTGGAAAAACGCCCGTGCCGTTGCCGTGGTATGCGCCGCCGTATGCTCGGCTGACTCCCCCCGGTGCAGGGCCACTTCACGCAGTACCTCTGGCAGGAACGCTGGTTCGTTGCGCCCATTCTTCGGCTTGGGCCGCAGGCTGCGCGGCAGCAGGTAAGGCGCATCGCTCTCCAGCATCAGCCGCCCCTCGGCAATGTTGCCCACCAGCGGGTGCAGGTGGGTGCCACGGCGTTCGTCGCAGATCCAGCCGGTAATGCCGATGTGCAAGTCCATGTCCAGGTACGCGAACAGCGCGTCGCGCTCGCCGGTAAAGCAGTGCACCACTGCGCCGGTCAGGTGGTCGCGGTAATCCTTGAGTATCGCCAGCAGGCGATCGCTGGCGTCGCGTTCGTGCAGGAACACCGGCATTCGCAGCTCGGCAGCCAGTGCCAGCTGTGCCTCCAATGCTTTTTCCTGCAGCGGGCGAGGGGAGAAGTCACGGTTGAAGTCCAGGCCGCATTCGCCCACGGCGCGCACGCGTGCTTCATTCAGCAACTGGCGCAACTGGCGCTCGCTGCCGGCATCCCAGGTTTTGGCATCATGAGGGTGTACGCCTGCCGTGGCGAACAGGTGTGCGCCGCTCGCATCCAGTTGCTGGCAAAGCTCCAGCGCCTGTTCGCTGACCGCCAGGCTGGTGCCCGTCAGCACCATTTGCGTGACCCCAGCCTCAAGGGCGCGCTCGACGATTGCCGCCTGCTGGTCGTGGAAACTGCTGTTGGTCAGGTTGACGCCGATATCGATCAGTTGCATGGTGCTACCTCGTGCCGCGGGGCGGCCAGCATAGCAAAAACCGTGTTTTTCTGAAAAAACCAAGAACTTCATGCTGTTGCCGTGGTCTTTTGCCGTCATTTCTCTCTTGGCGGTGCAACTCCATGGATGCCGCCCACCGACAACGGACACGTTTTCGCATGCAGCGATGCTGGCTCATTTTCCTGCTGACGCTTGGGCTGACATTGACCGGGCCCGCCCATGCGCGCGTGCCGGGACCTCAGCAGAACATCGCGCCGGCCAAGGTCCGTGACCTGCAACAGATTCGCACCAGCCAGGTGCTGCGGGTACTGGTCAACCAGAGCCGCAACAGCTCCGGTGAGGTCAAGGGCGAGCCGGTCGGCATCGAATACTATCGCCTGCGTGCCCTGGAACATTACCTCAATGCCCGTGCCGCTGACGGTCAGGAGATCCAGCTCAAGCTGATCCCGCGGGCCAAGGAGCAGTTGCTGGGCGCTTTGGCCCGTGGCGAGGGTGACCTGGCCGCGCCGGGCGAACTGCTCGACCCCGCCGTCGTGCGCGGGGTCAGCAGCAGCGCGCCGGTGCTTGACCAGGTGCCGCTGCTGCTGGTGGGGCGCAAGGGCGAGCGCAGCTTCAGCCATGTCGAGCAGTTGTCCGGGCGTACCGTGGCCCTGACCAGCGCCAGTGCCGCCGGCCCATTGATCCAGCAGGTCAACCAGCAGCTGGCGCTGCGCAAGCGCGCGCCGATCAAGGTGGAGTGGGTCGACTCGACCTTGGCGGTGGAGGATGTGCTGGAAATGGTCCAGGCCGGCATCTATCACCTGACCGTGGTCGAGCAGCCGATCGCCCGGCGCTGGGCTCGGGTGATGCCGCGCCTGCGCCTGGACAGCCGCGTAAAGCTGGGGGCGCCGCAAGCCATGCGTTGGTATGTGAGACCCGATGCGCCGCAGTTGCAGGCCACGGTCGATCGCTTTCTGCAGGGCTACCGCGCACCGGACAACCAGGACGCCGCGTTCGAGCGCATCTACCGGCGCCAGTACCGGGTGCACGACCCATTGGCCAGCAAGAATCGCCAGCGCCTGACCGCGCTGCGGGCGGTGCTGCAGAAACACGGTGAGGCGCAGCAGATCGACTGGCTCAACCTGGCCGCGCTGGCCTTCAAGGAGTCGACGCTCAACCCGGCGGCGCGCGGCACCGGAGGGGCCCATGGCCTGATGCAGATCACCCCCTCGGCGGCGCAGCGCGTGGGGGTGAGCAACACCGCCACGGTGGATGGCAATGTCCAGGCCAGTGCCCGCTATCTGGCGCTGATCCGGCGCAAGTTCTTTGCCAGCGCCAAGATCAACGAACGCGAGCGCATGGCCTTCGTGCTGGCGGCCTACAACCTGGGCCCCGAGCGCGTCCAGGCCATGCGCGCGGAAGCGCGGCGGCGCGGGCTGAATGGCGACCAGTGGTTCTTCCAGACCGAACGTATCGCCATGGAGCAGGTGGGCATGGGGCCGGTCAACTTCGTCAATAGCGTCAACAAGTACTTTTTAGCGTTCAATCGGGAACGTGCCGCGCTGGAGCGTGTGGCGAAGCGTTGAAAGATCGATTTTATCGATTGTTATGTTGGATTATTTGCGGTTTTCATATCTATAGAACCGATTATGATGGCGCCCATCCCAACACAACTTTCCCGCTTCAAGGAGTCTTCGACATGAACAACGCCACCCTCAACGCTCTGTTCTCCACCCGTGCCGGCGCTGGCCTGAGCGTCATCCGTATCCTGGTCGGCATCATCTTCATTGCGCATGGTGCGCAAAAACTGTTCGGCATGTTCGGTGGCTATGGCCTGGAAGGCACCGGTCAGTGGATGGAGAGCATCGGCCTGGCCCCGGGTTACCTGATGGCTCTGCTGTCCGGTAGTGCCGAGTTCTTCGGCGGCCTGGCCCTGGTGATCGGCCTGCTGGCCCGCCCGGCGGCCCTGGTGCTGGCGGTGACCCTGGTGGTGGCGATCCTCACGGTGCACATCGGCAACGGCCTGTTCATGTCCAACAACGGCTATGAGTTCGGCCTGGCCCTGCTGGCTGGCACCGTCGCGGTGCTGATCGAAGGCGCTGGCCGCTTCTCGCTGGACCGCCTGATCGCCCGCTGATACATCGTAAATTCCAAGATACAAGCCGCAGGCCGATCACTTTCGGCTTGAGGCTTGTATCTTGCCGCTTGTAGCTCTAGCATACCGCCTGCGCCGATTTAAACAGCTACTTGCGGGGCGCAGGAAAACCCCTCCGGGTCATCCGAAATACCGCTAAAGCGCTGGTTCGGTGACGCCTCCCACCGCTGCCCAGCGGGATTCGCGAGGCGGAGAGAAGCTCCATGAGTTGCCCACGTACCAGTGTCTGTTTGAGCCCCTTGCCTGCCAGCCAGGCATCCCGCACACCGCGCATCCTGCTCGGCGGCCAGCATCAACCCACTCTTTTACGTCACCTTGAAGGCCTGTCCCGGCGCAAGGGCCAGGCGCGTGCATTTCTGATCCAGTTCGCCGATACCGGCTGCCACCTCGCACAGTATGGCAATGACCGTTTCGACCTGGCCGTGATCCAGGCCCCGGCACCGGACGAGGCCGCCGAAATCATCGGCCACCTCACCCGTATCGCGCGCCAAGGCCTGATTACCCGCCGCTGAGGAGCGTGCAGTTGAGTACCAACATCATCACCGCGGAAGGCCATGAGGCGCTGAAGAAAGAACTGGACCACCTGTGGCGGGTATACCGCCCGGAGATTACCCAGAAGGTTACCTGGGCGGCATCGCTGGGCGATCGCAGCGAGAACGCCGACTACCAGTACAACAAGAAGCTGCTGCGTGAGATCGACCGCCGGGTGCGTTACCTGCGCAAGCGTCTTGAAGATGTGAAGGTGGTGGCCTACTCGCCGCAGCAAGAGGGCAAGGTGTTCTTCGGTGCCTGGGTGGAGATCGAGAACGACGAGGGCGAGACCATGAAGTTTCGCATCGTCGGGTATGACGAGATCTATGGGCGCAATGACTACATCTCGATCGACTCGCCCATGGCTCGCGCCTTGCTGAAAAAGGAGGAGGGTGATGAGGTGGTGGTGCACACACCTACCGGTGAAGCGACCTGGTATGTAAACAGCGTCAGCTACGGGCAATGAGTCGATGTTGCCTGTGCCGGCCTCTTCGCGGGTAAACCCGCTCCCACAGGTTCACCACGGTACTTGAAACCTGTGTCGGACCTGTGGGGGCGGGTTTACCCGCGAAGAGGCCGGCACAGGCTGTCATCAACTCTCGCGTAAAACCGCCAACGGGCTGGCATTCAGCGCCCGCCGCGTCCCCAGCACCCCCGCACCGCCCACCAGCAACGCCCCTGCCAGCGGCAACAGCAGCAACCACACATGCGGGCTCCATTGCAGGTCGAAGGCATAGCGGTACAGCACCAGGGTAATCAGCTCGCACCCGACCGCTGCCAGCAAGCCGCTGGCCGCACCCAGCAAGCCGAACTCGATCCGTCGCGCCTTGACAAGCAATGGCCGCGCCGCGCCCAGCGCACGTAGCAAGGCGCCCTGGCGGATGCGCTCGTCCAGCGTCGCCTGCAAGCCAGCGAACAGCACCGCCAACCCGGCTGCCAGCACGAACAGCAACACATATTCCACCGCCAGGGTCACCTGGGCGAGGATGCTGCGCAGCTGATCGAGCAAGGCGTCCACCTGCAGGATGGTCACCGCCGGGAATGCCCGTGACAGTGCCACCACATCCAGGTCATGGCCCGGTGCCAGATAGAAGCTGGTCAGGTAGGTGGTCGGCAGCCCCTGCAACGTGCCGGGCTGGAAGATCATGTAGAAGTTCGGCTGGAAGCTGTCCCAGTGCACGCTGCGCAGGCTGCTGACCCGGGCCTGGCGCTGCTGGCCGCCGATGTCGAAGGTCAGCAGGTCGCCCAGTTGCAGCTTCAGGCTGCTGGCCAGTTCCGCCTCCACCGACACACCGGGGATTTCATCTTCGGCGGGCAACGCCTGCCACCAGTTGCCACCCGTCAGTGCGTTGCCTTGGGGCAGTTCGGCTGCCCAGGTCAGGCTGAGGTCGCGCTGCACGGCGCGCTCGCCTGCCGAATCCTTGCTGACCACTTGCTGCACCGGTTGGTCGTTGATTCGCACCAGGCGGCCGGGTGTCACCGGGTACAGCGGTGCCGAGGTGGCATTGACCTGCTGCAAGTGTTGGGCGAAGGGCTCGCGATCATCCGGCAGGATGTTCAGGGCAAAATGGTTGGGTGCATCCTTGGGCAACTGCGCTTGCCAGGTGTCGAGCAGTTCCGCGCGCAGCAGCGCGACCAGGGCCATGGCCAGCAGGATCAGGCCGAAGGCCAGGGCCTGGCCGGCAGCGGCCATGGGGTGGCGCAGCAGTTGGCCCAGCCCCAGGCGCCAGGTCAGTGGAGCCCCGGCCAGCAATTGGCGCAGGCTGCGCAAACCGAGCAGCAGCAGGCCGCCGAGCAGCAGTGCGGCGACCAGGCCGCCTCCGAGCAGTGCGAAGGTGAGCAGCAGGTCCAGGCTCAGGCGCCACATGATCAGGCCCAGGGCGAACAGGGCCGCGCCGTACACCAGCCAGCTGCTGGGCGGTATCGGCAGCAGGTCGCGGCGTAGCACGCGCAACGGCGGCACCTGACCCAGCGCGGCAATTGGCGGCAGGGCGAAGCCGGCCAGGGCCACCAGCCCCGTAGCGATGCCGGCCAGGGCCGGGACGATGCCACCTGCAGGCACCACGCTTGGCAGCAGGCCATGCAGCAGGCGGAACAGGCCCAGCTGGGCCAGCCAGCCGAGCAGGGCGCCGACCAGCGCGGCGACCAGGCCAAGCATGGCCAATTGCAGGCAGTACAGGCCCAGTGCCTGGCGGCGCGAAAGGCCCAGGCAGCGCAGCAGGGCGCTGGCGTCCAGGCGGCGTGCGGCATAGCGGCTGGCAGACAGGGCAACGGCGACGCCTGCCAGCAGCACCGCCACCAGGCTGGCCATGTTCAGGTAGCGCTCGGCCTTGCCCAGGGCGCCGCCGACCTGCTGGTTGCCATCGCGGGTGTCGCGCAGGCGCTGGTTGGCGGCCAGGTCCTTTTTCAGCGCACCGCGGTACTGCGCCAACGCTTCGGCATCGCCGCGCCACAGGTCGCGGTAGGTGACCCGGCTGCCCGGTTGAATCACGCCGGTGGCCTGCAGATCGGCCAGGTTCATCATTACCCGTGGGGTAAGGCTGTAGAAGTTGTTGGCGCGGTCCGGTTCGTAGGTGAGTACGCGGGTCATGCGCAGCGTCTTCATGCCCACATCGATGCTGTCGCCAACCTTAAGCCCCAGTGCCGCCAGCAAGCGTGGCTCGACCCATGCTTCGCCAGGTGCCGGGCCACCGCCCGGGGTTTCTGCTGCATAGGGCTCCGCGGCACTGCGCACTTGCCCGCGCAACGGATAGGCACCATCGGCAGCCTTGACGCTGGACAGCTGGATGCCGTTGTCGCCGCCGACCACGCTGGTGAACTCGACCACCTGAGCGTGGCGCAAGCCAAGCGCCTTGCCGGCCTCGATCTGCTGGTCGCGGGCCGGTGCACTGCCCTGCACCACCAGGTCGGCACCCAGGAACTCGCTGGCGCGCAGTTGCATGGCGCCGTTGAGGCGGGCACCGAAATAGCCGATGGCAGTGCTGGCCGCCACCGCCACCAGCAGGGCGAAGAACAGCACGCGCACTTCGCTGGCGCGAATGTCGCGCAGCAGCTGGCGCAGGGCCAGGCCGCACAGGCGGGACAGCGGCATGTGGTTCATCAGGCCTCCACCGGCGCCACCAGGCGGCCTGCATCCAGGCGGATCTGGCGGCGGCAGCGCCGGGCCAGGCGTTCATCATGGGTAACCAGCACCAGAGTGGTACCGCGTTCCTTGTTCAGTTCGAACAGCAGGTCGCTGATGCGTTCGCCGGTGTGGCTGTCTAGGTTGCCGGTGGGCTCGTCGGCGAACAGCACCGCCGGTTGCGCGGCAAAGGCACGGGCAATGGCCACCCGTTGCTGTTCGCCACCCGAAAGCTGGCGCGGGGTGTGGCTCAGGCGCTTGCCCAGGCCGACCCGTTCGAGGAGGGTGCGCGCGTGTTCGCGGGCATCGCGACGGCCGTCCAGCTCCAGCGGCAGCATGACGTTTTCCAGGGCGTTGAGGCTGTCGAGCAGCTGGAACGACTGGAACACAAAGCCTACATGCTCGGCGCGCACCCGCGCGCGTTGGTCTTCATCCAGCGGCCCCAGGTCGTGGCCAGCGAGGATGACTTTGCCGGCACTGGGCTGGTCGAGGCCGGCGAGCAGGCCGAGCAGGGTAGACTTGCCCGAGCCCGAGGCGCCGACGATGGCCAGGCTGTCGCCCTGGGCCAGGTCGAGGGACAGCGCGTGCAGGATGGTCAGGTCACCTTCCGCGCTGGGGACCACTTTGCTAAGGTTCTGCGCAACGAGAATGCTGGGGCCCATGGAGAATCCGATGCGAGTGTGGTGGTTGAGTGCCGGTCTGGCCCTGTATTGCCTGGCCCAGAGCGCGGCGGCGGGAACACTGCTGATTGTCGGCGATAGTATCAGCGCCGGTTTTGGCCTGGATACCCGCCAGGGCTGGGTTTCCCTGTTGCAGACCCGCCTGCTGGAAGAAGGTTTCGACGACAAGGTGGTCAATGCGTCGATCAGCGGCGACACCAGTGCAGGTGGCCAGGCGCGGCTGCCGGCGCTGCTTGCAGCGCACAAGCCGAGCCTGGTGGTGCTGGAGCTGGGCGGCAATGATGGCTTGCGCGGGCAGTCGCCAGCGCAATTGCAACAAAATCTTGCCTCAATGATCGAGAGTGCGCGCAAGGCCGGTGCCAAGGTGGTGCTGCTGGGCATGCGCCTGCCGCCCAATTATGGCGTGCGCTACACCACCGCCTTCGCCCAGGTCTATGAACAGCTGGCTGCCGAAAAACAGGTTCCGCTGGTGCCATTTTTCCTCGAGGGGGTAGGGGGCGTGCCTGAGTTGATGCAGGCGGATGGCATTCACCCGGCTCAGGCCGCCCAGCAGCGCCTGCTGGAAAATGCCTGGCCGGCGATAAAACCCTTGCTCTGATGCTTTAAACGGCGCCGTCTTTCGGCTAATGTTGCGCCCCCCGTTTCGAGTGCCACCAATGCCGCGCCCTGCCTGGTCCCTTTATGCCTACCAACTGATCGAGCCTGATGAGCAGCTCGACCTGTTCGCCTGCCAGGAAATCCGCGTCCACCTCGTGGCCCGACAGCTCGAGCTGGGCGTACCGGCCGACCGCACTCTGTGCGGTGGCCTGCTGCCTGCGCAACCGCGCTGGTCGGGGGTACCGCGCTCGATCTACCGCGACGGCCGCCTGTGCGACCTGTGCCGCGCGATCCTCGATGCCCAGCGGCGCGGCATGCGCCCGGTGTGGCCGGAGCTGCAGGGCGGCTGAACACCGCACCTTTCATCATCTGGAACGCTTGCATGGCGCCAATGCCTCCCGCTTGCATCGGCGCAGGTGTACAATCGATTCTCTTGACCCACCTTTCGAAGGATTTACCGGATGTTGCCGCGCTTTCCTGCCGTCACCCGTAGCCTGTCCCTGGCCGCCCTGCTGGTAGCAGGCCCCGCTGCTGCGCTGGAGCTGCCATTGCCACCACCCGGTGAAGACATCATCGGCCAGGTGCATGTGATCAAGGCAAAGTACGAGGACACGTTCGCCGATATCGGCACCGCCAACGACCTCGGCTACCTGGAAATGATCGCCGCCAACCCGGGCGTGGATCCATGGCTGCCAGGTGCCGGCACCGAGATCATCCTGCCGACCCGCTACATCCTGCCGCCGGGCCCGCGTGAGGGCATCGTCATCAACCTGGCCGAATACCGCATGTACTACTTCCCGAAAGGGCAGAACGTGGTGCATACCTTCCCTCTGGGTATTGGCCGTGAAGGCTGGGGTTCGCCGATCGCCAATACCAAGATCACCGCCAAGACGCCGAACCCGACCTGGACCCCTCCAGCGTCGATCCGTGCCGAGCACGCGGCTGACGGTGACATCCTGCCGAGCGTGGTGCCGGCCGGCCCGGACAACCCGCTGGGGCCGTTCAAGTTCACCCTTGGCGTACCGGGTTACCTGATTCATGGTTCGAACAAGAAATTCGGCATTGGCATGCGTACCAGTCACGGTTGCTTCCGCATGCTCAACAACAACGTGCTGGAACTGTCGAAGATGGTGCCGGTGGGTACGCCGGTGCGCATCATCAATGAGCCCTACAAGTTCGGTATCAGTGGCGGAAAGGTCTATCTGGAGGCGCACACGCCGTTGGACGACCAGGGTAATCCGTCGGTGGTCGATAAACACACTGCTGTTATCAACGCCTTGCTCAAGCGTGAAGATCTGGCAAATAACCTACGCATGAACTGGGACATGGTGCGTGACGTGGTGGCCGCGGAAGATGGCATGCCTGTGGAAATTGCCGTGCCGGCCGAAAGCCAGGGTGGGGCACCGATGGTTTCGAGCATTCCGCCCGAACTGCAGTAAGGTAATTGCGACACACCCGGGCCTGCCTTAGTGCAGGCCTTTTCGTTTCTGCCAGGCGCGTTTGCTTGTGTACCGGCAATAAAAAAGCCGACCCACAAGTGGGTCGGCTCCATAACAATCCGTGAGGATTATTACTTGCGGCTGGCTTTGTCCAGCATACGCAGAGCGCGCTCGTTGGCTTCGTCAGCGGTCTGCTGAGCCTTCTGAGCGGCTGCCAGTGCGTCGTCAGCCTTACGGTAGGCTTCGTCTGCACGAGCTTGAGCGCGAGCTGCTGCGTCTTCAGTCGCAGTCAGACGAGCTTCGGTTTCTTTGGATACGCTGCTGCAACCGGTAGCCAGAACTGCGGCCAGAGCCAGAGCAGAGAATTTCAGAACGTTGTTCATCGTGTTCCCCTTCAAGGACTTTCTATTAAATAGCCATCTCTCGGAAAAGAGAAACTGGCCGGCGTACATAGTACCCATTACTTGTAGTAAGTAAACTGACTAAGCGCAAGAACTGCAAAAAAAATGTTGCTTGACGCCTTTCCGACAAGATTTGCGACACGCCTGTGAAAAAAACGTACAGGGTTCGCAAGCGACTGTAGTACAGGAACTTTTTTGTTGAACTAAGGGTGACTTTAACTGTCCTTCAGCGTCTTAAGCCCTAGTACACCGGGTGGCTTCCTGGTGCGCTGGCAAGAATGACATCTGGCCGCATTTTCGCCATTTTTAACCGCCACCACCTTGAGCAATCCCGCCTGCGGCGCCTACTATCTTGTGAGTGCCACAGGATCCGAACGATTGCAATCGTCCAGTGGTCGAAGGGGCAACAGGTGGCGTAGAGGATTCTGTGCCGGATAAACCACCATCGGTTAAGGTATGGGTCTGCCGAGTAGACCTGCGAGGAGTAGTGATGAGCGAAGCGCTGACCATCCACCATGACCAGGCCGGTCATCAGTTCGAGACCAGCGTGGACGGTCATCGTGCCTATCTGACGTACATGGACCTGGGCAAGCAGACGCTGGACATCTATCGCACCTTCGTACCCAACGCCCTGCGCGGCCGCGGGATTGCTGCCGCCCTGACCGAACGGGCCCTGGAGTACGCTGACCAGATGGGCTACACGGTGATTCCGTCCTGCTCGTACGTGGAGCGCTACATGGAGCGCCAGCAACGGCATTCGAGCAAGGTCTGATTCTGTAAAAAAAGCGGGGCCGCTTCGCGTCCATCGCCGGCAAGCTGGCTCCCACACGTACGGCGAAACGCCTGAAATGTGGGGGCTGGCTTTCCGGCGATGGGGCGCGAAGCGGCCCCGCTTTCTTGTATCAGCCGCGCTTGCGCTGCGGCAGCACATCCTTCAGCTTGGCACGCATGCTGCGCAAGGTCTTTTCGGTAGCCGACCAGTCGATGCAGGCATCGGTGATCGACACGCCGTACTGCAAATCGTCCAGGTTCTTCGGAATCGACTGGCAGCCCCAGTTCAGGTGGCTTTCGACCATCAGGCCGATGATCGACTGGTTGCCTTCGAGGATCTGGTTGGCGACGTTCTCCATTACCAGCGGTTGCAGGGCCGGGTCCTTGTTGGAGTTGGCGTGGCTGCAGTCGACCATGATGTTGGCCTTGATCTTGGCCTTGGCCAGGTCCTGCTCGCATAGGGCGACGCTGACCGAATCGTAGTTCGGCTTGCCGTTGCCGCCGCGCAGTACCACGTGGCCGTACGGGTTGCCCTTGGTGGTGACGATCGACACGCCGCCTTCCTGGTTGATGCCAAGGAAGCGGTGCGGCTTGGACACCGACTGCAGGGCGTTGATGGCAACGGTCAGGCCGCCGTCGGTGCCGTTCTTGAAGCCGACCGCCGAGGACAGGCCCGATGCCATTTCGCGGTGGGTCTGCGATTCGGTGGTGCGGGCGCCGATGGCCGACCAGCTGATCAGGTCCTGCAGGTACTGCGGGGAAATCGGGTCGAGTGCTTCGGTGGCGGTCGGCAGGCCCATTTCGGCCAGGTCCAGCAGCAGCTTGCGGCCGATGTGCAGGCCATCCTGGATCTTGAACGAGTCATCCAGGTACGGGTCGTTGATCAGGCCTTTCCAGCCGACGGTGGTGCGCGGCTTCTCGAAATACACGCGCATGACCAGGTACAGTGTGTCGGACACTTCCTCGGCCAGCACTTTCAGGCGCTCGGCATATTCGTGGGCGGCCTTGATGTCGTGGATCGAGCAAGGGCCGACCACGACGAACAGGCGATGGTCCTTGCCGTCGAGAATATTGCGCACCACTTCACGGCCGGCAGTAACGGTCTGCAGGGCCTTGGCGCTGAGGGGTAGTTCCTTCTTGAGTTGATCAGGAGTGATCAGGGTCTCGTTGGAGGCAACGTTCAAGTCATCGATCGGTAAATCAGCCATCGTGTTACTCGTCAGGTCACGGGTGCCGGCCGCCAACTATCCCCGTGCGGCCCAGCAGCAAGAATAATCGCAGCGGGGAGCCGAACCTTAGCGCGTTACAGGTGGCGCGACAATGGGCTGGGCCCAGTCCGTGTGGGGTTTTTCCGAGATGGCAGGTGTTTGTCGTGCATGGGCTGCCCAGCGCTGCGCAACCTGTGTAAAAAGAGGGCTGACTTTTACCTGGAGATCGGCATGCATTCGCACACACCACGTATCGGCATCATCGGCAGTGGCGCCATCGGCGGCTTCTATGGGTTGATGCTGGCCCGGGCCGGCTTCGATGTGCATTTTCTGTTGCGCAGCGAGTACGAGGTTGTTCGCGAGAAGGGGTTGGCCCTGGACAGTGCCGTGCATGGCAACTTGCAGATGAAGGTGCAGGCCTATGCCAGTGTCGCCGACATGCCGCCCTGCGACTGGCTGCTGGTGGGGGCCAAGGCCACCAGCAATGACCAGCTGGCGCCGCTGATCGTGCAGGTGGCCGCACCTGGCGCCAAGGTGGTGCTGCTGCAGAACGGCCTGGGCGTGGAAGAGCAGTTGCGCCCTGCCTTGCGCAGTGACATGCACCTGCTCGGCGGCCTGTGTTTCATCTGCGTCAACCGCCAGGCGCCCGGTGTGATCCGCCATCAGGCCCTGGGTGCGGTCAACCTCGGTTACCACAGCGGGCCGGCCAACGATGGCGGTGCTGCACTGGTCAATGAAGGCGCGGGGCTGTTCCGGGCTGCGGGCATCGACTCGCAGGCCATGCCCGACCTGGTCCAGGCACGCTGGCAGAAGCTGGTTTGGAACGTGCCTTACAACGGCCTGTCGGTGCTGCTCGGTGCCAGCACCACGCCGCTGATGGCCGACAGCCATGGCCGCGCCCTGATTCAGGCCTTGATGGCCGAGGTGGTCCAGGGGGCGGCGGCGTGTGGCCATGTATTGCCCGAAGGGTATGCCGAGCACCTGTTCCAGGTGACCGAGCGCATGCCCGATTACTGGCCCAGCATGTACCACGACCATGTCCACAAGCGCCCGCTGGAACTGCAGGCCATCTATGCAGAGCCATTGGCACAGGCGCGTGCGGCGGGCTGCCACTTGCCGCGCATGGAGATGCTGTACCAGGCGCTGGCTTTCATCGACCGGGGCCAACAGACCCGCTGAGGGTGGCGCTGGCGCTGCCGGGCCCTCCAGCCCGCATCACCAGCACGCCGGACGGCAAAGCGTGCGTCCGGCGCGCTGCTAAGCTGAAGCTTGCTCTGCCGCAGCGGCAGTCGAGGAGGTCGAATGATCCACTCCATGCTGTACGCCACCGACCTCGGTGTCTACGCCCCTTTTGTCATGCAACACGCGCTGGCGCTGGCGCGCACATTCGGCGCCGAGTTGTATGTGATCCACGCGGTGGAGCCCATGGGCCAGTTCGCTGAATCTCTCTTGCAAAGCTACCTCGATGAACAGACGCTCGACCAGCTGCACAGCCAGGGGGTGAACACGGTGATGGCCAATATCGAGCAGCGTGTGCTGGAAAACTTTCGCGACGAACTGGGCGAGGAGGCCGATCTGGCGGTGATCAAGGCGGTGCGGGTACGCCAGGGCGACCCGGCGCAGGTGATCCTCGACCAGGCACAGCGGCTGAGCGTCGACCTGCTGATTTTCGGTAGCCACAGCGCTGGCGCCGGCGTGGATGTGCCATTGGGGCGTACGGCGGTGCGGCTGCTGCAGCTGTCGCCGGTACCCGTGTACATGGTGCCGCTGGCGCAGCATTTGGGGCGTAGGAAAGCATGAAGATAGCCGTAGGCCATTTCGTGGGGTATGTAACAAAATAGTTCTAGATTTATTTCCAGAACCACTAATATAGTTATATATCGTCGCTGCCTGCTGCCGCGGACTCATCGCTGAACCGAGGGGAACCTATGAAGCTTCAACAACTGCGCTACATCTGGGAAGTGGCGCACCATGACCTCAACGTCTCCGCGACGGCGCAGAGCCTGTATACCTCCCAGCCAGGTATCAGCAAGCAGATCCGCCTGCTCGAGGATGAACTGGGTGTTGAAGTCTTTGCCCGCAGCGGCAAACACCTGACCCGCGTTACCCCGGCCGGTGAGCGCATCATCAATACCGCCGGCGAAATCCTGCGCAAGGTCGAAAGCATCAAGCAGATTGCCCAGGAGTTCTCCAACGAGAAGAAGGGCACGCTGTCCATCGCCACCACTCATACCCAGGCGCGTTATGCCTTGCCGCCGGTGATCAGCAATTTCATCAAGCAGTACCCGGAAGTGTCCTTGCACATGCACCAGGGTTCGCCCATGCAGATTGCCGAGATGGCCGCGGACGGTACTGTCGACTTCGCCATCGCCACCGAGGCGCTGGAGCTGTTCGGCGACCTGATCATGATGCCGTGCTACAAGTGGAACCGCTGCGTGGTAGTGCCGCAGGGCCATCCGTTGACCAAACTGCCGAAGCTGACCCTGGAAGCGGTCGCCGAATACCCGATCGTTACCTACGTGTTCGGTTTCACCGGGCGTTCGAAGCTGGACGAAGCGTTCAACCACCGCGGCCTTACGCCGAAAGTGGTGTTCACCGCGGCTGACGCCGACGTGATCAAGACTTATGTGCGCCTGGGGCTGGGCGTGGGGATCGTCGCCAAGATGGCGGTGGACACCAAGCTCGATAGCGACCTGGTGGCCTTGGATGCCAGCGAGCTGTTCGAAGCCAGCATCACCAAGATCGGCTTCCGCCGCGGCACCTTCCTGCGTGGTTTCATGTGCGACTTCATCGAGAAGTTCGCCCCGCACCTGACCCGTGAAGTGATGGCCAAGGCCATACAGTGCCACAACAAGCAGGAGCTGGAAGATCTGTTCGAAGGCGTCGAACTGCCGGTGCACTGATCCGGAATTGCAGGGGCCGCATGGCCCCTGTGGGAGCGGGTTTACCCGCGAAGAAGGCGAAGCGGTGTATGGCACCGGCTTTGCCGCTGTTCGCGGGTGAACCCGCTCCCACAACGGCCCAGCTGTTTATGCCTTGGTAATCAGGTTGCCTGCGTGCAACCCGCATTCCTTCTGCGTCGACTCTTCCCACCACCAGCGCCCTTCGCGCTCATGCTGGTTTGGCAGCACCGGGCGGGTGCAAGGCTCGCAACCAATGCTGATGAAACCGCGCTCGTGCAGGCTGTTGTATGGCAGCTCCAGCATGCGGATATAACCCCACACTTCCTCGCTGGTCATCTGCGCCAGCGGGTTGAATTTGTACAGGGTGCGTTCGGCGGTGGAGAAGGCGCTGTCGATTTCCACTGCCGCCACCTGGCTGCGGGTGCCCGGGCTCTGGTCACGGCGCTGGCCGGTGGCCCAGGCGCTCACGGTGGCCAGCTTGCGGCGCAGCGGCTCGATCTTGCGGATGCCGCAGCACTCGCCGTGGCCGTCCTTGTAGAAGCTGAACAGGCCCTTTTCCTTGACGAACGGGTCGAGCTTGGCGCGGTCGGGGCTGAGGATCTCGATCGGCAGGTTGTACTGCTCGCGGACCTGGTCGATGAACCGGTAGGTCTCCGGGTGCAGGCGGCCGGTGTCGAGGCTGAACACCTTGACCTGCTTGTTCAGTTTCCAGGCCATGTCCACCAGCACCACGTCCTCGGCGCCGCTGAAGGAGATCCACAGGTCATCACCGAAGTGCTCGAAAGCAAGCTTGAGGATGTCCTGCGGGGACTTGTTGGCATAGGTCGCGGCCAGGGCGGCGACGTCGAAGGGTTGGCTCATCAGGCGGTTTCCATCTTGGCTGTGGCGCTGTGCGCTCGTAGTGAGGTGATGGTAACAAAAAATGGCGGGGCAGGCGGTCTTGGAGTCGGTGGCGCCTGCTTCGCGGGCTCGCCCGCGAAGAATTCACCAACGATCACAAGCCTTGCAGGGTCTCCATCAGCACCCGCACCTTGGCAATCGACTCTTCATACTCGGCCTGCCACTCGGAGTCGGCCACCACCGCGCCGCCGCCCCAGCAGCTGACCTGCCCGCCCTTGACCAGCAGGCTGCGAATGGCAATCGAGCTGTCCATTTCGCCGCGCACGTCCACGTATAGCAGTGAGCCGCAGTACAGCGCCCGGCGTGCCGGCTCCAGTTCGTCGATGATCTGCATGGCGCGGATCTTCGGCGCGCCGGTGATCGAGCCGCCTGGGAAGCTGTCGCCGATCAGGTCCAGGGCGTCCTTGTCGCTGGCCAGCTGGCCGGTGATGCTGCTGACCAGGTGGTGCACGTTGGGGTAGCTCTCCAGGCTGAACAGCTCCGGCACCTTCACCGAGCCGATCTCGCAGGTGCGCCCCAGGTCGTTACGCAGCAGGTCGACGATCATCAGGTTTTCCGAGCGATCCTTGGGGCTGTGCAGCAGTTCCTCGGCATTGCGCATGTCTTCTACCGGGTTGCTGGCGCGCGGGCGGGTGCCCTTGATCGGCCGGGTTTCCACCTGGCGCTGGCTGACGCGGATGAAGCGCTCGGGCGAAAAGCTCAGCAGGGCGCTGCCGTCGGCCAGTTGCTGGTAGCCGGAGAAGGGGGTGGGGCAGGCTTTGCGCAGGGCCTGGTAAGCGTGCCACGGGTCGCCCTGGCAAGGCGCGCGGAAGCGCTGGGTAAGGTTGATCTGGTAGCAATCACCGGCCTGGATGTAGCGCTGCACCTGGTCAAAGGCGGCCTTGTACTGCTCGGGCTGCAGGTCGCCGGCCATCGGCGCGAGTAGCTGGAAGCTGCCGATTTCCGCGTTGTCGGCCCCTTCGAACAGGGCGATCAGGCGTTCCCGTTCGCTGCCCGACAGGCTTGGGTGGAACACCAGTTGGCTGGTCGCGCACTGGTGGTCGGTCACCAGCGCCCAGGCATACAGGCCCAGTTGCGCGTCTGGCAGGCCAAGGTCGTCCACGGCCAGGCTGGGCAGGTGTTCCAGGCGGCGGCCGAAGTCATAGCTCAGGTACCCGATCAGGCCGCCAGCGAACGGCAGCTCGGTACCTGCGGGCAACTGCGCATGGCCCAACCGTGCTAGGCCGGCGCGCAGGCGCTGGAGGAAGCGGCGCCCATCTTCGTCGGGCTGCGCCTGCAGGTGTTGCAGCGGCCAGGCGCTGAGCAGGTCGAAACGCCCGCGTTCGGCGCCGGGGCGGGCGCTGTCCAGCAGGATTGCACCGGGGGCCTGGCGCAGGCGGGCGAAATAGGCGGCAGGGTCGGGCTGATAGGGCAGGGGGTGAAGCGTACAGGTCGGCATCAGTATGGACGGCGATGTAAAAGCGAGGAGGGCGATTGTAGACCTGTGCGGGAAATGCGCCTAGCACTGGGCGCGACATTCAACAATGTGTTTGCAGCCCGTTCGCAGCACAAGGCTGCGCCTACAGGATATCGCGTTATCTGTAGGAGCAGCCTTGTGCTGTGAATGGGCTGCACGGCAGCCCTTGGCGATTTCAGCGCGGATGCACGTGCCCGAACATGCCTTGCGATACCCGCACGCGCTGTTCGGCATCTTCGCTTATGCCATCCTTGGCCAGCGCTTCCAGGTGCGCCTCGATGGCGTGGGTGCGCTGGGTCAGGCCGCAGTCGTTGGCGATCTGGATGTTCAGGCCGGGGCGGGCGTTGAGCTCGAGAATCAGTGGCCCCTTGTCCTGGTCCAGCACCATGTCGACACCGATGTAGCCCAGGCCGCACAGCTCGTAGCAGCCGGCGGCCAGCTTCATGAAGCCGTCCCAGTTCGGCAGTTGCACGCCATCCACCGCGTTGGTGGTGTCCGGGTGCTTGCTGATGATGTTGTTCAGCCAGGTGCCGCGCAGGGTCACGCCGGTAGCCAGGTCGACACCCACGCCGATGGCGCCCTGGTGCAGGTTGGCCTTGCCGCCGGACTGGCGGGTCGGCAGGCGCAGCATGGCCATCACCGGGTAGCCCATCAGCACGATGATGCGAATGTCCGGCACGCCTTCGTAGCTGATGCTCTTGAAGATCTGGTCGGGGGTGACCCGGTACTCGATCAGCGCACGGTCGCGGTGCCCGCCCAGCGAGTACAGGCCGGTGAGGATGCTCGAGATCTGGTGCTCGATCTCCTCGTGGCTGATGATCTTGCCCGACACCGTGCGGTAGCGGTCCTCGAAGCGGTCGGCGATCACCAGGATGCCGTCACCACCGGCGCCCTGCGCCGGCTTGATGACGAAATCGCTGCGCCCACCAATGATCTGGTGGAGCTTCTCGATCTCTTTCTCGGTCTCGATGATGCCGTACATTTCCGGCACATGGATGCCGGCCGCCAGGGCGCGCTCCTTGGTGATGATCTTGTCGTCGACGATCGGGTACAGGTGGCGCTTGTTGTACTTCAACACGTAGTCCGCGTTGCGCCGGTTGATACCCATGATGCCCCGGGCCTCCAGGGCTTTCCACGTCTTGATCAGGCCAAACATCAGGCGTCAGCCTTCTTCAGGAATGCCTTGAAGCGCACGAGCTCGGTCAGGCGGTAGCCGCGGTAGCGACCCATCGCCAGCATGAAGCCCACCAGGATCAGCAGCACGGCCGGGAAGGTGAACACGAAGTACACCAGCTCCGGCACCATCATCAACAGGTGCGCCAGGGAAGCGGCGAACAGGGTGCCGATGGCCACTTTCATGGCATGGCCGCCGCCACGCTCTTCCCAGGTGATGGACAGGCGCTCGATGGTCATGGTCAGGATCACCATCGGGAACAGCGCTACCGACAGCCCGCGCTCCAGGCCCAGCTTGTGGCTGAACAGGCTGATGGCCGCAATCAGCACCACGACGAAGGTCAGTACCACCGACAGGCGTGGCAGCATCTGCAGCTTCAGGTGTTCCAGGTACGAGCGCAGCGACAGGCCCAGGGCGGTGATTACCGTGAACAGCACGATACCGAAGCCCAGCTGGGTCTCGCGGAAGGCCAGGGCGATCAGCACCGGGGTGAAGGTACCCAGGGTCTGCAGGCCGACCAGGTTGCGCAGCACCAGGATCACCAGCACGCCGATCGGGATCATCACCATGATCATGAAGGTTTGCTGGGTCTGCAGCGGCAGGCCGTACAGCGAATATTCGAGGAAGTCGGCGTCGGTATTCTCGTCAGTCAGCTTGGCCAGGCGGATGGCGTTCATCTCGCTGTTGTTCATGCTGAAGGTGACGTTGGCCTTCTTGCCGCCATCGACGGTGATCAGGTTGTCGTCACCGGTCCACCACAGCAGGCGATCGCTGGGCAGGCCCTGCTCACCGGTGTCCGGGTTGAAGTACAGCCAGTCGGTACCGTTGAAGCTGCGCAGCCACAGTTCCGGGGTTTGCGGGGTGTCGGCCACCAGGCGGATGGTGTGCACCTTCTCCATCGGTACATGGGCGATCGACAGCAGCAGGTCGATGACCTGGGCCTTCTTCATGGCCGTGGTGTCGCCGGCCAGCAGCAGTTTGACGTTGTCGTCGTTGAGGTTGTTGACCCGCTTGATGGTCTCGCTGACGAAGGTCTCGACGTCGGCCGAGTGCTGGCGGATCGGCGCCATCAGGGCCTCGGCGGCAATCTTCTCGGGGCCTTCCACTGCAAGGCTGTCACGGAAGGTGGGGCCTTTGACCGTGGTTTTCTCGTTGCTGTAGCGCTTGGTCAGCACCAGGCGGTAGTAGAGGGTCTGGTTGCCGCTGGCGCGGCGGGCCGACCAGGTGACCTTGCGGTTGCCGTCGGCACGGTTGACGCTCACCCCATAGTTGTTGGAGATGAAGCTCTCGTTGAGGCTGACGTAGTCGCGGTTCAGCGGTGGCACGAACATCTGCACCTTGACCGGGTCCTTGGTGCTGGCCACGAACTCGACCTTGGCGTCGATGTTCCACAGGTCGTCGGTTTCATCCTCGGTTACCGGGATGCCGAGTACGAAGATCTGATAAGCCGTGACCGCCACGCCCAACAGCACCAGCACGGTGATCAGGACTTTCAGATGGAGGGTAAGAGAGCGCATCGGGATTACTCTGCTTTGGGAGCGTCGGTGGCACAGGCAGGTTTGCCGGCCGCGTATTTAAGGCTTGGGTCGACCAGCGCGTCGAAGTGCTTGAGCGCCTCGGAGCCGATCAGCAGCGGGAACTGGAAGGCGCTGCGGTCGGTGAGGTTGACTTCGATGGTGCGCACGGCCTGGCCCATGCAGATTTCAAGTTCGATGACCGGGCGTGCGGTGTAGGCCTTGCCCGATTCAGCATCATAGTCGCCGGCCCGGCGCTTGATCTTGCTTACGCGTGCCAGCGGGCGTTCGATGGGGTGGGAATGGGCGGCGTCGATGGCCAGGTAGAAGCGCACCCAGCTTTCGCCGTTGCGCTTGAAACGCTTGATGTCGCGGGCGCTGAGCGATGCGGTCTTGGCGCCGGTGTCGAGCTTGGCGGCCACTTCCAGGTCCAGGTCGCCCAGGCGTGCATATTCGTTGAGACCGTACACGGTCTTGCCTGCGGCCTGGCCAAGGGCCGGCAGCAGGGTGAGGCAGAGCAGCAATAATGCGGGTGTAAGTCTCATATTCCTGGCGCGGTGCAGTGCAAGGTTCGGGGCTGTTTTCAAAGCCATGTTCAGAGCCGTGTTCAGGGCAAGGCGACTGGCAGCGACTGCGCAAGCTTCCTTGTTCATCTGTCAACAGCATGAATGGATGACAGACAGGCTATCCATACTCCAACGGAGGCGCGGCATTCTATCACGCCGGCGCCTTGACGCCAGCGGTGCGCGATCTGACAGCACCGGGCCGGCGTTAGTTCGTTCTTAGACGATTGTCGACAATATTCATTTTGTCTTTGACTGCTCCCGTCGAATTAGCTAATTTCTGGCAAATCGATTTGCAAGGTGTCGACAATATGCAAGGCCTATCCACCCCCAGCCCGGTGCTGGCAGACGAAACGGAAACCTTGTCCGAAAACGTCTTCCGGCGCATCCAGGCGGCCATCGTCAAGGGCGATATCGCCCCCGGCAGCAAGATTTCCGAGCCGGAGCTGGCGCGTACCTACGGCATCAGCCGCGGGCCGCTGCGCGAGGCGATTCACCGCCTTGAAGGCCAGCGCCTGCTGGTGCGCGTGCCGCATGTGGGGGCGCGGGTGGTGTCGCTGAACCACGCCGAACTGATCGAACTGTACGAAATTCGCGAATCGCTGGAAGGCATGGCCTGCCGCCTGGCCGCCGAACGCATGAGCCAGGCCGACATCGACGAACTGCGCCGGGTGCTCGACACCCACGAGCGTGATGCCGCGTTCCAGGCCGGCTTGGGCTATTACCAGCAGGAAGGCGACTACGACTTCCATTACCGGATCATCCAGGGCAGTGGTAACCAGACCCTGGTCAAGATGCTCTGCGGCGAGCTGTACCAGCTGGTGCGCATGTACCGCATCCAGTTCTCCGCAACGCCCAACCGGCCGCGCCAGGCCTTTGCCGAGCACCACCGCATTCTCGATGCCATCGCCGACCGTGACGGCGAGCTGGCCGAACTCCTGATGCGCCGCCACATCGGCGCGTCCAAGCGCAATATCGAGCGTCACTACCTGGACGCCCACAACAACAGCCCACGAGGTGAGAAATGACTGTGAAGAGCACCCCCGGTCAGCGTTTCCGCGACGCCGTTGCCGCTGAACATCCGCTGCAGGTGGTTGGCGCCATCAACGCCAACCATGCCCTGCTGGCCAAGCGCGCCGGCTTCAAGGCCATCTACCTGTCCGGTGGCGGCGTCGCCGCCGGTTCGCTGGGCCTGCCGGATCTGGGCATCAGCGGCCTGGACGATGTACTCACCGACGTGCGCCGCATCACCGACGTGTGCGATTTGCCGCTGCTGGTGGATGTCGACACCGGTTTCGGCGCCTCTGCCTTCAACGTCGCCCGTACCGTGCGCTCGATGAGCAAGTTCGGCGCTGCCGCGATCCATATCGAGGACCAGGTTGGCGCCAAGCGCTGCGGCCACCGCCCGAACAAGGAAATCGTCAGCCAGCAGGAAATGGTCGACCGCATCAAGGCCGCAGTCGATGCCCGTACCGATGACAGCTTCGTGATCATGGCGCGTACCGACGCCCTGGCCGTCGAGGGCCTGAACGCCGCCCTGGACCGCGCCGCCGCCTGTGTCGAGGCTGGTGCCGACATGATCTTCCCGGAAGCCATCACCGAACTGCAGATGTACAAGACCTTCGCCGACCGGGTGAAGGCACCGATCCTGGCCAACATCACCGAATTCGGCGCCACGCCGCTGTACACCACCGAAGAGCTTGCCTCGGTCGATGTCTCGCTGGTGCTGTACCCGCTGTCGGCGTTCCGCGCGATGAACAAGGCAGCCGAGAACGTGTACACCGCGCTGCGCCGCGACGGCACGCAGAAGAACGTGATCGACACCATGCAGACCCGCATGGAGCTCTACGATGCCATTGGTTACCACGCCTTCGAGCAGAGCCTCGATGCGTTGTTTGCCCAGAAAAAAGGTTGAGCCTGTGAGGGCCTTTTCGCCGGCAAGCCGGCTCTCACAGGTGCCGCACAAGGTTCGAGCCCAGTGCAAGACATTGTGGGAGCTGGCTTGCCGGCGATAGGGCCGATGCAGCCACCCCCGAATTAGCCAGAAAGAATCCATAACAAGTTCAAGAAAGGAGAAACACCATGGCCGAAGCAAAAGTACTCAGTGGCGCAGGCCTGCGCGGCCAGGTGGCCGGCCAGACCGCATTGTCGACCGTGGGCCAGGCCGGTGCCGGGCTGACCTATCGTGGTTACGATGTGCGTGACCTGGCGGCGGGTGCCGAGTTCGAGGAAGTCGCTTACCTGCTGCTGTACGGCGAGCTGCCAAGCAAAGCCGAACTGGCCGACTACAAGCGCAAGCTCAAGGGCCTGCGTGACCTGCCGCAAGCCCTGAAGGAAGTGCTCGAGCGCATCCCGCGTGACGCCCACCCGATGGACGTGATGCGCACGGGTTGTTCGGTGCTGGGTACCCTGGAACCCGAACTGACCTTCGATGCCCAGCGTGACAAGACCGATCGCCTGCTGGCGCTGTTCCCTGCGGTGATGTGCTACTGGTACCGCTTCACCCACGACGGCGTGCGTATCGACTGCAGCAGTGACGAAGACACCCTCGGTGGCCACTTCCTGCACCTGCTGCACGGCAAGAAGCCGAGCGAGCTGCACGTCAAGGTCATGAACGTGTCGCTGATCCTCTACGCCGAGCACGAGTTCAACGCCTCGACCTTCACCGCCCGCGTCTGTGCCTCGACCCTGTCCGACCTGTACTCCTGTGTAACCGCTGCCATCGGTTCGCTGCGTGGCCCGCTGCATGGCGGTGCCAACGAGGCGGCGATGGAGCTGATCGAGCGTTTCCAGAGCCCGCAGGAGGCCACTGCCGAGCTGCTGCGCATGCTGGAACGCAAGGACAAGATCATGGGCTTTGGCCACGCCATCTACAAAGAGTCCGACCCGCGCAACGAGGTGATCAAGGGCTGGTCGAAACAGCTCGCCGACGAAGTGGGTGACAAGGTGCTGTACCCGGTTTCCGAAGCTATCGACAAGACCATGTGGGAGCAGAAGCGCCTGTTCCCCAACGCCGACTTCTACCATGCCTCGGCGTACCACTTCATGGGCATCCCGACCAAGCTGTTCACCCCGATCTTCGTCTGCTCGCGCCTGACCGGCTGGGCGGCGCACGTCTTCGAGCAGCGGGCCAATAACCGCATCATCCGCCCAAGCGCCGAGTATGTTGGCGTCGAGCAGCGCCAGTTCGTGCCGATCGAGCAGCGCTGAGTCATAGATCGCTGGGGCTGCTGCGCAGCCCTTTCGCGACACAAGGCCGCTCCCACAGGGACGGCGCAGTACCTGTGGGAGCGGCCTTGTGTCGCGAAAGGGGCGCGTAGCGCCCCCGAGGCCTGAGCCGCACCTGCCCCCGAATACCGTGACCGAGCCTGATAACGATATGAACACAGCATTCCGCAAGCACCTGCCAGGCACCGACCTGGACTACTTCGATGCCCGCGCGGCGGTCGAGGCAATCAAGCCTGGCGCCTACGACGGCCTGCCTTACACCTCTCGCGTACTCGCCGAAAACCTGGTGCGCCGCTGCGACCCGGCTACCCTCGACGCCTCGCTGGGCCAACTGATCGAGCGCAAGCGCGACCTCGACTTCCCGTGGTTCCCGGCCCGCGTGGTATGCCACGATATTCTCGGCCAGACCGCACTGGTTGATCTCGCCGGCCTGCGTGACGCCATTGCCGACAAAGGCGGCGACCCGGCCCAGGTCAACCCAGTGGTGCCGGTGCAACTGATCGTCGACCACTCGCTGGCCGTCGAGTGCGGTGGTTTCGACCCGCAGGCCTTCGAAAAGAACCGCGCCATCGAAGACCGCCGCAACGAAGACCGCTTCCACTTCATCAACTGGACCAAGAAGGCGTTCAAGAACGTCGACGTGATCCAGCCGGGCAACGGCATCATGCACCAGATCAACCTGGAGAAGATGTCGCCGGTGATCCACAACGACCGTGGCGTGGCCTACCCGGACACCTGCGTCGGCACCGACAGCCACACCCCGCATGTCGACGCCTTGGGCGTGATCGCCATCGGCGTGGGTGGCCTGGAAGCCGAGAACGTGATGCTCGGCCGTGCCTCGTGGATGCGCCTGCCGGAAATCGTCGGCGTCGAGCTGACCGGCAAGCTGGCGCCGAACATCACTGCCACCGACCTGGTGCTGGCCCTGACCGAATTCCTGCGCAAGCAGAAAGTCGTCGGCGCCTACCTGGAGTTCCACGGCGAGGGTGCCCGTGCCCTGACCCTGGGCGACCGCGCCACCATCTCCAACATGGCCCCGGAATATGGCGCCACTGCGGCGATGTTCGCCATCGACCAGCAGACCATCGACTACCTGCGCCTGACCGGCCGCGAAGAACAGCAGGTCAAGCTGGTGGAAACCTATGCCAAGGCCGCCGGCCTGTGGGCCGACAGCCTGGGCGGCGCAGTCTACGAGCGCACCCTGAGCTTCGACCTGTCGAGCGTGGTACGCAACATGGCCGGCCCGTCCAACCCGCATGCCCGCGTTGCCACCAGCGACCTGGCGGCCAAGGGCATCGCCGGCAGCTGGGAAGAAGTGCCGGGGCAAATGCCTGATGGCGCGGTGATCATTGCCGCCATCACCAGCTGCACCAACACCAGCAACCCGCGCAACGTGATTGCCGCAGGCCTGCTGGCGCGCAATGCCAACAAGCTGGGCCTGGCCCGCAAGCCGTGGGTCAAGTCGTCGCTGGCGCCTGGCTCCAAGGCCGTGCAGCTGTACCTGGAAGAGGCCGGGCTGGAGAAGGAGCTGGAACAGCTCGGCTTTGGCATCGTCGCCTTCGCCTGCACTACCTGCAACGGAATGTCCGGCGCCCTGGACCCGGTGATCCAGCAAGAAATCATCGACCGTGACCTGTACGCCACTGCCGTGCTGTCGGGCAACCGCAACTTCGACGGGCGCATCCACCCGTATGCCAAGCAGGCTTTCCTCGCCTCGCCGCCACTGGTGGTGGCATACGCCATCGCCGGTACCATCCGCTTCGACATCGAGAAGGATGTGCTGGGTGTGGTCGATGGCAAGGAAATCCGCCTCAAGGACATCTGGCCCAGCGACGAAGAGATCGACGCCGTGGTGCGTGCCGCGGTCAAGCCGGAGCAGTTCCGCAAGGTGTACATCCCGATGTTCGCCATCGAGGAAGACCGTGGGCCGAAGGTGGCACCGCTGTACGACTGGCGCCCGATGAGTACCTACATCCGCCGCCCGCCGTACTGGGAAGGTGCCTTGGCCGGCGAACGTACCCTGCGCGGCATGCGCCCGCTGGCAGTGCTGCCGGACAACATCACCACCGACCACCTGTCGCCGTCCAACGCCATCATGCTCGACAGCGCTGCCGGCGAGTACCTGGCAAAGATGGGCCTGCCGGAGGAGGACTTCAACTCCTACGCTACCCACCGTGGCGACCACCTGACCGCCCAGCGCGCTACCTTTGCCAACCCCAAGCTGTTCAACGAAATGGTGCGCAAGGAAGACGGCAGCGTGAAGCAGGGCTCGCTGGCGCGTATCGAGCCGGAAGGCAAGGTCACCCGCATGTGGGAGGCGATCGAGACCTACATGGAGCGCAAGCAGCCGCTGATCATCGTCGCCGGTGCCGACTACGGTCAGGGTTCGTCCCGTGACTGGGCGGCCAAGGGCGTGCGCCTGGCCGGTGTCGAAGCGATCGTCGCCGAAGGCTTCGAGCGTATTCACCGTACCAACCTGGTGGGCATGGGCGTGCTGCCGCTGGAGTTCAAGCCGGGCACCGACCGCAAGACCCTCGGCCTGGATGGCAGCGAGACCTATGACGTACTGGGCGCGCGTACGCCGCGGGCGACCCTGACCCTGGTGGTTACTCGCGCCAACGGCGAGCGTCTGGAGGTACCGGTGACCTGCCGTCTGGACACCGCCGAGGAAGTGTCGATCTACGAAGCCGGCGGCGTGCTGCAGCGCTTCGCCCTGTACTTCCTCGAAGCGACCGCATAATTGCTGGGGGCCGCTTTGGGGCCCATCGCCGGCAAGCCAGCTCCCACAGGGATTGCACATCCTGCAGCCAGCTGGGTTCCTGTGGGAGCTGGCTTGCCGGCGATGGGCTGCATGGCAGCCCCGGGTTTTTATGCCTATCAGACAGGACAGCACATCCATGGCTCATGTACCGCAAGTAAGAATCCCCGCCACCTACATCCGTGGCGGCACCAGCAAAGGCGTGTTCTTCCGCCTGCAAGACCTGCCCGAGCAGGCGCAGATCCCCGGCCCTGCCCGTGATGCACTGCTGCTGCGGGTGATCGGCAGCCCCGACCCCTATGGCAAGCAGATCGACGGCATGGGCGGTGCCACTTCGAGCACCAGCAAGACCGTGATCCTGTCGCAAAGCATCAAGCCTGAACACGATGTCGACTACCTGTTCGGCCAGGTCAGCATCGACAAGGCCTTCGTCGACTGGAGCGGCAATTGCGGCAACCTCTCCGCCGCGGTCGGTTCGTTCGCCATCAGCAGCGGCCTGGTCGACCCGGCACGCATTCCGCGCAACGGCATCGCCACCGTGCGCATCTGGCAGGCCAACATCGGCAAGACCATCATCGCCCATGTGCCGATCACCGAGGGAGAAGTGCAGGAAACCGGCGACTTCGAGCTGGACGGGGTGACCTTCCCGGCTGCAGAGGTGCAGCTGGAGTTCCTCGACCCGGCGGCCGATGAAGATGGCGACGGCGGGGCGATGTTCCCCACCGGCAATCTGGTCGATGACCTCGATGTGCCAGGTGTCGGGACGTTCAAGGCGACCCTGATCAATGCCGGTATCCCGACCATCTTCGTCAATGCGGCGGATATCGGCTACACCGGCACCGAACTGCAGGACGCCATCAACGGCGACGCGCAGGCGCTGCTGCGCTTCGAGACGATTCGCGCCTATGGTGCCGTACGCATGGGCCTGATCGACAACGTCGACCAGGCTGCCGGGCGTCAGCACACACCGAAAGTGGCTTTCGTCGCGCCGCCGAGCACCTACACTGCGTCCAGTGGCAAAGCGGTGCAGGCAGGTGATATCGACTTGCTGGTACGGGCCTTGTCGATGGGCAAGCTGCACCATGCAATGATGGGGACGGCCGCGGTGGCCATCGGCACCGCGGCGGCCATTCCGGGCACGCTGGTCAACCTCGCCGCAGGCGGGGGCGAGCGCAGCGCCGTGCGTTTCGGCCACCCCTCGGGCACCCTGCGGGTGGGGGCCGAGGCGCGCCAGGTGAATGGTGAATGGACAGTGACCAAGGCAATCATGAGCCGCAGTGCTCGCGTGCTGATGGAGGGCTGGGTTCGCGTGCCTGGCGATAGCTTCTAACGCACCACTGGCGCTCGGCTTTAGTTCGTTGGGGCCGCTTTGCGCCCCTTCGCGGGCTTGCCCGCGAAGGGGCGCACCGCAGCCCCGGCAATTCTGAAGGGAGCTGGATATGAGCGCCAACGTAGACCTCAATGCCCGCCCGGACTACGACCGGGTGCTGCAAACCCTCGCCGATTACGCCCTCACGTACCGGGTCGAATCCGCCGAAGCCCTGGACACCGCACGCAACTGCCTGATGGATACCCTCGGCTGCGGCCTGCTGGCCCTGCGCTTCCCCGAATGCACCAAACTACTGGGCCCCCAGGTGGAAGGCACCTTTGTGCCCAACGGCGCCCGCGTCCCCGGCACCGCCTACCGCCTGGACCCGGTCAAGGCCGCCTGGGACATCGGTTGCACGGTGCGCTGGCTGGATTACAACGATACCTGGCTGGCCGCCGAATGGGCCCACCCCTCGGACAACCTAGGGGGGATCCTGGCCGTTGCCGATCACCTTTCCCAGAAGCGCGTGGCCGCAGGTGAAACACCGCTACTGATGCGCGATGTGCTCGAAGCCATGGTCATGGCTCACGAGATCCAGGGCGTACTGGCGCTGGAAAACGCCTTCAACCGTGTTGGCCTCGACCACGTGATACTGGTCAAGGTGGCCTCCACCGCCGTGTGCGCCAGGCTGATGGGGGCCAGCCGTGAGCAGATGCTGAGTGCCTTGTCCCACGCCTTCGTCGACGGCCAGGCGCTGCGTACCTACCGCCATGCGCCCAACGCCGGTTCGCGCAAATCGTGGGCCGCCGGTGATGCTTCCAGCCGTGGCGTGCGCCTGGCCGATATTGCCTTGCGTGGCGAGATGGGCGTGCCGGGTGTACTCACTGCGCCACAGTGGGGCTTCTACGATGTGCTGTTCAGTCACACCAACAAGGACCTTGCGCTCAAGCCGTCCGAGCAGCAAGAGCTGCGCGTGCCGCAGGCCCTGGGCAGCTACGTGATGGAGAACGTGCTGTTCAAGGTCAGTTTCCCGGCCGAGTTCCACGCCCAGACCGCATGCGAGGCAGCGGTAACCCTGCATCCACTGGTGCGTAACCGCCTGCACGAAATCGACCGTATCGTCATTACCACCCAGGAGTCGGCAATCCGCATCATTTCCAAGAGCGGCCCGCTGGCCAATGCCGCCGACCGCGATCACTGTCTGCAGTACATGGTGGCGGTGCCGCTGATTTTCGGTCATCTGGTGGCCGAGCATTACGAAGACACCTTCCATGCCAACCATCCCAGTATCGACCGCCTGCGCGAGAAGATGGAGGTGGTGGAAGACCCGCGCTTCAGCCGTGAATACCTGGAGCCGGACAAACGCTCGATCGCCAACGCGCTGCAGGTGTTCTTCAAGGATGGCAGCAGTACCGATCAGGTGGTGGTGGAATACCCGATCGGGCATCGCCGGCGGCGAGGGGAGGGCATACCGTTGCTGGAGGCCAAGTTCAGGGACAACCTGGCGACGCGCTTTGCGCGGCAGCGGTGTGGGGAGATTCTTGAGGTGTGCAAGGACCAGCAAAAGCTGGAACAGATGGCGGTCCACTGGTTGGTCCCCCTGTGCGTCATCTGCGGTTGCCGGTCCGGGCCGCTGCGGGGCTTTCCCCGCGATTAGGCCGGTACAGGTTGAAACAAGAAAGCCCCGACATTTCTGCCGGGGCTTTCCTTTACATCCTACAACTCAGCTTACGCCTGAACCACCGGGATCTTGGCGTTGGCTGCCGCTTCGCGGAACTCGGCGATCTGGTCGAAGCTCAGGTAGCGGTAAACGTCGGCAGCCATGCTGTCGATGTCCTTCGCGTACTGCATGTACTCTTCGACGGTCGGCAACTTGCCGATGATCGAAGCGACAGCAGCCAGCTCGGCCGATGCCAGGTACACGTTGGTGGCGTCGCCCAGACGGTTCGGGAAGTTACGGGTCGAGGTGGAGACCACGGTCGAACCGGTCTGCACACGTGCCTGGTTACCCATGCACAGCGAGCAGCCTGGCATTTCCATGCGCGCGCCAGCCTTGCCGTAGATGCCGTAGTAGCCTTCTTCGGTCAGCTGGTGAGCGTCCATCTTGGTTGGCGGAGCCAGCCACAGACGGGTCGGGATGCCGCCCTTGACCTTGTCCAGCAGCTTGCCGGCAGCACGGAAGTGGCCGATGTTGGTCATGCACGAACCGATGAACACTTCGTCGATCTTCTCGCCCTGTACCGAAGACAGCAGGCGGGCATCGTCCGGGTCGTTCGGCGCGCAGAGCACAGGCTCTTTCACCTCGGCCAGGTCGATTTCGATGATTTCGGCGTATTCGGCATCGGCGTCGGCCGACAGCAGCTCAGGCTTGGCCAGCCAGGCTTCCATGGCCTGGGCGCGGCGCTCCAGGGTGCGGGCATCGCCGTAGCCTTCGCCGATCATCCAGCGCAGCAGGGTGATGTTGGACTGCAGGTACTCGGCGATGGCCTTCTCTGGCAGCTTGATGGTGCAACCGGCAGCGGAACGCTCGGCCGAGGCGTCGGACAGCTCGAAGGCTTGCTCGACGGTCAGCTCGTTCAGGCCTTCGATCTCGAGGATGCGGCCGGAGAAGATGTTCTTCTTGCCCTTCTTCTCGACGGTCAGCAGGCCCTTCTGGATGGCGTAGTAAGGGATGGCGTGGACCAGGTCACGCAGGGTGATGCCTGGCTGCAGTTTACCCTTGAAGCGCACCAGCACGGATTCTGGCATGTCCAGCGGCATGACGCCGGTGGCGGCGGCGAAGGCCACCAGGCCGGAACCTGCCGGGAACGAGATGCCGATCGGGAAGCGGGTGTGCGAGTCGCCACCGGTACCCACGGTGTCAGGCATCAGCATGCGGTTCAGCCAGCTGTGGATGATGCCGTCGCCAGGGCGCAGCGACACGCCGCCACGGGTGCGGATGAAGTCTGGCAGGGTGTGGTGGGTGGTGACGTCGATCGGCTTCGGATAGGCCGCGGTGTGGCAGAACGACTGCATCACCAGGTCAGCGGAGAAGCCCAGGCACGCCAGGTCTTTCAGCTCGTCGCGGGTCATCGGGCCAGTGGTGTCCTGGGAACCGACGGTGGTCATCTTCGGCTCGCAGTAGGCGCCTGGGCGCACGCCCTGGCCTTCTGGCAGGCCGCAGGCACGGCCGACCATTTTCTGTGCCAGGGTGAAGCCCTTGCCCGAATCGGCAGGCTGCTCCGGCTTCTTGAACAGGTCGGAAGCACCCAGGCCCAGTTCGGCACGGGCTTTTTCGGTCAGGCCGCGGCCGACGATCAGCGGGATACGGCCGCCAGCGCGGACTTCATCCAGCAGCACTTCGGTTTTCAGCTCGAAGTTGGTGACCAGTTCGTCGCTACCGTGACGGCGTACTTCGCCCTTGAACGGGTAAACGTCGATGACGTCGCCCATGGCCAGGTTGGTGCAGTCGAATTCGATCGGCAGGGCGCCGGCGTCTTCCATGGTGTTGTAGAAGATCGGGGCAATCTTGGTACCGAAGCAGAAGCCACCGGCGCGCTTGTTCGGCACGTACGGGATGTCGTCGCCGAAGAACCACAGCACCGAGTTGGTGGCGGATTTGCGCGAGGAACCGGTACCGACCACGTCACCGACGTAGGCAACCGGGAAGCCTTTGGCCTTGACGGCTTCGATCTGGGCCAGCGGGCCGACCGAGCCAGGCTGCTGCGGCTCGATGCCGTCGCGGGCCATCTTCAGCATGGCCAGGGCATGCAGCGGGATGTCAGGGCGCGACCAGGCGTCCGGAGCAGGGGACAGGTCGTCGGTGTTGGTTTCGCCAGGCACCTTGAACACGGTCAGGGTGTACTTGTCGGCGATGGCCGGACGCGAGGTGAACCACTCGCCGGCAGCCCAGGATTCCAGCACGGCCTTGGCGTGAACGTTGCCGGCCTTGGCTTTTTCGGCCACGTCGTGGAAGGCATCGAACATCAGCAGGGTGTGCTTGAGCTGTTCGGCCGCGACGGCGCCCAGTTCGGCGTCATCCAGCAGTGCGACCAGCGTTTCGATGTTGTAGCCGCCCTGCATGGTGCCCAGCAGTTCGGTGGCGTGCTTGCGGTCGATCAGTGGCGACTTGGCTTCGCCCTTGGCGACGGCGGAGAGGAAAGCGGCCTTGACGTAGGCGGCTTCGTCGACCCCTGGCGGTACGCGGTTGGTGATCAGGTCTACGAGGAAGGCTTCTTCGCCGGCCGGCGGGTTTTTCAGCAGCTCGACCAGGCCTGCAGTTTGTTCGGCGTTCAGCGGCTGGGGCACGATACCCAGGGCGGCACGCTCTTCGATGTGTTTGCGGTAGGCTTCAAGCACAGTTATTTCCCTCATCAGTGGTCCCTAAAGGGGGTCCGGGACGCTCATCCAGCATTCAATGCACCCATGCGCTGCCACGGCTTTGTGGGCCGCCCAGCCAGAGTCGCAAAGAATCCTTACAGAAGCTGCTTTCAAAGTTTTACGCCAGCAGAACGGGGAGCTGATGAGGGCTGGCACGGGCATGCGAGGGATGCATGGCCCGGGCCAACGCCGTTCTACCGGATGAACTGTGCTCGTGACGCTTTGAAAACAGCTTCCAACGGACATTGTTGCCTTTGAAAAGGCCGGATGATTCTACGGCAAAAAAAGCCCGAAGGTAAGGCGGCGAAGATGACTTTAACGAGTGACCCTGGTTAGACAAAGGGCTAACATGGGACCGTGTTCCACCGCCAAGCTGTTGTTTTTCATGTCCAACAAGTCCATCAAGACCCCTTGTGTCGGCCTGTGCTCCACGGTGTACGGGGACACGGTTTGCCGTGGCTGCAAGCGGTTCCACCACGAAGTGATCAACTGGAACGGCTACGACGATGCGCAGAAGCGCGCCGTGTGGCTGCGCCTTGAGCAGCTGCTGGTGCAGGTGATGATGGCCAAGCTGGAGGTGTTCGACAAAGGCCTGCTGCGCCAGCAACTGGAGCAGCGTTCCATCCGCTTTGTCGAGCAGCAGTCGGAATACTGCTGGGCGTACCAGCTGATTGCCCGCGGAGCGCGGATGATCCGTGACCTGGAGGCCTATGGCATGGTGCTGTTGCCGGAATTCCGCGACTGGGAGCTGCCGCAGTTGCGCGACGCCATCGACCGCGAGTTCTTTCTGCTGTCCGAGGCGCATTACCAGCGCTACATCGCCCCGGCGTTCCTGCAACAGGCTTTGGAGTAGGCTGTTTCCCGCTGATTTCGGGCGGCATTGCTCGCGTAGTGTCCGGCGTTTTCCATGTACAGGAAGCGCCCATGAGTGACTATGTCTACCATCCGGAATTTTCCTTTCTGGCTCGCTGCTGGTGGCAGCTGAGCGATGAGGTCCTGCGCGCCGATCAGTGGGACGCTTCGATCGCCAAGCTCGCTCCCATGTGGCTGCATTACGGCGGGGCCGCGCTTCACAACGATCACTGGTACAGGTACCTGCGGGCCGAGCCCGAAGGCACAGGGCAATTGCGACTGCAGACTTGGAGCTATACCAAGCCCGGTCATGTCTATGGCGAGCTGTTCTGGTTCGGTGCCTATATCAGCGGTACAGACCGAACCGGTGCGACGCTGCGCTATGAAATACGGCCTTATGACCGGAACTGGAAACCGCTCAACCGGATTGTCCACGGTAACCCGGGCGCGCTGTCAGGCTATGCAGGCGTCAAGGACCAGACCGAGGCGGCGGCCGGGCGCCAGCGTCTGACCGACCCGCAGCACCTTTGGAGCCTGTCGGGTATGAACCACGAGGATATCAAGCGCGGGGCGCGGTTATGCAATGTCGTTCTGGTCAACGCCGCCGGGCAACGGGCCAGACGCTTGGCCAACCGGGGGGCGTGGCTTATAAACACGTTGTCCGGCCAGCCGGGCCTGATGGCCCTGGAAGTGCTGGACTACGCCCATGAAGCGCGTGAGGTCGCCTGGGGCTCGGGCCTGCTGCGCGCAGGCAGCAGTCATGTGTTCAAGGCAGAGCACAGTTTCATCGCCAGCCTGTACTGGCGGGCCGACGAAACACCAGCCGGGCCTACCGGCTCCACTGACGGCCTGCAGGGCTTGGTGGCAGCTCGTTTTGACGAAGGCTCGGAGTGGAACCCACGGGCAAGGTTGAGTGTGGAGCAGGCCGATGCTTTGGGTATGCGTTGGCGCGAGGGTGAAACCCGCCCGGCATGCGAGCGTTTCTGGTTTGCTGCCTACCTCAGTAACGGGGTGTATGCGTACGAAGTCTGGCCGCTCGACAAGCGTGGTCGGCGCTTGAACTTCACCCTTCGCAAACAGAAGGGCTGGACCATGAACCTGGCGCAGCGTTGGCAGGCGAATCGTGCAGAGGCGGATTTTCTCTGGCATCTGGACGGGTTGGACCCGGCGGCCTTGCAAGTGGGGGCAACAGTGGCCAACGTGAAGCTCCGGCACAGCAGTGGCCGTGTCGTGAAGCTGGCAGATCGTGCCGAACGCAGGCTGGGGACGGAGGCGCTGGGTGAAGAAGGATCCCTGACTGTGCAGGTAGTGGAAACCTCAGCCAGGTTCTAGGGGGCGCAAGGGCGCTGATACAGCGCCCTTGCCAGGGTTCAGTCACCGCTGTACTCGCAGCCACTGGTGCAGGTCTCGTGGATGCGGACCTTCGACAGTTCCGGCAGCAGCGGTTTGACCTGGTCCCAGATCCACTTGGCGATCACTTCGCTGGTGGGGTTTTCCAGGCCAGGAATGTCGTTCAGGTAGTTATGGTCCAGTTGTTCGTAGATCGGCTTGAAGATCGCCTTGATCTCGGCGAAGTCCCGGATCCAGCCGGTGTGCGGGTCGAGCGGGCCGGTCAGGTGCAGGCCGACCTTGAACGAGTGGCCGTGCAAGCGACCACATTTGTGCCCGGCAGGGACGTGAGGCAGGCGATGGGCCGATTCGAATGTGAATTCCTTGAAGATTTCCACGCTGTCATAACTCTATGTGAATCAAGAATGCGCGCAGTCTACCAGCATGGCCGCTACAAGGCTTGCAGGCGTTCATGCAACCGCCCGGTGGCAATCAGCTCCAGCAACTCGTCGCCCAGCCGCTGGCTCTCGGCAATGGCCTTGTACCAGTAGCGCTTGCGGCCAGGCGCATCGCCCATGAAACGCTTGAAGTCGTTGCGGTCGGGCAGCTTGCCGTAGGGCAGCGCCGCCAGGTACTGCGGCGAGGGTGTCATCAGCAGCACGTTCTGCAGGCGGGTGGCATCGCCCTTGCGCCAGGGCAGGGCTTTGTCGAACCAGCCGGGTACGACCTTGTCGGTGAAGTGCGGGTACAGCACCAGGTCGTCGCCACGGTAGGGCAGGTCGAGGTGGTAGTCGAGCAAGCCGCCGTCGCGGTAGGTACCTGCACCTGCGCCGGGGATGTCTTTCACACCCTCCATGACCATGGGGATGGAGCCCGAGGCGAGCAGGGCATGGCGCAGGTTGGTCAGGTCCAGCGGCAGGCAGCGTGAGGGGAAGTCGGTCAGTGCGTCGAGCGGCGGCGTGGCGCGGCCGTCATGCAGGATGATGCGCTCGAAATGCCGGGCCAGGCGTGAACGGCCGAGCAAGTTGCTGGCGATCACAGAACCCAGACCGAAGCCCAGGCGGCCGCGATGGTCGTGGGCGAGCTGGCCATGGCTCTTCACTACCAGGATGTTCAGGCGGTAGTGTGGGTTGGCCAGCAGCTGGCCGTCGCGGCCTTGCAGCAGGTCATCCAGCATGTGTTGGCAGCTACGGGTGATTTCGGCCGGGGTGACGCCCTTGGCGAAATCCTGCTCGGTGTACAGTTCGCCCAGACGACGGATGCCTGCGACCGGGTCGTCGAGGCAGGCACTGGCGAAGCGCCAGGCGCCGATCGAGGCGCCGATCAGCGCACGTTGGCGTGGTGCCGACGGTAGCCACTCACCGAACAGCGCCAGGTCCAGGCCCTGGATGCCCAGCGGCTTCGGCCCGCCAGCCGCACCTGGCAGCACTCCGACATCGGCCGCCTGCAGGCCGCGCTCGCGGACCTGCCGCAGGGCACGTTGGCCGGCCTTGAAGGTCAGGGCGGGGTATTTGATGTGAATGGCGCTCATGGCGGACCTCTTGGGCGGCAGGCGGGTCATTATAGGGCTTCATACGAATACCCTGTGGCTTTAGCCGCGAAGAATCCAGCGCGGTGCATGGCACCGGCTGTGCCGGTGTTCGCGGGTGAAGCCGCTCCCACAGGGCCGCGCAGTATTTGGTGATGGCGAGACAGTAGCCTGACCTGCGCTATCATGGCGCCAGTTGTTTTCAGGTTGAATTAAGGACCGGTGGTTAATCTTAACCCCGTAGACAACTTGCACAGTTCTCAGGAGAGAAGAACGATGAAACGCATGACTGCCCTGTTCACCGTAGCCGCCGCCCTTGCCCTGGGCGCCCATTCCGCCATCGCCAAGGATGTGCAGCCCGACGAAGTGGTCAAACTGGTCAATGCCAAGACCGTCAAGTCGCTGGACGAACTCAAGGCCGCCGCCGTGGCCAAGCACCCAGGCGCCACCGTCACCGACTCGGAGCTTGAAGACGAGTACGGCCGCTACATCTACAAGGTCGAGCTGCGCGACACGCAGAACGTCGAATGGGATGTGGCGCTGGACGCCAAGACCGGTGAAGTGCTGAAGGACGAGCGGGACAACTGATGATCCACCTACTGCGGCCGGCGCGCTACCTCGCGCTGGCCCTGCTGGCCGTGTGTTCCCTGGCCGTTGCCCGCGACCTGGACCAGGACGAAGCCCTGGAGCTGCGCCAGAAGGGCATCATCCTGCCGCTCGAGCATCTGCTGGAAACCGCCCTGGGGCGTCACCCCGGGGCGCGCCTGCTGGAGGCCGAGCTGGAAGAAGACGACAATCGCTACGAATACGAAGTCGAGTTGCTGACGGCTGAAGGTGTGGTGCGCGAGATCAAGCTCGACGCCAGCAGCGGTGCCCTGCTCAAAGACGAGGAAGACGACTGAATGCGCCTGTTGCTTGTCGAGGACAATGTACCGCTGGCCGATGAACTGACCGCCGGCCTGCAGCGCCAGGGCTACGCCGTTGACTGGCTGGCCGACGGCCGTGACGCGGTGTACCAGGGCCAGAGCGAACCCTACGATTTGATCATCCTGGACCTTGGCCTGCCGGGCCTGCCTGGCCTGGAAGTACTGGCCCAGTGGCGTGCTGCCGGCCTGGCCACGCCGGTGTTGATCCTTACTGCCCGTGGCTCGTGGGCCGAGCGTATCGAAGGGCTGAAGGCCGGGGCCGATGACTATCTGAGCAAACCCTTCCACCCCGAAGAGCTGCAGTTGCGCATCCAGGCGTTGTTGCGCCGTGCCCGTGGCCTGGCCAACCAGCCGACGCTGGAAGCGGCCGGCCTGCACCTGGACGAAAGCCGGCAGTGCGTGAGCCGGGACGGCGTGGATATCCAGCTGACCGCCGCCGAGTTCCGGCTGCTGCGCTACTTCATGCTGCATCCGCAGCAGATCCTGTCCAAGAGCCACCTGGCCGAGCACCTCTACGACGGTGAAACCGAGCGCGACTCCAACGTGCTGGAAGTGCACGTCAACCACTTGCGACGCAAGCTGGGCCGCAGCGTCATCGAGACCCGCCGCGGGCAAGGCTACATCTACGCCGGGAGCGCCGCGTGAAGTCGATCCAGGCGCGCCTGAGCCTGGGCCTGGTGGCGGTGCTGGTGGTGGTCGGTCTGGTGCTGGCACAGCTGACCTTGTGGCTGTTCGAAGTCGGCCTGCAGCGCTACCTGGAGAACGGCCTGCGCAAGGAAAGCGAAAACCTGCTGGTGGCCCTGGTGCGCGGGCCTTCGGGCCTGCAGCTGGATGAGCGGCGTATCTCGGCCGCCTACCAGCGGCCGTTTTCCGGCTATTACTTCCGCATCGATTTCGATAAAGGCACCTGGCGTTCCCGTTCGCTGTGGGATCTGGACATGCCCAAGCCCGCCGCGCCGGGCCTTTCCGACAGCCACGAACTCGGCCCGGAAGGCCAGCAACTGCTGGCCCTGCGTGCCGATTACCGGCGCCTGGGCCAGGACATCTCGATCAGCGTGGCACAGGATTATTCACCGGTACGCGAAGGTTTCCGGCGCCTGCAGCAGATCGGCCTGGGCATGGGCCTGGTGGCGCTGATCCTGGTGCTGGTGTTGCAGCGCATCACAGTGACCCGCTCGCTGCGGCCGCTGGAGCGGGCACGCCAGCAGATCGCCCAGTTGCAGCAGGGCCAGCGTTCGCAGCTGGATGCCGAAGTGCCCAGCGAACTGGCGCCGCTGGTGGGGCAGATCAACCACCTGCTGAGCCATACCGAAGACAGCCTGCGCCGTTCCCGCAATGCCCTGGGCAATCTGGGCCATGCACTGAAGACGCCACTGGCGGTGTTGCTGAGCCTGGCCTCCAGCGAGCGCCTGAAGGACCTACCGGATGTTCGCACGCAGATGCGTGAGCAACTGGAGCAGATTCAGCAACGCCTGGCGCGTGAGCTGAACCGTGCGCGCCTGGCGGGGGATGCGCTGCCTGGCGCGCAGTTCGATTGCGGCCTCGAGCTGCCGGGGTTGCTGGGGACGCTGGGCATGATCCATGGTGAGGGCCTGCTGCTGGCCAGAGACGTACCGCCCGGGCTGCTGCTGCCGTGGGACCGGGAGGACTTCCTGGAACTGCTCGGCAACCTGCTGGACAACGCCTGCAAGTGGGCCGACAGCGAGGTACGGCTGGGAATTGCGCCGAATGCCGAGGGCTACCAGGTGTGGGTCGATGATGATGGCCCCGGTATCCCCGAAGGCCAGCGGCAACAGGTGCTGGAGCGCGGCTCGCGGCTGGACGAGCAGGTCGACGGGCACGGGCTGGGGTTGGGCATCGTGCGCGATATCGTCGAGGCCTGGGGCGGGCGCCTGGCGCTGCTGGATAGCCCCCTGGGCGGCTTGCGGGTAAGCATCGACTTGCCGCGCAAGGCTCGGTGATACCGGGGCCGCTTTGCGGCCCATCGCCGGCAAGCATGACTCCGTGGGCCATATCACCACTGCAAAAAAATTGCAGTACAGCCGCATTTTTTTGAATTAGCCCAATCCCACCCCACCCGGCAAAATTCCCCCACGAAACCCTGCGGTTTCCATCTCTCCACGGACGGAGCCCCTTGTGCTATTGCAACCGCAATACGAGGCCCAGGCCACCTTGGCTGGGCTTTCTTTTCAACCAGAAAAACTACAGATTCCGATTACCTACATGTCTGCCTCGCGTTCCGAAAGTCGTCTGCAGCGGCTGTTGCCAGCGCCCCTGAATATTCCCCCCAAAGAATGGTTGCGTGCCGGTATCGGCGCGTTGCTCGGCCTGTTCCTTGCCGGCTGGCTGACCAGCATGGCCTATGGCCCCAGCATTGCCTTGCACCTGCTCGGCCCGCTGGCGGCTTCGGCCGTGCTGGTGTTCGCCGTGCACTCCGGTCCGTTGGCCCAGCCTTGGCCGGTGCTGGGCAGCTACGCCCTGGCCGGTGTGGTCGGCCTGGCCATGCGCCAGGGCTTCGGCCCGGAGTTGTGGGTGGCCGCTGCCGCCCTCGGTATCTCGATCCTGGTGATGTGCCTGCTGCGCTGCCTGCACCCGCCGGGTGGCGGGGTGGCGGTGAGCGCGGTGCTGGCCGACCCGGGGCTGACCGCCATGGGCGATCACCTGCTGGAGCCGGTGCTGCTCAATGCACTGATTCTGGTAGCGGTGGCGATCCTCTACAACCGCCTTACCGGCGTGCGGTACCCGAAAGGCGCGGTGCCGCGCAAGGACCTGCACCACACCCATGACCCGCTGCCCAGCGAGCGGGTAGGCATCCGTGGGGAAGACCTGGACCAGGCCCTGGAAGACCTGGGCGAGTTCGTCGACGTCACCCGGGACGAACTGGAACGCATCATCCTGGCCACCGAGCAACATGCCCTGCAGCGCAGCCTCGGTGGCATCACCGCAGCCTCGGTGATGTCCCGCGACGTGCAGTTCGCCACCCCCGATACCACTCTGGAGCAGGCCTGGAAACTACTGGCCAGCCACCATCTGAAAACCCTGCCGGTGCTGCAGCAGGGCAAACTGGTGGGAATAGTCAGCCTCAGCGACCTGGTCGGCCCGGCCATGCAGCGTGGTCGCTTCAGTTGGCGCGGTTTGTTCGGCCGCAAGGCGGTGCGCATGGAGCAGGTGATGAGCCGCCGGGTAATCAGCGTCAGCAGCCAGCACCCATTGGAGCGCTTGCTGCCGTTGCTGTGCGAACAGGGCCTGCATTGCCTGCCGGTGCTCGATGCCGACCAGTTGGTGGGCGTGGTCACCCAGACCGACCTGATCGCCGGCCTCAAGCGCCAGCTGCTCAGCAAGGCCGAGGCTTCAGATAACCGGGTCCCAGCGTTGTGACCAGTCGCTGGCGCCGTCGGCCACCAGCCGGCGCAGGATGGCGAAGGCCTGTTGCAGGGCTTCGCTGTCGCGCTTGCGCGGGTACACCAGGAAGGTCGGGTAGGTGAATTCCGGCGCCTGCGGTACCCGCTCGAACACCCCGCTGTCCAGATAGGCCTGCACCACCCGCGTGCGGAAGTAGCCGCTGCCGCCCTGGTCAAGTATGAACTGCAAGGCCAGCGGGCCCAGGTTGAAGCTCAGCGCCGGGCGCGCGCAGTCGGGCAGGGCGGCATCGTGCTGGCGACGGAAGGCTTCGCCCCAGTCGATATAGATGTACGGGGTCGGCTGGTTGACCCGGCGCACACGAATCAGCTTCTCCTCCATCAACTGCTCCACCTGCAAGCCTGGACCGTAGGTCGGCTGGTAGACCAGCGCGGCATCCAGCAGGCCCATCTCGACCTTGCGCAGCAGCGCTTCGCCGTCGCTCACCTCGCTGCGGATGGCGTGGCTGGGCAGCTCGCGGTGCAGGGCACTGACCCAGTCGAGCAGCATCGGGTTGCCCAGGCTCACCTCACCGCCCACGTGCAGCACTTGCTGGCAACCCTCGGGCAGCGGCAGGTCGCGCCGCGCCGCTTCCCAGGTTTGCACCATCTGGTTGGCATAACTGACGAATGCCTCGCCGTCGCTGGTCAGGCTGGCGCCGTTGCGGCTGCGCACGAACAGCTGGCAGCCCAGTTGCTGTTCCAGGCGTTGCACCCTTGCGGTGATCGCCGTCTGTGACACGAACAGGCGTTCGGCGGCGGCGACCAGGCTGCCGCAACGCACGATTTCCAGAAAGGTACGGGCCTGATCGATGTCCATGAGCTGCTCGGTGGCTGAAGGGGCTGCCTATTCTAGAGGCTTTGCACCGTTGTGGGGCGTTTTTGCGTTGTCTGCAAATTTGCAGGTCGGTTGTGACTTTAGTCCCATGGCGGCGCGGGTGTAGCGGTCCATACTCAAGTTTCGCCCTTCAATAACAACAAGTACCGGGTTTCTTTCGATATGAGCTACCAGCACAGCTACGCCCATTCCATTTCCGACCCTGCCGCGTTCTGGGCGGAACAGGCCGCGCATCTGGCCTGGCACCGCAAGCCTGCCCTCACGCTGCAAGACAATGCCGACGGCACCCACCGCTGGTTTTCCGATGGCCGCCTGAACAGCTGTTACCTGGCCCTCGATCACCAGATCGAGCAGGGCCGTGGCGAGCAGCTGGCGCTGATTTACGACTCGCCGGTGACCGGTGTGCAGCAGGCCTACACCTATCACCAACTGCGCGACGAGGTGGCGCGACTGGCCGGCTTGTTGCGCCAGTTGGGGGTGAACAAGGGCGATGGCGTGATCATCTACATGCCCATGGTGCCGCAGGCGGCCATGGCCATGCTGGCCTGCGCGCGGATTGGCGCAGTGCACTCGGTGGTGTTCGGTGGCTTTGCCGCCAACGAGCTGGCCTTGCGCATCGACGATGCCCGGCCGACGCTGCTGCTGACGGCGTCCTGCGGGCTGGAGTTCGAGCGGGTAATCGAATACAAGCCGCTGGTCGATCGTGCCCTGCAACTGGCCCGTCACCAGCCGCGCAATGTGCTGGTGCTGCAGCGCCCGCAGGCGCGTGCCCAGCTGCAGCCGGGCCGCGACCTGGACTGGCAGGCGGCATTGGCCGAAGCCGAGCCGGTGGCACCGGTGGAACTGGATGCGGGCGACCCGCTTTACATCATGTATACCTCTGGCACCACCGGCAAACCCAAGGGCATCGTGCGGGAAAACGGCGGCAATGCCGTGGCGCTGTGCTACGCCATGCGCCATATCTACGGCATGCAGGCCGGCGATGTTTGGTGGGGCATATCCGACGTGGGCTGGGTGGTCGGCCATTCGTTGATCGTCTATGGGCCGCTGATGAGCGGCTGTACCACAGTGTTCTACGAAGGCAAGCCGATTCGCACCCCGGACGCCTCGGCCTATTGGCGGGTGGTGGAGCAATACAAGGTCAACGCATTGTTCTGCGCCCCTACGGCCATGCGCGCCATCCGCAAGGAAGACCCTGAGGGCGAGCTGATCCGCAAGCACGACCTGAGCTCGCTGCGCCAGCTGTTCCTGGCTGGCGAGAAACTGGATTCGAGCACCCACGAATGGCTGGAACGGGTCAGTGGCAAGCCGGTGCACGACCATTGGTGGCAGACCGAGACCGGCTGGCCGGTCACCGCGCCCTGCGTCGGGCTGGAAGGCAGCGCGGCGAAGCCAGGGTCGAGCAACCGTGCGGTGCCGGGCTACCACGTGCGCGTGCTGGATGACGAGGGCCACTTGCTGGGGCCGAACCATCAGGGCTCGATCGTCATCGCCCTGCCATTGCCGCCCGGGTGCAGCCAGACGCTGTGGGGGGACCATGAGCGTTATCTGCAGGCCTACCTGCGGACCTACCCGGGGTATTACCACACGGGTGATGGTGGCTACCTGGACGATGACGGCTTCGTCTACATCATGGGGCGCACGGATGACGTGATCAACGTGTCCGGGCACCGGCTGTCCACTGGCGAGATGGAGGACCTGGTGGCGCGCCACCCGGCGGTGGCCGAGTGCGCGGTGATTGGTGTGCATGACGAGATCAAGGGGCAGGTGCCGTTGGCCCTGGTGGTGCTCAAGGACGGCGAAGGCATTGCCGAGGCGCAGTTGCTGGTGGACCTGGTGGGTAGCGTGCGCGAGGAGATTGGCGCGTTGGCGTGTTTCAACCGAGTGCGGTTGGTGAAGCGGCTGCCCAAGACCCGCTCCGGGAAGATTCTGCGGGCGGTGCTGCGCAAGATTGCCGACGGGCAGGACTATGTGCCGCCTTCTACTCTGGATGACCCGGCAGTGCTGGGGGAGATCGAGGCGGTGCTGGCGGATCTGCCCAGGGCTGGCTGAGCCGAGCCAGTGTTGCGCAACGCACTGATGAGCCCGCTCCTGGGGCGGGCTCATCAGCGGCTGACGCGCTTGGGGGTTACAGTGGGTAGCGGGCCAAGAACTTCTCGCCCCTCAACTCGATGATCTGCTGGCCGCCACTGGCAAAGGTCAGCAGGGTCTTGCTTTCCGGGTAAGCTGGAGTGAGTAGCCAGCCGTTGTCACCGAATGAGCTATCCACCTTGCCATTTGCGTCCAGTCGAACGATTGCCGTTGGCAATTGATCATTGGCTTGGAACGTATGGGCACAGCCGATCAGGATGCCGCTGTCATGCGGAGTAACAGCGAATGCCTTCGTCCGGTCAAACTCCGGTCGCTTGAAAATCACAGCTTGGCCGTCGTTGAAGCTGGGGTCGACACTGCCATCCAGTTTCAGGCGAAGCACAAACCCACTGTCACCGGTACCGCTTCCTGCGTTGCCTACCAGATAAAGGCAGTCATGTGCTTGAACTGCGGAATAAACAGAAACATGGGCGATGTCCGGATGGCCTGGCAGGCGATTGACAATCCAGACTCCCTCCTGCGCAAAGCCAGGGACAACTGCGCCGTTCTTGTCGCAGGCGCCTACCCAAGCCTGCACATCCTTATTCCCCACGCGATGCATGCCGCAGTAGTAGAAGCCGGCGTGGTCCTCCCCGGCGTATCTGGCGACGACTGCGAGGGTGAACAGGGGCTGGTTCTGCCAGGTAAAGAATCTACGCATCCCGGTGCTGTTGAACGATTTGTCCAGATTTCCCTGCAGGTCAAATTGAGCAAGTCCGGAGTTCACGGCCTGGCGCAGTTTGCCATCCGCAAACTGCGGTACGCTGCCAGCATAGCCGGCGGTGTCTTCCTGATATGTTTCGTGACAAGGGGATGTACCCTTGTGAAGAGGGAAAACAACCTCATCTTTCGGGTAAGGCTCCAGCTTGAAACCTCCATCGCCGAAAGCCTGGTCCAGCTTGCCTGAGGTTTTGTTCAGGCGGAAAAGGGCGAAGTGCTGAGTGGCCCGAAGTGCCACGCCACACACCAAATGATCGCCATTTTCAACGAAGCATAACCATGAAGCTTGTTCTGACGGCATCCTGATCCGTACGGTGCCATGCTCGCCAAATGCTTCGACGGCCGCGCCATCGGGGGTGAGCTTGGTCAGTACCATCGTCGGCTCACCCGGGGCAGCTTCGGAGTTTTTGGAACTATAGTAGAAACCACCCACCAGGTAGGGCGGGCGGGCGATTTCGCTCGTATCATCTTCCGGCAGAGGAAGGTCAATGCGAGTCCACAGTGCTGGATTGTTCGACATGTAAGGTGCCTCCATATGCGTGAGCGCACAGTAGAGGCCGTTTCGCAATGCCGGTCAGCTGGTAGAACTGGTAGTTGACAGCCCGGAAGGTTTCATTGATTGACGCTCCCTGGCGCGAGTTGACGCAATTGGCCCAACCGGCTGCGGGTGCGCATCAGGTCGGCCAGCGGTCCGTCCAGGCTTTGTCCCAACGGGCGCTTGCCAATTATCACGACCTGTCGGTCCTGGTCATACAGCACATCCACAAGGTTGACGAAGCGCTGCTGTGCGGCCAGTGAACATTCCGCCAGATCATCCAGCCCATCGACGATCCACTCGTCGTACTTCTCGGCCAGTACCAGATAGTCGATGACGGCAGTGGCCTTCTCGCACAGATCCGCAAAGGCAAATACCACCCGCCGACCATCAACGGCCAGCGCGCGCAGCGGGCGCTTGTTCACTTCCAGCATTACCGGCTGCGGCTCGGGCACATTCAACGCCTGGCGCTGCGCTGCGTTGCCCGGCCACACATAATGGCCCCGGGTAAAGCGCTGATGCTCGCGGTTGGCCGGCAGGCTGCGGAAATCGGTATCGCCACTCACTTCCAGCACTTCCATCGCGCTGTTGATCAGGCGGATCACCGGCAGGAAGCGCTCGTGGTACAGCGGGTTGGGCAGCAGCCCTTCAGGCGCATAGTTGGACGTCACCAGCAGGAATACGCCACGGCTGAACAACGCATTGAACAGCCGGGTGAGCAGCATGGCATCGCCAATGTCGTGCACATGGAATTCGTCAAAGCACAGCACCCTGCAATCGCCTACCAATTCGTCGAGGGTCGCTCCCAATGCGTCGTCCAGCGCCCGGTGGCGGTGCATGCCCTGGTGCAGGCGGGCGAAGAAGTCATGGAAATGCAGACGCAGCTTGGCTTGCACCGGCACGGCCTGGAAAAAGCCATCGAGCAGCCAGCTTTTGCCCCGGCCTACCGAACCGTAAAGGTACAGGCTGCGAGGCTGGCCTTGTTCGAGCTGCGCCAGTTGTTCGGCCATGCAGTGGATCACCCGGCGTTGGCCGTCGCTGAGCTGGTAACCGCGGCTGTGCGCCTTGTCCTCGAACCAGCCGAGCAGTTCACTCTGGTTGGCGGCGGCGCCGCGCAGGCGTTGGCCAAGCTGACGTAGCGGGGTTGGGATCCAGGCAGGCAAAAGCAAAGCTCCTTGGGCGATGGCGGGGCAGTGTGCAGCTTGCCCGAGGGCGGCCATTTTGACCAATACAGAAATTGCGCGGCAATCATCGCCTGACGAGATAGGTTTGCCATGCAGGCGTACAGTAAAGGCTGGCATCGGTTCGAGGAGGGACGAGCATGCACGCCGACCATGATCTACAGCGTTTCGTCGAGGCGCAGAACCCTGTGTATGACCAGGTGATGCAGGAGCTGCAGACCGGGCGCAAGCGCAGCCACTGGATGTGGTACGTGTTCCCGCAGGTCGATGGCCTGGGCCACAGCGCCATGGCCGAACGCTATGCGCTGGCCGGTATCGACGAGGCCCGTGCCTACCTTGCTCATCCGCTGCTTGGCCCACGCCTGGAGGCTTGCGTGACTGCGCTGCTGCAGCACAGCGACAAGAGCGCCCGTGAAATGCTCGGCAGCCCCGACCACCTCAAGTTGCGCTCGTGCCTGACCCTGTTCGCCAAGGCAGCGCCCGGCAACCCGCTGTTCCAGCTGGCGTTGGTGCAGTTCTACGATGGTGAGCCGGACGCCCTGACCCTGGCCATGTTGCAGGGTTGATTCAACCCTTGTGCTCCAGTTGGCGCTCGATCATGTACTTCACTGCCAGCCGACGTTCTTTCAGGCGGCGCAGGTCTTCATCCTCGAAGTTGCCCGCCGAGATCGACTCGGCGGCCAGCACCTGGTTGTCGATGTCCATGTATTCGTCCAGCAGCCGATCCAGTGCCTTGTCCTGCTGACGGCGTTGCTGGACGATTTCGCGCGGGTAGTGCAAGTCCTGATAAAGGTCGTGGGAGACAGGCATGGGGTCCTCCTTGGTCAATACAGATGGCTCATCTGATTGGAAGGGAGGAAAGCGATTGTGTTGAAGCCAAGCGGGCGGAAAACGACGGATGGTCACCATGCCAACCGCAAAAATGACTAACTCGCTGTTTTTTGGTAATTTTTTTTCATCAGGGGGTTCACAGACCCAAAGTTTGTTGTTAAAGTGCCGCGCATTCCAAGACAACAACCCAGTTGTCACTCAGTTGGAATTGTCAGAGCAGCAAACGCTGCATCCGATACAGGGGCGTCGCCAAGCGGTAAGGCAGCAGGTTTTGATCCTGCCATGCGTTGGTTCGAATCCAGCCGCCCCTGCCATTTTCTTGCTTCAAACGTATCTCGGTCCGGTGCTTGGAAAGACAAGCGCTGGGCTTTGTCGTTTCTGCAGGTTTTGCCAGGGGCTCTGTTCGGTCACCTGGCAGTTCCAAGCATCTCGTTCAGCAAGCGGGCCAGTTCGTCGGCCTGTACCGGCTTCTGGATCACCAGGCTGCCCGGCAGCTCCAACCCCTGCAATTCTGCGTAACCGGTAAGAAGCACCACCGGCAGGTGCGGGTACCGCTCGCGTGCCGCTAGTGCCAGTTGCGCACCATTGAACTCGGGCATGGCGAAATCGCTCAGTAGCAGGTCGATCTGCTCATCCAGTAAAGCCAAGGCTTGTTCGCCACTGTGCGCCTGGCGCACTTGGTAGCCATACTGGCGCAATACATCACCGAGCATGTCCCGTACCAGATGGTCGTCATCCACCAGCAGCACGGTGCGATTACGGCCGCTTTCGCTTATCGAGTGGCTGAGCAGCGACGGCATCGGTTCGTTGACGGCTTCACTTTTGACTGCCGGCAGGTACACGGCCACCTGCGTACCACGCCCCGGCGTGGTGTCGATACGTACGCCACCCCCGGACTGTTTGGCGAAGCCGAACACCTGGGCCAGGCCCAGGCCCGAGCCTTTGCCGATATCCTTGGTGGTGAAGAACGGCTCGAACACCTTGGCCAGCACCTCTTCGCTCATGCCGCAGCCGGTATCGCGGATGCTCAGCATCACGTACTCGCCAGGGTCCGGGTCTTCCGGGCGCTGTGGGCGGGCGTCGATCAGCGTGTTGCGGGTCGACAGCGTCAGTTGGCCGCCGTCGGGCATGGCATCGCGGGCGTTGATCGCCAGGTTGAGAATGATCATTTCGGTCTGGGTCGGGTCTGTCAGCGCCTGCCACAGGGTTGGTTCCAGGTCCAGACGTACCGAGACATTGCCGCCCAAGGTGCGGCGCAGCAATTCTTCCAGGCCGGCCAAGGTGCGGTTGAGGTTCAGCGCCACCGGCTCCAGCCGCTGGCGTCGGGAGAAAGCCAGCAACTGCGAGGTCAGCTTGGCACCGCGCTCGCCGGCTTCGCGAATGTGCGTGAGCCGCGCACGGGCTTTTTCCAGGTCGGCTTTGGCCAGGTCGCGCTCGAGGAAGCTGGCGCCGGTGAGGATTACCGTCAGCAGGTTGTTGAAATCGTGCGCCACACCGGCGGTCAGCTGACCGACCGCTTCCAGCCGCTGCATCTGCTGCAGCGCGGCCTCGATACGTTCGCGTTCGGCGATCTGCTCGCGCAGGCGGGCGTTGGCTTCGGCCAGGCCAAGGGCGGCCTCGCGTTCGCTGGTGATGTCGCGCGCCACCACGTAAAGCAGGGTGTCTTCCGGCACCACCACCCAGGACAACCAGCGCTGCTGGCCACCGGCATCCAGGATACGCCCGACAAAGCGGGCGCTGGTGCGGCCGTGGGCGAGGGCGGCCAGTTCGGTGAGCAGCAGTTCCTGGTCGGGCTCGGGTAGCAGGTGCAGCAAGGACGACTGGCTCAGGCGCTCGCGGGACAAGCCCAGGCTGGCTTCCCAGGCGGGGTTCAGCGCGACTGGGGTCAGGTCCTTGTTGAGCACGGCCAGCAAGTCTTGCGACAGCTCCCAGGCACGGTCGCGTTCGCGAGTGCGGCGCTCGACCCTTTCACCCAGCATCTCGTTGAGCTGACGCAGTGCCTGGTTGGCCAGGCGCTGGGCATGGATGTCCTGCAGCACCCCGGAAAAACGCACGCACTGGTCGTTGACGAACTGGCTCTGGCCGCTGCTGAGCAACCAGCGCGGTTCCAGGCCAGCGGGTTGGGCGATGCGGAACTCGACCCGATACACGCCGCCACTTTCCGGGCACATGGCGTGCTCTACTGCCTCGCGCACCTGCGGCAGGTCGTCAGGGTAGATGCCGGCGTAAAACACGTCGAGGGTCATTTCGGTATCGACAGGCAGGCCGAACAGGGTCTTGCAGCGGTCGTCCCACAACAACAGCCCTTCTTGCGGGCGCATGTCCCAGGTGCCCATGCCAGCAGCATCGATGGCAATGCGTGCACGTGCCTCGACGTCGGCCAGGGCTTCTTCGGCGCGGCGTCGGCGCTGGCGCTCCTGAACTTCGGTCAGGGCCCGGCGTACGGCCTTGGGCAGCAGCGGCAGGTTCTTCTTCAGCACATAATCGGTGGCGCCCAGGCGGATCATTTCCACCGCATGTTCTTCGCCGTAGATACCAGACAGGAAGATGAACGGAATATCCGGTGCCAGGCGCTGGGCAATGGCCAGCACTTCGGTGCCGGACGAGCCCGGCAGCACGCAGTCGCACAGGATCAGGTCATGGCTGGACTCGCGCAGGGCTTGCTCGACACCGGCATGGTCGAACACCAGTTGCGCCTGCACATTCAGCCCGCTGCGTTCCAGGCGCATCAGGGTCAGCTCGGCGTCCATCGAATTGTCTTCGACCATCAGCAGTTTGAGCGGTGTCGGCAGCATCGTCGCAGGCACCTCAGATGCTGCCACGCCGGGTCAGGCGCAGCGAGCCGGGTGGCGGTTCGTTGAGTACCGCCCAGAATATCCCCAGGTCGGAAATGGCGGCGACGAATTCCTTGAACTCCACCGGCTTGACCACGTACGCGTTCACTCCCAGCTCGTAGGCGCGCAGCAGGTCGGGCTCCTCGCGCGAGGACGTCAGCATCACCGTCGGGATGCTGCGCAGCTCGGCGGTGGCGCGCACTTCCTTCAGCACCTCCAGGCCATCGACCTTTGGCAGTTTCAGGTCCAGCAGCAATACGGCGGGGTTGCCATCGTCACGTTCGGCATAGGCATTGCGCCGTAGCAGGTAGTCGAGTGCTTCGGCACCGTCACGCAGCACGATGACCTCGTTGGCCAACTGGCTGCGCTCCAGCGCCAGGAGCGTCAGCTCCAGGTCCCGTGGGTTGTCTTCGACCAGCAGGATGGGTTTGAGCATGGTAGCGGTGCCTCAGGTGTTAGCGGGGTGGCGCGGGAGGGTGAAGTGGAAGGTGGCTCCCTGGCCAACCTTGCCGTGGGCCCAGACCCGACCGTCATGGCGTTCGATGATACGACGGACACTGGCCAGGCCGATGCCGGTCCCTTCGAAGTCTTCCATGCGGTGCAGGCGCTGGAACACGCCGAACAGTTTGTTCGCGTAGGCCATGTCGAAGCCCACGCCGTTGTCGCGAATGCAGATCTCGGTTTCGCCCGGGTGCTGCACGGCGCTGATGCCGATGCGTGCCGGGGTCCGCCCACGTGTGTATTTGATGGCGTTGGCCAGCAGGTTGTGCAAGGCCATGTTGATGAACGCCGGATCACCGATCACCTTGGGCAACTGGGCGATGTCCCAGACAATTTCGCGGTTTTGGTAGTCGGGCGCAAGTTCGCTGCGAATGGCTTCGACCAGGGCGTTGAGGTCGACTTCGGACAGACGCAGGGCCGAGCGGCCCATTTGCGAGAAGTTGAGCAGGTTGTCGACCAGGCTTCCGGCAAAATGCGCGGCTTCCTCGATGTGTTGCAGAAAACGCCTGCCACGCTCGCTGAGGCCCTGGCCCTCTATTTCGCCGAGCAGTTCGGAGTAACCGGCAATATGGCGCAGGGGCGCGCGCAGGTCATGGGACACGCTGTAGGAAAACGCTTCGAGCTCCTTGTTCGAGCGGCGCAGCTCGCCGGCCAGCTGGGCCAGTTCCTCAGCCTTGCGCAGGACGATGCCGAGCACTGCCGTGCGCAGCTCTTGCACGCCTTCGATGACCAGCGGGTGCCAGGGTTCGCAGTAGCCGCGCAGTTTTTCCTGCCAGCTTTCGAAACTGTGCCGCGGGTCGAGGTTGCCCTGTGGCCCGACCTGTTTGTTCGGCTGCCCGGCCCAGGTCACCGTGCGCACCTGCTCTGGGCGGAACCACAGCAGGTAGTGCGAGTGGATCTGCGAAATGGCCACTGCCAGCACACCGCCGGCATGGGCCGCGAGCTCGGGCAGTTCATCAATGTCGCGGCGCAGGTTGTCGCTGTGGAACACGCTGTCTTCACCACGCTGGGATAGCCAGTGCACCAAGGCGTTTACCTGCGCGGCCGGAGGGGTCTTGCCGATCAGATCGCAACGCTCGGCGGAAATGACTGCGGCACCTTGGGCGCCAGCGAAGGCCAGCAGTACTTCGGGCAAGTCGCGCAGGCCGTCGCCGACACTGTCATGGTCGGCCATGGACGAGATCATGCGCACGATGTGTTGGCGCAGTTCCAGCAACTGGCGAGTGTTGGCGTGGGACTCACGCGACTCGATCTGCAGCGACAGCACACTGGCCAGCAGTTCGCAGGCAGTACGGGTGCGCAGGTCCACCGGGCGCGGCTGTTCATGGTGGCAGGACACCAGCCCCCAGAGTTGCCCGTCGACCACGATCGACAGTGACATCGATGCCAAGGTACCCATGTTACGCATGTACTGCAGGTGCACTGGCGACACGCTGCGCAGTGCGGCAAAGCTCAGGTCCAGCGGCTTGCCGGTGCGCGGGTTGGCAGCGGGCAGCAACGGCGAGGCCTGGTAGTTGGCGTCCTCGATCACGCGGATGCGGTTGATTCGGTACAGTTCGCGCGCCTGGCGCGGTATGTCCGAAGCGGGGAAACACAGGCCCAGGTAGCTCGGGTACCCCGGGTCGGCCACCTCGGCCAGCACCTGGCCGTTGCCTTCGGCATCGAAGCGGTACGCCTTGACCCGGCCGAAGCCGGTGATGCGCTTGAGTTGCAGCACGGTTTGCTGCAGCAGTTCCTCGAGGCTGCCGGCTTGGTGCAGGCGGCCCACGAAGCTGCGCACCAGTGGGTAGTAGTCGCCTTGCCCGGCAAGATCCGCTGGCAGGCGAGGGGGTTCGAATTCGGCGATCAACACCTGGTCGTGGCGATGCACCAGCAGGTGCAGGTTGCCGCGGTAAGGCGCGCCCTGGCGCAGGAAGACATCGCTGATGTGGAACGGAAAGATCTCATCCTCTGGCAGGCGGGCCAGGTGCAGGCGCAGGTCGAAGGCACCGCTGACCAGTTCGGCGAAGTCGCAACCGGCCAGTTCAGTGGCCGGTATGCCAAGCCAATGCTCGATATTTTCACTGGCCTGGAGTACGCGCATTTCGGTTTCGTCCAGCACCAGCAGGAAGCCGTGGGGCTGGATGCTGCCAGGCAGCTGGATCGGTTCCTGGGCACAGCGCTCGAGGGCTTGGGTGAGCGTGCTGTCTGCAATCATCTATGAAAACGCTCCTGTCGTGTCCTTCCATGCATGCCGCATGAGTCTAGGCAGGATGAAAGGGATACACCCTAACAGAATATCGGCCCGGATAACGGCCTTTGGCCATTTGAGGAGAATGCCGGCGATGCGTTCTGTGTCGTGCGGCTTTTTTTTCAGGTGGTAGCGCTTTTTGGCTAATACAAAAAAATGGCTCGATGCCAGCAGCGTGATGCCACTCCGCTGCTACGCTCAGGTCAGCAGACATCGACAAGGATAATTAGGTGACAGAGCGCTACCTGGCCGCCCTGTTGGGCCTCATGTTGAGTAGCAGTGTCATGGCGGCGGACTTCCTGGTGGAGGTACGGGTGCTGGTGCAGCGTGGCTGCATGCTGGTCAACCAGCCCCGCGATGCCGGGGCGCAGGCGCTTGGGAGCATCGGCCTGGGCGCTGCTGCACGGCTGGATGGTCCTGGCGCGCCGCTCACCGGCGCACTGTTGAGCCGGCGCCCGCCACGCCTGGAATGCAACCCCGGCACCCCCTATCAGGTTCGCGTCGACGGCGGCCAGCATGGCGGCGTCGGCGAGCTGCGCTTTCTGGCCAGTGACGATGACACGGCTCGGCTCATCCCGTATCGCCTGTACCGCGATGCTGCCTGGCGCGAACCGCTGGCGGTGAATGTGGCGCATTCGGCGCGGGTGCCAAACAGCGGTTCGGTCGAGCTGCCGTTGTATGCACGGATCGACAAGCTGGCTTGGATACCACCTGCAGGCCTGTATGCCGACCTGCTCAAAGTCACCGTCAGCTGGTAGGGATGCCACCATGCACAAGGACGCGACGCCATGAACCGTACCTCGATCCTGCTGCTTTCCCTCGGCCCGCTGCTGGTGCCCGGCGGTGCCGCGCATGGCACCAGTACCGGTTTCATCCAGGCGCGGCTGGTGATCAGCACCGCTTGCCAGATCAGCAGCAACGAGACGCAACCGGCGACGGTGGGTAACCCCGGGGTGATGGACTTCGGCGAGCGCGGTCCGTATTGGGACCAGCCGCTGCGCAGCCGGGTTGATGATGTGAGCGGCGAGGGTAGCCTGCAGATCAGCTGCACGCCCGAAGTGCGTGCGTTCAACGTGCGCATCAACGGCGGCCTGAATGGCAGCGACGGCATACGGCGGTTGAGCAATGGCCGCGAGCTGATCCCCTATCAACTGGCGATCGACCCAGGCGGTAACAGCCGCTACGGCATCGGCCAGGCACGTGCCTTCACCATCAGCAGTACCCGGCAGATACCGATCCCCATCTACGGTGTGGTAGTGGCGCAACCGCGCGCGCTGCCGGCCGGCCTTTACCGTGACACCCTGAGGGTGACCCTGGACTGGTAACAACGCAAGGAGACTTCGATGAGAACGAACCTTTCACGCTGCATCCTCACCGGCCTTGGGCTGATGCTGGCTTCCCAGGCCCAGGCCGCAACGACCGGGACCATCGACTCGAAGCTGACCTTGACCGCAGCGTGCCAGGTCAATGGCAGCTCGGGCACTTCGGGGGTGAACTTCGGTGCCCTGGACTTCGGTACTCGCGATGCCCTGTTCACCAGCGCGGACGCCCAGGTGATCGGCGGCGGCGGAGGGGCGATCAGCATTCTCTGCTCGGCTGGCACGGTACCGGTGATCCGCGTGGGGGCAGGCGTCCACGATGGCCAGTCGGCCGGGGGCAGCCGTGCGCTGGCGGATGGCGCCGGCAACTTCGTGCCGTACGATTTCTATACCGATGCCGGGCGCACGCAGGTGTTGGCCATCAACGGCACCATCACCTTGCCGACCAGCAGCGGTACGGCACAGGTCGTCAACCTGTATGGCCAGGCGCGCGGCAAGGCCGGCCTGCCGGCAGGGGTATACACCGACACAGTGTCCGTCGAACTGTCGTTCTGAGCCATGCGTAGCTGGCTGGCATGTGGCCTGAGTGGCCTCGGCGTGCTGCTGGCCGCGCCTCTGGATGCGGCGACCACCAGCAGCTTCATGGTGACGGCGCAGATCGTCGCCGGGTGCCTGGTGGTGGGCGGCGTGAGCAGCTACGGGACGCTCGACTACGGCTCGCAATCGGCCCTGGCCACTGGGGGCCTCGACACCTCGTTGGGCGGCACCACGGTGACCTTTCAGTGCACCCCGGGGGTGGCGTTGAGCATGAGCGTTGATGGCGGGCAGAACAGTGCCAGTGGCACACGCAACCTCAAGCGCACGGGCGGCACACAGGTGCTGGCCTACCAGTTGTACCGGGACGCGGCATACAGCCAGAGCCTGGGGATCGGCCAGAGCGTGGCCGTGAGCTACACCGACCCGACGGCGATAAAGCTGCCGGTGTACGGGCGGATCCAGCTGACCGGCACGTTGCCGGCAGGGACCTACACCGATGTGGTGCAAGTGACGGTGACCTGGTGAATGCATCGGCACCAACGACCAGTATCCAAGGAGAGCTTCATGGGGGCAGGCGCGAAGTGGGCGCGTGGGTTGATCGGAGTATTGTGGCTGGCGAGCCTGCCGGCCGGGGCGGCCACCTCGGTGCTGATCTGGCCGATCGACCCGGTGCTGGAGGCTGACCAGAAGGCTGGCGCACTGTGGCTGGAAAACCGCGGTACCGCACCGGCCAACCTGCAGGTGCGGGTGTTCGCCTGGCGCCAGGGTGACTACCAGGAACAGTACCAGGCACAGCGCGAAATCATTGGCAGCCCGCCGGTGGCCAACATCGCCCCCGGGCAGAAGCAACTGATTCGCCTGACCCGCACCAGCCCCTCGCCAGTCGGACAGGAGCAGGCCTATCGCATCATCATCGACGAAATCCCGCCCGCCATCCCAGTCGACAAGGCCGAGCCCGGCACTACCGCGGCGATCCGCCTGCAGATGCGCTACTCGGTACCCCTGTTCGTCTACGGCGAAGGCCTGTGGGGCAAAGCCGATCCCGAGGGCAAACGCAATGCCGAGGGCGTCGGCAAGCCGCAACTCAGCTGGCGTGCGGTGACCGTGCAGGGCAAGCCGTACGTGGAGCTGCGCAACACCGGCGCGGTGCATGCACGGCTGACCGATGTGGTGGTGCAGCAGGGCAGCCAGAGCAAGCCACTGGCCGACGGCCTGCTGGGTTATGTGCTGCCGGGGGCCAGCATGCGCTGGCCGGCACCGTTGGCACCGAACGCCGGCAGTGTGCTGAAAGGGAGGGTAAACGGCCAGAGCAGCGCGGACGCCATCCGCCAAAGCCAATGAGCCTGCGCCTGAATGCCGCGCAGGGGCCAGGGAGGACCCGGCAATGGTTGGAAACCGTGTGTGAGGTGGCTGACAGCGAGGACGCATCGCTGGTGCCTGGGGCTTGCCCTGGTCGGCCCTGGCCTGGTGCTGGGCGACGACCTGCCACCACCACCTACGGAGCTGTCCGCCATCGCCGATGCCACGTTGTACCTCGAACTGCTGGTGAACCAGATGCCCAAGGCTGAGCTGGTGCCGGTGCAGCAGCGCGCCGGGCAGTTGTATATCGACAGCGAAGTGTTGCGGGCGGCCGGTGTCTCGCTGCCGGGCAACCCGCAGGGCGAGGTGGCGCTGGAGGCCATCGGGGGGATGCATGCCGACTATGACAGCCAGAACCAGCGCCTGCTGCTGCAAGTGCCGCCGGCCTGGCTGCCCGACCAGCAGCTGGGCGACCGCAACCTGTACCCGGCCAGCGATGCGCGCAGCAGTTTCGGCGCCTTGTTCAACTACGACCTGTACCTGAACGACACCGATGACGGCGGCAGCTACCTGGCGGCCTGGAACGAACTGCGCCTGTTCGACAGCTGGGGTACGTTCTCCAGCACCGGGCAGTGGCGCCAGTCGTTCAATGGTGCGCCGACCGATGACCTGCGCCAGGGCTTCTTGCGCTACGACACCACCTGGCGCTTCACCGACGAGCAGCGCCTGCTGACCTACGAAGCCGGGGACCTTGTGACCGGGGCCTTGCCCTGGACCAGCTCGGTGCGGGTTGGCGGCCTGCAGGTATCGCGCGATTTCGCTGCGCGCCCCGACCTGGTCACCTATCCGCTGCCGGCGTTCTCCGGTGAAGCGGCGGTACCGACTTCGCTGGACCTGTTCATCAATGGCTACAAGTCCAGCACCAGCGAATTGCAGCCGGGCCCCTACACGTTGACCAACGTGCCGTTCATCAACGGCGCCGGGGAGGCGGTGGTGGTCACCACCGACGCCCTTGGCCGGCAGGTGTCGACCACCTTGCCGTTCTACGTCACCAGCAGCCTGCTGCAGCAGGGCCTGACGGACTATTCGGTAGCGGCCGGCAGCCTGCGCCGTGACTACGGGGTACGCGATTTTGCCTACGGCCCCGGGATTGCCTCGGCCAGCCTGCGCTACGGGGTCAGCGACCTCTTCACCCTGGAGACCCATGCCGAAAGCGCCGAATCGCTGATGCTGGGCGGTCTGGGCGGCAACATGCGGCTGGGCAACTTCGGCGTGCTCAACGCGGCCCTGGCGCAGAGCCGGTTCGACGGCGACAAGGGCCACCAGATCGCCCTCGGCTACCAGTACAACAGCCAGCGCATCGGTTTCAGCTACCAGCGCCTGCAACGCCATGGCGACTATGCCGATCTGACCCGGGTCGACAGCCGCGACATACAGCTGAGCCAGCGCAGCGAACAGGTCACGTTGAGCCTGAACCTGAACGAATACGGCAACATCGGCGCCGGCTATTTCGATGTGCGCGCCGGTGACGGCACACGTACGCGGCTGATCAACCTGAGTTACAGCAGGCCGCTGTGGGGCAACAGCAGCGTGTATCTGTCGGCCAACCGTGAAGTGGGGGACAGCCGGTGGGCGGTGCAGGCGCAACTGGTGATCCCGTTCGACCTGCACGGTACCTTGGCCCTGGGCATGGAACGCAGCCAGCAAGGCGAAACCCTGCAGCGGGTCAACTACAGCCGCGCGACGCCAGTGGGTGGTGGTGTCGGTTACAACCTCGGCTACGCCGCCGGTAGCGAGCGCGACGCCTACCGCCAGGCCGATGCCACCTGGCGCCTGCAGTCGGTGCAGTTGCAGGCCGGTGTGTATGGCAGCAGTGGCGAAATGACCCGCTGGGCCGACGCCAGTGGCTCGCTGGTGTGGATGGATGCCGGGCTGTTCGCTGCCAACCGCATCGACGATGCCTTCGTGGTGGTCAGCACCGGTGGTTACGCCGATGTGCCGGTGCGCTATGAAAACCAGGAGGTCGGCCGCACCGATGCCGATGGCCACCTGCTGGTGCCGTACAGCAGCGGTTACTACCGAGGCAAGTACGAGATCGACCCCATGGACTTGCCGCCGGATATCCTCGCACCGGAAGTGGAGCAGCGGGTGGCGGTACGCCGGGGCAGTGGCTACTTGCTGGAGTTCCCGCTCAGGCGTGTGCTGGCGGCCAGTATCGAACTGGTGGACGCCGACCGGCAGGTACTCAAGCTGGGCAGCCGTGTCACCCATGCAGAAAGCGGCAGCCAGGCGGTGGTCGGCTGGGATGGCCTGGTGTATCTGGAGAACCTGGCGCCGCATAACCGCCTGCAGGTGGAGCTGGAAGGCGGCGGGCAGTGCCAGGTGGCGTTCGACCTGCCTGAGTCGCAAGGCTCGATCCCCTTGATCGGCCCGTTGGTATGCAAATGAAGGCCTGCTGGCGTGGTTTATGGGCAAGTGCCTTGGTGGTGTGGGCAGGCTCGGGCTGGGCCAAGTGCACGTCAGTGGTAACTGCGCCGGCGGCGTTTGGTTCGCTCAGTTCGACCCAGGTACGTAGCACGGTACAGACGGCCTCCAGCACCAACTCGGGCCTGCAATGCAACGGCTCGGTGATCAGCGTGCTCAGTAGTACCGACTCCTTCAAGATCAAGATCACCTCTACCACCAGCGGGCTGGTAGGGGCTACCGGGGATGTGATCCCCTACACGCTGTATGCCGACGCCACAACCACCTATCCGATTACCCGTGGCACCGCCTTCGAATTCAGGACCACCGGCATCCTCGACCTGCTCGGGTTGCTCAACGGTACACCGAAGAACGTGCCCATCTACATGCGCACGCAGGTAGGCAGCAATGTATCGGCGGGGCTGTATCAGGAAACCCTCACCGTCGAGTGGACCTGGGACTATTGCGACGGGATCGGTGTTGGCGGGCTTTGCATAGGGCGAGACCAAGGCACCGGTACCAAGACCCTGCTGGTGAGCATGACGGTGACCAACGACTGCCAGATCACCACACCCAGTATCAACTTCGCCAGCGCGCCAGTGGTGGCGGGGTTCGGTACGGTAAGCCAGAGCCTGAGTGTGTCGTGCACCAAGGGCAGCAACTACACCGTGGGCCTGGACGACGGGCAGAACGTGGCCAATGGTCGGCGGCGGATGAAGTCGACGGCCAACAACTACCTGGCCTATGACATTTTCAAGGGCGCCGGTGCGGTGCGCTGGGGTTCGGTAGGGGCTGCACGACGGGCCAGTACCGATGCCGATGTGAACCCCGGCACGGGTACCGGCACCGGTAGCCAGGTGTTCAACTACAACGCCAAGGTCTACACCGATCAGGCTACACCCCCGGCTGGGAGCTATACCGACAGCGTGCTTCTGGATGTGCAGTTCTGAGCGCAGGGACCTGGTGGGGGCGGCGGTCCGCGTAACCTGTGGGAGCGGCTTTAGCCGCGAAGAATCCAACGCGGTGCGTGGCACCGGCTACGCCGGCGTTCGCGGCTAAAGCCGCTCCCACAGGGTCCCTGCTAATTCCATGAGTCATGTGCAGTCCTGTGAGAGCCGGCTTGCCGGCGATGGGCCGTTTCACTCAGCGCAAATCGCCAACCATCTTCGCCAATGTCTCCAGCACCGCCCCGGCCAACGCTTTCGAGCGTGCTCCCGACCATCCGGTGACAGCATCCGGCGCGTCGTCATGGTCCTTGAACGGCATTTCCAGGGTCAGCGACAGGCAGTCATGCGCCATCCCCACCGCATTGCAGGCCAGCGTCGTGTTGGCCTGCCCCGGTTCGTCGCGGGTGTAGCCATGCACGGTCTGGAAGTCGCGGGTCAGGCTGCACAAGGTACTGCGGAACTGCTCTTCCAGTTTGGCCAGCCGCGGCGTGTAGCCGGGGTTGCCCTCGCAGGCTGCGGTGAACACGTGGGGAATCTCCTCGTCGCCATGCACGTCGATGAACGCATCCACCCCGTATTGCTTCATCTGCGCCTGGGCGAAGAACACCTCGGGGCTGAACTCGACGCTGGCGTCCTGCCAGGCACGGTTGAGGTCCTTGCCCTTGAAATTGGTGCGCAGGTGGCCGAGGAAGGCGCCGTCGGGGTTCATGTTGGGGATCAGGTACAGGTCGGCCTTGGCCAGCAACTGCTGTATGACCGCGTCGTTGGCCTGCAGGCGGTCGATCACGCCCTCCATGAACCATTCGGCCATGTGTTCGCCCGGGTGCTGCTGGGCAATCAGCCACAGCTTGCGCTTGCCTGCGGCACCATCACCGGCACGTAGCAGGGGAATGTCGCGGCCCTGCACGCTGCGGCCACTGGCGAGCAATTCCACCCCCGGCAGTTGCCGTGCACGCTCGATCAGCTGGTTGTGGCGGGCGCGCGGGTAGGGCTCGAAGTAGGCGAACCAGATGTGCGGCTGTTCGGCCTTCACCTCGAACGACAGCGCCGTGCCGTCGAACTGGCTGGGGACGCGGAACCAGGTTTGCTGGTCATAGGAGGCCACGGCGTTGTAGCCGCTCCAGGCGTTCTTGTAGGAAGAGCCGGAGGCGTTGTCGAGGCTGAAGCGATGGACCTGGCCCGGCGTCAGCCCGCTGACTTTGAAGTGGAACCACTGGTAGTGGTCGCTGTGGGTGTCCGGGCGGATGGCCAGGTGCACCCGGGCCGGGTTGCTGGCATCCAGTACCTGGATGTTGCCGGAGTCGAAATCGCAGTCGATCTGCAGGGGGGACAGCGTCACGGTCATGTACCGGGCTCCTTCTGGGGCTTTGTTGTGAGGGTACTGTACACGGCTTGACAGGGTTGCTGTGCGAGATCAGCAACGCGTGGGCGATATCATATGTTTCCTACAGGCTATTTGAAGAACTGACTCGGCGTGATACCGAACTGGCGCTTGAACATACTGGCGAAGGCACTGGGGCTGTCATACCCCAGCGTCCCCGCCACATCGATGATCCGCTCGCCCAGGGCAATCCGCTCCAGTGCCTGCATCAGCCGCGCCTGCTGGCGCCACTGGCCGAAGGTCATGCCGGTTTCCTTGCGGAACAGGCGTTGGATGGTCTTTTCGTCCACCCCCAGCTGCTGGCCCCAGTCGGCCACGGTAGCGTTATCGTCAGGCCGCTGGTGCAATGCCGAGCAGATCGCCTGCAGGCGCTTGTCGCGGGGCTGCGACAGCTTCAGTGGCATGGTCGGCAGCACGCAGATCTCGTCGAGGATCAGGCGCATCACCCGGGCTTCGCGCGAGTCTTCGGCAAACGGCGCGGTAAAGCCTACGGAAGCCTTGATCAGTTCGCTGAGCAACGGCGAGATGCTGATAGCCTTGCTCTGCACGGACAACTGCACTGCCGCGTCGGTGCGCACGAACACACTGCGCATCTTCACATCGCCCACGCAGCGTATAGCGTGCACCTGGCCGCAGGGCATCCATACGCCGCGGCTGGGGGGCACGGTCCAGCGTTCGTTACCGGACTCGACGATCATCAGGCCTTTTATGGCATAGATCAGTTGGTGCTTGGCATGGCTGTGGGGCTCGATGAACCAGTCGGTCGGGTAGTCCGTCGCACGGCTGCCCACCTCCCAGCTCCACTCATCCACTTCCACCAGCAATTCGTGCTGCGGCTTCAGCATTTCGACCTCTTGTACGGGCAGCCTGGCATGCCCACTTTAACAGCAGCGGCTGGGGCGGGCTTGCGAGCGGGTTGCCGGCAGCAGCGCCGTGGCCAACCCCAGCAGCGGCAGGAACGAGATGATCTGGTACACCCACTCGATGCCATGCCGGTCGGCCAGTTCGCCAAGCCCGGCAGCGCCGATGCCGCTGATACCGAACATCAACCCGAACATCACCCCCGACACCATGCCGACCCGGCCCGGCACGGCCTCCTGGGCATATACCACCAGGGCAGCGAAGGCCGAGGACATCACCAGGCCGATGGCCACCGCCAGTACCGCCGTCCAGGCCAGATTGGCGTAAGGCAGGGCGAGGGCGAAGGGCGCCACGCCGAGGAACGAGACCCAGATCACTGCCTTGCGCCCGATACGGTCACCCACCGGGCCACCGGCGAAGGTGCCCAGGGCCACGGCCACGAGGAACACGAACAGGTACAGCTGGCTGTGCTGCACGCTCAGGCCGAAATGCTCGATCAGGTAGAAGGTGAAGTAGTTGGTGAACGAGGCGATGTAGACGAACTTGGCGAACATCAGCACGGCGATCACCGCCACGGCGCGCCACATGGCGCCACGCGACAGGCCGGGGGCCTGCTGGCCGGCGAAGGTCTTGAGCCGGGTCTGGCCGTGGCGCACGGTCCAGCCGGTCACCCGCAACAGCACGAACACCGCCAGCGCGGCCGCCAGCATGAACCAGGCAATGGCCGGTTGGCCGTGTGGAATGACGATGGCAGCGGTCAGCAGCGGGCCAAGGGCCGAGCCGGTGTTGCCACCTACCTGGAAAGTCGATTGCGCGGTGCCGAAGCGCCCACCGGAGGCCATCCTGGCCACTCGCGAGGCTTCGGGGTGGAAGGTCGCCGAACCCACCCCGACTACCGCTGCGGCTACCAGCAGCATTTCATAGCTGCTGGCGAAGGCGAGCAGGGCGATGCCCACCAGCGTCACCAGCATGCCAGCCGGCAGCAGGTAGGGTTGCGGGTGCTTGTCGGTGTACAGGCCGACCCAGGGTTGCAGCAGGGACGCGGTCACCTGGTAGATCAGGGCGATCCAGCCGATCTGGGCAAAGCTCAGCGCGAAATCGCTCTTGAGCATCGGGTAGATGGATGGCAGCACGGCCTGGATCAGGTCGTTGAGCAGGTGGGCGAATGCGGCGGCGCCGACGATGCGGACCAGAAAGCCCTGGGGTTGGTCGGCAGGCGTGGTGGCGGCCATGGAGGCGGTGGAGGTCGTCATGGGCGATCTTCTTCTGGCGAAAGGGAACAAGGCATTTGCCGAAGAAGGGTAGCCAGGGCCCGGTTTGCCTGTCTCACGCCGAACAGGCAGCTACTGTCGCGTTTCGGACATTCCGGGCCTGACGCCCTGAATTCGCAAGCGGTCCGCGTACCCTGTGGGAGCGGGTTTACCCGCGAAAAATCCAACGCGGTGCATGGCACCGGCTGCGCCGGTGTTCGCGGCTGAAGCCGCTCCCACAGGCTCCCTGCTAATACCTGGCCGCGCCGGATTCATCGTTCGTGACGCGCCACCCAGCGCAGCAATGCTGCAATCGGTACGCTGCGGTGAGCCTCGTGCCGGTAGGGCTTGCCTTCGGCGGTAAAGCGTTCGCGATAGCGGCTCAGCACCAGGCTCCGGCCATCGGCCGAAAGCCGGGCTTCCAGTTCATGCAGCAACAGCGGTTGCCGGGCAGCGCCTTCCAGGCGCCTGAACAGCAGCATGGCGGCTTGGGCATCATTCTTCACGGGCACCCCCTGCACAATCCACTGGCCACGCTCCCGGCTCGCCGGCCTTGCCTTCTGCCACCCGGTTGCTGCGCCGCTGCGCGGTGTAGTCACGCAGCGCAAGGTAGTAGTCAGGCCAGGTGCGCAGCAGGTCGGTCAAAGGCAGTGCTTCGGCCCGTGTATCGACGATGCCGCCGGCTGTGGCTACGTTGCCCATGGTTTCGACGGTATCGCTGTTGCCGCCAAACGGGTCCAGTGCCAGGCCCAGCAGCGTGCCGGTGGCATCGCGCAGGTTGTGGGTGCCCAGCAGCGGCAACTCGACGATGGGGCCAGCGGCGATGTTCCACACCCCGAAGGTCTGGCCAAAGTCCGAGCGATGCTGGCTCAGCCCCATCTTGCCAGACACATCGACCAGCCCCGCCACACCCAAGGTGGTGTTGAAGATGAAGCGGGAGAGGCTGGTCATCGCTCGTTCGCCGTTGCCCTGCAGCAGGTCGTTGACGAACACCTTGGGCTCACCGAAGTTGCTGGCAAAGTTGTGCATGCCCTGCCGGGCAAAACCGGGCAGCGCGGTGTAGCCCCTGGCGACGGGGGCCAGCAGATAGTCGTCGACCGTGCGGTTGAAGGCGAATACGGCGCGGTTGGCGGGCTCCGCCGGGTCACTGACCTGATAGGCGACATTGCCGCAGGCCGCCGTGGCCGGTGCACGTTGGCTGCAGCCTCCCGCCGCAAGCAGCGACAAGGCCAGCGCGGCAGAGCGCGCTGAGCGGGAGGCGGATGATGAAAGGGACATGGATACATTCCTGGCAAGAACTGGCGCCGATGCTGCGCGGTTTTCTTTGCCTGGAAATGTCTGGATTTTCTCGGCGTCGACACTTTGTTACCAAGTTGAAATATATGACGGTTGCGCGGGGATGGCCTTAAAGTACGGCTTGGTAACCTTGTATTGCGGTGCTTTTTTGTGAGCCATTTGCTGATAGTCGACGATGATGTCGAGGTGCTCGACCTGCTGCAGAAGTTTCTCTGCCAGCATGGCTACGAGGTTGATGTGGCCACGGATGGAAAGGGGCTCTGGCAAGCCGTTGAGCGGCGGGTGCCGGACCTGGTCATCCTGGATGTGATGCTGCCTGGCGACAGTGGCCTGGTGTTGTGCCAGCGCCTGTTGGCCGAGCACAAAGTGGCAGTGATCATGCTCACCGCCATGGGCGAGTTGAGTGACCGGGTGGTTGGCCTGGAGCTGGGGGCAGACGACTACCTGACCAAACCGTTCGCCGCCCGTGAACTGCTGGCCCGGGTGAGGGCAGTGCTGCGCCGTGCCGGGGAAGCGGCCGGTGGCACGGCGAGCCATGCCTGCGCGACCCTGGAGTTTGCCGGGTGGCGGCTGGATGTGGTGCGGCGCGAACTGCGTTCGCCGGACAACGTCATGATCCCTCTGTCCAACGGTGAGTTCGAGCTGCTGCTGGTGTTCGCCGAACATCCGCGGCGGGTGCTCAGCCGCCAGCAGTTGCTGGATATGGCTCGTGGCGATGCGTATGACGCCTATGACCGAAGCATCGATGTCCAGGTGAGCCGGCTGCGCCGCAAGCTTGAAACCGACAACGGCAACGAGCCCTTGATCCGTACCCTGCGAAATGCCGGTTACCTTTTCACGTCCACGGTCGCGAAGCGATGAAGCTGCTGGCCAGGGTTCGCCAGGCGCTGCCAAGGCCCAGGATCACCATTGCCCGCTGGATCGCGCTTACCACCCTGACGGCGATGCTGTTCCTGCTGCTGCTCAAGGGACTGTTCAGCCTGCTGTTGAGTGCCTGGGCGCAGCCTCCGCTGCTGGAGAGCGGGGTTATCGAGAAGGTTGCAGCGGTTACCCGCATCCTCGACGCCGCGCCCATGGCGCAACGAGCCAACATCGCCAGTGCGGCGGGCGATGGCTCATACTCCGTGCGATGGTTGCGCCGGCATGACGAAGCGGACGTGCCAGTGCTGGTCGATGCCGAGTTCAGCGAGGGCACGCCTATCCTGCGCGCGCTGCTCAAGCGCCCGGATGCCAGGGTCGAGGCCTTTGCACCGTCCGACATGCCGGAATACGCACCTGAGCGCGGCTATGCGCTGATGATCGAGCTGAGCGACAAGTCCTGGGTGCTGTTCCGCGCCACCAACCGTAGCTGGGGGCTGGATGAACTGCCTCGCAACCTGATCATCCTTGGCCTGATGCTGGTTTCCAGCCTTGCCGTCGCGCTGCTGGCCACGCGCTACCTGGCCAAGCCGCTGGAGCGCTTTGCCGAAGGGGCGCGGCGTTTTGGCAAGGATTTCAACGCCCCGCCCATTCCGGTGGTCGGCCCGCACGACCTGCGCCAGGCCATTCTCGCGTTCAATGCCACCCAGGCGCAGCTCAAGCATTTTCTCAACGACCGCACCCAGATGCTCGCGGCCATTTCCCATGACTTGCGTGCACCGCTGACGCGCATGCGCTTGCGCGCCGAGTTCGTCGACGATGCCCAGCTGCAGGCCAAGTTGTTCAAGGACGTCGACGAGATGCAGGCGATGGTCGATGCGGCGTTGGAGTTCTTCCGTGATGATGCACGGCTGGAACAGACGACCGTATTCGACCTGGGCGAGTTGCTGCTGACCGTGGTGGACGACTTCAAGGACGCGGGGGTCGAGGTCGGCCTCAGCGGGCCGCGCCGCTGCGTGTACACGGGGCGGCCAGTGGGTATCAGGCGTGTGCTGGTCAACTTGATCGACAATGCAGCGAAGTACGGCTGTGAGCCAACGGTGGTGCTGGCGGTGAGCGCCAGGCAGATCGAGATTACCGTGCTGGATCGCGGGCCGGGCATCGCGCCGGAGCTGCATGAGCAGGTATTCGTGCCGTTCTACCGTATCGAAGGTTCACGCAACCGCAATACCGGTGGCGTTGGGCTGGGCCTGCCCGCAGCACGGGCCATCGTGCTGGAGCAGGGTGGCAGCATGACCCTGGGCAACCGCCCGGGCGGTGGGCTGGAAGTCAGGATCATGCTGCCGCAGGGTTGATCAGAGCCCCATTTCGCTGAGCCCTGGGTGATCATCCGGGCGCCGGCCCAACGGCCAGTGGAACTTGCGCTCGGCTTCGCTGATAGGGTGCTCGTTGATGCTCGAATGACGGTTCTGCATCAGCCCGTCGTCGGCAAACTCCCAGTTCTCGTTGCCATAGGCACGGTACCACTGGCCGCTGTCGTCGTGGTACTCGTAGGCATAGCGCACGGCAATGCGGTTGCCGGTGAAGGCCCACAGCTCCTTGATCAGGCGGTACTCCAGTTCATGGTTCCACTTACGCGTCAGAAACGCCTCGACCTCGGCACGGCCACGCGGGAACTCGGCGCGGTTACGCCACACGGTGTCGACGGTATAGGCAAGCGCAACCTTGGCCGGGTCGCGGCCGTTCCAGCCATCCTCGGCCAGGCGGACCTTTTCGATGGCGCTTTCGCGGGTGAAGGGCGGCAGGGGTGGACGGGACATCGCGGTACTCCTCAGTTCGATTGGCTTGTAGGAGAGTAGTAGCCGCTGACCGAACAGAGAATGGGTGCGCCTGGCACATCATAATTGCAGTGCGTGGAACAATGCCGAGGTGCCATGCCAGGCGCGCTCTTGCAGGGGGGCTCTATCTGGCTGCGTCGGCTGCGGTTTTCCCGGCAGCCTTGCTACGCCCGCCCAGCCACACCAGCAGCAGCCCGGCAGCCGCCAGCACGCCACCCGCCATCGGCACTGCCGCATAGCCCAGGTTCAGGCTGATCACCGCACCACCCAGCGCCGCGCCCACGGCATTGCCCAGGTTGAACGCGCCCACGTTGATCGACGAGGCCAGCCCCGGTGCTTCGATGGCGGCGGTCATCACCCGCATCTGCAGCGGCGGTACCACGGCAAAGGTGAACATGCCCCACACCAGCAAGGCGATGGCGGCGCCGATGTGGCTGCCCAGCACCAGCGGCATCAGCAGCATGATCACTGCCAGTGCCGCGAGGAAGATCCGCGCCGCCCCATCCAGCGACCAGTCGGCCAGGCGGCCACCCAGGCTGTTGCCCAGGGTGAAGCCCACGCCGATCAGCACCAGGCCCAGAGTGACGAAGCTGTCCGAGGCGCCGGTCAGTTCGGCCAGTACCGGTGCGACATAGGTGTACAAGGTGAACATGGCGCCGGCACCGAGCACGGTGGTGGCCATTGCCAGCAGCACGCTGGGCCGGGCGATGACCGCCAGCTCCTTGCGCACGTGCGGCACGCTGCCGCGCTCACCCTTGGGCAGGGCATACCACAGCGCGGCCATGGCCAGCAGGCCCAGCATGGCAGTACCGGCAAAGGCCATGCGCCAGCCGACCTGCTGGCCGATCCAGGTGGCGGCCGGCACGCCGCCGATGTTGGCAATGGTCAGGCCCATGAACATGGTGGCCACGGCACTGGCCTGTTTCTCCTTGGGCACCACGCTGGCAGCCACTACCGCACCAAGGCCGAAGAACGCGCCGTGGTTGAGGCTGGTGACCAGGCGCGAGGCGAGCAGGGTGTAGTAGTCCGGCGACAGCGACGACAGCAGGTTGCCGAGGGTGAAAATGGCCATCAGCGCCATCAGCGCGGCGCGCTTGCCGAAACGGCTGAACAGCAGGGTCATGATCGGCGCACCGACCATCACCCCGATGGCATAGGCGGTAATCAGCATGCCAGCGCTGGGGATGCTGACATCGACACCTTGGGCAATTACCGGCAGCAGGCCCATCGGGGTGAACTCGGTGGTGCCGATGCCGAAGGCGCCGATGGCCAAGGCAAACAGGACGTGCCCGCTCTTCATTGCGCGTGCTCCTGTCATGGGGTGGCCTCCGTCAGTTGGGTTTTTGTCTCATGGAATTGTGGCAATACGTATTCGGCGATTTCGCGCAGGGTTTCGTCCAGCGGCCGCACGTTACGCCGCAGGTGCAGGCCGATATGGTCGACACCCACCGCGCGCAGGGCGCGGAGCTCGGCCGCCAGCGCCTTGCGGCCGCCGCGGAAACCGAAGCGCCAGCGTTGCAGCGGTTCGTCGGGGTTGTCCGCCAGGTCCAGATGGATGAAGCTGCTGTAAGGCTTGTTGCCCGCCACCGCGCGCCAGGCAGCGACACGGTGCCGGTGGTCGTCCGGTGTGCCGGGGTAGGCCAGGCAGCCGTCCAGGTTGCTGCCGATCCATTCCGGGCTCTGCTGGGCCAGGCCGGCTACCAGCAACGGCAGCGGCGAAGCGGTACTGGGTAGCACGGCCAGCCCTTCGGGCAGGTGGCCGTTGGCACCATCACGCAGCAGCGCGACCTGTTTGCGGAATGCGTTGCCACGCCCCTCGAAATCCCGACCGAATAGCGGGTACTCCACCGGCCGGTCACCACTGGCCACGCCCAGCAGCAGGCGGTTGCCACTGAGGCGCTGCACGCTGCTGGCCGATTTAAGGGTCAGTAGCGGTTCGCGAATCGGCAGCACCACGGCAGCCGTGCCGAGCAGGATGTCGCGGGTTATGCCGGCCAGGTAGCCGAGGTACGCAAATACCTCGAACACCTGGGCGGCGTCGCCGAACGAAGGGTCGTACAGCGGCACATCGCGGACCCACAGGGCGCGGTAGCCCAGGCGATCGGCCAGTTGTGCCAGTGCTGCGTGGCGGGCCAGGTCAGGTTCGCCGAACTGGCGGCCGTCACGGCGGCGCGCCTGGTCGCCGGCGGGCGTCCAGTCGTGGTCCAGCGGTGCTTCCAGGCCGATGCTGAAGCCGCCAGCGGTCAGGCGTTCGAGGGGCGTGGTCATGGTATCAGTCCCAGATTGGCGCCAGGCCGTCAGGGCTGACTTCGCGACCATTGCGCTCGAGCTTGGCGATGCGTGCCATGTCGTCGGCGTCCAGCTTCAGGTCACGGGCGAGCAGGTTGCTGGCCAGGTTTTCGCGCTTGGTCGACGACGGGATCACTGCGTAGCCCAGCTGCAGGGCCCAGGCCAGGGCAACCTGAGCGACGGTGGCCTTGTGCTTGGCGGCGATGTCGGCCAGTACCGGATCTTTCAGCACCTTGCCGTAGGCCAGGGTCATGTAGGAGGTGACGGTGATGCCTTGCTCCTTGAGGAAGGCGGTCAGCTTGCTGTTCTGCAGGTACGGGCTGAGTTCGATCTGGTTGGTGGCGATTTCGCCTTTGCCGACCACTTCGATGGCTTGGCGGGTCAGGTCGATGTTGAAGTTGGACACGCCGATCTGGCGGGTCAGGCCCAGCTTCTTGGCTTCGGCCAGGGCCGCCATGTACTCGGGCAGCTCAACGCCGTTGCCCGGGGCAGGCCAGTGGATGAGCAGCAGGTCGACGTAGTCGGTGCGCAGCTTCTGCAGGCTGTCGCGCAGGCTGGGGATCAGCTTGTCGGCGGCGTAGTTTTCGACCCATATCTTGGTCGTGATGAACAGCTCGTCGCGCTTGACGCCGCTTTCGGCGATGGCCTGGCCGACGTCGGCTTCGTTCTGGTAGATCTGCGCAGTGTCGATGACCCGGTAGCCCAGTTCCAGGGCCGACTTGACCGAGTCGATGACGGCTTGGCCGGTGAGGCGGAAGGTGCCGAGGCCAAAGGATGGAATGCTCATGGATCTGCTCCTGGTGAGTAAGGGAGGTGAACTGAACCGAGACTCAAGGCTCGGGCTGTTCGTGTGGGAGCAGTGTGCGGGTTTGGCGGGGATTGATTAAGCTGGGGCAGGGCCAAGGTCCTTTGTCCTGCAGTCAAGAATAGGCGGGCCGATCGTGAGCGAACGCCAGGCAATTCATCCCGCTCCCTGGCGCCCGCTGAAGGGCGACAGGGGCAGGCAGATGCAAACATCAGTCGTCGATCAATGCCGGGTTGGACTGCAGCAACCACAGGTTCCGCAGCGACTGGACCTGCTGCTCGAGCCTGGAGCCAAGGCCAAGACGTCGCGCCTGCCGGTCCTGGGCCAGGAACTCATCGAGCATGTCCAGCAGGTCGCGTGACTGTGCGGCCGAGGCAGAGGTGGTCATGTCAGACTGCAGTTCGGCTTGCTGGTAGGTGCGTACACGCTCCTGCTGACTGGCCTGCTGGGTGGCAGTGGCCTCGACCAGGACATTGTTGACAAAGCCTATGCGGGTCGAACTGCTGGCTTGGTCATGCACCTCATGATAACGGTAGTCCTGCGATTTGCTGTCGAGCGTGAGTTGTAGCTCTACCCAGGGGTTGAGGCTCTCGTGCCAAGAGGCCTTCAGCGTGCTCTGCTGGTCCTGTTGCAGGCTCAGGTTCGCTGCCCCGCCATTGCGGGTGGTGGTCTGTGAAACGGTGTAATCGAAGCTGTCTATCTCATGCGGGCGCATGGGGTTGGTTCGCTGCTCGGGTGTAGTGAGCGAAGCATTGAAATCGGCCATGCCACTGAGCAGCAGGCGGCTGGTCTTGTTCAGCCAGGTGTCATGATTGGCTGGGCGCAGGGCTGCGTCGTCCACGCTATTGAGCTGGCGGAATGCATCTTTGAACAGCGTCATCAGCTGTTCATTGCCGTTCCCGCGTTGCTGCGCGGCGTCGAATTGGGTCAGGTAGTTCGACACTGCTGCTTGCCGTTGCGCCTCGCTGCCGAGCAAGGTGCCGCCTTGGGTGTCGAAGTTCATTTTCACATTGCCGGACGGTGCCTGGAGTTCCAGGCTGCGCGTATGCTCGTCCATTTGCAGGGCAAACGTCTGCCGAGCACCGCCTGCGGTTTCCAGCTGTGCCTTGAACTGCAGGCCGGTGAAGAGTGCGGGGTCTAGCTTGACCAGCGCGCCGAGCTTCAGGCCAGGGGGTTCCTGAGCAAGGCCGTTGAGGGCACCTTGGAAGCTGTCCGCCATCTTAGTCAGGCCGTCGAGTTCGCCGGCGGTCAGGTTGCCACCGAGCACCTCGGCATCTACCGCCAAGCCTCTGTCGCTGTTGTAAAGCCCCAGTGAAACGGTCGCGCCGGAGGCCGTGTTCAGGGTGAAGGTCACGCTGTCCGTGGCGAATTCGCGCAACCTGGCCTGTTGAAGCCCAAGCAGCATGGGTTCTGTTGCCGTAGCGCTGTCAATTGCCAAGCCTGATTGGGAAATGCGTTGCCCGCCATTGGCTGCCAGTTGTTCCAGCAATGCTGCGCCCAGTCCCTGGAACCGGGATGCGGTGGAGGAGGACTGAATCGCGCTGTACATGTTCAGGCTCAGCCTGTCGATGCCGTCATGCTCCCAGACATAGCGAACCTGCCCACTGCCGAGGGTACCTTTGGCATTGTAAATGCCGATGTCGGTGCTGGGCGGCGACTGGCCTATGCTGACCTTGCTGCTTGCAGCTGTGGCGCTTGCGGCTTTCACGGCATTGCCTGGTGTTACCGTGGAAGCGGGAAGGTAGGTCTGCGTCGTGCGTATGATCGGTGTAATCGGATTCATTCACGCTCCCTGCGCTTTACTGATACGTTCCTGCGTGATGTCGGCAAGCCATCGGCGAACTTGAATTCTCGATCAGGAAACGCAACGGCCCGCCATGAAGGCGGGCCGTCTGGCATTGCAAGGTGACGATCAGCGGCGGCGGAACAGCGGCAGCGGCTCGTCGGTGGCGGCCTGGTAGGTCACCGAGAAGTCCTTCAGGCTTTGCAGTGCGTCTTCCGGGTCCTTGTCGGCCCGGATGGCAAATGCGTCGAAACCGCAACGGGCCATGAAGAACAGCTGGTCGCGCAACACGTCGCCAATGGCGCGCAGCTCGCCCTTGAACTTGTAGCGGTCACGCAGCAGGCGCGCATTGGAGTAGTTGCGCCCGTCTGTGAACGCCGGGAAGTTCAGTGCGATGACCTGGAAGTGCTGCACCTCTTCGCCGATTTCTTCGGCTTCTTCGTCACTGTCCAGCCATATGCCCAGCCCGCCGTCGCGGGCCTTGAGCGCATGGGCATGGTCGCGCCACATCTGCAGCGGGACGATGTAGTCGTCGCAGTTGGTCAGCTCGTCAAAGGACGTTTCCTTGGGCAGTAGATGCCAGGTTTCGTCGACGATCTGGTTGTTCTTAATGATTCGCTGCATAGACGCGTTCCTTGAAGGGGTCGATGCCGATACGCTGGTAGGTGTCGATGAAACGCTCTTCCTCGGTACGTTGCTCGACGTACACGGCGATCAGCTTCTCGATCACATCGGCCATGTCATCCTGAGCGAAGGACGGGCCGAGGATCTTGCCCAGGCTCGCGCCGCGTGCGGCATTGCCACCCAGCGACACCTGGTAGAACTCCTCACCCTTCTTGTCCACGCCTAGGATGCCGATGTGGCCCACGTGGTGGTGGCCGCAGGCGTTCATGCAGCCGGAGATGTTCAGGTCGATCTCACCGATGTCGAACAGGTAGTCCAGGTCGTCGAAGCGGCGCTGGATGGATTCGGCGATCGGGATCGACTTGGCGTTGGCCAGCGAGCAGTAGTCACCACCCGGGCAGCAGATGATGTCGGTCAGCAGGCCGATGTTCGGGGTGGCAAAGCCGCTTTCGCGCAGTTCCAGCCACAGGGCGTGCAGCTGCCGCTGCTCGACGTCGGCCAGAATGATGTTCTGCTCGTGCGAGGTCCGCAGGAAGCCGAAGCTGTAGCGCTCGGCCAGGTCGGCCACGGCGTCCAGCTGCTTGTCGGTCAGGTCGCCCGGGGCAACGCCGGTGGGCTTGAGCGACAGGGTCACGGCCACGTAGCCAGGGCGCTTGTGGGCGCGGGTGTTGCGCGAGCGCCAGCGGGCGAATCCTGGGTACTCGGCGTCCTGGGCGGCATAGTCGAAGTTGTCCAGGGCCAGGTAGGCCGGGTCGACGAAGTGGCGCGATACACGCTGCACTTCGGCTTCGGTCAGGGTGGTGCTGCCGCCACGCAGGTGGACCATTTCGGCCTCGACCTTTTCGGCGAACACTTCCGGGGTAAGTGCCTTGACCAGGATCTTGATCCGCGCCTTGTACTTGTTGTCACGGCGACCGTAACGGTTGTACACGCGCAGGATGGCGTCGAGGTAGCTGATCAGGTCCTGCCACGGCAGGAACTCGTTGATGAACGAACCCACCACCGGGGTACGGCCCAGGCCGCCACCGACCAGTACACGGAAGCCCAGCTCGCCAGCGGCATTGCGCACCGGCTCCAGGCCGATGTCGTGCACTTCGATGGCGGCGCGGTCTTCCTGCGAGCCGTTGATCGCAATCTTGAACTTGCGCGGCAGGTAGGCGAATTCCGGGTGGAAGGTGGTCCACTGGCGGACGATCTCGCACCACGGACGCGGGTCGACGATTTCGTCTGCGGCCACACCGGCGAACTGGTCGGTGGTGGTGTTGCGCAGGCAGTTGCCGCTGGTCTGGATTGCGTGCATCTGCACGGTGGCCAGTTCGGCGAGGATGTCCGGGATGTCTTCCAGGGCCGGCCAGTTGAACTGCACGTTCTGGCGGGTGGAGATGTGGGCATAGCCCTTGTCGTAGTCGCGGGCGATCTTGGCCAGGGTGCGGACCTGGGTGGCGTTCAGCTGGCCGTACGGCACGGCGACGCGCAGCATCGGTGCGAAACGTTGGATGTAAAGGCCGTTCTGCAGGCGCAGAGGGCGGAATTCTTCTTCGCTCAGCTCACCGGCCAGATAGCGGCGGGTCTGATCACGGAACTGCTTGACGCGGTCCTCGATGATCCGCTGATCGTACTCGTCGTATACGTACATAAAAGTCCTGTCTCAGGCATGCAGCTATTCGCGCGCACGGCCGCGCACTCCGCTTCGGAGCCGGGGAACGATAGCAGGTTGCGTTTATGCGCTAAAGTGATGTTTTTGCATATGAAAAGAACCAAATGGACTATGTGAGACTGACTGCCATTTGTGTGCTCGGTATGGCCTGGCGTTTATAATCCGGTGTTTGCTTCGCAGGGATGTCAGCCCATGCTCAAGGCATTGTGCCAAAGCTTGTGTCTTGTCTTGCCGCTGGCGGCAAGCGCGCAGCCGGTTTCGGTGGTTTTCCTCAACCCGGGCCTGTCCACCGAGACGTTCTGGACCAGCTATAGCCGCTTCATGCAGGCCGCTGCGCACGACCTGGGCATGACCCTGCGCGTGGAGTACAGCGAACGCCGCGCCGACCTGGCGCTGACCCACGCCAGGGCGATCCTGGGCGGGCCGCAGCGCCCGGATTACCTGGTGCTGGTCAACGAGCAGTACGTGGCGCCGGAGATCATCCGCCTGTCGCGCGGCAGCGGGGTCAAGCTGTTCCTGGTCAACAACGGCCTGACTGCCAGCCAGGCCCACAGCATCGAGGCCCAGCCCGGCAAATACGCCGAGCTGCTGGGCACCTTGACGGCCAACGACGAGCAGGCGGGCTTCCAGATGTTGCACCAGATGGTCGCGCAATTGCCCCGCGACAGTGGCCCGGTGGACCTGCTGGCGTTTGCCGGGGTCAAGACCACCCCGGCCTCGCAGCTGCGAGAGGAGGGCATGCGCCGCGCCCTGGCCGACTTCCCCCAGGTGCGCCTGCGCCAGGTGGTATATGGCGGCTGGAGCCGCCAGCGCGCCTACGAGCAGGCGCAGCAACTGCTGGAGCGCTATCCGGCCACCCGCCTGGTGTGGTCGGCCAACGACGAAATGGCCTTTGGTGCCATGCAGGCGTTCGAAGAGGCGGGGCGTACGCCGGGGCGCGATGTGCTGTTCAGCGCCATCAACAGCTCGCCCGAGGCCCTGAAGGCACGTATCGACGGGCGCCTCAGCGTGCTGATGGGCGGGCATTTCAGCCTCGGCGGCTGGGCCATGGTGATGCTGCACGACGATGCCCTGGGGCTGGCAGTGAACCGTGATGGCCTGCGCGAGCATCGCGTGCCGGTGTTGCAACCGATCGACCAGGGCAAGGCGAGCCGATGGCTGAAACTCCTGGAACAGCCCGACTACGGCATCGATTTCAAGCATTACAGTGCCGAAGGGCGGCCGCCCGATTACCAGTACCCGTTTCTGACATCACCGATCAATTATTGAAAGACCTTGCTTGAGGGAAGGGCATTGCTCGTCTTAACTGCTGGTGGTGAAGTGCATTCCCATAACCACTACAAGAGGCAATGCAATGGGAAACTCAACCAAGGTCCGCAAAGCTGACAGCAGCGTCGATGCCTGGGCGATCCTCTGCCTGATCGTTCTGGTGGTGGTCACTGCCGTGTATTGGGTCAGCCACCAGTAGACTTGTACTCAAGACCGTGATGCAGCCGGAGCGCCTGCGGGAGGGAGTCCCGCAGGCGTTTTTGCTTTGCCTGTGCCGGCCCTTTCGCGTGCTTGCCCGCTCCCACAGGTAAATCACTGCCCTTCAAGGGCTAGCGAGCAAGGTGCATGGCCAACTGTACCAGGCCGATCAGCACGGCAATGAACACCAGGGTGAACAGCGTCCCCAGCGCAATGAAATGGCTGGCCTTGCCGTGTGTGAAGTCACGGGCGCGGTTCTTGCCGCTTTGCACGCCGAAGGCGGCAGCGAGGATGCTGTGCAGCATCTGCCAGAAGGTAGGGGGCTTGCCCTGGCTGGAATCGTCCATGGTGGCTCCTGAGGAAATCAGAGGCAATCAGGGACAGTGTAGGTGGCTATTGGGGCTGCTGTGCAGCCCATCGCGACACAAGGCCGCTCCTACAAGGGATTGAATTCTCCTGTAGGAGCGGCCTTGTGTCGCGATGGGCCGCAAAGCGGCCCCAAGGGTCTTAGCTGTCGTAACCCAGGTTAGGCGCCAACCAGCGCTCGCTCACACTCACATCCTGGCCCTTGCGCGCGCTGTAGCGCTCGATCTGGTCCTTGTCGACCTTGCCCACCGCAAAGTACTGCGCCTGCGGGTGGGCGAAGTACCAGCCGCTGACCGCCGCCGCCGGGAACATCGCGAAGTGGTCGGTGAGGAACACGCCGCTCGGCCCGGTCTCGCCGATGGCAGTGCCATCAAGCAGGCGGAACAGGGTTTCCTTCTCGGTATGGTCCGGGCACGCCGGGTAGCCGGGCGCCGGGCGAATGCCGCGGTACTGCTCCTTGATCAGCGCCTCGTTGTCCAGGTGTTCGTCGCGGGCATAACCCCAGTGCTCTTTACGCACCTGCTCGTGCAGCCATTCGGCACAGGCCTCGGCCAGGCGGTCGGCCAGGGCCTTGACCATGATCGAGCTGTAGTCGTCGCCCTTGTCCTGGTAAGCCTTGGCCACTTCCTCGGCACCGATGCCGGCGGTGGTGATGAAACCGCCGACGTAATCGGTAACGCCGCTGGTCTTCGGCGCGACGAAGTCGGCCAGCGACCAGTTGGGCTTGCCATCCGGCTTGATGGTCTGCTGGCGCAGGTGGTGCAGGGTAGCCAGGGCCTGGCCGTCCTCGCCGTACACCTCGATATCGTCATCGGCCACCTGGTTGGCCGGCCAGAAGCCGAACACCGCGCGGGCGCTGATCAGTTTTTCGTCGATCAGCTTGTCGAGCATCTCGCGGGCATCCTTGTACAGCGCCGTGGCCGCCTCGCCGACCACTTCGTCGGTGAGGATGCGCGGGAACTTGCCGGCCAGGTCCCAGGAGATGAAGAACGGGGTCCAGTCGATGTACTCGGCCAGGGTGCGCAGGTCGATGTCTTCCAGCACCTTGACGCCGGTGAAGGAGGGTACCGCTGGCTGGTAGCCGGCCCAGTCGTATTGCGGCTTGGCGGCGATCGCCTGGGCATAGCTCAGGCGCTCGGTACGGGCACTGCGGTTGGCGGTGCGCTCGCGTACTTCCTCGTATTCCTGGCGGGTCTTCTCGACGAAGCCGGCTTTCAGCTCCTTGGACAGCAGCTGGGTGGCAACGCCCACCGCACGGGAGGCGTCGGTGACGTAGACCACGGCGTCGTTGCTGTACTTGGGCTCGATCTTGACTGCGGTATGCGCCTTGGAGGTGGTGGCGCCGCCGATCATCAGCGGCAACTGGAAGCCCTGGCGCTGCATTTCGCGGGCAACGTGGACCATCTCGTCCAGCGACGGCGTGATCAGGCCGGACAGGCCAATGATGTCGCACTTCTCGTCACGGGCGGTTTGCAGGATCTTCTCGGCCGGCACCATCACGCCGAGGTCGACGATGTCGTAGCCGTTGCAGCCGAGCACCACGCCGACGATGTTCTTGCCGATGTCGTGCACGTCGCCTTTTACCGTGGCCATCAGGATCTTGCCCTTGGCTTCCGGCTTGTCGCCTTTCTCGGCTTCGATGAACGGGATCAGGTGCGCTACCGCCTGTTTCATTACCCGGGCCGACTTGACCACCTGGGGCAGGAACATCTTGCCCGCGCCGAACAGGTCGCCGACCACGTTCATGCCATTCATCAGCGGGCCTTCGATCACTTCGATCGGGCGGGTGCACTGCTGGCGGCATTCTTCGGTGTCTTCGACGATGAACGCGGTGATGCCCTTGACCAGCGCGTGCTCCAGGCGTTTTTCCACCGGCAGCGAGCGCCACTCTTCGTTTTCCACTTCCTTGGTTGCGCCGCCGCCCTTGTAGTCGTCGGCGATGGCCAGCAGTGCGTCGGTGCCATGCGGGGTACGGTTGAGTACCACGTCCTCGACCTTTTCACGCAGGGCAGCCGGGATCTCGTCATAGATCTCCAGCTGGCCGGCGTTGACGATACCCATGGTCAGGCCGTTCTGGATCGCGTGGTACAGGAACACCGAGTGGATGGCTTCACGCACCGGGTTGTTGCCACGGAACGAGAACGACACGTTGGATACACCGCCCGAGCTCAGGGCGTGCGGCAGGTGGTCGCGGATGTAGGCGCAGGCCTCGATGAAATCGACGGCGTAGTTGTTGTGCTCTTCGATGCCGGTGGCGACAGCAAAGATGTTCGGGTCGAAGATGATGTCTTCCGGCGGGAAGCCCACTTCATTGACCAGGATGTCGTAGCTGCGCTGGCAGATTTCCTTCTTGCGCGCGGCAGTGTCGGCCTGGCCGACTTCGTCGAAGGCCATCACCACCACGGCAGCGCCATAGCGCTTGCACAGGCGGGCGTGGTGCTTGAACTGCTCGACGCCTTCCTTCATGGAAATGGAGTTGACGATGCCCTTGCCCTGGATGCACTTGAGGCCCGCTTCGATCACTTCCCACTTGGACGAGTCGATCATGATCGGCACGCGCGAGATGTCCGGCTCGCCGGCGATCAGGTTGAGGAAGCGGACCATGGCGGCCTGGGAGTCGAGCATCCCTTCGTCCATGTTGATGTCGATCACCTGGGCGCCGGCCTCGACTTGCTGCAGGGCGACTTCCAGGGCTTCGGTGTAGTTCTCTTCACGGATCAGCCGGGCGAACTTGGCGGAACCGGTGATGTTGGTGCGCTCGCCGACGTTGACGAACAGCGACTGGCGGTCGATGGTGAACGGCTCCAGGCCCGACAGGCGGCAGGCCTTGGCGATTTCCGGAATCTCGCGCGGCTTGTACTTGGCCACGGCCTCGGCGATGGCCTGGATGTGGCCCGGGGTGGTGCCGCAGCAGCCGCCGATGATGTTGAGGAAGCCGCTGGCGGCGAATTCCTCGACCACCACGGCCATTTCCGCCGGGGTTTCGTCGTATTCACCAAAGGCGTTCGGCAGGCCGGCGTTGGGGTGGGCCGAGACATGGGTGTCGGCCTTGGTCGCCAGCTCTTCCAGGTACGGGCGCAGGTCCTTGGCGCCGAGGGCGCAGTTCAGGCCCACGGAAATCGGCTTGGCATGGCGCACCGAGTTCCAGAACGCTTCGGTGGTCTGGCCCGACAGGGTACGGCCCGAGGCGTCTGTGATGGTGCCGGAGATCATGATCGGCAGTTCGATGCCGTCTTCCTCGAACACCTGCTGCACGGCGAAGATCGCCGCCTTGGCGTTGAGGGTGTCGAAGATGGTCTCGATCAGCAGCAGGTCGGCGCCACCCTCGATCAGGCCGCGGGTGGCCTCGGTGTAGTTCGTTACCAGTTCGTCGAAGGTGACGTTGCGGTAGCCGGGGTCGTTGACGTCCGGGGAAATCGAGCAGGTGCGGCTGGTAGGGCCGAGCACGCCGGCGACGAAGCGCGGCTTGTGCGGGGTTTCCAGGGTCTTGGCATCGGCCACCTGGCGGGCGATGCGCGCGCCCTCGACGTTCAGCTCGTAGACCAGCGACTCCATGCCGTAGTCGGCCTGGGAAATCTGCGTGGCGTTGAAGGTGTTGGTTTCGAGGATATCGGCGCCGGCATCCAGGTAGGCCTTTTCGATGGCTGCGATCACATCCGGGCGGCTGAGCAGCAACAGGTCGTTGTTACCCTTGACATCGCTTGGCCAATCGGCGAAGCGCGTGCCACGATAGTCGTGTTCCTCGAGCCGGTAGCTTTGGATCATAGTACCCATGCCGCCGTCGAGGATCAGGATGCGCTCCTTGAGTGCGTTCTGGAGTGCTTGGAGACGAGCGCTGCGGTCGGACATAGGAACTACCTGGTCGGGCAAATTTCAGAAGGTGCAGAATCATAACAAAGCTGCGCGGTTTTTAGGCGCATCGCCCATTTGCATGAAAATGGCTCATGTTGGGCGGGCGTCGGCGAAGCAGGGCACCCAAGGACGACCAGGCAACAAATCGTGATGGCTTTCAATACCCAGGACTTTCCGCACATGGTGCATCGTATTCTTGCCGGCGTTTTCGCCCTGCTCATCAGCAGTGTGGCGTTCGGGCAAGCCCCCCAGTCGAGCCCGGCCATTTCCTACACCCGGGACATTCAACCGATCTTCACCGAGAAATGCGTGGCCTGCCACGCCTGCAACGACGCCGCCTGCCAGCTGAAGCTGGAAAGCCCTGAAGGCGCGGTGCGCGGCGCCACCAAGGTTCCCGTGTACCAGGGCGAGCGCAGCAAGGCAGTGCCCACCACGCGGCTGTTCTACGACGCCCATAGCGAGGGCGAGTGGCGCAAGAAGGGCTTCTACTCGGTGCTCGACAACCAGGGCAGCCAGGCCGCGCTGATGGCGCGCATGCTCGAGCTGGGGCACAAGACCCCGCTCACGCCCAATGCCAAGCTGCCCGAGGAAATCGTCCTGGGCCTGAACCGCAACAACATGTGCCCGTTGCCGCATGAGTTCGATGCCTATGCCGGCGCTCACCCCAAGGAAGGCATGCCACTGGCGGTGACCGGCCTGACCGACAAGGAATACGACACCATGCGCCGCTGGTTGGCCGCCGGTGCACCCGTCGAGTACCAGCCGATCAAGCCAAGCGCGGCCGAAGCCAAGCAGATTGCCGACTGGGAAGAGCTGCTCAACCGCCCGGGTTCCACCGAGGCGCTGGTCGGCCGCTGGCTGTACGAGCACCTGTTCCTGGCGCACATCTATTTCGTTGGTGGCGAGCAGGGCCACTTCTTCCAGTGGGTGCGTTCGCGTACACCGAGCGGTCAGCCGGTCGACCTGATCGCCACGCGCCGCCCCAACGACCCGCCGGGCACCGACTTCTACTACCGGTTGATCCCGGTGCAGGGCGTGATCGTGCACAAGACGCACATCACCTATCCGATGGGGCCGCAGAAGCTCAAGCGGGTCAAGCAACTGTTCTACGCCGGCGACTGGCATGCCACCGCGCTGCCAGGCTACGGCCCGCGCCACCGGGCCAACCCGTTCGAAACCTTCGAAGCGATCCCGGCAGTGGCGCGCTACCAGTTCATGCTGGATAACGCCGAGTACTTCGTGCGCACCTTCATCCGTGGCCCGGTATGCCGTGGGCAGATTGCCACCGACGTGATCCGCGACAACTTCTGGGCGCTGTTCCAGGAGCCGGCCCATGACCGCTACATCACCGATGCCAAGTACCGTGGCGAGGCCACACCGCTGCTGGCCATGCCTGGGCAGATCGATGACGTGGGCAGCGTGCTGAGCCTGTGGCACGCCTACCGCGACAAGCGCAACGAGTACGAAAAACTGCGCCGCGAAGCCTATGCCGACATGCCGGCCCCGGGCTGGGCGACGCTGTGGGCCGGTAACGACAACGCGTTGCTGAGCATCTTCCGCCACTTCGACAGCGCCTCGGTGAGCAAGGGCCTGATCGGTGATGTGCCGCTGACCGTGTGGCTGTTCGACTACCCGTTGTTCGAGCGCACCTATTACCAGCTGGCGGTCAACTTCGATGTGTTCGGCAACGTCTCGCACCAGTTGCAGACGCGCCTGTACTTCGACCTGATCCGCAACGGCGCCGAGGTCAACTTCCTGCGCCTGATGCCGGCCGACCAGCGCAAGGCGATCCTCGGTGACTGGTACCAGAACAGCGGCAAGGTGAAGATGTGGATGGATTATGAAGACATCGACACCGACACCCCGAGCGGTATCCAGCTCGACCCGCGCAACCCCAAGCGCGACTTCGGCCTGAAGCTTCTGCAGCGTACCGGCAGCCTGAATGCCGCGCCTGACCCGATCAACCGCTGCCAGGGTGCGTTCTGTTCACGGCCGCAGGTGAGCGAAGAGTTCCGCAATGCCGAACAATCGCTCAGCCGCCTGGTGTCGCGCCCGGCTGCCGGGTTGAAGGTGATCAACCAGCTGCCCGAAGCGACGATGCTGCGCATCGAAGGGCAGGGCGGCCAGCGCCAGGTATACAGCCTGCTGCGCAACCGCGCGCACAGCAACGTGGCGTTCCTGCTGGGCGAGGCGTACCGCTACCAGCCGGGGCTGGATACCTTGACCCTGTACCCGGGCGTGCTCAGCAGCTACCCCAACTTCATCTTCAACATCCCGACCAGTGATGTGCCGGAGTTCGTCGAGGACATGGAGTACGCGAAAGATGACCCGGCCAGGTTCGAGCGCATCGTCATGCGCTGGGGTGTGCGTCGCAGTCACCCAGAGTTCTGGCGCTACTTCCATGACCTGAACAGCTTCATCAAGGAGACCGAACCGGTCGAGGCGGGCGTGCTGGACATGAACCGCTACGAGAACCTCTGATCGGTCGGGCTGACCTTTCCGATTACCCTGCGGTCGGAATGGGTGGGTGGTCCGGGGGCTGCTGTGCAGCCCGATCGCCGGCAAGCCAGCTCCCACAGGGGCCGCACATGCCTGAAGGCTGCGCAGTCCTTGTGGGAGCCGGCTTGCCGGTGATGGAGCGCAACGTGCTCCCAAAGGCCTCAATGCACCGGCAAGCGCAGGGTACTCCATGCTGTATTCGCTTCAAGCACTGCGGGCGTTCGCCGCCTGGGTGGTGGTCTGTCACCATTTCATGCAGATTTTCTTCGACTTCCAAGCCTCCGGCCCTATCGGCCAACTGCTCAGCGACCGCGGCGCCGCAGGCGTCGACATCTTCTTCGTCATCAGCGGGCTGGTCATCTACCTGTCGACCTGCGACAAGGCCATCGAGCCCCGCCAGTTCCTGCTCAACCGGGCGCTGCGTATCGTCCCGGCCTACTGGTTCTACACGGCGCTGATGGCAACCCTGCTGCTGGCCTTCAGCCAATGGATGCCACACCAGGCATTCACCTGGCACCACCTGCTGCTGTCGCTGCTGTTCATCCCGGCGGAAAACCCCGGTGGCTACGGCTTGTACCCGACCCTGAACGTGGGCTGGACGCTTAACTTCGAGATGTTCTTCTACCTGCTGTTCGGCCTGGCCTTCCTGGTGCGCCGCCGTCATCACCAGTTGCTGGTCACCGCCGCGCTGCTGCTGGCCAGCGAGCTACTGGGCCGACTGGGCGTGCTCAGCCGCTTCTACGGCAACGACATCATCTACGAATTCCTGCTCGGCATCGGCCTGGGCGTGCTGCACCGTCGCGGCCTCATCCACCAGGGCCGCTTGCTACCGTTGGCGTTACTGGCAGTGGCAGGCCTTGCCATCTACCACCTGGACGCTTCCTGGCGCTTGCTGCACTGGGGCCTGCCGAGCGCAATGATCGTGCTGGCCTTCGTCGCCCTGGAGCCACTGTTCCGCGGCAACCGGCTGCTCAAGGCGCTGGGCGACTGTTCGTATTCGGTGTACCTGGTCCATGTGCTGGTGCTGTACGCCGGCTGGTTCGCCAGCCAGCGCCTGCAGTTAAACCCGTACCTGGTGTTCGCCCTGTGCGTGCCGTCCATTGGACTAATGTCGTGGTTCAGCTACCAGTGGCTGGAGCGCGGGCTGTACCGGCGCATGCAGGCCTGGCTGGCGGCGCCAAGGGGGCAGGCCCCTGAATATGCGCTTTCCCGAGTCAAATACTAGGACTTTGTTCGAAAGCCGGGTTGGCGTACACTTGGCCGCAAGTCTGTGAGGAACCTACATGAGCGCTATAACCATTACCGACGCCGCCCATGACTACCTGGCCGATCTGCTCTCCAAGCAGAACACGCCTGGCATCGGCATTCGCATTTTCATCACCCAGCCGGGCACCCAGTACGCCGAAACCTGCATCGCCTACTGCAAGCCGGGCGAAGAGAAGCCTGACGACACCGCCGTGGGCCTCAAGAGCTTCACCGCTTACCTGGACGCGGTCAGCGTGCCCTTCCTGGAAGACGCGCTGGTCGACTATGCCACCGACCGCATGGGTGGCCAGCTGACCATCAAGGCACCGAATGCCAAGGTGCCGATGGTCAACGAAGACAGCCCGATCAACGAGCGCATCAATTACTACCTGCAGACCGAGATCAACCCCGGCCTGGCCAGCCACGGCGGCCAGGTGAGCCTGGTGGATGTGGTCGACGACGGCATTGCCGTGCTGCAGTTCGGTGGTGGTTGTCAGGGGTGTGGCCAGGCCGACGTGACCCTGAAGGAAGGCATCGAGCGCACCCTGCTCGAGCGTATTCCCGAGCTGAAGGGCGTGCGTGACGTGACTGACCACAGCCAGAAAGAGAACGCCTATTACTGATGTAGAGGCAGGCGCGGTCTGTTGCGTGTGGGAGCGGCCTTGCGTCGCGAAAGGGCTGCGGAGCGGCCCCAGCAATATCAGCTTCGCCGCCAATACCCCGGGGGCTGCTACGCAGCCC
>NZ_JADLJS010000019.1 GCF_015680405.1 Pseudomonas pudica
GCCCCCGCGGGGGCCGCCCGCCCCCCCCGGCGATGGGCTGCAACGCAGCCCCGGCGAAATCACCTGCAGAACCGCCCTCTGAGCCAATGATCCAGGCTCAACCGCCCAGCCCCTTTCAGCAGCAGTGGCAGCAACGCCACCAGGTAGATCAGCGGCAACTTGAAGTTGCCAAAACCCTGGTCGGTAATCGCATACCCTTGGGCCAGCTCGGCCAGGCTCGACCAGTGCGCCGGCCAATGCACCGCGGCAATCGCCACCACGGTCACCACCATCAGCCCCAACGAGGCCAGCCGGGTACCTAGCCCCAGCAACAGCAGTAACGGCAGGATCAGCTCCGCCCACATCGACAGCTGCCAGTTCAGCTCTGCAGGCAGCAGGTTGAAGGGGAACGGGAAGTTCGCTTGCAGGTCGGCGAACCAGTTGCTGCCATTGAATTTCTCCCAGCCAGATTCGAAAAATTCCCAGGCCAGAAACAGCCGCAACGGCAGGTCGGCGCTCCAGGTACCGAAACGGTCGAAGGTGGTCAGGGTGCGGGTCAAGGTAGTCATGCTGGTTTCTCTCTTCAGGAAAGGGCACGGGCGTTGCGGCGTTGCTGACGGGCCAGCTTGGCGGTGAGCTTGACGGCGATGGCGCTGAACATCAGGGCGAACGCCAGCGGGTACCAGCCGCCCATGGGGATGCGTTTGTAGAACGACAGGCAGAACACCGCAGCCAGTACCCACATGCCGGTGCTGTGCAGGGCCTGCCAGGCACGGCCACCCAACAGGCGCATCGGGGCCTTGAACGAGGTGATGGTGAGCAGCAGCAGGAACAGGTAGCCGAGGGTACCGGGCAGGCTGGAGGTGAGCGTGCGGCCGGCCCAGAACAGCTCGGGGAATTGCTGGGCGTAGCGGTAGATCAGTACGCCATGCACGGTGTGGGAAAAGGCGAATGCCAGCCCCAGATAGCGCCGTTCCTGAAGGAGGCGGCGGCTGCTTGTGCCAGGCAGCAGGGTCACCAGCGACGACGCCAGGAAGGCCAGCAGGAATAGCGCGAAGGAGCTGCGCGCAGTGGCACGGATCGCGCTGCGCAGGCCGTCGGGATCAGGTTGGCTGGCCAGGACCACGGCGGTCATCGCCAGGGTCAGGCCGGCGAGCGTGGCGAACAGCTTCCAGCCGGAGGGAAGGGTGAGGGGTTTCATCAGGGAGACTCCCAGGTGTGGTTGTGTGACCGGGAGTGTGTCGGGGTGGGGTATCTGCAGTGTGTCGGCGGTGGTGGGGTTGTGTATCGGATTGTAGAAGTCGCTCAAGCGCCGCAGTCCCCGTAGGAGCGGCCTTGTGTCGCGATGTGCTGCGAAGCAGCCTCAGGGTTTCAGCTTCGGCGCATGAATTGCCGGGGCCGCTTTGCGGCCCGAGCGCGACACAAGGCCGCGCCTACCTGAGATTGCTTACTTCAGCTCGATCTGCGCGCACAGCCCGCCGCTTGCACGATTGCTCAGGGTCAGTCGGCCGCCCATCGCCTGGATCAGCTGGTGGGCAATCGCCAACCCCAGCCCGGTGCCGCCGGTGCTGCGGTTGCGTGAGCCTTCCACGCGATAGAACGGCTTGAGCACTTCATCCAGTTCATCACCGGGTATGCCAGGCCCGTTGTCGAGCACGCGGATCACGGTCATGTCACCCTCGCGGCACACCTCCAGCTCGGCAGCACCGGCAAACTTGAGAGCGTTGTCCACCAGGTTCACCAGCACCCGGCGCAGCGCATGGGGGCGAGTTTCCAGCAGGCTGCCGCTGCTGCCATGGCGCTCGACCTGGGCGCCACTGTCCTGGTAGTCGAACACCAGGCTGTCGAGGAAGGCATCGAGGTTCACCCGGCACGGTGCCTCGGTGCTGGTGTCCATGCTGCGGGCATAGGCCACGCCTTCGCGCACCAGGTGTTCCATTTCGCCCAGGTCGCTCCACAGCTTGTCCTTTTCAACCCCGTCGTCCATCACTTCGACGCGCAGTTTCATGCGCGTGATCGGCGTTTGCAGGTCATGGGAAATGGCTGCCAGCAACTGCATGCGTTCCTTGAGGTAGGCAGCGATGCGCGCCTGCAGGGCGTTGAAGGCCACGGCGGCGTAGCGCACCTCGCGCGGGCCGCTTTCATCCAGCTGCACGCCAGGCTTGTCCGGGTCGAGGTTGTCCACCGCGCGGGCCAGGCGGGTCAGCGGGCCGATCGCCAGGCGTACCGCCAGCCAGGTGCACAGCAACAGCACGGCCAACTGGATCAGCAACACCACGGGCAGCCAACGTGCCACAGGAACCGGCGATGGGGTTACGTCGATGGTCAGCGGTGCGCCATCAGCTAGGGTCAGGTGTGCCTGGAAGTGCGCGTTCGGGCCGGGGATTTCCTGGAAGGAAAGGCGATAGTCGGCGCCAATGGCCTTGACGATCGAGTCGGCAGCCATGGGCGGGTCGCTGCTGGGCATGGCTTCGCCCGCCAGGCCATGGTCCAGCCGGTAGCGGTAGGTACGCCGCTCCAGGCGTGGCAACCAGGCGGCGCGCTCGGCCGCGGGCAGGCGGTCGAGGATGGCCACCGAGGTGGCCACGTCCTGCTCCAGGGTGCTGAGCATCATCGAGCGGCTGCTGATGTAGCGCTCGTAGGCCTGCAGGCCGAACGAAAGGCCGTAGGCCAGCACCAGGCCGGTGAAGAAGATCAGTGCCAGGCGCGAGGCCAGGGTGCGTGGCCACTTCATGATGGCGACTCGAGCAGTTGCACCGGCAGCGAGAAAACGTAGCCCTCGCTGCGCACGGTCTTGATGCAGCTGGGTTCGCGGGCGTCGTCTCCCAGGCGCTGGCGCAGGCGGCTGACCAGCAGGTCGATGGAGCGGTCGAAGATGTCGGCTTCGCGGCCTTGGGTCAGGTTGAGCAACTGCTCACGGCTCAGCACCCGCTGCGGGTGGTCGAGAAACACCCGAAGCAGGCGATATTCGGCACCACTCAGGGCAACCAGGGTGCCTTCGCTGTCGAGCAGATGGCGCGCGGTGGTGTCCAGCCGCCACTGGCCGAAACCGAGCAGGCGGCTGCTTTCGCTGATGGTCAGGTTGGGGGGCAGCATGCGCGTGCGGCGCAGCACGGCGTTGATGCGGGCCAGCAGTTCGCGAGCCGAGAACGGTTTGGTCAGGTAATCGTCGGCGCCCATTTCCAGGCCGATGATGCGGTCGGTTTCGTCGTTGCGGGCGGTCAGCATCAGCACCGGGGTGTTGCGGTGCTTGCCGGCGCGCAGCTCTCGGCACAACAGCAGGCCGTCGTCGCCGGGCATCATGATGTCCAGGACGATCAGGTCGACGCTGTTGGCTTCGAGAAAGGCGCGCATCTGCCGGCCGTCGGCGACGATGCTGGTGCGTAGGCCATTCTTCTTCAGGTAGTTGCCGACCAGTTCGCGGATTTCGCGGTCGTCGTCGACGATCAGGATGTGATCGACGTGTTCCATGCGCTGCGTTCCTGTGCAAGAGGGGATGGGCGCAGTGTACCGAGCGCGTTAGCGCTTGCCTGCGGGGGTTTGTATTGCAGTGTATCCGGCATTGATACAGCGAAAGTCTTAACACGCTGAATCTAAGGGGTTTTTCTTTCCTCCCCAAAATATCCCCAATATCTCCCAAAAACTAAATTACAAACCTACGCGACATCGATCCACGCAGAGCCCCGGCTGTCGAGATACATGTCGGTCATTTTTGCCGTACGGTGACCGAGTAGGCGCTGGGCATCCCGGCCTTCCTCCTCGTGCAATCGTGCGGCCAGCGACCTCTGTTCGTGGAACGATGGCGGGCTGTCGCCCAGATCCAGATTAAGCTTCGCTGCAGCACGATCTCGAGCAGCAGCGAATTCTTTGCTTACTGTATCCGGCTTGAGTGGAGTTCCTGCCTTTGCGCGTGCGACCGTGCGATGGTGGTGTATTAGAGTTTTGGAGATCACCCTGTCACGGCAACGCCGTATCACCTCACCCAAGTTCAGGCCTAAGCATTCCAGTGTAACGCTGGTGCTGATCCTGAGCCTGGCCCCCGTCTTCGCTTGAACGACTTGCAGGAATCCGTCCACCTCATCCTTGAACACGAAAGAAAGGATGTCCTCACGGCGCTGCCCGGTGAGAATGGCGAGCTCCATGGCTCGCTTGAGCCACGGATGCTTCGCTTCTTCGTAGGTGGCCTTCCATAGCTCCAAGGTCAGGCGCTGGCGCTTAACCTTCACCCTGGCCGCACGGGTGGCTTCAACAGGGTTGCTGTCTACCCACCCCCTTGCCATGGCCTCCATGAAAATATCCCTTAACAAAGATCGCATTCCCTTTGCCATCTGACTTTTCCCGGCCTTAACAAATCCAGAGAGGAAATCAGCGATGTCCATGGTGGTTATCGAGCGCATTCCTCTGTCGTCGAAAGCTGCCACTAGGCGTATGAGCATGTAGTGGTTGGTGCGCATGGTAGATGCCGAAAGTTCTCTATCGGCTAGGACCTGCCGATATTCGTCCACCCACTCGGGGAACGTTCTATCTTTGACCGTCGGCTCGGGAGAGATCTTAGAGGCCAAGGTTGGCAACGCTTGCTGCAGAGCCATGTTGGCGGTGACCGCCTCCGAAATCGCTTTCGCTTTGTCGCTGCCCAGACCAAACATCCGGTTGCTCACGGGGTCGCGGTACGTGTAGTAGGTGACCCCGTTTCGCTTGTCGGTCTTTCGGTAGAGGTTGGGCGGTAGGTCCTTTGATCCAGGATTACGCGGCCTGGGCGCCATATCGTGCACTCGCAATTCTATTTACAAGGGAACTACCCACAGGAACGCGGGGCAGCGGCTCGGGCTCCCGGTAGCAGGCATCAGCCTCAACATAGTAGCTGCGGCCGTGCTTTACCGGGGCCGGGGTGATCAGGCCTTCACGGGCCCAACGGCGGAGGGTGTTGCTGCTGGGCGGCGTTCTGAAGTGATCGTGCGCCCATTCATCGAGGGTGACTTTGCACATGATGGTCTCCACGCCGCCGGTGGCGGCAGGTTGTTGTTCAGGCGGGAGTCTTTTCGAGCACTGTGTCGGCGACTTTGAGTGCAGTCTGGGCGTCATTGACGTAGGCCGGATCGAAGCCCCCGGCGTAGTGGATGACGCGCTGGCAGGCGTCCAGTTCTTTGCGCGCCAGGCGCAGCGCCTGGGTCAGTTCATCCTGCAGCGCACCCTCGGCGTGGCCGATATCCCAGAACTCTTTGCTCCAATGGCCTTCCGGCGACGGGTTGCTGTTCTGCTTGCCGAACGCCATGGCGCCGATGATGGCGTCACAGAGCAGCCGCTTGTAGATGTTCTCGCCATCAAGGCCCAGGCCACCGCGCCGACGCAGAGTGCTGACGACCTCGTCGACGTTTAGGCCGCTATCCTTCAGCACAATGTCGAGCTCTGGCTTGTTCGGGGTGTAGATGACCAAGGCGAGCTTGGCTTCGGGCCAGAGGTCGGCCGCGATGCGCTCCAGGCAGTCATTGGCGGTTTGATGAAATTGCTGAGTTGCGGACATAGGGAATCCTCGCCCGCGCATGTCGGCGGGCTTGAGTTGTAGGGGATGGGTTAGGCGCGCGCTTCGAACAGTTCGAACTGCGGGGCCGGGGTTTCGCGAATGGTGATGGCCTCGGCAATGCGCTGCTGCGCGGTACCGAAGTGCACGTCGTCCTGCTCGATGCCGATGAAGCGCCTGCCCAGTTGGATGCAGGCTACGCCAGTTGTGCCGCTGCCCATGGTGTTGTCGAGCACCACCTGGTTGGGGTTGGTGTAGGTTGCGATCAAGAAGCGCATCCAGCTGACCGGTTTCTGGGTCGGGTGGAAGTTGGCCGTCTGCTTGTCGCTCGAGAAGAACTGCACTGAGCGCGGGTACCGCTCCGTCGAGTCGTACTCGGTGAGCGACAGGGCCTTGCCGTAGCACTCCGAGTTGACCGTCTTCCGCTTCGCCGTGCGCCGCTCGTGGCCGATGGTCATCTGCGGGTTGTACACAGGCTGGCGCCGGTAGAAGACCTGGGCGCTTTCATGAGCCCGCAGCGGCTGCTTCTTCGCATTGAGGAAGCCGGTAGCGTTGCCTTTCTCCCAGATCCATTCGTAGCGGTAGTCGCGGGGGTTGCTGGCGACTACCAGCGAGCTGAACGGCTGAGCCGCGCAGAGCACTATGGCCGCTTCAGGCTTGGCGATCCTCAAGTACTGCTCCCAGAGTGGGGCGAAAGGGATCACCACATCCCAGGCGCACTGCGTTGTGCCATAGGGCAGGTCAGCCAGCACCAGGTCGACGCTGGCGTCTGGAATCGACTTCATCACCTCCAGGCAGTTGCCATGGTGCAAGCTAACTTCGCTCATCGCGGCCCCCTGTAGATCAGGTAGGCCATGTAGGCGAGGGCGATCATGTCATCAGCTCCTTCGGCACCTGGACGGTATCGCCGAGCTTGTGGTTGACGAGACCCCGGCAGAACGCGATCAGGGCCGTGGGCCCGTAGCACCAAACCCCAGCGTCGGCCGGGCCGCCTGCGTAGTGCAGGTCATCTGGAAGCCCGGGAATGTGCTGTGCGGTGCCGCTGTGCTTGTCTATCAGCAGGCCACCCTGTCCCCAGTCGGTGGATGGACGCCAACCGAAGCCATCTGCAGCGCCGCGGATGCTTATGCTGCAAGGCAAGCCGCCTGGGTGCCACACGGTTGTCCGGCTCTCAGGATCTATACCGAACCCTTCAGCCATTGCCACGGCCCAGTCCAGCGGCGCGCCGACCAGGTTGGATACCCTCACTTCGATCAGGTCGGTCATGGCGCTACCTGCTTGGTCTTGGCAGCTCTGGCGCGCTCGATGTTGCCGAACTTGCTCTTGCGCTGGATATCCTTGAAGTTGCGGCAACCGGACATGAACAGGGTGGAAGTCAGGTCTTTCCGGCTCCTGCCAACTTCCATAATCCCTTTCACACCGTGGCGGCAGAGCACATAGGCACTCTTGTATTCGCCGCTGCGCAGCATGGTTGTGTAGAACGCCAGGCGCATTGCCATGCGCCAACTGTCACTGTCGTCAGACGGGCGCATGCGGCGGGTGTAAAGCTGACCTTTACGATACTTGCTCACAGCTGATACCTCTCATCAATCCAGCGCCCAGGCGCCAGAGCGGGTGTAGGTTCGGGTTGGGTTTCGTGCGGGGAGAGCTGGCGCTCGTTGCCGGCGTTCTCCCTGAAGAGCTTGCGACATGCCTCGGACTTGAGGTCGTGCGTCATGCACCGTTCAGGCTCAGGCTTCCTGAGCATCCAGTTGGGGAAGCAGGACATGCCGCTATCCGACTGCCAGCAGGTGACGGCGCGCGCCGGGTCTTCTTTCACTTCCAGGTGACCTGGTTGCTCAATGCAGCCGGCCAGGGTGGCCAGCAGCAGAAGGCAGAGGGCGAGGCGGGTCATGATTGCACCTCGCCGTTGTAGCGCTTGTAGTCCTCGCCGAATTCCCAGCAGTAGGTCGCCGGCCATGCACCTGGCGTGCCTTCCTCGACGAACACGTATCGGTGCGCGAACTCGCCCGAGCGATCCGGCACCGTCTTGCACCATTTGTGCCGCGGACCTCCCAGGAACCAACCAGGGTGTTCCTTCACGGCTTCAGCCATGAATACATCGAGGTCGTGGTGACCCTTGCTCATTGCGATGTAGGTGTCGCTGCCAACGCTTTGCACGTCCAGCGGATATTGTTTCAGCCTCATGCCGCCACCTTTTGGCGGACCCAAACGCAGAGCGGGCCGTCCTCGGTGTCGTGGATGGAGAAGATGAACCAGCCGTCGCCGGACGGCTTGCTTGGCTGCCACTGATTGCAGTCGTAGTCGCCGTCATCCATCCAGGCCTCGATCATCTCTTCCGGCCCGTCGCTCTCCATTTCAACCAGGCACAGCTCCAGCCCGTGCTCGGCAAACCAGGTCTTGGGCAGCGCGCATTCGTCGCCGTCGTCCGGCCAGGCCGGGTGGGTCCAGAAGCCGTATTCGTCGCGCTCAACCTGCAGCGGCTGGATCAGTTGCTTTTCTTCAGACATGACTTCGTCCTTGGCCGCCATATCGCGGCAGTGAGTTGTACAAGGGGTTTGGTTCGGTACAAGAAAATCGGCCGGTGGTCCGATTCAGTTCTCAAGCTGCGATACCGAGATTGCGTCTCGCCTCGCTTTGGCTATGGTGAGGGTTCACCTGTGGCATACAACTAAAGTCGTAGGAGGTCGACATGAGGATTCGCGGTGAAGTTTTCTGGCAATGGGCTGATCCAACGCTTCACCACCGTGCTCACGACGAAACCCTCAGCGATGGAACGCACATTGATGTTCAGGTGCGCCTGTCGCGAACGGGTAACACGCAGATGTTCATTGGGGTGTATGCCGCGAGTGGCATGGCCCTTCACGAAGAGGCGTTTGATTCCCGTCCCGGTGAATCCATGACCAGAGCTTTGGCCTGGGGCGTGGGTAGGGCCCGCCGAATCGCTACTGAGGCACAGCCGAAGTTCGACCGGGTCGCCTGCGCGAAATAGGGGGGAGAGGGGTTACAGCTGGGCGGAGTACAAATGTTCTCCTTTCGTTTCTGTTAACTTGTCGCCGAGTCGACCTGTTCGAACAGTTTCCTGCACGCCTTTTTCTTGCAGCGCATCTCGACCGGCTTATCCTTCGCCAAGCCTTCATCACGAACGTCCAGCATGTGGCTGCATGCAGCGCATCCGTTGGGGAGGAGCGCGTGGTAGACGAGTGTGCTGATGCCGTCCCCAAGCATCCCGGCTCTTACGGCATGAGCTGCTGGCGCACTGGCCTCTACATGGCCACAGCTGCATTCTCCAGGCTTGTAGTCGTGGAGGGCTTTACAGTTGAGCTTGTGCCCGTGGACCGTCGGTGGCGCTGACGCGCGCTGGAACATCGTGACGTTGTGCACTCGCGGCTTAGACTTTGGCAAACCGATACCACCTGCACCGGTCATCGGCCCAACCGGAATCATGGGCAGCCCAGTCTCCGTCGCATCCCTCTCTGCCTCTTCTTGGGTCCACCAGAAGGCAGTACCAACCATCCAGGCTATTGGCTCGGGGTGGGGCTGTGGCTCTGGGTGCGTTTCGCGGTACCCCGCCAGGAACAGCAGGTAGTCGCTGTGTGTGCGCTGGTCTTCGAAGCCGGTGCTGTCCTTGCGCAGCTCCGCCTCGCCCAGTCCGAGCGGGTTGAGCCTGATGAACACATCGCGCGGGTCGGTGTTGCTGGATCGGTTTTCTGTGGGCATGGGGATACCTTGCGGCTATATTTTCCGCATTGATGAGGAGAAAAGAATGCTCTATCGAGGTGTACGGTTAGACCATCACGAGGCAGCAGGAGGAAGAATTTGCCCGAGGGGTGGCCAAATAGAAGTGATTCCGCGACATGACGGGACAATCCGTTACGACGGTACGTTCACTTACGGCTACTCAGAAAACAACGCCGTGCGAGCTCACCACATTGAAAACGGCAAGTGGGGTGGGTGCTTCGTATCTACTTCTCGAAACTACGAGGTTGCCAAATTCTTTGCGACTTCTGACGAATTTGGTCAGCAGTATCACGGTGTGGTCTACCACTTGGACGAAACCCTGTTCTCTCATCATGGCGTCGTCGCAAAGGAGTTTGACGATCCTCTATATCCCCAGGAGGAAGAGGTATCCATTAGGGCGGAGGATGGCGGCGAGATACCGGCAGGGGTCGTTGTGAAAGTGGAAGAGGTTTTCCACCCCACTGCTTATCGGCGTAATACCTAAGCGGCCAACAACAATGCCTCAATCACCCTCTGCCCAGCCAACGGCGGTACCGCATTGCCGGCCATATGCATGGTAAGCCTGTGGTTGTCTGGGCGCAGGGTGTCGGCCGGGAACGACATGGCGGCCAAGGCCTCGTTGGCGCTGAGCATCCGCATGCGGTCGCCGTCGACCAGGGCCCAACGGTCCAGGGTGGTGATGGTGCCGATCGGCCGGTTGATGTCGCGGCCGGTGGTGCCGGAGCCTTTGCCGTAGTAAGGCATGATGAACCGGTCCCCGAAGCGCTGGCGCCCGTTGCGCACCCGGTCGAGCGTGGCCTGGGCCCGGCCTGGTTTCTCGATCTGTGACCAGCGGCCGGCGTCGAAGTCGAGGAAGCTGCTTGCCGGCACATGCCGCTCCTGCGGTAACTGCAGCATCAGCGGGGCCCTGCTGCGCGTCAGGACCATGAACAGGCGCACCCGGTGCTGCGGAACGCCGAGGTCCGCGCAGTCCACGATGTGCGGCGCACACTGGTAGCCCATCGCTTGGATGGCCTGCAGCCAAGCCGGGTAGAGGAGCCAGTCGGTGAACTCCGGCACGTTCTCGATCACTGCTGCCTGCGGCCGGTGGAATTCCAGAGCAGATACCGGCGCCCAGGCCGTCGAGCGCGATGCGTCATGCTCGGGGTTGCCCGACTTCTTGCCGCGGGCCTTGGCGTGGCCCTGGCAGCAGGGCGAGGCCAGCAGGATATCGTGGGACGGTACCTGCTCCCAGCGCGCCTGATGCAGGTCTTGGCAGACATGCTGCGTCTCTGGATGGTTGGCGCTGTGCCATTCAACGGCTACCGGCCAGTGGTTTGCCGCCCAGAGCACCTGGACGCCTGCGGCGCGCGCGCCGGTGCTCCATCCGCCGAGGCCGGCGAACAGGTCGATTGCTGTGGTCATAGTGTTAATCCCGGCGCTATATTGCCGGCTCCGCTTTCATGGAGTTGGTGACATGGTTCAGGAAATGCCTATCGAGTTCTTGGACTCGACCAACCTGGAGCTCTACGACTCGATCTCAATATCGGTAATAGAAACCGGCCAGGAAATTCTGCTGTGGGAAAGAGATTCACTTCCTAAGCCGCTCGGCAATGTGGTGCAAGACGAAGATCGTCTTCAGTTCCAGGCGAATACGGCTCTATCGAATGGACAGGTGGCGCTTATCAGTGCAAAGCTGCGAGAAAGGATCAGGTCGAAAGGATTTCATCACTCGATCACTGATCAGCTGAACCGCTGAAATCGCCCTCGCCGGGGAGGCGTTATCGTTGAATAGGGGAAGGCGCCGTAGTTGGCGCGCGTTGTTCTGGTGAGCTATCAATCCATGGTTGACTCGACCTGGTGGAGGTCGCCATGACACTGAAAAGCGATACCAAGGCCCTTGCCTCGATCGAGGAAGAAGCCCGGGCAATGCTTAAAAAGATCGGGCTGCCGGATGACCACCTGAAGAAGGAAATGGTCATCTGCCTGCGCCAGATCATCGCGATTGCGCGCTACCGGAAAGGCCTGGGCGCCGACTCTGTCCTTGAATAGGAGAAGGCGCTGGCGGGCAGCGCTTGGTGTCAGTTTTTGCGGAAGGATTCAATCTTTGGTATAACGCCCGACCATTTCACAGGAAGGATCCTTATGAAACGCACCATCATTGGCGCCATGCTCGTTGCTGTCACTGCGCTGTCGTTGAGCGGCTGCTTCGAATCCGAGGCCGAAGAGAAGGCGAAGGAGCAGCAAGAGGCCAGCGAAAAACTCTGGGAAATCACGCCGCCAGACCGGAGCAAGGACCAAGGGTTCAAACCCTAATTCAAAGCAGTTCTTATCGCCGCCGAAAAGGGCGGCGTTTTCATATGCCCGGTGGCGCTGGCGGGCAGAGCCGGAGGGTCAGGCGGCAGCGGCGTCTTCAGCCGCAGGCTTTGGCTGGTAGACCAGCGTGCCGTCGAGGATGGCATCCTTGATCGCTTCGAACTCCCAGGCGTAGTACTGCGACTCGACGTAAACCCGCAGTTCGGGGTAGTCGTGCTGCTTTCGGCGAATGAAGGCATCGGCCGCTTCCTTGGTAAAGTGGCTGTTCACGATTTCCCAGCGCTTGTTCCAGCCGGTGACGGTGTGGTCGTCGAGTTCGGCCAAGAACTCCCACTGGTCATCAGTATCGAGCTCTAGGAAATCGCATTCGTGGCCGACCTGGACCGCCTGGTTGATCTCCTGCTGCTCTTCCTCGTCGAGATCTGCCCAGTATTCTTCAGGGCTGAACCACCTGTTGTCTTCCAGGCAGACCACTAAGCCCTCGGCGTAGTCAGCCTCATAGCCGTAGTCGATTCGCTTCTGCTGCACGGTAAACAGCGCGCAGGCCGTGTGGTGCCACTTCACACCCTGGCCGTTGCAGTGATGGCGAAGGCGGTTAACGAAGTCCGACCAGGTATCGGCGGTCATCGGGTGGCCGGTTGCCAGGCTCGGGCTGGCTTCAGTATCGCTCATGGCTTTCTCCATGCATGCGCCGCCCTCCGTGGCCGGATGCGGCATGGTGGCAATTTGCCAAAAAATGGCGTATGAAGTATTCCACAGTATGTTCTCGGAAATATGTGAGATAAAAATGTCTGAGGAAGTAAAGCGTCTAACCCCGCTCTCTGGGACTCTGCGTGAGTTATTTTTGAAGTCAGGAAATTTATGTGCTTTTCCTGAGTGTACAAATTTAATGATGAATGCGAGCGGTGTTTTCATAGGGCAAATTTGTCACATAGAGGCGGCTGAGGAAGGAGGTGAACGCTTTAATCCTTTTATGAGCAACGAAGAGCGTCGTCAGTTTGATAACTTAATGCTGATGTGTTACGAGCATCATCAAGTTACGAATGACGTTAGCCTGTATACGGTGGAACGGTTAAAAGGTATGAAACTCCAGCATGAGCTGAGGTTTTCTGATCCGGGAAGGGTGATTTTTGATTCCTTCAAGGATTGGACCATAGATTACACCTTCACCAAGCCACAAAACATGAATGGGCTTTTCCCATTTTGCTGGGGGACGCTAGATAATGAAAGTAAGGTTAATTACCTAAAAAGTGTTGATGAATATATTGATAAATTCCAGGCTGTACCTCTAGACTTACGAGTTTTTCTCGGAAAGGTTGTGGCTAGGATGCAGCGCGTAAAGGATACCGGTGCAGTTGTTAAATACGGATGGAGCGAGCGGGCTATTGCTGTTCATGATTTATCCGGTGCGTTCAGGATGTCACTGCATGAAATTTTTGAGTATGGGAATAGGTTGCAATCATACGGTGTTGCCTCTATCGATGAGAAAAATGATTGGAGTGTTGGAGCTTATTTAGTATTTACATTGCACGAGGTAAGTGACTGGCCGTTCTGGAGTGATCTTGCTTCGTACTGTGAGGCGACCAACCAGTCAATAGACGCATTTGCTGTAAGTATGGATTTTGCTCTGCTAGATGCTTGATCAGGTTTCCAGGGCCAGCTTATTAGGTGCCCTGTTGCCGCTGGGCGCATGGTGGCGATCTGGTTTAGAATGCAATCCTTCATTTTCGAAGGGATTTTCGAGGACAGCACGTGATTAAGAACAAAGAAGATCAAAGTAAAAGCGAAATTACATCGAAAGCATCGAGTGTGCTAAAGAAAGCTTTTATAGTTACTCCCATCGGAAGTGGAGATAGCGCAACTCGTCGCGCGGCTGATGGGTTGATAAATTCTGTGTTGAGGCCACTTTTGAATGACATGGGTTTTGAACTGGTCGTGGCTCATGAGATATCTCTCACTGGCTCTATCACCCGCCAGGTGCTTGAGTATATCTTGGAGTCGGAATTGGTCATCGCCAACCTTTCGGAGCTGAACCCGAACGTGATGTATGAATTAGCTGTTCGGCACTGTACGGGGAAAGCTGTTGTGACAATTGCAGAAGAGGGGACCCGGTTACCCTTCGATATAGCTGATCAGCGCACAATTTTTTATAAAAATGATATGCGTGGAGTGTTTGAACTTCGGCCATTACTTGTTGAGGCAATTGAAGAATCTATTTCCCGAGGCGAGCAAGATAATCCTATTACCAGGGTTAGCAATCATCGTGCCTTAATGGAGTCTTTAGGGCAAGGCGATGCGAAAGCGATTTTGATCGATCGCTTGGATAATATTGAGGGGCTTTTACGGGGGCTTACGGCTGCAACCAATAGCCCCTCTGAATCATCAATCGCCTTAGTTGTTTCTGGTGATGAGGAGTCAATGGATGGTTTTATTAATACATTGGCTTCTTTTGGTCGAAAGGTGCATGTGAGAAAGACCTTGGCAAGCAAGGGTGGAGTTTTGGAATCAACGATAAATGTAACTGGCGCACAGAAGGTTGATGTCCAGCTGCTTTCTGATATTGCAGGTAAAAACGGAGTGACAATTAGGAAGCTGGCAACCTCAGTGGCTCATCTTAATTAATTCATTTAGTAGTCGGTTTTGGTTTTTCAAATTTTAATCTGTCTACATTGATTGAAGCGCCACAAAATTACAAGTCTTAGCTGTGGCGCTTAGCCGAGTCACTTTGCCTCAAACGTGCCCAATGCCAGCTTGGCGGACTCGCCTACTTTCTCCTCAAGAACCCGCTTGAACTCTTGAGCAACGGCTTCACGTTGCAATTCCTCTCGGAGCCAGCGCAGCTTTAGCACCGGCTGCGAGCCGCTGGTGATGACAGACATGCGCAAGCGGATCACTTGCTCGCCCAGGCCCTCGAACGGAATGACCTTGAATTCCAGCCAGGCCGGTAGGGTTTCTTTGCTGCTGGCCTCGATCTGGTCCATGGTGCTGCGGCTGGCGCGGGATTCACCTACGGCGTGGTCGCTCTCGGACGATGCCTTCACGGTGATGGTGCGAACTGCGGCGATCGCTTTGGCGATGGTCATGGTCTGGCCATCCTCATCGGTGGCGGACAAGTGCTGGTTCCAGTCTTCGATCCAGTCGCTCATGGCCTTCTGCACCAGACTCTGTCCGCACACCGCTTGAACTGCGGCAAACGCAGCCGAGGCCTTGAGGCGCAGAACGGCGCGATCATCGGCGTGGCCCGGATCGTCGGCGGTACCGATGTTGAACAGCACGATGCAGCTCATGTTGTCCTGGTCGATGAAGCCGCGGGCTGCTGGCGCGGCGCGCTCGACAACGTAGGCGCTGTAGTCAGCCAGTGAGTGAGTGGAGTAGGTGCCACGGAAGCGGTTGCGGCCGGCCTGGTAGCGTTCCAGGTCAACCACGTTGAAGTTCTGCGGGAGGACGGCCACTTGGCCGAGAGCCGGCAGCTGGATGCCAGCTGCGGCGACGGCGTTTTCTTGAATCAGTTCGATAGCTTCTTTGCTGAGGGACATGCGCTTTTCCTTGTGGGTGCGGTGAATTACGAGCGTGGGTGAACAGGTGCTTCTTCACGGGTGAAGAGCTGGTCGTGTTTTTCGGGGAACAGGGAGAGCTTTCCGCCGGAGCCGACGTGCATCGGGGTATCCAGGCTGGTGTTCTCGCTGCGGGTGCCGCGTTTGGTTGGGGCCTTGTACTCAAGCTTGTGCTTGATCTTCACCTGGCTGGACTCACCGACACGGCTGAAGTCCAGGATGATGGTCACCTTGCCGGCTTTGCCGTGATCCACCACGCCGGCGGCGACTTCAGACAGGGCGTGTCCGACCTGGCTGGCGAAGGCGCCGCCGTTCAGCTCTTCGAGGAACTCGGCAGTATTGGTTGGGGTGGACATTGCTTCGACTCCTTGGGATGGATGCCGCTTGGCGGCAAAGTGATGTGCTGCTGGCGCCGGCCGTGCCGGACGCGTGAGGTGATGCGTTTCATGCTGCTTTCTGCTGATTCCAGGCGCCGACAGCGGCAAAGATCTTGGCGGCCTCTGCTTCGTCGAGCGTTGTGTCGGTAGGGATGGCGATCCAGCCGGCCGCCACCAGGTGATTAGGGTTGGCCGTGGCCCGCAGGTCGGTGTAGGTCGCCTCGATCACGTCGGTCAGGTGCTCGGCGCGGTAGCTGCCTTGCGGTGCAACCTCGATCGACTTGTTGTACCGCTCGCCGAACTCGGTCCGACACAACACGCTGAGGTAGATCGTCCAGCGGTGCGGGATATCGCAGACCGCGTCGACGATTTGGCGCACCCGGATCTGCCTGAGGTTCTTCCAGTTGATCAGCACCTGCTGGCCGCTGGGGTCGATGTTCACCACGGCGGCGTGGTTGGCCGAGACCAGCGCCCGGCAAGTCCGCTCCAGGCGTGCCCGCATGTTGTGGGGTTTGCGCTTGCTCATTGCCGAGTGCCTGTCTTGCTTGCCGCCCCGGCTTCCATCGCATCCACGAACCGAATCGCGGCCCGGTAGCTGAAGGCGAAGCCCTGGACGGCGCCCGTGGCGATCTCCACCACATCCCACGTGCCGGCCTTCCCGAATGCCTGGTAGCGCGGCGAACCTGCGCTGACTTTTGCCATGGCTTCCGCCTTGACCAATTTGCTGTACTCGAGCAGGGCTTTGAGCCCTTCCACCTTCTCTTGGAAGGCCTGGTGCATTGTTGTCTGCATTGGGTGATCCCCGGGTGGGTCAGGCGTGGTATTCGAAGGCCTCGGCCTTGCGAACGATTCGAACTTGGGCGGTGCGGCGCTCCGGCGCGCGGCGATCGCGGCGCATGGGGTCGCTGTCGTCGATCACCGCGTGCATGGCGATGAGGCCGGCGAGGGCGATGCAGAGCGGGCTGATGATCTGCTGGCGCATGGCCTTTGTGACCGCCTCGATGCGGCGGCCGGCCTCCAGCTTGAACAGCGCGGCTTCGATGCGGTTGGCCACCGTGCCCGGGCTGACCGACATCTGGCGGGCGATTTCTTTGGTGGTGAGTCCTTGGGCCACCCACAACAGTGCTTCGAGCTCACGGGGAGCCAGCGCCTTGCCGAGCTGGCCAATCCATGAGCCGCAAGTGATCGTTTTCATGAAGAGTCCTCGGTGGGCTGCATTGGTCGTGACGCTCGCTGCCGCTACCTCCCGGACCAGGGGAGGGCGAACGCCACGACCGATGCAGCCTGGTGATGGGGAACCAGGTGGATCGGGCCGTCTTTCCGGCTATCAGGGAATCAAATGACTGCCGCCAGAGTGCGGGTGCCATCGGCGTGCTGTGTTGCGATGTGCATGCTGATGTGATGCGGCGCGCTTCGTTGGATCGCTACGGCGGCCTTGCTGAAGCGCTCGTCGAAAGCGCCTTCACCATCAGGCAGATGGGAGGTGCAGGTCAGGCGGGAGCAGTCTTCGCCGTTCGGGCCTTCACCATCGTGGGCAATGTTGAAGCTGGCGATCATTGCAATGCCGTGCTCACGGCAAACGGCGATGATGCTCTGCATCAGCGGGCTGATTTGCTCGTCGTAAATTTCTTCTTTGTTCACGGTGATGTCCTCGGGTTGATTTCCCGTCTGGCCCTGTCGCCAAGGCCAGCCAGTGAAATCGAAGTGATCCAGGCGCCCATCGCTCTTTGGGCTACGCGCTTCCCCGCATTGGCATGCGCGCCACTTGGTTACCTGAACCCAGCTCACTGCATGAGGCAGCTGCTGCCCTCATGTGCCGCTGAGGGTGACGGGTGTCCAGTTGTGTAAAGAGCGGGCTGCCATGGCTACCAGGCTCGTTGCAAATGCAAGCGAACTTGTATTCATGAAAGCATGCTTGTTTTTTAAATGCAAGCAAACTTGTGCGATTTTCGAATACTGTATGGATATCCAGCATTCAGGAGGTGGCGGATGTCAGTGCAGGAAAATGCAGTTCGAATCGAGGAATTAACGAGCCTTGAGCGGCTGGGCCTGAGGGTGTCAGCGATGATCAACTCGCCCGTAGCTCAGCTAGGCAGAAAGGTGCTGATACACCGCCTCGATACGGATTCAGATCAGGACTGGGAGGCGATCATGGAGCTGCTGTCTGAAACTGACGGCCTAGGCATGACCTTCCGTGATGACGGGGCGGTGATCCTGCAGTGGGATTTGCCCACCGATGATGACCGTGTGATTGATAGGGGAGAAGATGTGGCCCTGGTTGAGCCCGCACAGGAGGAGGCGCCTTTCTGAGGGGATTAAAAAGCCCGCCGAGGCGGGCTATGTTCAAGCTTCTGTGATGAATAAACGATGTAGTTCTCCATCTTTGAATACAGGCTTTCCCCGTACCTTGAGCTGGCTATGACTGTCCATTGCCCTCGTATATTGATTGTTAGGCACAGTCAGGGACACGTCATTGATCTTCCCATGGTACATCCCCACGAAGCCATCAATGGAAATCCTACATACGCCACTGTCTAGGCTGAGTGAGTAGATTCGAGTCACGATAAAATCACCGGCCTCACCGACAACCACATCACCGTCTGATCTGATTGCAAGGGCTTCCGGCTCCTCGATTCGGATGGGGTGTTCTGAGCCCGAAAACTGGATGATCTGATCGCAGCTTTTTCCTAGCGGTGTCAAGGCGGCCCGCATCGGGGCTTTAGACGCCTCGACTAATGCAGGGATGGTTTGGATCATCTTTTCCTGCAGGCCCGCAAGATTGTCGTTTGCCTTGATAAGCCCATTCGCCAGTAGGGTATTGAGCTCTGTTGAAGATTTGGCCTGTTCCCTGACCACTTCCACTAGCTCCTTCACACTGGATCCCCCTGACAGCGCATCTTTCACATGTCCCATGACCTTGGCTACAAGCCAGTCGAATGCCTTCTTGTAAATGTCGTTGAAGGCTGGGTACTGATGAGTAAGTGCTGTAAGTATAACCAGTGTTGACTCAAAAGATCCTTTCTGTGGTGGAGCCGAGTAGCACCGTATGTCGGAGGTTTTCCGGCCGCTGAGTACTTCGCCGTAAAGGCAGTAATGGCTGACCAGCTTGTACAGGCGGGCTGATCCCTCTACCGAGCGTGCGTACTGCTGTGAATCCAGTAGATGTCGTTCGGCGTCGAGGCCGTCGTATTTCACATCCATGTGTCCGGCGACGCCGGTCAACGAATCCCAATCCACGTTTCACCTTTCCTAGAAACTATTCAAACCCGTCGTGCATTCCAAACCAGCAAAACCTTTGCGTGGATCGTCACATCATCAATCCGTGCCGACTGCTTCTCGTAGTTGCGGTTGTCAGAGATTAGCCAGACATGATCTTCGTCTTGGCGCTGCAGACGTTTGATCAGCAGGTCACCATGCCAGGTGACCACATACACGCCTTCACCTTGGTAGTCGTTCACGCCGCGATCAACGATCACAGGATCCTTATCATTGATCGTCCCTTCCATGCTCTGGCCCCACCCGGTGATCATCGCCAAGGCCTGTGCTGCGGAGTAGGTCACGCCTTTCTCCCGCAAAACTTCCTCGCGGATCACCACATTCCGGATGACCTCGCTGTACTCGGCCGGCACCTGCCCATGGCCCATCGCTGCACGTATGTCGTACTGGGGAATGGAGATATCGCCTTCTGGTGGCTTGGCAGTCGCGATGACAAACCCGCTAGTGCTATCGCCCTGTGGATCTTCTTCCACGGCACGAACAATGCTCTGTCGCGCCTCAGCGGTTAGGCCCTTGCCATGTTTTTCGAGCATTTTTCGGACCGCATCCGCGGCCGACAAAGATGTAGCGACATCTTTCTCTCCACCTGCCTTTGGCTCCGCCTTGCGCGGAGGTTCTCCCTTTCCGGATAGCAACCAATCAACGGTCGTGTCGTACCCGTCAGCCAAGGCCACTAAGTTCTCGTTCTTGATGTTTTCAGTATCGCCGGCGAACCACTGGCGAACAGCTTCGTAGCTGATGCCACAAGTGGTTGCGATATCCCGCTTGACGTTGCGCACGCCGAGTTCAGGCCTGCGAGCCAGGACGAGTTTGGTAATTCGGTCTGTGGTCTTCATGTGCGCAATCTACAAGGTTGCTTGTCAAGCATGCTTGTTTTGAATATGCAAGCATGCTTGAATGTCTAGACGAGCAAAGGAGGTTGCCATGACCAAAAGCCAAGCAATTCAACATTTCGGTTCCATCTCGGCGCTCGCGAAGGCAGTTGGCGTTACCTACGAAGCGGTGCGCCAGTGGGCAGAGGTGCCGGAGTTGAGGCAGTACCAAATCGAAAGGATCACTGCTGGGGCGCTTAAGGCTGACCAGAAAGGCGCAGCGGCGTGACCTTGGGTGTGATTGTCAGACATCCAGCGTTGCGCCAGTAGATGGCTGAAACACCTGCGAATCCATCCAGTACTGGAATCGCGGGCGAAAAAAAACCGCCTGGCAGGGCGGTCTTCTGAAACAACATCGAGGTTGATTATGCACCGCACAGACGATGCAGGCAATACCGCGCATTCCGCGTCAGCTGTCAGTCATGGAGGGCGTTCGTAATGGCTCGTATCCGCACAATCAAGCCTGAGTTCTGGACCAGTGAACAGGTCATGGAGTGCTCGGCGATGGCTCGACTCCTCTTCATCGGGATCTGGAACTTCTGCGATGACGCAGGCAACCACCCCATGTCACCGAAGACCATCAAAGCTCTCGTTTTCCCCGGTGACGACATCACTGCGCTGGCCGTGGAAGGCCTGCTCATCGAGCTGGTAACGAACCGGCTGATTACTCTCTACGAGGCGGGATCGAAACAGTACCTGCACGTCAACGGATGGCATCACCAGAAGATCGATAGACCTACCGTAAAGCATCCAGAATTCGTCGAGCCCTCGCCGAGCGCTCACGAAGAAGTTGGCGAAGGTTCGTCTAGCGGTGATCGAGGCCTCACCCCCGGAAGGGAAGGGAAGGGAAGTAATACACACTCTCCGCGTGAGCCGTTCGCGATGTTCCTCGAGTGGGTTCCTGACCAGGCGCAGCTTGAGGCGTACGCCAAGCGATCAGGCGTCCCTATCGCAGAGTTCTCGGAAAAGGCCATTTCAGGATTTGTCGTCCACCACGACGCGAAGGGGCTGGCTAAAACCGAGAGTCAATGGATCGCTGACCTGGTCGCCTGGAGAAAGCGCGACCTAGCGAATGCTGCGAAGGTCGTTCCCCTGCGTGCGGGTCCGGGTGGCCAGCAGCTCGATGACCACGATACGTCTTGGATCGAGCAAGGGAGTGCCCAATGAACCCAGTCGCAGTTGTCACACATGGCCTGTGGGCCAAGGTTCAGTCCGGTCAGCACGTCTCTGCTGGATACGATCTGCCCGATGAGGTGAAGGCCGAGCTTAACCGGAAGACGGCAGAGGTTATCAACGATCTGTTCCGTGACCTGCGCTCCATCTGCACTGCCTGGAAGCAGGCTTGGCCCGACCAGGCCACCTACAACGCGTCGAAACAGCAATGGCTCACTGCGTTTCTAGAGGCCGGCATTTGCAAGCCCGAGCAGTTGCAGTTTGGACTGATGCGCTGCCGCCAGTCGGGGGCTCCGTTCATCCCACCTCCCGGTGAGTTCATCCAGTGGTGTCAGCCGTCACCAGAGATGCTCGGTCTGCCGGCCTTGGCGGCCGCTTTCCGCGAAGCAACCCGCAATGCCCATCCTGCGATGGCTGGTCGGGGTAAGTGGAGTCATGACGCGGTCTGGCACGCGGCCAAAGAGTGCGGCTTCGAGAATCTCAACAAGCTGCCATCCGATGCTAGCTCGAAGCTGTTCGAGCGCAACTACACCATCGCAGTTCGGCGGCTTATGGCCGGTGAGCCGCTGCAGAAGATGCCGCTGGCACTTCCTGCGGAGGTTTCCGTGCGCCGCACTCCGCAAGTCGGAAATTCTGCCTTGGCAGCCATGCGCGCCCGCTTGGCGGGGCGCTGATCAATTACCTTCAAGGAGGCGTCCCGTGCGCCAAACAAAACTGACCAAGGCTGCTCGCGGCCGGGAGTGCCAGGTGCGCATTCCGGGCGTGTGCAACGGCAACCCCGAGACCACCGTCCTGGCACACTACCGGCTGGCCGGCACCTGCGGAGTCGGCAAGAAGCCGCACGACCTGCAGGGCGCGTGGTGCTGCAGCGCCTGCCATGACGCTTGCGACGGGCGCAGCAAGGCCGTCGACCGCGATACCGCCCGCCAGTACCACGCCGAGGGCGTCATGCGCACCCAGGCGCTGCTGCTGAACGAGGGAGTGCTGATCGCATGAATGCTCCTGCCCTTCGCCCGTTCAAGGCCAAGCCGGCCCGCGCCAAGCCCGTCGACCGGGAAGGGCAGGAGCAGGCCGCACTGATGCAGGAGCTGCAGCTGCGCTACCCGCAGGCCTACAAGCTGATCTATCACGTGCCGAACGGCGGGCACCGGGTCAAGGCCGTGGCCGCCAAGCTGAAGGGGCAGGGGGTGAAGGCCGGCGTGCCTGACCTGGTGCTGCCGATGGCGCGGGGCGGCTACTTCGGCCTGTACATCGAGTTCAAGGCCAGGCCGCCGTTCGATGCGCCGGTGTCGGCGAGCCAGGATGCCTACCTGCAGGCGTTGGCCGCACAGGGCTACCTGGCCATCGTGTGCCGAGGCAACATCGACGCGGTCGAAGCGATCCGCGCCTACCTGCTGCAGCCTGCGACGGTGACCGCATGAGCGCGACCAGGGAAGTGAAGCTGAGCGAGGCCGAGGTGCGCCGGCAGGCCGCCGACAAGTCGGTGCGCGACGTGCGCGATCCGCGTCACCCGGGCCTGTACCTACGCTTCTGGAGTAACCGCGAGCGCGGCACCTGGTACCTGGTGCGCGGCAAAAAGTGGGTGCCGGTCGCCCGCTGGCCCGAGCTGAGCGTGGCGGCGGTGATCGCCGAACTGCCCGCGCTGCGCCAACGCCTGTTGCGCGCCCCGGCCACTGTGCCCGTGGCGTCGGGCATGGTTACCGTAGGCCAGCTGCTGGATTGGTACGGCGATCGGATGGCCCGCGACCGCTCGCTGTCGGCGAAGCGCAAGGCCGGCGCCCGATCTGCCATTGCCCAGCACCTGAAGCCGCGCCTGGATGACCTGGCCGTGGCCTGCGTGAATGCCGATGCGCTGGACAAGCACCTGATGTGGCCGTGCCAGGCCGAAGTGTCGCTGTCCTACCTGCGGCAAATGTTCGCGCTGCTGCTGACCGCCTTCCGCCAGGCCCTGCAGCTGGGGCTGATCGATCGCAACCCGATGGCCGGGATGCGCTTCAACGATTTCACCAAGGCCCGGATCCTGCCCAAGGCGGCTCGGCTGCGTGGCGTGCAGTTGCCCGAGCTGATGCAGCAACTGGCCCAGGCCTTCGAGCAGGAGCCAGGCGACGCCATGCTGGCCCTGATGATGCTGGCCCACGGCACCCGGATCGGCGAGACCCGCATGGCGCGCTGGAGCGAGATCTCCCTGGCCGCTGCCGAATGGTTCATCCCGGCGGCGAACACCAAGACCCGCACCGAGCACCGCCTGCCGCTGACCGCCCAGGTGGCGGCGCTGCTGACCCGGTACCGGACGATCCAGCAGGCCCGGGGCTATGAGGGCGTGTACCTGTTCCCGAACCGCCGCGGGCTGCCGCTGAGCGAAACCCAGGCGAGCATGGTGTTCACCCGACTGGGGCAGGGCGAGTGGACCAGCCACGACCTGCGCAAGGTATCCCGTACCACCTGGACTGACCTCGGCATCGATGGCCACATCGGCGAGATGCTGCTGAACCACACGCTGGGGAAGATCGCCAGCACCTACATCCACACCCAGGCCATGCAGCAGCGGCGGGTCGCCCTGGAGAAGTGGCACGCCTGGTTAGACGGCATCGGCTTCGGTGCCATTCACGGCCTTACCAAGGCCTTATCCGAAATTTCACAGAATTCGGCCCAGCCAGTGGAACACAAGGCGTCCAGCGACCTTGCCGAATTTGTAATTAGCGAGGATTCGAAATGAATATTTCCGAGCACGGAGCCGTGGCCTTCCTCTACGGCCTGGAAGGTCGCGCCATTGGGCAGGTGATCATTGATGAGTGGTCCGGCGTGGACCTCGGCGAGGAAGTGACCGTGGCGCCGCGGGAAGGAGGCTTGTTTGGCCTGGAGCAATTCGACAAGCCGATTGTGGCTGCCAGTGGTGTCGTTCCATGCTGCTGTGCGACCAAGCCTTGGCTTCGAGCCAAGAAGGGGCGTTCCCGCCAATGAGCAAAAGCCACGGCCCGGCTTTCAAGAAGGCCGTAATTGATCTGGAAGTATGCCCTTTGTGCGGTGGGAGAGCGGTCACCAAGGGTTTGTTTTACGAACTGCCATGCGACAACTGCAACGCCTCAGGCTGGGTAGTGGCTGCAACCGGCGAGGCCTTGGCCCTGGATGAACTGGTGACCCAGCTCAGCATGAGGCTTCGGGCAGCGCTCCGGCAGATCGAGCAGTTGAAGAACCCTCAGGCATCCGGGCCTGAGGCTACATATCAGGGAAGCAACCGGCGCGGCGCCGGCGGCACCAACTACACCGGTGATTGAGGGGAAAGGAGATGATCTACAACAGCGTATCGGGTGCAGTAGTTGCCGCTTTGGCGGCAGGAGAGAAAGGCGCTGCGAAAGGCCAGGCATGGCAGAAGCTATACAAGTCGGCAGAAGAAGAGGGTGGCTGCCTGGCTTCGTTGGGAGGGAACTCAGGCGGCTTTGACCGGGCCCAGGTGGACTACTGGCTGGCTGCGCGCCTGCACCACCTACTTATTCCTCGTCACTGGAGCGCCCTCAATGCGAAGTACGCCACCAACAAGGCGAAGCGGCTGCAGGGCATCACGGGCATCGCGTCGTTGATTGCCAGCCCAGCGCCTCAGCTGTTCGTCTACAAGGCCGTGACCACCTGGGCCATCCCAAAGCTCAAGGGGGCGCGTCGCAAGGGGCCTCGCTCGGTTGCAGTTGATATTCCGCTGGATGCGCCTGAATGGCGCCGCGAGAACCTGGTCAACGCTGCATTGGCCGCTGGCCAGGCTGAACGCAAAAAGGCAGAGGCTCTGGCCGAGGATCTGATCATTCTGCCGGACAGCTTCTACGACATGAACACCTGGGACCTCGATGCTACTTCGGAGCCCACACGCTACCGCTGGCGTGCAGGAATCAAGGAAAAGCTGGATGGCATGATCAATGACTCCTTGAGAGAGGTTCGGGCGATTCTTGAGGCGGAAGGCCTGCTGATCAATGACGCGGCATAATCGCCTATTGACATCAGTGAGAGAGTGAGAGAAATTATCTCCATCCTGTCATTCCTGCGCACGTTGAGGACTGACACCCAAAAGCCCGGCTAATAAGTCGGGCTTTTTTGTGCTCGTCATTTCTATCCGCTAGGATTGAGTGTGGCCATTTGATGCCATGTACTTTGTGAGATGATGAGATGGAATTTACTGATAAAGAGCTGCTGCAGCTCACGCTGCTCGCTGACATTCACGAAGCCCTTGGGATAGAGGACTCGTTCGATGCGGGTTTTATCAGGCGCATGGCGCTTGGAGATAATGCTTGGGCTATTCCGCACAAGTACCCAAACCATTTCCGGCAGTCCGAAACTCCTGCGGAAGTGAAGTACGTCATGGATGTTTTGGATTTGTGGGAGCTTCTAGAGGCGTCTGTTGCAGATCTAAGCGATGAAGAGCGCTCTCAGCTTGATCTGTCAGCCGGAGCCGCGACGTTCCCTGGGTTCGACGGCAACAACGAGTACGAACTCTCTTCGATTGCTCACGTGCTCACTGATGAGCTGAACAAGTGGCCGAATTTCAAAGGCCGGATTCACAACTCGCACATGCCGACTACCGATCTTTATCAGCGGATGCTCGAAGAGAAAGATCAACAGGTTGATGTCTATCAGCCAGGGCTTTTGAGTCTTGATCAGATTCAGGCGATTCTCCGGGCGCGCATTCATCCATCGCGCCGCTGAGTTGCAGCACGGTTAAGAACCCGGAATGTAATTATTAACCCGCCGCTTGGCGGGTTTTTTATGGAGCAGTGCTTATGGCCGAGCCAAGTACCGGCGCCCTTGCAGTGACCGGCGTACTTGCCAGCGTCGGCCTGGGTGCTGCATTCCCCCAGCTGGATCTCGCCGCACTGGTCGGCGCGTTCGGTGGGGCTTTCTTCTACGTGGTGTTCGCCAAGGACATCAGCACCTGGCGCCGTGTCGGCTATCTACTGGCTGGCTGGATTGGTGGCTACTTCGGTGCAGCTGAGCTTATGGGCCGGGCATGGACCCACACCGCAGGCTTCAGTGCATTTGTATGCGGCGTACTCTGCGTCGTCACATTCTCTGGGTTGTTGGAGTGGATGCAGACTGGTCGTATGCCTACCTGGTTGCAATGGGTCTTCCGTCTGCGAGCTAGGAAGGAGGGTTGAATGGTTGCCGTTATCCAGGCCGCGCTCTGCGCCATCATCTTTGTGATGATTGGATTGCGCTACCGGCCTTACCCCGAGGCTCGCTACAAGCTTAGTGTGTCGCTCATGGCCTGGGCTGCCTGCGCCGTTACCGGCATGCAGTGCGTTAGCCTCATCGGCCGCATGGTTTTGCACGATGACTTCGCTGATGCATCCTGGTTCAACACTGCGTTTTACCTGCTGGCTGCCATCCTGGTTTGCCGGGCCAAGGGCAACGTGGCCAAGATCGTTCGGGTTGACTGATGGCAAGGCTCAAGACGCTCGGCTCCCGCATCAAGGAGAGCGCAGGCTCAAAGGTCAAGGTGATGACGCCTGGCAGCTGGCGTAGCGGCATGACCAGCTCCCAGCGTGGTTACGACTACAAGTGGCAGAAGGCTCGCGAGCAGTACCTCAATGCCAATCCGCTCTGCGTCTTCTGTGAGCGGAACGGCCGTACGACCGCTGCAAAGGTGGTCGACCACATCATTGCTCACCGTGGAGATATGGTTCTCTTCTGGGATCAGACCAACTGGCAGAGCCTCTGCAAGCCTTGCCACGACTCCGTCAAGCAAGCCGAGGAGGCTGCGGGGCTGGTCGGCTGAGGCGTCAGCGGATCGTCGAAACCCGGTGCGCGATGCAGCAGCACGCCTGCGACGTGCCTCGAAAGGGATAGGGGGGTCAAAAGCTAGGAATTCTCATCTAGCTAGACCGCCACCGACCCCACGTACAGATTTTTTTCCCCCACAGGATTTTTGTTAAATGGCTTTAACATCCCGCAAGCGTGCATTTATTGCAGCGCTAAGGGAAGGTGCGTCCAATCGGGACGCAGCTGTTGCGGCTGGCTATTCGGAGAAGACCGCGTCTGCGGCGGGGTCTCGGCTGGTGAAGGACAAGGATGTAGCGGCCGAGTTGGCCAAGCTGCGCGCCCTGGGTCTGATGCCACCAGATGTTAAAGCAGATGTTAAAACGCATGTTAAAGCTAAGCAGTCGCCGGAGCCCTCGTCTCAAGCTGAGCCGAGGGTCGAACCGGCCGCTGCGACGGACGAGCATGCCGACCCTGAGCCTGCTGGTTTCGACCTAATGCAGGCGCTGCTCCACCGCGACCCGAAGGACTTCCTGTTGTCGGTGATGAACGACCTTGGGTCCGAGCCGAAGCTACGGGTCGATGCAGCCAAGGCCTTGATGCCGTTCGTGCATCCTCGCAAAGGCGAGAGCGGCAAGAAGGATCAGGCCCAGGCTAAAGCTGAGCAGGCATCGACCGGTAAGTTCGGCGCTCGCCGCGGTCCGCTGAGGTCGGTCAAATGATGGCGTGGACAACTGCATGCCCCGACTGGGAGCAGCGCATCGTCAGCCGGCGGAGCCTCATCCCGTTCAAGCCGTTGTTCCCGACCGAGGCTGAGGAAGCCTTGGAAGTGTTCGGCGCGCTGCGCATGGTCGATGCCACTGGCAGCCCGCTGATGTCCGAGACTGTGCGCGACTGGGTCAACCAGTTTGTGGCAGCCATTTTCGGGGCGTATGACCCCGATGAAGGCCGGCGCCTCGTCAGTGAGTTCATGCTGCTGATCAGCAAAAAGAACGGTAAGTCCACGATCGCCGCCGGCATCATGCTCACGGCACTGATCCTGAACTGGCGGCCGTCGGGCGAGTTCATCATCCTGGCGCCCACCAAAGAGATCGCAGACAACTCCTACATCCCGATACGCGACATGGTGCGGGCAGACGAAGAGCTCGATGCCTTGCTTAAGGTGCAGGACCACCTGCGCACTGTGACTCACCGGCAGACCAACGCAACGCTCAAGGTGGTGGCGGCTGACAGCGAGACGGTTTCAGGAAAGAAAGCCATCGGCGTGTTCGTTGACGAGCTGTGGGTTTTCGGCAAGCGCGCGAACGCCGAGGCGATGCTGCGCGAAGCCACGGGGGGCCTGGCGTCTCGCCCCGAGGGCTTCATCATTTGGGCGACAACCCAGTCCGATGCTCCGCCCGCCGGCGTATTCCGACAGAAGCTGATGTACGCCCGCAAGGTTCGGGATGGCGAGATCGTCGATAAGTCATTCCTGCCGGTGTTGTACGAATTCCCGAAAGCAATGCTCGACGCTGGTGCGCATCGAGACTTCTCGAACGCTTACATCACCAACCCGAACTTGGGGCTGTCGGTTGATGAGCCGTTCATTGAACGCGGGTATGCACAGGCCCAACTGGATGGTGAGGAGTCGTTCCGGGGCTTCCTGGCCAAGCACCTCAATGTCGAGATCGGTCTGGCGCTGCTGTCGGATCGCTGGGCTGGTGCCGACTATTGGGAGCAGCAAGCCTCCGAGGACTGCCGGACGCTGGAGGACCTGATAGCGCGCTGCGAAGTGATCGATATCGGTATCGACGGCGGCGGCCTCGATGACCTGCTCGGCTTCGCAGCCGTGGGGCGCGAACGAGACACTCGCCGCTGGTTGATGTGGACACACGCTTGGGCGCATCCGTCAGTGCTTGAGCGCCGGAAAGCTGAGGCGCCTCGTATTCGCGACTTTGCCAACGACGGCCATCTGACGCTGGTAGAGCGAATCGGGAACGACATCGACGAAGTGGCACAACTCGTTTCGCAAGTTGAGTTATCCGGCCTACTGGACAAGGTGGGCCTCGACCCAGCCGGAGTCGGAGCGATCCTAGATGCGCTCGAGTTCGCAGGCATCCCGCGAGACAAGATCGACGGCATCTCGCAAGGCTGGCGACTGGGCGGGGCGATTAAGACGGCTGAGCGGAAGTTAGCTGAAGGCACTCTGCTTCACGGCGGCCAGCCGATGATGGCCTGGTGTTGTGGTAACGCAAAGGTTGAACCCCGAGGAAACTCGATTCTCATTACGAAGCAAGCGAGCGGCTCGGCGAAGATCGACCCGCTCATGGCGCTTTTCAACGCCGTGACGCTTATGGCCCTCAATCCTGCCGGCCAAAGTGGCATGGAAAACTTCATGGCTGGCATTCGGGATCCACTGATCGCATGAACGCACTTCACATTTTCATCGCCTGCGCATTGGTGGCCTTTTGTCTGGCATGTGCTGGCGTATGGGTGCTGGCCGGCACTGGTTGGGCTTTGCTCGCGGGCGCGCTGAGTTTCTTCTGCATCGCCGGTTTCCTTCGCCGAGGACTGACCAGTGATTAAAACCCTATCCCAGGCATTGGGGGCTGCGGCCGCCAAGCCCTCCGCAAGCATGAGCGAATGGTTGGGCAAGAGCATCAAGCTATCGGATGGCGGCTTCTGGGGCACTTTTCTCGGGGCTCAGTCCAGTAGCGGAAAGTCGGTCAGCGTTGACAAAGCGATGCGCCTTTCCACGGTGTGGGCATGCGTCCGTATCATCTCGACCTCGGTGGCTGGCTTGCCCCTGAGCATCTACCGGCGGATGCCCGATGGCAGCCGAGAGAGCGCCCGGGACTTTCCGCTGTACGACGTGGTGCACACCAGCCCCAACGAGGACATGGCTGCCTTCCATTTCTGGCAGGCAGTGGTTGCCTCGATGCTGCTGTGGGGCAACGCCTATTGCGAGATCCATCGATCTGCAGGCCACGTCATTGCGCTGGACTTCTTGATGCCGTCCCGGGTCGACATTGAGTTCGATGATGATGGCCGGCTGAGGTACTTTTTCAGGCCGAGGAAGGGGGCGCGCCGGGAGATTGTGCGGCAGAACATGTTGCACATCCCGGCGTTTACCCTGGACGGCCGGGTAGGCCTTTCGGCCATTCGTTACGGTGCAGATGTTTTCGGTTCGGCGATGTCCGCCGATGACGCGGCCAACAGCACTTTCCGCAACGGCATGATGCCCACGGTCGCGTTTTCGGTGGACAAGACGCTGAACCCGGCTCAGCGCGTTGAGTTTCGTGAGTATGTAAAGACGATCTCCGGAGCCTTGAATGCCGGCAAGAGCCCCGTGCTTGAGCAGGGCGTCAAGCCGGAGATGATCGGCATCAACCCGGCCGACGCGCAGTTGCTGGAGTCGAGAGGGCACAGCATCGAGGAAATTTGCCGATGGTTCGGCGTTCCGCCTTGGATGGTCATGAAGACCGACAAGGGCAGTAACTGGGGGACCGGCCTTGAGCAGCAGCAGATCGCGTTTCTCACGTACTGCATCATGTCCTACACGGCGCCGATCGAGCAGTGCGTGAACAAGTGGTGCATGACGGCGGTTGACCGGATCAAGTTCTACGCCGAGTACTCACTTGAAGCGTTCCTGCGTGCGGACAGCGCCGGCCGGGCGTCCTATCTCAGCACTATGGGGCAGAACGGCTACATGACCCGAAACGAGGGGCGGCGGAAGGAAAACCTTCCGAGCATGCCGGGTGGCGACGTACTGACCGTGCAATCCAACCTGGTGCCACTGGATCAGCTGGGCAAGCAAAACGATGGGCAGGCCGCAAGGGTCGCATTGATGAACTGGCTACAACAGCCGGAACAGTAAATCTCGGGAGCAATCCATGAAACACAAAATCCAGTCTCGCGGCCTGCGCAGCGAGATGAGCCCGCGCGCGCTCGATAAATGGAACCCCGCGATTCAGGCGGCCGTTGAGAACACCTCTGACACCATCACGGTTTACGGTGTGATTGGCGAAGACTGGTACGGGGACGGCGTCACGCTGAAGCGGATCGATGCCGCGCTGCGCGCCATCGGTGAGCGAGATGTGACCGTCTATATCAACTCGCCAGGCGGCGACATGTTCGAAGGCATTGCCATTTACAACCGCCTACAAGAGCACAGCCATCAGGTCACCACCAAGGTGCTCGGCATGGCGGCCAGCGCTGCTTCGATTGTTTTCCTTGCTGGGAAGAAGCGAGAGGTGGCCACCAGCGCCTTCCTCATGATCCACAACTGCTGGACTTGGCTCGCAGGCAATCGCAACTACCTCCGCGACATAGCCAACGACATGGAGGAGTTCGATGCGGCGATGGCCGACCTCTATGCCGAGACGAGTGGACAGTCGGCGGAGGACATGGCCGAGCTGATGGACGACGAAACCTATATCCGTGGCAAGCGCGCCGTAGAGCTTGGCCTGGCCACTGGGCTGTTGTCTTCCAGCGAAGTCACCGAACGCGAAACCGAAGACGCCACCCAGAACAATGCGCTCAAGGCAATGGATATAGCCCTTGCCAAGGCCGGTATGCCTCGCTCCGAGCGGCGCGAACTGTTTGCCAGTTTCAAGTCCAGCATGCCTCGCGCTGCTGGCGGAGGCACGCGTCACGCTGCCTCGACCGATAAGCCCAGCGCTGTCGCGCCAGACCTCTCCGCCTCTCTGAGCGCGGCAACCAATCTCCTCAATTCTCTGAAAGGAAAGTGACCATGGACTTTGAAGCCCAAGTCAAGGAACTCAACGCCAGCCTCAAGGGCATTGGCGATCAGATCAAAAGCCAGGCCGAGGCGACCGAGAAGCAAATCAAGGCTTCTGGAGAAATGAATATCGAAACCCGTGCCAAGGTCGATGAATTGCTGACCAAGCAGGGCGAGCTTCAGGCGCGACTGGGCGAGGCCGAGCAAAAGCTCGTGAACGCTAGCCGGGATCGCAGCCATCAGAAAGAGCCGCAGAAATCGGTAGGCGCTCTCGTGATTGAAAACGAAGAGATGAAGGACATGAACTCGTCCTTCCGTGGTTCTCGCCGGGTCTCCGTGCCGCGCGCGGCCATCACCACCGCAACCGGCGGTGACCTGGTGCAGACTCAGCGCTTGCCGGGGATCGTCGCCCCGGCTCAACGCCGACTGACCGTTCGCGACCTGGTCGCGCCGGGTACCACCGAATCGAACTCCATCGAGTACGTCCGTGAGACCGGCTTCACCAACAACGCCCGCACCGTGGCGGAGACCACTGCCAAGCCGTACTCCGATCTGACCTTCGGCCTGACCACTGCGAACGTGCGGACCATCGCCCATTTGTTCAAAGCCAGCCGTCAGATGCTGGACGATGCCAAGGCCCTGCAGAGCTACATCGACGGTCGTGCACGCTATGGCCTCAACATGGCTGAAGAGGCTCAGTTGCTCTACGGCAACGGCACCGGTGTGAACCTGCAGGGCCTCATGACCGTTGCTCAACTGTACGCCGCCCCGGCTGGCGTAGCTGTAGTGGGCGAGCAGCGCATTGACCGTCTGCGCCTGGCGCTGCTGCAGGCCGAACTGGCCGAGTTTCCATCCGACGGCATCGTGCTCAATCCGATTGACTGGGCTGCCATTGAACTGACCAAGGATGGGGAGGGCCGCTACATCATCGGGCAGCCTCAGGAGGGTACCAACGCGAAGCTCTGGAATCGCCCTGTGGTTTCTACCCAGGCCATGACACAGAACGACTTCCTCGTCGGTGCTTTCAAGCTTGGCGCCCAAATCTTCGACCGCATGGAAATCGAAGTGCTGATCTCGACCGAGAACAGTGATGACTTCGAGAAGAATATGGCAACGATCCGTGCTGAAGAACGCCTTGCCTTTGCCATCTACCGCGATGAGGCATTCGTCACCGGTCCGCTGATCACTCCCTGATTCATTTGGCTAGGGGTCAGGAATGACGCCCGATTGGAGTACTTCCATGGCACGTAAACAGGAAACACCAGCATCTACTGCTGAGGTGAAATACGCCGCTTCGTCCGCTGAGGGCAATGGTCTTCAGCCTGACGTTGGCAGTTTGTCCATCTCGACTGAAACCCCGGCACTGCTGACCGCCGACGAGGGCGGTGCTCCGGCAATTGATCCAGGCCTGGCTCAGGTAGAGAGCCAGGAGCCGGTGACGGGGCAGGAAGGCTCAGGTCCAGAGGTTGGTGAGTCTGCCATCATCCCAGCGCCTGAACCCAGCGCGCCAGTTCCAGGCACCGACAACTCTGAAGCTGCCGATCAAGCTGTCCCAGCAGCAAGCGATGACGGTAATGATTCCGGCCAGTCAGTGGGCAAGGTCGATCCTGCGACCAATCCCAACCCTGTCACTGTTCAGGTCTATCCGCTGCGCTCCTACATGGATGAAGGTGAGCTCCGCCGTCGTGGCGGTCAGGCTTATTCGGTACCTCGTCGGCATGCTGAAGAGCTGGTACAGCGGAAGCTGGCATCGTTCGAGCCGCTGAAGGAGTGACAGTATGCCGGTCATCAGCTTGGCCATCGCCCGTCATCACCTTCGAGACCCGGACGATGCTGACGAGTACCTGGAGCTCCTTATCGAGGCAGCCGAAGGGCAGGCGATGGACTATCTGAATCGTCGCTTTTACGCCGATCAACAAGCTCTGGACGAGGCTGTCGCCGCCGGGGATGCCGGTGAATACCCATTGGTCAGCAACAAGCAAATCAACGCGGCCTGCTTGCTGATCCTTGGGCACCTTTACGCAAACCGTGAGGACGTTGTGATAGGGACCATTGCCACCGAGCTTCCAAAGGGATCGCAGGCCCTCCTGACTCCACACCGCATCGGGTGGGGCGTATGAGAGCCGGGCCGCTGCGTCACCTATTCAAAGTGACCTTCCGACATGAAGAGAGGAATAAGTCCGGGGGGGCTGTAGTGACCTGGCTTCCTGCTGCTCGACCTGAAATGTGGGGCGAGGTGCGGACCCCTACTGGTCGGATAACAGCCGTTGCTGAAAAGCTGAATGCTGTCGTCACGGCCGAGATCATCGGCAGACCGCGCCCAGACATTGCTGCCGGAACGCGCCTGACGCGACGTGGGGTCACCTACCAGGTCGAGGCGGTTTTACCGGACAACGAGAATTCCCTGATGAGGCTACTTTGCTCATCTGTACCGAATCCATGAGGTGAAACTATGAAAATTCAAGCACTGGGACCGCTGACCGGCGCTTCTGGCGAGCGCGAGAAGGGCGAAATCTTCGAAGTTGAGGATGCGTACGGCAAGGGCATGATCGCTCGCGGCTACGCCGTTGAAATCATCGAGAAGGCCGAAAAACCAGCGAAGGCCGCCCAGGCCAAGGAGTAGGCCATGGCGCGCCGGTCCAGTATCCGTGGCGATATCCGGCTGCGCCGGACGCTGCGCAACATACACAAGACGATGGACAACGAACTGCAGCCGGCGATGGCCAAGGCGGCGGCGCGTGTGCTGGCCACTCAGCAGCAGCTGATTCCGAAGGACACTGGCGCTGCGTCGGCGGCCCTGCAGGTCTACGTCAACCCAAGCGGTCTCGATGCCCAGGTCGGTATCAGGGGCAAGCGGGACAACCGCCGATTCTTCTACCTGCGGTTCCTCGAGTACGGCACCAAGGGCTATTCCGGCAGCATGTACCAGCGAGCCGACCGCAACGCGGTGGGCGGTGTGCACACCAACAACCGCGACAAGTCGAAGCTGAAAGGGCGCCGCAACGCGTTTCGTCAGCGCGACACCAAGAACAAGTCGGATGGGCAGAACTTCTTCGGCAAGTACCCGGACATACCCGCCAGGCCCGCTCACCCCTGGCTGCGGCCGTCTCTGGACGTAAACCGCGAGTACGTGATGGCCGACCTTGAGGAAGCCGTCCGGCGCACGCTGCGCAAGGCGAGCCAGGGGGTGGGGAGTGGCTGATCCATCGCTGGCCCTGCAGGAGGCCATCTTCGCCAGGCTTCAGGCTGAGGTCAGTTGCCCGATCTACGATGGTGCGCCGCTGAATGCGGCTATGCCGTACGTGTCGATCGACCGGGAGGTCTCGGTCAACAGTAGCCCGATCTCAGGTCGCAAACGCGAAACACGCCTGCTGTACCTGTCGGTCTGGTCCGATGCCGTGGGCCAGGCCGAGGTGAAGCGCATCAACGGCGAGGTTATCGCCGCCCTAGACGAGCGCCGACTGCCGCTGGAGGTGGGCCGCGCAGTCTCTGTGCGGGTCGAGCAGGCCGACGCCCAGCGGGACGCTGACGGCATCACATACCAGGGCTCGATCACCGTTCGCGTGATTACCACCCATTGAATCACCTACCGGCCGCGCCGCGGCTTTATCCAATGCCATTTGGAGGATCCCCCATGGCCGATGACAACCTCAACACAGCCGCCGGCTGCCGCCTCGCCTTTGGTGGCAAGACCGCCCCGGCCACCCTTGCCGAATACGAGGCTGACACCTATGTCCAGGTCGGCGAGATCGAAGACCTGGGCGAGTTCGGCGACACCTTCAGCGCCGTAAACTTCACCGCGCTGAGCGACGGACGAGTGCGCAAGTACAAAGGTACCGCCGACGCCGGCAACATGACCCTGGCGGTTGGCCTGGACGCCGGCGACGCAGGTCAGAAGGCGGTTGCGGTTGCACACAAGGACCGCACCAAGGGCAACTACAACGTCAAGATCACGCTCAACGACGGCGACCCGACTGCTACCCCCGCCATCCTGCCCACTACCTTCTACTTCGGAGTGAAGGTAATGAACAACACGGTGGCCGCGGGCTCGGCTGACAACGTGGTACGCCGCAACATGACGTTCGCGATTAACACCGACATCATCGAAATCCCGGCCGGACCGGCTGTCCCATGATCGGCGGGGCTGAGCCCCGTCCTTGACTGTGAGAATTCCAATGAGCGAAGCCTTGTACGGCACCGCCACCTTGGTGGTCGGTGGCCGCACTTACACCCTCAAGCCCACCCTGGATGCGGCGTTGCTCATCGAGTCCCGCTTCGGCGGGCTGCGTGCGGCGCTGGAGTCCATGAGGCTGATGAGCATTGCCGCTTGCGCGGACATCATCATCGCCGGCGCCCATCTCAAACCGGACGAGCACGCGGTCATCGCTGGTGATGTGTTCCGCACGGGAGTAGCCAAGGTGTCGGGGCAGCTGACTGACTTCATTACCGTGCTGCTCAACCCGGTGCCGCCGAGCGTGGCCGCCCGGGGAAAGGACGAGGCGGTCAGCACAGCGCAGTGAAGAACGGGAGCTACGTCGATTACCTGTTCGGCGTGGCTACCGGCTGGCTCGGCTGGCCGCCCGACACCGCGTGGCACACCCCGATCCCACAGATCATGCTCGCCCTCGATGCCAGGCTCGACTGGACAGGGCGTGGCCAGGCGCAGGGCCAGGCTGCCAGCGCAAAGCCGCCGACCCGCCAAGGCGTTGCAGACAAGTTGAAAAGCTTCCTGCGAGGGCGCCCCAAACAGTAGATAGCGTGCCGCCTCCGGGCGGTTTTTTTGTGCTTGGAGATATGCATGGCCGACCAACAAGTCCAGGGAATGCTGGTCCAGATCGAGGCCACCACGGCGCAGCTGCGCCGCGAGCTGGCCAGCGCCGACGAGGTGGTGGCGCGCACCTCGCAGTCGATCGACCGCAATCTGGCGCAGGTTGACTCCGCGTTCGACAGCGCGGGCGGCGCGGCCCAGCAGGCCGGCGTGTTGATCCGTGGCGCCTTTGCGGCCGTGGCCGGTGCGGGTGTAATCGGTGGAATCATCAAGCAAGTCGACGCCTACGGGCAGATGTCCGACCGTATGAAGGCCGCCGCCGGCAGTGCTGGCGAATATCAGGCGGTGCAGGAGCACCTGCTGCGTACGGCCCAGGAAACCTACCGCCCCTTGGCCGAGGCGCAAGAGCTTTACATCCGTACCGCCGATGCGATGCGCAGCTTGGGCTATGACACCCAGCAGACCCTCGACATCACCGACAGCTTCAGCTTCCTGCTGGTAACGAACGCCGCGTCCGCTGACAAAGCCGGGTCTGCCCTTGGCGCTTACTCCAAGGCTTTGCAGACCGGCAAAGTTGAGGCCGATGGCTGGGTTTCGATTCAGGAAGCGATGCCAACGATCGTTGGAGCGATCGCTTCGGCTACCGGCAAGAGCGCAGAGGAGATCCGCAAGCTTGGCGTGGAAGGCAAGCTGTCGCTGGAAACGATCAACACCGGTCTCCTGCGTACCGTGGAGGCCAATCGCAAGGCTGCGGCCGACATGTCCACCAGTGTGCAGGACGCCCTGGTAAACATCGGCAACGTCGTTCAGTCTTTCTTGGGCGGCATGGAGGAGCAGACCGGCGCTGTCGCGGGCCTGTCGAGCGTGCTGATTGCCTTGGCCGACAACGTCGACCTGGTGGCGGTGGCCATGGGCGGCGTGGGCGTTGCAGCTCTGACCAACTATGTGGCGAAGTCTGGGCTGGCCGTGAAGGCTGCGCTGACCGACAGGGCGGCTCGTATCGCCCAGGCTGAGGCCGTGGTGCAGGCGGCTCTCGCCGATCAGCGCAAGGCCGAGACCGCAACCATTCTTGCCGCCCGCGAGGCTGCTGCGGCGCGCGGCACTGCGGTACAGACGCAGATGTCCATCCAGCTGGCCCAGGCGCGGCAGCGCGAAGCAGCTGCTACTGCTGCGGTAGCAACTGCACAGGCTGGTCTTCGCACCGTCAGTGCAGGGCTCCTCAGCTTCCTGGGTGGGCCTATGGGGCTTGCCCTGTTGGCCGGCACGGCGGCTGCCAGCTTTCTGCTGCTGAGCAACAACGCCGATCAGGCGGGCGTGAGCCTGGAAGACCTGCACAAGCCGGTTGCCCAGCTGCGGGAGGAATTCTCAAAGCTCAACAAGGACCAGCGCGAAGCATCGCTGGTCAAGTGGCAGCAGGAGCAGGTCACTGCGACCGACAAGGTCAAGGACGCCTATGGCGACCTGGCGCAGTCCATCCGTTCTGCCGTGGTGACTGCGCCTGCGCGCGACTCCGGTGGCCAGTACAACCGGCAGCTGGCTGAGTACCAGGCCCTGGTCGACCGCCTCAATGAAGCGCGATTGGCAGGCGAGGGGCTTTCGCCGATCTTGCAAGAGGTCGGTAACCGCCTTCAATTGCCTGCCGGCACGGTGCAGCAGTGGATAACCCAGGCCGGCGCGGTCAGCGACGCCGACCAGCGTTCGGGCTTGATCGCCGAAACACTAAGGGTGCTCACCGGCGTAACCGAGGAAAACACCTCGGCCACCCAGGCGAACAACGCCGCGAAGGCCGGCATGAGCACCGCCGGGCAGACGTACCTCGAAACGCTACAGAAGCAGCTTGCGGGCCTGCAGGACAATGGCGACGCCACCAAGGCCGCCAACCGATACATCGCGGAAAACGCCGACCTCACCGAAACCGATCGCCAAGCGATTCTTTCGGCGGCCAGTGCGATCGAGTCGCAGAAGAAAGCCAACAAGGATGCCACCGAGGGCAGCAAGGGCCGCACCAAGGCCCTGAATGATGAGATCAAGGCCCTCGACGCAATCATTGATCGGGCGCTGCCGGAGAAGAAGCGGCTCGCCGACCTGGCCGAGGGAGTTCAGGGCCTGCGCAAGGCCCAGGCCGTCGGCAAGATCACCGCCGCCGAGATGGAGCTCGGCATCAAGAACCTGAACACGGCGTACGCCGATACCACCATCCAGAAGCGGGCGGAGGAGGAAAAGAAGCTTGCGGAGATCCGGCGCAACAGCGCCGAGGCCTACCGCAAGGCCATGGAGGTGGTGCTGCAGACCCGCCAGGACGCCATCAATGCGGACGTTGCCGGGGTTGGGATGGGCGACGATCAGCGCGAGGAAGCCGATCGGCTGAATGCCGTGCGTCAGAAGTATGCCGAAGCGCGCCGGCAGCTGGAGGAACAGCAGGAGGATGTCTCGCGGCGGCTCAGCCAGGACGCCTACCAGCAACGGCTGGCTGATCTGGCTGACTATCAGGCCCGCGAGCTGCAGATGGAGGTCGACGGGTTTGAGGCGAGGCTGCAAGCCCAGCGGGACTACCGCAACGGCGTCAAACGAGCTTGGGCCAACATCCAGGCAGATGCGGCGAACGTGGCTGGCGCCACTGACGACATGCTCACGACGGGTTTCAACAAGGCACGCGACAGCCTGGCCGACTTCGCTATCAAAGGCAAAGCCAGCTTCAGGGATTTCGCATCGGGCGTCATCAACGACATGGCCAGGATCGCCAGCCAGCAGGCCGCCAGCTCACTGCTGAGTGGGCTGGTTGGCCTGGGCGTCTCCGCGGTTGGCAATTACTTAGGCGGCGGCTCCGGCAACGGCATGACGCCTGGTTCTGCTGGCGCCATATCGTCGAATCTCGGTGCTTCGCAAGCTGGCTATGGCGCCAAGTACTTTCCTCAGGCGCTGGGTGGTGCATGGTCTGACGGCGTGCAGATGTTCGCCAAGGGCGGAGCTTTCACCAACAGCGTGTTGAGCAGACCGACTGCCTTTGGAATTGCGAATGGCGGCCTGGGTGTAGCCGGCGAGGCTGGGCCCGAGGCAATCATGCCTCTGGCCAGAGGCTCGGACGGATCACTTGGGGTTCAGGTCGTTGGCGGCAATGGCAGCGGGGCCACGGTGGTTCAGCTCAACGTGCCGGTTTCGGTGAACGTTGAGGACCGGAGCGCTGACGGCATGGAGCTGGACAGCGCCGCTCTCCAGCAGAATCTGCAACAACAGATGCAGGGGGTGGCAGAGCGGGCTATTGCCGCTTCCTGGCGGGCCGGGGGAGTGAGCTATCGAAACAGTAACGGGAGACGCTGATGGCGATCGAAACATTCACCTGGGCGCCAGATGACGAGGCCAGCGGTGACAGCACCTTGCGCACCCGGAAATCACAGTTCGGGGACAACTACGCCCAAGTGTCCACTGATGGCCTGAATGCCGAGTCTGACAGCTGGTCGCTGTCGTTCGGCGGCCTGGCTGACGAGGTCGCCCCCATCCTGGCGTTCATCCGGCGGCACCGGGGGGCAAAGTCGTTCTTGTGGACGAACCCAGAGGGCGTGCTCGGCTTGTACCGGTGCGAGACGTTCAGGCAGCAACGCAAGCCGGGCGGCGTGGCGGTGCTGACAGCCTCCTTTGAAAGAGCATTTCATCCATGAGCTTGATCACTCAGCTACAGAAGCTGGAGCCGGGCGCGGAAATCCTTCTGTTCGAATTGGATGGCTCCGATTTTGGAGCGGACACGCTGCGATTCCACGGGCACGCGATACCGCACACACCTCAAGAACTGGCAGCGGCTGGCGCGAGCGCCGACCAGCTGCCGGCGAAGTCGATCTGGTGGCAGGGCAATGAGTACGGCGCCTGGCCGGTGCAGATCGAGGGCATCGAAGCGAACTCGGACGGCACCGCCGTGCGCCCCACGCTGACCGTGGGCAACGTGAATGGCCGGATCACAGCCTTGTGCCTGGCCTTCGACAACCTCATCGAGTTCAAGCTGACCATGCGCCACACGATGGCGCGTTACCTGGATGCGGTGAACTTTCCGGCAGGCAACACTGAGGCCGACCCGACCGAGGAAGCCATCGAGGTCTGGTACATCGACCAGAAGGTGTCCGAGAACGGCACCACGGTTTCTTGGGAGCTGGCCAGCCCTGGCGACGTGGGCGGGGAGACGATCGGCCGGCAGATGACCCAGCTATGCCACTGGGCAATGACTGCCGGCTACCGTGGCCCGAACTGTGGATACACCGGCCCCTACTACGACTTGGACGGCAAGCCCACGGATGACCCGGCCAAAGACCAGTGCAACGGTTGCCTCGACTCAGGCTGCACCGTCCGGTTTGGCCAGGGCAACCAACTGCCCTTTGGCGGCTTCCCGGCCGTTTCCCTCATCGCACGGAGCTGACCATGCGCAAACACATCCTGGCCGCCGTGCAAGCGCACGCAGCGGCTGAATACCCTCGGGAGTGCTGCGGGCTGCTCATCGCTGTGGGGCGCGCTCAGCGGTACTTCCCGTGTGACAACACCGCTGCGGATCCTGCAGAGGAGTTCCGCATCTCGCCGGAGCAGTACGCTGCAGCCGAAGATCAGGGTGAAGTGATCGGCATTGTTCACTCGCATCCAGATGCCACCAGCAGGCCTTCACCCCGTGACCTGGCCATGTGCGAGGCCACTGGGTTGCCCTGGCACATCCTATCCTGGCCGGAGGGTGACCTGCGCACCGTCACGCCAACCGGTCACGCACCGTTGCTCGGCCGGCCGTTCGTGCACGGAGCCTGGGACTGCTGGCAGGTCTGCGCGGACTGGTACAAACGGCAGTGGGGCCTGGATTTCCCGGCCTATAGTCGTGAAGAGGGCTGGTGGGAGCAGGCGGACGGACCGAGTCTCTATGAGCAGGCTTATGAGGCAGCCGGCTTCTACCAGGTCAGCCAGCCGCAACGCGGCGACATGATCGTCATGGCCGTGGGTCGCACGGCTCATCCGAACCACGCCGGCATCTACCTGGGTGGTGACGCGCGGCTGCCCGAGGAAGCGGCTCAGGTTTTCGGGCCAGGGCCGTTCATGCTGCACCACTTGCTGGGGCGGCCATCGGAAATCATCGTGTTCGGCGGGCCTTGGCTCGAACGGATGCGCCTTGTGTTGCGTCATCAGGACGCAAAATGAAGCGGCTTGGCCGCAGGAGAGAGTGAGATGCAGCATGCCACAAGGGAGTATCAACCCTAAGCGTTCGCTGAAGTCACCTTGCATGGCTTGGGCGCGCATCGAATTGGCTGAATGCGCGCGAGACAGGATCGCCCTATGATTCGGTGAGTCCACGACTGATAATGCCTCGAATCTCAATATTCAAGGCAGGGCCAATAATGGACTACGGTGCAACTCGCTACGCCCTATTTGCCATTCCCTTCTTCGTAATGTGCCAGCCATTACAAGCATCGACGTGGCAAATTTGCCGTATGGAGCTACAGATCACTGATGTGTTGAAGCTTCCCTATCCAAAGCTACAGGCCCAGGTCGTGAAGGTAAGCCAGGCATCGACCACGGCAGAATGCCCGGAAAAGGGGGCGACTATCACATTCGTACCGGAAACTGCTGATTACCAAAGCACGCTCCCACGCAGGCAGTGGCCCAAAAAAGGCCAGTTGATGCACATCAACTACCGATATCTGGATGGGACGTGTAAAGGCGATGGCCATCCCCATGAGTGCCGTATTGAACACTACCCCATAGCGGGTACTTGATAAGCGTCCGACGAACACATGTTCACTACAAGCAGGTCGAAGAACTTGCGGCGAGCAAGGGCCATGCACCCGATTTCGGTGATAGCCATCCGATATTCCTTTGGGATGCGATAGCCCGGGTTTTGGCGCCTCCCGTTGATGGTGGTAGATTGCCCGCATCAAAAAGGAGGGATTACATGCGAATTCTGATCGGTGCGATAGGGCTGGCGTTGTTGGCGGGGTGCGTGTCACCGGCGGACCTTGAGGAGAAGGGCCCTGTCCTTGATTCGCTCACGCAAAAATCGGCACGTGACTATTCGAAGTGCCTGACCCCCAAGTGGCAGGATCTCAATGCCCGAGTCGCATCGACTGAAATTGAAAGTGGGTACCGCATTCGTTTGGATATCGATATGGTCGGCACGCCGGTAATGGCTCTTGTCGAGGAGGCCGCCGGAGGCGCCAAGGTGCGTGTGTACATCAGGAATAGCACCTGGTCCAACTGGGTAAGCGTTGCACGCAGCTGCATATGATCTAGTCCTGAAACATGAACCGCCTTCGGGCGGTTTTTTATTGCCTGGAGAAAAGCATGGCTGCAATACCCGCTCATAATGAGCCAATGACAATAATCAAACTGTCTGGTCCTCTCGCCAGGCGATTCGGCAGAGTGCATCGCCGGCTTCTGGACGTAAGAAGCTTCAGAGATGCATGTAGAGCTCTCAGCGCTACGCTGCCTAGCTTTGATGAAGAAATAAAACGGCTAGATCGCCTGGGGATGAGGTTCGCCATTTTCCGTAATGGCCAGAACGTTGGGGAGAGCGAGTTCGACCGAGGTGGTGTGCGGGAAGTACGGATAGTCCCTATTGCGGAAGGACGCAAGCGCGGAGGGACTCTTCAGACAGTCATCGGGGCAGTCTTGATCGCGACTGCATTTGTGCTGTCCTTCACGCCTTTCGCCGGTGCATCTCCGTTCCTCTATCAGGCTGGCGCGGCCATGATGATTGGTGGCGTCATCCAGATGCTCAGCCCCCAAGCCAAGGGCCTGTCCCAAAGCGCTGCACCCGAAAACTTGGCGTCCTACGCCTTCGGCAGCGCTAAGAACACCACCGCAAGCGGCAACCCAGTCCCGATCTGCATCGGCGAGCGCCGGTGGGGCGGGGCGATCATTTCGGCCTCCATCGAGGCACAGGACAAGGCCTAGCGCCGATTCAGCGTACAAACCGCCTCCGGGCGGTTTTTTGTTGCCCGGAGGAAAGCATGGGCCCGACAGATCATCTGGACATCACCGGCGGCAAGGGTGGCGGGAGCAAACCGAAGACACCCGTCGAGGCTCCTGACAGCCTGCAGTCGACGAACATCGCCAAAATCCTGCTGGCCCTGGGTGAAGGTGAGTTCGACGGCACGCCGACTGATCGCGACATCTACCTCGACAACACGCCGATCATGGACGCCAGCGGCAACGTGAACTTCCCGGGTGTGAAGTGGGAGTGGCGCCCTGGCTCCGTCGAGCAGGACTACATCCAGGGTATTCCGTCGGTGGAGAGCGAGACCACCGTCAACGTCGAACTGCGCAGCGACAACCCGTTCACCCGGGCGCTGAGCAACATCCAACTGTCGGCCGTGCGCGTGCGTATGTCCTGGCCGCGCCTGGCCCAGCAGGACAGCAGCGGCAACACCAATGGCTACCGCATCGAGTATGCCATCGACATTGCCACCGATGGCGGCGCGTACGTCGAGGCTCACCTGGGGGCGGTGGACGGCAAAACTACAAACGGGTATCAGCGCTCGGTGCGGGTGAATTTGCCGGCGGCAACGTCCGGTTGGATGATGCGTGTGCGTCGAATTACCCCGAATGCCAACAGCGGTACCGTAGCTGACACGATGACCATTGCCGGCTACACCGAGATCATCGACGAGAAGCTGCGCTACCCGAATACGGCTCTGCTCTACATCGAGTTCGACGCACAACAGTTCCAGAACATCCCGGCCGTGACTGTGAAGTGCAAGGCCAAGCGCTGGCCCGTGCCGTCCAACTACGATCCGGTGACCCGTACCTACACCGGTGTGTGGGATGGCACCTTCAAGCAGGCTTGGACCAACAATCCGGCGTTCGTCACTTACGGCCTGTGCGTCGAGGACCGTTTTGGCTTGGGCAAGCGCATCAAGTCATGGATGGTGGACAAATGGGAGATGTACCGCATCGCCCAGTACTGCGACCAGTTGGTTTCGGATGGGCGGGGTGGCCAGGAACCGCGTTACCTGTGCGACATGAACCTGCAGGGCCGCGCCGAAGCCTGGACCCTGCTGCGCGACCTTTCGGCCATCTACCGTGGCATGGTGTACTGGGCTCACGGCTCGCTGTTCATGCAGGCGGACATGCCGCGCGCCCAGGACATCGACTACGTGTTCACCCGAGCCAACGTCATCGACGGCGAGTTCGTGTATGGCGGGGCCGAGCGCAACACCCACTACAGCCGCGCCCTGGTCAGCTACGACAATCCGGCCAACAATTACGACACCGACGTGATTCCGGTGACCGACCTGGCACTCCAGAGACGGTACCGAGATCGTCCGGTAGAGATTTCGGCTATCGGGTGCACACGGGCCTCGGAGGCCCAGCGCCGTGGTAAGTGGGCGCTGCTGAGCAACAGTCAGGATCGCACCGTCACCTTCAAGACTGGCATGGAAGGCCGCATCCCGCTGCCTGGCTTCGTCATCCCTGTGGCTGACGAGCTGGTGGCAGGCCGGCCTAACGGTGGTCGGATTTCGGCGGCCGCTGGCCGGGTTGTGACGCTGGACCGTGACACGCCTATCAAGGCCGGTGACCGTCTGATCCTGAACCTGCCGAACGGCACCGCCCAGGCTCGTACCGTGCAGTCCGTTTCTGGCCGCTCCGTGACGGTCACTACCGCATACAGCGTGGAGCCAGAACCCGAGTTGCAATGGGCGATCGACTATGAGGACCTGGCGGTCCAGCTGTTCCGCGTCCTGAAAACGACGCGCACCCAGGAAGGCGAGTACGAGATCACCGCCCTCGAGTTCAATCCGAGCAAGTTTGCGGCTATCGACACTGGTGCCAAGCTGGATGAGCGCCCGATCAGCATCATCCCGGTGACAACCGTGCAGCCGCCGGCCAGCGTGACGCTGACATCGGCCTATGCCGTTGACCAGGGTATCGGCGTCAACACCATGACGATCGCCTGGCCGGCAGTACAGGGCGCAATTGCTTATGACGTCGAATGGCGGAAGGACAATGGTAACTGGGTTCGAATTCAGCGTACCGGTGCGACTTCGGTCGATGTGGTAGGGATTTACGCGGGCGCTTACCTTGCCCGTGTGCGTGCAGTCAGCTCGTTCGACATTACCTCGATTTGGCGCGACTCCACGCTGACCCAGCTGAAGGGGAAAGAGGGGCTGCCGCCCGCGGTTGCATTCCTTTCCACGACACCACTCGTATACGGAACTCGTTTGAGTTGGGGCTTCCCGGCTGGCGCCGAAGACACCGAGCGGACGGAGATCTGGCAGAGCGCGACGACCAGTAGTAACGACGCCACCAAACTCGGCGACTTCGCCTATCCGCAGGCTGAGCACGAAATCCACGGTCTTGCCGCGGGCGTTTCCTTCTTCTACTGGGCGCGCCTAGTGGATCGGAGCGGGAATGTCGGTCCATGGTATCCAACTGGTGTCGGGGTGAACGGCCAAGCCAGCAGCGACCAATCGGAATACGAGGAGTACTTCAAGGACAAGATCACCAATGGCGCTCTGTATCCGGAGCTGCGGGAAGAGATCGAATTGATCTCGGGTCCGCCCACACTGGAAGGCTCTGTCGCTCAGCGAGTTGCAGCCGAAGCGACGGCGCGCACCCAGGCGATCGACGCCGAGGCGGCGGCACGCGCTCAGGGCCTGCTGGCCGAGGCCCAGGCGCGTGGCACCGCCATCACCAGCGAGGCGCAGACCCGCCAATCGGCCGATGCCGCCCTGGGTCAGCGCATTGACACCGTCACTGCCTCGGCGGGGGGGAACGCTGCTGCCATCCAGTCGGAGATCACCGCGCGCACCAATGCGGACACGGCTCTGGGGCAGCGGATCGACACCGTGGCGGCCAGCAGCGCGGCCAACTCGTCGGCAATCAGCAACGAGACCACGGCGCGAACCAATGCGGACGCGGCCCTGGCTTCGCAGATTGCAACAATCCGGGCCGAGTCTGGTGGGTTCGATACCGCTTTGAACTTTGGCTTTGCCGCGATCGAAGAAGGTTGGTCGGGCACCCGCTGCAGCCTGGCGGTGGAGAATGGGCGGTTGATCGCAACCAACAATGACATCAACGCTTGCCTCAACAGTCCGGTTGTGTCTATCAATGGGCGCGATCATGACCGCATTCGCTGCAGGATCACTCGTCGAGCCGGTACCGGATGGCGCGGGCAGGTCACTTATGCGACAGCTAACCATTTCTCAAGCTCGTCCTACAGTAAAGTCATCCCGGACCCAGGCTTGGCGGTCGGTCAGAGCATGGTGCTGGAGTGGGACATGTCGCAGCTGACTGTCGGCGGGTCCGACTGGTCGGACAGCACGATCACCAGGTTTTACCTGTGGCTTAGCGCGTCAGCTGGTGATGTGTTCGAAATCGACTGGATCGCTGTGGGCCAGATCGCGCCCTCGGCGTCCGTGGCCTCCGTTGTGGAGGAGCGCACCGCCCGGATCAGTGGTGATGAGGTGAACGCTTCGGCCATCATGGGCGTAAGCAGCAGCTTGCAGACCACAAACGGAAACGTGACGGCTGCGCAGCAGGCTGCCCAAGCGGCATCCGACAAGGCCGGCGGCAAAGGGGAGGTGATCTACAGCAGCACCGAGCCGGCAACGGATAAGCGCCTGGCGCAGAACCTGTGGATCGATACCACGGGGGCGGCGAACACACCGAAGCGCTGGACCGGGTCCGCCTGGGTTGCGGTAACCGACAAGGTGGCCACCGATGCGGCAGCAGCTGCCGCTAGTGCGCTCGCTCAAGTTGCGGCCAAAGCTGACGCCTCTGCGTTGCAGGCGTTGCAAACCGCAGTCACCAACCAAGGCAACACGCTGACTGCCCAGGGCACCTCGCTCACTCAGATCAAGGCGTCCATCGGTCAGCAACCTGACAACCTGATCCTGCGTGGCAGTTTCGAGGATGGCCTGACTGACCCTTGGACCGGTGATGCCCGGATAACAAATGTCTCGGCGCATCCCTCCGCCGGCAAAGGCGTGTCGTTCTATACGAACAGCTTCTGCGGGGCGGCAGCAAACGTAGTGACTGCTGGCGGCGAGCAGTTCGACCTGTCGGCAGATATCTGGCCGGGCTACATGACCGCTGGCCAAACTGCCCGGCTGCAGATGCAGTTCTTTGACAAGGCCGGGACCAACTTGGGCTATTTCAACGCATTCTCGATAGTGGCTGCGGCGACAGGATTCAAGTCTCACGCCGGGCGCATTACTGCGCCGGCGGGAGCCGTATCGGCGCGGTTTTTAACCCGTACTGAACCGGCGGACGGCACAGGTCGATCGCTGTGGTGCAACATCGTCGCGCGCCGCGTCACCGCTGCCGATACAGCGAACGCGGATGCCATCAGCACCCTCGGCGCGAGTGTCACCCAGCAAGGCAACATGCTGACCAGCCAGGGCCAGGCTCTGACGCAACTGCAAAGCAGCGTCGGAGGAATTGGGGGGAACGGCGCCAATCTGCTCGACATTGCCTACAGCTGGTTGACTTCGGCCGCGTTGCCAGTCACTGGGGGCGCGTTGTTGACCAAGACTGGGGTGGCGGTGCCCGAGGCTGACTCCGGGTTCGGCTACTCCCTGGAGGCAGACACCGACAGCCTGTTTTCGTACATCGTGCTAGCTCCGACCAACAATCCGGCGGCCTTCAACATCCGGGTTGAACCTGGTGTTTACCTTGTGTCGATGCATGTGAAAGGCGGCACGTCCGGCTCAATGATGGTCAACCTGTACAACGGAGTGACCTCTCGATCGGCGACCCAGCCGTATACCACCGAGCGTACGCGCATCACGTTCCCAATCACCATCACGGAAAGCGGCAAGGTCGGTCTACTGATCTACCCGAACCGGCATGCAGCGCCAAGCGCCTCGATGGTGGTGGACTCGATCATGGTCGAAAAGCGGGTCGGAGAGAGCAACACCCCGTCACCGTTTGTCGCTGGGCCTAGCGCTCGGGCGGTCACCGCTCAGGCTACTGCGATCAGCCAGATGGACACGGTTGTGAAGCAGCAGGGCACGGCCATAACCGCGCAGGCCAGTCGCCTGGATGGGCTTTATGTCCAGGTGAACCCGGAAATGGAGGGTGATGCGTCCGGCCTGGCTGGCGCCGCGGGTGGTCTGGTGGGTGTCTGGACTGAGCAATCGGCCCGGATCGAGGACGGTATCGCTATGGGGCGGCAGGTTGAAACGGTCCAAGCGCAGATGGGCCAGACCAATGCGTCGGTCCAGCAGGTCAGCGAGGTCATGGCTGACATCAACGGCAGGGTGTCGGCTCAAACCACGCTGAAGGTCGAGACAAACCAGGGCGGCCGCAAGGTCGTCTCGGGCATCGCGATCGGTAGCAATGGGGAGGAGGGCGAGATCCTGCTGATGGCCCAACGCCTAGCGATTATCGACAGCCTGAATGGCCAGACGATCCTGCCGTTCGTAGTCGAAGGCGGACAGGTGTTCATCAACCAGGCGGTGATCAATACCGCGTTCATCCAGCAGATTGTAGCCGGGATGACGATTCGATCTGCTGCGCTGAACGCCCAAGGTCTCCCACTGCTGGAAATCAACTTCGCTGCGGGCACGTTTACGCTGCGGGGCCAGGATGCTCAGGGCTCCACGCTGCTGAACAATGGAGGACTCTATGTGTACGACGTGAATGGCGTTGAACGTGTTGCGGTTGGGAGGCTTACCTGATGGCTGCTCTATATGGGCTGAGGACGAAGGATGCATCCTCAAGGGTGACACTCGACACCGCAAGCACGCCAATCCGCTCCCTCAAGATGCTACAGGTAACTTGTGACGGTAGCTTTGAGCAGACCTTTTCGATACCAGAAATCAAAAGTGACTCTTTTGTGGTGGTGGACCGGTTGGCGCCGGCATCGAGCCCGACGACTAACTGGTCTCCACAGGCCTGGTACTCGCCTGGGCTTCTTACAATTCGACGTGGGTTCAACGAGACGTGGCAGGTTCTGGTCTTGTCGAGCGGTGGAGCCCCATTTACAGCAGTTGGTCAGTATGGGGTGCGATCGGTAAACAATAACATCCAATCACAAATCGACTCGGTTAATCGGGTCTTGAATGTTATGTATCAAGGTTCTTTTACCTTTCCATCGTGGGCGAACAGGGATCAGCCGTTCCTCAATGGATATGATTTTCCGACGCCGATAACGACATATGAACGTCCGCTTGTTTTCGTGAACGGCCCTGGGCATTTGATGCTCTCGAACTTTTATGTGTTGGGGCAGCCAGGCAACTGGACTGGCTGGCGAGTCGCCAAATACATGCACTCTGACTTTGGGCCCGTATGGCTGGAAGCCATGCAGGTGGACTGGTTCGTGGGCAGCTATTCAGCCAGTCCGGTGTCTGTCGGAGCGTATGGCGCCACAGTGAGTGATGCATCGGGGGTGGACATATTCACATCCACAAACAACATTGTTCGCTTAAACAGCCAGCCGACAACCACCTCTTTCATAGTGGCGGGAAGCCCAATTGTTGGTGCCGGATATTATGCGGCTAGTTGTCAGATGCCCTGGACTAACAATGTGGGTGACTACTTTCTGGCTAATGCATTACTTTCGCCAACGTACGTTCCTGCAGGAACTACAAGTCCATGGCTAGCCACTATTGCGGGCTTCTTGAACGGGCGACGCGATATGTTACAGGCCTATACCGAGAACTACGGCGCAATCAACCCAGTTGATCCAAACGGGCGAACGTTGTTCGCAGCCCGACCTACTCTTTAGCAAGGAATGATATGGCCAAGCAAACTATCAACCTCGGCACCGCACCCAGCGGTGCTGGCGGGGATGACCGCCGGAGCGCCTGGTTGAAAGCTATCAACAACTTCAACGAGCTCTACAGCGCCTTGGGAGCGCCCGCCAATGGAGCAATTCCGGCAGGTATCGCTGCAGCAGCACCGATCATGGGGGACCCGGCAGCCGGAGCACTTATGCGATCAGGCTCAAATACCAATGGCTACTACTTCCAGTTCGCCAGCGGCCTACTGATCTGTGTTGCGACGTTCACCGGCTATTCCGCCAACGTGGTGAAGAACGTGACTTGGCCATTCGCTTTTCAGGCCAGTACTAATGTCGGGTTAGGTGTCTCGAACGTGCCAGTCACTGGGTACGACAATTCATCACCGACTGCGTGGGCCACTCCTAGCGGGGCGGCGTTCATCTCTAGCGTCACCCGTGCACAAAACGTCGTGTCGCTCACTGGCACTGGCTGGTGGAAATAGGGGCATTCATGATCATCAAACTTACACCCCAGGAAATGTACCCGCCGCAGCAGCTCGCTGTATGGAAGAACGGCGAGCAGCTCAACATCAACGGTTTGACGATTGACTTGGCCAACTTGGTGGACGGGGCTTCACTGCCGGCCAACGCTATCGGCTCGGCATGGGTAGCTGGGCCCATCCAGCGTGTTGGCGGACAAGTGGTGCTGACTCTTTTCTTCCCGAATAGTCCTGAGTCAACCGAAGCCGAGCGCTTCCCTCGCGACCTGGTAGATGTTCCCGACGGGCGCGTCGCTCTGCCCGGCAAGGCGGTCGAGGAACATTTCCCGACCCTTGGCTTCGCTCAGATCGACTGGAGCCTGATGCAGACCCCAGCCCAACAGGCTGAGGCGCTGGCGCTCACGACTATTGCCCAGCTCCGCAGGGAAGCTGACCAGGCCGTAGCGCCGTTGGCCGATGCCGTGGCCCTGGGGATGGCCAGCGAGGCGGAGGCGAAAAAACTCACGGACTGGCAACGGTTCCGCGTACTGCTCAACCGAGTGCCAGAACAGGCTGGCTGGCCGACTGATATCGACTGGCCTGTACCACCGGCCTGACTCGCAGCAACACCCAACTCAACCGCCGCCTGGCGGTATTTTTTTGCCCGGAGAAAACCCATGCCTTTCATCGTCATCAACAGCAGCAACAACTTTGACCCGATCCACCAGAACGAGTACGCGACCGAGCAGGTGGCGGATGCCGCAGCCCGCAAGCTGCTGGAGGAGCAGCCAACTGCAATCGTCCGCACCGCACAGGTACTAAAGCGCTATTCCGCCAAGGTCACCGTGTCCGTGGAGGAGGCTGCAGAGCAGCCAGTACAAGAGGTCGTTGAATGAGTACTCCAGTAATAGAAGTTATTGCTACGTTCCATTAGAGCGACGAATGGCTTGGGTGTTTTCCAATCCCGCAAGCGGGTTTCCAAACCTCTTCAAATACTCTTCCCCAATTTTTTCGGCTCCTACGGCATTTAGATGCGAGCCGTCGTTGCGGAAGATTATTTTTCCGCCGACAACTGCATTGCATCTACCTGAGTCGCAAAGGACATTGTTCGGATCAATCAGAATGACTTGCGGGAATTTGGCTTTGATTTTATATTCTATGCGGTCTGTATCGGCCTGTACGGGCTTGTACGTTTCATCAATGATTGCGTGTCGTAACTTCTCCTCGCGCAGTCGATTAACTTCAGTCTTTCCAATTTCGGCGTATGGCTGAACTAGGATTATAACTATTACGCCGGCGTCTAGGTATTTTTTTATTGTGTCGAACTGCAATTCATCGATACGGTCGTTCACGTCTTCGTATGATCCGTTATGGACTCGAAATCTTGTCTGCCAAGTTGCGTAGTTGTTCCAGAAGTTAGAAATTATTACAAGTTTTTTTGATTTGGCCAGTTCAAATCTCGCAGTGTTGTAGTCGGAGATTTTTTTCCATTCTTCCTGAGGGAGTTTGTTTAGCGAGTCATTGGTAAAAACGTCTGGGATTGCTGGTGTAGAGCCCGCTGTGGTGTCATGGATCATTAAGCCTGCGTCCCGAGCAAGCACGTCTACAAACTGTGCGTAAGCATTGGCAAATGAATCGCCGATCAGTAGTCCGTCAACTTCACTCTTTGATACGCCTAGGTGACACTGTTCGTAGTTTCCGACCAATAACAAGCTAATGCATTGCGCTCTTTGTACGTGTGAGGTGTTCTTATCCTCCAGTTCAGAGATCAACTCGCCAGATCGCGACCTGAAGCCGTCATTCTTGAAGATTGCGTACGCCCCGGTGCATACCAGTAGCGCGGGGATGAGATACATTGGTATTGCGACGCTGGCGAATCTCTTGGCTTTAATGGATCTGAATGGGGTCTCAATGAAATGGTAGCTGAAGCACGACGCTGTAAATGCGGTAAATATAAGGATCCAGGCGTTCGCTGTGGTAAGTTCAATTCCGCGGTATTGAGCGAGCACCAATATTGGCCAGTGCCACAAATAGAAGGAATAGGATACTTTCCCAATGTAACGAATAGGCGGTAGCGTAAGGTACCGCAGTCCTATGTGGTTGGTTGTGATGAATCCACTCGCTATCATCATCGCCGTACCGATGCAAACTGGAAGCGCATATAAGCCTGGGAACGGACTCGAATTGTCCAGCGCAAATGCGCTACCGATTATCAGTAGCAGACCAGCCAATGCGGCGGTCGCTCCTGGTCTCATCGTTTTCGCCACGCGGTGCTGGTAAAGGGCTAAAAGGGCTCCAATCATCAATTCAAAAAAGCGGAATGGCAGAAGGAGGTAGGCAGCATTTTTATGATTGATTGCGTAGTAGTGGGACGCTGTAAGAGATGCCAGCAGGATGGCTGCCACGGCATAGCGGGCTGCACGCTTGCTATCAATCCATGAAAGCGCAAGCAGCAGCACAGGCCACACGATATAGAATTGCTCCTCAACCGCGATCGACCATGTATGCAAAAGCGGCTCGCTAGCAGCATTACCGAAATAACCAGTGCCGTTAAAGAAGTAGACGTTGCTCAAGGCTACGAGTGAGGTCACTGCGCTCTTAGCATAGGAAATCATGTCATCAGGCAGCAGGTACAAACCTGCATAGAGGGTGGTACATGCCAGCAAGAAGAAATAAGCTGGCATCAACCGCTTTATTCTGCGGACGTAGAAGGAGCGGAATGTGAAGGTTCGATCCAGAATTTCGCGTCGAAGTATAGCTGTGATCAGATAGCCCGAAATAACGAAGAAAACATCGACCCCGACGAATCCGCCGGGCACCGGGAGACCTGCGTGGTATAGCACCACCAACAGGACCGCTATGGCTCTGAGGCCGTCGATATCTGCCCGGTAGCCATTCCCCTCTGAATGGACATCCCTTCGCAGAACTTGGGACTTTATCATTGTACTTGTCATTGTTGTCGCGACCCTATTAAGCAACTGAACCGTTGACCTAGCGACAGCAATAATAGCTAAAAGGCATTGCTGGTGTATCCAGTCCATCTGGATCCCTTAGGATCTTATGCCAAGGCGTAGCGTGTGGCGCGAAGCTAGGAGTCGTTGCTCAAGGCATCGCCAGCCGGGTAGAGATGGCGAACGTCAACGCTGGCGCTGGCGACGAATGCGCACTTCTCTGAGCGGTTGGCCTCGGCACGTCCGCCGGCGTAATGTTGCATCCGAATGACTATGGTCACTCCCTGTACGCGCAGAAGATATTCGAGATGTACAAGCAGAACTGATCCTCATACCAAATTCACACAGCCCGCCTAGCGCGGGCTTTTTTGTGCCTGGAGAAAACATGGCCAGACTCACCGAAACCCAGGCCGGAGGCGTGAACGTGCTCCGGTTTCTGGACCTGATCGCATTCTCTGAAGGCACCTCAACCGTCAGAGTAAGCGACGACGGGTACAACGTTCTGTACGGCGGCGGCCTGTTTCAGGGCTATGCGGACCACCCGCGGCGCAAGCTGACATTCCCCATCAACGGCAAGCCTGTGACCAGCACGGCTGCCGGCCGGTACCAGCTGCTCGAACGTTACTGGGATGCGTACCGGGTCAGCCTTCGCTTAGCGGGCGGCTTCACGCCGGAGAACCAAGACCGCATCGCGCTGCAGCAGATCCGCGAGCAGCGAGCCCTGGACGACATCAAGGCAGGCCGCATCGAGCAGGCGATCGCCAAGTGCTCGAACATTTGGGCCAGTTTCCCTGGCAACAGCTACGGCCAAAACCCGCACCGCCTGGAAAAGCTGCTGGATCAGTGGCCGAAGCTGGGTGGGGTGCTGGCGTGAACAGCGCGGTACCAGCCTGGTGCTGGTGGCTCCTCGCACTGGTACTGGTCGCCGGTGGCCAGCAGTACCGGGTGGTGGTTGCTGACGGGGCTGCGGCTGATGCGCGCGCGGAAACTGCGCGGTCCGAGAAGGTCTTGGCCGACTACCGCCTGGAGGTGGCCGAGCGTGACCGGCGCGCCGCTGCCCAGGCCAGAACCGAAGAACAGCGCCGCCAAGCCGTGGCGGACGAGGAGGGTGAGAGTGCGCGTAAGAAACTGGAACTGGCCCAAGACCGCGCCGATGCTGCTGAGTCTGCTGCTGGTGGGCTGCGCGGTGAGATCGCCCGACTGCGGGCCGGTCACCGAGCCACCTGCGACACCATCGCTGCCCAGCAGCGCCAAGCAGGAACCTCTGCCGTCGTGGTGCTCGGGGGATTGCTTGAAGAAGCTGACCGAATGGCGGGAGACCTCGCGACGGCGCTTGAGCGAAGCCGAATAGCCGGCCTGGCATGCGAGGCGGTGATCGACGGTTTTGGAAAGTTCTCTCCATAGCAAGGAAGCAGGGAAGCAGGGAGGCAGAAAAGCGCCCTAGCCACCTATTGGAACCCAGAAATTACAGCGGATTGGACCCATGAGCCGAGCCGCGTACGCAATAAAATGCGTCTGTGTTTTACGAAAGCGCTTATGGAGTATGTATGACTCGTATGAATTGGTTTGAAAAGTCTCCCGGTGCAGCAAAAGCGCTGACCGGGTTACACCACTATGTAACCACCGGAACGAATCTACCTCCGGAGTTGATACATCTGGTCTTCCTTCGAGTATCACAGATCAATGGTTGCGCGTTCTGCATCGATCTTCACTCTCGCGACTTGATCAAAGGCCGCATGTCAGTTGACAAGGTGCTGCTAGTCGCGGTTTGGCATGAGGCGGAACACTTATTCTCTGATCTAGAGCGCGCTGCATTGAAGTGGGCAGAAGAGGTGACCAATGTGGGAGAAACCCATGTTTCGGACGAGGCCTACGCTGCCGCCTCCGCGGTCTTCAACGAGCGAGACTTGGTAGATTTGACTGCCACGATTGCTGCAATGAACGCTTTCAACAGGATGGGGGTTACGTTCAGACTCAAGCCTGCCGCGAAGGCGTAGCTGTCAACCGCCTAACCCTGCTAAGGAAGTCGCCAAGGTGGAGCTCGGTTTTCCGCCTTATCGGGGTGTGAAGTCAGGGTCAATTGTCGCCGCATCGCCTCGATCCACTGAATAGCGGGCACTGGGGCGAAGCGGCCTATAATGCACTGACTTCCACCAAAGGATTAATCCGTGAAAAGAACGCTGGAAGGGATGGCGCTCGCTGGTGAGCCCTTGCTACTGAAAGCTCTGGAAGCGGTCCGGGCCCATCGTGATGCGGAAACAGGTGGCGCGCCGCCTGAAGAGGTCGAGCGCCTACGCCTGTTGGCGGATTCGCTATACCAAGCGGTTATCGATTACCAGTTAATCCAAGCAGGTCGGGCACCGGCTACCATTCAGTGATGGCCTTCTTAGGATGGAACCCCGATGAAGTGTAAGCCGCCGATCCTTTACCCTGACCATCCCATGTACACCAACGCCGTGGACGCTATGAAGCGTTATCACGAGGCCCAGGCTTCGGGTGAGCCGGCGGAAGAGGTGGAGCGTCTGCGGCTAATTGCCGAATCGCAGTTCCAGGCGGTAACCGACTACCAGCTCAGAGCTCTAGGTCGCCCTGGCGGTTCTGTTCACTGACCGGCTCAATCAGCTCATGGCCTTGGTTCTTAACATTCCCCACCGCCTTGCCAACTCGAAACCATCGGAAGTCTCGTGCCGGCCGGCATCCAACCTCGACAATAGCTTCCAAGCGTTCGCCTGATGTGGCTGGATCCAGCCATTCCCTCGCGGTTTCAGGCGAGAGCACCAGGGGTTTTCTGTCGTGGATGTCGACCAGGCCGTGATCAGCAGCGGCTGTGATGACAACAAATCCATCCCGCTCATCTGGCTCCAGACCCTGATGTACTTCTGCGAGCGCGGCAAAAAATAGAGGTCCGCCATCGGCGCTCGTGATGTAGTACGGCTGCTTTCGCTTGGGGTCTGCAGGGTCTGGAACCCATTCGAACCAGCCATTTGCCGGCGCCAAAGCTCTCCCGTTCGGCCACAGAGCCTTGAAGAATTTTCCCATCACCACGGTCTCGGCCCGAGCATTGATCGGGTCCGGGCGTTTCCCCTTCGCCCAGAAAGGCGACCATCCCCACTTGACTCTATCCACACTCAGCCCCTCGTCTACTCTGCGGATTACCTCGACCCGGGTCGAAGGCGCCACATTGAAACGACTGATGGGTTCATGGTCGTACCCATTGATCACCACCAGGTCCAGCGATAGCTGGCGCAGGTAGTGATCCATCGACTCATAGATCGAGTATCGTCCGCACATATTTCCCCCTCTCGCCCGTCAGAATTTTCACCGTCCAGGATTGACCGGGCAGCCGATGCCGGATTTACTGTATATGCATACAGTCTGCTTCGGACCTTCCACCATGACTATCACTTTCTTAGGTACGCCAACTGGCGGTACCGAACTGCTCCCGTTGTATTCGTTTCGCGTGCCGGCCGGGTTTCCATCGCCTGCTGCGGACCACCTGGAAGGCCATATTTCCCTTGATGAGTTATTCGACCTCCGCGCGCCCCATGTGTATCTAGTGAAAGTCGAAGGCGACAGCATGCAAGGGGCAGGCATCTATTCCGGGGATATCGTCATCGTCGATCGCGGCCGCGAGGCTGAACACGGCGATGTGGTGATTGCCGCGGTTAACAGCGAGCCAGTTTGCAAGCGCCTGCACCGCCGCGATGGGGTGGTCATCCTGAAGTCCGAGAACCCGGCATATCCGCCGCGGTACATCATGGAAGGCGACGAGCTCGTGATATGGGGCGTTGTGCGTTACAGCGTTCGTGACCATGCGCAGTGATCAGGTGTTTGCACTGATCGACTGCAACTCGTTCTACGCGAGCTGCGAGCGCGTGTTTCGCCCGGACCTGGCCAAGACCCCGATCGTCGTGTTGAGCAACAACGACGGCTGCGTGATTGCCAGATCCTACGACGCTAAGCCATTTGTGAAGATGGGCGAGCCGTTTTTCCAGGCGAAGGACAAGCTGCGCCGACACGGCATCATGGCTTTCAGCAGCAACTATGCGCTCTACGGCGACATGAGCGAGCGCGTCATGACACTGATTGAATCGATGGTGCCGGCAACAGAGGTCTACAGCATCGACGAGTGTTTCGCTGACCTCTCCGGCATTCAGGAAAACCTGTCCCAGTTCGGGCGAAAGCTGCGCTCGAGGATTTTCCAGTGCACGGGAATTCCGGTGGGCGTCGGCATTGCTTGCACGAAGACCCTCGCGAAGCTGGCCAACCATACGGCCAAGCGCCTGCAGGCACAGACGGGGGGCGTGGTCGACATCACCGATCCGTTCAAGCGCGATTGGGTATTGCGCAATACCGAGGTGAAGGAAGTGTGGGGCATTGGTCGGCGTATGACCGCTCACCTTGAATCGATGGGTATCCGCACAGCCATGGACCTGGCCAAAGCTGACGCCTGGACACTCCGCCAGAAGTTTAGCGTTGTGGTTGAAAAGACGGCCCGAGAGCTCGCTGGCACGCCATGCCTTGAACTGGACGAGGCCGAACCGCCGAAACAGGAGATCTGCTGCAGTCGGATGTTCGGAAAGCGGCTGAACGAGCTGGCGCCGATCAAACAGGCCGTGGCCACTTACGTTGGCCGCGCTGCGGAGAAACTGCGGGCTCAAGGGTCAGTTTGCAAGCGTATGCGAATCAGCATCCGTACCGGGATGTTCAATCCGGAGGAGGCGCACCACGCCCAGGGTGCGTTGGTAGAACTTCCATACCCAACCTGCGACACGCTGCTGATGACTCGACTGGCCACCGATGCAGTCGGGAGGATCTTCAGGCCTGGGTTCCGCTACAGCAAGGCCGAGGTGCTGCTGATGGACCTGCGGCAACCAGGTGAGTTTTCAGAGGATTTGTTCGCGCTCAAGCAATCGGTGGCATGTGACCGGCTCATGCAGGTGATGGATGACATCAATGAGCGCTGGGGAAGGGGGACAATGCGAGCCGCCAGCGTGCCGGCGACACCGGACTGGGGGATGAGGAGGGAGATGATGAGCCAATCCTATACAACGCGTATCGATCAACTGTGGACGGTCAAATGTTGAGCCTGCCAGCGGCCTGGCTGGCCGAACTCAATGATCAGCCCGCTCTTGTAGCCGATCCGGATGGCCGAGCCGGGGTGCTTGCTGAACTCGCGATTTCTGCGCACCGACGCGGGGACGTTGATGCGGGGCAGTTGGCCGACATGCTGGAGTTTGCCGAGGCGGCTAGGTTGTGGGCTCTGATTGAGGATGAAGTGGCAGCTTGAGCCGCTCGATGCGCCCGGCGGCTAGGGGGACGTTTGTCGCCGGTCGTGAATGGCTGCTTTCGACCCAGAGCGAACATCTGTAACCGGGGCCGCTTCGCGGCCATCGCCGGCAAGCGCGGCTCCCACAGATACAGCGCATGCCTGAAGGCTGGTGATGTTCCTGTGGGAGCTGGCTTGCCGGCGATGAGGCCTGCACTGACAACAGAGCTCTGGATCAGTGTTCGCTCCGGGTCGATAGCTGCTGTCCTCGGGTGGCTGCCATCGACCCCATGCAGACATTTAGATGTCCGGGCCGATACCGACGAAAGAGCTTTTGAGGGGTTAATTTTGATAGTCGATAACAGCCCTACATCGGATTGGGAAGTTGACCGAGTTGGCAATGAAACACTCGTGGTGAGCATCGTCATGCAAGCGCATTGCAAGATCTCTATCTGATTGACTACTAATAGTGACCTGAGGTCTTAGCTCTGCTTCCTTGAAATGGCCCTTGCGCTGGTCATCGCCTTCGATCATGCGGCCCACGGGGTGATCGACGTATTCCAATACACGGACGTTGTTGACCGCGCAAAGATGAAGATACCAGAGCTTGTGGCAGGACGAGATCGATGCCAGCAACATGTCTTCAGGGTTCCAGAATTCGGGATTACCACGAAAAGCAGGGTCGGCGGAACCAGGGATAGGCGCTTTACCTGGTGACTCGACAATGAAGTCTCTCTGGTAAGCCGTATAGCTGGCAGTACCCTCACCCGTGTTGCCTATCCAATTGATGGTGACAGCATAATTGTGTTCTCTCATCGTCACTCCTGTGTTGAAAGATGCCCGGAAGATGATCCGCTCTTCTCGCGTTGGCACTGTAATTTTGCGCGCTCAGTGTGGCTCCCAACCAGCTTCTCCTGTTTGCATTGGCGCATGCATTGTTTGCGCGGAAGCAATGCGTCCGGCCAGAGAGATAGCCTTATGGCTGGTTTGATAGTGCTTGCTGGCGTGTCTTGACGTGAAAAAGCTAACGAATTCTGAATCAGCCCTGTGCCTTGAATGTCAGCTATGGGTCGAAAGCGGACGGTGCAGATAGGAATGTTGTCTTGGCTACATGAGCCTGTTTCTCTGAGCTGAACAACTAGTTTGCCCTGGTGGCTGATCCTGATGGGCGAAAGAGTCGAACAGGAACGGGAAAACGGACTTGACCCTGACGTTACGGGAGGGTTGACCATTTCTATGGTCAACTGAAATCAATGGGATGTGATTGAAACATGAACCCGCAACCACTGCTCGATGGCATTCCCCGCCGCCAGTCAGCGCTTACCATGGCCCTTGCACGTGCGGTCCATCAACTGCTCGATGAGCCCACGCTTTTGCATGATAGACACGCGTTCGACATATTGGGCAGCAACCTGGCGCGACAAACGCTCGTTGACCCCTATGTCCACAACGCTCCCATGCTTCGAACAATGCGCGCCGCTGTGGTCGCACGCACCAGGCTTGTGGAAGACAGGGTCGTTCGCGCTATTGGCACCGGAGTTCGCCAGGTCGTGATCTTGGGAGCAGGCCTGGACACGCTGTTCCTTCGCATCCCTGACAACGTCAGATGCGTCGAACTGGATCAAGCGCAGACCCAGCAATGGAAACTTGACCGTCTGAAGGAGAGCGGCATTTCCGTTCCTTCCAACGTGGTCTTTCTGGCCGCCGACCTGGCTGAAGCCCCCTTGATGGAACTGCTCGGTAACCATGGAATTGATCCGAAGCTGCCGACCATATTCAGCTGCTTGGGCGTGCTTCCTTACCTGGAAACCTCAGTCGTTTCGGCGATCATCCGCCAGGTTTCCCTTTATTCTTCCCAGAGCGAGATTGTGTTCGATGCCCGCATCTCGCGCGAGTTTCTGTCACCGGTAGAGCAATGGATGGAAGAGATGGCTGCGCGGTCTTTCGCGGCCGCAGGGGAGCCTTGGCTAAGCGCGTTTGATCCCGCTCAATTAATGGAGATGCTCCTTTGTAACGGGTTCTGCGATGTGGAATGCCTGGATGCGGAAGCCATTAACGCACGCTACTTCATGCGTCGACGAGATGGGCTCCAGGCCGTGGATGGTGGCTTGCGCCTGTTCACCGCAACTGTAGGCTAATGTGCATTGAATTGGCGTGAGGGGACATTGCCGTGCAGCTAAAAGTCGGCGAACTTGCCAAGCGGGCGGGGCTTTCGGTACGCACATTGCACCACTATGACAACCTCGGGCTGCTTGAACCGTCAGTTCGCTCCGATGCCGGTTATCGGCTTTACGGAGCGGCAGACATCCAACGGCTCAACAAAATCCTGGCGCTTCGCGAGCTGGGCATTTCTCTGGGTGAAATCCGCCAGATCCTGTGTGAAGGAACACTTTCAACCCCGGCCATTCTTTCTGCGCAGCTGATCCGTGTCGATGCCGAGATAGCGCATCAGCAGAGGCTTCGCACCCGTCTGGAACGTTTGCAACGGGCACTACTTGAAGAAGACCTGTCGGAGGCGGGTTGCCTCAATACGCTGGAAGCGATGGCGTTCTATCGCCACCATCTCAGTGAAGATGATCTCAGTCTGCCCTTGCTTGGAGCTAACGGAAGATTTGCGGCTCCTTGGCAGAAGCGTATTGATGGCCTCAGGGCATTGTTTGAAAAGGGAGTGTCTCCACGCGCGTCGGCTGCTCGCCGTGCGGCACGCGATTGGATAGCGCTGGTGGAAAAAGACACGCGGTCAAACGCTGGAATGTTCGTGCGCGTGGACAATCTGCTCACTTCGCGCGGGGAGGACCTGTTTAATACGGGGTTTTCTCCACAGCTTGGAGAGTACATCCTGAAGGCGTTCTGCGAGCACCGCCTGCTGATCTATCGCAAGCATTTGAGCCCCAACGCCTATCAACACCTGCGGCGCACTTACATCGGCGTGATGCGGGAGTGGCCAGGCCTGCTTGATAGCCTGGAAGTCCTGCGCAACGCTCATTGTCCAGCCACGAGCGCCGAGGTGCAGCTGATCGCAAGGTCGTGGCTGGCCATGCGGCACAAGCTGGCACTGGACGACGCCGCACTCCAGGCCATACGCCGTGCAGAGGAGTCCGAAGAAGAATTGCGCGTCGGTACCTGGCTCCATCCCTGTCTGCTGAAGTTTCTTGAAAAGGCCGTCGCTTCGGTTTCTGAAAGCGCGAATGTCCAGGCGCCCGGCGCATGATGAATACACTAAAACCATAGATTATGTTTTCGAAATATCCTTTACGTCCAGGCATCGAATCGCAGGCAACAGGTCCCGTTATCCAGTTCTGCGAAGCGCGTGGTATCCCGTACACTCATTTTGGTGAAAAGCCGCCGGAAGTCGTTGTGATTAACGGTGGACAAGGATTTGTGCGGCAGCAGACGCCTCGCCGTCAGCGCAGGGATTGTCGGCGAATTGCCCGAATTCTGCCTGCAGATACTTCGTTCGTCTTGCTTGGGTATCCCGATGCAGTACCAGGTGCGACCTTGGAGATACTTGCGGAACGTATGGCGGAGCTGGTCGCTCGACGATTTGGGCCCATTATCCTGGTCGGTATATCATTCGGGGGCATCCTGGCATTGCGCCTCGCTTCTCGGAACGCTGCCCTTGTCCGCAGGCTCATTCTTGTTTCAAGCGCTCACGAGCTTGGTGAAACCGGCAGGGGGTTGGTTCGTCAGCAAGTGTCCCATGTCCTGGCTCAAGATTACGTTGCATTGATGGAGAGTTTCACCACTGTCTTTCGGCGCCCATGGCGAAACGCCTTGCTACGCGCGGCACTTTGGCTTGGTCGTAAGCTACTGGCTCAGCATATGGGGAATACCCAAACGATTGTTCGTTACCTGAATGCTTTATTGGAATGTTCCGGCGAGCGTGCAGATTGGCTGAACAGCATCGAGGCACAGACTTTGGTTATTGGCGGGGAGGATGACCAGTTCTTCGGAGAAGGCGCGATGAAGCGAACAGCCGATCGAATAGCAGGTTCGACGCTGCATCTGATCGAAGGAGAACAGCACATGATGATGGTTGAGTGTTCGGGCATTGTCGCACGCGCCATTGCCAACTGGCTTGCTGATGCTCAAGGTGCTCCATCGATAAAGGCAAAAGATGGTGTTGAACCGTAAGCCCAGCGTCTCGGTCACTTGTGCTTCGGGAAAAGGGCGGAAAGAATTTGCCACCTTTTCATTGAATCGGCAGGGCAGGGCGCCCATAACTCTTCTTCGATGAACTCGGCGTATCGGTCGACAACTTCTGCGCAGCCGTTCATGCCCAGGTCATGGGGTGTACCGTCTGGATCGAGCCACTGACCGGAGACCACACGGAACTCTAACTCCCTGTAGCCATGGGTGTCCCAGTCGCTCGACCAGGCGCCGGTCTTCGACTGCTCGTCAACGAGGTCGGTGATCTCGCATTGCAGCACACTGGCCTCCGCTTCAACCAACACCTCGTACACAATGCCTCCTAGGGCATTCGCCCCGCCTACTGCGGCTCCATGTCGCTCTCCAAACTGATGCCCGCAGCCGGCTTGTCGTCTCGCAATGCGACAAACACGGCGTGGCGCACCTTGCCGCTCGGCGTGATCTCTGAAAACTTCACCTCGCACACCTGCTCAGGGGCAACCCACACAACGGTCAGACCTTTTTCCAGCTTGGGTGGATGTGCCAGGGCCGGGGCCGTCTGGGCCAGAGTGCCAAGCCGCGACCTCAAATCGTCCAGGGTGGTCCCGCTGAATCCGGACTTTACCCGGCCCGCATACACCAGGCGCCCATCGTCATCATGCAGGCCCAGCAGCAGGGAACCGATGCCGGCGGATGACCGGGTGTAACCCACGATGATGAACTCCTGCCGGTTTCCGCACTTGAGCTTCACCCAGCTCCCATCGCGCACGCCGCTGTACCGACTGCCGTCCCGCTTGCCGACTATGCCCTCTAGCTTTAGGCGGCAGGCATTGGCCAGCAGCTGGGCAGGGTCAGCGTCGAGCGTGTCGGAGAGACGCACCAGGTCAAGCGGGGAGTCGTCGAGGAGGTCGGTTAAGGTCTGGCGCCTTTTCTCCACCGGCTCGCCGCGAAGATCCACGCCATTCAGGTAGGGCAGGTCAAAAACTACATACACCAGGTGGTCGGTATTCCGGGTGGCGAAGGCAGACTGCAGCGCCTGGAACGCCGGCCGGCCATCGTCATCCTGAACAACCACCTCGCCGTCGAGCCAGGCCGAATGCACAGCCAACCGGGCCAGGTCCGCGGCCAGCAGCGGCATACGGTCTGTCCAGTCGTAACCGTTCTTGGTGAACAGCTGGACCGAGCCATCGATCCTGGCCAGCATCCGGTATCCGTCATACTTGATCTCGTACCGCCAGGCGCCGGCGGGTGGCCGGCTGACCAGCGTAACGAGCTGCGGCGCGATCCGTTCAGGGCACGGTACCGTAGGGGGCTGCATGACGGCCACCTCTCAGGCTCGGGTTGTTTCCGATGGAGTTTGCCGGGCAGGAAAGGTGCCTTCGACCCGACAAGAAGTGAGCAACTACACAAAGGAAGGGAGTCGTTCGGCAGAACGCCGGGGAAGGTTGGTTCGGGGCGCCGAAGCTGGCCGAACCATGGTAGACAGGCTCGATTCGCAGGCCGCATTGGTCGCGGCCTGCGGTCGATTATTTCCGCTACTGCTGCAGTACTGGGTGCGTAATTTTTCCCCAAAATGCATCCGTAAACGCCTGATTCTATTGTATCCGCTTGTACAGGGAAGGAGGCTGTTTTTAGGCTTGCGCTTTGATTCAAACAACTGATTTTACAGGGTTTTCCTGGTATTTGAGGGGTGTCCCCGGCATGTGTACAGATACAGGAGGAAGCACATCACAGCTTCGGCGACACATACGGGATACCTGGCCGGCGTGAAATGGCTCTCGACCGGGGAGCACAACTCCCCACCCTCAAGCGATACACAGGAGAGATGCCATGAACTTCAATACCTTCGCCCGTGCCACCCTGTTCGCCGTGCTCAGCTTCGGCGCCCTTGCCGCCCAGGCCTCCACGATGCCAATGGACGATACCGGGGTCATGCAGTACCGCTACGGTGACCACCTGGATGTGAAGAAAGTGCTGTCGATACAGGATGACCAGAGTAACGCCTGCGGCCTGGTGAACACTCGCATGGACTACCTCGACTCCAAGGGCCAGCAGCAGAGCGTGCAGTACCGCACCTACGCCACCGGCGGTTGCCATGAGAATTGATCGCCGCTTGTTGTTGAAGGTTGGTGGCATTGCCCTGGCGCTGGCCGGCCTGGGCCTGGCTGGGCACCTGATGGCCCGCGACAGCTACGGTGCCATGCCGTCGCTGTCGGGAGCCAGCCAGTGGCTCAATTCGGCGCCGCTGGATGGCCCCGGGCTCAAGGGCAAGGTGGTGCTGGTGGACTTCTGGACCTGGGACTGCATCAACTGCCGGCGCAGCCTGCCCCATGTGAACGAATGGGCGCGGCGCTATGCCGACCAGGGCCTGGTGGTGGTGGGCGTGCACACGCCGGAGTACGACTACGAGCACGATGTAGGCACCTTGCGTGACAAGGTGGCCAGCTTGGGGATCGGTTACCCGGTGGCGGTGGATAACGACTACAAGGTGTGGAATGCCTGGGGCAACCAGTTCTGGCCGGCACACTACTTTGTCGACCGCAAGGGGCAGGTGCGCCATGTGCACTTTGGCGAGGGGGATTATGGGGGGCAAGAGCAGGTGATACAGGCGTTGCTGGATGAAAAAGGGTGAGTTGTCTGTGCCGGCCTCTTCGCGGCGGTTCGACGACTCGATGAACCCGCTTCCACAGATACTGCACCGTTTGCAGACTTGTGCGATCCCTGTGGGAGCGGGTTTACCCGCGAAGAAGCCAACACCGATCCGTCAGGTGAAACTGGCAAAATGCGCCTGCATCCGCGCCGCATCCGCCTGGCGCCCGCTGAACAGCTCGAACGCCTTCACCGCCTGGAACACGGCCATGTTGCTGCCGTCCAGGGTGCGGCAGCCCAGTGCCCGGGCGGCACGCAGCAGTTCGGTCTCAAGCGGGAAGTAGATGATCTCCGCCACCCACAGGCGTGCATGCAGCAGCTCCACCGGCAGCGGCGTGCCCGGCAGCTTGGCCATGCCTACCGGCGTGGTGTTGACCAGCCCGTCCGCCTCGGCCAGGGCCGTGGCCAGGTCGGTGCCGACCACGGCGCGCCCGGCGCCGAAGTGGGCATTCAGGTTGTCCACCAGCGCCTGTGCACGGGCCGCGTCCACCTCGAACAGTACCAGCCGCTCGACCCCTTCACCGAGCAGGGCATGGGCCACGGCCGAACCGGCACCACCGGCACCCATCTGCACCACCTGGTGCCGTGCCACATCCGGCAGGCCACGGCGCAAGCCTTCGGCAAAGCCCAGGCAGTCGGTGTTGTGGCCGACCCGCTTGCCGTCCTTGAGTACAACGGTGTTCACCGCGCCGATGCCACGGGCTTCGTCCGACAGTTCGTCGAGTAACGGCAGGATCGCCTGCTTGAACGGGTAGGTGATGTTGAGCCCGGTGAAACCGGTGTGCTGGGCGGCGTCGAGCAGGCCGGGCAGTGCGCTGTCGTCCAGTTGGAGCTGGTCGGCATCGATCAGCCGGTACAGGTAACGCAGCGCCTGGGCATCACCTTCGTGTTCGTGCAGGGCAGGAGTGCGCGACAGCTGGATGCCGCGGCCGATCAGGCCGGCAAGGATGGCTTGCTGGCTCATGCGCTGCGCTCCTGCAACATTTCGGCGAAGTGGCTGATGGCCATGCGGTAGCCATGGCTGCCCAGCCCGCAAATGACCCCGACAGCGATGGACGATATGAACGACAGGTGACGGAACGGTTCGCGCTTGTGCACGTTGGACAGGTGCACTTCGATGACCGGCACTTCACTGGCCACCAGTGCATCGCGGATGGCTACCGAGGTGTGGGTCCAGGCACCGGGGTTGATCACGATGCCGGCACAGCGGCCACGGGCAGCATGGATCCAGTCGATCAGTTCGCCTTCGTGGTTGGTTTGGCGGAATTCGATTTCCAGGTCATGGGCATGGGCAGTATCGGCGCAACCCCGGGCCAGGTCGGCGAGGGTTTCGTAGCCGTACTGGGCAGGCTCGCGGGTGCCCAGCATGTTCAGGTTGGGGCCGTTGAGCACGAGAATAATGGGCTTCATTACGGGCATCGCTTTGTTGTTGTTGGATGCACCTAGTTTTGTACCGTCTAGTTAGTTTAGTCAATTGGACTAAACCGCTGTACCGGGAAAGTGGGCGATTATCGAACCCTCAGCATGTACATACCCCTGTAGGAGCAGCTGGATTACAAAATTGTAATTTTCCCGCCACCGCTCCGATAAGCACGGCTTTCTAAAGTCCCTCGCCAAAGCTCGCCGACGAGGACCTTTTCCGTGCCCATCCCCCGCAAGACCGCCTTGCTCAGCCTTTTGCTGGCGGGTGTCGCCAGCGCCCAGGCCAGCCAGAGCCTGAGCCTGCCCCAGGCGCTTGACGCCGCCTTTGCCCAGAACCCGGAGTTGGCAGCGGCCAGCCGGGAAATCGGCATTGCCGACGGCGAGCGGCGCCAGGCGGGGCTGATCCCCAACCCGGAACTGTCCTGGGAGGTCGAGGACACCCGCCGGGACACCAGCACCACCACCGTCACCCTCAGCCAACCGCTGGAGCTGGGTGGCAAACGCGGCGCACGCATTGCCGTGGCCGGTGCCGGTCAGGCCATTGCCCAGCTGGACCTGGAGCGCCAGCGCAACGGCCTGCGCGCCGATGTGGTGCAGGCCTTCCACGCGGCCCTGCGCGCGCAGACCGCGCTGGAGCTGGCGCAGCAATCGCAGGCGTTGACCGAGCGTGGGCTGCGGGTGGTGCAGGGGCGGGTGAGTGCTGGCCAGTCATCGCCAGTGGAGGCTACCCGAGCCCAGGTGCAGCAGGCGCAGGCCCAGGCCGAAGTGCGCCGTGCGCAAACCCAGCGCAGTGTGGCCTACCAGGCCCTGGCACGGTTGACCGGTAGCCCGCTGGCAAGCTTCGACCAGTTGCTGGCAGCCAACCTGTCCCCCGGTGATGCGCCCAGCGCCGACACCCTGCTCGACCAGGTCGAGCAAACGGCTGAATGGCGCCTGGCCGCCGCCCAGGTCGAGCGCGGCGAAGCTTCTCTGGGGTCGGAAAAGGCTCTGCGCATTCCCAATCTCACCGTCAGCCTTGGCAGCCAGTACAGCCGCGAAGACCGCGAGAGGGTCAATGTGGTGGGCCTGTCGATGCCCTTGCCGCTGTTCGACCGCAACCAGGGCAACGTGCTGGCCGCGGCCCGCCGTGCCGAGCAGGCGCGTGACCTGCGCAACGCCGTGGGGCTGCGCCTGCGCAGTGAAACCCGCAGCGCCGTCAGCCAGTGGGCCACGGCCATGCAGGAAGTGCAGGCCTATGACCGCACCATCCTGCCGTCTGCCCAGCAGGCCGTGGACACCGCCACACGTGGTTTCGAAATGGGCAAGTTCGCCTTCCTCGATGTGCTCGACGCCCAGCGCACGCTGATCGAGGCGCGCGGGTTGTACCTCGACGCACTGGCCTCGGCGACCGACGCGCGGGCGCAGGTCGAGCGGATCTATGGCGACCTCGATGGCCTGAGCAACAAATTGAACAGCAGGAGCAACAATGACTAACCCACGCAAGATAGCCATTCTGGCTGCCACCATTGCCGCGCTTGGCCTGGGTGGCCTGGCCTGGACCGGCAACCTCGGCAACGCCTCAAGCACTGAAACCCGGCACGACGACCACGGCGAAGGCAGCCACGGCCACGGCGAGGAACAGGCCGGCGAAGGTCACGAAGAAGAGGCGGGCAAGTTGCACCTGTCCATCGCCCAGATCGAAGCTGCCGGTGTGCAACTGGCCGATGCCGGCCCTCGTGAACTGGGCACCGCCATCAGCTTCCCGGGTGAAATCCGCTTCGACGAGGACCGCACCGCCCATGTCGTGCCACGCGTGCCCGGTGTGGTCGAGTCGGTGCAAGCCGAACTGGGCCAGGCGGTCAAGCGTGGTGAGGTGCTGGCGGTAATTGCAAGCCAGCAGATTTCCGACCTGCGCAGCGAACAACAGGCTGCCCAGCGCCGCCTGGAACTGGCGCGCCTGACCTTCCAGCGCGAACAGCAGCTGTGGCAGGAACGCATCAGCGCCGAGCAGGATTACCTGCAGGCCCGTCAGGTGTTGCAGGAAGCCGAGATTGCCTTGGCCAACGCCCGGCAGAAAGTCGCCGCCGTGGGCCCGGCCGGCGCCGGCAACCGCTATGAACTGCGCGCGCCGTTCGATGCCGTGGTGGTGGAAAAGCATCTGACCGTGGGCGAGGTGGTCGATGAGACCAGCAATGCCTTCACCCTGTCTGACCTGAGCCGGGTCTGGGCCACCTTCGCCGTCGCCCCGCGCGACCTGGACAAGGTGACAACCGGCCGCAACGTCACGGTCAGCGCGCCGGACCTGGGCGCCCGGGTCGAGGGCAAGATCAACTACGTCGGCAGCCTGCTCGGCGAGCAGAACCGTGCTGCCACTGTCCGCGCCACGCTGGCCAACCCCAACGGCGCCTGGCGCCCAGGGCTGTTCGTCAATGTCGCGGTCAGCGTCGAACGCTTCAACGCCGCTGTGGTGGTACCGCAAAGCGCACTGCAAACCTGGGAGGAGCAGACCGTGGTGTTTGCCCGTACCGAGGAAGGTTTCGAGGCCCGCCCGGTAACGACCGGCCGCCGCGATGCCGGCCAGGTAGAAATCACCACCGGCCTTGCCGCCGGCACGCAGGTGGCCGCTGCCGGCAGCTTTGTCCTCAAGTCCGAGCTGGGCAAAGGCTCGGCCGAGCACAGCCATTGATCACGGGAACGCCTGCATGTTCGAACGCCTGATCCAATTCGCCATCGAGCAGCGCCTGGTGGTGATGCTGGCCGTGGTCCTGATGGCCGCGGTGGGTATCCACAGCTACCAGAAACTGCCGATCGACGCTGTACCGGACATCACCAACGTCCAGGTGCAGATCAATACCGCCGCGCCCGGCTATTCGCCGCTGGAGACCGAGCAGCGCATCACCTTCGCCATCGAGACCGCCATGGCCGGCCTGCCGGGGCTCAAGCAGACCCGCTCGCTGTCGCGCTCGGGCCTGTCGCAGGTCACGGTCATTTTCGACGACGGCACCGACCTGTTCTTCGCCCGCCAGCTGGTCAACGAGCGCCTGCAAGTGGCGCGTGAGCAGCTGCCCGACGGCATCGAAGCGGGCATGGGGCCGATTTCCACCGGGCTGGGTGAAATCTTCCTGTGGACGGTGGAAGCCGAGCAGGGCGCGCTGAAGGAAGACGGCACGCCCTACACCCCGTCCGACTTGCGGGTAATCCAGGACTGGATCATCAAGCCGCAGCTGCGCAACGTGCCCGGGGTCGCCGAGGTCAACAGCATCGGCGGCCATGCCAGGCAATACCTGATTGCACCGGAGCCCAAGCGCCTGGCGGCCTACAAACTCACCTTCAACGACCTGATCGCGGCGCTGGAGCGCAACAACGCCAACGTCGGCGCCGGCTACATCGAGCGCAATGGCGAGCAGTTGCTGATTCGCGCGCCAGGCCAGGTGGCCTCGGCCGAAGACATCGCCAACATCGTCATCTCCAGTGTCGATGGCACGCCAATCCGCGTCAGCCATGTTGCTCAGGTTGGCCTGGGCGAGGAACTGCGCTCGGGCGCGGCCACCGAAAACGGCAGGGAAGTGGTGCTAGGCACGGTGTTCATGCTGATTGGCGAAAACAGCCGCACGGTGTCGCAGGCGGTTGCCGCCAAGCTGGTCGAGATCAACCGCAACCTGCCCAAGGGCGTAGTCGCGGTGACGGTGTACGACCGCACCAACCTGGTGGAAAAGGCCATCGCCACGGTGAAGAAGAACCTGGTCGAAGGCGCCATCCTGGTCATCGCCGTGTTGTTCCTGTTCCTGGGCAACATCCGCGCTTCGCTGATCACCGCCATGGTCATTCCGCTGTCGATGCTGTTCACCTTAACCGGCATGTTCAGCAACAAGGTCAGCGCCAACCTGATGAGCCTGGGCGCACTGGACTTCGGCATCATCGTCGACGGCGCGGTGGTGATCGTCGAGAGCGCCATCCGCCGCCTGGCCCACGCCCAGCAACGCCATAGCCGTATGCTGACCCGCACCGAGCGCTTCCATGAAGTGTTCGCTGCCGCCCGTGAGGCCCGTCGGCCGCTGATCTATGGCCAACTGATCATCATGGTGGTGTACCTGCCGATCTTTGCCCTGACCGGCGTGGAGGGCAAGATGTTCCAGCCTATGGCCTTCACCGTGGTCATTGCGCTGCTCGGTGCCATGATCCTTTCGGTTACCTTCGTGCCGGCGGCAATTGCCCTGTTCGTCACCGGCAAGGTCAAGGAAGAGGAAGGCCTGATAATGCGCACGGCGCGTCAGCGCTATGCCCCGGTGCTGGCCTGGGTGCTGGGCCGGCGCAAGCTGGTGTTCGCCGCCGCCACCACCCTGGTGTTGTTGTCCGGGTTGATGGCCAGCCGCATGGGTAGCGAGTTCATCCCCAGCCTCAGCGAAGGCGACTTCGCCCTGCAGGCCCTGCGCGTGCCGGGCACTAGCCTGTCGCAGTCGGTCGACATGCAGCAGCGCCTGGAACAGGCGATCATCGCCCAGGTGCCGGAAGTGGAGCGGGTGTTTGCCCGCACCGGCACCGCCGAGATCGCCTCTGACCCGATGCCGCCGAACATTTCCGACGCCTATGTGATGCTGCGTCCGCGTGAGCAATGGGTCGACCCGGGCAAGCCGCGTGATGAGCTGATCGCCGACGTACAACGTGCCGCCGCCAGCGTGCCGGGCAGCAACCACGAGCTGTCGCAGCCGATCCAGCTGCGCTTCAACGAGCTGATTTCCGGGGTGCGCAGCGATGTGGCGGTGAAGCTGTTCGGTGATGACATGGACGTGCTCAACCGCACAGCCGCGCAGATTGCCAGCAGCCTGCAAGGCGTGCGGGGCGCGTCCGAGGTAAAGGTCGAGCAGACTACCGGCCTGCCGGTGCTGACCATCGATATAGACCGCGACAACGCGGCCCGCCATGGCCTGAACGTGGGCGACGTGCAGGACGCCGTTGCCATTGCCGTGGGTGGCCGCACGGCCGGCACGCTGTACGAAGGTGACCGCCGTTTCGACATGGTGGTGCGCCTGTCGGAAACCCTGCGCACCGATGTCGACGGGCTGGCCAGCCTGCTGATTCCGGTGCCGGCCGGTTCGGCTGCCGGTGCCGGGCAAATCGGCTTCATCCCGCTGTCGCAGGTAGCCACGCTGAACCTGCAGCTGGGGCCGAACCAGGTCAGCCGCGAGGATGGCAAGCGGGTGGTGGTGGTCAGTGCCAACGTGCGTGGACGTGATCTGGGCTCGTTCGTCGAAGAGGCCGAGCAGACGCTGATCGAGCAGGTGCAGATACCGCCGGGTTACTGGACCCGCTGGGGTGGCCAGTTCGAGCAGTTGCAGTCGGCGGCCGAGCGCCTGCAGGTGGTGGTGCCGGTGGCCTTGCTTCTCGTCATGGCGCTGTTGCTGATGATGTTCAACAACCTCAGGGATGGCCTGCTGGTGTTCACCGGCATCCCGTTCGCCCTTACCGGCGGCGTGCTGGCGCTGTGGTTGCGGGGCATCCCGTTGTCCATTTCCGCTGGCGTGGGCTTCATTGCCTTGTCGGGAGTGGCGGTGCTCAACGGCCTGGTGATGATCGCCTTTATCCGTGGCCTGCGGGAGCAAGGGCGCACGCTGCGGGCCGCGGTCGAGGAGGGCGCGCTGACACGCTTGCGGCCGGTGCTGATGACGGCACTGGTGGCGTCGCTGGGGTTCATCCCGATGGCCTTGGCTACCGGGACCGGGGCCGAGGTGCAAAGGCCGCTGGCGACCGTGGTGATTGGCGGGATTCTGTCCTCCACCGCACTGACCTTGCTGGTGTTGCCAGCGTTGTATCAATGGGCATATCGGCGCGAAGAGGTGCAGCAGGACTGAGAAGTTGGGGCGGCTGTGCAGCCCATCGCCCTCAAGCCAAGTGCAATCCTTGTGGGAGCTGGCTTGCCGGCGATGGGCCGCAAAGCGGCCCCAAATTCTCAAACAGTACGACGAGCCCCAGCCCTTGTACTGTCGCCACCAGCCTCATCATGCAACGAAATCCGCGAAGTCTCCGGCAACGCCAACCCACCCACCAACGCCACCAGCGCAATCACCACCAGGTAGAACGCAGGTGCCAGGCTGCTGCCGGTCTGCCCGATCAGCCAGGTTGCAACCAGCGGCGCGGTACCGCCAAACAGCGTATAGGCCACGTTGTAGGTAATTGCCGAAGCGGTATAGCGGGTGCGGGTAGGGAAGCTTTCCGAGAGCAATGCCGCCGTGACAACACCACTGCACAACGCCCCCACCGCCAGCAGGATCACCCCCAGCAGCGCGCCGGACATCGAGCCGGAGCTGGCCAGCCAGTACGCCGGGAACACGCACAGCATCACCCACAGGCAGGTAAAGCCGATGGTCTTGCGCCGGCCGACGCGGTCCGAGAACGCCCCGGCCAGCGGGCAGCCGACCGCGGCGAACAGCAAGGCCACGGTGGTTACCAGCAGCGATTGCGCGCGGGTCAGGTTGCCGACCAGTTGCAGGTAGGTGGCGAAGTAGGTGGTGAACATGTAGAACGACAGCGCGGTCAGCGAGATGAAGGCCCCCAGGTTGCGGATCGCCCGGCCATGGTTGCGCAAGGTCTCCTTGAGCGGCGAATGTTCATGCTCCTTGCCCTGGGCGATGGCTTCGCGGAACGCCGGGGTTTCTTCCATGCGCCAGCGCAGGTACAGGCCGACCAGCCCCAGCGGCGCGGCGATCAAGAACGGGATGCGCCAGCCCCAGGCGTTCATCGCCTCGGCCGACAGGCTGGCTTCCAGGCCATAGGCGATCACTGCCGCGCAGGCAAAGGCGGAAAAGGTCGACACCGGCACGAAGCTGCCATAGAAGGCGCGCTTGTCGTTGGGGGCGTGCTCCATCAGGTAGGCGCAGGCCCCGGCATACTCGCCACCGGCCGAAAAGCCCTGCAGGCAGCGCGCCAAGGTCAGCAGCGCGGGGGCTGCCAGGCCGATGCTGGCGTAGGTTGGCAGCAGGCCGATGAGGGTCGTCGAGCCGGCCATCAGCAGGATGGTCAGCGACAGGATGCGCTTGCGCCCCAGGCGGTCACCCAGCGCGCCGAACACGATGCCACCCAGCGGACGCAGGGCGAAGGCCACGGCGAACACCGCAAAGGTCTTGAGCAAGGCCACGCTGGCGTCTTCGCTGGCGAAGAACTGGCTGGCGATCAGGGTAGCGAGAAAGCCGTAGACGGCGAAGTCGAACCATTCGACGAAATTGCCGATGGCCGAGGCGGCGATCACCCGGCGCAGGGTGGCGGGGGATACCTCGTGAGGTGCGGGCATGCGAGTGCTCTCCGGTTCCATTGGCAGGCATGATGAAAGTGGCGCGGTCGGGCTGCGCCATCATTGTTGTGCTTGCCAGTAGATAGCCGGGCGCTGGAAGGCGCTTTGTCGAGGGCGACCTCGGGATACCTGAATCAACCGAACATGGTGGGATGCCCCTTGATGGCCCTATCGCCGGCAAGCCAGTTCCCACAGAATTTGCACCGCACTCAAGGCTTGTGCAGTACCTGTGGGAGCTGGCTTGCCGGCGATAGGGCCTTGCGCTCAGAAACGCATGTCCAGCGCCAGTTCGAAGGTGCGCGGCGGCCCCATGTAGTACTGGCTGTTGTAGGCCTGCTTGGCATACACCTCGTCGGTCAGGTTACGTACCCGCCCGGTCAGCGTGGTGTGTTCATCCAGCCGGTAGCGGGCGAACGCGCCGAACAGGGTGTACGCCGGGGCCTTGAGGCTGTTGGCGTTGTCGGCATACACCGAGCCCACGTAGCGCGCGTCTGCCCCCAACGACCACGCCGGGGTCAGGCTGTAGTTCAGCCACAGGTTGGCGACGTTGGCCGGTACGTTCACCGGGGCGTTGCCCTTGCGCGATACCGACACGCCGTTGACCGCCTCGTTGAACTCGTCGTACTGCGCGTCGACATAGGCATAGTTGGCCTCGGCCAGCAGCTTCGGCGTCACCTGCAGGCGCCCGGACACCTCGACACCACGCGAGGTCTGCTGCCCGGCCTGGACTGTCTGATTGGCGTCGTTGGAGTCGCGCACGGCAAAGTCCTTGCGCACGATCTGGTACAGCGCCAGAGTCGCCGCGCCGCGCCCGTCGAGAAAGTCGAACTTGCTGCCCACTTCCCACTGCTCGCCCTTGGACAGGTCGAACAGCCCGACGTTGGAATAGGTCGCTGCCGCCAGCGAGCCGGCCGGCAAGTCGGCAGAGGTACTGTACTGCGCATAGACGCTGGCGGACGGGGTCAGCGCATAGGTCAGGCCGATACGCCCGGAAAGCGGTTCCCAGCGCCGTTCGAAGAACGCCGGCGAGGTTGGCGTTACCGCGCCGTAGTTGGTCACCTGCATGTCCAGGTAGTCGTAGCGTAGCGCGGTCAGCAAGGCCAGGCGCTCGGTGAGTTGCAGGCGGTTTTCGGCAAACACCGCGCGGTTGATCACCTCGTGGCGGCGTTGCTTGGTCAGGCCGGCATTCACCCCGGGGATGTCGTCGAAACTGCCGGGGTCGAAGTGCTCGGCATCGACCACGTCGCTCCAGCTGCTCGAGGTGGGGTAGAGGGTCTGGCGCATGCGCGAGTACTCCAGCCCCAGCGACCACTGGCTGGCCAGGCCGAACAGCTGGTTGTCATGGCGCAGCTCGATGCGATCGCCCAGCAAGTTCTGGTCGTGGCGCTGCAGATAAGGGCTGCTGCGTCGTACCCTGCCATCGTCGGTGTAGCTGTAGCGTTCGAGGTTGCGGTAATCGCGCTGGGCGTTGTAGTGGTAAAGCGTGTTCTGCACGCTGGTGCTGTCGCTGAGCTGGTAGTCGAGGATCGAGCGTAGCCAGCGTACCCGCTGCTCGTAGCGCCCGTCGCCGACGTTGTAGTTTTCGAAGCGGCGGCTGTTGTCGATCTTCATCGTGCTGCGCCCGGGCAGGATCGGCGAGCCCCAGTAAGGGCTGTCTTCGCGGTCTTCCTGGTATTCCAGGGCCAGGGTGTGGGTGAGGTTGGGCGTCAGGTCGCTCAGCAACGAGAGGGCCAGGCTGTCGGTGTGCCGTTCGTTGCGGTCGACGTAGCCGTTGCCATGCCCGCGGCTGAAGTCCAGGCGCATGAAATGGCGGGCATCGGCGGGGTTGCTGGCCAGTGCCTGGTTGATGCCGAACGCCACTTCGCTGTCGTCGAAGCTGCCATGGCGGATACGGCCGTCGATGGTCTGCTGGTCGCGGCTGGCCAGTTTGGTGATGTAGTTGATCGAGCCGCCCACCGCGCCCGCACCATGCAGGAACGACGATGGCCCGCCGATCAGTTCGACGCGGTCGAGCACCCAGGCATCCACTGGCCGCGTGGCGCTGCTGTAGCCCAGGTTGATGCCGTTGTACAACTGGGTAACCTGGTTCTGGGTGAAGCCGCGGTAGGCCACGAAGCCGCCAAAGCCGGGGTTGGCCGAGGCGTTGACGCCGGTCATGGCGTTGATCACGTCCTGGCTGTCCTTGCGCCGCGCTCCTCGATCAGGCGGCGGTCCGAGACACTGACCGAGGCCGGCGTTTCCCGCGCGGTGAGGCCCAGGCGCGAGCCGGTGCGGATCGGCTCGTCCAGTTGCACGCCGCTGGCGGCGTCGCGTTCACCGTCAATGGTGGTGGCGCTCAGTTCCACCGGGGCAGCATCCGCCCAGGCAAGGTTGCAGGTGCCCATGAGGAGCACCAGGGAGGTATTGCGAAGCATGTTGGTGTGTCTTCCACGCAAAGGTCATGGCTGACCGCGAGCGCGCGCAGTCAGGCGCGCCCGGCTGAGGTCAGGCGAAATGAAGTACGGCTGCGGGGAAAGCGACGGGGGAGGCGCGGGGGTTGAGGGCGGGGCGTTGATAGCGCGGCGGCGGTTGCGCCCAGCTGCGCACCACGATGGGCGAGCTGGCCACGGCTTGCGTAGGGGTGAACGACCAGCCGCCGCTGCTGAGCGGCACGGCCAGGCCGAACGAGGAGCACACCGGGCAATCGAGCTGGGCCATGTGCTGCTCGCCGCCGGCGCCGTCCAGGTCGATGGCAACGCCGTGTTCGCTGTTGATCGAGCAGAAACCGCCTTCCAGGCCGGCCAGGCGCAGGCCACCCATCTGGCCATGGTGCAGGCCGCACAGAACCAGGCTGAACAGGACGCAGGCGTAGAGTGTCCAGGCGGTCAGCGTGCGGGTATGCCGGGTGATTTTCATGGCGGCGAATCTACCATCCGGATGAACGGTCGGGTAGTGGTTCTGGCTTGATATTTCGGGGCTGTTTTGCAGCCCATCGCGACACAAGGCCGTGCACGGCTTTCAAAGGCGGCGTGGTTTTGTGTTGATCTTGAACTTGCTCTCCAGCTTGCCTTGCTGGTCGCTGAGGTCGGGGCTGGCGGTCCCCAGGTGCAGGTTGCGATAGCGGGTTTCGGTGATCGCCACCCGGTGCTTTGTCCTTGAGGGCAGCAGGTTACCTGTGGGAGCGGGTTTACCCGCGAAGAGGCCGGCACAGGCAAGCAAGGGCGCTCAGGCAACAACTACCCGATTGCGCCCCTCCTGCTTGGCCCGGTAAAGCGCCCGGTCAGCCGCGCTCAATGCATCCCCCGGTTCGCTCTCGGCCTCGCCATCCCAACGCGCCACCCCCAGCGACACCGTCACCGCCCCCACCGGCTCCACCGGCGTATCCTGCACCGTCACCCGCAGCCGTTCGGCCACCGCTGTCGCAACCTCCAGATTGGCCCCCGGCAGCAGCATCAGGAACTCCTCGCCGCCGGTGCGGCACAGCAGGTCACCCTCGCGGCAGCAGCGGCGCATCAGTTCCGCCAGCCGGCGCAGCACCTGGTCACCCATCTCGTGCCCGTGGCAGTCGTTTACCCGCTTGAAATGGTCGACATCCAGCACGATGGCCGCAAATGCGCGCCCCTCGGCTTCCAGCAGCGACAGGTTGAAATCCAGGCTGCGGCGGTTGCCCAGGCCGGTCAGCGGGTCGGTCTGGGCGTCGCGGTTGAGCCGGCCGATGCGTTCATGCAGCAGGTTCAGCCCGAACAGCAGCGCGCGCTTCAGCTCGGCCGCCTCGAAGTACCAGGCCGGCACCCGATGCAGGCGCTCGGCAGTGCCGGCCCGGTCCATCGAGCGGGCGCCAGCGGCCAGCTGCCACAGCGGCCGGGCGATGGTCATGGCCAGCCACCACAGCAGCACGCTGCCCACCAGCGCCAATGGCGCAGAGGTGCCGACCACGTTGAGGATCAGGTGGCTCAGTGGCATGACTGTCTGGGTCAGCGGCTGCTGCGCCACCACGCCCCAACCGGCACTGGGCACGGTGGCGAAGCCAGCGAGCATTTCCACCCCGAGGCTGTTGGTCAGTTGCCGGGTACCACTGCCCAGCGTTGACAGTTGGTCGATCAATTCATTGCCTTCCACCACTGTCCCCACGCGCTGGCTGTCGGGGTGATACAACAGACGGCGATTGCGGTCGACCACGTACAGGTAGGAACCGTCCTTGTAGAAATGCTCGCCCAGCAGGCTGTTGAGGATATTGCGTTCACGCAGGTACAGGCTGCCGCCGACATACCCCAGGTAGCGGCCGTTACTGTCGAAAATGGGTTGCGACAGCGCCACCACCAGGTTGTTGGCCGCTGACATGTAGGGCGTCGAAACCAGTGGGCGGCGCACCTGCAGTGCCTTCTGGACACCGGGCGAATGCATGTGCCGGCCGACCATGTGCCGCAAGTGTGCAGGGGATATCGCCAGCAGCACCCCGTTGGCATCGATCACGAACGTGGAATTGAAGGCCATGCTCTGGTTCAGTACACGCTCGGTCTCCGCCTGCAGGGCGACGGCGTCGCCCAGCTGGCGGCCTTGCACGCCAGCGCTGAACGACAGCTGCTGCAAGGCGTTGCCGATAAAGGTCTCGGTGATGCTGGCCAGCTTCATCGCATACACCCGGTTGGCTTCCAGGGCGTGGTCGATCAGCAGCTGGCGTTGCACCCGGTAGCTGGCAAAATAGCTGGCGCACAGCATGACCACGGCGGTAAGGGCGCAAAGCACCAGAATGAGTGTGCGTAGATCCAGACGCAGTCCGTGCTTGGCGTGTGGCAATCCTGACCTCGGATGATCGAAAACGGCTACGAAATGGGTACAACGTTACGCCTTATGGGCGCAGTGGGGAACCGCGTTCAGGAGCCTGGGTTTTCCAGCGCGTCCAGCTCGTCTTCAACCTGCTGCATGCGCTGCTCGGCCAGGGCCTGCACCTTCGCGTCGCGGGCCGATTCGCGCATCAGGGCGGTGAGCTTCTCGCTCAGGCGCTTGCCGGCCTCGGTGTCTTCCAGGGCGCGGGCCTTGGCCGGGTCTTGGGTGGCCTCGACGATGGTGGCGAATTCGGCATTGCTGAAGTTCTTTTCGCTGTACAGGCGGAACAGGTCCTGGCGCTGGTCCTCGACGGTCAGGTGCTTGCGCAGCACGCTCTGGATGGTCGCTTGCGACAGCTGCGGGTGCGTGCGGCCGAGCAGCGCGGCCATGCGCTCGATATTGTGCGTGTAGGCATCCTGCAGCGGCAGCTGGGCCAGGATCTGTTCTTCGCGGGAGGGTTTCTGGTCGCAGGCGGTGAGGGCTGCAGCCAGTAGCAGGGGCAGCAGCAACTTCTGGAAGCGAGGCATGGCGTGGCCTGGTTGGGCAGTGAGTGCTGCCGATTATACGGCAGTTGTGGTTGCCTGATGGATTTTGGGGCTGCCTTGCAGCCCCATTCAGGCAACGCGGAACATCAGAACCCACCCCCCAACGGCCATTCCACCGCCAACCGTATCTGGTCCCCATCCAGCTCCGCCTGCGCCGTATTGCCCCGATGCACGTTATGCCGCAGCGAAAACGCGGTGCCCTTGGCCTTGCCGCTCTGCACCACATACCGGGCCTCCAGGTCGCGCTCCCAATGCTTGCCCCCCTTGCCATAACCCAGGTAGGCATACCCGCCCGCAGGGTCGACATGGCTGCCGTCGATATCGAACCCGCGCACGTACAACGCCGTCAGGTTTAACCCCGGTACGCCATAGGCGCCCATGTTCAGGTCATAGCGCGCCTGCCACGACTTTTCGTTTGGTGCGTTGAAGTCCGACATCTGCACCGCGTTGGCAATGAAGATTGCCCCTCGCGTCACGTAGTCGAACGGCGTGTTGCCGTCCACCTGCTGCCAGCCCAGGCTGAAACCGTGCGGCCCGTGGTCGTAACGCGAGACCAGGCTCCAGGTGGTGTTGTCGATGTGCCCGGACAGCGCCTTGCCGGTGTCGGTGGTGCGGTACAGGTTTAGGTCGAGGGTTAGGCTGCGGCGCTCATCCAGGGCATGGCTGAGGGTGCTGCCCAGGTAATGCTGGTTCCAGCTGTCCTGGTAGCGTGAGGTGTACAGGCTGCCGCTGAAGACGGCGCCGGGGTTCCACACCACGCCGGCCAGGTCGAAGCTGTTGCCCTGGCGGCCATTGGAGTAGTTCACCACGAAACCCTGATCGTGGCTGGAAGCATTGCGGTCGGCGTTCTCGTTGAAATGCCCTGCCACCAGCCTGAGGTTGTCGAACTCGGTACTGTCAAGGAAGAACCCGGTCGCGGTCTCGGGCAGCAGGCGGCTATCGGACGAGCTGAACACCGGGGTCTTGACCCGTTGCTCACCGTAGGACAGCACGGTATCGGACATGCGCAGTTTCAGTGCCGCGCCGGCACGGCTGTATTCGTTCTTCGGGTGCCCCTCGTTATCCACCCCGAGCAAGCGTGCCTTGCCCACGCGCCCGCCGCCGCTGTCGAGTTGCACGCCCAGGTAGGCGTGGGCGTCGACCCCGACACCGATCAGCCCCTGGGTAAAACCGGACCGGAAGGTGCCCATCAGGCCATAGGCCCATTCCTCTGCCTTGCCGCTACGTTCATTGCGCGGCTTGTAGGCGTTGCGCCCGGCACTGTTGCGCCCGCCATGTTTGTAATCGCGCTGGTCGAATACGCTGCGGTTGAGCAGGCTCCAGCGGCCATCCTCGACAAAACCGTTGCTTTGCGACTGGGCGGAGTCGGCCAGTGCAGGGGGGGCGAGCAGGGCGCTGGCGAGCAGCAAAGGGACAGAGCGCGACATGGGCAGAACTTCCTGTTCAGGGGGCGCGAAAACGCAGGATGCGCGCGCCGTCGAAAGGGTCGATGAGGTAATGGGCGTGCACGCCGAAGGTGTTCAGCAGGCGCTCGGGTGTAAGCACCTCGAGCGGTTTGCCGAGGGCGACCAGGCGGCCCTTGTCGAGCACCGCGATGCGGTCGCAGGTGAGCGCCTGGTTGAGGTCATGCAGGGCCACCAGGGTGGTCACCGGCAAGGCCTGCACCTGCTGCAACAGGCTCAGCTGGTGCTGGATATCCAGGTGGTTGGTCGGCTCGTCCAGCAGCAGCACCTGCGGCCGCTGTGCCAAAGCACGGGCGATGTGCACGCGCTGGCGTTCGCCACCCGACAGCGACCCCCACAGGCGTGTGCGCAGGTGCAGGGCGTCGAGGTCGGCCAGGGCCTGTTCGACGATCGCGTGGTCCTCCCGGGAGAACGGCGCCAGCGCCGACAGCCAGGGGGTACGGCCCAGGGCAACGGCATCGAACACGCTGATCGCATCGAGGGTGTCGGCCTGCTGTTCGACCAGCGCCAAGGCCTGGGCGACCCGGCGGCGGGGCAACCGTGCGAGCGGTTCCCCCAGCAGTTGCACGCCGCCGTTGCCTGGCTTGCGCAGCCCGGCCAGCACCTTCAGCAGCGAGGATTTGCCGGAGCCGTTGGGGCCGACGATGCCCAGGGTTTCACCGGCGACAACGCTCAGTTCGATATTGCTGAGCACGGTATTGCCGGCCAGTTGCAGCCCCAGGTTCTGGCAACTCAAGGGGGCCATCCGTACCGCCGTCATGACCGTCATGGGCGCCCCCGGCGGCTGATCAGGATCAACGCGAAGACCGGTGCGCCGAGCAGCGCGGTGACCACGCCAACCGGGATCACCTGGCCAGGGATCAAGGTGCGCGACAGGATGTCGGCGGCAATCAGGAACAGTGCCCCGCCCAGTGCGCTGGCGGGCAGCAGGCGGCTGTGCCCGGGGCCTAGCAGCAGGCGCAGGGCATGGGGGATCACCAGCCCGACAAAACCGATGGCGCCGACGATGGACACCATCACGGCGGTCACCAGCGCCGCGCAGCTGATCAGCAGCAACTGGGTACGCCGCACCGGGATGCCGAGCGACGCCGCCGAGTCGGCACCGAAGGTGAAGGCATCCAAGGCACGGCGATGCCACAGGCACACCAGCAGCCCGAACAGTACAACCGGCACGGCCAGCCACACCGAAGGCCAACGTACGCCACTGAGGTTGCCCAGCAGCCAGAACAGGATGCCGCGTGCCTGCTCGGCGGTGGCCGACATGGTGATGAGGAAGGCGGTAAGGGCGTTGAACAGTTGCGAGCCGGCGATTCCGGCAAGGATCACCTGGGCATTGTTGCTGCTGGGGCCGGCTGCCCGGGCCAGTACCAGTACCAGGGCGAACGCTGCCAGGGCGCCGATGAAGGCGCCGCCAGACATGCTCAGCGCCAGGCTGCCGAAACCCAGCAGGCCCACCAGCACCGCACCGGTCGAGGCGCCGGCAGACAGCCCCAGCAGGTAAGGCTCGGCCAACGGGTTGCGCAACAGTGCCTGGAGGATCACGCCGCAGGTGGCAAGGCCGGCGCCGCAGGCCGCAGCAACCAGGGTGCGGGGCAGGCGGTAGTTCCAGACGATGCCGGCGTCGATCGGGTCGACCGGGTAGCCGGCCTGCCACAGGTGGTTGGCCAGCACCTGGCTGACCACGCCGGGCGACAGGTTGGTTTCGCCGATGGCGGTGCCGGCCAGCAGGGCTGCCAACAGGGCGGCCAGGGCAACGGCGATGCAGGGTAGCAGGCGCATCATCACTGGGCTGCTTTGCCGCTGGCGAAGGCGGCAGCCAGCGTCTGCAGGCCGCTGAACAAGCGAATGCCGGCCTGCATGGCGTCGGCGTCGAGGATGATGATGCGGTCGTGCTTCACCGCGTCCATGTTCCGCGTTACCGGGTCGCTACGCAGGAATGCCAGCTTCTTCTCGTAGTCGTCGGCGGGGTAGCGGCGGCGGTCCATGCGGGCAATGATCAGCCAGGTGGGGTTGGCCTTGGCCAGGGTTTCCCAACCTACGGTCGGCCATTCTTCGCTGGACTCGACCACGTTGCGCACGCCGAGGGTACGCAGCATGAAGTCGGCGACCCCCTGGCGGCCCGCCACGTAGGGGTCGGTGTGCAGGTCGGCGCTGGAGAACCAGAACAGCGCCGAGGTGGCGGCCAGGTACTTGTCGGCCAGTTGCGCCCTGGCACTGTCCAGGCGGCTTCTGAGCTCGGTATTCAGGGCCGTGCCACGGTCCTGCACGTCGAAGATTGCCGCCAGCTGGCTGACGCTCTTGTAGATGGTGTCGACCTGGAACGCCTGCAGGCGGGTGCCATCGGCGCCCACCAGGTTGTCCTTGCCTTCGCAGTCCGACGGCAGCAGGTAGGTGGGGATGCCCAGTTCATCGAACTGCTCGCGGGTGCCGACCACGCCCTGGGCACCGACCATCCATTCGAACTGCACCGTCACCAGTTGCGGGCGCTTGCCCACTACCGCCTCGAAGCTGGGTTCGTTGTCGGCCAGGCGCGGCACCTTGGCGTTCTGCATCTGGTACTCGGGCAGCACGTTGTTGAACCACAGCGAGGTGGCTGCAAGTTTGTCGCCCAGCCCCAGCGCGTAGAGCATCTCGGTACCGGCCTGGCCAATGGTGACCGTGCGTTGCGGCGCCTGGGTGAAGGTTTGCGGCTTGCCGCAGTTGTCGACCGTCAGCGGGTAATGGGTGGCAGCAGCCTGGGCCAGGCCGGTGAGGCCGAGGCCGGCGAGCAGGGGGGCAAAACGGGGCAGCATGCTGGGCGATCTCCTATCGGACAGTTCGGGTGAGGAACGCACGGACAGGCATCGCCGAGCCCCCGCTGGCGGCAGGGGCAACACTGATGGCCAATCCCGGACACCCCGCCGGTTGGTGAATGTAGGCCGGCAGGTCTCCTGACTGGTGCGTCATGGCCTGGCTCCGGCCTTCCCGGGTTCGTGGCCCAGTGGCATCGATGGAGCAGGCTCGGCACCTACAGTTGCGGGGGCAGTTCCGTTTGGCCCGAATTGGCGGGCTTGGGATTCCCTATTGATTCCGTGGTGGAAACCGGCGGCCGGCATGGTAGACCATCGTGCCGCCGGGTGAAAACGCTTTTCAAAAGTACTTCAGCCAGGTGATGTCGCGCCGCTGCGCCTTCAGGCGGGCGAACCAGCGCACCGGCAGGTACAGCGAAACCGCCAGCAGCGCTGCCCCCAGCCACACCGCAGGGATGCCGTCGAAGCCGAAGTAGTCGCCATGGTTGCGGCCAAACAGCGCCACGCTGGCCAGGTACAGCAGCTTCAGCACATACAGGTGCAGCAGGTAGAAGAACATCGGTGCCGCGCCGAACACCGCCAGGGCACTGATCCACCGGGCCTGGCCGGCGCGCTCGAAGGCGCGCAGCAACAGCAGGCCGCAGCCCAGGGTCAGGGCCAGGAACAGCAGCGACGGCGGGTATTTGGTGATGTTGAAGAAGCTCATCAGGGTTTGCGTGACGGTCGGGTAAGCGCTCCACGGCGCCTCGCCGTAGCCGTTGACCAGGCGCAGCGCAACAAAGCCCAGCAGCGCGATCAGCCCGGCCAGCAGCAGGCGATGCTGGCGTTGGCCGGCCTCGCTGGCACGGGCGAACCACGGGCCCAGGCCATAGCCCAGGGCGATGACACCGATCCACGGCAGCACCGGGTAAGAGGTACGCAGACGCAGGCTTTCGGAGTACTCCAGCCAACCCCGGTCATGCAGGATCGCCCAAGGCACATGCAAGGCTGATTCGACGCCGAAGTGCAGGCCATCGAGCAGGTTGTGGCCGGCGATGATGATTGCGCCCAGGGCGATCAGGGCGGCGCGTGGCAACCAGACCAGCAGCGACAGGGCGATCATGCTCACGCCGATGGCCCAGATCACCTGCAGGTAGATGACGCTGGGTGGCAGCTGGAACGTCCAGGCGAAGTTGACCAGGGTGAATTCCAGCACCACCAGAAACAGCCCGCGCTTGAACAGGAACGCCGAGACATCGCCGCGGCCCTGGTGTTTCTCGCCGTACAGCCAGGCCGACAGCCCGGTCAGCATGACGAACACCGGCGCGCACAGGTGGGCCAGGGTGCGGCTGAAGAACAGCGAAGGCTCGGTGGTATCGATGGCCATCGGGTCGCTGACCTGGCGGTGCAGGAAAAAGGTTTCGCGGACGTGGTCCAGGAGCATGAACAGGATCACCAGGCCGCGCAGGGCATCGATGCTCTGCAGGCGCTGGGTGAGCAGGGTGGGGGTGGCACTGGCGCTTGTCATGGGAATTCGCTGATAGGAATGGATGTCAACTGAAACGTTATCTTATAACTAAAACGTGGCGGGACGGTAGATGTTTTTGTGCTACCTGTGCCGGCCTCTTCGCGGGTAAACCCGCTCCCACAGGGATATCACAGGATTCGAGTACGGTGACGTACCTGTGGGAGCGGGTTTACCCGCGAAGAGGCCGGTGCAGGCAGTTCAGGTCAGAAGCTGTAATCCACCGTCGCAAAGTACGACCGTGGCATCCCCATCAGCCACTGCTTGCCACTGAACGCCGACTGCACATACTCACGGTCGAACAGGTTGTTCAACTGCAACCCCAGCCGCACATCCGGCAACACCTGCCAGCCGATGTCGGCATCGACCACGGTGTAGCCGGGGGCGCTTTGGGTGTTGGCGGTATCGGCATATCGTTCGTCCACATAACGCGCGCCAATGCCGGCCTCCAGCCGCTGGCCGAAGCCTTTGCTCAGCCACAGGTTGGCGGTACGCCGCGGGACATTGGCCGGGTGATTGCCCGCACGGTCCTGCGCCACGGCGCCAACCATTTCGTCGAAGTCGTCGTACCTTGCGCGCACGATCGCCGCGTTGGCTGACACCTGCCACTGGTGCGCCAGCGCCAGTTCCAGGGTTGCCTCCAGGCCGTCGGACGTCTGCTGGCCAGCCTGCTGCTTCTCGTGCGTGATCGGGTCATCCACCAGCAGCTTCTTCTTGACGATGTGGTAGGCCGCCAATGTCCATTCGCCACGCCCCTCCCAGAAGCGCTGCTTCAGCCCCACCTCGGTCTGTCTGGCCTCGGTCAGGTCGTAGTGCATCTGGTTGGCGCTGAGGCTGATGAGGTTGTTGACCCCGTCCTCGCTGGTGGAGTACTGGCCATACAGCGACAGGTCGTCGCTGACCGCAAACACCAGCCCGGCACGCCAGTTGCCCCCTTGCAGGCTGCGGTCGCTGCGGCTGTCGGTGGTCAGTTTCTCCTGGACGATGTGGTTCTGGTCGCGGCGCACGCCGGTAACCAGTGACAGCCGATCGCTCAACTGCAGGCGGTTTTCGGCGAACAGGGCAAAGGTGTGGGTGGTGGACAGGGTTTGCGGGCGCAGCGGCGAGGCGCTGTGAAACCAACCCGGTTGCGGCTGCCATGGGTCGATGTAGTCACTGCCTGCATCGTTGTAGGGTGCGTTGCTGTCGACGTTGAAGCGGACCTTGTTGTACTCGGCGCCGACCACGGTCTTGCTGGCCAGGCCAAGCAGCCTGTGGTCGAGGGTGAATGCCTGGCGATCGCCGAACTGTTCCTGGTTGTGCTTGATCTGCAGGTAGCTGCCGCGCAGCAGCTGCTGGCGCCCGGTATCCCAGCTGTAGTCCTCGGCGTTGCGCCAGTGACGGGGGCTCTTGATGTAGTACAGCTGGTTGCTGGCGCTCAGGTGGTCGTTCAAAGCCCAGTCGGTGTTCAGGCGGGTCCATTCATCGACGTAATGCTGCACGTCGTCCTGCACGTTGTAGTTCTTCTTGCGCAGGCTGCTGCGGTAGTGGCCGTCGATCAGCGGGGTGCCGTAGTAGTTGGCAGGCTGCGCATCGCCGCGGTCGTGGGCGAGGGTGAAGCTGAGGTCGTCGCTGGCGTCGAAGCGCAGCGCGGCGCTCAGCGCCAGGCTGCGGGACGGGGTGCGGTCGACCCAACCGTTACCGGTTTGCTGGTTCAGGGCCAGGCGGTAGCTCAGGCGCTCGCCGAGGCTGCCGCCGCTGTCCAGGCCGAGCTGCTGGCGGTCCCACGAACCGTAGCCCAGGCGCAGGTGGTTGCGTACCTCGCCGGCAAACGGCTTTTTCGGGATCACGTTGACCACCGCACCGGTGGCGCCTTCGCCATAAAGCACCGAGGCCGGGCCGCGAATCACATCAATGCGCTCGACCATCCATGGGTCGACCGGGAACGTCTGGGTGCCGGCACCGGTGTACAGGCGGGCCCCGTCGAACAGTGTCATCACCGAGTTGTGCCCGGTAAAGCCGCGGGCGGACAGGCCCGTGCCGCCGTCGCCCGGGGAGCCGATGTAGCTGATGCCCGGTGAGCGGGTCACCGCATCCTGTACGGTGAAGTTGTTGCGCTGCTGGATCTGTTTGGCGCTGATGCTGCTGGTGCTGGCCGGTGTCTCCAGGGCGCTGAGGCCAAGACGCGAGCCAGCCTGGGTCGGCGTGGCCAGGTCGATGGCGTAGCTGTCGAGGGTGTCAGTGATGGCCGTGGAGGGCAGGGCCAGTGGCTGTCGGTCGAGGTCATCGGCCAGTGTCGGCAGGGAAACGGCCAGGCAGGCCGCCAGAGGGTGAAGCTTGAAGATACGGGACATGTCGTTCCACTACTGCAGGAATGAATGGATCCCGGTGGAAAACACGCAAAGGCGCACCGTGCACACAGGCGCGCGCACGGATACCGGCCTGCGCCCGCCCACCGCGGGTTGCCAAGTGAAGCTTCAGGCCGGTCTCCGGGCTTGCGAGGGGCATGAAACCTTCACCTTCCCATGCAGGTGCACAGTGGTATCTCGAAGGGTTCGCTCGCTTACCGTTGCGGGGGCAGCGCCGGACTTGTCGTGGGCAACACGACGCACCGGCTTCCCGTTTCACCCTGCGCGCGGCGGCGCAGGGCACCTGAAACTGGCGGGCATATGACCATTGAAACGCGGGAGGCGTCAAATCCGCCTGCTACCAATGAAACAACTCTCGTCGCGCCCCCTCGGTAATTGCCACGATCCCCGGGTGCTTGACCTTGCGCTCTACCGAAATGGCATAGAACGACTCGTGCACTGCCTCGGTCTGCCCGATCAGCTCCACGCCGTATTGGCGGCATACCTCCTCGGCGATCACGCTGGGCGCGACGAAGATGCCGCTGCCCGACTGCCCGAACGCCTGCATCAAGGCACTGTCATCGAACTCGCCAACGATCCGTGGCTGCACCTGTTGCTCACCCAGCCAGCGCAGCAGGCGGCTGCGTACCACGGTTTCCTGCCCGGGGATAAGCAATGGCGCATCCTGCAGGCAGGCGGGGAAGGGGCCTTCCAGGCGTTGTGCCAGCGCCGGAGTGGCGAAGAAGCTCAACCCGCACTCGCCCAGTTTCTGGCTATAACCCTTGATGTCCAGGTGGCTGGGCATGGGGCTGTCGGAAATCACCAGGTCCAGGCGCTGGATCGCCAGGTCCGCCAGCAGCCGTTCGAGCTTGTCTTCGCGGCAGTTGATACGCAGAACGTCGTCCAGCTCCATGGTCGGTGCCAGCAGGCGGTAGACGATGGACTTTGGCACCACGTCCGCCACGCCCACGCGGAACAGGATCTGCTCCTGCGGGCCGGCCCGCAGCATGGCCTCCAGCTCGCTACCCAGCTGGAACATCTGTTCGGCATAGATCAGCGTCTGGCGCCCTGTTTCGGTCAGCTCCAGCTGGCGCCCCACGCGCTGGAACAACTCCAGGCCGTATGTCTGTTCGAACAAGCTGATTTGCCCGCTGATGGTTTGCGGGGTCAGGTTCAACTGTTCGCTGGCGCGGGCGATGCTGCCGGTCTTGGCCACGGCCCAGAAGTAGTGCAACTGCCGATAGTTGAGCATCGGTATGTTTCCGGATTCGTAAAAACCGAAGTATAACCGCTGAAAATACGAATTTTCCGGATGTGTTGCGCTCTTTAGAATGTGACTCCATCAGCGCCGTGTGCGCCGCAGGAACATGAAAAGCGAGGAACCCATGCTGCAACTAAAATCCATCGGCACGCCGCTGGTGCTGGCCTTGTCCCTGTTCACCCTGGCAGGTTGCGAGCAGGCCGAGAAATCTGCCCAGCAGATGCTCGACCAGGCTGCACAGTCGGCCAAGCAGGCCATCGACGACACCAACAAGGCCGCACAGCAGGCATTGAGCGAGGCCATCGGCAGCGAAGGGCACAAGCCCAAGGACGCCGACAAGAAAGAAGACACCCAGGAAATCTGACCCCAACCGCTGCTGCAGGATTTGAACAATGGAATACTTGCTGGAACTCGTCGCTAGCCCTACCGCCTGGGTTGCCCTGGCTACGCTGGTGGCCATGGAAGTCGTGCTGGGCATCGACAACCTGATCTTCATCTCCATCCTGACCAACAAACTGCCGGTGGAGTATCGCTCCAAGGCGCGCCGTATCGGTATCAGCATGGCCTTGGTCATGCGCCTGGCCTTGCTCAGCACGGTGGCCTGGATCGTCCAGCTGACCGACCCGGTGTTCGAAGTGTTCGGCAATGCCTTCTCCTGGAAGGACGTGATCCTGATTGCCGGTGGCCTGTTCCTGCTGTGGAAGGCGACCAAGGAAATCCACGAGAACGTCGACCCGCACGGGGCCAAGGAAGAAGCCAAGGTGTCGTCGACGGTTACCCTGGGCTTTGCCGCGGCGATCTTCCAGATCCTGTTGCTGGACATCGTCTTCTCGGTCGACAGCATCATCACCGCCGTGGGCATGACCGAACACCTGCCGATCATGATCATTGCCGTTATCACTGCCGTGATCGTCATGATGGTAGCCGCCGACCCGTTGGCCAACTTCATCAATGACAACCCGACCGTGGTGATGTTGGCCCTGGGCTTCCTGATCATGATCGGCATGACGCTGATCGCCGAAGGTTTCGGCGCCCATGTACCGAAGGGTTATGTGTACGCGGCCATGGCTTTCTCGACGGCGATCGAGATCCTCAACATCCTGGCCCGTCGGGCGCGGTTGAAGCGTGAGGCGGCTGAAGGTTGATGCAAGAAAAGCGGGGCGCTTGCGCCCCGTTCGCGGGCTTGCCCGCTCCCACAGGTGCCGCGTCAGCCAGATAGCTACGCGGTCCCTGTGGGAGCGGGCAAGCCCGCGAATGGGGGTAGGGAAAATCTCTAGTCAGTGCACCCCGGCATGCCGCCGCGCCCGGCGCACAGGCTGTGGCTTGGCGGGGGCCTGCGGTGGCAGGTGGTGGTGGGAATGACGCCGCACGATACGCAGTACACCCCACAGCATGGCAGCTGCAACGCTCAGCCACATGCCCACCAGCATGAGTATCGCCATGGTCAGGCTCATCTGTGCCTCCATCTCTACGGGCCGCGCTCGGTCGCCGACGCTGGCCTTCCAGACACTGCTTTAGTCTAGTCTTTCGCCAGTGACGTTCCATTGACCAAAGGTCTATTGCTTGGTCCGATTTGCTCCTAACCGGTGTCGGACTATACCCGCGCCGCTGTCCGACCTATGATCGGTGGCCAGAGCCGGGCGCTGCCTGCCCGGCGTTGGAGCAAGCGAGTGTCCATGCAGCAACCTTCCTTCAAGACCATCCCTCGTCGGCTGCTGGCGGCCTGCCTGGTAGCGGCCAGCCTGGCCGGTTGTGCCAGCGCACCCTCCGCCAACCTCAAGGGCCTGCCACAGCGGGTCGAGATCAGCAGCGTGCCGTTCTACCGTGGCAACGCCAACCACAGCGGGGCCATGGCATTGGCGGCGGTGCTGTCGCAACAGGGGGCTCCGATCACGCCGGGGCTGCTGGACAAGCCGCTGAACCTGCCCCAGGGCGCCGAGGCGCTGGACACCGGCATCCCCCGGGTGGCGCGCGACTACGGCATGGTGGTGTATCCACTGGACAAGCAGCTGGACGCGCTGTTGACCCAGGTTGCGGCGGGCAACCCGGTGCTGCTGCGTTACGAGGATGGTTCGGCCTGGTGGAGCGAGCCACGCTACGCCGTGCTGATCGGCTACGACCGCTACAAGCAGCGGGTGCTGTTGCGCTCGGGCATGCACCGGCGGCAGCTGATGGCGTTCGATGACTTTGCCTCGGCCTGGGCGAAGCTTGGGAGTTGGGCGGTGCTGGTGCAGCCACCGCGGCAACTGCCGGCCCAGGTGGACCGCCAGCGCTGGTTGCAGGCTGCGGATGAACTGGCCCGGGCGGGGCAGGAGATTGCGGCGAAGCAGGCTGTGAGTAGCCTGAACAAATAGCTTTATCTGTGCCGGCCCTTTCGCGGCTGAACCCGCTCCCACAGGAAACCCGCTGCCCTCAGGCCCAGTGATATCCCTGTGGGAGCGGGTTTACCCGCGAAGAGGCCAGCCCTGCCTACATCAGAAGCCCAGGCGATCGCGCAGGCTGTAGTACCAGGCACCAATGGCGCTGAACGGCACGCGCAGCATCTGGCCACCCGGGAACGGGTAGTGCGGCAGGCCGGCGAAGGCGTCGAAGCGCTCGGCCTGGCCGCGCATGGCCTCGGCCAGCACCTTGCCCGCCAGGTGGGTGTAGGTCACGCCGTGACCCGAGCAGCCCTGGGAGTAGTAGATGTTCTCGCCGATACGGCCAACCTGCGGCAGGCGCGACAGGGTCAGCAGGAAGTTGCCGGTCCAGGCGTAGTCGATCTTCACGTTCTGCAGCTGCGGGAAGGCCTTGAGCATCTTCGGACGGATGATCGCCTCGATGTTGGCTGGGTCACGCGCGCCGTACACCACGCCACCACCGAAAATCAGGCGCTTGTCGCTGGTCAGGCGGTAGTAGTCGAGCAGGTAGTTGCAATCCTCGACGCAGTAGTCCTGCGGCAGCAGGGTGCGCGCCAGTTCGTCGCCCAGCGGCTCGGTGGTGATCACCTGGGTGCCGCATGGCATGGACTTGCTGGCCAATTCCGGCACCAGGTTGCCCAGGTAGGCGTTGCCGGCAACGATGATGAACTTGGCGCGGACCTTGCCCTGCGGGGTGTGCACCACCGGGTTGGCGCCACGCTCGATGCGCACGGCCGGGGTTTGCTCATAGATGATGCCGCCCAGCGACTCGACCGCGGCGGCTTCGCCCAGGGCCAGGTTCAGCGGGTGGATGTGGCCGCCGCTCATGTCCAGCATGCCGCCCACATAGTTGTCGCAGGCGACCACTTCGCGGATGCGCTTCTGATCCATCAGCTCCAGCTGATTGTGGCCGAAGCGTTCCCACAGGCGCTTTTGCGACTCCAGGTGGCCCATCTGCTTGCTGGTGAGGGCAGCGAACACGCCACCGTCCTTCAGGTCGCACTGGATGTTGTACTTGGCCACGCGCTCACGAATGATGCGCCCGCCTTCGAAGGCCATCTGGCCCAGCAGTTGGGCCTGCTTGGGGCCGACGGTGCGTTCGATGACGTCGATGTCGCGGCTGTAGCTGTTGACGATCTGGCCACCGTTGCGGCCCGATGCGCCGAAGCCGACCTTGGCCGCTTCGACGATGCTCACCTTGAAGCCGTTCTCCAGCAGGAACAGGGCGCTGGAGAGGCCGGTGTAGCCGGCGCCGATGATGCACACATCGGTTTCCACCTCACCCTGCAGCGCCGGACGTGGCGGCACCGGGTTGGCCGAGGCGGCGTAGTAGGACTGGGGGTAGGGGGTGTTAGCCATGCTGCAGGAACCTCGTGTTTTATATTTTTAACGAATGTACCGATGCTATCAATAATAATAAACACCCGCTAGTCGTCTGTTGAAAATCCTTTACTCGGCCCTCGTCAGCGCGCGTTTCTATAAAGAGTTTAAGATTCAGTAGGTTAGCGCGAAAAAAAGTGTTGACAGGGTTTTTGGAATGGGTAGAATGCGCACCACACGACAGGCACATAGCTCAGTTGGTTAGAGCACCACCTTGACATGGTGGGGGTCGTTGGTTCGAGTCCAATTGTGCCTACCAAATCGAAGAAGGGGTGATCCGAAAGGGTCACCCCTTTTTTCATTGTGATTTTATGCAGCCAGGCGGCGGTGTGCAGCCCATCCGACCGGTGCCGTGCTCATGCTGCACGGCTCCATGTGTACAAAACTCGAAAGTTTTTGATTTTTCTCAAAAAAACGCTTTACAGGTACGCAATCGATCACTAATATGCGCACCACACGACAGGCACATAGCTCAGTTGGTTAGAGCACCACCTTGACATGGTGGGGGTCGTTGGTTCGAGTCCAATTGTGCCTAC
>NZ_JADLJS010000020.1 GCF_015680405.1 Pseudomonas pudica
GGCACGGGCTTCGCCCGTGTTCGCGGGCAAGCCCGCTCCCACAGGGATCACGCCAGCTTTTAGAAATTGAGCAAGACAGTTGCTCCCACAGGGATCGCAGGGGATTCCAGACCTGTGCAGTACCTGTGGGAGCCGGCTTGCCGGCGATGAGGCCGGACCTGCAAACACAATATCCAGAGCACCAACCGCTCTGGCTCGCTTCCTGCAGTACCCATCACCATCGGCCCGGAACCCGTCCGGCCACCAAGAAAAACAACAGGTGAATCTATGCCAAGCGATCATTCCGCCGGCTCGCCGGCAGGCTCTTCCGTAGACTTCGAAAAAGTCGGCTCGGACTATTTCCAGCAACGTGAACTGAAAAAAGGTGCCGCCGGCTGGGTCCTGCTGGTCGGCCTGGGCGTGGCCTACGTCATCTCCGGCGACTATGCCGGCTGGAACTTCGGCCTGGCCCAGGGCGGCTGGGGCGGCATGTTCCTCGCCACCCTGCTGATGGCCACCATGTACCTGTGCATGTGCTTCTCGTTGGCCGAGTTGTCGTCGATGATCCCCACCGCAGGCGGCGGCTACGGCTTTGCCCGCAGCGCCTTCGGCCCCTGGGGCGGTTTCCTCACCGGGACGGCGATCCTCATCGAGTACGCCATCGCCCCCGCCGCCATCGCGGTATTCATCGGCGCCTACTGCCAGTCACTGTTCGGCATCGGCGGCTGGATGATCTACCTGGCGTTCTACATCGTGTTCATCGGCATCCACATCTTTGGCGTGGGTGAGGCGTTGAAGCTGATGTTCATCATCACCGCCATCGCCGCCATCGCCCTGGCCGTGTTCCTGGTGAGCATGGTGCCCCATTTTGATGCAGCCAACCTGTTCGACATCGCCAAAACGGACGCCGTGGGCGCCAGCAGTTTCCTGCCGTTCGGCTATGTCGGCGTGTGGGCGGCCATTCCCTATGCCATCTGGTTCTTCCTCGCCGTGGAGGGCGTGCCGCTGGCTGCCGAAGAAACCAAGAACCCCAAGCGTGACCTGCCACGCGGCCTCATCGGCGCCATGCTGGTGCTGCTGGCCTTCGCCCTGCTGATCCTGGTGGTCGGCCCCGGCGGCGCAGGCTCCGAAGCACTGAAAGCGTCCGGCAACCCACTGGTGGAAGCCTTGTCCAAAGCCTACGGCGGTAGCACCTGGATGGGCGGCTTCGTCAACCTGGTCGGCCTGGCCGGGCTGATCGCCAGCTTCTTCTCGATCATCTACGCCTACTCCCGGCAGATCTTCGCCCTGTCCCGCGCCGGCTACCTGCCGCGCAAGCTGTCGGAAACCAACAAGAGCAAAGCCCCGGTATTGGCCTTGGTCATTCCCGGGATCATCGGCTTTGCCCTGTCGCTGACCGGCCAGGGTGACCTGCTGATCCTGGTGGCGGTGTTCGGCGCTACCCTGTCGTACGTGCTGATGATGGCCGCGCACATCACCCTGCGCATCCGCCGGCCGAAGATGGAGCGCCCATACCGCACCCCCGGTGGCATCTTCACCTCGGGCCTGGCACTGGTACTGGCCTGCATCGCCGTGGTCGCCGGTTTCCTGGTCGACCCACGGGTGGTGATTGGCGCCGCAGTGATCTATGCGGTATTAATTGCCTACTTTGCTTTCTACAGCCGCCACCACCTGGTAGCGGGTACACCGGAAGAGGAATTCGCCGCGATCCAGAAGGCCGAAGAGGCCTTGCACTGATCGCCGCCACCCGCCGCGGGGCAACCCGCGGCTCTGGAGAGTCTGTATGGCAAGTTTCGTACACACGGTCGGCCACCTGGTCTACCGCTTCGACAGCCTCAAGGAAGTGATGGCCAAGGCCAGCCCCGCCCGCTCGGGGGACTACCTGGCGGGCGTGGCAGCCGGCAACGACGGCGAACGGGTCGCCGCGCAGATGGCCCTGGCCAATATCCCGCTGACGCATTTCCTCAACGAAGCGCTGATCCCTTACGAAGATGATGAAGTCACGCGCCTGATCATCGACACCCATGATGCACAGGCCTTCGCCCCGGTCAGCCACCTGACCGTGGGTGGCCTGCGCGACTGGCTGCTGAGCGAAGAGGCAACCGAGGACAGCCTGCGCAGCCTGGCACCCGGGCTGACGCCGGAAATGGCCGCCGCGGTGTCGAAGATCATGCGCGTGCAGGACCTGGTGCTGGTGGCACAGAAGATCCGCGTGGTCACCCGCTTCCGCGGCACCATGGGCCTGCGCGGGCGCCTGTCGACCCGCCTGCAGCCCAACCACCCGACCGACGAGCCGGCCGGCATCGCCGCCAGCATCCTCGACGGCCTGCTGTACGGCAACGGCGACGCCATGATCGGCATCAACCCGGCCACCGACAGCATCGCCTCGATCTGCGCCCTGCTGGAAATGCTCGACGCCATCATCCAGCGCTACGACATCCCCACCCAGGCCTGCGTGCTCACCCATGTCACCACCTCGATCGAGGCGATCAACCGTGGCGTACCACTGGACCTGGTGTTCCAGTCCATCGCCGGCACCGAGGCGGCCAACGCCGGGTTCGGCATCAACCTGAACGTACTGCAGGAAGGCTACGAAGCAGGCCTTTCGCTAAAACGCGGCACCCTCGGGCAGAACCTGATGTACTTCGAAACCGGCCAGGGGAGCGCGCTGTCGGCCAATGCCCACCACGGTGTCGACCAGCAGACCTGTGAAACCCGCGCCTATGCCGTGGCCCGCCACTTCAAGCCGTTCCTGGTCAACACCGTGGTCGGTTTCATCGGCCCGGAATACCTGTACAACGGCAAGCAGATCATCCGCGCCGGCCTCGAAGACCACTTCTGCGGCAAGCTGCTGGGCGTGCCGATGGGTTGCGATATCTGCTACACCAACCACGCCGAAGCCGACCAGGACGACATGGACACCCTGCTGACCCTGCTGGGCGTGGCCGGGATCAACTTCATCATGGGCATCCCCGGCTCTGACGACATCATGCTCAACTACCAGACCACCTCGTTCCACGACGCGCTGTACGCGCGCCAGACCCTGGGCCTTAAGCCCGGGCCGGAATTCGAGGCATGGCTGGCCCGCACCGGCATCTTCACCCAGGCCGATGGCCGGGTGCGCTTTGGTGACAACCTGCCGCCGGCCTTCCGCCAGGCCTTGGCACAGCTTGCATAGGGATGACCATGGACCACCGCACGCCTACCCCCGACAACCCTTGGCTGGCCCTGCGCAACCTGACCCCGGCACGCATCGCCCTGGGCCGCACCGGCACCAGCCTGCCGACCGGGGCGCAGCTGGACTTCCAGTTCGCCCACGCCCAGGCTCGCGATGCCGTGCACCTGGCCTTCGACCATGCCGGCCTGGCTACCCAGCTGAGTGACCGCGGGCGCGAAAGCCTGGTGCTGCACAGCGCCGCCAGCGACCGCAACCAGTACCTGCAACGCCCGGACCTGGGGCGACGGCTGAACGAAGATTCGGTTGCCGCGCTGCGCCAGCACGCCCAGGCCAACCCCGGCGGGGTCGACCTGGCCATCGTCGTCGCTGACGGCCTCTCGGCACTGGCCGTGCACCGCCACACCTTGCCGTTCCTTGCGCGCTTCGAGGAACAGGCCGCCGCCGACGGCTGGACCAGCGCCCCGGTGGTGCTGGTGCAGCAGGGCCGCGTGGCAGTGGCCGACGAGGTAGGTGAACTGCTGGGCGCACGAATGACGGTGATGCTGATCGGCGAACGCCCGGGGCTCAGTTCACCCGACAGCCTTGGCCTGTACTTCACCTATGCACCGAAGGTCGGCCTGACCGATGCCTACCGCAACTGCATTTCCAACATCCGCCTGGAGGGCCTGAGTTATGGCATGGCGGCGCACCGCTTGCTGTACCTGATGCGCGAAGCGTGCCGGCGCCAGCTTTCCGGGGTGAATCTGAAGGACGAAGCCGAGGTCCATAGCCTGGAGAGCGAACACAGCACCAGCCAGAAAGGTAACTTCCTGCTCGGAAAAGGGTAAAAAACACGTCATGGAAGGCGGATTGCACTTGCACCGCGCATTGGGCAGCATGCCCTTGAAGACTGATGGCAATCCGCTGTTTCCCCTAACGGACTCTGAGGGCCGCACATGCGCATCATCAAGGCAACCCTGGAACACCTCGATCTGCTTACGCCGATGTTCGTCAAATACCGTGAGTTCTATGGGCAGCTACCCTACCCCGACAGCTCGCGCAGCTTCCTGGAAAAACGCCTGAAGCGGGATGAATCGGTGATCTACCTGGCGCTACCCGATGATGATGACGGCAAACTGCTGGGTTTCTGCCAGCTGTACCCAAGCTATTCATCGCTGTCGTTGAAGCGGGTATGGATTCTCAACGATATCTATGTGGCCGAGGATTCACGGCGCATGCTGGTGGCCGACCACCTGATGCGCGAGGCCAAGAAAATGGCCAAGGAAACCAACGCCGTGCGCATGCGGGTGTCGACCAGTGCGGACAATGAGGTAGCGCACAAGACTTACGAATCCATCGGGTTTCGTGAGGATAACGAGTTCAAGAGCTACATCCTGCCGATCAGCCAGGATTGACCTGCACCGGCCTCTTCGCGGGCTCGCCCGCTCCCACAGGTACAGCACAGCCTTAGCAAGCAGTGATATCCCTGTGGGAGCGGGCATGCCCGCGAAAGGGCCAGTACAGGAATACCCCCTGCCGTAACCCCCCGCTACAAACTCCCCGGGCATGATCCTGACTTAGCCGTATAATGGCCCACCTGTCATGTGTGAAAATTTACCCATTCCCAGGTAACCGAGCCTACGCCCAAGAACACAGGTGCTGTACATGGATTTCAACCCGCTGGACCTTATCCTGCATCTCGATGCCTACCTCGATCTGCTGGTCACCAACTACGGTCCCTGGATCTACGCCATCCTCTTCACCGTGATCTTCTGTGAAACCGGGCTGGTGGTCATGCCCTTCCTGCCCGGCGATTCGCTGCTGTTCATTGCCGGTGCCGTGGCCGCCGGTGGCGGCATGGACCCGTTGCTGCTGGCCGGCCTGCTGATGGCAGCCGCGATCCTCGGCGACAGCACCAACTACGTGATCGGCCGCACGGCCGGCGAACGGTTGTTCAACAACCCAAACTCGAAGATCTTCCGCCGCGACTACCTGCAGCGTACCCACGACTTCTATGAACGCCACGGCGGCAAGACCGTGACCATGGCGCGCTTCCTGCCCATTCTGCGTACCTTTGCGCCCTTCGTCGCCGGCATCGCCCACATGCACTACCCGCGCTTCCTCGGCTTCAGCATCGCCGGTTCGCTGCTGTGGGTCGGCGGCCTGGTGACCCTGGGTTACTTCTTCGGCAACGTGCCATTCATCAAGCAGCACCTGTCGCTGATGGTGGTGGGCATCATCATCCTGTCGCTGGTGCCGATGATCCTCGGCCTGCTGCGTGGCCGCCTGGGCCGCGCGGCCAAGGCGCACTGAAACCTGCCGATGTGGTCGTTCAGCGCCTGGCGGCGCAAGCGCACCTTGGCGCGCTACCCCATCACCGCCCAGCAATGGCAAGCCGTGCGCGAGCGCCTGCCGATGCTGGACGGCATCACGGACGAAGAAGATCGCTGGCTGCGTGAAGCCTGCATCTTGTTCCTGCTCGACAAGCATCTCACCTGCCTGCCCGGCGTCGAGCCGGACGACGAGCAACGCTTGTTACTGGCCGCTCAGGCACAGCTGCCGCTGCTGCACCTGGGCGAGCTGAACTGGTACCAGGGTTTCCACGAAATCATCCTCTACCCCGACGACTTCAAGAGCCCTCAGCGCCACCGCGATGCCAGTGGCGTGGAGCACGTATGGGACGGCGAGCACAGCGGCGAGGCGTGGCAGCAGGGCCCGATCATCCTCGCCTGGAACGGCGTGCTGGCCAGCGGTGGCTGGGAGGCCTACAACCTGGTCATCCATGAACTGGCGCACAAGCTCGACATGCTCAATGGCGATGCCAACGGCCTGCCGCCGCTGCACAGCGGCATGCCCGTAGATGAATGGGCATCCGCCATGCAACAGGCCTATGACGACCTCAACCGCCAACTGGACGCCAACCCCGACGCCGAAACCGCCATCGACCCGTATGCCGCAGAGAACCCCGCAGAGTTCTTTGCCGTCACCAGCGAGTACTTCTTTAGTGCCCCCGACCTGCTGCAACAGGCTTATCCACAGGTCTACCGCCAGTTGTCGCTGTTCTACCGCCAGGACCCGCTGGCGCGCCTGCGCCAGCTGCAGGCCGAACACCCGGAATACCGCGAAAGCCACGCCTGACGGGGCCGCACATCAGGCCAGGCGTGGCATGCCCATGCAGAATGTGCCTATAATCGCCGCCACTTTTTTGGTCAAACACGGGGGCACTGCCCAATGAGCTACAGCAAGATTCCGGCGGGCAAAGACCTGCCGAACGACATCTACGTCGCCATCGAGATCCCGGCCAACCACGCGCCGATCAAATACGAGATCGACAAGGACAGCGATACCCTGTTCGTCGACCGTTTCATGGCTACCCCGATGTTCTACCCAGCCAACTACGGCTTCATTCCGAACACGCTGGCCGATGACGGTGATCCGTTGGACGTGCTGGTCGTTACCCCTTACCCGGTAGCCCCAGGTTCGGTTATCCGCGCCCGTCCGGTCGGCGTGCTGAACATGACCGACGACGGCGGCGGCGACGCCAAGGTCATCGCTGTTCCTCACGACAAGCTGTCGCAGCTGTACGTCGACGTGAAGGAATACACCGACCTGCCAGCCCTGCTGATCCAGCAGATCGAGCACTTCTTTGCCAACTACAAAGATCTCGAGAAGGGCAAGTGGGTCAAGATCGAAGGCTGGGAAGGCGCTGACGCCGCCCGTGCTGCGATCACCAAATCGGTTGCTGCCTACAAGGGCTGATGCCGGTTGCATGAAGAACCCCGCCCAGGCGGGGTTTTTTTTGCCTGATGGATGGCTGGTCGCCCTGGCACTGGATGACTTGCCTGCGCAGAAGCAACTGCCTTGCTCAAATTCTAATTGCTGGCGCGATCCCTGTGGGAGCGGGCGTGCCCGCGAACACCGGCGCAGCCGGTGCCAGCCACCGCGTTGGCCTCTTCGCGGGCACGCCCGCTCCCACAGGAACCGTGCACTTGCTTGGGACAGTAAAAAATCCTACGCAGTCCTACTCCAACGCCCTACAAACAGGCGCCTTTCACACAAGCCTCATCAACATCCGGTTCATATCCTTGCTGGCACCCCGCCGCTACACTCGCCGCCATGAACACATCTGGCGACCGACTCAAAGCCCTCCTCCACGAATGTGGCCTGACCCCTTCCGATTTCGCCGCCCAGCGCAGCGTCACCCCCCAGCACGTCAACAACTGGCTCAAGCGCGGCGTGCCCCTGGCCCGGCTGGACGAAATGGCCGACCTGTTCTGCGTGCATCGTCGCTGGTTGCGCACGGGCGAAGGCCCCAAACACCACAACCCGATCCTGCGCAGCTGCCCGCCAGGGCCGGCGCCCGCCAACCCGCACACGCCGCTGTCGGCGCAAGGCGGCCGGGCGCTGAAGGTGCCTTTTTACGAACTGAACAACGGCCTGCTGTCGCCCGTGGCGGGCAAGCACCTGTGCCTGCCCGCAAAAGCCGTGAAAGGATTGGGAGTGCATGCCGACAACGCCATCTGCCTGGCCATGCCCGCCAGCAACATGACCCCGCTGATTCCGCTGCAGGCTACCCTGGCCATCGACCTGGGCATGACTCGGGTGGTCGAAGGCGAAACCTATGCCCTGCTGCACAACGGCGTGCTCAGGGTTAACAACCTCAGCCTCGGCCAGCACGGCACGCTGTACCTGCACAGCCATGATCGACGCAACTATGCGGTCGAACGCTACACTACCGTTCAGCGCCAGACTCAAAGGCTGGAGATTTTGGGCTGGGTGTTCCACTGGTCGCATTTCCGCCAGCAACGGCCCGACTGAAACAACCTGTGCCATTTTTTGCTGGGCATCCTGCGCGCGCCCTTGTATGCTACGCCGCACATTCAGCCCCGACCGGCGCGAGCCGCGGTCCAGAGGGCTCGGCGATATCCCACACGGGCATCTGCCATTTCTTTCAGGCCCTTGATGGCCACACAGTTAAGGCGATTGCGGCTTACCATAAATTAGTCGGAAGCGTCCCCGAGAAGCCGGCCACAAGCCGGCTTTTTAATGCCCGCCATTCTCATCCTCTGAAACTTTCTGCAGCCTTCCCATGGCCGGGGAATCGGCGCTACGAGAGCGAAAAAAATCTCATTCGCCATTTATCTGACACATCGATAACGCTCATCCGAAAATCGTCGGATAAATGGCGTTTTGCATGGAGCTTTCACCCTCCTGTTCTAGGCTCAAGCCATATGGGAGGAGGTGTAGTCCATGCGCAAATTATTGATTGGCTCGTCGATCCTGGCTTGTCTCGTGGTGTTGGGTGGCTGGTTGAGTCGTCCGCAGCCGGTGCAGGTCAGGCTGCTGGAAGTTGAGCGGGGGCCGGTTGAGACGGTGGTGGCCAACACGCGCGCGGGTACGCTGAAGTCCTGTCGACGCTCGCACCTGTCTTTCAATGTCGGCGGCCAGGTTGCCGAGCTGCTGGTCAGTGAGGGCCAGCGGGTCCAGCCGGGTCAGGTGCTCATGCGCCTTCGGCAGGACGAGCAACAGGCCAGGCTGCAGGAGGCCGAGGCGCGGCTGGAAGCCCAGCGCAATAACCGCGAACAGCGCTGCCAGCAAGCGCTGCTGGACCGACGCGACCTTGATCGCCTGGGCCAATTGGCCGACCGCAAGTTGATTGCCGCCGATCGCCTCGATCAGGCCGCGACCAAGGCCAACCTGGCGAAGCTGATGTGCAGCGCCAGTTCCGTGCTGATCCGCGAGGCCGACGCCAGCCTGCAGCTGCAGCGTTCACTGCTCGAACAGACAACCCTGCGCGCACCATTTGCCGGCATCGTTGCAGAAATCAACGGCGAACTCGGCGAGTTCGTCACCCCCTCGCCGCCAGGTATTCCCACGCCGCCGGCAGTCGACCTGATCGACGACAGCTGCCTGTATGTCGAGGCACCGATCGATGAGGTGGACGCTGCACGGGTTCACCCCGGCACCGCCGTGCGGATCAGCCTGGACGCCTTCCGTGGGCAGCACTTCACCGGCCGCGTCAGCCGCATCGCGCCCTACGTGCGCGAACTGGAGAAGCAGGCGCGCACCGTCGATGTCGAGGTGCGCTTCGACCAGCCGCCGGCAGACCTGGCCCTGCTCACCGGCTATAGCGCCGATGTCGAGATACTCCTGGAGCAGCATGCGGGTGCCTTGCGCATCCCCACCGAGACACTGCTGGAGGGGCAGCGTGTGCTGCGATATGACCCGAGCGCCCGGGTGTTGCGCGAGGTGCAGGTACAAACCGGGTTGAGCAACTGGCGCTGGACGGAGGTGCTTGCAGGGCTGGACGAAGACGCACGCATAGTCGCCAGCCACGAGCAGGAAGGCCTCAAGGATACTGTGGCTGTGATCCCGGTGGATGCCGCGGAGACCGAGAAATGATCCGCTTGCGCGGCGGCAGCCGCAGCTTCCAACTGGGCGAGCAGCAGGTGATGGGGCTGGATGGCCTGGACCTGGACATCGCCGCCGGTGACTACATGGCGGTGATGGGCCCGTCGGGCTCGGGCAAGTCGACCTTGCTGAACATCCTCGGCCTGCTCGATGCGCCGAGCGCAGGCGAATACTGGCTGCAGGGCGAGGCCACGGCGGCGCTGAGCGAGGCGCGCCGCGCCCAGTTGCGCAGCCGACTGATAGGTTTCGTGTTCCAGTCCTACCACTTGATCGCAAGGCTGACAGTGCTGGAGAACATCGAGCTGCCGATGGTCCTCGCCGGCATCGGTGCCGCACAACGGCGCAAGCGCAGCAGCCAATTGGTGGCACGCCTGGGGCTGGGCGAGCGCATCGCCCACCGCCCGGCCGAACTGTCCGGTGGCCAACGCCAGCGCGTGGCGATCGCCCGGGCGATGGTCATGCAACCGGCGCTGCTGTTGGCCGACGAGCCCACCGGCAATCTCGATAGCCAGGCTGGCGCCGAGGTCTTCAGCCTGCTGGAGGAACTCAACGGCGAGGGCCTGACCCTGATAGTGGTGACCCATGATGCCAACCTGGGCGCCCGCGCACAGCGCCAGCTGCACATGCGTGACGGGCGGATCCACAGTACTGCGCCGCAGCGGGCGCTGGCCTGATGCGCGCTGCCGATGCCCTGGGCTTCTGGCTAGGAGCCTTGCGCGGGCATCGCTCGCGCAGCTTGATGCTGCTGCTGGCCATCGCTATCGGGGTGGTTGCGGTCAATCTTCTCACAGGTCTTGGTGCGGGAGCGCGGGCCTTCGTCCTGAATGAGTTCTCGCTGCTCGGGCGCGACATCCTCATCGTTTTCCCGGGGCGCAAGGAGACCACCGGGCGAATGCCGCCACTCACCGGCCTGACGCCACACGAGTTGACCTTGCAGGATGTCCAGGCCATCACCCGGTTGCCGGGCATCCGCCGGGTCGCGCCGCAGCAGGCCGGGCAGATGGAGGTGATAGTCGGCAACCGCAATCGTGAAGTGCTGACGCTGGGCACCACCCGGGACTTCTTCGCCATTCGCCAACTGACGGTCGTACAAGGCCAGCCCCTGCCAACGCTGGACCCTGAGCAGGCCGAGGCCGTCTGCGTGATCGGCGGCAAACTCCGGCGCGAGCTGTTCGGGGCTCGCCCGGCCTTGGGTGAATGGTTGCGCGCTGGCGACCGGCGCTTCCGGGTGGTCGGCATTCTCGGTGAGCGGGGCGAATCGCTGGGGATGGATTTCGCCGAGATGTTGATCATCCCGGTAGCCAGTGCCCAGGCCTTGTTCAATAGCGAGGGGTTGTCGCGGGTGTTTGTCGAGGTCCATGGTCCGAGCTTTCTCGAACGTGGCAAGCAGCTGATACTCGCCGCGCTAAAGGAGCGCCACGAGGGTGAGGAAGACGTCACCCTGGTCAGCCAGGACAGCCTGCTCAGCGCCTTCGACCAGATACTCGCGGTGCTGACCCTGGCGGTGGCCGGGATTGCCGCGATCAGCCTATTGGTGGCAGGCATCCTGATCATGAACGTGACCTGGATTGCGGTCAGCCAGCGCAGCGCCGAGATCGGCCTGCTCAAAGCCATAGGCGTGACGGCGGCGCAGCTGCGCCTGCTGTTCCTCGGCGAAGCGGCGCTGCTGGCCCTGACGGGGGCGCTGGCGGGGCTGCTACTGGCCGAAACCTTGCTCTGGCTGGGGCGCCTGGCATTCGATCTGCCGCTGCATGCATCCTGGTGGGCACGGGCTGGCGCAGTACTGCTGGCACTCGGCACGACGCTGCTGTTCGCCTGGCTGCCGGCCGCTCGGGCCTCGGCGCTGGAGCCGGTGGCGGCGCTACGCCCGCCGGGAGCGCACTGATGCGCTGGCAAGATGGTTTCCGGCTGACCAGCTCGGCGCTGACCTGCCGCCCGCTGCGCAGCCTGCTGACCCTGCTCGGGGTAGCGATCGGCATAGCCGCCGTGGCGCTGCTCACTGCCATAGGCGAAGGCGTGCGCGGCTACGTGCTGGAGAACTTCTCGCAATTTGGTACGCGGATCATCACCGTGCGCCCCGGCAAGACCCAGACCAGCGGCCTCGGCGGCCTGCTCGGCAGCGTGCGGCCACTGACCATCAGTGACACCGACGCCCTGCGGCGCTTGCCGCATGTCGAGGCGGCGGTGCCGATCATTCAGGGCAGCGGGAATATCCAGTTCGGCCAACTGAGCCGGCGCAGCGACATTCTCGGTGGCGGCCATCAGATGGCGCGGGCCTGGCGCATGCAACTGAGCCTGGGCGAGTTCCTGCCGCCGGCGCGTCACGGCCGTTCGCCGCCCTATGTGGTGCTCGGCCATCAGCTGCGTACTGAACTGTTCGGGGCTCGCAACCCGCTGGGTGAGCTGATCCGTGTCGGCGGCGTGCGTTTCCGGGTGATCGGCGTGATGGCGGAGAAAGGCCAGTTGCTCGGCTTCAACCTCGACGATATCGCCTACATCCCGGTGGATTGGGCGGAAAGCCTGTTCAACCGCACCGGTGTGGTCAAAGCCCATGTGGTGTTTGGCGCAGGTACCACTTCACGGGCATTGAGCCGGCAGATTCGCGAGGTGCTCGGCGAACGACACGGTGCGGAGGACTTCAGCCTGACCACCCAGGACGACATGCTGCGCAGCTTCAATCGCGTTCTTGGCACACTGAGCCTGGCCATTGGTGCCTTGGGGGGCATTTCGCTGCTGGTAGGCGCCGTCGGCATTCTCACCATCATGACGACCACTGTGGGCGAGCGCACGGCAGAAATCGGCCTGTTGCGGGCGATTGGCGCCAGTCCGCGGCAGGTACTTGGGTTGTTTCTCGCTGAAGCGACGCTGCTGTCCCTGGCCGGTGGCGTGCTTGGCCTACTGTTGATGGGCCTGCTGCTGGGGCTATTGCACCTGGCCATGCCGAGCCTGCCTTTGGCGCTGCAACCGCTGTTTCTGCTGCTGGCGCTGCTGCTGGCGGCGGTGCTCGGCATTCTCGCCGGCCTGGCCCCGGCCGTGCGGGCGGCCCGCTTGCATCCGGTGGCGGCGCTGCGCATCGAGTAGCGGCCAGGCCAAAGAATCCCCTGATGGGGCTGCAAGGCGGCCACAGATTCTGCATGCCATGCGCTTCATCAGTCATACCCACCACAAGCTGACAGAAAAGTAATCTGAAGCTCAGCCAGCTGACAGCGCAGGTCCGCTAGCGTTAAGGAAGATTGTGGGGCTTCTCGACCCACGGCTGGGGCGTTCAACCGCCTGAATACCAGCAACTTTTCGACTGACTGGACGCAACGGCATGCAAAGCAAAACCACCAGACGCTCCTTCGTCAAAGGCCTGGCCGCTACCGGACTGCTTGGCGGGCTGGGCATGTGGCGCGCGCCGGTCTGGGCCGTGACCAGCCCCGGCCACCCGACTGTGCTGAGCGGCACCGACTTCGACCTCTACATTGGTGAGCTGCCGGTCAACATTACCGGCACTGCGCGTACAGCGATGGCCATCAACGGCTCCATCCCTGGGCCGATCCTGCGCTGGCGCGAAGGCGATACCGTCACGCTACGTGTGCGCAACCGCTTGCAGCAGGACACCTCCATCCACTGGCACGGCATCATCCTGCCGGCGAACATGGACGGCGTGCCGGGCCTGAGCTTCCATGGCATCGCCCCCGACGGCATGTATGAGTACAAGTTCAAGGTCCAGCAAAACGGCACCTACTGGTACCACAGCCACTCCGGTTTCCAGGAGCAGGTCGGGGTTTATGGCGCCTTGGTCATCGATGCGAAGGAGCCTGAGCCATTCACCTATGACCGAGACTACGTGGTCATGCTCAGCGACTGGACGGACGAAGACCCTGCACGGGTGCTGTCCAAGCTCAAGAAGCAGTCCGACTATTACAACTACCACAAGCGCACGGTGGGTGATTTCGTAAACGATGTGAGCGAGATGGGCTGGTCCGCCGCGGTAGCCGACCGCAAGATGTGGGCCGAGATGAAAATGAGCCCCACCGATCTCGCTGATGTCAGCGGCTACACCTACACCTACCTGATGAACGGCCAGGCCCCGGACGGTAACTGGACGGGCGTGTTCAAGCCGGGCGAGAAAATCCGCCTGCGCTTCATCAACGGCTCGGCCATGACGTATTTCGATGTACGAATTCCCGGCCTGAAGATGACCGTTGTCGCGGCGGATGGGCAACATGTCAAACCCGTTGCGGTCGACGAGTTCCGCATCGCCGTTGCCGAAACCTACGATGTCATCGTCGAGCCCGAAAGCGAGCAGGCTTACACCATCTTCGCCCAAGCCATGGACCGTACCGGGTATTCCAGGGGCACCCTCGCTGTTCGCGAAGGCTTGCACGCCCATGTCCCAGCTGTCGATCCACGGCCGATCATTTCCATGAGCGATATGGGCATGGACCATGGCGGCATGAACCACGACAGCATGGCCGGCATGGATCACGGCGACATGGCTGGCATGGACCACGGCAGCATGGCCGGCATGGACCATGGCGACATGGCTGACACCAGCGCGCCCATGCAGAGCCACCCAGAGTCCGAGACCAACAACCCCCTGGTCGACATGCAAACGATGACCCCGACGCCAAAACTGGGCGATCCGGGCATCGGCCTGCGTGACAACGGCCGCCGTGTGCTGACCTATGCCGACCTGCGCAGCACTTTCCCGGACCCGGACGGCCGCGCGCCTGGTCGCACAATCGAGCTGCACCTCACCGGCCACATGGAAAAGTTCGCCTGGTCCTTCGACGGCATCAAGTTCTCCGATGCCGAGCCACTACGCCTCAAGTATGGCGAGCGCCTGCGCATCACCCTGGTCAACGACACCATGATGACCCATCCCATCCACCTGCATGGCATGTGGAGCGACCTGGAGGATGAGAACGGCAACTTCATGGTGCGCAAACATACGATCGACATGCCGCCTGGCTCAAAACGAAGCTATCGCGTCACGGCAGATGCCCTGGGGCGTTGGGCCTATCACTGTCACCTGCTGTTCCACATGGAAATGGGCATGTTCCGCGAAGTCCGTGTGGACGAATGAACTGGAGAATCGAGATGAGCAAACCAACCAAACGAAGCGCGTTTTTCCTTTCTGCCGTGATGGCCGGCCTGTTTGCCGTGTATGCCCCGCCGTCGTGGTCCGGCGACAACCAGCAACCTGCAGATGGCGCAAAAGCTAAGGGTGCTCAAGGCATGGACCATGGTTCGATGAAGGGCATGGATCATGGCGCCATGAAGGGCATGGACCACGGCTCGATGAAGGGTATGGACCATGACGCCATGAAAGGAATGGACCATGGTTCGATGCAAGGCATGGACCACGGCAAGATGATGGAATCGCATAGTGGCGATAAAGCTGAGGCAGGGAAAGATGCTCAATAGCCTGGCACGACCATCGCTGCTGGCATTGACCGTTTCGCTCGGTGTGCTGGGTGCTGCGCCCAGCTTCGCCGCTGAAGAAATGGACCATTCGACGATGGACCACGGCAAGATGGATCATGGCAGCATGCAGGGCATGGACCATGGCGCCATGGATCATGGAGCTATGAACCATGGAACTATGAACCATGGAGCGATGGACCATTCGAAAATGAACCACGGCTCGGCGGATACGCCAACAACCAGCCGTACCCCGATCCCGGTGCTGACAGATGCCGACCGCCAGGCAGCCTTCCCCCCATTGGGTGGGCATCAGGTGCACGACAGTGCGATCAACAGCTTTTTCCTGCTGGACCAGCTCGAGTATCAGGATGCCGATGAAGGTAGCACGCTGGCCTGGGATGCTTCTGGCTGGGTAGGCGGCGATATCAACCGGCTGTGGATCCGCTCCGAAGGTGAACGCACCAACGGTGTCACCGAGGATGCCGAATTGCAGCTGCTGTACGGCCGCTCGATCAGCCCATGGTGGGATGTGGTTGCCGGGGTGCGCCAGGATTTCAAGCCTGAATCCCCCCAGACCTGGGCGGCGTTCGGTATCCAGGGCATGGCGCTTTACGACTTCGAAGCCGAAGCCACCGCGTTCATTGGCGAGAACGGCCAGACTGCCGCGCGCCTGGAAGGCGACTACGACATTCAGCTGACAAACCGCCTGATCCTGCAGCCGACCGCTGAAGCCAATTTCTATGGCAAGAACGACCCTGGGCGCGGTGTGGGTTCGGGCCTGGCAAATACCGAAGTCGGGCTGCGCCTGCGCTATGAAATCGTCCGCCAGTTCGCCCCCTACATCGGCATTACCTGGAACCGTTCCTACGGCAAAACCGCCGATTTCATCCGCGACGAGGGTGGTGATGTGGATGAAGCGCGTTTCGTGGCCGGTATCCGCATGTGGTTTTGAGAACCAGACATGAAAAGAACAATAACAACGCTTGTTGCAGCAGGCGCGGTGGCCAGCGTGGCCGTGCTGGGTGCTGCGTACTCCGGTCTGGTCAACGTCGGAGCCGATGATCCCCATTTCCCCGCCGTGAATGCCTTTCTGGCCATGGCACGGGAGCGCTCGATCGCAGTGCGGGCCAGGGACATCGAGGTGCCAGACCTCAAAGATGAAGCGCTGATCCGTACCGGCGCCGGTAACTACAATGCCATGTGCATCGGTTGCCACCTCGCCCCTGGCGTCGAGAAGACCGAGCTCAGCCAGGCGCTGTATCCATCGCCCCCCAACCTGGCCAAAAGCGGGATTGGTGGCGACCCCGCTGCGGCGTTCTGGATCATCAAGCACGGCATCAAGGCCTCCGGCATGCCGGCCTGGGGCAAGAGCATGGGCGATGAATACATCTGGGGCATCGTCGCCTTCCTGGACCAGCTACCCCAGTTGAACGCCCAGCAGTACAAAACGATGGTCGCGGCCAGTGGCGGCCACCAGCATGGTGGCGGCGAGAGTGAAATGCACAACCATGAAGGCCAGCACCGCGGCAACGTGCCTGGCCACCATGGTGAGCAGGCCTCGGGCGCAGCCCAGCATGATGAGGGGCATTCAAAGGCGCATACTCATCGCGATGGCAAGGCGCACATCCACAAGAACTGAAGGCAAGCACTCACTGCTTCATGCCCAACTCAGCATCATCCATCAGCGCCTTGGCCATCGCACTCAGGTAGTGCGCAGCCCAGATCATCATCGGCTTCTCATCCATCAGGCCGGTGATGGTCAGTTCGCGGACATAGCCCATCAACTCTGAGGACTGTTCGCGGGCGTCTCTGCACGGGATGCCGGGCTCGATGCGGAACAGTGGGTGGGTGCCGTTTTCGCCCTGGTAGAAGGTGGTTTTGCCGACGGTGAATTGGGTGTCTTCTGTGGTCATTGTTGAATCCCCTGAAAATTCTCGACTGCCTGGACAGGCCCTTTCGCGGGTGAACCCGCTCCCACAGGTGCTGTGCAAGTCTTGAAGGCTGTGGTGACCGTGTGGGAGCGGGTTTACCCGCGAAAGGGCCGGCCCAGGCGACACATCAATCAAGCCTCAGTGCAAAGTCCTGGGCCCAGTGGGCATCTGCACCTGAATCAATGCCGATTCCAGCAAAGCCCGCAGCGTCTCCAGTTCATGCATCGACGTCATCATCAAAACCGACGCCGGCGACTTGGGCTGCAGCTGCATGGCCTGATGCACAACGGTCGCAGCGCACAGCGCGTAGTCCGTGGCCTGGGCCAGGGTGTCTTCAAGGGAATGAATATCGTGGGGTGGATCGGGGACAATCTTAAGCATGGTGACACTCTCTATAGGTTGGCTAGAGCTGCCACTCATGACTTGCAGTGTGATGGGTGGCAGCCACGTACGGGTCTGCAAGACCGGCAGAGAGCAAAATCCGGCAGGTTCGAAAACCTCCCGTACGCAGCCACCATTAAGCGCGCGCAATGGCATGCCATTGGCATCGGTGATCGGCATTTTGCTCTGGACAGGCTTGCAGGCCCGGTCGCTTATTTGGCAACGACTGGGCCACACTAGGCCGCCAGGAGCACCACCGCAATGGCTCAAGGGCGCTAGGAAGCTATTTCAGAAATGGCCTACGCGCAACGGGAAAAATCTGATTATCAGAAGTCATACCGCGCCCCAACCATCATGCTCCGCGACGGCCCGTAGAAGTTGAACGTCGAGGTTGACCCCACCCGCGACAGGTAGTCTCGGTCGAACAGGTTGTTGATATTGAAGGTGGCCGTCAGCTTCGAAGTAACCGGATACGACAGCATTGCATCCACAGTCGCATAGCCTGGCGCGTCGATGCGCACACCGCCGTTCTCGGAATAGAAGTTGCTCATCGCCGAAATACCGCCACCAATGGCCAGGCCGTTCAGCGGCCCTTGGCTGATGGTGTACTTGCTCCACAGCGATGCCTGGTTGCGCGGCATGACGAAGAAGGTGGTTTCGGCATCGCCCTTGAGGGTTTCGGTTTCCATCCATGTGTAGCCGGCCAGCACTTCCCAGTTCGGCGTCAGCTTGCCGCTCACTTCCACTTCGGCGCCTTTCACACGGGTCTTGCCGGATGCAACAGAGTCAGTGGTAGCCACGCCGTCGGCGTCATACACGGTGGTCGCGCGGTTCTTGTCGGTCAGGCGGAACACCGAGAAGCGAGTATTCAGGTCGCCGCCGAAGTAGCTGCTCTTGAGGCCGAACTCGTACTGCTCGCCCTCACGCGGCTTGAGCACCCGGCCATTGCTGTCGGTGTCGGACTGCGGCTTGAACACCTGCGAATAGCTAGCGTACAGCGCGTGGTTCTCGTTCAGGTCGTAGACCAGGCCGCCATACGGGGTGAAGTGGCCATCCACGCGTTTGCTGTCGTTGGTGGTGGCGCCGCTGCTGAGGGTGGTGGTGTAGAAGTCACCGCGATACCAGCTGAAGCGGCCGCCGGCGATCAGCGCCAGCCGCTCGACCGGGCGGAAGGTGACCTTGGAGTACAGGCCGTATTCCTCTTCCTGCATACCGGTCTCGGTGCTGTAGTTGGGCGATGGCTTGGCGAACTGCTTCGGCGAGTATGTGTTGACGTTGATGGCGCCCAGGTTGGTAGTGCCGTTGAGGTACTCGGTGTCGTAGTTCTTGTAGTCGCTGCCGACCACGAATTCGCTGACCTGGCCGAAGGTTTCGAACGGCTGGCTGTAGCTGGCGTCCAGCGAGTAGGTGTCCTGGGTGAAATCGCGGGCGCTGGCGCGCTCGGAGTTGGCGCCAGTGGTGGCGTTGGTCGCGGTGAAGGCGTACAGGTAATTGGTGTCCCGGTGCGAGCCACGGGCAGCCACACGGCCATAGCCGCCGTTATCGAAGCGGTGGGTCAGCTCGGCGACCAGGTCGGTGGTCTTGCCGTCGAAGTAATTCCAGTCAGCACCCAGGAACTTCGAATGGCTGAAGTCGGGTACTTCGCCGGACAGCGTTGCCGGATAGCCGTTGTGCGGTGTGATGTTCTTCACTTCATGAATCAGGCCGAACGACAGGGTGGTGGCGTCGTCCAGGTCGACGTCCAGCGCACCGTAGTAGCTGTTGCTGGTGTTGGCGTTATAGTCGACTTCGCCATTGGTGTCGTCACGCGAGGCGATGAAGCGCCCGCGCACGCGGCCGGCATCATCCAGCGGCCCGCTCAGGTCGATTTCTTCGTGGTTGGTGTCCCAGGTGCCATAGCTGCCTTCGACGTGCCCCTGGAACTCGGCGGTCGGGCGCTTGCGCACCATGTTGACGATGCCGCCCAGTTCGCTGGTACTGCTGAACAACCCGGCCGGGCCACGCATGATCTCGATACGGTCGAATGCCGCCAGCGACGGTACTGTACCGAAGATGCTGGCCATGGGTGCCGGCAGGCCGTCGATATTGAACTCGCTGTACTCGTAGCCACGGGCATAGATAGACGATCGGCCACTATCGTTGGTCAGGGTTCGCAGCCCGGCGGTGTACTTGGCCAGGTCATCGAGGTGCACGAACTGGCGGTCCTTGACGTAGTCCTGGGTGTAGACGGTGATCGATTGCGGGATGTCCTTGAGCGCTGCGGGGGTCTTGGTACCCACGGTGGCGGCGTCCACGCTGTAGCCGCCGGTTTCTTCCGACGGCAGCATGTCGTACAGGCGGTTGCCTTCGATGGTCAACGCCGGCAGGTCAAGCGCGCTGTCATCGGCAGACGCCTGGGTCGCTACCGATTCGGCCAGTGCCGACAACGAAAACGGCGCAAGCAACCCCAGCACCAGCCAGCCCCGAACCCGTCGCGAGTCCCCCAAACTTTTGAAACTGCTCATGACACACCTTTCCCCAAATGGTAGTAATTCGCAAACGAAACAAGTTGCTTTTTGCGAACGATACCGAAGGGAAATCGGGGGTGCAGCAGGATTAACCTTCTTAACACATCCAGGCGTTGCCCTCGCCCTGCCGGCAATGGGATGATTTGTAACTGATACGAATTCTCATTCAAGGCTCGCCGTGCCCACCTCACTCCTCCTAGCCGAAGACGACGCACGCCTGCGTCAGGACCTGGAACGCCATTTCCTCAACCGGCGTTTCCGGGTGCACGCATGCGCCACCGGCGGCCAGGCCCTGGTTGCCATACAGCAATCACGGTTTGAGCTGGTGCTGCTGGACATCATGCTGCCGGGCGTCGATGGCCTCAGCCTGCTCGACGAGTTGCGCCGGCAGCAGGCGGTGCCGGTCATGCTGATGTCGGCGCTGGGGGCCGAGCAGGATCGCATCAGTGGCTTTACCCGGGGCGCGGACGATTACCTGCCCAAGCCCTTCAGCCTGGCCGAGCTGGACGCCCGAGTCGATGCATTGCTGCGGCGTGTGGCGTTCGATCGCGGTATGGTGCTGCGTGCCGACGTCGGCGAGGTGATGCTCGATCACGACCGCCAGGACGTTATCCACAACGGCAAGGCTGCCGGCCTGACCGCGTCCGAATTCCGCTTGCTGGCCACCCTGCGGGCCCACCCCGGCGAGGCCTTGAGCAAACCGTTTCTCTACCAGACCGTGCTGCACCGGGCCTACACCCGCCTGGACCGCGGCCTGGATGTGCATGTATGCAACCTGCGCCGCAAGCTGTCCGACATCGCGGCCCAGCACCTGCAGATCCAGGCCATACGCGGCCAAGGGTACATCCTGGTCGACACGGAACAAGCCTGATGCGCCGTCATCCCTTGCTATGGAAACTGGCCGTACTGCAGGTCGGCTTCTGCCTGTTGCTGACCTGGCTGATCTGGACCTGGGGCCTGTCGGTGGAGCGCAGTACCTACTTCCTGTCCCAAGCCGACCAGGACTACCTGGCGCGCTTTGCACAGCAAGCCGAACAGGCCTGGGAGCAAGGCGGCGCGGCGGGTGCCGAAGCCTGGCGCAGGCAACTGGAAAAGGCCGAGGGCACTTGGGTGGCGCTGGTCGGGCCGCATCTGCAGAGCCTTGGCAGCACCCCACTGAGCGCTGAGGAAGCCAGCCACCTGACCTTCATGCGCAAGCTCGACTGGCCTATGAGCCGACGCCTGCAGGATGAACTGCCCTACGTCAGCATCGAGTTCCCGCAGCATCCCGAGCACGGTCGCCTGGTAATCCAACTGCCCGAGCACCTGTTGCCTACCGGCCTGACCCCATGGACCCATGTGATCACCCATGGCGTTGCCCCCACACTGCTCGCCCTGCTGCTGGTTCTGGCACTGTACCGCCACCTTGTGGTGCCACTGAACCGCCTGCGCGACCGCGCCGACGCCCTGCGTGCCGACGACCTCGACAGCCCGGCCCTTCCCCTGCAGGAGCGGCGCGATGAGCTTGGTGAACTGGCGCAGGCCTTCGAGCACATGGCCGGGCGCCTGCGCCAGAGCCTGGAACAGCAGCGCCTGCTGCTACGCACGCTGTCTCACGAACTGCGCACCCCGCTGGCGCGGTTGCGCATCGCCCATGACAGCAGCTTGCCGCCGGCCCAGTTGCGCGAGCGCCTGGACCGCGAGGTCACCGACATGCAAAAGCTTCTGGAGGACACGCTGGACCTGGCCTGGATGGACACCGAACAGCCCAGCTTGCCGACCGAACCGGTGTTGATGGTTTCGGTGTGGGAGGCCTTGTGCCAGGACATCTGTTTCGAAAGCGGCTGGGACCGCGCCCGCCTGCCCTGCTCGCTAGGCACCGACTGCGTGGTGCAAGCCCACCTGGATAGCCTGGCCCAAGCCCTGGAAAACCTGATGCGCAATGCCATCCGCCACTCGCCGGCCGAGGGCCGGGTCAGCCTGGATGGCTGGCTGGAGGGCGACTGCTGGCACCTGCGCCTGAGTGACCAAGGCCCCGGGGTGCCGCACGCCGAGCTCGAACGCATCTTCAAACCCTACCAGCGGCTGGCCGACAGCGGCGCGGGCTTCGGCCTGGGCCTGGCCATCGCCCGCCGCGCCATCGAACTGCAAGGCGGCCGCTTGTGGGCCAGCAACGGTCACCCGGGCCTATGCCTGCACATGACTTTGCCGATGGCCCAGGACTGTTTAGAAAGTTAATGCGCTTTACGCTCAATCAAGACTGATTATCATCTGGGTATTCCTGCCTTGCGCTCCTTGCAAAGCCCTGATGAGAAACCTGATGAGCAAGATGACCCTGACGCTGGCTTTGGTGCTGGCCCTTGCGGCCCCTGCTGCCCTGGCGCAGCCCGAGCATCAACAGAGGATGGATACCTCGCTGCTGCAGCGCCAGGACCTGGCGTACCGCTTCAGCCAGCTCGACCTGGACTCGGCCGATGGCCAGCGTCATTACCGCTTGTGGGTCGGCAAACCAGACCGCCCGGCGCCAGCAGCAGGTTACCCGGTGCTGTGGATGCTCGATGGCAACGCCGCGCTGGGGGCGCTGGACAGCCCGCTGTTGAGCAAGCTTGCCGCCGGCCAGGCGCCATTGCTGGTAGCCGTGGGGTACCAGACCGATCAGCGGATCGATCGGGTCGGGCGTACCTATGACTACACTCCGGCGTTGCCTGGGCAGGCTGAGCAGTTGGACGCGTTGACCGGGCAACCGAGCGGTGGCGTGGACGAGTTCCTCGATCTGCTGAGCGAGCGCATGCGGCCGCTGGTGGCGGGTGTGGCACCGATCGACCTGCAGCGGCAGACATTGTGGGGGCATTCCTATGGTGGGCTGGCCGTGCTGCATGCGCTGTTCACAAGGCCTGGGGCTTTCAGTGCCTATGTGGCGGCCAGCCCTTCGCTGTGGTGGCATGACGGTGCGATCGTGCGTGAGGCGCAGGGGCTTGGCCAGCGCTTGGGTAGCAGCCAGCCTCGGTTGTTGCTGATGCGTGGGAGTGAGGAGCCGGCTAACCCGCGCATGCCGGTGCAAGGGGATGAAGAACGGCCGGCGCGGGAGCTGGTGGCAGACCTGGCCAAGGTGCCGGGGTTGCAGGTACGGTTCGAGCGGATTGACGGGCTGGGGCATGGGCCGATGTTACCGGCCTCGCTGAAGCGGGTGATTGAAGGGATGTCCCGATAACCTGCACTGGCCTCTTCGCGGGTAAACCCGCTCCCACAGAGCCACCACAGGCTTCACCTTCAGTAGCAACCTGTGCCCCACAGGTTCACTCGATCCCTGGGGAGCGGGTTTACCCGCGAAGAGGCCGATACAGGCAGTCTCCCCGTCAGCCCTTCACACACACCACCTGCCGCAAGGTATGCACCACCTCCACCAGCTCCTGCTGCGCGCGCATCACCGCATCGATGTCCTTGTAGGCCATCGGGATCTCGTCGATCACCTCCTTGTCTTTGCGGCATTCCACATGAGCCGTGGCCCGCCGCTGGTCTTCCACGGTGAATCGGCTCTTGGCCTTGGTCCGGCTCATCACCCGGCCGGCACCATGGCTGCAGGAACAGAACGATTCCTCGTTGCCCAGCCCTCGCACGATGAAGCTCTTGGCGCCCATCGAGCCGGGAATGATGCCCAACTGCCCTTTCTGCGCCGACACCGCCCCTTTGCGCGTCACCAGCACTTCTCGCCCAAAATGCTGCTCGCGCTGCACATAGTTGTGGTGGCAGTTCACCGCTTCCAGGCTGGCTTCAAACGGTTTGCCCAGCGCCTTGCGAGCCGCACCGACCACTGCCAGCATCATCAGCTCGCGGTTCTGCCTGGCGTAGTCCTGCGCCCACTCCACCGCTTCGACGTAGTCGGCGAAATGGCGGCTGCCCTCCTCGAAATACGCAAGGTCCTTGTCCGGCAGGTTGGCCAGGTGCTGGCGCATGTCTGCCTGGGCCAGTTCGATGAACAGGTTGCCAATGGCATTGCCCACGCCCCGGGAGCCGCTGTGCAGCATGAACCAGACGCGGTCGGCCTCGTCCAGGCACACCTCGATGAAATGGTTGCCGCCGCCCAGCGTCCCCAGGTGATGACGGTTATTGGTCTTCTCCAGCCGCGGGTACTTGTCGGTGATGGCCTTGAAGCGCCCGGCCAGCTGCCCCCAGGCCTTGTCCGCCTTGGCTGGCACATCGGCCCAGGCGCCCTGGTCACGTTTGCCGAAGGTCTTGCCATGCGGCACGGCATGCTCGATGGCATTGCGCAGGCCATGCAGGTTGTCCGGCAGGTCGCGGGCGTGCAGCGACGTGCGCGCGGCGATCATGCCGCAGCCGATATCCACACCCACCGCAGAGGGAATGATTGCGCCAACCGTGGGAATGACGCTGCCGATGGTAGAGCCCTTGCCCAAGTGCACGTCCGGCATAACTGCCAGATGCTTGAAGATGAACGGCATCTTGGCCGTGTTGAGCAGTTGCTTGCGGGCATCGTCTTCGACCGGGACGCCGTCGGTCCACAACTTGACCGGCTTGCCGCCGGCGACCTGGAGAATGTCCATGGGGCTGTTCCTCGAATGCATACCGGCATGATACCGCCAAAGGTCGTAGGGCCGTGGGTTGCCAGCGAGGTGGCAATGTGCTGTATGCTTGGCGGGTCTTCAGGGCGGGGTGAAAGTCCCCACCGGCGGTAAATCGAAAGATGAGCCCGCGAGCGCCCCGGCCATGCCGGGGGTCAGCAGATCTGGTGAGACTCCAGAGCCGACGGTCATAGTCCGGATGAAAGAAGGCGTCAGGCAGGGGCCATCCAGGCGCCCCTGCGCGCGCATTTTGTTCGCCCCGAGACGTTCATCGATCATTCACGAGGAGCGTTTCATGTTCACCAGGCACCACCCGCAATTCCCCAATGTCAGCGCCGCCATCGCCGCCTTCCAGGCCGGTCGCCCGGTGCTGCTGCTCGACGACGACGACCGCGAGGACGAAGCGGACATCATCGCCGCCGCCGAGAACATCTCGCTGCAGACCATGGCCATGATGATTCGCGATTGCAGCGGCATCGTCTGCCTGTGCCTGGACGAGGCCACCGTCGACGAACTGCAACTGGCACCCATGGTGCAGAACAACCAGGCCCGCCACGGCACCGGCTTCACCGTCACCATCGAGGCGGCGGAAGGCATTACCACAGGGGTGTCCGCCCAGGACCGCATCACCACAATTGGCGCGGCACTGCGCTCCACCGCCGACCAGCGCCATATCGTCAGCCCGGGGCATGTGTTCCCGCTGCGTGCCCGCAATGGCGGGGTGCTGACCCGCCGTGGCCACACCGAAGGCTCGGTAGACCTGGCACGCCTGGCCGGGTTGCGACCGGCGGCAGTGCTGTGCGAACTGATGAACCCCGATGGCACGATGGCCCGTGGCGAGCAGGTGGCGGTGTATGCGCGGCAGTACAATCTGCCGGTGCTGACCATCGAGGAACTGGCGCGGTACCGTGAGGCCATGCTGGAGCTGGAGGCAGAGCCAGCCTGACAGGCCACCTTGGGGCCATTCGCGGGCTTGCCCGCTCCCACAGGTACATCACAGTCTTCAAGACCTGTGGTGCGCCTGTGGGAGCGGGCAAGCCCGCGAAAAGGCCCTTGAAACCAACAGCGTTGCCCCTGAAGTTTGCTCCCCCCGCCCCGCTCTGCTAGTGTCGCGCCGTTCTGAATGCCACCGAGACAGTCGCCATGGCCCGCAAAAAAGCCTCCCTCGATTTCGAGCAATCCCTCGCAGACCTGCAAGCACTGGTCGAGCGCCTGGAGAACGGCGAGTTGTCGCTGGAAGAGTCGCTGGCCGCCTTCGAGCAAGGCATCGCCCTGACCCGCGATTGCCAGGGCGCCCTGGCCCAGGCCGAACAGAAGGTGCAGATCCTGCTGGAACGCGATGGCGAGCTGGCTGCCCAGCCCTTCGACGCGGAGCCCGAGGCATGATCGGCACCTACCAGGCCAGCTGCCAGGCGCGGGTCGACGCCGCCCTCGAACCGTTGTTCGTCGCCCCGACCAAGGAACTCGAACGCCTTTACGCCGCCATGCGCTACAGCGTGATGAACGGTGGCAAACGTGTTCGTCCGCTGCTGGCCTACGCGGCCTGCGAAGCCTTGGGCGCCCCGGCCGAACAGGCCAACGGCGCAGCCTGTGCGGTGGAACTGATCCACGCCTACTCGCTGGTGCATGACGACCTGCCGGCCATGGATGACGACGACCTGCGCCGCGGCCAGCCGACCACCCACAAAGCCTTCGATGAAGCCTGCGCGATCCTCGCCGGCGACGGTTTGCAGAGCCTGGCCTTCAGTGCCCTGCTCGACCCGCGCCTGAGCCCGCAGGCTGACAGCATTCGCCTGGCCATGGTCCAGGCCCTGGCCAAGGCGGCCGGCCCGGCAGGCATGGTCGGTGGCCAGGCCATCGACCTGGGCTCGGTTGGCCTGAAGCTGGACCAGCAGGCGCTGGAATTCATGCACCGGCACAAGACCGGTGCGCTGATCGAAGCCAGCGTGCGCCTCGGCGCCCTGGCCAGCGCCCGCGCCGAACAGGCGCAACTGGATGCCCTGCAGAGCTATGCACAGGCCATCGGCCTGGCATTCCAGGTGCAGGACGACATCCTGGATGTGGAAAGCGACACCGCCACACTGGGCAAACGCCAAGGGGCTGATATCGCCCGCGACAAACCGACCTACCCGGCGCTGCTGGGCCTGGAAGCGGCCAAGGCCTATGCGATCGAATTGCGTGACCAGGCGCTGGTCGCACTGGAAGGCTTTGCCGAAAAGGCCGAGCCGCTGCGGGCGCTGGCGCGTTACATCGTCGAACGCCGCAACTGATTTGATTGGGGCCGCTGTGCGGCCCTTCGCGGGCGCGCCCGCTCCCACGGGGTCCTCACCGCTCTCGAGCCCTGTACCTGAGGGAGCGGGCGTGCCCGCGAAGGGCTGCAAAGCTGCCCCATGCGACACCCGTCTGAATGGGCAGTATTTCCTACAATGGGGTAAACTGCCGCCTCTTCACACACCTATAACGACTCGCCTGATGCCCACGACGTTTCAAGAGATCCCCCGCGAACGCCCGGTCACGCCGTTGCTCGACCGCGCTGACACGCCTGCCGGCCTGCGCCGGCTGGCCGAAGCCGACCTGGAGACCCTGGCCGACGAATTGCGCCAGGAACTGCTCTACACCGTGGGTCAGACCGGTGGGCATTTTGGTGCCGGCCTGGGTGTCATCGAGCTGACCATCGCCCTGCACTACGTCTTCGACACGCCCGACGACCGGCTGGTGTGGGACGTGGGCCACCAGGCCTACCCGCACAAGATCCTCACCGGGCGCCGTGACCGCATGCTCAGCCTGCGCCAGAAAGACGGCATTGCCGCCTTCCCGCGCCGCAGCGAGAGCGAGTACGACACCTTCGGCGTCGGCCACTCCAGCACCTCGATCAGCGCCGCACTGGGCATGGCCATTGCCGCTCGCCTGCAGAACAGCGACCGCAAGTCGATCGCGGTGATCGGTGACGGTGCGCTGACCGCCGGCATGGCCTTCGAGGCGTTGAACCACGCCCAGGAAGTCAACGCCGACATGCTGGTGATCCTCAACGACAACGACATGTCGATTTCGCGCAACGTCGGCGGCCTGTCCAACTACCTGGCCAAGATCCTCTCCAGCCGCACCTACGCGAGCATGCGCGAAGGCAGCAAGAAAGTGCTGTCGCGCCTGCCGGGAGCCTGGGAAATTGCCCGCCGCACCGAGGAGTACGCCAAAGGCATGCTGGTGCCGGGCACGCTGTTCGAAGAACTGGGCTGGAACTACATCGGCCCGATCGACGGCCACGACCTGCCGACCATGATCGCCACCCTGCGCAACATGCGTGACCTCAAGGGCCCGCAGTTCCTGCACGTGGTGACCAAGAAGGGCAAGGGCTTCGCCCCGGCCGAGATCGACCCGATCGGCTACCACGCCATCACCAAGCTGGAGCCGGCCGACAAACCCGCCGCACCGAAGAAAGCCAGCGGCCCGAAATACTCCGCGGTGTTCGGCCAGTGGCTGTGCGACATGGCTGCCGCCGACAACCGCCTGGTGGGCATTACCCCGGCGATGAAGGAAGGCTCCGACCTGGTCGACTTCAGCGAGCGCTACCCGGAGCGTTACTTCGACGTGGCGATCGCCGAACAGCATGCCGTGACCCTTGCGGCCGGCATGGCCTGCGAGGGCAGCAAGCCGGTGGTGGCGATCTACTCCACCTTCCTGCAACGCGCCTACGACCAGCTGATCCACGACGTGGCGGTACAGAACCTCGACGTACTGTTCGCCATTGACCGCGCTGGCCTGGTCGGCGAAGACGGCCCGACCCACGCGGGCAGCTACGACCTGTCGTACCTGCGCTGCATCCCGGGCATGCTGGTGATGACCCCAAGCGACGAGAACGAGCTGCGCAAGATGCTCAGCACCGGCCACCTGTACAACGGCCCGGCGGCTGTGCGCTACCCGCGTGGCACCGGCCCGAACGCGCCGATCAGTGGTGACCTGGAGCCGCTGGAAATCGGCAAGGGCGTGGTCCGTCGCCAAGGCGAGAAAGCCGCCTTGCTGGTGTTTGGGGTGCAACTGGCCGAAGCCATGCAGGTGGCTGAGCAAATCAACGCTACCGTGGTCGACATGCGCTTCGTCAAACCGCTGGACGAGGCGCTGGTGCTGAAGCTGGCTGCAAGCCATGAGCTGCTGGTGACCATCGAAGAGAACGCCATCATGGGCGGTGCTGGTGCGGCTGTGGGTGAGTTCCTGGCTAGCCAGGCGATCGTGAAACCGCTGCTGCACCTGGGGTTGCCGGACATCTATGTCGAGCACGCCAAGCCTGCGCAGATGCTGGCTGAGTGTGGGCTGGATGCGGCCGGGATCGAGGCTTCGGTGAAGGCTCGGATGACCAGGCTCGGGTTGTAGTCCCTGGGGCCGCTTTGCGGCCCTTTCGCGACACAAGGCCGCTCCCACAAAGGTCGTGCAAGCACCAAGCCTTGCGCAGTCCCTGTGGGAGCGGCCTTGCGTCGCGATCGAGGGCGCAGCCCTCGCAAAAGCTCACCTGGACGCTGGCGCGTTAGCCTCGAGCAGCGCACACAAGCGCGCCGTAGCTTCGATCATCTGACCACTAGGCCGCTCCAGGCCTTTGTCTGGCACCACCAGTAAACGGTCATCGGCAACCGCACGCAGTTGCGGCCAGGCCTTCCAACTCTCCAGCTGCGCCTCATCACCCGCCAGAATGACCTGCGGGTTGCGCAGCAGCACAGATTCCACATTTACCTGCGGCGCCGGCAGGGTGAGATCGGCGAAAATATTATGCGCGCCGCAAACGGCCAGGGCATCGCTGACCACCTGCCGGCCACCGAGTGTATACAGAGGTCGATCCCAGACCTGGTAGAACACCCGCAAGGGCTCGTCCCGTCGATACTGCTGGCGCAGCTGCCGCAGCCGGTCACGCAAGGCCTGGGCATATCGATGGCCCTGTTCGGCACGGCCGATACGGTCGGCGATGGCTTCGATCTGTTCGATCATCTGGTCGATATCATGGGGTTCTGCGCTGAAGGTGGCGATACCCAGGCGCTTGAGCTGGTCACGTTGGGCCGGCGGTACGCTGCCCGGCCACAGCAGCAACAGGTCGGGGCGCAGGCTGAGCAGGCGTTCGAGGTCCAGCTGCCCCTGGCGCCCCACCGAGGGCAGCTCGCGCAGCGCCGCCGGCCGTTCGCCACCGTCGAGCACACCTACCAGCAGGTCATCGGCCTGCAGTTCGAGCATGATTTCGCTCATCGACGGCGCCAGGCTGACCACTCGCAGGGGTTCGGCGGCCAGTGCAGAACAGGCGAACAGCGCCAGCAGGCCGGGCAGCAGGCGCATCAGCCGAGCTGGCGTGGAATGCGATAAAGGTACAGCACCACTGCGGTGGACAACGCCAGCAAGATCTGTGGCACCGCCTCGAGGCCGACCAGCACCGACAAGGCGGCAACCCAGGCCGGGAAACAGGCAAACAGCATGGCCAGGCGCCGCACCCGCGCCAGCTCGATCCAGGCCGCGGGCTCTTCGCCTGTGCCGAGCACCTTGGACGTGGCGATGAGCGCGCGTTTGTAGGCACCGAAGCGCGGCAGGCTGAGGAACATGGTCGCCGCGCCGGCAATGAACAGTGGCATGGCCAACACCGAGGCCAGCGCATCACCGCCACCGAAGGCCCAGGCCATCACTGGCAGCGGCACCAGGCCCACCGCCAGGTACTGCCACCAGGCCAGCGCCAGGCGCCGCTTGACCTCGGCGCGGGTCACGCCTGAGGCACCTCGCCCTGGTGCTCGTTACCCAGCATGTGGCCCAGCTTGCCGGCCTTCGTCGCCAGGTAGTAGCGGTTGTGCGGGTTGTGCCCGGTGTGCAGCGGTACGCGCTCGGCGACGAGGATGTTCATGTCGGTCAGGGCTTTGACCTTGCGCGGGTTGTTGGTCATCAGCCGCAGCGACTTCACGCCCAGGTGCTCCAGCATCGGCAGGCAGATGGCGTAGTCGCGCTGGTCGGCGGCAAAGCCAAGGCGCTCGTTGGCCTCGACGGTATCGGCGCCACCATCCTGCAGCTCGTAGGCGCGAATCTTGTTGAGCAGCCCGATGCCACGGCCTTCCTGGCGCAGGTACAGCAGCACGCCACGGCCTTCACGGGCGATGGCCTGCAGCGCGGCTTCCAGCTGCGAGCCGCAGTCGCAGCGCTGGCTGAACAGGGCATCGCCGGTCAGGCACTCGGAATGCAGGCGCCCCAGCACCGGCTGGCCGTCCGCGATGTCACCCAGGCTGAGCACCACGTGCTCACGGCCCGTGGCTTCGTCGAGGAAGCCATGCATGGTGAAGGTCGCGAAGGGAGTCGGGAGTTTAGAGGCGGCAACAAAGACGACGGGCACGTTGTGCTCCTGGCATAAGTAGGAAATTTCTCGTGGGCCGATTGTATCAGCAGGCTGGGCAATGTGGGCTGGCTGAATACGGTGGGTTAAGATCGAAAAGTTCGATGCTTAGGTTAACCAGGCCCGACCCCATCGCCGGCAAGCCGGCCCCCACAGTTATTGCACAGGCCTCTGAACCTGCGCTGAACCTGTGGGAGCCGGCTTGCCGGCGATTGGGGGCGCAAGGCGCCCCGTTTTCAATGTGGTTTGCTATTCGGACTGAACGGATACGGCTGCTGCCAGCGCTGGAAAATCGGCTTCAGCTCGCCACTGCGCACCAGCTCGGCCATGCGCTTGTCGAACAGGTCGCGCAGGGCCTTGGCCTGGTCATTGCGGGCAAAGGCCAGGTACAGCGGTAGTTCGGCCACATGGGTACGGCGGAAACGCTCGGGCTGGGAGGTCTGGCCGAGCACGTAGTCGACCTCGGTCTGCGCATCGATGTAGAAGTCCACACGATCATGCTCGAGCATCGGCAGTATGCCTTCGCGGCGCTGGACCTCGCGAAAGTCATGCACATCGGGCAGGTAGCTGCCGAAGTCGTAGCCACGCACCCAGGCCAGGCGGTACTGGCCTATGGTCTGCTGGGTAGGCACAGGCTTGCTGACCAGCCCCAGCGCGTAGATGTGGTCCATGTCGAAGTGCCAGCGCGGGTACAGGTTGTCGTCGTTCTCGTCCTTGTACGAGCCTACCCAGGCGTCAGCCTCGCCACGCTTCACCAGCCCGATCGCACGGCTGTAAGGCGCGCTCTGGGTCACCACCTTGACCCCGGCCGGCTCGAACACCTTGCGCAGCACATCCCAGGCCACCCCGGTACCGTCGGCGTTGGTGTAGTCAAGCCACTCTTCGCTGACCAGGTGGATCTGTTTCGGCACACCCTCGGCAGCAGCCGCCCACGGGGCAAGGCTCAGCAGCATTGCCAGCAGCACCGTCCTCATGGCCATTCACACGCTCCCTGTATCAGGCAACCGCCCAAACCAGAACCTGCATCCCCAGCCAGGCAAACACCCCAGCCAGGATATCGTCGAGCATGATCCCGACGCCCCCATGCACATGGCGGTCGACCCAGCGGATCGGCCACGGCTTGAGGATGTCGAAGAAGCGGAACATCAGGAACCCCGCCAGCAGCCACTGCCAGCCTTCCGGCACCAGCCAGAGGGTTATCCACATGCCGACGATCTCGTCCCAGACAATGCCTTCATGGTCGTGCACGCGCAAGTCATTGGCGACCTTGCCGCAAAGCCAGAAGCCGAACAGCATGCTCACGCCCAGCAACAGCCAATAGCCCCAGTCGGGAAGCATCTGCCACAGCGGGATGAACGGAATGGCCACCAGCGAGCCCCAGGTGCCCGGTGCCTTGGGCAAGGTGCCGGAACCGAAACCAAAGGCGATGAAGTGCCACGGGTTGCGCCAGACCGAAGGCGGAACGAACTCCGCAGGCACCTGGTTGGGGTGATCGGTCACGGTGTCTCCCTAAAATGTTGATAACCGCGTTGCCGCGGGGTGATGTCCTGGCCCTGCCGGTCGCGCAGGCTGACACCCTGCCCTTCGAGCACCCGCCCGATGACATGGAACGCCGCCAGGCCTTGTGCCTGCAGGGATGAAAGCTCGGATGGCGGCAAGGTGAACGCCAGCACGTAGTCGTCGCCACCGGTCAGCGCCGCCTGCACGGCAGCCTCGGCACCGAGTAACCCCTGCAGAGCGGCTGACACCGGTACCTGCTCCAGGTTCACCTCGAGCGCCACACGGGAGGCCTTGGCGATATGCCCGCAGTCGGCCAGCAGGCCGTCGGAAACATCCAGCGCCGAAGTGGCACGCCCGCGCAGCAGCTGGCCCAGGGCGAACTGCGGCGACGGCGACCAGTAATGGTCGAGCAACGGTTGCACCAGCGCAGCATCAGCCTGGCGCTGGCCCAGCACCAGCGGCAAGGCACCCGCCGCATTGCCCAGCTCACCGCCCACACACAACAAGTCGCCCGGGCGAGCGCCGCCACGGCGTAACGCCTGCCCCGCCGGAACCCGGCCGAATACGGTCATGGTGATGCTCAAAGGGCCACGGGTGGTATCGCCACCAATCAGGCTCAGCTGACAGTGACCGGCCATGCGGTCGAGGCCGCTGGCATAGGCTTGCAGCCAGTCAGTGCTGACCTCGGGCAAGGTCAGGGCAAGGGTGAAACCGATGGGGGTGGCGCCCATGGCCGCCAGGTCGCTGGCCGCCACGGCCAACGAGCGCTGGCCAAGCAACCAGGGGTCGCACACCGCCGGGAAATGCACCCCGGCGACCAGGGTGTCGGTAGACACCGCCAGTTGCTCACCAGCGGGTAAGCTCAGCAGGGCGCAGTCGTCGCCGATGCCCAGGGCCACGCCTTCACCGCCTTGCGCACAGGGCGCGGCGGCGAAGTAGTGGCTGATCAGCTCGAACTCACCCATGGTTCGCAAGCGCCAGGATCAGCGCTTGTTCGCCTTGACTTCTGCTTCGCGCAGGGCCGGGGCGAGCTTGTCCAGCACGCCGTTGACGAACTTGTGGCCGTCGGTGGCGCCGAAGACCTTGGCCAGTTCCACGCCTTCGTTGATCACTACGCGGTACGGCACGTCAACGCGCTTGATCAGTTCCCAGGTGGACAGGCGCAGCACGGCCAGCTCGACCGGGTCGAGCTCTTCCAGTGCGATGGTCATGCACGGCACCAACGCTTTGTCGATTTCGCCCTTGATTGCCGGGACCCCATGCAGGATCTCGCGGAAATAGGCACCGTCGACATCGGTGAAATCGTTATCGACCCGGAACTGCGCTTCGATCTCGTTCAGCGAATGCTGCGCCATGTGCCACTGGTACAGTGCCTGGGTCGCGAGCTTGCGGGCTTCGCGGCGCTTGGCGCTCTTCGATGGCTTGCCGGCATCCGCAGGTTTTGGATCGCGCGGGTTGAAACGATCGCTTTCGTCGCTAATCACTTGGCCTCCAACTGCGCCAGCAGGCTGACCATTTCCAGAGCGGACAGGGCAGCTTCAGCACCTTTGTTGCCGGCCTTGGTGCCGGAACGCTCGATGGCCTGTTCGATGGAGTCGACGGTCAGTACGCCGAAGGCCACCGGAACACCGAACTCCATGGACACCTGGGCCAGGCCCTTGGTGCATTCGCCCGCCACGTATTCGAAGTGCGGGGTACCACCACGGATCACGGCGCCCAGGGCGATGATCGCGTCGTAGGCGCCTTGCTGGGCGACCTTCTGTGCCACCAGCGGGATTTCGAACGCACCCGGGGCACGGATGATGGTGATGTCGCTTTCGCTGACACCGTGGCGTACCAGGGCATCAACGGCACCGCTTACCAGGCTTTCGACGACGAAGCTGTTGAAGCGGCCAACCACCAAAGCATAGCGACCTTTGGGGGCGATGAAGGTACCTTCGATGGTCTTCAGGGTCATTCCGATATTCTCATCTTCAAGAGCGAGGCCGCATGCTGGCGGCCTCGACAGGGGTATGGACTCGAGCTGGAGGGCGTCACTGCCGCCTCAAGTCACTCGGAGGGCACGTATTCTACAACTTCCAGATCGAATCCGGATATCGCGTTGAACTTCATCGGCGAACTCATCAGACGCATCTTGCGCACACCAAGGTCTCGCAGTATCTGCGAACCGGCACCCACGGTGCTGTAGGTGGTCGGTGCCTTGGCAGGTGCATCGCCGGCGCTCTCGCGGATGTGCGCAAGCAGCACGTCGCCGTCCAGCGGGTGGCCCAGCAGCAATACCACGCCGCTGCCGGCCTCGGCCACGGCGGCCATGGCGGCGCGCAGGCTCCAGCGGCCCGGTTGCTTGACCAGCAGCAGGTCGCGCAGTGGGTCCATGTTGTGCACGCGCACCAGGGTCGGCTCTTCGGCGCAGATCTTGCCCAGGGTCAGGGCCATGTGCACGTCGCCTTCCACCGCGTCGCGGTAGGTGACCAGGTTGAACTCGCCCAGCTCGCTCTCCACCGGTTGCTCGGAGACGCGCTGCACGGTGCGCTCGTGGATCATGCGGTAGTGGATCAGGTCGGCGATGGTGCCGATCTTCAGGCCGTGCTCGGCGGCGAACACTTCCAGCTCGGCGCGGCGCGACATGGTGCCGTCGTCGTTCATCACTTCGCAGATCACGCCGCTCGGCTCGAAACCGGCCATGCGCGCCAGGTCGCACGCGGCCTCGGTGTGGCCGGCACGGGCCAGGGTACCGCCTGGCTGGGCCATCAGCGGGAAGATGTGGCCAGGGCTGACAATGTCTTCGGCCTTGGCGTCCTTGGCAGCGGCCGCCTGCACGGTGCGTGCGCGGTCAGCGGCAGAGATGCCGGTGGTGACACCTTCGGCGGCTTCGATCGACACGGTGAACTTGGTGCCGAAGCCCGAGCCGTTGCGCGGCGCCATCAGCGGCAGCTTCAGCGTTTCGCAACGCTCCCGGGTCATCGGCATGCAGATCAGGCCACGGGCGTGCTTGGCCATGAAGTTGATGTGCTCGGGCAGGCAGCACTCGGCTGCCATGATGATGTCGCCTTCGTTTTCGCGGTCTTCGTCATCCATGAGGATGACCATTTTGCCCTGGCGGATGTCTTCGACCAGTTCTTCGATGCTGTTGAGCGCCACGCGGCACCCCCTTCTCAATCAGGATTTCAAGAAGCCGTTGGCGGCCAGGAAGCTTTCGGTAATGCCACTGCCCTTGCTCGGTTCGGCGGCCTTGTCACCCAGCAGCAGACGCTCCAGGTAACGGGCCAGCAGGTCGACCTCAAGGTTTACCCGACGCCCTGCACGGTAGTCGGCCATGATGGTTTCGGACAGGGTGTGCGGGACAATGGTCAGCTCGAACTCGGCGCCATTGACCTCGTTGACCGTCAGGCTGGTGCCATCGACGGTGATCGAACCCTTGTGGGCGATGTACTTGGCCAGTTCCTTCGGTGCACGCACGCGGAACTGGATGGCGCGGGCGTTATCGCTGCGCGAGATGATTTCGCCGACCCCGTCGACGTGGCCGCTGACCAGGTGCCCGCCCAGCTGGGTGGTGGGGGTCAGGGCTTTTTCCAGATTGACCTTGCTACCGCTCTTGAGGTCGATGAAGGCGGTGCGCTTGAGGGTTTCGACACTGACGTCGGCCCAGAAGCCGTCGCCCGGCAGTTCGACGGCGGTCAGGCACACGCCGTTGACGGCGATGCTGTCGCCGAGCTTGACGTCACCCAGGTCGAGCTTGCCGGTTTCGACGTAGACGCGCACGTCGCCACCCTTGGGGGTCAGGCTGCGGATGGTGCCGATGGATTCGATGATGCCGGTGAACATGGGGTCTTCCTCAAAAACGGTTTGCGCGGGGCAAGCCGGGCATTATACGCCGGGTACCGGCAGGGGGATGGCCGTGACCCGCCAGTCATCGCCCACTGCGCGCATTTCGGTAATTTTCAGCCGCGGCGCTTCGCTCATCCTCTCCAGTGGCCAGTCCAGCAGCGGGCGGGCCTGGGAACCGAGAAAAGTGCCGGCGACGAACAGCTGGTACTCGTCGATCAGGCCTTGCCGGGCGAAGGCGCCGACCAGGCCGGCACCGGCTTCCAGCAGGATTTCGTTGACGCTGCGGGCTGCCAGGGCCTGCAGCAACGACGGCAGGTCTACCTGGCCATTGTCACCCGGCAGGCTGAGCAGTTCGTGGCCGGCAGCGGCATAGCGCGGGTCATCTGCGACAGCGGTCACCACCAGTGCCGGGCCAGCCTGGAAGAACGGCGCATCCAGCGGCAGGCGCAGGCGGCCATCGACCAGCACGCGCAGCGGCGTGCGGCTGAGTGCCAGGGCGGTGGTTTCGGCATCCAGGCCCAGCTCTGCGCCGCGCACGGTCATCCGCGCGTTATCAGCCAACACGCTGGCGGCGCTGGTCAGCACCACGCTGGAACGGGCGCGCAGACGCTGCACCGCCGAGCGGGCGGCCGGCCCGGTGATCCACTGGCTTTCGCCACTGGCCATGGCGGTGCGGCCATCCAGGCTCATGGCCAGCTTGGCGCGAACGAATGGCAGGCCATGCTCCATGCGTTTGAGGAAACCGGGATTGAGTGCACGGGCCTCGGCCTCGAGTACGCCGCTGGCCACTTCGATACCAGCCTCAGCCAGGCGCCGCAGGCCCTGCCCCGCCACTTGCGGGTTGGGGTCCTGCATGGCGGCCACCACCCGTGCCACGCCGGCCTTGACCAGTGCTTCGGCGCACGGCGGCGTGCGGCCATGGTGGCTGCACGGCTCGAGGGTGACATAGGCACAGGCGCCACGGGCACGCTCACCGGCCTGGCGCAGGGCATGCACTTCGGCATGCGGCTCGCCGGCGCGCACATGCCAGCCTTCGCCGACCACCTCGCCATCGCGCACGATCACGCAGCCTACGCGCGGGTTCGGGTGGGTGGTATACAGGCCCTTGCGCGCCAGCTCCAGCGCGCGGGCCATGTAGTGGGCGTCGAGGGTGGCAGCTTGGCTGGGCATGGTCACTCTTTAGCCGGCTCTCGAGCCAGGCGGTCGATTTCTTCGCGGAACTCGTCGAGGTCCTGGAAGCGGCGGTAAACCGAGGCAAAGCGGATATAGGCCACTTCGTCGAGCTTGCGCAGTTCGGCCATGACCATTTCACCCACCACCAGTGATTTGACTTCACGCTCGCCGGTGGCCCGCAGGCGGCTCTTGATATGCGCCAACGCAGCTTCCAGGCGCTCGACGCTGACCGGGCGCTTTTCCAGTGCCCGCTGCATGCCGGCGCGAAGTTTTTCTTCGTCGAAGGGTTGGCGCGTGCCATCCTGCTTGATCAGCCGGGGCAGCACCAGCTCGGCGGTTTCGAAGGTGGTGAAGCGCTCGCCGCAGGCGACGCATTCGCGGCGACGGCGCACCTGCTCGCCCTCGGCGACGAGGCGAGAGTCGATGACCTTGGTGTCGTTGGCACCGCAAAAGGGACAGTGCATGGTGGCAGGCAACAAAAAAAGGGAGGGCCATGGTAGCGCATCCCACTGGCAAGACAAGCCAAAGGGGTTAACATCCATGGCAAATCTGCCCGTGAAGGACTACCCCATGCATTACCGAGCGCTCGTCGTGCTGTGCTGCGCCGCCCTGCTCGCCGCCTGCGGCAGCGACAGGCCGAAGCCCGACACCCCTCCGGCGCCCAAGCCAGCCCGCGCGGCCAAGCCGGCCGCAGTACTTGGCCCGCTGCCGGCCTACCAGCGCGAGCTGAGCGGCACCTTGCTGGAAATCCCCGCTGGAGCCGATGTGGAGCTGGCCTTGCTGGTCATCGACGAACGCGACCGCCCACAACGCCTGCTGGCCAGCAGCAACCTGACCGGCACCGGCCAGGCCCTGCCCTACCAATTGCGCTTCAACCCAGAGGCTTTCCCCGCCGGAGCTCGGGTCGAGCTGCGCGGTCGCGCCAGCCGCTCTGGCCAGCTGATCATGCACCTGCCGCCGGTGCGCATTACCCAGGCCCAGACCCAGGCCACCGGCCCGCTGCGTTTCGAGAAGGCGCCATAAGTGGCGCCAGTCTCCCTGCAACAAGCACTCAGCGGCCTGATCGGCGAAGCGCGTCTTGTCATCAGCGAGCTGCCCGGCTGCGACCTCAAGCTGTGGCTGATCGACGACCAGAACATGGACCGCGCCTTCAGCAGCGAAGAGACCCGGCGCATTCTTGAAGAGCCTCCCTACTGGAGCTTCTGTTGGGCCAGCGGACTGGCCATGGCCCGTTACCTGGCCGAGCACCCGGAATGGGTAGCCGGCAAGCGCGTGCTGGACTTTGGCGCCGGCTCCGGTATCGCCGGCATTGCCGCCGCCCGCGCCGGTGCGCTGGAAGTGGTGGCCTGCGACCTCGACCCGCTGGCACTTGATGCCTGCCGCGCGAATGCCGCGCTGAATGGGGTTGAACTGGGTTACAGCAGCGATTTCTTCGCCGAGGACGATCGCTTCGACCTTATCCTGGTTGCCGACGTGCTGTACGACCGCGCCAACCTGCCGCTGCTGGATGCCTTCCTCGGCCGCGGGCGCCAGGCGCTGGTGGCCGACTCGCGAGTACGCGACTTCAGCCACCCGCTGTACCAGCAGTTGGGCGTGCTGGAAGCGCTAACCCTGCCGGACCTGGCCGAGCCGCACGAATTCCGCCGGGTCAGCCTGTACCATGCCAGCCGCGACACCTTATAGTGGTGTCATTCACGAGTTTGCGAGAGTCGCGATGACCCAAGACACGCCTTACATTTTCGACGCTACCGATGCCACCTTCCAGCAGTTGGTTATCGAGAACTCATTCCACAAACCGGTGCTGGTGGACTTCTGGGCCGAGTGGTGCGCGCCGTGCAAGGCACTGATGCCGCTGCTGGCGAAGATCGCCGAGGGTTACCAGGGCGAGCTGCTGCTGGCCAAGATCAACTGTGACGTGGAGCAACAGGTGGTTGCCCAGTTCGGCATCCGCAGCCTGCCGACCGTGGTGCTGTTCAAGGACGGCCAGCCGGTGGACGGTTTTGCCGGTGCACAGCCGGAATCGGCGATCCGTGCCATGCTCGAGCCACACGTGCAACTGCCCGCTGCACCCAGCGCATCGCCGCTGGAGCAGGCCAAGGGGCTGTTTGCCGAAAGCCGTTTTGCCGAGGCCGAAGCACTGTTGCAAGCACTGCTGGGTGAGGATAACAGCAATGCCGAGGCGCTGATCCTGTATGCCCGTTGCCTGGCCGAGCGCGGGGAGCTGGGTGAAGCCCAGGTGGTGCTTGATGCGGTCAAGACTGACGAGCACAAGGCTGCGCTGGCCGGCGCCAGGGCCCAGCTGACCTTCCTGCGCCAGGCCGCCAGCCTGCCGGAAGTGGCCGACCTGAAAAGCCGCCTGGCGCAGAACCCGCAGGATGACGAGGCGGCCTATCAGCTGAGCATCCAGCAGCTGGCGCGCCAGCAGTATGAAGCGGCGCTGGAAGGGTTGCTGAAGCTGTTCCAGCGTAACCGTGGCTATGAGAACGGGCTGCCGCAGAAAGCGTTGCTGCAAGTGTTCGAGCTGCTGGGCGGTGATCACCCGCTGGTCGGCGTGTATCGTCGCAAGTTGTCGGCGGCGATGTTCTGAGAATGCCGGGGCCGCTTTGCGGCCCATTCACAGCACAAGGCTGCTCCCACAGAGATCACGTGGCCGCCACGTGTTGCGCGGTCCCTGTAGGAGCAGCCTTGTGCTGCGAACGAGCTGCAAAACAGCCCCAAAATCCTGAGGGCCTTCACCCAACCCAGTGATACACCGGCGCGTCCACGCCACTTTCCACTTTCACCTCGCTGCAATGCCGCAAGCGCACCAGCAGCCGCTTGCCCGCCGCCGTACTCCCCGCCAGCCCTTCCAGCCGATCCAGCAACTCCGGCCCACTCATCTGCCCTGCCAGACGCAACACCTCACGTGCCGCAATCCATTGCCCGTCATCCTGACGAGTTGTCGCAACGGTTTCCGTTGCTGCATTCTGCGCCACCGCAGGCAATTCAATCTGCCGCCCCAATTGCGCCCACTCTTCCGGCGCCAGCTCGATGGTCAGATCCACAGGCCAGTCACCAATCTGTCCACGAATTCTCATGCTGCATTCTCTGAACCCAAGTCAATGCCACCATCCTACCCCAACATGAAACCTGCGCCACGCAGGCTGGCAGCATGCGGAAAAGTTGTTATAACATAACCCAATCTTCCCGCCCGCTCCGGAGTCGTCCATGCGTCGCCTGTTGCTCGCCCTGCCCTTCGCCCTACTGCCCCTGGCCGTGGCCCATGCCCACGATGATGACCATGATCACGACCACGCCCATGGCACCCTCGGCGCCCACGAGCATGGCGTGGCCAGGCTCAACGCCGTGCTCGATGGCAACACGCTTGAGCTGGAGCTGGACAGCCCGGCAATGAACCTGGTCGGCTTCGAACACGCCGCCAACAGCGACGCCGACAAGGCCAAGGTCGCGGCGGTGCGCCAGCAACTGGAGCAACCGTTGAAGCTGTTCGGCCTGCCTGCTGCCGCTGGCTGCAAGGAAGACCAGCAGGAACTGGAAAGCCCGCTGTTCGGTGATGCCCCGAAAGCCGACGATGGTGACGAGCACGAGCACAAGCACCAGCACCAGCACCAGCACAGCGACATCGGCGCCCATTACCAGCTGACCTGCGCCAACCCCGACAAATTGACACAGGTGGACCTCGCTCCGCTGTTCAAGGCCTTCCCGGCCACCCAGAAGATCAACGTTCAACTGATTGGCCCCAATGGCCAGAAAGGCGTGGAAACCACGCCGGCCAAGGCCGCGGTCGCGTTCTGAATGCGCCAGCCGTTGATCGAACTGCATGATTTGGTGTTTGCCTGGCCTGGCCAGCCGGCGCTGCTGGATATTCCGGCATTCCGCCTGGAGGCTGGCGAAGCCCTGTTTCTCAAGGGCCCCAGCGGCAGTGGCAAGACCACATTGCTGGGCCTGCTGGGCGGGGTGAACGTGCCGGGCCAGGGCCGCATCCAGTTGCTGGGCCAGGACCTCGGCCGCCTGGGCCAAGGCGCCCGAGACCGCTTCCGGGTCGACCACACCGGTTACATCTTCCAGCAATTCAACCTGCTACCGTTCCTCTCGGTGCGCGAAAACGTCGAGCTGCCTTGCCGCTTCTCGCGCAGCCGCAAGGCCTGCGCCGAGCAGCGCCATGGCAGTGTCGACCAGGCAGCCATCACGCTGCTGGCCCACCTGGGCCTGGACGACCCCGCCCTGCTCGCCCGCCGCGCCGACAGCCTGTCGATCGGCCAGCAACAACGGGTTGCCGCCGCCCGCGCACTGATCGGCCAACCCGAACTGGTGATCGCCGACGAACCGACCTCGGCGCTGGATGCCGACACCCGCGAAGCGTTCATCCACCTGCTGTTCGGTGAATGCCGCGCCGCCGGTGCCAGCCTGCTGTTCGTCAGCCACGACCAGAGCCTGGCACCGCTGTTCGACCGCCATCTGTCGCTGGCCGAACTCAACCGTGCCGCCAAGCCCCGGGAGGCCTGATGTACCTGCTCCGCCTTGCCCTGGCCAGCCTGGCCAACCGCCGCTTCACCGCATTCCTCACCGCCTTTGCCATTGCCCTGTCGGTGTGCCTGCTGCTGGCCGTTGAACGGGTCCGTACCGAGGCCCGAGCCAGCTTCGCCAGCACCATCAGCGGTACCGACCTGATCGTCGGCGCCCGCTCCGGCTCGGTAAACCTGCTGCTGTACTCGGTGTTCCGCATCGGCAACGCCACCAACAACATCCGTTGGGACAGCTATGAGCATTACGCGAAGGACCCGCGGGTGAAATGGGCCATTCCCATCTCGCTGGGCGACTCGCACCGCGGTTATCGGGTGATGGGTACTACAGGCGACTACTTCAACCATTACCAGTACGGCCGCCGCCAGCACCTGGAATTGAACCAGGGCCGCGCGTTTGCCGATGATCCGTTCGAGGTGGTGCTGGGTGCCGAAGTGGCCGAGGCGTTGCACTACAAGCTAGGCGACAAGCTGGTGCTGGCACATGGAGTCGCCGCGATCAGCCTGGTCAAGCATGACGACAAGCCATTTACCGTGGTCGGTGTGCTCAAGCGCACCGGCACACCGGTCGACCGCACACTGCATATCAGCCTGAGCGGCATGGAAGCCATCCACATCGACTGGCACAACGGTGTACCGGCCCGTGGCGCCGGGCGCATCAGCGCCGAGCAGGCACGGACCATGGATCTGCAGCCTGCCGCCATCACTGCGTTCATGCTCGGCCTGAACAGCAAGATCGCGACATTCAGCCTTCAGCGGGAGATCAATGAATACCGCAGCGAGCCATTGCTGGCGATCCTGCCCGGGGTAGCCCTGCAGGAACTGTGGAGCCTGATGGGCACTGCGGAGCAGGCGTTGTTCGTGGTGTCGCTGTTCGTGGTGCTGACCGGCCTGATCGGCATGCTTACGGCGATTCTCACCAGCCTCAATGAACGCCGCAGGGAGATGGCGATATTGCGCTCGGTTGGCGCCAGGCCGTGGCATATCGCAGGGCTGCTGGTGCTGGAGGCACTGTCGCTGGCGGCGGTCGGGATCGCAGCCGGGCTTGGCTTGCTGTATGCGGGAATCGCCCTGGCACAGGGGTATGTGCAAGCCAACTATGGTTTGTACTTGCCGCTGGCCATGCCGAGTGTTCATGAATGGACGTTGCTGGCTATCATCCAGGGAGCTGCGCTGCTGATGGGCAGCGTGCCGGCGTGGCGGGCCTATCGCCAGTCGTTGGCCGATGGCCTGTCCATTCACCTCTGAGTGCGTGCAATGATCCAGTACCTCACGGCCTTCTTCGCGGGTGAACCCGCTCCCACAAGTTCTACCACAAGCTTCAAAGCCTGCGCAGGACCTGTGGGTGCGGGTTCTGTGGGAGCGGGTTCACCCGCGAAGAGGTCAGTACAGGCAATACGGCTACTCCTGGTCATGCTGCTTTCGCTGGCATCGCCCACCTGGGCCTCGGAACCACGCGAACTGGACTGGCCCGCTCTCATCCCCGAAGGCGCCCCGGTCATCCCGCCCCAACTTGCGCCGCTGCACGACATGTCGCAGCTCAGCAACGCCCTGTCCGCCGAGTCCGCACCTCCGGCGCGCCAGCAGGCACCCGACGCCCCGGTGGTAAAAAGCCTCGACGGCCAGCAGATCAAGCTGCCCGGCTACATCGTGCCGCTGGAAGTGAGCGAAGAAGGGCGCACCACGGAGTTTCTGCTGGTCCCCTATTACGGCGCGTGCATCCACGTGCCACCACCACCCTCGAACCAGATCGTGCACATTTTCAGTGAAATGGGCGTGCGCGTAGAAGACCTCTACCAACCTTACTGGATAGAGGGAAAGCTGCAGGTTAGAGCCTCCAGCAGCGAACTGGCCGATGCCGGTTACCAGATGGAAGCCGAGAAAATCTACGCTTATGAGCTGAGATGAGAACTGTTTCGAATTCGTGACGACGCTTCTTTGAGCTGGGTCAAACTTTCTGTTTAACGGCATCCGTACCATTGGACTACTCGATTACTCACGTCCTCTGGGAGCTTCCATGAACAAGTCCTTGCTCAGCGCCGCCCTCGCGGCCCTGGCGCTCGCTGCCCCTGTCGCCCACGCCCACCAGGCAGGCGATATCATCGTCCGCGCAGGTGCCATTACCACCGCTCCCAACGAAAGCAGCGGCGACCTGAAATTCGACGGCAACAAAGTCTCGGGCACCAAGGCGACTCTGGACAGCGACACCCAACTGGGCCTGACCTTCGCCTATATGCTCACCGACCATATCGGCCTGGAGCTGCTGGCAGCCACCCCGTTCAAGCACACCGTCGGCGTCAAAGGTCTGGGCGGCGGCCTGGACGGCAAGCTGGCCGACATCAAGCAATTGCCACCGACCCTGTCGTTGCAGTACTACCCGATGGAACCGACTTCCAAGTTCCAGCCGTATGCCGGCGTCGGCATCAACTACACCCTGTTCTTCGATGAAGACCTCAGTAGTGCACGCAAACAGCAGGGCTTCAGCAACCTGAAGCTGCAAGACTCGGTCGGCATCGCCGGCCAGCTGGGCATGGACTACATGATCACCGACAACTTGCTGGTCAACGCATCGGTCTGGTACGTCGACATCGACACCAAGGCCAGCGTCAACGGCCCGAGCGCACTGGGCTACAGCAAGACCAAGGTCGATGTCGATGTCGACCCGTGGGTGTACATGGTCGGCCTTGGCTACAAGTTCTGACCTGAACACTGCAGGGCGGCTTCGGCCGCCCTTGCGCGCTGCAGCCATAGCCAATCCCCCAGCGCCACCGCGCTGATGCCCATCCCAAGCCCACACACCGCTGCCCAACCCCAATGGGCATACATCCAGCTCGCCAGCACTGCCCCCACTCCACTGCCAAGCGAATAGCTGCACATGTAGGCGCCGATCAACCGGCTGGCCATTGCGCCACGCCCGGCCAGCAGCAGGCTCTGGTTGGTGACATGCACTGCCTGCACGGCAAAGTCCAACATCAGCACACCCACCCCGAAGGCCATCAGTGAATGCCCGACGAAGGCCGTGGGCAGCCAGGACAGCACCAGCAGAACCAGCGCTACCCCGGTGGTGCGCTCCGCTAGCCCCTGGTCGGCCAGGCGACCGGCGCGCGCTGCCGCCAACGTGCCGGCAACACCCGCCAGGCCGAACAGACCGATCTCGGTATGGCTCAGCGCCAGTGGCTCGGCACTCAGGGGCATGACCATGGCACTCCAGAGCACGCTGAACGCAGCGAAGATCAACACGCCGAACAACCCGCGCTGACGCAGCAGCCGGTCGTGCCGGTACAGCCTGAACTGAGCAACGATCAGCGCCCGATAACCAGACCGCAGCGACCCCGGTTGCCCCGTGGGCAGGTTGCGCCACAGCACCAGGGCCAGCAGCATCAGCAGCCCCGCGGCAACCAGGTACACACTACGCCAGCCAGCCAGGTCGGCAAGCCCGCCCGAGACCAGCCGCGCCAGCAGAATGCCCAGCACCACGCCGCTGGTGACGGTGCCCACGGCCTGCCCTTGCTGGCCGGGGGCGGCAAGGCTCGCGGCATGCGCCACCATCACCTGCACCATGACCGCCATCAACCCGGTGATGACAAGGGCCAACAGCATTAGCGCCCAGTTGGGCGCCATGCCTACACCAATCAGCGCCAGGGCCGAGAACAGCAGCTGCCCGAGTAACAGCCGCTTACGGTCGATCAGGTCCCCCAGCGGCACGATCAGCAACAACCCCAGGACATAGCCCGCCTGGGTCGCGCCAACTACCCAACCAATCCGCTGCTGCGCCACGCCCAGGTCAGCGGCCATCGACTCCAGCAGGGGCTGGGCGAAATACACTGTCGCCACGGCCATGGCGCTGGTGATGGCCAGCAGCAGGGTTATCCAGCGTGTCAGTGCAGGGTTCATCGGGCCGGCCTCGTCAATCTGGTTTCGAATTGAAACCACACGCTGGCTATTTAGCAAATGTAGTTTTAATCTGCAACCAGATGAACGCGAAAGGCCCCATCCATGCTCGATGAAAACAATACGCAATGCCCCGTCGCCCGTGCCCTGGAGGTGCTGGGAGACCGTTGGGCGCTGATGATCCTGCGCGACGCCTTCGATGGCCTGCGGCGCTTCAGTGAGTTTCAGAAAAACCTGGGGCTGGCGAAGAACATCCTCGCCTCACGTTTGAAGTGGCTGGTGGAAAGCGGGCTGCTGACGCTGCAGCCGGCTTCGGATGGCAGTGCCTACAAGGAGTATGTGCTGACCGAAAAAGGACGATCGGTGTTCCCGGTGGTGGTTGGCTTGAGGCAGTGGGGGGAGCGGTTTCTGTTCGAGGCGGGCGAGCTGCGTTCGGAGTTGGTGGATGGCGATACGGGGCAGGCGCTGGAAACACTGCAGGTGCGGGCCCGGGATGGGCGGGTGCTGGCGGCAGGGGATTGCTTGCGAAAAGTGGTGCGGCATCGATGATGAAAGTTGCTGCGCAGCCTATCGCCAGCAAGCCAACTGCCACAGGATCGCGTACTCGCCCTTTTGGGAGCTGGCTTGCCGGCGATAGGGGCGCAAAGCGCCCCCAAGAATTTCAGCCCTTGCCCAAAAGCCGCGCCAGCCCCTCGACCATCGGCGTCGCCTGCGGAAACTCGAACCGCGCCAACAAGCGCTGGTTATCCGCCCGCGAATGGCGAATGTCACCCGAACGTGCCGCCACATAACTGACCGCCGGCAAGCTACCCACCACCTTCTCAAGCGCTGCCAGCAACTGGTTGAGCGACGTTGCCTGGTTGAGGCCGATATTCACCGCCCCCTCCTCGACCTGCGGCTGCTCCAGCGCCTGCACCATCACTTGCACCAGATCGCCCACGTACAGGAAGTCCCGGGTCTGCTCACCGTCACCGAACACCGTAATCGGCAAACCCTTCACAGCGCGCTCGGAGAAGATGCTGATCACCCCGGAATACGGCGATGATGGGTCCTGGCGCGGCCCGAAGATATTGAAGAAGCGGAACACCACCGGCTCCAGGCCATGCTGGCGACGGTAGAAGTCCAGGTACTGCTCACTGGCCAGCTTGTCCACTGCATACGGGGTCAGCGGCGCCTTGGGGGTGTCTTCGGCAATCGACTCGCCTTCACCATTGTTGCCGTACACCGCCGCACTGGAGGCGAACAGCACCCGGCGCAACCCATGCACGCGCATGGCTTCGCACACGTTGAGGGTGCCGATGAAATTGCTCTGGTGGGTCCGCACCGGGTCCTCCACCGAGGCCTGCACCGAGGCAACCGCTGCCAGGTGCACCACGGCACTGCAGCCAGCCGCAACCTGCGTGACCAGCCCGGCATCGGCAACATCGCCTTCAACCAGTTCCAGGCGTGGGTGGTCGACCTGCAGGTTGCCCCGCTGGCCAGTGGAAAAATCGTCGAGAATGCGTACGGCGTAGCCTTTGTCCAATAACGCATCGCACAGGTGGGAGCCAATGAAGCCGGCACCGCCGGTGATCAGGATGGGGGCGTCAGCCATGGCGGTAGAACCGGTCCAGTAGAGGCGGCAGGCCGGCACGCCAGGCGCGCGGCTTGATGCCGAAGGTATGAAGGATTTTCTTGCAGGCCAGTACTGCGTGCTGCGGCTCTTCGCTGGCATCCGGCCGAGCGGCATGGGCCTGCGGCGTCGGTGCCTGCACGGCCAACTGGCGGTACTGGCCTGCTTCGGTAAGGATCGCCTGGCCCAGCGCCAGCGGCGTGGTCGCCTCGTTGCCGGCGTAATGGTAAGTGCCCCACAGCGGCGCACTGCAATCAAGTTGCTTGAGCACCGAGAGGATCACTCGGGCGGCGTCGTCGACCGGCGTCGGGTTGCCACGCCGGTCATCCGCCAGCAGCAGTTCCTGGGGTTGCTCGGCACGGGTCAGGAAGCGACCCAGCGCCCCGTCGATGCTTTCGTCGAGCAGCCAACCAAAGCGCAACAGCACGTGCTGCGGGCAAGCCGCGCGCACGCTCTGCTCGATGCGCCACAGGGCCTGGCCACGAAGGCCCAGCGGCATCGGCTCGTCCTTTTCGCTGTAGGCCGTGGCCCGCGAGCCATCGAACACGCGGTAGCTGGAAGGCTGCACCAAGGTGATCTGGTGGTGCTGGCACAGCTCTGCCAGGCGCTCCACAGCCCGTTCCTGCTGGGCAAGGCGCTGCTCACTGACCGACTCGGCCTGGAACCAGTCGAAGTAATAGGCCAGGTTGACCAAGGCATCGGGACGATGATCGTCGAGCAACTGAGTGAGGCTGGCCGGCGTCCAGCCGTTCTCGGGCGGGCGCGGCGCCAGGAATGCGATGTCCTCCTCGGCCCCAAGACGAATCAGCGCTTGCCCGAGGGCATTGCCACCACCCAACAGCATTAGGCGCATACGCATAGAGTCAGCAGATCCGGAGAGGTTGATTGAAGGAAAGGGGTCATTTTGCGGTTTCCGGGCGGGGAAGTCCAACACCGGCCCCTTTCGATGCCACAGGCGGTAGTGATTCCAAAGTTCCACATTTCAACACCACCACAGGCAGAAATCTCCTACGACATACCAGGAACGAGCTGACTTTCATGCAGCAGCACAACCGCATTGAATAGTTGACTCCCCCACTTGCCAGCCGGGGAGCTTCACAAAAACAAGTACAGGGAACGTTCAATGCCTCATTCGGAAGTTGCATACCTGGATTTCAGCCCGGAGCAAAGCAAGGCCATAACCTTTGCAAGCCAGACCATTGCTGACTTGGGTGGCCCGGAGGCCAAAGGTGTAGCACTTCAGGCTCGTATATTCGCCGATCAACTCGAGCGAGCCTTGAGTGAGGAACAGCGCGCGCTGTTACAACGCTTCAGTGAAGGCCAGCTATCTGCCTTGATGTACAGGCAGATGCCTTGTGCCAACGAGCCAATACCAGAGTACCTGCCAGATATTTCCGCCCTGGCGCAAAACCCTCGATGCCAATACCTTGCCTCCCGCAATCAACTGCTGCTGGAGCTCGTGCGCTACCGCAATTTCGCCTTCGATATAGACAACGATGGTAAACAGGTTCGCCTGGTCGGCAACTTCAAGGGCGGTGGCCGCGTTCCGCGGCTTGACGAAGACCCCTGCCTGGAAGTTGAAACCAGCTCGCATGCGGGCTTGCGCTTGGGGCCGCACACTGAAGCGCCCTACAACTGCTCGACAATTTCCACCAATGCCAACTCCCCTGCTCCCTCTGCACTTATTCTGACTGCGCGCTGGAACCCCGCCAATGAACCTACGAATGTCTTCCCGCTCCGGGAAATCATCGAACGCTTGGGTAGCCTGGACACACTTGCGCTGTCTTCAACGTCTTTCGACTTCACCCGCAGTGACTGCTTCGCTCACGGGAAGGGCAATGCAGGCAAAGCAGTTTCAATTCTGCAATTCGAGCCCAATGGTGGTTTCTCTGTTCGTTACAACAGCTATCGCTTCAGCCTGAATGAACGCGCCTGCAGCGCAGCGGCGCGCGCCTTCGACTCCTTTCAGAAAGCACTGGATAACGCACGACCACTGGCGTTTGTCCTGCAGCCTGACAGCGCTCTGTTGATCAACAACAGTCGGGCCTTGCACGGCCGCGACATGGTCCAGGACAACCGGCGGCTGCTCATCCGTCAATTCGGATACTCCCCCTTCGCGGTACCGTTGGTGCTCGCTGAAGACCCACTGCTGGTGCGTGGCTGATCCCAGGAAAACACCCAATGATCGAATTCGACGTAACGCTTGTTCTGACGCTCGCACTGGTGGCACTGATAGCCGGCTTTTTCGATGCTATCGCCGGTGGTGGGGGCCTGATCACGCTCCCGGTGTTGTTCATTGCCGGTATCGAACCCTTGGCGGCAATTGCCACCAACAAGTTCCAGGCGGCTTCGGCTACGGTTTCGGCTACGTGCGCCTTCGCCCGCAAAGGCATGATCGACTGGCGACGGGGCAGCCCAATGGCTGTCATGTCGTTTATCGGAGGGGCGTTGGGTGCATTGTCGATAACTTACGTGCCCAAAAGCGTTCTGCAGGCGTGCGTCCCACCACTGCTGATTCTGATAGCCGCCTACTTTGCCTTCAGCCCAAAGCCGAATGAACAAGCGCGCAAGGCAAAGATATCGACCAGCCTGTTCTGCGTGACGGTTGCACCGATCATCGGCTTTTATGACGGTATCTTCGGCCCTGGTGTCGGCTCGTTCTTCATGCTGGCCTGCGTGATCCTCCTGGGCCAGCACTTGATACAAGCTGTGTGTACCAGCAAGCTTTTGAACGCAGCCTGTAACCTGGGCGCATTGTCAGTCTTTTCAATCAGCGGGGCGATCATCTGGCCACTGGCCCTGGCAATGGCGTTCGCGGCTTTTGCGGGGGCTCAATTGGGCGCACGCTGCGCAGTGCACTTTGGCCCACGGCTGATCAAGCCATTGCTGGTCAGTGTTTGCTGCATCATGGCGATCAAGTTGCTGCTCGACCCAGGCAACCCGATTGGCGAGTGGTTACATCAACTTTTTCTCTGAAAAATACATCACTCGATCTCGAACAGGCTGTTACGCAACGGGCCCACGCTCAGCCGCTCACGCACATCGTCATCTATGCGTGGATCATCCGGCCGGTACAGTTTTACCTGCCGGTAGGCATTGATGCGATTGATCTCCTCGCCCAGGTATTCCCACACCACCCGGGTGCAGGCCGGGTTGCGCCGGTCGCCGCTGGAGACGCCGGCCTTCAAGCCGTTCAGGCGGGTGATGCGGCTTTTGAAGCTGGGGATGAGGATGGTCTGGCTCATTTCGTTGAAGGTGAGCGACTCGTAGTCGATCAGGAACACCCGGTCCTGCAACTGGAACGCCGCGCCCAGGTAGCGGCAACGCACCTCGGCATGCTGGTCGGTGGCGCTGGAGCGTTCCTGGCGTTCCTGGCGCTCGAACAGGAAGCGGCCCCGCTCTTCCCACAGGTGCACCAGCGACACCAGGATCGTGCCCGGCACCGACATGCAGTTGGAATACTCGAAGTAGTAACCGCAATAGCGCGACAGGTTGCCGGCGTGTTCATGCAGTGGGCGGAACAATTCACTGATAGGGTCGCCGGGCTGCTCGGCCAGCGGCGATACACGGGCGCCAATCAGGCGGGCGAACTGATCGGCCGGCAGGCTCAGTTCGTAGTCCTCGACCCCGAAGAAATCGCCGATGCGCTTGAGGTTGTAAGCCGTCGGACGGCTCTGCCCGCTCAGGTACTTGTTGAACTGCGCGCGATTGATCGACAGCTGGCGGCAAACTTCGGAGATAGAGCGGTAGTGGCTGCAGGCCAATTTCAGATTGGTAGCGAAATGATCGCTCATGGCAGGGGACTCAGGTGACGCGAATGATGCCAGTGTAGCATCAAGTCGCATCAAATCAGAGCAACCCGCGAAATTGTAACCACTCTTGTCATAGCCAACCATGCGCCCCAACGAATAGCGGTGCGCCTGCCGTCCGCTGGTCTTTCCACACGAACAATAAGAATCGAGGTCATTTTCCAATGCTCGAAGTACTCAACGATTTCCTCTCGGGGAAACTTCTCATTGTGCTGATCGTAGGGCTGGGTAGCTACTTCACCATCCGTTCCCGGTTCGTCCAGTTCCGTCATTTTGGCCACATGTTCGGTGTGTTCAAGGAATCGCTGCGTGGCCAGGCAGGCCAGCTGAGTTCCTTCCAGGCCCTGATGCTGAGCCTGGCCGGCCGCGTGGGCGCCGGTAACATCGCCGGTGTCGGCATTGCCGTGACGCTGGGTGGACCAGGCGCTGTGTTCTGGATGTGGGTCACCGCACTGGTGGGCATGTCCAGCAGCTTCTTCGAATGCACCCTGGCCCAGGTCTACAAGCGCGCCGATGGCGATGGGCTGTACCGTGGTGGCCCGGCCTACTACATCCAGCACGGCCTGAAGCTGAAAAGCATGGCCATCGTGTTCTCGATCCTGCTGCTGGTCACCTACGGCTTCGCCTTCATCGGCCTGCAGTCGTACACCGTGACCCACTCGCTGCAGAACGCCTTTGCCTTCGACCCCAAGCACACCGGCATCGTACTCGCCGTGCTGCTGGCCATCACATTCATCGGCGGCATCAAGCGCATCGCCGCGGTGTCCGACCTGCTGGTACCGGTCAAGACCCTGGCCTACATCGGCGTGACCCTGTACGTGATCGGCACCCAGATCGAACACGTGCCGGCCATGCTGGAAACCATCTTCAAGAGCGCCTTCGGCCTCGACCCGGCATTCGGCGGCCTGCTCGGCAGCGCCATCGTCATGGGCGTGAAGCGTGGTGTGTTCGCCAACGAAGCGGGCCTGGGCAGTGCGCCGAACGTCGCCGCCGTGGCCGCCGTGAAACACCCTGGTGCCCAGGGCGTTGTCCAGGCCTTCAGCGTGTTCCTCGACACCTTCGTGATCTGCACCTGCACCGCGTTGCTGATCCTGCTGTCGGGCTTCTACACCCCGGGCTTCGAAGGTGACGGCATCGTCCTGACCCAGAACTCGCTGGCCGCCGTGGTCGGTGACTGGGGCCGCGTGTTCGTCAGCGTGGCGCTGTCGCTGTTCGTCTTCACCTGCATCCTCTACAACTACTACCTGGGCGAGAACAGCCTGCAGTTCCTCAGCCGCAACCGCGTGGTACTGATGGTGTTCCGTGGCCTGGTACTGGCGCTGGTGGTATGGGGTTCGATGCAGGACCTGTCGACCGTGTTCGCCTTCGCCGACATCACCATGACCTGCCTGGCCTTCGTCAACCTGGTGGCCTTGGCCCTGCTGTTCAAGGTCGGCCTGCGCGTGATGCGCGACTACGACGAGCAGCGCAAGGCGGGCGTCGACCAGCCAGTGTTCGACTCGGCCAAGTTCACCGACCTGGACCTGGACCGCAATGCCTGGCCTGCCAATCCGCAGGCGGAAACAGCCACTGACAAAGCGGTTGGCCAAGCCCAGACGCAGCGCTGATATCCTGCCCTGCCCAGCCGCCCCGTTCGCGGGCGGCTTTTCTTTCTCCGCTCATCGCTCCGGATGTTTTCCATGCGTGTAGTAAAGAATCTTCTCGTTCTCTATACCGGTGGCACCATCGGCATGCTCGAAACACCGGAAGGCCTGGCGCCGGCCGGTGGTTTCGAAGCGCGGATGCGTGAACACTTCTCCCGGTTGGCCGATGCGCCCCAGGTGCAATGGACCCTGCTGGAACTGAACCCCCTGCTCGACAGCGCCAACATGCAACAGCACAACTGGCTGGCGATGCGCGATGCCATCGTCGCAGCGGTAGAAGTGGCTGGCCATGACGGCGTGCTGGTGCTGCATGGCACAGACAGCCTGGCCTACAGCGCTGCGGCATTGTCGTTCCTGCTGCTGGGCCTGCCGGTGCCAGTGCTGCTGACCGGCTCGATGCTGCCGGCGGGTGCCGCGGACAGCGACGCCTGGGGCAACCTGTGTGGCGCACTGCGCCAGTTCGAACAAGGGCTGGAAGATGGCGTGCAACTGTATTTCCATGGGCAGCTGCTGCATGGCTGCCGGGCGTCGAAGCTGCGCAGCGAGGCGTTCGATGCCTTTGCCGCGCTACCGCGTCATCGTGACAGTGAGCGCGCCACGGCGATCCCAGCCGAACTTGGCTACAAGCACCCGCGCCAACCGGTCAACCTGGCGGTAGTGCCGGTGTTCCCGGGCCTGCAGGCCGGGCACTTGCAGGCACTGCTGGGCAGCGGCGTGCAGGGGTTGCTGCTGGAGTGCTACGGCAGCGGTACCGGGCCATCGGATGACCAGGCGTTGCTGGATGTGCTGAGCGCGGCACGCCAGCGGGGCGTGATGCTGGCGGCTATCAGCCAGTGCCCTGAGGGGTCGGTGATGTTCGACACCTATGCGGCGGGTAACCGCTTGCGCGGGGCCGGGCTAATCAGTGGCGGGGGCATGACCCGGGAGGCGGCGCTGGCCAAGATGGTTGCGCTGCTGGGGGCTGGGCTGGATGTCGACACGGCAGAACGGTGGTTTGCCCTGGATCTGTGTGGGGAACGGGCCTGAGTGTTGCCTGGTCTGGCCCTATCGCCGGCAAGCCAGCTCCCACAGGGATAACACAAGGCCTGAGGCCTGTGGAGTACCTGTGGGAGCTGGCTTGCCGGCGATAGGGCCCTGACAGGCAAAAGAAAATGGCGGAAGGCAGCGGGAGTCGAACCTGCCCGGGAACGGCTGCCGTCCCCAACCGGGTTTGAAGCCCGGCCGCGCCACCGGGCGCGATTGCCTTCCTTGAACTCAGTGCCTGGCCTGCTGCTGGGCCAGGGCGCTGTCGGCGCGAATGTGACGCTGATCGGCCACCCTCCGGGTCAGGCCGATGCGGTCGAAGTACTCCAGAATCTGCACACTGCGCTTGCGACCGATGCCCAACATATCGCGAAACGCGGCAACCTGCACTATCGACGTTTCACTGGCCTGCCCCAGCAGCAGCTCTGCCATGCGCTGTAGCGTTGCCTCGGGGTAGAACAGGTCGCGCACCACCTGGTGCACCAGGCCCAGCCGGGCCAGCTTGCGCAGCAACAGGCGCACATCGGCTTCGGCACAGTTTTCCTCGCTTGCAAGCGTCCTGACCCAGGGCGGATCGTATTGCCCCGCCAGCAACTTCGGTTGCAGACTCGCCCATAACACACTGTCGGCTTCGCTCAGCTGGACCTTGTGATCAGGCAGATGCAACCAAGGCCCGCTACTGGCAACGGCGCCGTCCTCGAGCAACTCATCCAGCAGGCTGACAAAAGCGGGCCGCTCCAGCGGCAAGGCAGCAAAACGACGCAGGCGGTCGCGGTCCGGGCCGAGCTGGTCGGGCTCCTGTTCATGGAACAGTGCCAACTGCTCCAGCACCTGGCGCTTGAGCGCCTGCCACCGGGCACTGGCAAACAGCAGTTGACCCTGCCGCGTGGCAATCACCTGCACGTCTTCCGGCAACTGCCAGGTTTCGCGCAAGCGATTGAACTGCCGCTCCAGACGCTGCGGGTCGATCCCCCCTGGTGCGCTGGCAAGCAGTGCCGGCAGGGCCTGCTCCAGGTCCTCGGCATCGCGCAGCACCTGTAATTGGCGCAGGCGCTCATCGCTGCGACGCTGACGGCTTGGGGCGAACGGGTCGAGCACCTTGCCGCCCCCCAGGGTGCGCTGGGCACGCTGGTCGCGCAGTACCAGACGATCGCCGTGTACCGCCTGCAGCGGCGCGTTCAGCAGCAACTGGGCGAACATGCGCTGGCCCGCCGCCAGGGTTTCACCTTCGAGCAAAGCCACCCGGGCGGTTACGTCCTGGGTGCCGAGGTGCACGTGCACAGCGCTGAAATGTTCGAAGGTACGGGTCTCGCCCGGCAACAGGTTCAGCTCGATATCCACCCGCACGCTGGGAGCGTGCAGCCACTCGGGCACCAGCCAGTCACCCCGGCGCACCTGCTCCACCGTCAGCCGTTCGGCAGCGATGTTCAGTGCCACCCGCTGGCCCGCCTCGGCCACCAGCGCGGCCTGGTTCTGTGCATGCAGGCCACGCACCCGCACCGGTTTGCCGGCCTTGCCCAGCAACAGGGTGTCGCCGGCACTCACCCGCCCGGCCAGCGCCGTGCCCGTGACCACGATACCCGCACCGGTAACGGCGAAGGCGCGGTCGACGGCCAGACGGAAACCGCCACGCACGCTGCGCTGGCGTACGCGCTGTTGCGCGGCCAGCACGGCCTGGCGCAGGGCATCGATACCTTCGCCGGTCACACTCGACAACGGAAACTGCCGTGCACCGGCATAAGGGCCCGGCGCCAGCAGTTCGCTGACCTGTGCCTGCACCTCGGCCAGGCGGGTTGGCTCTACCCGGTCGCATTTGCTGATCGCCACCAAGGCCTGGGGGATCCCCAGCAGTTCGATGATCGCCAGGTGCTCTCGGGTTTGTGGCATCACCCCGTCGTCGGCCGCCACCACCAACAGCACCAGGTCGATACCGTGGGCGCCGGCCAGCATGTTGTGGATAAAGCGCTCATGGCCCGGTACGTCGATGAAGCCGGTCAGCGCTACCCCCTCGGTCAGCGCCGCATAGCGGTAGCCAAGGTCGATGGTCATGCCACGGGCGCGCTCCTCCTGGCGATGGTCACCGGCTTGGCCGGTCAGGGCCTGGAGCAGTGCGGTCTTGCCGTGGTCGATGTGGCCGGCGGTACCAACGATCACTGTACCGGCCCCAATTGCAAGGCAGGCAACTGCGCCAGCCACTGGGCTTCGTCATCCAGTTGGCGCAGGTCCAGCCACAGTGCGTCATCGGCGATACGGCCGAGCACCGGCACCGGCAAGTCACGCAAGGCCCGCTCCAGAACATGCAGGCTGCGCCCGCGCAACTTCTTCGACACCTGCGGGCGCAGGCACAACGCCGCGCTCGGCAGGCGGGCCACCGGTTGGCTGCCACTGCCGATCATACCCAGCGCCGGTTCCACGCTGACCGCCCATTGCTCGCCGAGGCGGGCCTTGAGCTCTGGCGCCAGACGCTCGGCCTGGGACTGGATTTCGGCTTGGCTGCGGGTCAACAGGCGCAGACTGGGCAGGCGCTCGGCCAGGCGGTCGGGGTTGCGGTACAGCGCCAGCACCGCTTCGAGTGCGGCCAGGGTGATCTTGTCGACACGCAGCGCGCGCTTGAGCGGGTTCTTCTTGATCCTGGCGATCAGCTCCTTGCGCCCGACGATGATCCCGGCTTGCGGCCCGCCCAGCAGTTTGTCGCCGCTGAAGGTGACGATATCGGCGCCGTCAGCCAGGGCCTGGCGCACGGTCGGCTCGGCGGGCAGGCCCCAGCGGGTAAGGTCAAGCAGGCTGCCGCTGCCCAGGTCTTCGAGCAGCGGCAGGTCATGTTGGTGGGCGATGCGCGCCAGCTCGCCGGTGGGCACCTGGGTAGTGAAGCCCTGGATGCTGTAGTTGCTGCAATGCACCCGCATCAGCAGGCCGGTACGTGGGCTGATGGCGGCCTCGTAGTCACGGGCGTGGGTGCGGTTGGTGGTGCCGACTTCGTGCAGCTTCACGCCGGCGCGGGCCATGATGTCGGGGATGCGGAAGGCACCGCCGATCTCGATCAGTTCGCCGCGGGAGATGACCCCCTCCTTGCGGGCGCCCAGGCTGTTGAGCGCCAGCAGCACGGCGGCGGCGTTGTTGTTGACCACGGTTACGGCTTCGGCGCCGGTCAACTCGCGGATCAGGCCTTCGATCAGGTCATCACGATCGCCGCGCTTGCCGGTGGTCAGGTCGAATTCCAGGTTGAGCGGGTAGCGAGCGGCGGTCTGCATCGCCTCGATGGCCTCCTCTGGCAACAGGGCGCGGCCTAGGTTGGTGTGCAACACGGTGCCGGTAAGGTTGAACACACGGCGGACCTGGCTGCGTTGCTGTGTAGCCAAGCGTTCGCCAGTGCGGCCCAGCAGGACTTCAGCAGCCAGTTCGGCAGCGCTGAGCTGGCCGGTGCGGGCGGGGTCGCGCAGGTCATCGAGCAATTGCCGCAGGGTGGCGAGGACCGCGTCGCGGCCGTGGCGGTCGATCAGCGGGAGGCAGGCTGGGTGGCGCAAAAGGGTGTCGATGGAGGGCAGGCGTGGGGTGTCGCTGGCAAGGCTGGAGGACATGCGGTACTACCTTGGACTGATCCGTTGTCTGTACTGGCCTCTTCGCGGGTAAACCCGCTCCCACAGCGGCAGCGCAAGCCTCAATAGCTGCGCTGGCCCCGCGGGAGCGGGTTTACCTGCGAAGAAGGCGACTCGGTCTTACAGTGTAGACACTCTCCACTACCCGGGTGCGAGCATCAGGTTCGGTGCCAACCGATGAAACCCCTCCTCGTCCAGGCGAATGTCCAGTGCCAGGCTGGCCAGGTCATCGGCCAGCGGCTCGGCCGCAGCATCGTTTTCCAGGTAATTCTGCTTCAGGTAGCTCTCGCACTCCGGGCAGCACTCCGCGCGCAGCGGCGCCTTGCCCGGCGCATGGCGGTCATCGTCAAGGCTGGTATAGCGCAGGTCCTTGCTCGACTCGCAGTACACGCACTTGACCCGCACCACATGCCATTCGCAGGCACACAGCGAACAAGCCAGGTAGCGCAGGCCATTGTGCTTGCCGCGGTTGCGCACCACCCCGGCCATCGCCGGCGAACCGCAGGCCGGGCACTGGGCCAGGCTGCCGGCAGGCTTGAGCTCTGGCGTGGGCAGCGCCAGCAACCAGCTGGACCAGGCCGCCTGCAAGGCCGCCCCTATGAACGGCACCAGCGCCGCAGGCACGGCATCGTACTGACCGGCAAGCAAGGCAATGCCCCAACCCTTGCGTTGATGGTCGTCACTGCTGTGCAGGGCTTGCAGCGCCTCCCCCAACGGACCACTGGTGTACGCGTCGAGATGCTCAAGCAAGGCTTGCAACCAGACCAGCCACGGCCCCTCACGCACCAGGCTGTCCGCCGCCAGAGGCGGCAAACCATGACTTATGCACAGGCGCTGACGCTCCTCGGCCACCGGCATGCCAGCGGGCGGGTTATTCACAAGCTGCTGCTGGATAAGGCACAAACGAGCCACCAGCTTCAGATATTCGCCAAGGGCATTGCCCTCGGCCAACTGCTCCAGGCGCGCGGCGCGCAGTTCGAACAGGTTGGCGGGGGGCAGGTGCAGAAACGGCGGCATCACCGCCGACGCTTCGATCTGCCCGGGTTCGAGTATCGTGCTCAAGCGCTCATCCTTCTTTTCGTCCGTGATTGCCCGGCGTCTTGTCGCCGGTCACTTCGCGGTACCACAACTCATGGTGCTTGCGCGCCCAGGCGCGGCTGACCCAGCCATGCAGCATGGCGCCGATCGAACCTTTGATCCAGATGCCGGCGTAGATGTGCACGATGATGCTGAGGATCAGCACGAACGCCGCCAGTGCGTGGAGCAGCGCGGACAGGCGAATGACCTCGATGCCGAACAAATGGCTGAAGTATGCGCGCCAGATCACCACGCCGCTGACCAACAGAACCAGCATGCACACCAGCAGGGTCCAGAACAACAGTTTCTGCCCGGCGTTGTACTTGCCGATCGGTGGTACACCCTCCTCCTTGTTGAGCATCACCTGGTCCACGCGGCGTAGCCACAGGCGGTCGTTGGCAGTGATGAAGTTGGCCCGCCAGAAACGCAGCACCAGGCCGAGGAAGAACACGAACATCGCCACCCCGATGAAGGGGTGCAGGATGCGTGTCCACGGCCCACCGCCGAACAGGTTGCTGAGCCAGAACAGTGCCGGATGGAACAGCGCAAGCCCCGACAGGCCAGCCAGGACGAACAGGATCGCGACGACCCAGTGGTTGCTGCGCTCGTTGGCGTTGTAGCGCAGGATGGGTTTGTTGTCGTTCATGGCCGCTGCTCCCCTTGCCCACCGGGCTTGGTCGGATCATAGACATGGACCGACGGGTCCACCTGGTGCACGCTTTCATCCGCAGGTATCGGATGTTCGTCCTCTTCCACCCGCTGTGGCCCGACCCGCACATAGTGGAAAAACCCGGCCAGCACCGCCGCGCCCATGGCAAGCAGCGCCAGCGGCTTGGTGAAGCCCTTCCACAGCCCCACCAGCGGGCTGATCACCGGCTGGTCCGGCAGGCCGGCGTACAGCTTCGGCGTGTCGGCATGGTGCAACACATACATCACGTGGGTGCCACCGACGCCATCCGGGTCGTACAGCCCGGCCTTGTCGTAGCCCCGCGATTTGAGGTCGACGATGCGTTCGGCTGCATGAACCTTCATCTCGTCCTTGGTGCCGAACACGATCGCCCCGGTCGGGCAGGTTTTCACACAGGCCGGCTCCAGGCCCACGGTCACGCGGTCGGAACACAGGGTGCACTTGTACGCCTTGTGGTCCTTCTGCGAGATGCGCGGGATGTTGAACGGGCAACCGGTGATGCAATAGCCACAACCGATGCAGTGGTCCTGGTTGAAGTCGACGATGCCGTTGGCGTGCTTGATGATTGCCCCCGGGCTCGGGCACGCCTTCAGGCAACCTGGCTCGGCGCAGTGCATGCAGCCGTCCTTGCGAATCAGCCACTCCAGGTTGCCGTCGTCGCGCTCGTGCTCGGTGAAGCGCATCAGGGTCCAGGTCTCGGCGGTGAGGTCCTGGGGATTGTCGTAGGTGCCGTGGTTGTGGCCGACCTCGTCACGCAGTTCGTTCCACTCCGAACACGCCACCTGGCAGGCCTTGCAGCCGATGCACTTGGTAGTGTCGATCAGCTTGGCGACTTCCTGCTGCTGGCGTACCGAAGGCGGTACGGTGGTGGTGGCCGAGCGGGCGATGATGTCTTGGCTGGCCATCAGAGTTTCTCCACTTTGACGAGGAACGACTTGGACTCTGGCGTCTGGGTATTGCCGTCACCCAGGAAAGGCACCAGGGTGTTTGTCAGATAGCCATGCCGCGTAGCCCCGGTGAAACCCCAGTGCAGTGGGATGCCGATCTGGTGCACGGTCTGGTTGTTGACCTTGAGCGGGCGAATCCGCTTGGTCACCACCGCCACCGCATCGATATGCCCGCGCTTGCTCGACACCCGCACCCGGTCGCCGGCCTTGATACCTTTCTCGTTGGCCAGCACCTCGCCGATTTCGACGAACTGCTCGGGCTGGGCGATGGCGTTCAGCCGGCAATGCTTGCTCCAGAAGTGGAAGTGCTCCGTCAGCCGGTACGTGGTCGCCGCGTAGGGGAACTCGTCGTGCTTGCCGAGGCTGTCCCACACCGAATCGAAGACCCGCCCAGCCGGGTTGCTGGTGGCCTTCTTGTTCTGCGGGTGCAGCGGATTGATGCCAATCGGCGTCTCGAACGGCTCGTAGTGCTCGGGGAACGGGCCTTCGGCCATCTTGTCGATGGCGAAGAACCGCGCCACGCCTTCGGGGTTCATGATGAACGGGTTCATCCCCGCCTCAGGCGGCGAGTCGACCTTGAAGTCAGGCACGTCTGTGCCGGTCCAGGCCTTGCCGTTCCACCACACCAGGCGTTTCTTCTCCGGGTCCCACGGCTTGCCTTGCGGGTCGCTGGAGGCACGGTTGTAGAGGATGCGGCGGTTGGCTGGCCAGGCCCAGGCCCAGTTCTGCACCTGGTGCATGCCGTACGGGTCGCTGTTGTCACGACGAGCCATCTGGTTACCCTGCTCGGTCCAGCTGCCGGCGAAGATCCAGCAGCCGGACGCGGTGCTGCCGTCGTCCTTGAGCTGGCCAAAGCCCGCCAGTTGCTGGCCGGCCTTGATCACTGCGCCAGTCGGGTCGGTGACGTCGGTCACCGCCCAGCCGTTCATTTCCTTGGCCAGCTCCTCCGGGGATGGCTCTTCAGGGACCTTGTACGGCCAGCTGATGTTCATCAGCGCATCAGGGTAGGCGCCGCCCTCGGCCTGGTAGCGTTGGCGCAGGCGCAGGAACAGCTCGCTCATGATGTGAACGTCGGTGCGGGTCTCGCCCGGGCCGTCGGCGCCCTTCCAGTGCCACTGCAGCCAGCGGCTGCTGTTGACCAGCGAGCCGTCTTCCTCGGCAAAGCAGGTGGTGGGCAGGCGGATCACTTCGGTCTGGATATTGGCCGTGTCGACATCGTTGAACGGCCCGGCGTTGCGCCAGAACTCCGAGGTCTCGGTGGCCAGCGGGTCCATGATCACCAGCCACTTGAGCTTGCCCAGGGCCGCGGTTACGCGGTTCTTGTCCGGCAACGCGGCAATCGGGTTGAAACCCTGGCACATGTAGCCGTTGACCTTGCCTTGGCCCATCATCTCGAACATGCGCAGCACGTCGTAGGCCGGTACATCGAGCTTGGGCAACCAGTCGTAGCCCCAGTTGTTCTCTGCGGTGGCATTGGCGCCGTACCAGGCTTTCATCAGGCTGACGTGGAACTTGCCGTAGTTCTGCCAATACGACAGTTGCCCAGGGCGCAGCGGCTTGGAGGCGCGCTTGTCGATATAGGCGGCATAGTCCTGCTCTGCGTCGCCAGCCAGGGTCAGGTAGCCCGGCAGCGAGTTGGACAGCAGCCCAAGGTCGGTCAGGCCCTGGATGTTGGAGTGCCCCCTCAAGGCGTTGACACCGCCACCTGGCATGCCGACGTTGCCAAGCAGCAACTGGACCATGGCCGCGCTGCGGATGATCTGAGCGCCGATCGAGTGCTGCGTCCAGCCCAGCGCGTAGAGGATCGTCATGGTCTTGCCCGGTACCGAGCAGGTGGCGATCTCTTCCCAGATCTTCAGCATGGCGTCCTGCGGCATGCCACAGGTCATGCTCGCCAGTTCCGGGGTATAGCGGCTGTAGTGCTGCTTCATCAGCTGGAACACGCAGCGCGGGTGCTGCAGGGTCGGGTCGACCTTGGCAAAACCGTCCTCACCCAGCTCGTAACCCCAGCCGGACTTGTCGGCATACACGCGCTTGGCCTCGTCGTAGCCGCTGAACAGGCCATCCTCGAAGCCATAGTTCTCTTTGACGATGAACGACACATCGGTGTAGTTGCGCACGTACTCGTGCTGGATCTTGTCGTTGCTCAGCAGGTAATTGATCAGCCCGCCCATGAAGGCGATATCGGTACCAGTACGGATCGGTGCGTAGTAGTCCGCCACCGAAGCGGTACGGGTAAACCGCGGGTCGACCACGATCAGCCGCGCCTTGTTGTGCGCCTTGGCCTCGGTCACCCACTTGAAGCCGCACGGATGCGCTTCTGCTGCGTTGCCACCCATTACCAGGACCAGATTCGCGTTGGCGATATCGGACCAGTGATTGGTCATGGCGCCACGGCCGTACGTCGGGGCAAGACTTGCCACCGTCGGGCCATGTCAGACACGAGCCTGGTTATCGAACCCCAGCATGCCTGTTGCGCGGACGACCTTGTGGGTCAGGTAGCCAGCCTCGCTGGAGGCGGCGGAAGCAGCGAGAAAACCGGTGGTGATCCAACGGTTGACCGTTTGCCCCTGGGCGTTCTTTTCTATGAAGTTGGCGTCGCGGTCCTGCTTCATCAGGTCGGCGACGCGATCGAGCGCCTCATCCCAGCTGACCCGCACCCACTCCTGGCTGCCCGGCTTGCGTACCTCGGGGTACTGCAGGCGGCTCGGGCTGTGGATGAAGTCCAGCAGGCCAGCGCCTTTCGGGCAGAGGGTGCCGCGGTTGACCGGGTGGTCGGCGTCACCTTCGATATGGATGATGTTCTGTTTGACGTTCTTGCCCGCATCGCCCTGGCTGTACATGATCAGGCCGCAGCCGACCGAGCAGTAAGGGCAGGTGTTACGGGTTTCCTTGGTATGCGCCAGCTTGAAGTGACGCACCTGCTCGGCAAATGCTGGTGTAGGGGCCATGCCCAACGCCGCAAGGCTCGAGCCTCCAAGGCCGACGGCGGCGACCTTGAAGAACTGCCGACGGTTCAGGTCCATCGTGCACTCCTGATCAGGTGGTGGACGCACGGAACATGGCCGGCGCCTCTTGGTAGTCACGGTGGCGGCCAATTGATGGCCGCCAAGAGTTAAGACTAGCCAAGAATCGAGAAGGTGCGATGACATGGGTCAGTTGAAGGCGCTGTGTTGCCTGATTCGCGGGTAAAAACGCTCCCACAGGTACTGCACATGCCCGAAGCACGGCGCTATTTCTGTGGGAGCGGGCGTGCTCGCGAACACCGGCAACGCCGGTGCCATCCACCATCGGCCGATCAGCAAAGCGGCAGGTTGCGCACTACGTTCAGCGCCGCGCTGCTCTGCGCCACCGGCATGATCTCGATGGTATTGATGTTCACATGCGCCGGCTGCTCGGCAATCCATGCCACCGTGGCCGCGATGTCCTCGGGCAGGATGGCCTCCACATCCCGATACAGCGCCTGCACGGCATCCAGGTCACCATTCAGGCGCACCACCGAGAAATCGGTCCCCGAGCACAGCCCAGGCTCGATGTTGCTCACTCGCACGCGGGTGCCCGCCAGGTCGGCGCGCAGGTTGAGGCTGAACTGGCGGACAAAGGCCTTGCTGGCGCCATACACATTACCGCCTGGGTAGGGGTAGGTGCCGGCGATCGAGCCGATGTTGATGATCATGCCACTGTCGCTTTCCACCATCTGCGGCAGGATCTTGTGGGTGACCATGGCCAGGCCGGTGATGTTGGTGTCGATCATTCGCTGCCAGTTTTCCGCACTGCTTGCCTGGGCACGGTCCACGCCCAGCGCCAGCCCGGCATTGTTGACCAGCAGGTCGATCTGCAGCGAAGCATCACGAATCTGCTCGACCGCCGTCTCGAGCGACAACGGGTCGGTGACGTCCAGCGCCAGCGGAATGAAATTGACGCCCAGCTCGGCCTCCAGCGCTTGCAGCTTGTCCATGCGCCGGGCACCACCGATCACGCGGTAGCCTTTGCCGATCAAGGTACGGCAGATGGCGCGGCCAAAGCCCGAGGAGGCGCCGGTTACGAATGCGGTTTTCATCAGTTGTCTCCTATGGAAGGGTCAGGCCAGGTACTTCACGCCCAGGCTGGTGAACAGGCAGAGCATCGAGAACACCAGCGCCTTGCGCACCACTTCGTTGCCTTTGCGCAGGGCCAGCGCGCTGCCAAGGTGGTTACCGAGGATGTTGCAAGCCACCAGCGGCAACGCCAGCAGGTAGACGACCTTGCCGGCAATGACGAAGGCCACCAGGGCGCCGATATTGGATGCGAAGTTGAAGGTTTTGGAGTTGGCCGAGCTGGAGACCAGGTCCATGCGCAGCAGGTAATGGAAAGCGATGATGAACATGCTGCCGGTACCGGGACCGAAGAAGCCGTCATAGAAACCGATGGCCAGGCAGGTCAGGGGGACCACGGTGAACAGCATGCGCGATGACAGTTCGCGCTCTTCGACCGGGCGGTCCTTGGGGGTGAGGAAGATGAGGATGCCGAAGGGGATCAGCGCCAGGATGATCTTGCCTACGGTTTCCTGGGAGATCGACACGATCAGGTGCGCTCCCAGGTAGGCACCGAGCAGCGAGAATGGCACGCCGACCAGCGCTACCTTCCAGACCATCTTGCTGTTCGCCAGGAAGTTGCGGATGGCCGCCAGCGTGCCGAGGGTACTGACCAGTTTTTCCTGGCCGAGGGCAACCTGGGGTGGCATGCCAACCAGCAGAAAGCCCGGCACCAGGAACAGCCCGCCGCCACCGGCAATGCTGTCGACGAAGCCGGCAACGAAGGCAATTGCCCCGAGCATGAGGATCGCCAGCAACCAGTGTTCAGCCCAGAAAGCGCCTAACAGTTCCATAACAGTACGTCCATCGAGTCAGTGAAAGAGATCAGGAGAGAACTTCGTAGAGGTGATCGGCCCGGGCGAAGTGCACCCGGTTCAGGTCGTTTACTGCGAACAGACGCAGCAGCCAGCGGTCGGCACCATCGTTCTGTGGCTCGAAGCCATCGCGGGCATGCAGCACGCGCTGGTTCTTGAAGATCATGAAATCGCCAGGCAGCAGCAGGTGCGGCTCATCGAAGCGGCGGGTTTCCAGCACGCTGCGCAGGCTGCCCAGGGCCTGTTCGGCACGCAGGTTCAGGCCGTGGGTGTTTTCGCTGTCGAAGCGGCACAACCATTCGCCAGCGTGACCACGCGCCAGGACAGGCAACTCGGCGGTGCAACGACGGTTGCCTGTGAAGGAGTCCGGGCGACGGATTTCGAACTGGGGCAGGCACAGTTCGCGCACGGTCGATGCGGGTAGTGCTGCGACCACGGCATCGAGGTTTACCAGTGTGGTGCTGATGCGCGGGTCACAGCGCATACCGAAGAACGACAGGTACTCCGGGCAGCAGGAAGCGGTGCCAAGCGGCTCGGAAGAAAGCGGCAGGTCCGGGTTGTCCACATGATAGGAAAAGCGCAGCCGCGAACCATGGGAGCTCTTGTGGCTGGACGAACTGCGCGACGGTATGACATGGCGGAACAGGTGACCATCGTTCTCCCCTTCATAAACCACTGGGTTGATCCCCATCAGACTCTGCATGGTCAGGCTGACCAGGCAGGCAATGGGTGTGCTGCGCGGGCTGAGCACGCCCGAATAGGGCGTGGGCGGGATATCCCGGTCGCGCGGGCAGTTGCGCACGATCATGCTGGTCAGGTGCGGGTCTTCGACAAAACCGCGGATCTGCTGGCACAGCGCCTTGCCCAGCACTTCCTGCGCCTGATCCTTGATCTGTGGGTAAAGCTCTTTGCTCGTCTCGAAATCGAGCGGGGTGTTGTTCAGCAGGGTTTGCCAGGCGCTGGAGGTGACCCACGGCAGGCGGATCTCCAGTGCGGTCCGAGGCTCGGCCCCTTGATGCAGTTGTGCGCTTTCCATTTCGAGTGATATTCCATTGAGGCGGCTTGAGGCCGTTCGGTGTCGTGCTAAGCCGGGCAGAGGCGGCAGACGTTGTATTTTTTGAAGCCGTTCACAGCTGTGCGACGCCAGCGATTGACGCCGCTGGCCGCAATCGCACATTGCATCGACTCAATCATTGTAATTACAAAAATAAAATCGATTCAATTCATTTTCGATAGTGTAAACCTTGAGGATTGAATCGATTCAATCAACTCATTGATTTCAAAAGGTTTCTATCTATCGTCACGAGATACGGTGTACGGCCGGCGAAAGGATCGCCTTTTGACGACGGGTGTCCGCTACGAACGCACAACAACCCAAAGCGACTCAATCAAGGTAATTTACCTGTACGAAAACACAATTACTTCCATCAGACCTTTCGTGCTAGGCTTCCGCGTTCTCGCAGATTCTGGTGCCATTTCTATGTGGGTTCCTCACTACAGCGACCTGGCGCAGCCGGTCTACCTGATGATTGCCGACGCCTTGGAACAAGACATTGGCAGTGGCCGGCTGGTGGCTGGCGAACGCTTGCCGACACTCAAGGATCTGGCCGAGTCCCTGAACGTGACCCCCGGCACCATCGGGCGCGCTTACGACGAAGCTGCCAAGCGCGGCCTGGTGGTAGGCGAAGTCGGCCGCGGCACCTTCGTGCTGCAGCAACGGCAGCTGCAAAGCTCTCCTCCTGCCCCGGTCGCACAGCCAAAGCCCGTGGCCGCCGAACGTGAGAGCGGCCAGATTGACTTGTCGATCATCAAGCCCAACGATGCCCACATGACCGACTGGCTGCGCGGAGCCATAAACGAGCTGGCCGCGTCGCCCGGCCTGGCGCAGGTGCTCGACTATGTCACCGATGGCGGCCATGCGACCCACAAGCAGGCCGGTGCCGCCTGGATCCAGCGCTGGCTGCCCGAGGCGCGCTGGCAGCAGGTAGTTCTGACTTCAGGGGCCCAGCACGGCCTGCTGGTGGCCATCAGCAGCCTGTCGAAGAGCGACGATGTGGTGCTGTGCGAGTCGTTCTGCTACCCAGGCATCATCTCCCTGGCCCACAGCATGGGCCGCCGCCTGCGCGGCGTGGCCATGGACGAGCACGGCCTGATTCCCGAGGCACTGCGCGCGGCGTGCCTGGAGCACCGCCCTTCCCTGCTGGTGTGCGTCACCACCCACCAGAACCCGACCAACTCGATCATGCCCCACGCACGGCGCCAGGCCATCGCCGAGATCGCCCGCGAGTTCGAACTGTTCATCGTCGATGACGATATCTACGGTTTCCTTGAACCCGCACCGGATTACCAGCCACTGGCGGCGTATGCGCCCGAACGCTCGGTATACCTCACCAGCCTGTCCAAAAGTGTGCTGCCAGCACTGCGCATCGGATACCTGTACGCCCCACCGCAAACCCTCTCGCGGCTTTCGTCGATGGTACGCAGCAGCGTCTGGATGCCCTCTCCGTTGATGGCGCAATTGGCCAGCAACCTGGTCAACAGCGGCATGGCTGACCAGTTGGTGCGGGTGCAACAGGAGGAGGCGGCCGGGCGCCAGCAAATGGCCCGGGAGATCCTTGGCAAGTACAAGATCCGCAGCCAGCCCAACAGCTTCCATATCTGGCTGGAGTTGCCGGAGCCTTGGACAAGCGACGAATTCGCCAACCTGGCACGTAACAACGGAGTCACGGTAGTCAGTGGCAGCCAGTTCCTGCCAGAACGCAGCCACGCCAGCTGCGGCGTGCGCATCGCCCTGATGGCCCCCAGCCGCCAGGAACTGGGCTTTGCCCTGACCAAGCTGGTCAGCTTGCTGGACTCACCGGAGCCGCGGTTGTTTTATTGAACTGGACTGGTATTGGTGTAGCCGTGCCATTTTGGGGCACTATGCACCCGTTTCGCGACGCGAGGCCACTCCAACAGACACTCGGTGTCACAGGGTTTGATTTGTAGCCGTCAACAAAACAGGTGCAGCAGAACGGCACCAGCCAAGAACTGAGGGCAGACTGTCAAGTAAGAGGCATAACTTTAATCAATGACGCATCTGACTCTAACAAGGCCCGAGCATACTCGCTCGACTACAAGTCGATGAACACACTGAAATTATCGCCTTCCAGATATCGGACAGAAACCTGACCGCTAACATCTTGCCCATCTTCCGTTACAAACTTGTAATGGGACAGGAGAAAATCCTCCCGATAAACAATGCCTTCATCCCGCTGTTTCCCGCCCCACGCCATTATCAACCCGCCGGCAATTGCAACGAGGCCGGAGTTCGCTTGTATGTATTGAATCAGAGTAGGGCCTGAAAGCCGGTCATAATAAATAACCTCAGGACCGAACAGGAAGATGCCAAGGCCCAGTGCGGAAATTGCCAATCCAATGCCTATTAATACTCGACCGTAAAACGCAGCATCCCCAGCAGGCCCCTCAAGATGAGCTGCATATATCTCGGAAAAACCGGAGACATTGTAGTTTCGCGCCTCTGACTTCAGGTTTATTTGACCTAACAGGCATTCCTTCTCAGCACTTTGCATGATCCACTCCTTTAAAAAGTGAATACTAAGCGATCAGCATAGGAAAAAGTGCGCCCCACTAGAATTTCAGAAGCCTCTGACATTTACGGTCAGCGTTTCCTATAACCAATAAAGTTGGTAACTTCTTATAGGCACTTTTCCTACTCAATGGGCTGCCGAGTTTCCCGCAATATCGCGAAGCTGGCGCCCTATCTTCGCCGCTTTCTTTTTAGAGGAAAGCCCGCACAGCACTACCACTGTTTGCTCATAAAAAAACCCAAGACATCTGTCTTGGGTTTTTGGTTTTTTGCCAACTGCTTAACGGCTTGGATCAGAACGGAATATCGTCATCGAAGCTGTCGAAGTCAGCCGCTGGCTGAGGGGCTGGCTGCTGCGGTGCCGGGCGCTGAGGGGCCTGTTGCGGCCGTGGGGCCTGCTGGCGCGGCGCCTGGTTGTACTGTTGCTGCTGGCCACCGCCGTAGTTGCCGCCACCCTGGTTGTATGGGTCACCGCCCTGCTGCTGGTTCTGCGGACGACCGCCGAGCAGCTGCATGGTGCCGTTGATGTCGACGATGATCTCGGTGGTGTAGCGCTTGATGCCGTCTTTTTCCCACTCGCGGGTCTGCAGCTTGCCTTCGATGTAGCACTGCGAACCCTTGCGCAGGTATTCGCCGGCGATTTCGGCAACCTTGCCGAACAGCGACACACGGTGCCACTCGGTACGCTCGACCTTCTGACCCGACTGCTTGTCGGTCCACTGCTCACTGGTAGCCAGGCTCAGGTTGGTCACGGCGTTACCGTTGGGCAGGTAGCGGACTTCGGGATCCTGGCCACAGGTACCGACCAGAATGACTTTGTTAACCCCACGGGCCATAACGTTCTCCTAGGCTTCGCACGCCGAAGAGGCCGGGTTCACCAGGCGCTCAAGGGTCGTACGGTCCAAAATTTTCGTATCCAGTTTGATATAGATGGCGGCTTCTTCCGCCACCACGACGGCGTCGGTCACACCTGGCACAGCCATCAGGCGCTCGGTCAGGCCGGCTTCCCGCACTGCCTCTGGCGTCAGCGGCATGCGCAGACTGGTCACATAGGGCGGCTCGTTCATGCGCAAGACAACAACCAACCAGATGGCACACAGTACCGCACAACCGAGGAACACCATGTTCAGCCCGCCATGCTGGAACAACCAGCCACCAAGGATTCCTCCCAGGGCAGCACCGAGGAACTGGCTGGTAGAGTAGACCCCCATCGCCGTCCCCTTGCCACCTGCAGGCGACACCTTGCTCACCAGTGAAGGCAGCGATGCCTCCAGCAGGTTGAATGCAGTAAAGAATACCACGGTGCCGATCACCAGTCCGCGCAAACCGTCAGCCCACTGCCAGAAGAATACCTCCACCAGCAGCAACACACTGACCGCCCCGGCCAACACGCGTTTCATCTTGCGCTTTTTTTCGCCATAGATGATGAACGGGACCATTGCAAAAAATGAGATGAACAACGCGGTCAGGTACACCCACCAGTGCTGCTCCTTCGGCAGGCCGCCGCGCTCGACAAAGGCCAGCGGCAGTGCGACGAAGCTTGCCATGAGGATCGCGTGGAGGATGAAGATGCCCACATCCAGCCGCAGAAGGTCCGGATGGCGCAGGGTCGGGCCGATGGCCTGGCGCGCCACACCTGACTCACGATGCTGCAGGATGCTGTGGGTATTGGGCACCACAAAGGCGATCAGCAGGATGCCGACCAGGGCAAGTCCTGCCGTGGCGAGGAACAATCCTGACAAGCCAAAGGCACGAGTCAGCAATGGGCCGACAACCATGGCGACCGCAAACGACAGGCCGATGCTCATGCCGATCATGGCCATGGCCTTGGTCCGATGCTGCTCGCGGGTGAGGTCGGACAGCAGTGCCATGACCGCAGCGGAAATCGCTCCGGCGCCCTGCAGGATACGCCCGGCGATCACTCCCCAGATGGAGTCGGCCTGGGCCGCCAATACACTGCCCAGCGCAAAGATGACCAGCCCCAGGTAAATCACCGGCCGGCGGCCGATGCGATCGGAAATCATCCCGAACGGGATCTGCAATACGGCTTGCGTCAGGCCATAGGCACCAATGGCCAGGCCGATCAGCGCAGGCGTGGCACCGGCCAGGTCCATGCCGTAGGTGGCCAGCACCGGCAAGACCATGAACATGCCCAGCATACGAAAGGCAAAGACCAGGGCCAGGCCGCCAGCGGCGCGGGTTTCGCCGCCACTCATGCGCTCGTTGTGGGTGTCGTGCATGGATTAACCTCGTGTGAACCGGCGGCGATTCTATCAGTCCGACAGCTTGACGGCATCTACGCGACGCTTTGCCGCGTACTGGCAGGGCGCCGTATACTTCTTTGTTTATGCCCGCCGAGCGAGGCCGCAGTGGACAAGATCCTGATTCGTGGGGCACGTACCCACAACCTGAAGAACATCGACCTGACCCTGCCCCGGGACAAGCTGATCGTGATCACCGGCCTGTCCGGTTCCGGCAAGTCGTCCCTGGCGTTCGACACCCTGTACGCCGAAGGCCAGCGCCGCTATGTGGAATCGCTGTCGGCCTACGCCCGGCAGTTCCTGTCGATGATGGAAAAGCCCGACGTCGACACCATCGAAGGCCTGTCGCCAGCCATTTCCATCGAGCAGAAGTCGACCTCGCACAACCCCCGCTCCACGGTCGGTACCATCACCGAAATCTACGACTACCTGCGCCTGCTGTACGCCCGCGTCGGCACTCCGCGCTGCCCGGATCACGATATCCCGCTGGAAGCGCAAACGATCAGCCAGATGGTAGACCTGGTCCTGGAGCGCCCGGAAGGCAGCAAACTGATGCTGCTGGCGCCCGTTGTGCGCGAGCGCAAGGGCGAGCATCTGGCAGTGTTCGACGAGTTGCGCGCCCAGGGCTTTGTGCGCGCTCGGGTCAACGGCAAACTCTATGAACTCGACGAACTGCCCAAGCTGGACAAGCAGAAAAAACACAGCATCGATGTGGTGGTGGACCGCTTCAAGGTCCGCGCCGACCTGCAACAGCGCCTGGCCGAGTCGTTCGAGACCGCGCTCAAGTTGGCCGACGGGATCGCCCTGGTGGCACCGATGGATGACGAACAAGGCGAAGAGACGATCTTCTCCGCGCGTTTCGCCTGCCCGGTCTGTGGCCATGCCATCAGCGAGCTGGAGCCGAAGCTGTTCTCCTTCAACAACCCCGCCGGCGCCTGCCCTACCTGCGATGGCCTGGGGGTGAAGCAGTTCTTCGACACCAAGCGCCTGGTCAATGCCGAGCTCACCTTGGCCGAAGGCGCGATCCGCGGCTGGGACCGGCGCAACGTGTACTACTTCCAGATGCTGGGTTCGCTGGCCGCGCACTACGGCTTCAGCCTGGAGGAGCCGTTCGGCCAGCTGTCGGCCGAGCACCAGAAGGTGATCCTGCAAGGCAGCGGCAAGCAGAGCGTCGACTTCAAGTACCTCAACGACCGAGGCGACATCGTCAAGCGCTCGCACCCCTTCGAAGGCATCGTACCGAACCTGGAACGTCGCTACCGGGAGACCGAATCGGCCACCGTGCGTGAAGAACTGGCCAAGTTCCTTGGCACCCAACCCTGCCCAGATTGCCGCGGCACCCGTCTGCGCCGAGAGGCACGGCACGTGTGGGTGGGCGAGAAGACCCTGCCGGCGGTGACCAACCTGCCGATTGGTGAAGCCAGCAACTATTTCGGCGAGCTGACCCTGACCGGTCGCCGTGGCGAGATTGCGGCGAAGATCCTCAAGGAAATCTGCGAGCGCCTGCAGTTCCTGGTCAACGTCGGTCTCGACTATCTCACCCTGGACCGCAGCGCCGATACGCTGTCCGGTGGCGAGGCGCAGCGAATCCGCCTGGCCAGCCAGATCGGCGCTGGTCTTGTGGGGGTGATGTATATCCTTGATGAACCGTCCATCGGCCTTCATCAGCGAGACAATGACCGCCTGCTTGCCACCCTCAACCACCTGCGCGACCTGGGCAACACGGTGATCGTGGTGGAACACGACGAGGATGCCATCCGCCTGGCCGACTACGTGGTGGACATCGGACCGGGGGCCGGCGTGCACGGTGGGCAGATCGTCGCCGAGGGCTCGCCGCAGGAGGTCATGGACCACCCCGACTCGCTGACTGGCAAGTACCTGTCCGGCCGCAAGAAGATTGTCGTACCGGCCAAGCGTACCCCGCGCAACAAGAAGCTACAGCTCAAGCTAAAGGGCGCACGTGGCAACAACCTGCAAAACGTCGACCTGGAAGTCCCGATCGGCCTGCTGACCTGCGTGACCGGTGTATCCGGCTCAGGTAAGTCGACGCTGATCAACAACACTCTGTTCCCACTGGCCGCAACTGCCCTGAATGGCGCAAGCAGCCTGGAGGCGGCGCCGCATGCCAGCATGGATGGCCTGCAGCACCTGGACAAGGTCGTGGACATCGACCAGAGCCCGATCGGCCGCACACCTCGCTCGAACCCGGCGACCTACACCGGCATCTTCACGCCGATCCGCGAGCTGTTCTCCGGTGTGCCGGAGTCGCGTTCGCGCGGCTATGGTCCGGGGCGTTTCTCGTTCAACGTCAAGGGCGGCCGTTGCGAGGCCTGCCAGGGCGATGGCCTGATCAAGGTGGAGATGCACTTCCTGCCGGACATCTACGTGCCGTGCGACGTGTGCAAGAGCAAGCGCTACAACCGCGAAACCCTGGAGATCAAGTACAAGGGCAAGAACATCCACGAGGTGCTGGAGATGACCATCGAGGATGCCCGCGAGTTCTTCGACGCAGTGCCGGCGCTGGCGCGCAAGCTGCAGACGTTGATGGATGTGGGGCTGTCGTACATCAAGCTGGGGCAGTCGGCGACCACCCTGTCGGGTGGTGAGGCCCAGCGAGTCAAGCTATCGCGCGAACTCTCCAAGCGTGACACCGGCAAGACACTGTACATCCTTGATGAGCCAACCACGGGCCTGCACTTTGCCGATATCCAGCAGTTGTTGGATGTGCTGCATCGCCTGCGCGACCACGGCAATACCGTGGTGGTGATCGAGCACAACCTGGATGTGATCAAGACCGCAGACTGGCTGGTGGATCTGGGGCCAGAGGGTGGCTCGAAAGGTGGGCAGATCATTGCCTGCGGTACGCCGGAGGAACTGAGTACGATGAAACAGTCGTATACCGGGCACTACCTCAAACCGTTGCTGGAGCGGGATCGGGCGTAAGGCCTTGGGGGCGCTTTGCGCCCCTTTCGCGACACAAGGCCGCTCCTACAGGCGATCGCGTAATCTCTGGATTGACGCGTTCAAATGTATGAGCGGCCTTGTGTCGCGATAGGGCTGCAAAGCAGCCCCAGGCTTTTACATCTGCGACTGCAGGTAATTCTCGAGGCCAATGGCCTTGATCAGCCCCTGCTGCTTCTCCAGCCAGTAGGTGTGATCTTCTTCGGTATCAGCCAACTGGGCGCGCAGAATGTCGCGGCTGATGTAATCCTTGTGCAGCTCGCACAGCTCGATGCCTTTGCACAGCGCGCCGCGTACCTTGTACTCGAGCTTGAGGTCGGCCTCGATCATTTCCGGCACGGTGCTGCCCACTTCCAGGTCGTCCGCGCGCATGTCGGGGGTGCCTTCAAGCATGAGGATGCGACGCATCAGAGCATCGGCGTGCTGCGTCTCTTCTTCCATTTCGTGGTTGATGCGCTCGTAGAGCTTGGACAGGCCCCAGTCTTCGTACATACGCGAGTGAATGAAGTACTGGTCGCGCGCCGCCAGTTCGCCCTTCAGCAGCGTAACGAGGTAATTGATTACGTCCGGGTGACCTTGCATCGCCCTGCTTCTCCATGTGAAAACGTCTATGCCATATAGTGTGAACCAGCTTTTGCCTGGGGTCACTGAAAACCGCGCAATCAGAAGCAAAAAATCGGTTAAACAGTAGTGATATTCATTGAAAAACCGCCCAAATGAGGGCGGTTCTTCTTATCACTTCGACTTAGGCGAGATTGATGCCCAAGGCCTTGGCAACCCCTTCGCCATAGGCCGGATCGGCCTTGAAGAAGTATTGCAGCTGACGCTGGATCACATCTTCGCTGACGCCTGCCATGGTGCCGGCAATGTTGTTTATCAGCAGGGCTTTCTGCTCATCGTTCATCAGGCGGAACAGCGCACCGGCGTGGCTGTAGTAGTCGGTGTCTTCGCGGTGGTCGTAACGGTCTGCGGAACCATTCAGGGCCAGCGCAGGCTCGGCGTGGCGTGGCGACTGCTTCGGTGCATCGTTGTAGCTGTTGGGCTCATAGTTCGGCGCGCTGCCATAACTGCCAGCGGCCATGGAACCATCACGCTGGTAGCTGTTGACCGGGCAGCGTGGTGCATTCACCGGCAGCTGCTGGTGGTTGGTACCCACCCGGTAGCGGTGCGCGTCGGCGTAGGCGAATACCCGCCCTTGCAGCATGCGGTCCGGCGACAAGCCAACACCCGGCACCATGTTGCTCGGGCCAAACGCAGCCTGCTCGACCTCGGCAAAGTAGTTCAGCGGGTTACGGTTGAGCTCCAGCACGCCCACTTCAATCAGCGGGTAGTCCTTCTGCGACCAGGTCTTGGTAACGTCGAAGGGGTTTTCGTCGCGGCTGGCAGCCTCGGCTTCGCTCATCACCTGGATGCATACGGTCCAGCGTGGGTAATCGCCCCGCTCGATGGCTTCGAACAGGTCGCGCTGGGCGTAGTCCGGGTCGGTACCTGCCAGGCGCGCGGCATCTGCCGGTGCGAGGTTCTTGATGCCTTGCTGGGTCTTGAAGTGCCATTTGACCCAGGTGCGTTCACCCTTGGCATTGATCAGGCTGTAGGTATGGCTACCGAAGCCGTGCATGTGGCGGTAGCCGTCCGGAATGCCGCGATCGGAGAACAGAATGGTGACCTGATGCAGCGCCTCGGGAGAGTGCGACCAGAAGTCCCACATCATCTGAGCGTTCTTCAGGTTGGATTGCGGGTGACGCTTCTGGGTGTGGATAAAGTCCGGGAACTTCAGTGGGTCGCGGATGAAGAACACCGGCGTGTTGTTACCGACGATGTCCCAGTTGCCTTCCTCGGTGTAGAACTTGACGGCAAAACCACGGGGGTCGCGCTCGGTATCTGCAGAGCCACGCTCACCACCAACAGTGGAGAAGCGCAGGAAGGTTTCGGTCTGCTTGCCAACCTGTTCAAACAACTTGGCACTGGTGTAACCGGTGATATCGCGGGTGACGGTAAAGGTGCCGTAGGCGCCCGAGCCTTTTGCGTGTACGCGGCGCTCAGGAATGTTCTCGCGGTTGAAGTGGGCGAGCTTCTCGATCAGGTGGAAGTCGTCGAGCAGCAGCGGGCCGCGCGGTCCGGCGGAACGGGAATTCTGATTATCTGCTATAGGTGCACCACTGGCTGTGGTGAGAATCTTGCTCATGGGCTCTCCTTATCGGTCTTCAAGCGCCGGCTAATCGGCTCTGGAGAGAGTATTGACGAGCAAGGTTACAAGAACAAATGCATTACATGACTTGTATCAATAGAAATAAACAATAAACCTTGAAACAAAAAACCGGGCACTAGGCCCGGTTTTTTGTAGCAGACAGAACGTCTTACTCAGCAGCTTCTACAGCACCGCCGACCGGACGATCAACCAGCTCGACGTACGCCATAGGAGCGTTGTCGCCAGCGCGGAAACCGCACTTCAGGATGCGCAGGTAGCCGCCCTGACGGGTGGCGTAACGCTTGCCCAGGTCGTTGAACAGCTTGCCAACAGCGGACTTCGAACGGGTACGATCGAAGGCCAGACGGCGGTTAGCTACGCTGTCTTCCTTGGCCAGGGTGATCAGCGGCTCGGCAACGCGGCGCAGTTCCTTGGCTTTCGGCAGGGTGGTTTTGATCAGCTCGTGCTCGATCAGCGACACTGCCATGTTCTGGAACATAGCCTTGCGGTGAGAGCTGGTACGGCTCAGGTGACGTCCACTTTTACGATGACGCATGATTCATTCCTTACCAAACACTACGTTCGGTGATTACGACGATCAGGCGGTCGCCTTGTCGTCTTTCTTAAGACTTGCAGGCGGCCAGTTGTCGAGGCGCATGCCGAGAGACAGACCACGAGAGGCCAGGACGTCCTTGATTTCAGTCAGGGACTTCTTGCCCAGGTTAGGAGTCTTCAACAGCTCTACTTCGGTACGCTGAATCAGGTCGCCGATGTAGTAGATGTTCTCCGCCTTGAGGCAGTTGGCCGAACGTACAGTCAGTTCCAGGTCGTCAACCGGACGCAGCAGGATCGGATCGATCTCGTCTTCCTGCTCGACTACGACAGGCTCGCTGTCACCTTTGAGGTCGACGAACGCGGCCAACTGCTGTTGCAGGATGGTCGCAGCGCGGCGGATAGCCTCTTCAGGATCCAGGGTGCCGTTGGTTTCCAGATCAATGACCAGCTTGTCCAAGTTGGTACGCTGTTCAACACGGGCGTTCTCGACCACATAGGCGATACGACGCACCGGGCTGAACGAAGCGTCCAACTGCAGACGGCCAATGCTACGGCTTTCGTCTTCGTCGGTTTGACGGGAGTCGGCCGGCTCGTAACCACGACCACGAGCTACAGTGAGCTTCATGTTCAGGGCGCCGTTCGACGCCAGGTTCGCGATTACGTGATCGGGGTTGACGATCTCGACATCGTGATCCAGCTGAATATCGGCAGCGGTAACCACCCCCGAACCCTTTTTCGACAAGGTCAGCGTAACTTCGTCACGACCGTGCAGTTTGATAGCCAGGCCTTTCAGGTTCAACAGGATTTCAATTACGTCTTCCTGAACACCTTCGATCGCGGAGTACTCGTGGAGTACGCCGTCGATCTCGGCCTCGACTACTGCACAGCCAGGCATGGAGGACAACAGGATGCGGCGCAGCGCGTTGCCCAGGGTATGGCCGAAGCCACGCTCGAGAGGCTCGAGCGTGATCTTGGCGCGGGTCGGACTGACTACCTGCACATCAATGTGGCGGGGAGTCAGGAACTCATTTACCGAAATCTGCATGGATGCACCTATTTTCTAGCCCTTACTTGGAGTAGAGCTCGACAATCAGGTTCTCGTTGATGTCGGCAGACAGGTCGCTGCGAGCAGGAACGTTCTTGAAAACGCCCGACTTTTTAGCAGCATCCACGTCAACCCACTCAACGCGGCCACGCTGGGCGCACAGTTCAAGGGCTTGAACAATGCGCAGCTGGTTCAGCGACTTCTCGCGAACCGCGACCACGTCACCCGGACGAACTTGGTAGGATGGAATGTTTACAGTCTTACCGTTGACGCTGATCGCTTTGTGCGAAACCAGCTGACGGGACTCGGAACGAGTCGAGCCGAAGCCCATACGGTAGACGACGTTATCCAGACGGCACTCGAGCAGTTGCAGCAGGTTCTCACCGGTTGCGCCTTTTTTCGAGGCTGCAGCTTGGTAGTAACCGCGGAACTGACGCTCCAGAACACCGTAGATACGACGAACTTTTTGCTTCTCGCGCAGCTGGGTACCGTAGTCGGACTGACGGCCACGGCGCTGGCCGTGGATACCTGGGGCTGCTTCGATGTTGCACTTCGATTCCAGAGCGCGAACGCCGCTCTTCAGGAACAGGTCAGTGCCTTCACGACGAGACAGTTTGCATTTTGGACCAATGTAACGTGCCATTTATCTGTCTCCTGATTACACGCGACGCTTCTTCGGCGGACGGCACCCGTTGTGCGGGATTGGCGTCACGTCGGTGATGCTGGCGATCTTGTAGCCGCAGCTGTTCAGTGCACGAACGGCGGACTCACGACCTGGACCTGGACCCTTGACGTTTACGTCGAGGTTCTTCAGACCGTATTCCAGCGCAGCTTGACCAGCACGCTCAGCAGCGATCTGTGCTGCGAACGGGGTGGATTTGCGCGAACCACGGAAACCCGAACCACCGGAGGTCGCCCAGGACAAAGCATTGCCCTGACGGTCGGTGATGGTCACGATGGTGTTGTTGAAAGAGGCATGGATGTGGGCGATGCCATCAACCACTGTCTTTTTGACTTTCTTACGAGGACGAGCAGCAGGTTTTGCCATGTCTATATTCCTGGGCGATTACTTGCGGATCGGCTTACGCGGGCCCTTACGGGTGCGTGCGTTGGTCTTGGTGCGCTGACCGCGAACCGGCAGACCTTTACGATGACGCAGGCCGCGGTAGCAACCCAGGTCCATCAAGCGCTTGATCTTCATGTTGATGTCACGACGCAGGTCACCTTCGGTGGTGAACTTCGCGACTTCGCCACGCAGGGTTTCGATTTGCTCGTCGCTCAGATCCTTGATCTTAGCGGCTGGGTTTACACCAGCGTCTGCACAGATCTTCTGTGCAGTAGTGCGACCGACACCATAGATGTAGGTCAGCGAGATAACAGCATGCTTGTTATCTGGAATGTTGACGCCTGCAATACGGGCCATTCAGTGGGACTCCAATTGACAGCTACCTACGCCCCGGAAGCCAAGAAATAGGGCGCGAGATAATATCGCTGTAGAAACGAATAATCAACCCAGCAGCACACTAGCTGCTGGGTTTGAAGCGCAGATCACACTCAGCCTTGGCGCTGTTTGTGACGCGGTTCCGCGCTGCAGATCACTCGTACGACGCCTTCGCGACGGATGATCTTGCAGTTACGGCACAGCTTTTTCACCGATGCACGAACTTTCATTACCGACTCCTCGAACCTTAGGGGCGTATCAGCGCAGCAGACCGCTGCCACCGTAGCCTTTCAGGTTGGCTTTCTTCATCAGGGATTCGTACTGGTGCGAAACGAGGTGCGATTGTACTTGGGACATGAAGTCCATCACAACCACTACCACAATCAGCAACGAGGTCCCGCCAAGGTAGAACGGCACATTTGCTGCCACCACCAGGAACTGGGGCAGAAGGCAGACGGCCATCATGTAAAGAGCACCGAACATGGTCAAACGGGTCAGAACGCCATCAATGTAGCGTGCCGACTGCTCACCAGGACGGATACCCGGAATAAAGGCACCGGACTTCTTCAGGTTTTCCGCTACGTCTTTCGGGTTGAACATCAGCGCTGTGTAGAAGAAGCAGAAGAAAATGATCCCCGCACTAAACAGCAGAATGTTCAACGGCTGACCAGGAGCGATCGACTGCGAGATGTCCTGCAGCCAGCCCATACCCTCGGACTGACCGAACCAGGCACCCAGCGAAGCCGGGAACAGCAGAATGCTGCTCGCGAAAATGGCCGGGATTACCCCCGCCATGTTCACCTTCAGCGGCAAGTGGCTGGTCTGCGCAGCGAAGACCTTGCGGCCCTGCTGACGCTTGGCGTAGTGAACGGCGATACGACGCTGACCACGCTCAATGAACACCACGAAGCCGATAATCGCTACTGCCAGCAAACCGATAGCGACCAGGGCGAAAATGTTGATATCGCCTGTGCGCGCAGACTCGAAAGACTGCCCGATTGCTCTCGGAAGACCGGCAACGATACCCGCGAAGATCAACATCGAGATACCGTTGCCCACACCGCGCTCGGTGATCTGCTCGCCCAGCCACATCATGAACATCGCGCCCGCCACGAAGGTGGAGACAGCGACGACATGGAAGCCCAGGCCTACAGAAAACGCCACGCCCTGGTTGGCCAGGCCAATGGACATGCCAATGGCTTGAACCAGTGCCAGGATAACGGTGCCGTAGCGGGTGTACTGGCTGATCTTGCGACGGCCAGCTTCACCTTCCTTCTTCAACTGTTCCAGTTGCGGGCTGACCGCCGTCATCAGCTGCATGATGATCGATGCCGAGATGTACGGCATGATCCCCAGTGCAAAGATGCTCATGCGCTCGAGCGCGCCACCGGAAAACATGTTGAACAAGCTAAGAATGGTCCCCTCATTCTGCCGAAACAGATCCGCCAGACGGTCTGGATTGATGCCAGGAACCGGGATATGCGCACCTATCCGATAGACGATGATCGCCATGAACAGAAAGCGCAGACGAGCCCAGAGTTCCGACATCCCGCCCTTACCGAGCGAAGAGAGAGCACCTTGCTTAGCCATTTATTCCTCGAACTTGCCGCCAGCTGCTTCGATAGCCGCACGCGCACCCTTGGTGGCTGCGATACCCTTGATGGTGACTGCGCGAGTGACTTCGCCAGACAGCATGATTTTCACGCGCTGTACGTTCTGGCCGATCACGTTGGCATCCTTCAGGGATTGCACGGAGATCACGTCGCCTTCCACCTTGGCCAGCTCGGACAGACGCACTTCGGCGCGGTCCATGGCTTTCAGGGAAACGAAGCCGAACTTCGGCAGACGACGGTGCAGCGGCTGTTGACCGCCTTCGAAGCCAGGAGCGATCGAACCACCCGAACGGGAAGTCTGACCTTTGTGACCACGGCCGCCAGTCTTACCCAGACCGCTACCGATACCACGACCTGGACGATGCTTCTCGCGACGGGAACCCGGCGCTGGACTCAGATCATTGAGTTTCATCGATTAACCCTCGACCTTCAGCATGTAGTAAGCCTTGTTGATCATCCCGCGGTTTTCGGGAGTATCCTGGACTTCTACAGTGTGACCGATGCGACGCAGACCCAGGCCCTTAACGCACAGCTTGTGGTTAGGCAGACGGCCCGAGACGCTCTTGATCAGCGTTACTTTTACGGTTGCCATGATCAGAAGATCTCCTCGACGCTCTTGCCGCGCTTGGCAGCAATGGATTCAGGAGATTGCATGGCTTTCAGACCCTTGAAGGTGGCGTAAACCACGTTCACTGGGTTGGTCGAACCGTAGCACTTGGCCAGAACGTTCTGAACACCAGCAACTTCCAGGACAGCACGCATTGCGCCACCGGCGATGATACCGGTACCTTCCGAGGCAGGCTGCATGTAAACCTTCGAGGCGCCGTGGGCAGCCTTGGTGGCGTACTGCAGGGTGGTGCCCTTCAGGTCAACCTGGATCATGTTGCGGCGAGCAGCTTCCATGGCTTTCTGGATCGCGGCAGGTACTTCGCGCGATTTGCCACGGCCGAAGCCAACACGACCCTTACCATCACCTACCACGGTCAGCGCGGTGAAGGTGAAGATACGGCCGCCTTTTACGGTTTTGGCAACGCGGTTAACTTGAACCAGCTTCTCGATGTAGCCTTCGTCGCGCTTTTGATCGTTATTTGCCATAACTTAGAACTCCAGCCCGCCTTCACGAGCAGCATCAGCCAGCGCTTTGACGCGGCCGTGGTACTTGAAGCCGGAACGGTCAAAGGCAACTTGAGATACACCGGCGGCTTTCGCACGCTCAGCTACCAGCTTGCCAACCTTAGTGGCCGCGTCGATGTTGCCAGTGGCGCCATCACGCAGTTCTTTGTCCAAGGTCGAGGCGCTTGCCAGAACCTTGCTGCCGTCGGCCGAAATGACCTGGGCGTAGATGTGCTGCGAGGAGCGGAACACGCACAGGCGCACGACTTCGAGTTCGTGCATCTTGAGACGTGCTTTGCGAGCGCGACGCAGTCGAGTAACTTTTTTGTCGGTCATTTGCTAGGCCCTACTTCTTCTTGGCTTCTTTACGACGGACTACTTCGTCCGCGTAACGCACACCCTTGCCTTTGTAAGGCTCTGGCGGACGGAAGTCGCGGATTTCAGCGGCCACCTGACCTACCAGCTGCTTGTCGATACCCTTGATCAGGATGTCGGTCTGGCTTGGGGTTTCAGCGGTGATACCGGCTGGCAGTTCGTAGTCCACTGGGTGCGAGAAGCCCAGGGCCAGGTTCAGGACGGTGCCCTTGGCCTGTGCCTTGTAACCAACACCGACCAGCTGGAGCTTGCGCTCGAAGCCTTGGCTTACGCCCTGGACCATGTTGTTCACCAGGGCACGGGTGGTACCGGCCATGGCGCGAGCTTGCTGGTCACCGTTGCGAGCGACGAAACGCAGCTCGCCAGACTCTTCGGTAACTTCAACAGACGAGTGAACGTTCAGTTCGAGAGTGCCTTTGGCACCCTTCACCGAAAGCTGCTGGCCGGCGAATTTGACTTCGACGCCTGCTGGCAGCTTAACGGGGTTCTTAGCGACGCGAGACATGCCTATCTCCCCTTAGAACACTGTGCACAGAACTTCGCCGCCGACACCGGCAGCGCGTGCAGCGCGATCAGTCATCACACCTTTGTTGGTGGAGACGATAGACACGCCCAGACCGCCACGTACTTTCGGCAGCTCTGCGACGGACTTGTACTGGCGCAGACCTGGACGGCTGGAGCGCTTCAGTTCCTCGATGACCGGACGGCCTTCGAAGTACTTCAGTTCGATCGACAGGGAAGGCTTGGCCTCACCAGTTACCTGGTAGCCGGCGATGTAACCTTCGTCTTTCAGAACTTTGGCAACCGCGACCTTCAGGGTGGAGGAAGGCATGCTTACGACGGACTTTTCAGCCATCTGGGCATTACGGATGCGAGTTAGCATGTCCGCTAACGGGTCCTGCATACTCATGGGCTAGATGCTCCTGATACAAGAATTATTAGCCTTGCGGCTATCACAACCACCCGAGCGGACAGGGCAAAAAACCCAGGCTCAGGTGAGCCGGTCATTCTAGACACAAGGCAGAAACGAAACAAGCCCCATATAGGGGCTTGTTTGTTGGCGGCGTCACCGGCGGTCGGAAGATTGCTCCCCTTCCGCCGGGTTCCTGCCTGCAGCGATTACCAGGAGGCCTTGACCAGACCTGGTACGTCACCGCGCATTGCAGCTTGACGCAGCATGTTACGGCCCAGGCCGAACTTACGGTATACACCGTGAGGACGACCGGTCAGGCGGCAACGGTTGCGCAGACGCGAAGCGGAGGCATCACGTGGCTGCTTCTGCAGGGCGACAACGGCAGCGAAACGCTCTTCAGGAGAGGCGTTCAGGTTGACGATGGTCGCTTTCAGCTCGGCACGCTTTTTGGCGTACTTGGCTACCGTGAGCTGACGCTTCAGCTCGCGGTTTTTCATGCTCTTCTTGGCCATTTTCCTACTCCAATCAGTTGCGGAACGGGAACTTGAAAGCACGCAGCAGAGCGCGGCCTTCGTCGTCCGAACGAGCAGTGGTGGTCAGGGTGATGTCCAAACCGCGCAGAGCATCGATCTTGTCGTAGTCGATTTCCGGGAAGATGATCTGCTCTTTCACGCCCATGCTGTAGTTGCCACGGCCATCGAAGGACTTGGCATTCAGGCCGCGGAAGTCGCGAACCCGAGGCAGGGAGATCGCCAGCAGGCGGTCCAGGAATTCGTACATCTTGTCGCGACGCAGGGTCACCTTGACACCGATCGGCCAGCCTTCACGGACTTTGAAGCCCGCGATGGATTTACGAGCGAAAGTCACGACCGGCTTTTGACCGGTGATCTTTTCCAGGTCGGCAACAGCGTGCTCGATGACTTTCTTGTCGCCGATCGCTTCGCCCAGACCCATGTTCAGGGTGATCTTGGTAACGCGCGGAACTTCCATCACGTTCGACAGCTTAAGTTCTTCCTTAAGCTTGGGAGCGATTTCGTTCCGGTAAATCTCTTTCAGTCGTGCCATGGTCTTCTACCTAGCAGTGTTCAAGCATCAACCGCTTTTTGGGTCGACTTGAAGACACGAATTTTTTTACCGTCTTCTACTTTGAAACCAACGCGGTCAGCCTTGTTGGTTTCACCGTTGAAGATGGCAACGTTGGAAGCGTGCAGAGGCGCTTCTTTTTCGACGATACCGCCCTGTACGCCCGCCATCGGGTTAGGCTTGGTATGACGCTTGACCAGGTTCACGCCACCAACAACCAGACGGTTGTCAGCCAGAACCTTCAGCACCTTACCGCGCTTACCTTTGTCTTTGCCGGCGATCACGATGATCTCGTCGTCACGACGAATCTTTTGCATGTCGGATCTCCTTACAGCACTTCAGGGGCGAGCGAGACGATCTTCATGAACTTCTCGGTACGAAGTTCACGGGTCACTGGCCCGAAGATGCGAGTGCCGATCGGCTCTTGCTTGTTGTTCAGCAGAACAGCAGCGTTGCCGTCGAAACGAATGATGGAACCGTCAGCGCGACGAACACCGTGACGGGTGCGCACGACAACAGCAGTCATCACTTGGCCTTTCTTGACCTTACCGCGCGGAATCGCTTCCTTGACGGTTACCTTGATGATGTCACCGATGCCGGCGTAACGGCGGTGCGAACCGCCGAGCACCTTGATGCACATGACGCGACGAGCGCCGCTGTTATCGGCCACATCGAGCATGGATTGAGTCTGAATCATAAAATTTCTCCGACCCTTCGCCCTTAGACTTCAACAGCGCGTTCGAGGACTTCAACCAGTGCCCAGGACTTGGTCTTGGCCAGCGGACGGGTTTCACGGATGGAAACCTTGTCGCCGATCTTGCACTGGTTGGCTTCGTCGTGCGCGTGCAGCTTAGTCGAACGCTTAACGTATTTACCGTAGATCGGGTGCTTGACGCGACGCTCGATCAGAACGGTGATGGTCTTGTCCATTTTGTCGCTGACGACACGGCCAGTCAGCGTACGGACGGTTTTTTCAGCTTCAGCCATGATCACTTACCTGCCTGCTGGTTGAGCACAGTTTTCACGCGAGCGATGTCACGCTTAACTTGCGAGAGCAGGTGCGACTGCCCCAACTGGCCAGTTGCTTTCTGCATACGCAGATTGAACTGGTCGCGCAGCAAGCCGAGCAGTTGCTCATTCAGTTGCTGTGCCGATTTTTCACGAAGTTCATTCGCTTTCATCACATCACCGTCCGCTTAACAAAGGAGGTGGCGAGAGGCAGCTTTGCAGCAGCCAGGGCGAAAGCTTCGCGCGCCAGCTCTTCAGAAACACCCTCGATTTCATACAGGACTTTGCCTGGCTGAATCTGGGCAACCCAGTATTCCACGGAACCCTTACCTTTACCCATACGAACCTCGAGAGGCTTCTTGGAGATCGGCTTGTCCGGGAACACACGGATCCAGATCTTGCCGCCACGTTTTACGTGACGGGTCAGCGCACGACGTGCGGACTCGATCTGGCGAGCGGTGAGGCGACCGCGAGCAACAGCTTTCAGGGCGAATTCGCCGAAGCTGACTTTGCTACCGCGCAGTGCCAGACCACGGTTGTGGCCGGTCATCTGCTTGCGGAATTTTGTACGCTTTGGTTGCAACATTTGGCGTACCCCTTACTTAGCAGCTTTTTTACGAGGCGCTGGTGCTTGTGGTTTCAGTTCTTCTTGGCGACCACCAATAACTTCGCCTTTGAAGATCCAAACCTTCACACCGATCACACCGTAAGTGGTGTGAGCTTCGTAGGTGTTGTAGTCGATATCGGCACGCAGGGTGTGCAGAGGCACACGACCTTCGCGATACCACTCGGTACGAGCAATCTCAGCACCGCCGAGACGACCGCTCACCTGGATCTTGATGCCCTTGGCACCAATACGCATGGCGTTCTGTACGGCGCGCTTCATGGCGCGACGGAACATTACGCGGCGTTCCAGCTGCTGAGCTACGCTCTGCGCAACCAGCATAGCGTCGAGTTCCGGCTTGCGGATCTCTTCGATGTTGATGTGCACAGGCACACCCATCTGCTTGGTCAGGTCCTGACGCAGCTTCTCGACATCTTCACCTTTCTTACCGATAACGATACCGGGACGAGCGGTGTGGATGGTGATGCGTGCAGTTTGAGCCGGACGATGAATATCGATACGGCTTACGGACGCGCTTTTTAGTTTGTCTTGGAGGTACTCACGCGTTTTCAGATCCTTCAACAGGTAATCTGCGTAAGTAGCACCGTCTGCGTACCAGACGGAGGTGTGCTCCTTGACGATTCCCAGGCGAATGCCAGTGGGATGTACTTTCTGACCCATCTGATCGACTCCGTTACTTGTCCGCAACCTTGACAGTGATATGGCAAGACCGCTTGACGATGCGATCAGCACGGCCTTTGGCACGTGGCATGATGCGCTTCAGCGAACGCCCTTCGTTGACGAAGACGGTGGAGACCTTCAGGTCATCAACGTCTGCGCCTTCGTTGTGTTCGGCGTTGGCAACGGCCGACTCGAGGACTTTCTTCATGATTTCAGCGGCTTTTTTGCTGCTGAAGGCCAACAGGTTGAGCGCTTCGCCCACCTTCTTCCCGCGGATCTGGTCGGCGACCAAGCGGGCTTTCTGGGCGGAGATGCGAGCGCCCGACAACTTAGCGGCTACTTCCATTTCCTTACCCCTTAACGCTTGGCTTTCTTGTCAGCCACGTGCCCGCGGTAGGTGCGGGTACCGGCGAACTCGCCCAGTTTGTGGCCGACCATGTCTTCGTTCACCAGAACTGGAACATGTTGACGACCGTTGTGTACCGCGATGGTCAGACCGACCATTTGTGGCAGGATCATCGAACGGCGCGACCAGGTTTTAACTGGCTTGCGATCGTTCTTCTCCACCGCCACTTCGACCTTCTTCAACAGGTGAAGATCGATAAAAGGACCTTTTTTCAGAGAACGTGGCACTGTCGTATCCCTCTAGTTACTTGCGACGACGGACGATCATGTTGTCGGTACGCTTATTACCACGGGTCTTCGCACCCTTGGTTGGGAAGCCCCATGGCGATACCGGATGACGACCACCGGAGGTACGACCTTCACCACCACCATGTGGGTGGTCAACCGGGTTCATGGCAACACCACGAACGGTTGGGCGAACGCCGCGCCAGCGTTTGGCACCAGCTTTACCCAGCGAACGCAGGCTGTGCTCGGAGTTCGAGACTTCGCCCAGGGTCGCACGGCACTCAGCCAGGACTTTACGCATTTCACCAGAGCGCAGACGCAGGGTCACGTAGACACCTTCGCGAGCGATCAGCTGAGCCGAGGCACCAGCGGAACGAGCGATCTGAGCACCTTTACCCGGCTTCAGTTCGATGCCGTGAATGGTGCTACCTACTGGAATGTTGCGCAGCTGCAGGGAGTTACCGGCCTTGATTGGGGCCAGGGCACCTGCGATCAGCTGGTCGCCAGCGCTCACGCCTTTAGGGGCGATGATGTAGCGACGCTCACCGTCTGCGTAGCACAGCAGGGCGATGTGAGCAGTACGGTTCGGGTCGTATTCGATACGCTCGACAGTGGCTGGGATGCCATCTTTGTCGTTGCGACGGAAGTCGACCAGACGGTAATGCTGCTTGTGACCACCACCAACGTGACGAGTGGTAATGCGGCCATTGTTGTTACGACCACCAGACTTCGATTTTTTCTCGATCAGCGGTGCGTGAGGAGCGCCTTTGTGCAGCTCCTGGTTGACCACCTTGACCACGAAACGGCGGCCAGGGGAAGTCGGTTTGCATTTAACGATTGCCATGATGCACCCCTTCCTTACTCAGCACTGCTGCTGAAATCGAGATCTTGGCCTGGCTGAAGGGAGACGATCGCCTTCTTCCAGTCATTACGCTTGCCCAGACCACGTGCGGTACGCTTGGTTTTACCCAGAACGTTAACAGTCGACACGTTTTCAACTTTTACGTTGAACAGGCCTTCGACAGCTTTCTTGATTTCCAGCTTGGTTGCATCGGTAGCAACCTTGAATACGAACTGGCCTTTTTTCTCAGCCAGAACGGTAGCCTTCTCGGAAACGTGCGGGCCAAGGAGGACTTTGAATACGCGTTCCTGGTTCATCCCAGCAGCTCCTCGAATTTCTTCACGGCCGAGACAGTGATCAACACTTTCTCGTATGCGATCAGACTGACCGGGTCGGAACCTTGTACGTCACGTACATCGACGTGCGGCAGGTTGCGAGCAGCCAGGTACAGGTTCTGATCAACAGCGTCGGAAACGATCAGTACGTCGTTCAGACCCATGCCGTTCAGCTTGTTCAGCAGATCTTTGGTTTTCGGCGCTTCAACAGCGAAGTCCTGAACCACGACCAGACGGTCGCTACGCACCAGCTCAGCGAGGATGGAGCGCAGGGCTGCGCGGTACATCTTCTTGTTGAGCTTCTGCGAGTGATCTTGAGGGCGAGCTGCGAAGGTTACACCACCGCCACGCCAGATCGGACCACGAGTGGTACCAGCACGAGCACGGCCAGTACCCTTCTGACGCCATGGGCGCTTACCGCCACCAGCCACGTCGGAACGGGTCTTCTGCTGCTTGGTGCCCTGACGGCCGCCGGCCATGTAGGCCACGACTGCTTGGTGTACCAGCGTCTCGTTGAATTCGCCACCGAAAGTCAGTTCGGAAACTTCGATCGCCTGAGCGTCATTTACATTGAGTTGCATGTCAGTTTCCCCTTAACCGCGAGCCTTGACAGCTGGACGTACAACCACGTCGCCGCCAGTAGCGCCTGGAACGGCACCCTTGACCAGCAGCAGGTTGCGCTCAGCGTCTACGCGAACTACTTCCAGGGACTGAACAGTCACGCGCTCGGCGCCCATGTGACCGGACATTTTCTTGCCCTTGAACACACGACCAGGAGTCTGGCACTGGCCGATGGAACCTGGGACACGGTGCGACACGGAGTTACCGTGGGTGTTGTCCTGGCCACGGAAGTTCCAGCGCTTGATGGTACCGGCGAAGCCTTTACCTTTGGACTGACCAGTAACGTCTACCAGCTGGCCTGCAGTGAAGAGTTCAGCTTTGATCAGATCGCCAGCCTGGAAATCGCCTTCTTCAAGACGGAACTCCCAGACACCGCGACCAGCGGCAACGTTGGCCTTGGCGAAGTGACCTGCCTGAGCGGCAGTCACACGCGAAGCACGACGCTCGCCGACAGTGACTTGCACTGCACGGTAGCCATCGGTTTCTTCAGTTTTGAACTGGGTGACGCGATTCGGCTCGATCTCGATGACCGTGACCGGAATGGAGACACCTTCTTCGGTGAAAATGCGGGTCATACCGCATTTGCGACCGATTACACCAATAGTCATGTTGTAAACCTCATGAGTGTACGGGGCTTTCACCCGCTATGGCCGCCCATTTCAGAGCGTTACACGACCAGACCGAAGTCTTAGCCGAGGCTGATCTGTACTTCCACACCTGCCGCCAGATCAAGCTTCATCAGCGCATCAACGGTTTTATCCGTTGGCTGGACGATGTCCAGAACACGCTTATGAGTGCGGATCTCGTACTGGTCACGCGCGTCTTTGTTGACGTGCGGGGAAACCAGAACGGTGAAACGCTCTTTGCGGGTAGGCAGTGGAATTGGACCACGCACTTGTGCACCAGTACGTTTCGCGGTTTCCACGATTTCCTGGGTGGATTGGTCGATCAGGCGATGGTCGAAAGCCTTCAACCTGATACGGATTTGCTGATTTTGCATTGGATTTCAGACTCCAGGCTGTTCCCAACGGACGCACTACGCCCGCTAAAAGGAGGCGTGATTCTATAGACGCCCCCATTTAGTGTCAACCCAATAAAAAAAACCCCCGCTGAGCGGGGGTTTTTTCAATCGGTCGAGTGATTACTCGATGATTTTTGCTACGACGCCGGCGCCGACGGTACGACCGCCTTCACGGATAGCGAAGCGCAGACCGTCTTCCATTGCGATGGTCTTGATCAGGG
>NZ_JADLJS010000021.1 GCF_015680405.1 Pseudomonas pudica
GGCTGCTACGCAGCCCATCGCGACACAAGGCCGCTCCTACAGGGATCGCGCAGGCGTCTGGATTCTGGGTAAGACAGCGCGCCCGCGATCAGCCTGCATCACCGCGTTTGTTCATCTGTTCGCACTGCACCAGTGCATCCGTCCTGCTTGGATAACTGGGCTTGAGCCGCTCCTTCGCTTGGTTATCGTAAATGTCGAACCCCCCACAAACGGTAGCGGCGTAATAGCGGCTACCCACGCGGAACGATTCCTTTTCGATCGGTACAGCGGGAACGATAACGAATCTTGGTTGCATTTTTCGTGCCTCCCCAGGCAGAGACTTAAGTATTAGTCTGACCATGGATAACCATCAAGGAGACTCATGAATAAAACTTGGTTTTCGTTATCGGCAGGTCGACAGCTGTACTGTCATCAAATGAAAACCCGCTGTCGTCCGATGCGAAGCGCCCCACACACCAAGGGCATACAGTCCAGTCACACAGAACTGACGCCATGCGTCCAGATCGATGATTGGAGAGACAAGCATGTCCAAAGTCGTACGTTTCCATCAGACCGGTGGCCCCGAGGTGCTGCGCTACGAGGACGCCGAGGTCGGCGAGCCCGGCCCGGGGCAGGTGCGCTTGCGCCAGGTGGCGGTGGGCCTGAACTATGCCGATACCTATTTCCGCAACGGCACCTACCCGATCCCGTTGCCCAACGGCATTGGCGTGGAAGCGGCCGGCGTGGTCGAGGCGCTGGGCGAGGGCGTGACCCAGGTGGCGGTCGGTGACCGGGTCACCTATACCGGCTTCCTCAACACCCTGGGCGCTTACTGCACCGAGCGCCTGATCCCCGCGGCCGCGCTGATCAAGCTGCCGGATACCATCGCTTTCGAAACCGCCGCCGCCATGACCATGCGCGGCCTGACCTCCGCCTACCTGCTGCGTCGGCTCCATGACTTCAAACCCGGCGACAGCGTGCTGCTGCATGCTGCCGCTGGCGGGGTCGGCCTGATCGTCGCGCAGTGGGCGCAGTTGCTGGGGCTGAACGTGATCGGCACGGTGTCCACCGAGGCCAAGGCCGAAGTGGCTCGCGCCCATGGCTGCAACCACGTCATCAACTACAGCGCCGAGGACGTTGCCACGCGCGTGCGTGAACTGACCGATGGGGTAGGGGTGAACGTGGTGTTCGACAGCGTTGGCAAGAACACCTTCATGGGCTCGCTCGATGCGCTCAAGCGCCGCGGCCTGATGGTCTGCGTCGGTACGGCGTCGGGCACCATCCCGCCGTTCGACCCGCAGTTGCTGGCGATCAAGGGTTCGCTGCAGCTCACCCGCCCGGCGCTGGCCGACTTCATCGCCGACCCGGCGGAGAAGGCCGACCTGGCCGGCGAGCTGTTCGATCACGTTGGCAGCGGGCGCATCCGTATCGAGATCAACCAGCATTACGCACTGCAGGATGCCGTCCAGGCACACCGTGACCTGGAAGCGCGCAAGACCACCGGCTCGTCGATCTTCGTCATCTGAAGAGGGCAACAGCATGCACATCGAACAACTGACCTGCGCGATCGGTGCCGAAGTAAGTGGGGTCAACCTGGCCGACGCGATCCACGACGACGACCTGTTCGCCCAGCTTCGCGCGCAGTTGCTCCGGCACCGTGTGCTGTTCCTGCGCGACCAGCACTTCAGCCGCGCCGAACACGTGGCTTTCGCCCGCCGCTTCGGTGACCTGGAGGACCACCCGGTGGCCGGCAGCGACCCGGAGCATCCGGGCCTGGTACAGATCTACAAGCGCCCCGACCAGCCCAACGACCGCTATGAAAATGCCTGGCACACCGACGCCACCTGGCGCGAGGCACCGCCGATGGGCTGTGTGCTGCGCTGCATCGAATGCCCGCCCGTGGGCGGCGACACGATGTGGGCGAACATGGTGCTGGCCTATGAAAACCTGCCAGGCGATGTGAAGGCCAAGATCGAAGGCCTGCGCGCCCGTCACAGCATCGAGGCCAGCTTTGGCGCCGCCATGCCGCTGGAAAGACGCCTGGCGCTGAAGGCGCAGTTCCCTGATGCCGAGCACCCGGTGGTGCGCACCCACCCGGAAACCGGTGAGCAGGTGCTGTTCGTCAACGCTTTCACCACCCATTTCAGCAACTACCACACCCCGCAGCGGGTGCGCTTCGGGCAGGACGCCAACCCCGGTGCCAGCGACCTGCTGCGTTACCTGATAAGCCAGGCCTACCTGCCGGAGTACCAGGTGCGCTGGCGCTGGAAGCCCAACAGCGTGGCGATCTGGGACAACCGCAGCACACAGCATTACGCCGTCATGGACTACCCGCCGTGCCACCGCAAGATGGAACGCGCCGGGATCAAGGGCAGCACCACGTTCTGAGTTCGTCGCCGTCGCTGGCGGCAACCGCACAATAACAATAGCGAGGACTACAGCATGCAATTCTTCGACGATTCGTTGCACCCGGAAAACATGGAAAAGGTGGTGATCACCGTTGCTCCCTATGGCCCGGAGTGGATGCCCGAAGACTTCCCTGAAGACATTCCACTGACCATGGATGAGCAGGTGCAGAAGGCCGTCGACTGCTTTGATGCCGGTGCCACGGTATTGCACCTGCACGTGCGCGAACTGGATGGCAAGGGCTCCAAGCGCCTTTCCAAGTTCAACGAGCTGATCGCCGGGGTGCGCGAAGCGGTGCCGGACATGATCATCCAGGTTGGCGGGTCGATTTCCTTTGCTCCGGAAGGCGAAGGCGAGGCGGCCAAGTGGCTGTCGGACGACACCCGGCACATGCTCGCCGAGCTGACGCCGCGCCCCGACCAGGTGACCGTGGCCATCAACACCACGCAGATGAACATCATGGAGTTGCTGTACCCCGAGTACCTGGAAGGCACCTCGCTGGCCAGCCCGGCGATTCATGCCGCGTACAGCGAGATGACCGTGCCGGCCGGCCCGGCCTGGGTCCGCGAACACCTGCGCCGCCTGCAGGCCAGCAACATCCAGCCGCATTTCCAGCTGACCGGCATGCATGCCTTGGAGACGCTCGAGCGCATCGTCCGCCGTGGTGACTACATGGGCCCGCTGAACCTGACCTGGATCGGCATTGGCGGCGGCTTCGACGGCCCCAACCCGTTCAACTTCTTCAACTTCATCCACCGCGCGCCGGACGGTTGCACCCTGACCGCCGAATCGTTGCTGAAGAACGTGCTGCCGTTCAACACCATGGCCCTGGCCATGGGCCTGCACCCACGCTGCGGCAACGAAGACACCATCATCGACCAGCATGGCAAGCGCTTTACCTCGGTGCAGCAGATCCAGCAGACCGTGCGTGTGGCCCATGAGCTGGGCCGCGAGATTGCCAGCGGCAAGGAAGCACGCGCCATTTACCGCATCGGGCAGCAGTACGACAGCATCGAGCAGACCCTCAAGGCCAACGGCATGGCGCCGAATCGCCAGCCGGGCGTGAAGGGCGTGCCGCAGCGCGGCTGATGCTGGTACGGCAGGCCCGGCCTCTTCGCGGGCATGCCCGCTCCCACAGGTGCGGCACTGGCCCAAAGGTCGACGCTGTCCCTGTGGGAGCGGGCGAGCCCGCGAAGAGGCCCGCAAAAGCAATATGAATGTTGGCTGTAACCCATAACAACAAGAACAACCTCACGCCCCGCACCCAAGGAGGCAACATGGCCACCTATCTCGCCAGTGCCGAAGATTCCGGCACCGACACCGCCCACAGCGTCCCCCGGCGCTATGCCTGGGTGGTCTTCGCCCTGACCTTTGGCCTGTTGATCTCCGACTACATGTCGCGCCAGGTGCTCAACGCGGTGTTCCCGCTGCTCAAGGGCGAATGGGCATTGAGCGACAGCCAGCTCGGCCTGCTCAGCGGTATCGTCGCGCTGATGGTCGGCCTGCTGACCTTCCCGCTGTCGCTGCTGGCCGACCGCTTCGGCCGGGTGCGCAGCCTGGTGCTGATGGCGGTTCTGTGGAGCCTGGCCACCCTCGGCTGCGCCCTGGCGGAAAACTACCCGCAAATGTTCATCGCGCGGTTTCTGGTCGGGGTAGGCGAAGCTGCCTACGGCAGCGTCGGCATCGCCGTGGTGGTCGCCGTGTTCCCCCGCGACATGCGCTCGACCCTGGCCGGCGCGTTCATGGCCGGTGGCATGTTCGGTTCGGTACTGGGCATGGCCCTCGGCGGTGTACTGGCCCAGCACCTGGGCTGGCGCTGGGCATTCGCCGGCATGGCGCTGTTCGGCCTGGTGCTGGCGATGCTGTACCCGCTGATCGTCAAGGAGGCGCGTATTGCGCCTCGATGCACGCAGCAGTCGCAAGGCAAGGCCGGCCGCCCGTTGCGCACCCTGTACAGCAGCCGCTCGGTCATCGCGGCCTACGTCGGCAGCGGGCTGCAGCTGTTCGTTGGCGGCACCGTGATGGTATGGATGCCCAGCTACCTGAACCGCTATTACGCCATGGGCACCGACCGCGCCGGGGCGATTGCCGCAGTCATCGTGCTGTGCAGCGGCATCGGCATGATCCTCTGCGCCATGCTCTGCGACCGGCTCGGGCGGCAGCGCCCGGACCGCAAGATCAGCCTGGCCATCGCCTACTGCCTGGGCAGTTGCGCGCTGTTGTCCCTCGCTTTCGCGCTGCCAGCCGGAACTGCCCAACTGGTGCTGATCTGCCTGGGCATGATGATCGCCGCCGGCACCAACGGCCCGTCCAGTGCCATGGTCGCCAACCTCACCCACGCCTCGGTGCACGGCACCGCGTTTGCCACCCTGACCCTGGCCAACAACCTGTTGGGCCTGGCCACCGGGCCGCTGATCACCGGGCGCGTTTCCGACCTGGTCGGCCTGCATGCCGCCTTCCAGCTGGTGCCGCTGATGAGCATCGGCGCAGCGGGGGTGTTTTTCCTCGCCAAACGTCATTACCACCGCGACATGGACCGTCTGCATGCACCGGCACACGACACTGCCGACGCACCCCGGGAGTTGAAACCGTGAAACAGCTGTTGTCCGTCGAAGTGTTCTTCGATTTCGTCTGCCCGTGGTGCCTGATTGGCCAGCGGCACCTGCAGGCCGCCCTGTTGCACTTGCAGCGCGAACAGCCGCAAGTGCAAGTACAACTGCAATGGCGAGGTGTGCAGTTGTTGCCTGGCTTGCCAGCCGGTGGCGTGCCGTTTCATGCCTTCTATCTGCAACGCCTAGGCAGCGAGGAGGCGGTACGCGAGCGCCAGGCCCAGGTGCGCGCCGCTGCCCGTGTGGTAGGCGAGGACATCGACTTCTCACGTATTCGCCGCATGCCCAACACCGGCAATGCCCATCGGCTGCTGCAACGGGCTGCCCAGTTGCTCGAACCATCGCAACTGGAAGCCTTGCTGGCGCAGCTGTTCATCGCCTATTTCCACCAGGGGCGCGACCTGGGGGATAGCCGCACCTTGCTCGACATCGCCCAATGTTGCGGGCTGGATACCGCGCAGGTCATCGACTGCCTGCGTGACGACGGCAGCCCGTTCCTCGATGGGGCCGGGCGCGCTGGCAGTGCCGTGCCGCGTTTTCGTTTCAATCATGGGCCGCTCATCGCAGGTGCACAGCCTGCCGAGGTGCTGTATGCGGCCATGACCGAAGCGCTGCAAGAGGTCGAGAGGGCGTGACCCGACGTATTGCATTGGCTCCCCATCAGGTGCCGGAACGTGGCGGCCGTGTGCTGTTGGCCTGCGAAGGGCGCAGCGTGGCGCTGTTCAACGTTGCCGACTCGCTCTATGCCATCGAAGACAGCTGCCCGCACCAGGGCGCGTCGTTGTGCGGCGGCCGGCTGGAAGGCCGTGTCATCCAGTGCTGCGCGCATGGCCTGCGCTTTGACCTGGCCAGCGGCTACCTGGTCAATTCCAGGGCTTTGAAGGTTACCAGCTACCCGGTCGAGCAGCAGGGCGGTCAGGTCTACATCGTATTTGACGGTGAGGAAGCGGGACAATGAATACACTGGCACTTGGCGCTACCCATCAGCGTATTCGCACCCTCTCACCGTAATCGGCGTGTCGGCGCTGTCGACCCTGGCGTTGATGGTGGGGGAGAGCGTGTTTCTTGTGCTTTTGGTGCTGGCGTTGATGCACTGGGGCCTTGCCTGACTGCTTGACGCGGTCGATTGTAGGAGCGGCCGTACCAGGTTCAAGCTAAAGCCCTTGATCATCCCGCTGTGCCCGCCAACTGGCCGGCGGCATGCCGAACTGGGCGATGAACCAGCGGGTGAACGAACTTGGCATCGAATAACCCAGCATGTCGGCGATACGCCCCAGCGAATAGCCGGGGTTCTCCAGGTAGCGCATCACCAGGTCACGGCGCACGCTGTTGATCAGGTCCTTGAAGGTCAACCCGCTTTCTTCCAGGCGACGCTGCAGGGTGCGCACGTTCATTCCCTGGGTCTGTGCCACCTGCTCGATGGTGGCACGGCCCATGGGCAGCAGCAGGTAAATGGTCTTGCGCAACTCCAGCTCCAGGGACGGCGTGCCGCCCGCTGGCAGGCTGTCCAGATAGCGTTGCGCCAGGCGCGCCATGGCCTCGTTGGCCTGCGGGCTGGCGGTGTCGAGGTCGGCGGCCGGGCAGACGATACCGTTGAACTCGCTGCCGAACACCAACGTGCAGCCGAAAATGCGCCGGTGGGTGGCCAGGTCGGCGGGAGGCGCGTGGGTGAAGTTGGCGCTGATCGGGTGCCAATGCGCACCCAGCAGCGCCGCGCACAGGCGCATCATCACGCCGATTGCCAGCTCGGTGGCCTGGCGGCTGCAGGGCGCGCGTTCGTTGATCACTTCCTCGCGAATGACCACGGTCTTGCCGGCTTCCTCGATATGAATGGCCAGTGCGTCATTGAGCAGGTGACGGTATTGCACGATCACCTGCAGTGCATCACGCAGGGTGCGTTGGTGGCTGAGCAGCAAGCTGATTTCGCCGAAGTCCGACAGTTGCCGCAATTCGGCCATGCGCAGGCCGAAGCTTTCGCAGCGGCTGGCGTTGGCGGAGGCTTCCAGCAAGGCGATGACGCTGGCAACCGGAATACGCCTGTTGGGGTCTTCGAGCAACGCGGCGCTTAGGCCAACCTGTGCCAACAGCGCTTGGGGATTGAGGCCCAGGTGGCGGGACACCTCAAGATAGTTGGTCAAGCTGGCGGCACGGACTAGGGCAGGCATTTTTTTTGTTTTCCATGCGGTTTCTTGTTGTTGGGTATGCCGACATGCGTTTTGTGTCTTATAGCCTGCGTGTCATGAATTGAAAAGCAAAGCCCCGTCATGGCCATTGTCATCAAATGAAAAGTCCCTGACGCCCAATGTGAAGCACCCGGTGGGTGGGCTGTTTACTGTGAACCTCAAGAGCTACACCGCACACGAGGTTCACCGTGGAAAAACTGCAAACCACCGCCACCGTGCTGATCGTCCCCGGCCTGCGCGACCATGTCGCCGAACACTGGCAGACCCTGCTCGCAGGCCGCCTGGCCAAGGTACGCAGCGTCCCGCCGCTGCAAGTCGACGGCCTGAGCTGCACGGCCCGGGTCGAGGCGATCCAGCGCGAACTGGGCCAGATCGATGGTGAGGTGATCCTGGTGGCGCACAGCGCTGGCGTGTTGATGGTCGCCCACTGGGCGGCGCGCTACCGGCGGCCGATCAAGGGTGCATTGCTGGCGGCACCGCCCGACCTGAACGCGCCATGGCCGGCCCACTACCCAAGCCCGGCCAGCCTGGCCGAGCACGGCTGGTCGCCATTGCCCCAGCAGCCGTTGCCGTTCCCCAGCATTGTCGCGGCCAGTAGCAACGACCACCTGGCCAGCTTTGCCGCAGCCAGCACCCTGGCCCAAGGCTGGGGTAGTGAACTGGTCGCACTGGGGGCCGTCGGCCACCTCAATCCGGCCTCCGGCTTCGGCCCCTGGCCGCAGGCCGAGGCCTTCATCCTGCGACTGGACCAGCCCAACCTGCAATAGCGCATGGACGCCCCAGCCACGCTCGCAAAAGACGGGCGGCGAAAAGAACAATAACAATACGTGGAGCCATCGTAATGCCAGAACACCGCATTCACCGTGCTGTGAAACCACAGCGCTGCCTGCTCGCCTGCGCCATCGGGCTGCTCACGCTGCCCGCCGCCCAGGCGTTCGAAGTCGATACCGGTAATGAAAACTGGGCCGTGCGCTTCGACAACACCGTCAAGTACAACTACGGCGTACGCACCGAAAGCGCCGACAAGCGCATGCTAGGTACGCCCAACAGCAACGACGGTGACTACAACTTCCGCAAGGCCGGCACCAACATCACCAACAGGGTCGACCTGCTGACCGAACTGGACGTGGTCTACCAGGGCAACACCGGGTTTCGCCTCAGCACCGCCAGCTGGTACGACAAGGCCTATGACAACACCGGCTCCAATAGCAACCCGTTCGTCAACGGCAACGGTGACCAGTCCGGCATCAACCCCAGCCTCAATGGCCTGCCCGGCACCGGTGTGCCGCTGGGCAGCCCGCACCTGAGCAACTACGCCCAGCGTTACTACAGCGGCCCGTCCGGTGAAGTGCTGGATGCCTTCGTGTTCTTCAGCCGTGAAGTCGGCGAGGCCTCGCAGGTCAGCGCCAAGCTGGGCCAGCACAACCTGTTCTGGGGTGAAACCCTGCTCAACCCGGTGCACTCGCTAAGCTATGGCCAGTCGGGCCTCGACCTGGCCAAGCTGGCTGCCTCGCCGGGCACCGAGGCCAAGGAGCTGTTCGTACCGCGCAACCAACTGTCGACCTCGTTCCTGGTCAACTCCGAACTGACCCTGGGCGCCCAGTACTTCTTCGACTGGGACGCCGCCCGCCTGCCCGAAGCCGGTACCTACTATGGCGGCTCGGACGTGGTAGGCGAGGGCGCCCAAAGCTTCCTGCTCGGCCACACCGGCACCCCGGGGCTGATCCCGGTGCGCGGTGCGCTGACCACCATCCGCCGTGGCCATGACCTGAACCCCGGCAAGAGCGGCGACTGGGGCATCATGGCCAAGTGGTCGCCCGAGTGGCTGGGCGGCACCCTCGGTTTCTACTACCGCAAGACCTCCGAGATCCTCCCACAGGCCTGGCTCGACGCACGCGGCATGACCGTCGCCAACGGCCCGTTCGGCAACCCGCCGGGCAGCCGCCAAGGTGCAGTCGGCAACCTGTACAACTCGCTGCAAAGCACTACCTACCAGTTCGCCTACTCCGATGACATCGACATCTATGGCCTGAGCCTGTCCAAGGATGTGGGCGGCATCAGTGTCGGCAGCGACCTGAACATTCGCCACAACATGCCGTTGGCGAGCATCCCGGCAATCGTCAGCGCCCCCGGCCAGGGTGGCCTGGGTGGCGGCTTTGGTTTGCTGCCGGCACGCCTGCCCAGCAGCGGGGTGATCTACGACGTACCCAAGGATGGCGACGGCCTGAGCGCCACCGGCGACACCCTGCACTGGACCTTGAACGGCCTGATGACCATTGGCGATACGCCGCTGTTCGATTCGGCAACCCTGCTCGGCGAGCTGTTCTACAGCAACCTGCTCAAGCTCGATAGCCACAACGAGGCCTTGTACAAGGGCAAGAGCAGCTACCGCGGTATCGACAAGGCCACCCGCGACAACTGGGGCATCGCCGTCAACTTCACCCCTACCTGGTACCAGGTGCTGCCAGGTATGGACCTGAGCATGCCGCTATCGGTCAACGTCGGCCTCGACGGCGTGTCGCCGGTGCAGGGCGGTGGCGCCGAGAACACTGGCAACTATGCGGTGGGCGTGAGCGCCGCGATCTACAACCAGTACTTCGTCGACCTCAAGTACGTCGACAGTTTCGGTGAGACCAAGGCCTGCAAGGACGGCCAGACCGACGGCAGCACCCCCAACGCCCTGGACGGCGAACAGGATTACACCTGCTACGGCGGCGGCTACGCCTCCTTCTCCGGCGGTGGTGCCACCACCGAGGACCGTGGCGCCCTGTACCTGACCGTCAAGACGACCTTCTGAGTCATGTTTCCTACAGCCTGCACAGGAAGACAACCATCATGAATTTCGTACGTACCCTGCTGGCCTCGTGCCTGTCACTGGCCGCCCTGAACGCTGCACAGGCCGCTGTTTCCACTGATCAGGCGGCGCGCCTGGGCACCAGCCTGACCGTCATCGGCGCGGAGAAGGCCGGCAACGCCGATGGCTCGATCCCGGCCTACCAGGGCGGCCTGCTGACGCCGCCAGCCAGCTACCAGAGCGGCGCCAGCATGCGCCCCGACCCGTTCGCCAGCGACAAGCCGCTGCTGGTCATCGATGGCAAGAACGCCGAGCAGTACAAGGGCCAGTTGACCGCCACCACCCTGGAGCTGCTCAAGCGCTACCCCAGCTACCGCGTCGATGTGTACCCGACCCACCGTAGCGTGGCGCTGCCGCAAGCGGTGCTCGACAACACCCGCAAGAACGCCACCGGCGCCAACAGCAAGGAGGGCGGCACTGCGGTAGACAACGTGCTGCCGGGCATCCCGTTCCCCATTCCGCAGAACGGCGCCGAGGCCATGTGGAACTTCCTGCTGCGCTATCAGGGCGTGAGCATGACTGCCAAGTACGACTCGTGGAACGTCGACGCTGCTGGCAAACCATCGCTGTCGACCACCGGCCAGGCCAATATCAGCTACCCGATATACGAAGACATGACCAAGCCGATCGGTGCCAAGGACACCTACTACCAGATGAAGCTGGTGTACACCGGGCCCGCGCGCCGTGCCGGCGAAGCAATGATGCTGCGCGACGCCGCCAACCCGCTGGTGCAACCACGCAGCGCCTGGCAGTACCTGCCGGGTCAGCGCCGGGTCAAGCTGGCGCCGAACCTGGCCTACGACACGCCCAACCCGGGCACCTCGGGTTCGGGCACCTACGATGATGTGTTCGTTTTCAACGGAGCGCTGGACCGCTACGACTGGACCCTGGTCGGCAAGCAGGAAATGTACGTGCCGTACAACACCTATCAGCTGACCTACAACACCGACGTCAAGCAGGTGATCACCCCCAACCACCTGGCGCCGCAGTTCGTGCGTTGGGAGAAGCACCGGGTGTGGGTGGTGGAAGGCAAGCTCAAGGACGGTGCGCGCCATATCTACCACAAGCGCCGCTTCTATCTCGATGAAGACAGCTGGATCGCTCTGGCCTCGGACCAGTACGACGCCCGTGGCCAGTTGTACCGCGGCTCGTTCGCCTTCCTCACCCAGAGCTACGACAAACAGACCCCGGACGCCACGCCGTTCATGATCTACGACCTGATCGGCGGCACCTACAACCTCAATGGCGTAGTCGGTGCCTACGGCGGCATCCGCTACATCGACCCGCTGTCGAAAACCCAGTGGTCGCCCGAGTCGCTGGCCGGCAACGGCATTCGCTGAGCGCACGGAGCAGAGGTGGCAATGTCTGTCTTCAAACGATGCAGCGTGGTAGTTCTGGCCTGGGCCGCGCTGCAGGGCGCGGCCCAGGCTGCGCCCTTCACCGATGTGCTGGACCTGCCCGCCATGCCCAGCGCCCTTGTCGCCAGCAGCGCCTTGCGCGATGTAGCCCTGGCTGGGCAGCGCCTGGTCGCGGTGGGCCCGCGTGGGCACATCCTGTACTCCGACGACCATGGCACGCACTGGCAGCAGGCCCAGGTGCCGGTCAGCGCCGATCTTAATGCCGTGAGCTTCGCCACGCCCGAGCTCGGCTGGGCGGTTGGCCACGATGGCGTGGTGCTGCACAGCCGTGATGGCGGCGTGCACTGGCAGAAGCAGCTGGATGGCCGGGCGCTGGCCGAGCAACTGCCGGGCACAGGTAGCGACAATGCCTTGCTCGACGTTTGGTTCGGCGATGCCCGCAATGGCTATGCGGTCGGCGTGTTCAACCTGCTGTTACGCACCGTTGATGGCGGCGAGCACTGGCAGCCCTGGCTCGACCACAGCGATAACCCCCAAGGCCTGCACCTGACCAGCCTGGCCGCGGTGGGTGACGAGCTGTACATCACCGGCGAGCAAGGCCTGCTGCTGAAGCAGGACGGTGAGCGTTTCAGCCGTGTCGAGACACCCTACGCCGGCACACTGTTCGGTGCTGTCGGCAAGCCTGGCGTACTGCTGGTCTACGGCTTGCGCGGGCATGCCTACCGCAGTACCGACGGCGGCCGGCAATGGCAACCGGTCAGCACGGGTGTGAACACCAGCCTCACCGCCGCCGGTGTCGACCGTGACGGCCAGCTATGGCTGGCCAGCCAGGCTGGCGACCTGCTGCTCAGCCGGGATGATGGCGCAAGCTTCAGCCCGGTGCCGCAAAGCGCCCGTGGCCCGGTGACCGCGCTCGCCACCGATACCGGCAACGGCCTGGTCCTGGTGGGCGAGCGGGGCGTGCGCAACCAGGCCGGCAACCCCACGCTGCACCCATAACAAGAGAAGACCCTGATGGCCGCAACCCGCCAAGACAACCTGCCGGTAATCCGCAACCTCGACGACTTCGACCCACGCTCGGGCAATTGCCTGGAGCGCCTGGTGTTCAACCATCGCCTGCCGTTCCTGCTGTGCATGCTGCTGGCGACCCTGGTACTGGGCTACATGGCGCTCACCCGCCTGGAGCTGCGCCCCAGCTTCGACAAGATGCTGCCGCAGAGCCACCCCTACATCCAGAACTACCTGGAAAACCGCCCATCACTGCGTGGCCTGGGCAATGCGGTGCGGGTGGTAGTGGAGAACACCCAGGGCGACATCTTCGACCCGGGCTACCTGCAGACCCTGCGCCACATCAACGACGAGCTGTTCCTCAGCCAGGGCGTGGACCGGGCCTGGGTGAAGTCGCTGTGGAGCCCTGCGGTGCGCTGGACCGAGGTGACCGAGGAGGGCTTCCAGGGCGGCCCGGTGATGCCCGACGGCTACCAGGGCGCTACGGGTGACATCGAGCAGCTGCGGCAGAACATCGAGCGCGCCAACATCGTCGGCAGCCTGGTGGCGCGGGACTTTAAGTCGAGCATGCTGGTCGTGCCGCTGCTCGACCAGGATTCGGCCACCGGCAAGGGCCTCGACTACCACGCCTTCTCGCAGAAGCTCGAGCAACTGCGCAGCCAGTACCAGGCCAGCGGCCAGTACCGCATCCATGTGATCGGTTTTGCCAAGCTGATGGGCGACCTGATCGACGGGCTGATCCAGGTGATGGCGTTCTTCGCCCTGGCGGTGCTGACCAGCCTGCTGATCATCTACTGCTACACCCGTTGCCTGCGCAGCACCCTGCTGGTGGTGCTGTGTTCACTGACCGCAGTGGTGTGGCAGCTGGGCATCGTGGCCTGGCTGGGCTACGCCATCGACCCGTATTCGATCCTGGTGCCATTCCTGATCTTTGCCATCGGCGTATCCCACGCGGCGCAGAAGATGAACGGCATCCTTCAGGACATCGGCCGTGGCACCCACCGTCAGGTGGCAGCGCGCTATACCTTCCGCCGCCTGTTCGTGGCCGGGGTGACTGCATTGCTGGCCGATGCGGTGGGCTTTGCCGTGCTGATGCTGATCGACATACCGGTGATTCAGGACCTGGCGATCACCGCCAGCATCGGCGTGGCGGTGCTGATCTTCACCTCGCTGCTGCTGATGCCGGTGGCGCTGTCTTATGTTGGCGTGGGCCGCAGGGCCGCTGAACGAGCCCTGGCTATCGATGCGCGCTGGGGCCTTCGCGGGCACGCCCGCTCCCACGGGGACGGCGCGATACCTGTGGGAGCGGGCATGCCCGCGAAGGGCTGCAACGCAGCCCCAATCAACCTGTGGGACCTGCTCGACCGCTTCACCGAACGCAAATGGGCCAGCGTCGCACTGCTGGTGGCGCTGGCCCTGGGCGCCCTCGGTATCTGGGGCAGCCTGCAACTGAAAATCGGCGACCTCGACAGCGGTGCCCCCGAGTTGCGCGCCGACTCCCGCTATAACCTCGACAATGCCTACATCACCCAGCACTACGCGCTGTCCAGCGATACCTTCGCGGTGATGGTCAAGACCGCTCCGGAAGGCTGCCTGCAATACCAGACACTGGTGCTTGCCGACCGCCTGGCCTGGGAGCTGCAGCAATTGCCGGGTGTGCAGACCACCGTGTCGCTGGCCAATGCCGTGCGCCAGATCACCGCCGGCACCTACGAAGGCAACCCGCGCCTGAACAGCCTGCAGCGCAACCAGGACGTGCTCAACTACGCCGCCCAGCAGGCTTCGGTAAACGCCCCTGAGTTGTTCAACAACGATTGCTCGCTGATGCCGGTAATCGCCTACCTAAAGGACCATCGCGCCGACACCCTGGCTCAGGTGGCCGCCGTGGCAGAGCGTTTTGCCCAGGCCAACAGCAGCACCGAACAGCAGTTCCTGCTTGCCGCCGGCAGCGCCGGTATCGAGGCCGCCACCAATGTGGTGGTCAGCGAGGCCAACCACCGCATGCTGTTGCTGGTGTACCTGGCAGTCACGCTGTTCTGCCTGTTCACCTTCCGTAGCTGGCGCGCCACGCTGGTGGCGATCCTGCCGTTGATGCTCACCTCGGTACTGTGCGAGGCGCTGATGGTAGCCATGGGCATTGGCGTCAAGGTCGCCACCTTGCCGGTGATCGCACTGGGCGTAGGCATCGGCGTGGACTACGCGCTGTACCTGCTCAGCGTGCAACTGCACTACCAGCGCGCCGGGCTGAGCCTGGCCCAGGCCTACCAGAAAGCCGTGGCCTTCACCGGCCGGGTGGTCGGGCTGGTCGGCATCACCCTGGCAGCCGGCGTGGTCGGCTGGGCGTGGTCGCCGATCAAGTTCCAGGCCGACATGGGCCTGCTGCTGACCTTCATGTTTCTGTGGAACATGCTCGGCGCGCTGGTGTTGATCCCTGCGCTGTCGCATTTCCTCCTGCGTGGCCAGGCCGCCCCGGCACCTGCCGAGGCCCAGGCCACGTCGCTTCCGCAAACCCAAGAAACCGAGTGTTCGCCTCATGTCTGATTACCTTCCGCCACTGCGCGACATGGATTTTCTGTTCAACGAAGTGTTCGACATCCCGGCCTGGTGGGCGCAAACGCCCGCGCTGGCCGAGCAGGTCGATGGGGATACTGCCCGGGCCGTGCTCGAACAGGCCGGCCGGCTGATTGCCGAGGTGGTGGCGCCACTCAACCGCAGTGGTGACGAGCAGGGTTGCCGCTGGGAGGCGGGCCAGGTACGTACCCCCGATGGCTTCGCCGATGCCTACCGGGCATTCGCCGCAGATGGCTGGGTGGGTGTGGCTGGTGCCCCGGAATATGGGGGGATGGGCATGCCGAAAGTGATCGGCGCCCAGCTCGAAGAAATGCTCAATGCCGCCAACCTGTCGTTCGGCCTGTACCCGATGCTGACCGCCGGGGCCTGCCTGGCGCTGCTCAACCATGCCAGTGAGTCGTTGAAGGCGTTGTACCTGCCGCCCATGTACCAAGGGCGCTGGGCCGGTTCGATGTGCCTGACCGAGCCGCACGCTGGCACTGACCTGGGCCTGATTCGCACCCGCGCCGAGCCGGTTGCCGATGGCAGCTACCGCATCAGCGGGACCAAGATCTTCATCACTGGCGGTGAGCAGGACCTGACCGAGAACATCATCCACCTGGTGCTGGCGCGGCTGCCGGATGCGCCAGCCGGGCCCAAGGGCATCTCGCTGTTCCTGGTGCCCAAGGTGCTGGTTGACGCCGACGGCGTGCTGGGCGAGGCCAACGCGGTGAGTTGCGGGTCGATCGAGCACAAGATGGGCATCAAGGCCTCGGCCACCTGCGTGATGAACTTCGACGGTGCAATCGGCTACCTGATCGGCGAGCCGAACAAGGGCCTCAACGCGATGTTCACCATGATGAACTACGAGCGCCTGGGCGTAGGTATCCAGGGCCTGGCCCTGGGCGAACGCTCCTACCAGGGTGCCATCGCCTATGCCCGTGATCGCCAGCAGGGGCGTGCGCCGACCGGCGCCGAAGCGCCGGGGCAAGCCGCTGACCCGATCATCGTCCACCCGGACGTGCGGCGCATGCTGCTGACCATGAAAGCGCTGAACGAAGGCGGGCGGGCATTCTCCACCTATGTGGCACTGCAGCTGGACCTGGCCAAGTACAGCGAGGCCCCGGTCGCACGCGCCCAGGCCGAGGCCAAGGTGGCGTTGCTCACACCGGTGGCCAAGGCCTTCCTTACCGACATGGGGCTGGAAACCACCGTGCACGGCCAGCAGGTGCTGGGCGGTCATGGCTATATCCGCGAGTGGGGTCAGGAGCAGTTGATCCGCGACTGCCGCATCACCCAGATCTACGAGGGCACCAACGGCATCCAGGCCCTCGACCTGGTGGGGCGCAAACTGTTTGCCGATGGCGGCCAGGCCTATCGCAGCGTGTCCGAGGAAATTACCGCCTTTGCCAAGATGCTGCCTGCGGCGTGCGCCGAGTTCGGTGCGCCGCTGCTGGCTGCCGTGCGCAACCTCGACGAGCTCACCGCCTGGTTGCTCGACCGCGCCCAGAGCAACCCGCGCGAGCTTGGCGCGGCAGCGGTGGAGTACCTGCAGGTGTTTGGCTACACCTTCTACGCCTACCTGTGGGCACGCATGGCCGTGGTATGCCAGTGTCATGCGGCCCCCGAGCCGTTCCACCTTGGCAAGCTGGGCACCGCGCGGTTCTACTTTGCCCGCCTGCTGCCACGCATTCATTCGCTGAGCGCCAGTGTGAGGGCCGGTAGCGACTGCCTGTACCTGCTCGAGGCCGGGCAACTGTGAGGGCCGCCGACATGATCACCACTCGCATCATGCCCGCGGCCGAGCAGGCCTACGCCTATCCGCTGCTGATCAAGCGCCTGCTGCTGTCGGGCGTGCGCTACCAGCCGAACCAGGAAATCGTCTACGCCGACAAGCTGCGCTACACCTACACCACGCTGCTCGAACGCATTCAGCGCCTGGCCAATGTGCTGACCGCCGCCGGGGTCAAGCCTGGCGACACCGTTGCCTTGCTCGACTGGGACAGCCACCGGGCGCTGGAGTGCTTCTTTGCCGTGCCGATGCTGGGTGCGGTGCTGCACACGGTGAACATCCGCCTTTCCACCGAGCAGGTGCGCTACACCATGAAGCATGCCGATGACCGGCTGGTACTGGTGCATGACGACTTCCTGCCATTGATGGCGCAATTGCGCGATGATTTGCCGACGGTCGAGGGTTTCATCCGCCTCGGCGAAGGCGACCCCACAGCGCAAGATGTGCCGTTGCTGGGTGAGTACGAAGCGCTGCTGTCGGCTGCCGAGCCGCAGTTCGACTTCGCGGATTTCGACGAGCACTCGCTGGCCACGCTGTTCTACACCAGCGGAACCACCGGCAACCCCAAGGGCGTGTACTTCAGCCACCGGCAATTGGTGCTGCATACCCTGGTCGAGCAGGGCACCCTGGCTGCGTGCGGCGAGGTGCCGCTGCTGCGCAGCGGCGACGTGTACATGCCCATCACGCCGATGTTCCACGTGCATGCCTGGGGCGTGCCCTATGTGGCTACGGCGCTGGGCATCAAGCAGGTCTACCCCGGGCGCTACGAGCCCAACCGCCTGGTGCGCCTGTACCGCGACGAAGGCGTGACGTTCTCCCATTGCGTGCCCACGGTGCTGCAGATGATGCTCGACAGCGAGGAAGGACGCCGCGCCGACCTGAGCGGCTGGAAGATGCTGCTGGGCGGCAGCGCCCTGACCCTGGGCCTTGCGCAGCGTGCCAGCGAGCGCGGTATCAGCGTGCATTGTGGCTACGGCATGTCGGAAAGCTGCCCGTTGCTCAGCATCACCCACCTGAGCGCCGACCTGCTGGCACTGCCCATGGCGCAACAACTGCCGCTGCGTATCGATGCTGGCGTGCCGATTGCTTTAGTGGACCTGCGCATCGTCGATGTTGAAGGCAATGATGTGCCCCGCGATGGCGAAAGCCTGGGTGAAATCGTGGTGCGTGCACCGTGGTTGACCCAGGGCTACCTGCATGAGCCGGAGCAGGGTGCCGCGTTGTGGCTGGGGGGCTGGATGCATACCGGCGACCTGGCCTGCATCGACCCGGCGGGTGTGGTGCGTATTCGTGACCGGATCAAGGACGTGATCAAGACCGGAGGCGAGTGGGTCAGTTCGGTGGCGCTGGAAAACCTGATCAGCCAGCATCCGGCTGTCGCATCGGTGGCGGTGATCGGTATTCCGGACCCGCAGTGGGGTGAGCAACCGTTGGCCTTGGTAGTTTGTTGCGACGGCATGCAGTTCGACCAGGCGGGATTGGCCGGCCACCTGCAGCCGTTTGTCGACAGCGGGCAGCTGAACAAATGGGCGATACCGCGGCAGCTGCGTTGCGTGGAGGAGATCCCCAAGACCAGCGTTGGCAAGATCGACAAGAAGCGGATCCGGCAGGTATTTCTCTGAATGCTGGAAGGGCCGGCTGATTGGCACCTGTAAGAGCAGGCGACGCGGTGGATGGCACCGGCTGCGCCGGTGTTCACGGGCGCGCCCGCTCCCACAGGGTATGGCGCATTCCTTCAGCTGGGTAGCGAGCCCCATGATCTCAGCTTTGGCGATGAGCCCAGGGGTACTGCAACTCCCACTGCCATGCGTGCCGCACAATCGATTCCAGCGTGGCAAACTCCGGCCGCCAGCCCAGCATGCGCATGGCCTTGCCAGCATCCGCCACCAACCGGGGCGGGTCGCCGGGGCGGCGGGCGGCATCGAGGGTGCGGATCTGCCGGCCGGTCACCGCCCGCGCCGTATCGATCACCTGCTGCACCGAAAAACCTAGCCCATTGCCCAGGTTGAACGCGGTTCGCTCGCCACCCGACAGCAGGTAATCCACCGCCAGCGCATGAGCCGCCGCCAGGTCGGCCACATGCACATAGTCGCGTATGCAGGTACCATCCGGCGTGTCGTAGTCGCGGCCAAATACCGTTACCGCATCACGACGGCCCGAAGCGGCCTGCAGGATCAACGGGATCAGGTGGGTTTCCGGGTCATGGCGCTCTCCCAGCTGGCCTTCCGGGTCTGCTCCCGCTGCGTTGAAGTAACGCAGGCATACCGACTTCAAGCCGTAGGCCCGGTCGAAGTCCTCGAGAATCTGCTCGACCATCCATTTGCTCAGCCCGTACGGGTTGATCGGCCCCTTGGCATGCGCTTCGTCGATCGGTACGTACTGCGGGTTGCCGTAAACGGCCGCGCTGGAAGAAAACACCAGGTGCCTGATACCGGCATTCACCATGGCCTGCAGGAGGGAAAGGGTGGCCGAGACATTGTTCTGGTAATACTTGCCGGGCACGCTGACCGACTCGCCCACCTGGATGAACGAGGCAAAGTGGAACACGGCATCGAAACGGCAAACCCCGAACAGCACATCCAGGGCGGGTTCGTCGGCGATATCCAGTTTTGCCCACTGGATGCCGGGGCCGGGCGAGACCAGGTCCGCCACCACCACCTCATGGCCCGCAACGAGCAAGTGCTTGACCATGTGCGAGCCAATGTAGCCTGCGCCACCGACAACCAGAAACTTCATCCATGCCTCCCGGACTCTGCTGTTGTACAGCCGCGCTTTTCAGCTACAGGTCTGTGGTGAGGGTAGATGGCCATATGCCCTATTTCAAGAACAGCCAGTTGGACATGTACTTGCCGTCGAACGTGATGCTGTAGTGCCCATCCTGGTAAGCCATCGGCAACGGTTTCAACTGTGCCTGCGCATCCCGTGCGAACAGCTTCAGGCCAGCAGGTGCCTTGATGCGCAAGGTGCCGGTAAACGGCTCGACGTTGAACGGTGTCTTGTAATCGCCCTTGGGCACGGCACGGGTACCCAGCGACAGCAGCAGTTCGTGCGACTGGTCCAGGGGGTTGCCGTCCAGGCTTTGCACCACGACGCTGGCGTACGGCGTTCGTGCTTGCACCTGAATGGCGCCCAGGCTGATCGAACGACCTCCCAGCCACCCGGTGGCGGCCTGGGTCAGCGGTGTGTCGATGGTATAGATGCCCTGTTGCCAGTTGCGCTTGAGCTCGCCCGTGTCGCTCAGCGCTTCTGTGGCGTCGGCTGGCAGCAGGGACTGCCCGGGGTCGTGCAGTACCTGCGCACCGGCAGGGATGGCGGCGGGTTTCAGCCAGGGCAACTCCGGCGTCTGTGGCAGGGCGATCTGCAGTTGGCCCTTTTCCATGGCCGTGCGCAGCAGCGGTGAATTGCGCGGGGTGATCTCCTGGTTGTACAGGGTGGCGGGCGTCGGCGCGAACACATAGCGGGTAGTGGCCGGCTTCACGTCCGCACGGCGATAGAGCAGGGCGGCAGCGGGCAGGGTGGCGATCATCGCCGGGTCGTTGTAGGCGTGCCAGTTGTCCGCCGTGCGCCAGCCAGGGTTGAAAGCCTGCTGGCTGTAGGCGTATTGCAGCATGGCATCCCAGCCCTGGTGGGCAGCGTTACCGGCCACGTAAAGCGGCAGCGAGTGGCGGTCGGGCAGCGGGAAGGGTTCGGCGTTCCACTCAGTGACGGTCAGTGGTTTGCCGACTACCTGCGCGGCGGCGAGCCAGTCGATCATGCCGTCGCTGGTCAACGGGTTCTTCTCCAGCTGCCCGTTGGCACCGTAGGCATGGGCATCGATGACATCGCCAGCAGTCAGTGCCGGCAGTGCGCTCAGGCCATTGCCGCCCCAGGTGCTGGTGGTGGCGATCGGCACTTTCACGCCGAGGCCGCGCAGGTGGGCGATCATGTCGGCGTTGAAGCGCTGTTCCAGGTCGTTGAGAAACAGCTTCGAAGGGCCATGCTCCCAGGCGCGCCAGGTGAGGTCGGTGGGCAGGTCGTACTGTTTGGCGAAAGCTTTGGCCGCTGCCATGTAGCGGTCGCTGTGGTGCGGTACGTCCTTGTTCGGCATCAGGGCATTACCATAGTGCTGGGTGAGGTCGTTCTCATTGGTGAGCAGTATGGCGGCGATGGCCGGGTCGTCCTTGTAGGCCACGCCGGTGTATTCGTTCACATGGGTCAGGTACTGTTCGGCAAAGCGCTTCATCGCCTGTTGGATACTGCGGTTCACATAGGCGTAACCTTTCAGGTCGATGTGGTCTTCGCCCTTGGCCAGTTCCTTGAAGTCATCGATGTTGTCATTGGCCGTGAGTGCTCGCTGCACGTGCAGGTCCAGCCAGATATAGATACCCTCGTCCTTGAGCGCCTTGATCCACAGGTCGAGCTTGCGCAGCGATTCGGCACTGAGCTGCTGGGTATCGCGCACCAACGTGCCGTCACCAAACACGTTCGGGCTGACCCAGGGCGAATCGTGGTGATGCAGGCGCACCAGGTTGAAACCCAGTGCCGACAGGCGCTTGGCCTGTTGGCGGATTTCTTCGTCGGGGCTCTTGAACAGCGAATAGGCGGACAGGTTGGTGCCCCAGAAGCGCACCGGGGTGTGGTTTTCGAACATCAGCTGCTCGCCGACAGCCTTGACGAAGCCGTGCTTGCCGGCAGGCTTTTCCGTGGCATTGAGGAATGACAGGTCTACTGGCGAGGTGCGCCAGTCCAGTTGGTCGTCGGGCCAAGCGGTTGGGTCGGCCAGGCCGAAGCGTTCGCTGGGCGTGGGCCCCAGCTCGATGTCGCCGGTAATGTTCAACATCGCCTTGATCTGCTGCCGACCGGCGTTGATCGGGTCGCTGTAGATGAACGCACGCAGTTCGGACGGGTTGCCGCGCTCGAAATACACCTTGGCCAGTGGTGGGTCGAAGCGCATTTCGATGCGCCGCCCCTGGTCAGCCTTACCCCATGACCAGCCACGGTTGCCGGGAAGCAGCTGCGGGGTGCCCATCTCTCCGGCTATTTGCGCTGGGTCGAACTGGAACACCATGCCGCCGCCCATTACTCCGGCCTGGCGGCTATGGGCGTCGAGGTCGAAGGCCCAGCTCAAGGTTTGCGCCTGCTCCTTGCGGATATCCGCCGCAAGGTCGAAGTCCAGTTCCTTGTTCTTGCCCTGCAGCACGTAGTGGTAGGGGCCAACTACCTTGAACGTCGTGGCAAAACCGGTCCAGCTCCAGTTGGCCGCCCAGAAGTCGAACTTGGCTTTCATCACCGGCCCACCGCCGCGGGTCACCGTGGGCAGGCCGTTCTGTTCATCGACACTGGCTTGCCACGCTGATGCCCAGCCGGTGAGCGGTAGCAAGGCCAGGCCGGCAATGGCCGAAACCCGCAGCAGGGTTTGAAAACCCCGGTTGCGCAGGGGGAGCAGGCTCATGAGCGTCACCTTGGTAGAAGGCCGGGGTCGGCCAGCGCGATGGCCTGGCTGTTGTGCAGCCTGCGGACCATCTGGATGTAGGCCACGCCCAGCCCGGCGACAGTCCAGTACACCACCGGGATGAAGGTGATGCTGCTGACGGTGAAGATGATCACCAGGATGCCGATCAGTGTCGCCAGCAATGTCCGGCCGAGCTGGCGTTGTTCGTCGTCCTTGTCGGGGAAACTGCGCATGGCCTTGCGGATACCGTGTAGTACGGTGGCGAAGAACGCCACGAACAGGCCAAGCCCGACCAGCCCGACCCGCAGCGCCAGGTTGATGTAGGTGTTGACGATGTCGATGATGCCTTCACCCTGGATCATCGATTGCATTTCCGGGGTGTTGCGGAAGTCGAACGAGCCGAACAGCGGGTTGCGCTGGATGACGATCCACGAGTTGTCCATCAGCCGTTCGCGGTAGGTGATGTTCTCTTTCTCGAGGCTGCCAATGAACGGCAGCATGTCCAGTACCTTGTCGCCACCGGGCACGATGGTCAGCAAGGGCAGGGCCAGCATGCCGGCCGCAGCGAGCAGCGCCAGGCGCCTGACCGCACCTTTGCCCAGGGCGATGAACACCACCACGATGACCACGGCGCCGATCCACGGGCCACGGGACAGTGGTGCGAACAGCCCGGCGGCCAGCAGCAGCGCGCCCAGCGCACGCTGCAGGGGACGGCGCACGTAACCTTGAACGAACAGGAACAGGCCTATGGCCACGCTCATCACATAGCCCAGGGCGATCGCCTGCCCGGTGGTGACGCTGGCGCGCAGCGATCCGCCACGGCTCAGGTAGCCGGACATGCTCCATGGCACGCCCATGGCGTCGACCAGAGCGCTGTACAGCAGCCAGTGGCGCACGTACTCGGCCACACCGATCAGGGCCAGGACGAAGGAGGCAAGCACGAAGGCCAGCAGGGTGTCCTTGAAGTCGCTGATCTGGCGCAGGCCACGGCTGGCCACGTAATACGGCAGGAACACGTCGACATACAGATACAGCGTCTGGCGCAGGGTGTCGGTCAGGGTGGTTTCGCGCAGGTACAGCACACTCATCAGCAGCAGGCCGGCCGCCAACAACCTGTCGGGCCAGGTGCGGCCGAAGCGCAGGTTGTCGCCTTGTCGGCGCAGAGCCAGTGCCGCCGGCAGCAGCACGCACAGGGTCAGCAGGCGGATATGGTTGAGATCGACCAGGTAATTGACCACGCCAAACCCGGGCACCTGCACCGAAGCCGGCGGGACCAGGAACAGCAGCATGTAGAACAGCGCCATGGGGTTATGTTCGCGGCGCCCGGCGATGTACAGGATGACGGCGCCAGCACCCAGGTAAAGCCAGAAGCTGTGCGAGAAGAAGGCCAGCAGGGTAAGCAGGAACCACAGGTTGCGCCGGCGCTTGAAGTCGCTCAGCGGGACCAGGTCGGTGGCAGGCCGCCGCGCCAGCAGGAAGACCACGCTCGCCAGAAACAGGATGACGATCAACGCACGAAAATGTTCAGGCATTGGCTATGTGCACCTTTGCGTCGGTGGGCAACGGCTAGCATCGTGGCTGATTGAAACTATAGTGACCTTTTAGCCAATCAGTCAGAGATTGACGTCATGCCGTCGATTGATGTGTCTGCCACCGCGAGCCTGCGCAAGCGGGCCCTGAGGGCTGGGTCGTGGAACCTGGTTTCGCAAGTGGCGTCACAGGTGATGCGCCTTGGCGGCAACCTGATCATGGCCCGTTTGCTGCTGCCGGAAATGTTCGGGGTGATGGTCATCGCCACCACCGTTTCGGTACTTCTGCATCTACTGTCCGATGTCGGTCTGCGCCAGAACATCATCCAAAGCCATCGCGGTGACGACCCGCATTTTCTCAATACCGCATGGACCGTGCAGATCATCCGTGGCTTCGTGCTGTTTGCCCTGACGTTGCTGCTGACCCTGGGCGCCTGGATTGCCCAGCTGGCCGAGCTGTGGCCGGCGGGCTCCACCTATGCCGCACCGGTGTTGCCGTTGGTGCTGGCGGCGACCGGACTGTCGGCGGTGATCTGGGGGTTCCAGTCCACCAAGATAGATGTGGCAGTACGCACTTTCCAGCAGAAGCGCGTGGTGCTGGTCGACCTGGCCTCGCAGGTGGTCGGCCTGGTGGTGATGCTGGTGTTGGGCTACCTGACGCATTCGGTCTGGGCGCTGGTGATTGCCGGCCTGGTGTCGGCCCTGGCCTGGACCCTGCTGGGCCATACCGCCCTGGAGGGGCAAGGCAACCGTCTGCAGTGGGACCGCAGCGCGCTGACCGAACTGATCGTGTTCGGCCGCTGGATCCTGCTGTCGTCGATGGTCGGTGTGCTGGCCATGTACGGCGACCGCTTGTGGTTTGGCGCCAGCATGACGGCGGCCCAACTGGGGGTGTATTCGATCGCCGTGCTGATCCTCGGCGCCGTGCAGACCGCACTGATGAAAATTTTCGGGGCCGTGGCGCTGCCCGCCTTCAGCGAAGCGGCCCGGGCCGACGACAAGGAGCGCCTGAAGGCCCTGTATCACCGCTTCCGTCTGCTGGTCGACCTGCTGGTGCTGTTCATTTGTGGCGGTTTCCTGACCGCCAGCCCGCTGCTGATCGGCTGGATGTACGACGACCGTTACCGTGAAGCCGGCCCGATGCTGGCGATTCTTTCGCTGTCGTTCTTCATGTTGCGCTATACCTTGGCTCATCAGGTATGGATTGCCCTGGGCCTGACCAAGTACCAGGCCATGGACAACATCATTCGCCTGGTTTCGTTGTGGGGGCTGCTGCCGCTGTTGCTGGCGATCGGCGGGGTGGAGTGGGCGATCTGGGGGGTTGCCTTGCATACCATGCCAACTCTGGTGCTGATCGTGTACGTGAATTGCAAGCTGGATATCTTCAGCCTCAACCGTGAGCTGGTGGTGCTGCCGATGCTCGCGGTCGGGGCGCTTTGCGGGGCGCTGCTGACAGCCTTTTTCAACTGGCTGTAACGCGGCTTGCCGGGTGAAAACTAAGATACAGGTCACGGGATCATGGGGAAGCTTACTTTCTGTACTGAGCAAGTGGGTCGTAGAGGCTTTCTCCAGAGTTGTGTCTTGCTGGGCGTTGGTGGTGCGCTGTTCGGAGCAACGGCTACCGTTGCCAGCCAACCCGCTGACAAAGCCGGATTCGTGGTAATCAACGGCTGGGTATTGCCGTCCCGTTACTTCCGGAACGACCACGCATGATCAAGGACTATCAGCAGCAGAAGGCGCTGCGCGACAGCTATGATGTCTGCATCATCGGCGCCGGCCCGGCAGGCATCACCCTGGGCTTGCGCCTGGCCGCCGCCGGCTGGAGCGTACTGCTTGCCGAAGGCGGCGGGCGTGAGTTCTCGACGAACTCGCAAGCCTTGTACGCCTGTGCATCCACCGGCCTGGAGCTGTATGCCAAGGAAGCGCGCTTGCGTTACCTGGGCGGGACCTCCAACCATTGGGCAGGCCGTTGCCGGCCGTTCAGCCCCTCGGACTTCTCCATTCCCCCCCCTGGTGATTTGCCTGGCTGGCCCATTCCCTATTCGGAAATTGCAGGCTACCTGCCAGCTGCGATGGACATCGTCGACCTGCCGCCCGGGTCGGATTTTCACGCGTTGAACAGTGGCCTGGATGGGGGGGACTTCGAGCCGGACCGCTTTCTGCTCAGTCCGCCAACCCGTTTTGCGCAGAAATACGCTACGGCCCTCGAGCAGACCGAAGGCCTGGATGTCTTCATCAACTGCAATTGCGTGAACCTGGAATTTGACCAGGCTTCCGGCCACCTGGCCGCAGTCGTCCTGTCCGATTACGCATGCAATCGCCAGCGCCTGGTGGCGAGCAACTTCATACTGGCCACTGGCGCCATCGAGAATGCCCGGCAACTGCTCAACAGTGAGTCCTTGGTGGCAGCCGGGGTCGTGAGCAAGGACGGGCTGGTCGGCGGGTGCTTCATGGAGCACCTGAACATTGACCTTGGCAACTTCATCCTCAAGTCGGGGCTGGCCGCTGAGCCGCGCGAGTACTACACCACCGATGCCTTCGTTGAAGAATACAAGGCAGGTAAAGGCAATGTCCGGGCCGCCTTGCTGGCCGATGTACAAACCTATGGTCGTACTGCCGAGGTCAAGCATTTTCTGGAGAACCTGGCCTGTGACATGGGCGTTGCCAGCAAGATCGCCTTCGTGGCCAGCTTCAGTTGCCCAGGTGACGGCGTGATCAGCACCATGATCGAGCAGTTCCCCAACCTGCACAGCCGCATTTCGCTGCTGGATGAGAAGGACGCACTGGGCGTGGCCAAGGTCAATGTCAATTGGGCACTGACCGCAGATGACCGCCACACCATCAAGTGCATTGGTAGCGAATTGGCCAAGCAGTGGGCTGACATGAACCTGGGCTTCGTCAAGCTCAACGATTTCGTTCATGACACTTCGATACCGCTGAAGTTGTCGCCGCATGCCCACCACATGGGGACCACGCGCATGGCATCGTCGGCGCAATTCGGTGTTGTCGACAGCAACTGCAAGGTGTTCGGCACCGAGAACCTTTACGTCGCCGGCAGCAGCATCTTTGCCACGGGTGGCGCTTCCAACCCGACCATGCCGCTGCTGCAGTTTGCGTTACGCCTGGCCGACCACCTCGATACCAGGATGAGTTCGGCCAGGCACGCCGTGGCGTGATGCAGGTTGTACATGGGTTGAGTGCGCTGCGGTCAGCACCCACAAGAACGAGACCGGATGCGCCTCAGGAACAGTCCAGATTGCTTTGATTGCGAGGCGGGCAGCATGAAAGGATGGATACGCAAGGCAGTGATGCACTATGTCCACGCAACGGGGCGAGGAAGTGCGTTTTACCGGAAGTTTTGCAAACCTTCCGGGCTTGAGTGGGGGGCCTACCTGACGCGCTGGGGCAACTTTCACTCGGTAGGCAGCAACTTCTATGTCAATACAGGCTGCAGGTTCCTGGACCCCTCGCTGGTTCGCATCGGCAACAGTGTGGGCCTGTCCGACTGCACGCTGATCGGTCATGACGGGGTGGTACTGCTGATCGAACATCGCTTCGGCAAGCACCTGGATTCGGTCGGTTTCATCGACATAAAGGACAATTGCTTCATCGGCCATGGTGCGATCGTCATGCCGCGCGTGACCATCGGCCCTGAGTCCATCGTGGCCGCCGGTGCCGTAGTCACCAAGGACGTGCCGCCGGGCACGGTGTTTGGTGGCAACCCCGCAGAGTTCATCTGCACCACCGAGGCGTTGATAAAACGGGTCGAGGCACGTTGCGAAGCCTACCCGTGGATCGAACTGATCAAGCAGCGCAATGGCGCCTATGACCCGCTGCTGGAGCCGCTGCTGATGGCGCAAAGGCGCCAGTATTTCTTCGGGGATGGCAACCATGGCTAGCAAACCTGTGGACGTCATGGTGGTCAACTTCAACACGGCCGGGCTGCTGCAGCCGATGTTCGACGCGCTGCGCCGGGCCGACAGCGAACGGCTGGCCAGTTACCTGGTGGTGGACAACGCCTCGGTCGATGACTCGCTGCAGCGCATGGCCGAGGTGTGCCCGCAGGCGCTGCTGCTGAGCAACAAGCAGAACGTGGGGTTTGGCCGGGCCAACAACCAGCTGCTGGCGCACCTGAAGGGCAAGTACGCCTTGCTGCTGAACACCGACGCTTTCGTCGCCGCCGATTCCCTGCAGAAAACCCTCGACTACATGGAAACCCACCCGGAGTGCGGAGTGCTGGGGGTGCGCCTGGAGGGTCGCGACGGTGACCTGCAGCCCAGTTGCCGCTACTTCCCCACACCGCTCAACGTGTTCGTCGGGCGTACCGGGCTGGGGCGCTTGTTCCCCGGCTTGAAGATGGTCGACGAAATGAACTGGGACCACGCTTCGGTACGCGAGTGCGACTGGCTGCCTGGCTGCTTCTACCTGGTGCGCCGCGAAGTGCTCGACCAGGTAGGCCTGTTCGACCCGCGTTACTTTCTTTATTACGAGGAGGTCGACCACTGCAAGCGGGTGAAGGCGGCAGGCTGGAAGGTGGTGTTCTACCCGCATACCACGGTGGTGCACATCGGGGGAGAAAGCTCCCGATCGGTGGCCGAACTGGAGGCAGCCAGCCGGCAGATTTCGTCATACCAGATCGAAAGCGAGCTGCTTTACTTTCGCAAGCATCACGGGCTGGCAGGGCTTGCCCTGCACATGCTGCTGGTCACCGTGGGCGACCTGGTGCTGGCTCTGAAGGCGCTGTTGAAACGACGCGGCCGGGGCGCGATACAGGCCTGCTGGCGTCACTGCCGGGCGACCTGGTCTCTGCTGTTCAAGACCCGTTACGCCAGCCAACCGACAAGGTAGGTGTAGCCATGTTCGAGAATGTACGTGCCGACCTGCGTGCCCATGGCGGTGACTGGGGCGCCCAGGGCTTCTGGGTACTGCTGGTGTACCGCTTCGGCCGCTGGCGCTACGGGGTGCGCCCGGCATTGCTGCGCAAGCTGTTTTCGCTCATCTACAAGGTCCTGTTCAAGTTCGTGCAGATCATCACGGGTGTGGAGCTGCCGTGCGAAGTGGTGATCGGCCGCAACTTCGTCATCGACCATTTTGGCGGCATCGTCATCAGCGGCTATGCCCGCTTTGGCGATGACTGCCGTATTCGCAATGGGGTGGTGGTGGGCCTGAAGAACGTCAGCGAGCCGATAGCACCGGTGTTCGGCAACAACGTCGATATCGGTACCGGGGCCAAGGTGCTGGGTAGCATCCGTATCGGCAACGACGTGATCATCGGGGCCAATGCCGTTGTACTGGTGGATGTGCCGGACAATTCGCTGGCGGTGGGGGTGCCGGCCATCATCAAGGCCAGGCAGCCGGCCGCCAAGGCGCCTGTCGAGTGAGGCCCATGGCGAGCGGGGTCGGTGTGGTGGTGATTGGCCGCAACGAAGGCCAGCGCCTGCAGCGTTGCCTGCTTTCGCTGCAGCAGGGGGCGGACAAGGTCATGTACGTCGACTCGGGCTCCACCGATGGCTCACCGCACTTGGCCCGCAGCCTGGGGGTAGAGGTACTGGCGCTGGACATGGGCACCCCGTTCACTGCCGCACGCGCCCGCAACGAAGGCTTTTTTGCCTTGCAGCGGCGGCTGCCGTCCATGCAGCTGGTGCAGTTCGTCGATGGCGACTGCGAGGTGGATGGCGGCTGGCTGGCCGCGGCGCAAGCGTTTCTCGACGACCATCCCGACGTTGCAGTGGTGTGTGGCCGCCGACGCGAGCGCTTCCCCCAGCGGTCGGTGTACAACCTGTTGTGCGACCTGGAGTGGGACACCCCCATCGGCGAAGCCAAGGCGTGTGGTGGCGATGCTCTGATGCGGGTCGATGCCTTTGCCGCCGTCGGCGGCTTTCGCCCCGAGCTGATCGCTGGAGAAGAGCCCGAACTGTGCGTGCGCCTGCGGGCAAAGGGTTGGAAAGTCTGGCGCCTGGACGCCGAGATGACCCTGCACGACGCCGCCATGACCCGTTTCAGCCAATGGTGGCGGCGTAGCCTGCGCGCTGGCCACGCCTATGCCGAAGGGGCTTACCTGCATGGTCAGCCGCCCGAGCGGCACTGGCTGCGCGAATCGCGCCGGGCCTGGCTGTGGGGGCTGGTCATCCCCATGGGGATCGTGCTGGCCTGGCTGTTGCTGGGGGGCTGGAGCCTGCTGCTGCTGTTAGTCTACCCACTGCAGGCCGTACGCCTGGCCCGCCGTGGTGGCAAGTCGGTGCGGGAGAACTGGCTACAGGCGGTGTTCCTGGTATTGGGCAAGTTTCCGGAAATGCTCGGGCAACTGAAATTCTTGCGCCACCGCATCGCGGCCGGCAAATCGACGTTGATCGAGTACAAGTGAAAGATCACCCAGCCCTTTGCGGCGTGCTGTCGCGCAGAGAACTGAGTTGGCAAGCAGTCCGCGCACCCTGTGGGAGCGGCTTCAGCCTGTCCCACAGGACCCATGCTAATTCAATGAGTTATGTGCAGTTCCATGAGAAAGAGGCCCATGATGCTCGGCATGATCGTGAAAAGCGTGTTTACCTTGCAACCGGGCTACTCGTTGCGGGCGCTGAACAACAAGCGCAAGTTGACGCTGCAGATTGCCAGGCAATGGCCCGAGCTGAATGCGTTCCTGCATCGCATGAAGGCGACGCTGGGCGCGCAAGGTTTGCAGCGGCTGGGGGTGGATTGCATCGGTGTGGTGCAGTGGCCTTACCTCAGCAAATGCTGGGAAGCCCCGCAACGCCTCGAGGTGCTGGCTTCGCACTTCGAAGTGCTGGCCGGGCAGTTTCCGGCGCTGTTGCTGCTGGGGCGGGATGAAAGCCTGACGCTGTGCGAGCTGTCCAGCCATTCGCCGGGCTGCCGCCTGGTACTGGACCGGCCGATCTGGTTCAAGCGCGAAGGCGAGTTGGTATTGAACCTGTTCCAGGGCGACCTGCGCGTGGCATCCCTGGCGTTCAGCCTGTGCCGCAGCCAGGGCGAACTGTGCCTGTTCATCGGTGCCGTGCAGGGCATCCACAAGGGTATCGACAGCGAAACCTCACTGGCCATCTACCGCGACCTGACCAAGGATTTCGAAGGGCTGCGCCCACGCAGCCTGCTGATCGAGGCCTTGAAGTGCCTGGCCAGGACCCTGGGCGTGACACACCTGTATGCCGTCAGTGATGCCTGCCGCCATCATCGGCACGCGTATTTTGGCAATGACAAAGGCCAGGACCTGGCGGCCAACTATGACGCGATCTGGCTGGAACACGGTGCTACCGCATCGAACCATGCCGACTTCTTCGCCCTTTCGCTGGCTGCGGCACGGCGGGCGGAACAGGACATCCCGGCAAAAAAGCGGGCAATGTACCGCCGCCGCCAGGCATTGCTCGACGACGTTTTCGCGCGCTTGCAAGCCATGTTGCCAGGCAGCGGCCACAACCTTGGGCTACAAGGTGAACAGGGGGATGCATCTGACGAGGTGGCATCGGCGGGTCGCCGGCCGCCGATAGTCGACAGCCTGAAGTAACGGCCGGCCCTGCCGCGGCAGGCATGAAGGTTCACTACGCGGGTCTTGATCTGGATTCCTATGCGCATTGCCTACTTCATAAACCAGTACCCGAAGGTAAGCCACAGTTTCATCCGCCGCGAGATCCTGGCGCTGGAGCGCCAGGGGGTAGAGGTGCAGCGTATTGCCCTGCGCGGGTGGGACGCCGAGCTGCAGGACGCCGAGGATGCGAGCGAACGGACCAGGACCCGCTATGTGCTGCAGCGTGGCGTCAAGGGTTTGCTGGCGCCGGCCTGGCAAGTGTTGCGCGCACAGCCGCGCCGGTTCTTCCGGGCGCTGTGGCTGGCCATGCGCCTTGGTCTGCGGGCCGACCGCGCCTGGCCCTACCATCTGGTCTACCTGGCCGAGGCCTGCCAGGTACTGCAGTGGTTGCAGGCAGGCCAGGCAAACCATGTGCACGCACATTTCGGTACCAACTCCACAGAGGTGGTGATGCTGGCCAACGTGCTGGGCGGGCCAGCCTACAGCTTTACCGTGCACGGGCCGGAAGAGTTCGACAAGCCGCAGTTCCTGCACATGGGCGAGAAGGTGCGGCGTGCCGCATTTGTTGCGGCGGTCAGCTCGTACGGGCGCAGCCAGTTGTTTCGCTGGGTCGCACACGACCACTGGGCCAAGGTGAAGGTGGTGCATTGCGGCCTCGAGCGCAGTTTCCATGAGGTGGCGCCGGTCAGCGTGCCCACGGCACCACGCCTGGTGTGCGTCGGCCGCCTGTGCGAGCAGAAAGGCCAGTTGCTGTTGCTCGAAGCCGCCCGGCTACTGGCTGCGCGGTCGATCACCTTCGAGCTGGTGCTGGCCGGCGACGGCGAGATGCGTGGGCAGATCGAGGCGTTGATTGCACGGCATGGCTTGCAGCAGCAGGTGCGCATCACCGGCTGGATCAGCAGCGCACAGGTGCGCGAGGAAATCCTTGCGGCGCGTGCGCTGGTGCTGCCCAGCTTTGCCGAAGGTTTGCCAGTAGTCATCATGGAGGCCATGGCCTTGCGCCGGCCAGTGCTGACCACCTATGTGGCAGGCATTCCAGAGCTGGTGCGGCCGGCCGAGAACGGCTGGTTGTTCCCTGCCGGCGCCGTGGACGAACTGGCGGCGGCCATGGCCGACTGCCTGGCGCAACCTGCCGAAACGCTGCAGCGCATGGGCGAGGCGGCACGCCAGCGTGTACTGCAACGGCACGACATCGATACCGAAGCGGCCAGGCTGGCCAGCTATTTCAAGGCATCCGCATGATGAGTGTATTGGCTTGGACGTTGGGCATGCTGGCGGCCATCGCCCTGTTGCCGGTGCTGCTGCTGTTGGTGCAGGTGCTGATGGCCTGCCTGCCTGCGCGCGCGCAGCCGTTGGGCAACAACGCTCGTCCGCAGGTGGCAGTGCTGGTGCCAGCCCATGACGAGGCTTCGACGATTGCTGCCGCGCTGGCGAGCATTGCCCCGCAGTTGCGCCCTGGCGACCGCTTGCTGGTGGTGGCGGACAACTGCACGGACGACACCGCGCAACTGGCGCGCGAGGCGGGTGCCGAAGTGGTGGAGCGCCGCGATGCGCGGTTGCGCGGCAAGGGCTACGCACTGGACTTTGGCGTGCGCCACCTGGCCAGCCAGCCGCCCGAAGTGGTGATCGTGGTGGATGCCGACTGCCAGGTGGGCGAGGGGGCAATCGAGCGCCTGGCGCGGCGCTGCCACGAGGTCGCGCGCCCGGTGCAGGCGCTGTACCTGATGCACGCACCGGCAGGGGCCGGGCTGACAGTGCAGGTTGCCGAGTTCGCCTGGCGGGTCAAGAACCTGGTGCGCCCGCGTGGTTGGGCACGCCTGGGCCTGCCTTGCCAGTTGATGGGCGCCGGCATGGCGTTCGGCTGGCGTGACCTGGCCTTGATCGACCTGGCCAACGGGCACCTGGTGGAGGACGTGAAGCTGGGCCTGGACCTTTGCCAGCAGGGCAAGCCTCCAGTGTTCTGCCCCGAGGCCGTGGTAAGCAGCCGGTTCCCTGCCAGTCGGCAAGGCCTGGGTAGCCAGCGCACCCGCTGGGAGCATGGGCACCTGAGCCTGATGCTGGCCGATGCGCCCAGGCGTGCGCTGGCCGCAGTCAACCAGCGTAACGGCAGCTTGCTGGCCATGACCCTGGACCTGCTGGTGCCGCCCCTGGCGTTGCTGGTACTGAGCCTGCTCGGGCTCAACCTGGTGGCCTGGCTGGCATACCTGCTGTTCGGGCTGGCGGCACCTGCCTGGATCGCTCTTTGCGCGTTGGCATTGCTCGGTCTTGCCGTTGCACTGGCCTGGGCGCGCTTCTGTCGCGAGCTGATTCCGTTTTCCGTGCTGCTGTATGCGCCGTTTTACGCCGCAAGGAAGGTCCCCTTGTATCTGGGGTTCCTGATCAAGCGCCAGGTTGAATGGGTACGTTCGAAACGGGATGAAGACTGATGGCTGAATGGCAGAAACGCTGGAACACCCTTGTCGGCAAGCTCGAGGTGGTGGCGGATGCCACTGCCGCGCAGCGCCTGCTGGACAGGCTCACCGCCCCGCAGGCTCCGACCGTGCTGGGCTTCGTCAATGCCCATGCAATGAACCTGGTGGTTCGCGATGGCGCCTGCCACCAGGCGTTGTCGGCGGCCGACGTGCTACTGCGCGACGGTTCCGGCATGGCGATTCTGTATCGCCGGTTGGGGCTTGAACCAGGCCTCAACATGAATGGCACCGACTTCATTCCTCGGCTCCTGGCCGCCTACCGTGGGCGGCGGGTCGCGTTCTGGGGCACCCGGCAACCCTACCTCGACCAGGCCGTGCAGCGCAGCGCAACCAGGTTCGGGGTGGTACCGGTGTCGGTCCACGATGGTTTTGCCAGCGTCGATACCTATCTGCAACTGGCCAGCGAGCTACAACCGGAGCTGATCGTGCTGGGCATGGGCATGCCCAGGCAGGAGGTTGTGGCGGCAAGGCTGGCGGCCACTGGCGCGCCTTGCCTGATCGTGTGCGGTGGCGCGATCCTGGACTTCCTCGGTGGCAAGGTCAGCCGGGCGCCCGTGTGGTTGCGGCGGTTGGGCGGGGAATGGCTATATCGGCTGTTGCGCGAGCCAAAGCGTTTGTTCATGCGCTATGTGGTGGGTAACCCGTTGTTCCTGCTGCGTACCTTGCTGTACCGCCGTGACGGCGGGGCGGCCAGGCACCCCGTTTGAGCGGCAGAATCCGCGCACACTGATGGCGTGTGGCTGCTACAGTGAGATCAAAGGGGCGGGGCTGCAGGATTTCGCTTCACGGGCTTTGCATGAGCCGTTGTCAAGTCTTGCTGGTTTGTGGAAGGCGCTTGCTGCACGCAAATTGATGAGGTCTGAAATGGTTCTAGAGCCAAGAAGCAGTCGTTCCTTGTTGCAGAGAAGAAGCAGCGTAAGTAACGCCATTCAGGCCGGCCTAGATGGGATTGCAGTCACCGGTATCGCCTGGTACCTGATCTACGACAAGTTTGGCTACATCACCTCTGATTACGTGATCATGCTGCTGTTGCTGGTGGGCGCCCTGGCAGTCATCTACGACCACTATGCGATCTACCGTACCAATGTCGGCCTTTCCATCAAGGCTTTCCGGCTGTTCAAGGCCTGGTCGGTAACCTTTTGCTTCCTGGTGGTCATGGCCTTCCTGGCCAAACAGAGTGAAACCTATTCGCGGCTGCTGGTCGTGCAGTTGTTCATCATTGGCTACATCGCCCAGTTGTTCCTGCACTTTGCCGTGCGTGAATTGCAAAAGCGCTTCACCGCCCATGCGCGCCTGGACAACGCCCTGATCATCGGCGCCGGCGACCTGGCCAACTTCCTGTACCAGAAAATCAGCAACAACCCTTGGTTCGGCGAGCGTGTGCTGGGGTGCGTGCTGATCGACAGCGCCGATGAGCCAGGGCGCGAAAGCACCGAAGGCAAGCAGCGCATGCCGGTGCTCGGGCATGTTGCCGAACTCGACGATATCGTGGCTCGCCACGGCATCCGCACGGTGTATCTGGTAACCCCGCTGGGCGGTTCCGAGGTCATCAACGATGTGTATCTCAAGTTGCTCGACAAGTGCATTGCGGTGAACTGGGTGCCGGATATTTTCTCGTTGCGCCTGATCAACCACAGCGTACGGGAAATTGCCGGCATTCCCGTACTGACCCTGTCGGAAACGCCGCTGACGGGCATGAGCCTGTTCCTCAAGAACCTCGAGGACAGGGTATTGGCGGCGCTGATCCTGTTGCTTGCATCGCCGGTGTTGCTGGCCATTGCGCTGGCCATCAAGCTCGATAGCCGCGGCCCGGTGTTCTTCCGCCAGGAACGCACCGGCTGGACTGGCGAAGCATTTCGCATCTGGAAGTTCAGGAGCATGCATGTCCATCAGCCGGAAGAGGGCGTGGTGAGGCAGGCGCAGAGAAATGACCCGCGGCTGACCCGGGTCGGCGCCTTCATTCGCCGCACCAGCCTGGATGAACTGCCGCAGTTGTTCAATGTGCTGACCGGGGAGATGTCGCTGGTCGGGCCGCGGCCGCATGCGTTGCAACATGACACGTTGTATTCGCAGGACATCGTCGATTACTTTGCCCGCCACAATATCAAGCCTGGCATGACCGGCCTGGCGCAGGTGCGCGGTTTCAGGGGCGAGACCAGGGATATCGAGCAGATGATCCAGCGGGTGGACTCGGACATCGAGTACATCAACAACTGGTCGTTGTGGCTGGATTTCGTGATTCTGGTGCGCACACTCAGCGCCTTTACCGGCAAGCAGGCCTACTGACACAGCACTGTCGGTAAAGGAGCAAATTTCGTATGCACCCTGCGCACCCTGTGGGAGCGGGTTTACCCGCGAAGAATCCAACACGGTGCATGGCACCGGCTGTGCCGGTGTTCGCGGCTAAGGCCGCTCCCACAGGGTCCCTGCCAATTCAATGAGTCACTCGTAATTCCATGAAAGTGTGCAAGCGCTCTTGGCTGGCCTAGTCCTTGTTCAGCGGGTGCAGCTCCCTGAACCCCCGCGCTTCCTCCACCAGCCAGTCATGCACCGCCCGCGCCCCCGGCTGGTTCAGCCCACCCGGCGGGTAATGCACCACATAGCGCTTGTGATTGGCGATCGGCACCCCGAACGGCACGATCAGCGCCCCGCGCTCCAGTTCGTCGTTGAGCAGCGTGCGCCGGGCAATCGCCACGCCAATGCCGGCAATGGCCGCCTCGATGGTGAGGTGGTTGCGATTGAAGGTGTGCCCGCGCCGTACATCCAGGCCGGCGGCGCCTATGCCCTCCAGGTAGAACTCCCATTCGGCATATTCCGAACTGCCGCGCCAGGCCGTGATGTCGTGCAGCAGCGGGTAGTGGGCAAGGTCTGCCGGCCCGTGCAGTGGTGGGCGCCCACGCAGCAAGGTGGGGGAGCACACGGGGAAGATCTGCTCGTCCAGCAGCGGCGTCGAGAGCATGCCGGGGTAGCTGCCATCGTTCAGGTCGATGGCCAGGTCGAAATCGCCCGGGGTCAACGCTTGTGCACTGTCTTCGGCCACCAGGCGCAGTTCGATGTCCGGGTAGCGTTGTTGAAAGCGCGGCAGGCGAGGCGTGAGCCATTTGGCCAGGAACGACGGGATCGAGCGCAGGCGCAAGGTGCCGCGGATTTCCCCTGCGTCCAGGCGCACCAGTTCGGCTTCGATGCTGCCGTAGGCTTCGGTCACTGTCTGCGCCAGGCGTTGCCCTTCGGCGCTCAGTTCCACGCCGCGCGCCCGGCGCAGGAACAGCCGATAGCCCAGGCGCTCCTCCAGCTGGCGCATCTGTTGGCTGACGGCGCCCGGAGTGATGTGCAGCTCTTCGGCACAGCGGGTGAAAGACAAGTGCCGGGCCGCACAGGCGAACACGTGTAGCCAGACGAAGGTCTGGCCATTGAGTTGACGTCGCATCGTTTAGTACCACTAAAGCCTTGCTTAGGAAGTTTCGTTGGTCATCCATGAGCCAGCGCGGCAGTATCGCGCAAAATCGCAATACCGCTCAATTTTTCCAGATAACCGTGCCGCGGCTTCATACTCGGGTACGGTCAGGCATTAGCATGGCTATCAGTGTTTTCGACCTTTTCAAAATCGGCATCGGGCCGTCCAGTTCCCACACCGTCGGCCCGATGCGGGCGGCGGCTACCTTTGCCCAGGCCCTGCGCGAACAGGGGCTGCTGGCCCGGGCAAGCCGTGTCGAGGTGCGGTTGTACGGCTCGCTGTCGGCCACCGGGGTTGGTCACGCCACCGATCGCGCCTGCCTGCTTGGCCTCATGGGGCAATGGCCCGACCGTATCGACCCGACCACCATCGAGTCGCGCATTGGCCAGGTGATGCAGGAGCACTGCCTGATGCTCGATGGCAGCCACCCGCTGGCGTTCGAGTACAGCCGCGACATGCTGCTGCTCGACGAGAACTTGCCGTACCACCCCAATGCCATGAGCCTGGAAGCCATGGACGGGCAGGGCAGCCTGTTGCGCCAGACCTACTATTCGGTGGGCGGTGGCTTTATCGTCGAGCAAGCCGAGATCGATGCGCCAGCAGTCGAAGCGAATGCTGTGGCGCTGCCGTACGAGTTCGACAGTGCTGCGCAGTTGCTGGCCTTGTGCAAGACCCATGGCTTGAGCGTGGCGCAGCTGATGATGGCCAACGAATGTGCATGGCGCCCGGAGGCCGAGGTGCGCGAGGGCCTGCTGCGAATCTGGGGCGCCATGCGTGAGTGCGTCGACAATGGCCTGCGCAACGAAGGCATCCTGCCGGGCGGGTTGCACGTCAAACGCCGCGCCGCGCGGCTGCATCGCAGCCTGCAGGAGCTGGGCAAGCCCAACGTGATCGGTTCCACCCTCAGCGCCATGGAATGGGTCAACCTGTTCGCCCTGGCGGTGAATGAAGAGAACGCCGCCGGCGGGCGCATGGTCACAGCGCCTACCAACGGTGCGGCAGGCATCATCCCGGCGGTGCTGCACTACTACATGAAGTTCAACCCGAGCGCGTGCGACGCAGACGTGGTGGACTTCCTGCTGGCGGCAGCGGCGGTCGGCATCCTGTGCAAGAAGAACGCGTCGATTTCCGGGGCCGAGGTTGGTTGCCAGGGCGAGGTGGGCTCGGCCTGTTCGATGGCCGCTGCCGGCCTGGCCCAGGTGCTGGGCGCTACGCCGCCGCAATTGGAAAATGCCGCCGAGATTGCCCTGGAACACAACCTTGGGCTGACCTGCGACCCGGTGGGTGGCCTGGTGCAGGTGCCGTGCATCGAGCGCAACGCGATTGCTGCGGTGAAAGCGATCAACGCGGTGCAGATGGCGTTGCGGGGGGATGGCGAGCACTTCATCTCGCTCGACCGGGTGATCCGCACCATGCGTGATACCGGGGCGGACATGCATGCCAACTACAAGGAGACTTCGCGCGGTGGCCTGGCCGTTGCCTTCGTCGAATGCTGACGCGGTCAATTGTAGGAGCGGCCTTGTGTCGCGAAAGGGCTGCGAAGCAGCCCCAGCGATTTCAGCTTGAATACCTGCATCTGGGGCCGCTCCGCGCCCCATCGCGACACAAGGCCGCGCCTACATGTGCCAGTGAGGCTTTAGCGGGCTTTCTGCTTCGCTTCCAGGAAGCTCGCGCGCATGTCCTTGGCCCAGCCATCCAGCACCGGCTTGACGTCGTTCAGGGTCAGTTGCGTGGTCTTGTTCTCCAGTTCCTGCCCCGTACCCTTGCGCACGACCTGGGCCAGCACTTTCTGGCTGGCACCATCGAGAAACGCAGCTTCAACACCGACATCCACCTCCTGGTCACGGCCGCCCATGGCGGTGTTCACTCCGGCTGAAATCAGCGCGATGGGGATGACCTCATAGGGCTTGAGGCCCTCGTTGCTGGTGGACACTGCAGTAATGGCCGGGCGCACCACGATCACGCCCGGGCCGGGGCCCTTGGCCAGCGGTACCACGCTGCCCATTTCACGGCGCAGCGCTTCGTTGAAGTAGCGGGTGATTTCCTGCAGCGTCTGCGCCGAGATGACCGCCGTCGGCTGCGGCCTGGGGTAGAACTGGCTGGGCTCGATGAACACCTGGCTGTACTGGTTGACGTTGACCTTGGGGTCGATCCAGCGCATCACCGGGTCGCCCGACGGGCTCTTGGTTTCCTGCAGCCGGCTGTAATCCTTGAGGAAGCCGGAGTAGTCCTTTGGGTCCACGCGATTGCTGGAGCAGGCGGCAATGGTAAGCAGTGCGGCGCACAACAGGGTAATGCGGGGCAATGATTTCATGATGAAAAGGCATCCATGATAGGTCGGCCAGAACAACGCTAGCAGGTGCGCGACAGTTGGCCAGTGGGCTGGTTCAATCTGTAATGGGAATTGGCTGCGGTAATGTTCCCAGACGCGCAAATTCCTACAGTGTCTTGGGACCTCGCTGGCTTTTCAGTTTCTGCCACCCTTGGAAAACTATGCCCGTAAAGGGTATGGTTGGGGGCCGGTGATGGAAATTTTCAAGCGCAAGGATTTCGCGCGTTGGCAAGCCGCTCACAGGCTCAGCGATGAAGTGCTGTGTAAAGCAGTGGACGAGATGTGCAGGGGCCTGGTCGATGCGAGCCTGGGTGGTGAGTTGTTCAAAAAACGCGTGGCAGCGCATGGTGCGGGAAAGCGCGGCGGTTATCGAACCCTTCTTTCCGCCCGCATTGGCAATCGATGTGTTTTCCTGCATGGCTTTGCCAAAAGTGACAAGGCAAATATCACCTTGGAGGAACAGAAAGCGCTGCGATTCGCTGGCAAAGTCTTTCTGGATTTATCACCGCTAGCGCTCTGCCGGGCGTCGCAGGCGGGTGTGCTGATGGAGGTATGTTGTGAGCAGCAAACTGATTGAATCGTTACGCGAGGACCTTGTCGCTCTGCACGAGGCCGGAGCGATCGGCAAGGTCACGCTTCGGGATTACGAAGCGCTATGCCCTGCACCAGTGCGAGATTTCAGCGCACTGGACATACGCCGTTTGCGCGAGGCACTCAACTTCAGCCAGCCGGTCTTTGCGATGCATTTGCACACGAGCGCATCGACAGTGCGCAAATGGGAGCAGGGCGAGACACGCCCATCGGGACCGGCTTTGAAGCTGCTGAATATCATTAAAAACAAAGGGTTACAGGTTCTTCTTTGAGTCCTTTGTCTGATTTTTGAAAGTCCTTTAAAAACAGTGAATTACGGAATTTTTTGAAAATTTTCCTTTAACTTCCGATTCGCAGGCAAGCCTGCTGCCACGTCAACCCAGCACCTCCCGCAATCGATACCACAACATCCCCAGCGCCAGCAGCGGCGAGCGTAATGCCTTGCCGCCGGGGAAGGTCAGGTGTGGCACGGCGCTGAACACGTCCAGCCCCTGGCTGTGGCCGAGGGCGATGCTTTCGGCCAACAGTTTCGCCGTCCAGTGCGTCACGTTCAGCCCATGCCCGGAATAGCCCTGGGCGTAGTAAACGTTGGGGTGCTGGCTTAGGCGCCCGACCTGAGGGAAGCGGTTGGCGGTGATGCCGATCATGCCGCCCCACTGGTAGTCGATACGCACGTTGGCCAGCTGCGGGAACACCTTCAGCACCTTGGGCCGCATGTAGGCGGCGATGTCCTTGGGGTCGCGGCCGGAATAGTGGCAGGCGCCGCCGAACAGCAGGCGCCGGTCTGCCGTCAGGCGGTAGTAGTCCAGGCCGACTTTCTGGTCGCACAGCGCCATGTTCTGCGGGATCAGGCTGTTGGCCAGTGACTCGGGCAATGGCTCGGTAGCCACCACGTAGCTGCCGGCCGGCAGCACCTTGCCGCTCAGGCGTGGTTCCAGTTCATCGAGGTGGGCGTTGCAGCCCAGCACCAAGCTGCCTGCCCGCACCTTGCCACGAGCCGTGTGCAGGGTCACGCGAGGGCCATGCTCGATGCGCAACACCGGGCTCTGCTCGAAGATGCGTACGCCCAGCCCTTGGGCGGCGCGGGCTTCGCCCTGGACCAAGTCAAGCGGGTGCAGGTGGCCCGAGCCCATGTCCACCAGGCCGCCGGCGTACTGGTCGCTGGCGACGATTTCATGCAGCTGGTCGGCACTGACCAGGCGGGTTTCGGGGCGATAACCGAGTGCGGCCAGGTCGTCCTGTTCGTCCTTGAAGGCGGCGAACTGGGCAGGGGTGTTGGCCAGTTCGCAGAAGCCCCAGCGCAGGTCGCAGGCAATGCCGTACCGGGCGATGCGGCTGGCCACCAGCGTTACCGAATCGATGCCGGCCTGTTTCAGGTAGTGCACGCCGTCCTGGCCGACATGCCGGGCAAAGCCGCTGACGTCATGGCCGATGCCGCGAATCAACTGGCCGCCGTTGCGGCCGCTGGCGCCCCAGCCGATTCGCCGGCCTTCAAGCAGCACCACCGAGAGCCCGCGTTCGGCCAGTTCCAGGGCGGTATTGACCCCGGTCAGCCCGCCGCCGACCACGCACACATCGGCGCTCAGTTCGCCGTCCAGGCTGGGGTAGGGTGCCGCATCGCGTGCCGTCGCGGCATAGTACGAAGCGGTGTGTTGAGTAGTGAATGACATGGGCGCTCTCGACTCAGCGGTTGGACTTGATCTTGCTCCAGGAGCGGGTCATGACGCGCATGATCTTCGGGCTTGGCGTGCTGGAAATGTACAGCTTGTCCAGCACATCCTGGGGAGGGTAGATCTCGGGGTTGTTCACCAGCGACGCGTCCATGTAGGCCTGGGCGTCGGGGTTGGCGTTGGCATAGCCGACCGTGGCGCTGACCTTGGCGATCACCTTGGGGTCGAGCAGGTAGTTGATGAACGCCAAGGCCTGTTCAGGGTTGTTGGCGTCCTTGGGGATGGCCAGCAGGTCGAACCACAGGTTGCTGCCTTCCTTGGGGATGCTGTAGGCGACTTTCACGCCGTTTTTTGCCTCCACAGCTCGGTTGGCGGCCTGGAACACGTCGCCGGAATAGCCGAAGGCCACGCAGACATCGCCATTGGCCAGGTCGGAAACGTACTTGGAGGAGTGGAAGTAGGTGATGTAGGGGCGCAGTTCGAGCAGGCGGGCTTCCGCCTTGGCGTAGTCGGCCGGTTTTTCGCTGCGCGGGTCCATGCCCAGGTAGTTGAGTACGGCTGGGAACAGTTCGTCGGGCGAGTCCATGAACGCCACGCCGCACTGCTTGAGCTTTTTCAGGTTCTCGGGCTCGAACAGCACTGCCCATGAATCGATGTGGTCGACGCCCAGGGCCGCCTTGACCTTGTCGATGTTGTAGCCGATCCCGTTGATACCCCAGAGGTAGGGTACGGCGTACTGGTTGCCCGGGTCGTTCTGTTCAAGCTGCTTGAGCAGCTTGGGGTCCAGGTGCTGCCAGTTCGGTAGCTTGCTGCGGTCCAGCGGCAGGAAGGCGCCGGCCTGGGCCTGGCGTGCGAGGAAGTGGTTGGATGGCACTACCACGTCATAGCCGGTGCGCCCGGCCAGCAGCTTGCCTTCGAGGGTCTCGTTGGAGTCGAACACATCATAGACCACCTTGATCCCGCTGCTGGCCTGGAAGTCGGCCACGGTGGTGTCACCGATGTAGTCGGTCCAGTTGTACACGCTGACCGAGGGAGTGGCCTGGGTGTTGGTGGCGAACAGCAGGGTGAATGCGGCGGGGATCAGGGCTTGCAGATGACGCATGGGGACACCTCGTTGGTATTGTTCTTGGCGTTCAGTGTGTTGGGGCTGCTCCCACAGGTGACTAAACCTTGTAGGAGCAGCCTTGTGCTGCGAAGAGGCCGGCAGGGCAAAAGACCTACTGTGGCGGTACTGGCCCCTTCGCAGCACAAGGCTGCTCCTACAGGTCCAGTGCATGCCCTGGAAGGTGATTACACGCTCAGCATCAGGAATTCGCGCTCCCACGAGCTGATAACGCGCTTGTAGTTCTCATGCTCGGCGCGCTTGACCGCCACGTAACCCTGGACGAACTGCTTGCCCAGGTACTGCTGCACGGTCTCGCAGTCTTCCATGTGCTGCAGGGCGTCTTCGATGGTGATCGGCAGGCGCAGGTTGCGCCGCTCGTAGGCGCGGCCCTGCACCGGTGCGCTGGGCTCGATGCGCTCGACCATGCCCAGGTAGCCGCACAGCAGGCTGGCGGCGATGGCCAGGTACGGGTTGGCATCGGCGCCCGGCAGGCGGTTTTCCACGCGCATCGCTTCGGGGCTGGAGGTAGGCACGCGCAGGCCGGCGGTGCGGTTTTCTTCACCCCACTCGACGTTCACTGGTGCCGAGGTGTCCGGCAGGAAGCGGCGGAACGAGTTGACGTTGGGCGCGAACATCGGCAGCAGCTTGGGGATGTACTTCTGCAAACCACCGATGTGGTGCAGGAACAGCTGGCTCATGCTGCCGTCTTCATTGGCGAAGATCGGCTTGCCGGTGGCGATGTCGACCACGCTCTGGTGCAGGTGCATGGCACTGCCGGGCTCGTCGGTGATCGGTTTGGCCATGAAGGTGGCGGCCACGTTGTGCTTGAGCGCAGCTTCACGCATGGTGCGCTTGAACACGGTGATCTGGTCGGCCAGGTCCAAGGCGTCGCCGTGACGGAAGTTGATCTCCATCTGCGCCGGGCCGTCTTCATGGATCAGCGTGTCCAGGTCCAGGCCCTGGATCTCGCACCAGTCGTAGACGTCTTCGAACAGCGGGTCGAACTCGTTGGCGGCATCGATCGAGAACGACTGGCGACCGCTTTCGGCACGGCCGGAACGCCCAAGCGGCACTTGCAGTGGCAGGTCCGGGTCTTCGCAGCGCTGGGTCAGGTAGAACTCCATCTCCGGTGCCACGATCGGTTGCCAGCCTTTGTCGGCATACAGCTTGAGCACTTTCTTCAGCACGTTGCGCGGCGACAGCTCGATGGGGTTGCCTTGCTTGTCGAAGGTGTCGTGGATCACGATCGCGGTCGGCTCGATCGCCCACGGGATCTGGTACACGGCGCTCGGGTCTGGGCGGCAGACCATGTCGATGTCGGCGGCATCGAGCAGGTTGTAGTAGATGTCATCGTCGACATAGTCGCCGGTGACTGTCTGCAGCAGCACGCTCTCGGGCAGGCGCATGCCACGCTCGTGGAGAAACTTGGCGGTGGGGGCGATCTTGCCGCGGGCGATACCGGTCAGGTCGCTGATCACGCATTCGACTTCGGTGATCCGGTGTTCTTTCAGCCAGGTGGACAGCTGATCGAAGGGGGCGTTCATACAGACCTCTTGGTTGGGTTTTAGTGTGGAAGCAAGCGTGCCAAGCGTAAACCGGTGAACGGTTTCGAAAGCGTCCCGCTTCCCAGGTGACGCGCTGGAGACTATCTTGGTCGCAGCCCGCATGGCTGATCTATCCACTTTCTCCGGCAATGAATGCACCAAAAGAGTGCAACTAGGACCGAGCGTGACAACCGCCAATGCCCTGCAAGTCCAGGCTTTCCACACCACCGACGTGACCGAACAAGTACGTGCCACCCCTGGCTGGCAGCAGCAGTACCGGCAGATGTCGCCTGGGCATTTCAGCGGTGAACTGCGTTGCCTGGGGCTTGACGGGGTGGAGGTGTACGAGGAGCGGCTGAACACCCGGGTGGAGCAGTTTTTCCGCGCACCCAGCGGTTCGCTGGCGTTCTGCTTCGACCGCAGCGAAAACAGCCTGTATCTGCTGAACGAGCAGAGCCGCAACATCTGGATCACCCCGGAGAACTACCAGGAAGTGGCGGTCGTGTTCGACCAGGCTTTCCTGGCCCGTCATGGGCTTGACCCGCAGCGCCTGGAAGGGTTGTTCATGGTGCCGCTGGGCAGTGGGCAGAATGCGTTGTTCGGCAGTTGGCTGAGCGCGACACTGACCCGCCTGGGCGAGGCGGATTGCCCGCTGCAGGGGCAGGCCCTGGCGGAGCAGCTGCTGGAGGACTGCCTGTTCATCCTCGACAACGCCTGCCAGCGCCTGCAGGGCGTGGCGTTGGGCCGGCGTGACGAGGAACGGGCGATCATGCGCCGGGTGAGCGAGTGGGCGGCCGACTGCCCGGAGGAGACGCTTAACCTGGTGGAGCTGGCGGATGTTGCCGGGGTTTCCCTGCGTCAGTTGCAACAAGCCTTCAAGGCGTTTACCGGGATGCCACCGGCGCACTGGTTGCGCCTGCGCCGGCTGAACGGTGCACGGCGTGATCTGCTGCGCGGCGGTGAAGTGACCGTGGCCGAGGTGGCGATGCGTTGGTCGTTCTGGCATTTGGGAAGGTTTTCAGAGAGTTACCGGCAGTTGTTCAAGGAGTTTCCCAGTGAGACCTTGAAGCGGGGCAGGGGCTGAGTCTGGTGGTGTAGCTGGATGGTGTAACTGCTCCTACAGGATCGCCTCAATGCAGGCATCGTGAGGTCCCTGTGGGAGCGGGTTCACCCGCGAAGAGGCCGGCCCAGGCATACACAGCCCAGCATTCCACCGCAAAAATTGCTATCGTGCCGCCCTGATTCCACCCGAGGTGCCGATGTTCTACCTGCCTTTGCCCAGCGACCAGGCCGACCGCCTCGCCAGCGAGCCCACCACCGATTTCTTCACCACAGCCAGCGTCCTCGACGCTGCCGCAGTGCTGTTCGTGCAGAACCTGCCGCGCCAGTCCGCCACCGCCTCCGCGGATGCGCAGGAGCGTCGCTTTGCCGAAATGGTGCGTATTGCCAACGAGGTCGAAGGCGCCGCGCCGGGGCGCTTCCAGGGCCAGGTAGCGCAGCACTTCGATCGCGAAGCCTTCGCCATGGGCCTGGGCATGCTGGGCGAAAACGGTATCGCACTGCTGTCGACCGAGGTGCAGTATCAGGCCGACGAGCTGCTGGACGCCGAGGGCCACTGGAACTTCCAGTTCGCCGACAGCTACCGCCAGCGGGCAACTCCGCTGCACCCGGTGTACCTGCCGTCACTGGCCAGCGACCTAATGCTCAGCGACCAACAGAACCGCCTGCTGCGCGAATTCCTCAGTGGTATCGATGAGTCGGTGGCGGTACAGGGCTTTGCCGGCACCGGCAAGACCTTCCTGATTCACCAGTTCGCCAGGCTGCTCGAGCCGCAGCGTACGCTGTTGCTGGCCTTGACCGAAGGCCAGCTGCGCGCGCTGCAGGCGCGGGTCAAGGACGCCGCTGCCTACACCGCGCTGACCTTTGGCCAGTTGGCCGACGAGTTGCTCAACCGCGACCTCACCAACAATGGCTGGCGCCTGCGCGACCCGTATCGCACCAAGCTTTCGTGGCGCCCGCAGGATGCGCAGGTGGTACGTTGGCTGGCCATCCCCGACATCGGCCCGCTCGCCGCGCGCGATGTGGTTGCCTTGTGCATCCGTGCGGTACGCACGTTCTGCCACAGTGCCGACACCCAGCTGCAGTTGCACCACCTGCCCTGGGCCGGGCCGGGGACCACGCCACTGGACCAGGAAGTGTTGCTGGAAAAGGCACGGCTGTACTGGCAGGAGCTGATTCGCCCGTCGGCACGAGAAATCCAGTTGCCGGTGCGCGACTACCACCGGGTCAAACTGCTGTCGCTGACCGGTCATGTGATCGACAGCCGCTACACCCATGTCATCGTCGACGAGGCCCACGAGCTGTCGGCACCGATGCTTGCCGTGCTCGACCGCAGCCCGCAGTCGATCATTGCCCTGGGTGACGAACTGCAGAATCTCAACGGCCTCAGCGCGCATCATGGCGGCTTCATCCGCCAGCGATACATCGACCACTCACTGCGGGCCGGCCCGGCGATGGACAACGTGCTCAACCCGCTGATCCAGGCCCACCCGGCGGCGATCCAGGCAGCCTTCAGCGGCAGCGCCGAGCATTACACCCGGGTCAGCTTCTTCGATGCGGTAACGGTGCCGGAACAGCCCACGGCGTTGATCGTCGACGATGAGTGGGGCCTGTTTGGCTGGTTCCAGCGCCTGACCCACCAGGGCGTGCCGTTCGTGCTGCTGAAAAGCGCGCGCAAGGACTTCGAGCTGTTCGTCGAAGACTGCATCGAGTTGTACCGCCATGGCACCCGGCCGCGTCACCCGATGCTGTTCCGCTATGCCAGCTGGCAGGCGCTGGAGCAGGACAAGGGTGATGACAAGGCGTTCGTCGCCGTGGCCAACATGCTGCGCAAGGGCTACACGCCAGAGCACTTTGCCAGGGCCAAGAGCCGTTACCGCTGGGACAAGGCACCCAAGCTGTTCCTGGGGCGGGTGCGGGATGTGAAGAACATGGAGTTCGCCCGGGTGATGGTGTCGCCGGAGCTGATGGTGGTGCCGCAGGTGGCGGGGAACCGCAATGAGCGGGCGCGGATGCTGGCGGGGTTGTATACCGCCTGTTCGCGGGCGCGGCATGAACTGATCGTGCCGGGTGGGATGCTGGACTGGGTCAAGGACCAGGTTCGCGATTGAGGCCCCTCGGGCTGCTTTTTCAGCCCTTCAAAGTCCTTGTGGGAGCGGGTTTACCCGCGAACACCGGCGCAGCCGGTGCCAGGCACCGTGTCGCCTGATTCGCGGGTAAACCCGCTCCCACAGGGCCGCAATGCGGCCCCTGAGCATCGGATCAGTTACGGTCCAGCCACACAGTCTGGGCATTGGTGAACTCACGCACGCCAAAGTGCGACAGTTCACGCCCGAAGCCGCTTTTCTTCACCCCGCCAAACGCCACGCGAGGGTCGGAAGCGCAATAGCCGTTGATGAACACGCCGCCGGTATCCAGCGCCGCGGTCATGCGCTCGGCCAGCGCGTAGTCGGCGGTATAGATGGTCGAGGCCAGGCCGAACTCGCTGTCGTTGGCCAGCTCCACCGCATGCTCCGCATCACGTGCGCTGATGATCGCCGCCACCGGCCCGAACAGCTCCTGCTTGAACGCAGTCATCTGCGGGGTGACGTTGGCGAACACGGTCGGCGCGTAGAAGTTGGCAACGCCATCGACCTTGTGGCCGCCCAGCAGCAGGGTGGCGCCTTCGGCGATGGTCGCCTGGACCTGGCCATCCAGCTCGTCGCGCAGGTCGTAACGGGCCATCGGGCCGATGTAGGTATCTTCTTCCAGCGGGTTGCCGACCTTCAGCTCGCGGGTGGCCTCGACGAACTTGCGGGTGAATTCGTCAACGATGCTTTCCTCGACGATCAGGCGCTTGGCCGCAGCGCAGACCTGGCCGGTGTTCTGGTATCGGCCGATCACGGCTGCTTTCACGGCGGCATCCAGGTCGGCGTCGGCCAGCACGATGAACGGGTCGGAACCGCCCAGCTCCAGCACGCACTTCTTCAGCGCCGCGCCGGCTTGCGCACCAATCGCCATGCCGGCACGCACGCTGCCAGTCAGGGTCACCGCGGCGATGCGCGGGTCGTTGATGGCTCGGGTGACGCCGTCCGGGGTCACGTTCAGCACTTCGAACACGCCTTCCGGCAGGCCGGCATCCTTGAACAGCTCGCCCAGCAGGTAGGCACTGCCCATCACGTTCGGCGCATGCTTGAGTACATAGGTGTTGCCGGCCAGGATCGCCGGCACTGCGCCGCGCAATACCTGCCAGACCGGGAAGTTCCACGGCATCACGGCCAGGATAGGGCCCAGCGGGCGGTATTCGATGCGGGCTTTGTCGACCTGGGTCGGCTCGGCGGCGAGCATGGCCGGGCCATGTTCGGCGTACCAGCGGCACAGGCCGACGCACTTGCCGACTTCACCACGGGCCTGGGCGACAGGCTTGCCGATTTCGCGGCTGATCATTTGCGCGAAGGCTTCGGCCTTGGTTTCGAGGGTGCTGGCCAGGGCAAGCAGGTACTCGCTGCGCTGACCCAGCGACACCTGGCGCCACTGGCGGTAGCCAACCTTGGCGCGTTGCAGCGCCGCTTCCAGTGCGGCGTCGGTGTCGAACGGGTAGGCGCCGATCTGCTCGCCGCTGTACGGGTCGAGGGAGATGGCGTGGGTCAGGCTGCTGATCGCGCTCATGGCGGGACACTCTCGTTGTTGTGGAACCGTGACGCCAGACTAGTGGGCTATGGCTTTAATGAAAACTGAATAATAATGAGCGAAACATTCACGTTTGGAGAAAGGCTGTGGACCTGGTGCAACTGGAGATCTTCAAGGCTGTGGCAGAACAGGGCAGCATCAGTGCCGCCGCGCAGCATATCCATCGGGTGCCGTCGAACCTGACCACGCGTATCAAGCAACTGGAGGAGGACCTGGGCGTGGAGCTGTTCATCCGCGAAAAGAGCCGCCTGCGCCTGTCCCCCGCGGGCTGGAACTTCCTCGAGTACACCCGGCGCATCCTCGACCTGGTGCACGAGGCGCGGTTGACCGTGGCCGGTGAAGACCCGCAGGGCACCTTCGCACTGGGGTCGCTGGAAAGCACAGCGGCGGTGCGCATCCCGGCCTTGCTGGCGGCCTATAACCAGCGCTACCCCAAGGTCGACCTGGACCTGTCCACCGGGCCCTCCGGGACCATGCTCGAAGGTGTGCTGTCCGGGCGCCTGGTGGCGGCGTTCGTCGACGGGCCGGTGCTGCACCCGACGCTGGAGGGCATGCCAGTGTTCGAGGAAGAAATGATGGTCATCGCGCCACTCAACCATGCCCCGGTAACCCGCGCCCAGGACGTCAACGGCGAAAGCATCTACGCCTTCCGCGCCAACTGCTCGTACCGCCACCACTTCGAGAACTGGTTCGTGCAGGACCAGGCGGTGCCGGGCAAGATCCACGAAATGGAGTCGTACCACGGGATGCTGGCCTGCGTCAGCGCCGGTGCCGGCCTGGCCATGATGCCGCGCAGCATGCTCGACAACATGCCAGGTTGCAGTACCGTCAGTGCCTGGCCGATGTCGGAGGACTTCCGCTACCTGAAAACCTGGCTGGTGTGGCGCCGGGGCACGGTATCGCGCAGTTTGAGCATGTTCGTGAAATTGCTCGAGGAAGGGCGCGCAACCTGATTTTGCAGCACGATATTCACACCAATGACGCGAATTTCATCCAGACGACCATGCATCTGCACGAACGCCGTTACGTCCGAAGGATCAGATAATAGGTAAGCCATCCTCGAAAGGAGGGTCGTACCATGCGTAACCATCACTATGCCCTCGGCGCGGCACTGCTGGTCGCCTTGGCACTGCCATGGACCTTGGCGGCCGCCGCCGACCTCAATGCCCCCATCGACATGCAGGCCGTGCAATTGCAACAGCAGGAGCAGAACGGCGTCCGCTACCTGCAAGGCGGCATCGGCCAGGATGAAGCCAACGCCCTGCGCAAGACCCCGGGCTACGACCTGCACGTGGAACTTTCCACCGGCCCGGAAGGCAAGTTCCAGAGCGGTGCCACCGTCGACATCCAGAATGCACAGGGCCAGCCCGTGCTCAGCGTTACGGATGCCGGGCCGCTGCTGTATGTGCAGTTGCCTCCCGGCAAATACAAAGTGACGGGCAACGCCCAGGGTGAGACGGTGCAGCAATTGGTGACCGTGAATGGCAAGACCCCCGCGACCGTGAACCTGAACTGGCGTTGATGGAAAAACGGGCAGGAGTACGGATGTGCTCCTGCCCGAAAGGAGCGCATCCCCATGAGCCTGAATCTTCAGCTGGAGATGTTGGACGAGCGGGGCTATGTGTTGCTCCCCGATGTGCTCGAGCCCTTGCGTATCGCCTTGCTGCGCTGCGCTATCGATGACCTGCAGCCCATCCATTGGGATTACCAGGGGCTGCTGGAACACTACAAATGCGTTTTCAACCGCAACCCTTTGTGGCTGCCCTTTCTCGACCTGCCCCCGCTGATTGCCCTGGCCGAAGCGGCACTGGGCGCCGACTGCCACGTGATCGGCCAGACCGCCTGGCGCAGCCACCCGGGCTACCCCGGCATGGCCCTGCACCTGGACCATCTGCCCATGCAGTTGCCCGCCTGGCTGAGCGAGCGCGGCGACTTCATCCAGCCCCCACAGATTCTGACTGCGCAGTTGTACCTCAGCGATATCGACCATCACATCGGGCCGACCTGGATTGTGCCCGGCAGCCACCGCGCGGCTCGGCCTCCGCAGGCTGGCGAGCAACACTGGCAGGGCCGTGAGGCCCAGCCGGTGCTGTGCAAGGCAGGGGACGCGCTGGTGTTTCGCAGTGATGTCTGGCACAGCGGCGGGGCCAACTGCACCCAGTCACGCGAGCGCGACATGCTGCAAGTGCACTATGGCCGGCGCATGGTCGCGCAGAAGTTTTCGCCGTACCTGAACTGGCGCTTCAACCCGCAGGTGCTGGAGGAGGCCACACCCAGGCAAAGGCGCCTGCTGGGTGAACACGAAGAGGCGGAATACGACTGACCACTGCTGTTCGGCATGGCAGATGCTGGCGCAGGGTATTAGCCAATGGTGGCAATTACTTTCAACTTTCTGTTTATCTGGTCGATAATCAGAAAAGTATTACTTCGTGTGACCGGTCTGGATGCATCCGGTCAGCGCATAAGCTCGAGGGGCCCAAGCCCCCACTTGCCGTATAGACCATCAGGAGAAGTCATTGATGAAAACCCGTCTAGCAGCTTCGCTGGCTGCTGCAGTGCTGGCCTTTGCCGGAACAAATCTGGCTCAGGCAGCACAGGTGACCGGCGCCGTCGGCGCCACTGGCCAAGGCGACATGACCTACCGTATCGGCCTGTCGTTCGACTGGGACAAGAAATGGCTGGAAAGCAGCACCGGTCACCTGACCGGGTACTGGGATGCGGCCTACACCTATTGGGAAGGCGGTGAGGCCAGTGGTGCGCACTCGCTGTCGTTCAGCCCGGTGTTCACCTACGAGTTCAGCGGTTTCACCTATACCCCGTACATCGAGGCCGGCATTGGCCTGGCGGCGTTTTCCAAGACCGATGTGGGCGACCAGCGCCTGGGCTCGTCGGTCAACTTCGAAGACCGCATCGGTTTCGGCCTGAAACTGCCGGGGGAGCAGAAGGTGGGGATCCGCGCCATGCATTACTCCAACGCGGGGCTCAAGCAGCCTAACGACGGCATCGAATCGTACTCGCTGTTCTACAGCAAAGGGTTCTGAGACCGGGGGCCGCTTTGCGGCCCATCGCGACACAAGGCCGCTCCTACAGGAGATCGCGGTTTCCTTAGGAGCGGCCTTGTGTCGCGATGGGCTGCAAAGCAGCCCCAGGAACGGTCAGAAGGTATACGAAACTCCAGCCTGCACCGTCCGCGGCGCACCCGGGTAGACGTAGTTGTTGAACGCGCCCTCGTCATAGCCCTTGTTGAACACGTTCTTCACGTCCAGGTTCAACCGCACGTGTTCGTTGACCTTGTAGAAGCTCAGCAGGTCGACCACGCTGTAGCGCTCCATTGTGTAGGTCGTGGCTGCCGTCTGGCCGGCCCGATCATCCACGTACTTCACCCCAACCCCCAACCCCAGCCCCTTGGCCAGGCCATCCTGGAACTCGTAGGTGTTCAGCAGGCTGAAGCTGTTGCGCGGGATGTTGGCCAGGCGCGTGCCCTTGGGCAGGGTCGTATCCTGGGTCACTTCGGCGTCCACGTAGGCATAACCACCGATCACGCGCCACTCCGGCGTCAGGTTGCCGGCGATGTTGATGTCCAGGCCACGGCTGCGCACTTCGCCGGCCGCAATACTGTAGGTACCGGTTGGGTCGTTCGGGTCGCGCGCCAGGACGTTCTCCTTGACAATGTGATAGATCGCCGCGTCGATACTCAGCTGGCGGTCGAGTGCCTCCCATTTCACACCCAGTTCGTAGGATTTGCCTTTTTCCGGGTCGAAGCCTCCGCCCCCGCTTGGTGTGCCTGTATTGGGCTTGAACGAGCGCGCGGTGTTGGCATAGACCGCAACCGTATCGGTCAGGTCGTAGATCAGGCCGAAGCGTGGGGTGACGCCGTTTTCGCCTTTGCTGAAGTCGCGGTTTGCGGGCCGCTTGTCGTCGTAATCATGCTCGAAACGCTCGAAGCGTACACCTGCAAGTGCCTTCAGGCGCTCCGTCAGGGCCACCTGGTCCTGGATGAAATACGCCCAGGTCTCGAGCTTCTCGCTGTCCCAGGTTGTTGGTACCGCTGCCAGCTCCGGCCGTGGCTGGCCTAGTACCGGGTTGTAGATATCGACTGTGTAGGGCGCGGTGGAACGTCGAATGATCGAACTGTAGTGGTAGTTCTCGTACTCGACGCCGGTCAGCAAGGTATGGCTGAACGCACCTGTATCGAAATGCCCGGTGAGGTTCAACTGCCAGTCGCGGTCGGTCCACTCCAGCTTGCGGTAATTGAAGTTGCGCTGCAGGGTACGGCCATCTGCGGGGGCACTGGTGGCCTCTACAGCATTGCCTTTGAGTGAGCCATCGAGGTACTGGAAGCCTCCACCCAGCGTCCAGTTGTCGTTGAGCAGGTGTTCGAAGCGCACCTGAGCCATGTTGTTGTCATTGTGTAGCAGGTTGTCGCTGCCCTTTTCCCAGATATAGGTGTCCCGCGAGGCACTGCCGGTCTGGGTGGCGTAGCGGGTCAGGCCACGGTCCAGCGGGTGGTTGTTGCGCATGAAATCGCCCTCGAAGACGATCTTCGTACTGTCGTTTACCTGCCAGCTGAGCACCGGCGCAACGTCATAGCGCTCGCTTTCCACGTCGTCACGGAAGCTTTCGCCGCCTTCGCCCAGCAGGTTCAGACGGTAGGCCAGCGAGCCGTCCTGGTTCAGCGGCCCCGTGGCGTCCAGGGTCGCACGGTGCATGCCCTGGTCATCGAACTGGCTGCCCAGGGTGACCTTGGATTCCGGCAGCGGCTGCTTGCTGACCACGTTGAAGGTGCCGCCGGGGTCGCCACGGCCATACAGGCTGCTGGCCGGGCCACGGATCACTTCCAGGCGCTCGACGGTGTTGGCGTCGGGTGCGTTGGGGTAGCCGCGGTTGATCGGGAAACCGTTGCGGTAGAACTCGCCGGTGGTGAAGCCACGTACGGTAAAAGTGGTCAGGCCCTGGCCACCGAAGTTGTTGGCGCGGCCGACACCGCCGGCATAGTCCAGGCCGTCCTGCAGACGCGTGGCGCCGGTATCTTCCAGTACATCCTTGGGCACCACGCTGACCGATTGCGGGGTTTCGTGCAGGGCGGTGTCGGTGCGGGTGGCACTGGCCGAGCGGGTAGCCTTGTAGCCTTCGACCGGGCCATCGGCACGTTCGCTGTCGGCGCTGCTGGTGATGTTCAGGGCCTGGAGTTCGATCTGGGCGGGTTCGCCGAGCGGTTCAGGCTCGGCAAAGGCCAGCGGGGAGACAGCATGAAGCACACAAAGCGAAACGAACGTGCGACGCATCGACGGTACGATCCTGGAGTAGGGCGCTGAGGACAGGGTGGGCAAGCGCCGAGAAACTACTACGAATCATTATCAAATGCATTCTTTTTATGTGGCACTGGTGTACCAGATACCAGGTGGAATTTGTGCTGGATTCTTCGCGGGCACGCCCGCTCCCACAGGTCATGCACAAAGCCTGAGCTTGTAACGATCCTGTGGGAGCGGGCGCGCCCGCGAATAGGCCAGTTCAGGTGAAGCAGCACTCAGCGAACCGCCTTGATCGCCAGCACATTGCACAGCGGATGCTCCAGCACATGCGCCGTGGTCCCGCCCAGAAACGTCTGCATGGCGTCATGCCGGTGGCTGCCCATCACGATCACATCCGCCCGGCTGTGGCCGACGAACTGGGCAATCGCCTTGATCGCGGCCCCTTCCAGGAAGTGCCTGCGTTCCAGCGGGATCTGGTGGTGGTCGCCCAGCCGGTTGAACGCTGCCCGCTGCGCGGTCCGCACGCTGGCATCGAAGCCGGGCATGGTCACAGTGCCGGCGCCGAAGTCGGCAATGTGGGTCTTGGCCGCGTCGCACACATGCAGCAGGTGCAGTTCGGCATTGCACTGCAGGGCCAGGGCATGAGCACAGTGGATCACCTGCTCATCCAGGTGCTCGCCGGCACCGTGGCTGTTCAGGTCCACTGCGGCGGCAATCTGCCGGGGCAGCGGCAGGCGGATATCACTGACCAGGTGCACGGCGACCGGGCTGTCCTTCAGCAACTGCCAGTCCAATGGCGTTACCAGCAGGCGCTTGAGCACCGGTTCGTGCTGCACGTCCTTGATCAGCAGGTCGCAACCCAGCCGTTCGACTCGCTCCAGCACGCTACCCAGCGGGTCGCGGGTCAGCAGCAGCTCGGTAGACACATCCAGGCCGGCGTTGGCCAATTGCTCGGCTTCGTCCGCCAACCATTGGCGGTTGTCGCTGAGCAGCCGTTCACGCTCGCGGCTATCGCTCATCAAACCGAAGGTGTCGACATCGTCGACGAACACGTTGATATCCAGCAACGCACCGCTGGACTCCGCCAACGCCGCAGCGCGTTGCAGCGCCGGCGTGTGGCGCATCTGCGGGCCGAGCATGACGAACAGACGCTTGAACTGGCTCATCTCACACCTCCACTTGTGGCAGCCCCCCGGTGATCTGGTCTTGTTCAGTCTAGACCGCGCGGGGCCGCATGGGCGGCCGATGGAGGCTGGCGCGGCACGGCGTGTCGGGTATTATGCGGGCCCCATCATTTTCACGAGGCCCGCCCCATGTCCCTGAGTGCTGAACAGATCGGCGAATTCCGCGCCTTTGCCGAGCAACTGGCCGATGCTGCTGCCGTGGCGATCAAGCCATACTTTCGCGCCAGCCTGGACGTCGAGGACAAGGGCGGGCGCCTTTACGACCCGGTGACCGTGGCCGACAAGGCAGCCGAGGACGCCATGCGCGAACTGATCCAGGCCCGCTATCCCGACCATGGCATTCTCGGTGAAGAGGCCGGCGTGGCAGTGGGCAGCAGCCCACTGACCTGGGTGCTCGACCCGATCGACGGTACTCGCGCTTTCATCACCGGCCTGCCGCTGTGGGGCACGCTGATTGCCCTGAACGACGGCACGCGCCCGGTGGTCGGGGTGATGAACCAGCCGTTCACCGGCGAACGCTTTGTCGGCACACCGGAAGGCGCCTGGCGTAGCGGTACGCCATTGAAGACCCGCGCCTGTGCCGACCTGGCCTCGGCCACGCTGATGTGCACCACGCCGGACATGTTCGATACCGCCGCGCGCAAGGCTGCGTTCGAGGCCGTTGCCGGCAAGGCGCGCCTGATGCGCTACGGTGGCGACTGCTATGCCTACTGCATGCTGGCTTGCGGGTTTGTCGACGTGATCGTCGAGGCGAGCCTGCAGCCTTATGACGTGCAGGCGCTGATGCCGATCATCGAAGGGGCGGGCGGGGTGATCACGGCGTGGGATGGCAGCAGTGCGCAGAACGGCGGGTGTGTAGTGGCCTGTGGTGACCCGGCGCTGCATGCGCAGGTGGTGGAGATGTTGCGTCACGCCATGTGATTCATGTGTTGCCTGCGCCGGCCTCTTCGCGGGTAAACCCGCTCCCACAGGTACTGCACAGTTTTCAGGGTTTGCGGTGATCCTGTGGGAGCGGGTTTACCCGCGAAGAGGCCGGTACAGGCTTACTATCTTCCCAATCACCGCACTTTTTCCAATTTCCGGGCTCTATGCTTGGCCAGGCCACACTGATCCCCGGTGCGGCCGCCGAATATCGACCCGGTGCCGATGGTTGCAAGCAAGCCCATATTCTTCCCCCGCCTGCTATTGGCAGGCACCTTCGCATGCCTGTGCGCCTGCACTCAGCAGCAGGGACGCGACATGGTCAACCAGCTTGGCAACGGCAAGCCCAGCGAACTGTTCCAGACCAGCGTCGATCGCCTGGCCACGCTGTCCATGCGCGACAACCTGCAGAGCTTGTACCTGTTGATGAACAAGCTGTACCTGCGCAACCCCAACCAGTGGAAGCTGTCCGGCTACGTGGATGCTGCCACTGCCGAGCGGCAGATCCGTATCGCCATCGAACAACGCCAGCCCTTGGCGCAACTGGGCAACCGTCGCGACCTGGCAGCCTTGAGCTACGCCCTGAGCCCCGAATTTCGTGGTGACCGGGTCGGCGCCTTCATCTACGCCATCGGCAGCATGCTGATCACCGCGCACGGCGGCCGTACCGAGTTCTACATGACCGATACCATCGACCCGCTGTTCGTCAATAACGCGGCGCGCAATATCGAGAAGGCCACCTGGATGTTGAGCCAGCGGCAGGATGCCAATGGCGTGCTGCTGTTGTTCTCCAACGAAATCTCGGAAGAGGGCAGCAACCTGAGTTTTGCCGTGGAGTTCGGCAAGATCGTGGCTCGGCTGGACTTGCTGGCGGAATTGCTGGACGAGCGATACAGGCGTATTGGGTTGAATTATGCGCAAAGCTTGCTGCTGATGAACTTCCTGCCTGTACAGTGACGTGAGCGGTTTCGGGAATTCTGGGTAACCTGTACCGGCCTCTTCGCGGCGCAGAATAATACCGTTCGATAAACGAACGCGGCCCCTGTCCCGTCTGTCCGCTATCCGCCCATCCATTCCCAAGGCCGCATTGCCCAACCCCCGGCTTTTTGCTTAAGTGTGCCCATCCACCGGTTGTCGCCTGCCCCCGTGAACCGCAACCGGCTCGATAGAATGACCGTGACGACCGCAACCACAGCCCACCGGGCGGTAGGGAGCGGCAACCAGAACAATAACGATACCGAGTGCCTTGCCTATGGAAAGCTGCCTGCTGAGCGAGCGCAGTAGCGTGTTTCATCACGCCGACCCTTATGCTGTGTCTGATTATGTCAACCAGCATGTAGGCCAGCATTGCATCGGCTTGTCCCGCACCACTCATCCGCAAGCCAGCCTCAGCCACCGCAAGTTCGCTGAGTTGGACCTGTGCCGCATCAGCTACGGCGGCAGCGTGCGCGTTACCTCGCCGGCACTGGAAACCATCTACCACCTGCAGGTACTGCTGAACGGCAACTGCCTGTGGCGTGGGCACAAGCGCGAGCATCACCTGGTGCCGGGCGAGCTGTTGCTGATCAACCCCGACGACCCGGTTGACCTGACTTATTCGGAGGACTGCGAAAAGTTCATCCTCAAGGTGCCGACCCGGCTACTGGATTCGATCTGCGACGAACAACGCTGGCACCGCCCCGATGGCGGGGTGCGGTTCTTGCGCAACCATTACCGGCTGGACGAGCTGGATGGGTTCGTCAACCTGCTGGCGATGGTCTGCCAGGAGGCAGAGGTGAGCGATTCGCTGCCCAGGGTGCAGGGCCATTACAGCCAGATCGTAGCCAGCAAGCTGCTGACCCTGATGAGCACCAATATCCGCCGCGAAAGCCTGTGTTCGCCGGGCGCAAGCCTTGAACGGATCATCGACCACATCGACCGCAACCTGAAGCTTGAACTGACAGCTGAAGCGCTGGCGGAGCAGGCGTGCATGAGCCTGCGCTCCTTGTATGCATTGTTTGACCGGCATCTGCAGACCACACCCAAGCAGTATGTGCGCCAGCGCAAGCTGGAGCAGGTACACGCCTGCCTGGCTGATGCCAGTTGCGCGGTACGCAGCGTGACCGAACTGGCCATGGATTATGGCTTCATGCACCTGGGGCGGTTTTCCGAGGTGTATCGGCAGCAGTTTGGCGAGTTGCCCTCGGAAACCTTGCGAAATCGGCGCTGAGCCGCACCGGCCTCTTCGCGGGTGAACCCGCGCCCACAGGGCCCCGCAGAAACACCAACTTGCACAAAACGGATAGCACCGCGCACAAACCGGATATTCCCACCCAATACCAATCCCTAACCTGACCAGGTCTAAACAATAACAAGGGAGACCCTGGCCATGTCCCTGGGATTCGACTACCTCAATGCCTTGCTCGAGGACGACCGTGAAAAGGGCATCTACCGCTGCAAGCGCGAGATGTTCACCGACCCACGCCTGTTCGACCTGGAGATGAAACACATCTTCGAGGGCAACTGGATCTACCTGGCCCATGAAAGCCAGATCCCCGAGAAAAACGACTTCCTCACCCTGACCATGGGGCGCCAGCCGATCTTCATCGCGCGCAACAAGGACGGTGAGCTCAATGCCTTCCTCAACGCCTGCAGCCACCGCGGCGCCATGCTCTGCCGGCACAAGCGCGGCAACCGCTCCAGCTACACCTGCCCGTTCCACGGCTGGACCTTCAACAACAGCGGCAAGCTGCTCAAGGTCAAAGACCCCAGCAACGCCGGCTACCCCGACAGCTTCAACTGCGACGGCTCCCACGACCTGACCAAGGTGGCGCGCTTCGAGTCGTACCGTGGCTTCCTGTTCGGCAGCCTGAATGCCGACGTCAAGCCGCTGGTCGAGCACCTGGGCGAGTCGGCCAAGATCATCGACATGATCGTCGACCAGTCGCCGGAAGGCCTGGAAGTGCTGCGCGGTGCCAGCTCGTACATCTACGAAGGCAACTGGAAGCTCACTGCCGAGAACGGCGCCGACGGCTACCACGTCAGTTCCGTGCACTGGAACTACGCCGCCACCCAGAACCAGCGCAAGCAGCGCGAGGCGGGTGAAGAGATCAAGACCATGAGCGCCGGCGCCTGGGCCAAGCAGGGCGGTGGCTTCTACTCCTTCGACCACGGCCACCTGCTGCTGTGGACCCGCTGGGCCAACCCCGAGGACCGCCCGGCCTACGAGCGCCGTGACCAGCTGGCCGCCGACTTCGGCCAGGCCCGTGCCGACTGGATGATCGAGAACTCGCGCAACCTGTGCCTGTACCCGAACGTGTACCTGATGGACCAGTTCAGCTCGCAGATCCGCATCGCCCGGCCGATTTCGGTGAACAAGACCGAAATCACCATCTACTGCATCGCGCCGAAAGGCGAGAGCGCCGATGCCCGCGCCAAACGCATTCGCCAGTACGAAGACTTCTTCAACGTCAGCGGCATGGCCACCCCGGACGACCTGGAAGAGTTCCGCTCGTGCCAGACCGGCTACGGCGGCGGCACCGGCTGGAACGACATGTCCCGCGGCGCGGCGCACTGGGTGGAAGGCGCCGACGAAGCGGCCAGGGAAATCGAGCTCAAGCCGCTGCTGTCCGGCGTACGCACCGAGGACGAAGGCCTGTTCGTGCTGCAGCACAAGTACTGGCAGGACACCATGATCCAGGCGCTGAAGGACGAACAGCAACTGATCCCCGTGGAGGCCGTGCAATGAGCCTGTATGAAACCGTGCGCGACTTCCTCTACCGCGAAGCGCGCTACCTGGACGATGCCCAGTGGGACCAGTGGCTGGAGCTGTACGCCAGCGACGCCAGCTTCTGGATGCCGAGCTGGGACGATGACGACACCCTTACCGAAGACCCACAAAGCGAAATCTCGCTGATCTGGTACGGCAACCGCGGCGGCCTGGAAGATCGGGTGTTCCGCATCAAGACCGAGCGCTCCAGTGCGACCGTGCCCGACACCCGTACCTCGCACAACATCAGCAACATCGAGATCGTCGAGCAGGCCGAGGGCAGCTGCCAGGTGCGGTTCAACTGGCACACCCTGAGCTTCCGCTACAAGACTACCGACAGTTACTTCGGCACCAGCTTCTACACCCTCGACCTGCGCGGCGAGCAGCCGCTGATCAAGGCCAAGAAAGTGGTGTTGAAGAACGACTACGTGCGCCAGGTCATCGACATCTACCACATCTGATCCAGGGTTTTGCGAGCGCTGCCCGGTGCGTCCTGCGACGCGCCGTGGCCCGGCTCGCCCGCGAGGTGCAACATGAGCTACCAGATCGCACTGAATTTCGAAGACGGGGTGACCCGCTTCATCGAGGCCACCGGTCATGAAACCGTGGCCGATGCCGCCTACCGTCAGGGCATCAACATCCCGCTGGACTGCCGCGATGGCGCCTGCGGTACCTGCAAGTGCAAGGCCGAGTCCGGGCGTTACGACCTGGGCGACAACTTCATCGAAGATGCCCTGAGCGAAGACGAAGTCGCCGAAGGCTACGTACTGACCTGCCAGATGCGCGCTGAAAGCGACTGTGTCATCCGCATCCCGGCCTCGTCGCAGCTGTGCAAGACCGAGCAGGCCAGTTTCAAGGCCGCCATCAGCGATGTCCGCCAGCTGTCGGCCAGCACCATTGCCCTGTCGATCAAGGGCGAGGCCCTCAGCCGCCTGGCCTTCCTGCCGGGGCAATATGTCAACCTCAAGGTGCCGGGCAGCGAGCAGAGCCGCGCCTATTCGTTCAGTTCGCTGCAGAAGGACGGCGAGGTCAGCTTCCTGATCCGCAACGTGCCGGGCGGGCTGATGAGCAACTTTCTGACCAACCTGGCCAAGGCCGGCGACAGCATGACCCTGGCCGGGCCGCTGGGCAGTTTCTACCTGCGGCCGATCCAGCGCCCACTGCTGTTGCTGGCTGGTGGCACCGGCCTGGCGCCGTTCACGGCGATGCTGGAGAAGATCGCCGAGCAGGGCAGCGAGCACCCGCTGCACCTGATCTACGGCGTGACCAACGACTTCGACCTGGTCGAGCTCGACCGCCTGCAGGCGCTGGCGGCGCGCATCCCCAACTTCACCTTCAGCGCCTGCGTGGCCAACCCGGACAGCCAGTACCCGCGCAAGGGCTACGTGACCCAGCACATCGAACCGCGCCACCTCAACGACGGCGATGTGGATGTGTACCTGTGCGGCCCGCCACCAATGGTGGAGGCGGTCAGCCAGTACGTGCGCGAGCAGGGCATTACCCCGGCGAACTTCTACTACGAGAAGTTCGCGGCGGCGGCCTGATTCCTTTTATTCCAAGTAATACGCCGACCCTGTGGGAGCGGGCGTGCCCGCGAAGAGGCCAGCAGGTTCAACAACTTTGTCTGGTCGGACGCATTCGCGGGCATGCCCGCTCCCACAGGAACTGTGGCGAACCGGAGAGATGGATATGAACAACCGATTCCAAGGCAAGGTCGCCATGGTCACCGGTGCCGCCCAGGGCATCGGCCGTGGCGTGTGCTGGCGGCTCAAGGCCGAAGGCGCACAGGTGGTCGCGGTAGACCGCTCCGAACTGGTTCACGAACTGGCCGGCGAGGGCATGCTCACCCTCACCGCCGACCTGGAACAACACGGCGACTGCACCCGGGTCATGGCCAGCGCGGTTGAAGCATTCGGCCGCCTCGACATCCTGGTCAACAATGTCGGCGGCACCATCTGGGCCAAGCCCTTCGAACACTACGAAGTGGACCAGATCGAAGCCGAAGTACGCCGCTCGTTGTTCCCCACCTTGTGGTGCTGCCATGCCGCTCTGCCGTACATGCTCGAACGCGGCAGCGGCGCCATCGTCAACGTCTCGTCCATCGCCACCCGTGGCGTCAACCGAGTGCCCTATGGCGCGGCCAAGGGCGGCGTCAACGCGCTGACTGCGTGCCTGGCCTTCGAAACCGCCGGCCGGGGCATCCGGGTCAACGCCACCGCTCCCGGCGGCACCGAAGCGCCACCCCGGCGCGTGCCGCGCAACACCGCCGAGCAGACCGAACAGGAAAGGCACTGGTACCAGCAGATCGTCGACCAGACCCTCGACAGCAGCCTGATGCACCGCTACGGCAGCATCGACGAGCAGGTGGGCGCGATCCTGTTCCTGGCTTCCGACGAAGCCTCGTACATCACCGGCGTGACCTTGCCGGTAGGGGGCGGCGACCTCGGCTGAGCGACACCCACAAGGCAAAGAGCTTTCTTTCACAACAAAAACAAGAGCGACAGATGCCATGCGAACCCTTGACGTACACCCGATCATCGATAACGCGCGCTTTACCCCGTTCCACTGGATGGTCATGGCCTGGTGCGGCCTGCTGCTGATCTTCGACGGCTATGACCTGTTCATCTACGGCGTGGTACTGCCGGTCATCATGAAAGAGTGGGGCCTGACCCCGTTGCAGGCCGGTGCATTGGGCAGCTATGCACTGTTCGGCATGATGTTCGGCGCACTGGCCTTCGGCAGCCTGGCCGATCGCATCGGGCGCAAGAAGGGTATCGCCATCTGTTTCGCCTTGTTCTCCGGGGCAACGATCCTCAACGGGTTTGCCAGCAACCCGAGCGAGTTCGGCATCTACCGTTTCGTTGCTGGCCTTGGCTGTGGCGGCCTGATGCCCAACGCCGTGGCACTGATGAACGAGTACGCGCCCAAGCGCCTGCGCAGCACGCTGGTGGCGATCATGTTCAGTGGCTACTCGCTGGGCGGCATGCTCTCGGCGGGTGTCGGCATCTTCATGCTGCCGCGTTTCGGCTGGGAATCGATGTTCTTCGCCGCAGCGGTGCCACTGCTGCTGTTGCCGGTGATCCTGTACTACCTCCCTGAATCGATCGGTTTCCTGGTACGCCAGGGCCGTAAAGACGAGGCCCGCAAGCTGCTCAAGCGGCTGGACCCGGATTGCGACGTGCAACCTGACGATGTACTGGTCGCTCCTGTGGGAGCGGGCTTGTCCCGCGAAAGGGCCGGCAAGTTCACCGCTGTAGTCGAACTGTTCCGCAACGGCCTGGCCATTCGCACCCTTGCGCTGTGGTTGGCGTTCTTCTGCTGCCTGCTGATGGTCTACGCGCTCAGTTCCTGGCTGCCGAAGCTGATGGCCAACGCCGGCTACAGCCTGGGCTCGAGCCTGTCGTTCCTGCTGGCGCTGAACTTCGGTGGCATGGCCGGGGCGATCCTCGGCGGCTGGCTGGGCGACCGCTACAACCTGGTCAAGGTCAAGGTGGCGTTCTTCATTGCCGCCGCGCTGTCGATCAGCCTGCTGGGCGTCAACAGCCCGATGCCGGTGCTGTACCTGCTGATCTTCATTGCCGGCGCCACCACCATCGGCACGCAGATCCTGCTGTATGCCGGCGCCGCCCAGCTGTACGGGCTATCGGTGCGCTCCACCGGGCTGGGCTGGGCCTCGGGCATCGGCCGCAACGGCGCCATCGTCGGCCCGCTTCTGGGTGGTGCGCTGATGGGCATCAACCTGCCCCTGCAACTCAACTTCATCGCCTTCGCCATCCCCGGCGCAATTGCCGCGCTGGCCATGGCCGTGCACCTGGCCAGCGGCCGTCGGCATGCCCAGGCCATTGCGGCGCAGGCGTAACTCCAGAACAACAACATGAGGTAACCCACCATGACCGTGAAAATTTCCCACACTGCCGAGGTACAGCAGTTCTTCGAAGAGGCCGCGGGCTTTGGCAACGATGCCGGCAGCCCGCGCCTGAAGCGCATTGTGCAGCGCCTGCTGCAAGACACCGCGCGGCTGATCGAAGACCTGGAAATCAGCGAGGACGAGTTCTGGCATGCCGTCGACTACCTCAACCGCCTGGGCGGCCGTGGTGAAGCCGGGCTGCTGGTGGCGGGGTTGGGCATCGAACACTTCCTCGACCTGCTGCAGGATGCCAAAGACCAGCAGGCAGGCCTGGTCGGCGGCACCCCACGCACCATCGAAGGCCCGCTGTACGTGGCCGGTGCGCCCATCGCCGAAGGTGAAGTGCGCATGGACGACGGTAGCGAGGAGGGCGTTGCCACGCTGATGTACCTGGAGGGCCGGGTGCTCGACCCGCAAGGCCGGCCACTGCCGGGGGCCACGGTCGACCTGTGGCATGCCAATACCCGTGGCACTTATTCGTTCTTCGACCAGAGCCAGTCCGAGTACAACCTGCGCCGGCGCATCGTCACCGATGCCCAAGGGCGCTACCGCGCACGCTCCATCGTGCCATCAGGCTACGGCTGCGACCCGCAGGGGCCGACCCAGGAGTGCCTGGACCTGCTGGGCCGCCATGGCCAGCGCCCGGCGCATGTGCACTTCTTCATCTCGGCGCCTGGGCACCGGCACCTGACCACGCAGATCAACCTGGCCGGGGACAAGTACCTGTGGGATGACTTTGCCTATGCCACGCGCGATGGGCTGGTGGGCGAGGTGGTGTTCGTCGAGGGCGAGGCGGGGCGGCATGCCGAGTTGAAGTTCGACTTCCAGTTGCAGCGGGCCCAGGGCGGTGCGGATGAGCAGCGCAGTGGGCGGCCGCGGGCTTTGCAGGAGGCCTGAAGCCTTATCGCCGGCAAGCCAGCTCCCACAGGATCACCACAGGGCTGAAACCTGTGACCTCTGTGGGAGCTGGCTCGCCGGCGATCAAGGGCACACAGCCCTTGCCATAGATCACCGATGCGAGAGGTGCCATGAAAACCCTGATCAAGGACAGTTCACTGTCCGCCATCGTCGCCGGCTGCATCGCCACGATGATCTCCTACGCAGGCCCCCTGGTGATCATCTTCCACGCCGCAGAAGCCGCCGGCCTGTCCCATCGGCAACTGTCCTCCTGGGTCTGGGCAGTGTCCATGGGCAGCGCCGTGCTTGGCGCGCTGCTCAGCCTGCGCTATCGGGTGCCGGTGGTGATCGCCTGGTCGATACCAGGCTCGGCGCTGCTGGTCACCGCCTTGCCGCAACTGGGCCTGGAACAGGCCGTTGGCGCCTACCTGGTGGCCAACCTGGTTTTGCTGCTGATAGGCATCAGCGGGGCCTTCGACCGCATCATCGCGCGCCTGCCGGGCTCCATCGCCGCCGGCATGCAGGCCGGCATCCTGTTCAGCTTCGGCATCGAGGTGTTCCGCGCCTTGCCGGTGCAACCGCTGCTGGTCGTGGCAATGTTCGTCACCTACGTGCTGATGCGCCGGGTGCAGCCGCGCTACGCCGTGGCGGCGGTGCTGTGCGTGGGCACGGTGGTGACCGTCGTCAGCGGGGCGTTTCGCAGCGAGGCGTTGGTGCTGGAGCTGGCGTCGCCGCAGTGGGTCATCCCGCAGTTCAGCCTGGAAGCGGTATTCAGCCTGGCACTGCCAATGGTGCTGGTGGCCCTGACCGGGCAGTTCATGCCGGGCATGGCGGTGCTGCGCAACGCCGGCTACCCCACGCCTGCCAGCCCGATCATCAGTGCCAGCGCGCTGGCCGGTGCCGCGCTGGCGCCGTTCGGTTGCCACGGGCTGAACCTGGCGGCGGTCACCGCCAGCCTGTGCACTGGCCATGAAGCCCATGAAAACCCACGGCGGCGCTATGTCGCGGCGGTGGCTGGCAGTGCGCTGTACCTGCTGCTGGGGATCGCCGGGGCCACGCTGATGTCGCTGTTCGCAGCATTCCCCGCTGCCCTGATCGCCGCCCTGGCCGGGCTGGCGCTGCATGGTGCCATCAGCGAAGCCCTGGCCCGCAGCCTGGCGGAACCAACCGAGCGCGATGCCGGGTTGTTCACCTTCCTGGTCACCGCTTCGGGGGTGGCCTTCCTGGGCCTGTCGGCAGCGTTCTGGGGCCTGCTGTTCGGCCTGCTGAGCCATGGGTTGCTCAGGCTGCGCCAGCCACGAGCCCGGGAGGTGCTGCGCCGTACCCCATGAACCGTCGTGCTTCCAACGCTTTACCCATAAAAACAAGATCAAGAGAGCTTCGGAATGAACCACACCCCTTGCGTCGCCCTGGGCCTGACTTTGCTCAGCCAACCGTTGCTGGCCGCCGAAGGCGGCTTCTTCGAAGATTCGAAGGCTACCCTGAGTGCCCGTAACTACTACTTCAGCCGCGACTTCTCCGACATCGTCGGGGCCAATCGGCAATCCAAGGCCGAGGAGTGGGCCCAGGGCTTCATCCTCGACTTCAAGTCGGGCTACACCCCGGGTACGGTCGGCTTTGGCATTGACGCCCTGGGCCTGCTGGGTATCAAGCTCGACAGCAGCCCCGACCGTACCAACACCGGGTTGCTGCCGGTGCACGGGGATGGCCGCGCCGCCGACGAATACAGCCGCCTGGCGCCCACCTTCAAGGCACGGTTGTCCAAAACCGAATTGCGCGTCGGCGAACTGCAACCCAACCTGCCGGTGCTGACATTCAGCGACATCCGCCTGTTGCCACCGACCTACCAGGGCGCAAGCCTGAACTCGGCGGAAATCGATGGCCTGACCGTGCAGGCCGGGCACCTGAAAAGCACCCACCTGCGCAATGAAGGCGGTGACGGCAAGATGAACGCCATGCTCGGCCATGTGCCGATGCGCCAGGTAGAAAGCGATGCCTTCAACTACCTGGGCGGGGACTATGCGTTCAATGCCAACCAGAGCAGCGTCAGCCTGTGGTACGGGCAGTTGGAGGACATCTATGAACAGGGCTTTGTCGGCCTCAAGCACAGCAAGCCCGTAGGCAGCTGGGTGCTCAGCGCCAACCTGGGGTATTTCACTGCGCGCGAGGATGGCGATGCGTTGCTCGGCAACATCGACAACCAGGCATTCTTCTCCATGTTCACTGCTCGGCATGGCGGGCACAGCTTCCATGCCGGCTACCAGGGCATTTACGGCGACAGCCCGTTCCCACGGGTGTTCGCCAACATCTCGCCGCTGGGTAACGAAGTGCCGACCTATGAGTTCGCCTACACCGACGAACGCTCGTACCAGGTGCGCTACGACTACAACTTCGCGGCCATGGGCGTACCGGGGCTGACCGCGACCGTACGCTACATAACCGGTAACAATGTCGACACTGGGCTGGGTTACGAAGGGCGCGACCGCGAGCGCGACCTGGACATCGGTTACGCCGTGCAGGGCGGGGTGCTGAAGGGGCTGGGGATCAGGGTGCGCAATGCCATGGCCCGGTCCAACTACCGCAGCGACATCGACGAGAACCGTTTGACGCTGGTCTATACCTGGCAGTTGTTCTGACGCATCCACAGGATGCCTGCGGGACCTCTGTGGGAGCGGATTGCTTACAATTTCAGTTATCTACGCGACGGCGCAGCCCAAAAGGGCTGGGCAACCTCCCAGAATGAACGCCCATAACCAAGGGAATTGCGCATCAGGGCAGGATGAAGGTAGCTTCTGGAAACCACCTTTTCAGGAATGCCTCCCTTGGACTCCATCACCCAAGCCGTACTCGGCGCGGCCCTGCAAGGTACCGTACTCGGCCGCATCCAGGGCCGCCGCTCTCTGCTGTATGGCGCGGCGCTGGGCACGCTTCCCGACCTGGACGTGATCATCCGCTACGCCGACCCGGTGTCGCAGATGACTTACCACCGCGGCTTTTCTCATTCCCTGTTCGTGCTCACCGGGCTGGCCTTGCTGCTGGCCTGGCTGGTCAACAGGTGCTGGCCAGACAAAGGCTATACCTTGCCCAGGCTGTTCCTGGCGTTCTGGCTGGTGCTGGTCACCCACCCGTTGCTCGACGCTTTCACGGTCTATGGCACGCAGTTGTTCTGGCCCTTGCAGGCTACCCCGGAAAGCTGGGCAGCGGTGTTCATCATCGACCCGGTCTACACCGTGCCGCTGCTGGCCGCAGTGATCTACGCAATCATCAAAGGGCTGACCAGCAAGGCTACGCAGCTGTTGACCTTGGCCCTGGTATTCAGCGCCTGCTACCTGGGTTTCGGCCTGGCCGGACGCATGGCGGCCGAGCAGCGTTTCCAGGCCGCCCTCGACCGCCAAGGTATCGCCGTCAGCCAGATACGTGCCGTGCCGATAGCCTTCAACAGCCTGGTCTGGCGGGTGCTGGCCAAGACCCCGGAGGGCGATTACTACGAAGGCATCAGCAGTACGTTCGACCAGCAAGCGCCAGAAATGCAGCGTTTGCCGCGTAATCTGCAACTCGCGCAAGCGCTGGCCGGGAACCCGTTGCATCAGCGCTTGCGCTGGTTCACCGATGACTGGCTGCGCTACGACCAGGTCGGCGATGTGCTGGTGGTCAGCGACCTGCGCATGGGCATTCCGGGGAACTACACGTTCCGCTTCAAAATGGCCCACCGTGACAGCCAGGGGGACTGGATTGCCGATGTGCCGTCGATGTGGAAGGGTGCCGGGCCAGGGGCGGCATTAAACGGCGACGACCTGGTGCTGATCTGGCGACGGATCGTCGAACAGCAGCCACCTTTGCCGCTGGCTGCCTGGACCGATCGCTACCTGGGGCCCGCCACAGTCGAACCCGGGCGCTGAGGCATGCGATCAGCCGGGCTGGACATGGTCAAGTGGACGGCGATGCTGACCATGGTCGCCGACCACCTGCGTTTCCTGTGGCCGGGTGCCGATGGCCTGTTCGTAGTGGGCCGGTTGGCGTTTCCGCTGTTCTGCCTGGCGATTGCGGTGAATGTCGGGCGCGCCAGGGGCGGGGCTCTGTACACCCGCGGCAACCTGCGCTATCTGGGGTTGATGCTGGTGTTCGCGGTGCTGTCGGAGCCTGCCTACCGTTGGCTGGACAGTGGTTCGCCAACGTTCAGCGTGATGCCGACCCTGGTGCTGGGGTTGCTGGTTGCGTGGGGCGTGCATCATCCGTCGAGGTCGGCGCGCGTGCTTGGCGTTGCCGGTCTGCTTGCAGGGTGGTTGCTCAATGAACAGCTGATGTACGGGCTGCCGGGGGTGATGCTGCCGGGCGCCTGGTTGATGGCCCGCCGCAAAGGAGGGCCGGCCTGGGTATTGCCTTGCCTGTTGGCGATGGGGGGGAACCTGACCAACAGTTGGTTGCGGGAACATCTGTTGGCGCCCATTACCGTGCTGACGCTGATTGCTGCAGCCTTGGCCATTCCGGTCGGATTGCTGCTGCTGCGTCATGATGATAGGCGGGTGCCTGCAGTGGGACGTTGGGGCTACCTGTTCTATCCGGTGCATCTACTGGTGATCAAGGTCTTCGCTTGATCGCTCTGGCAGCCACACTTGCAGGAGCGTGCAGCCTCGATAGTCCTGGTTGCATTTCACAAATCCATACCCATCTAAACCGGCCGCACCAGACTCAGGAACCACCCATGGAACCCAACCGCTTCGGCGACATCGCCGCCTTCGTCAGCGCCGCGAAGGCCGGCAGCTTTACCGCCGCCGCCGCCACCTTGGGCCTGACGCGCTCGGCGGTGGGCAAGAGCATCGCTCGCCTGGAGGCACGCATGGCCGTGCGCCTGCTCAACCGCACCACGCGCAAGCTGAGCCTGACCGACGAGGGCCTGGTGGCCTACGAGCGCTGGCGGCAGATTCTGGATGACCTGGACGAGGTGGAAAGCACCATGGCCCAGCGCCGCGGCAAGCCCACCGGTACCTTGCGCCTGACAGCACCCCTGTCGTTCGGCCAGCGCCATGTGCTGCCGATTCTCGACCGGTACCTGAAGCAGTGGCCCGAACTGCGCGCGGATATCCGCTTCACCGACCGTTTCGTCGACCTGGTCGATGAGGGTATCGACGTTGCGGTGCGTATCGGCGCACCGAAGGAAGACTCGCAACTGTTGACGCGCACGGTGGCCTGGCAGCAGTTCGTCACCTGCGCCTCGCCCGCATACCTGGGCGCACGCGGCGTACCGCAGGTGCCCTGCGACCTCTACGGCCATGACAGGATCGCCTTCCTGGCCGGCGAAAAGGCCATGCCGTGGCGCTTCCATACCGAAGCGGGGCTGCACCTGTGCGAAGACCCCGGGCGGCTGAACATCGACAGCTCCGAGGCGATGCTCGATGGCGCCCGTGCGGGTTTCGGGCTGATTCACCTGCCCACCTACATCACTGGCGACGACCTGCGCAGTGGCACCTTGGTGGAGGTGCTGCAAGCCTATCGGCCGCCGGCGGACCCGATTCGCATCGTCTATCCAAGCAAGCGCCACCTGTCGCCACGGGTACGCGGCTTCATCGACCTGCTGGTAGCCAGCTGGGAACCGGGCGTGCCCTGGGAATACTGATTGGGGAATGGGAGGCCCCTATGCCGGGCCTGAAACCGGGTTTATCGCTGTCGGCGCAGCAAGGAAACTGGCACTCACTGATAATCCCTGTGGAGACCCCATGACTGCACTGTCCGTACTGGACCTGGTCATGATCGGCGAAGGCAAGACCTTCGCCGACGCGATCGAAGAGTCCCGCCAACTGGCGCACCATGTCGAGCAACAGCAATACAGCCGCTACTGGATCGCCGAACATCACGATATGCCGGGCATCGGCTCGGCCGCAACATCACTGGTCATCAACGAAATCGCCAACGCCACCCGGCATATTCGCGTCGGTGCCGGTGGCATCATGCTGCCCAACCACGCGCCGTTGGTGGTGGCCGAGCAGTTCGGCACGCTCGACACCCTGCACCCTGGCCGCATCGACCTTGGGCTCGGCCGGGCGCCGGGCAGCTCCGGGCCGACCGTGCGTGCCTTGCGTGGTGCCGCGCCAGAGCGCGACTTCAGCCAGGACATCGCCGAGCTGTGTGACTACCTGGCCGACAACGGCCAGCGCCGCGTACGCGGCGTGCCGGGCAAGCATGACATCCCGGTGTGGATCCTCGGCTCCAGCCTGTTCGGCGCCGACCTGGCAGCGAAACTGGGCCTGCCCTATGCCTTTGCCTCACACTTTGCCCCGCGCTACCTGCTGCAGGCCATCGCCCATTACCGGGCCAACTTCCAGCCTTCGGCACAACTGGCCAAGCCGTATGTGATGGTGGGCATGAACCTGTTCGCCGCCGATAGCGATGCCGAGGCGGATTACCTGGCCAGCTCCCATCGCAAATGGATGCTGGACCTGCATGTCGGGCGCTTCGGCTTGTTGCCCAAACCGCAGGAGGGGTATGTCGAAAGCCTGCCGGACCATGAGCGCGCGGTACTTGAACAGGTGATGGCCTGCACCGTGGCCGGCGGGCCGGAGCGGGTAAGGGAAGGGTTGCGCACCCTGATCGAGCAGACCGGGGCGGATGAACTGATGATCGACTGCCGCATCCACGACCCGCTGGCGCGGCAGCGTTCGCATGCTTATGCCGCGCAAGCCCTGGCGCAGCTGGGTTAAAGCTACCGGCCTCTTCGCGGGTAAACCCGCTCCCACAGGGGTTGCACAGGCCCTGAAGGCACAGGTGATCCTGTGGGAGCGGGTTTACCCGCGAAGAGGTCAGAACAGGAGACGGATCAGCTGCGGGCCAACCGCCCACTTACATAATGCGCCACATCTTTGAACCCCGGCGTCGACGCATGCCCCGGCGTCACCAATGAATCAATGAACGCTTCATCCTCGGCGGTAATCTTCACCGCCAGCGCGCCGCCATAGGTATCCCACTGTTCTTCCGTCCGCGGCCCGACAATTGCCGAACTGACCAGCCGGTTGTTCAGCACCCAGGCAATCGCGAACTCGACGATACCCACGCCCTTGGCCTCCACATAGGCCTGGATCTGCCGGGCGATGGCCAGCGACTCCTGGCGCCATTCCACCTCCATGATGCGCTTGTCCTGGCGCCCGGCACGGCTACCGGCATCCGGCACCGCTCCCGGCGCATACTTGCCGCTGAGCACGCCCCGCGCGAGCGGGCTGAACGGCACCACGCCCAGGCCATGGGCTGCCGCAGCAGTAAGCTGCTCCGGTTCGGCCTGGCGGTTGACGATGTTGTACAGCGGCTGGCTCACCACCGGCCTGGGCACGCCCAGCCGCTCGGCAATGTGGCATGCCTCGGCGATGCGCCAGCCACGGAAGTTGGACACGCCCCAGTAGCGGATCTTGCCCTGGCGCAGCAGGTCGCCGATGGCCTGCACGCTCTCTTCCAGCGGCACTTTGTGGTCTTCGCGGTGCAGGTAGTAGATGTCCAGGTAGTCCATGTCCATGCGCGTCAGCGTGGCTTCCAGGGCATTGAAGATGTGCTTGCGCGATAGCCCGCTGCGGTTGGGCAGGCCATCGGCCGGGCCAAAGCCAACCTTGCTGGCCACGATCCAGTCCTGACGATGGCGGGCCACCGCTTCGCCGACGATTTCCTCCGCGCGCCCGGCGTTGTACACGTCTGCGGTGTCGATGAAGTTGATGCCCTGGTCCCTGGCCTTGTCGATGATGCGCAGGGCGTCCTCGGTGCTGGTCTGCTCGCCGAACATCATGCTGCCCAGGGTAAGGGCGGAAACCTGCAGGCCACTGTGGCCGAGGGGGCGGTAGATCATGCGCTTGGGTCCTTGTGCGGTCGGCTGATCTATCCGTTTTACACACAACCGGGGCGCAATGAAAGGCAGCCTCAACCGATCAGCGCCAAGGCCTCCTGCAAGCTCAGCGGGCGCTTAAGGCGTTGCGACAGCGTCGCCATGGCATCGGAATAGCCCTTGGCGATGACCGCCTCGACCCGCTCATCCACGCATTGCAAGGCGATGAAGTCGCCTTTTTCCGGCTCGCCGACGAACTCGATACGGTTCCAGTCCCTCGCGTGGCCCAGTACTTCGTATGTGCGGCCATGCTGGTAGGTCCAGAAGAACGGTACGTCGGCGTAGCGGCGCTGCTCGCCAAGCATGTTGGCGGCGGCGATCACTCCATGTTGCTGGGCCAGGCGCCAGTGTTCGATTCGCACCGGGCGCCCGCTGAGCGGGAAGGTGGCGATATCCCCTGCGGCCCACAGGCCATCTGCAGCGCGCATTTCAGCGTCCACTTGCACCGACTTGTCTTCGGTCAGCAGCACCCCTTGTATGAAAGCGGTCGCCGGTCTGACCCCGGTGCCCAGCAGCACCAATGGCGTCTGTAGCCGTTCACCGTTGGCCAGCAGCACGGCCTCGACCTTGCCCTGGCCCTCGATCCGCTCGACCTCGGTGGGGCCATGGAAGGTGACCCCCTTGCGTTCGTGCAGCTCGCGGATGCTACGGCCAATGCGCTCGCCCAACTGCCGGGCCAGGGGGACCTCATGGCGGGTGACCAGGTGCACCTGCACGCCATATTTGCGCAAGGCCGAGGCGGCCTCCAGGCCAATGAAACCGTCGCCGACGATCACTGCCGGCTGGCCGGGCTCGGCAGCGTCCAGCAAGTGCGCGGCATCCTCCCTTGAGCGCAGGGTAAATACCCCGGGCAGGTCAACACCCGGGATATCGGGCCGCAGCGCCTTCCCGCCGGTGGCCAGCAGGCAGGCGTCATAGTCGATCTGCTGGCCGTCGGCCAAGGTAACCTGGCGTTTCTGGGTGTTCAGGGTGCGCACCTTGCCATGCTTGCGTTCCAGGTGGCCCTTGCGCAGGGCATCGGCCTCGAGCAGGGCTGGTACTTCATCGGGCGGCATCTGCCCGGCGATCACGAACTTGCTGAGGGAAGTACGATCGTAGGCTGGTTGGTGCTCCTGATCGATCCAGACCAGGCGGCCGGCAAAGCCATGGGCCAGCAGGGTGGAAACTGCGGCGCTGCCCGCGGCACCGGCGCCGACCACCACGAAACAGCGGGCATCACTGTGGCGGGGCGGTTCGGTTCTGGGCAGGGGCTGGTCGTCGACCCAGACCTCGTCGCCCTTGACCCAGGTTTTGTAGCGGCGCAGGTCGGCCAGGGCCGGCGGCTCGCAGACCGCGCCCTCGTCCACCGCGAACGCGGCCTTGTGCCAAGGGCACACCAGCAGGCCGCCGCACACCACGCCTTCATTGAGTGGCGCACCTTCGTGGGGGCAGTTGCCCTGGTAGGCGTGCACCTGGTCGCCCTGGCGGATGAGGATGATTTCCTCGCTGCCGGCCTGGACGCGCAGGGGGCGGTATTCGTCGAGTTGGGCCAGGCGGGCAACGGCGTGCTGGGTCATGGGGGTTCTCCAAAGGGGCCTTTGGAACCATTTGACGCCTGGGTCGGGGAGGGGATGCGTTGAGCTGACGATCGGTGGAGGGTGTGGATTTTACGTGGCCTGGGCTGGCTCCTTCGCGGGCTTGCCCGCTCCCACAGGGATACCACAGCGTTCGAGCTTGTGGTGATCCTGTGGGAGCGGGCGAGCCCGCGAAGAGGTTCAACTGGCCCTTGCAGTACTCAGCGCACCGGACCGGGTAACCCGCAAGGCCACCAGGCTACCGAACACGATCAACGCCGCCAGCGAATACAGTGCGGCATCGGTCGAGCCGGTCTGGTCCTTGATGAAACCGACCAGGTACGGGCTGAGGAAGCCGGCCATCTGGCCCACCGAGTTGATGATCGCAAGGCCTGCGACAGCCGCGCTTGCGCTGAGCAGCGCGGTAGGCATCGGCCAGAACATGGGCAGGCCGGTGAGCGCGCCCATGGTGGCGATCGACAGGCCGAGGATGGCGATGGCCGGGTTGCCGGCGAAGTTCACCGCGATCAGCAGGCCGATGGCGCCCATCAGCATCGGCACCACAAGATGCCAGCGGCGCTCGTTGCGCAAGTCGGCCGAGCGCCCGCAGAGGATCATGAATACGCCGGCCAGCAGGTACGGGATGGCGCTGAGCCAGCCGATCAGCAACGGGTTGTCGAAGCCCATGTTCTTGATGATCGACGGCAGCCAGAAGTTGATCGCGTACACACCGCTCTGGATGCAGAAATAGACAAAGCCGAAGGTCCAGATCAGCGGGTTGGTCAGCACGGCGAGCACGCTGTCGCCGGTAGTGCTCGGCTTGCTGGCGGCATCGGCCTCGAGGTCGGCGGCGATCAGCTGGCGTTCGGTCGGGCTCAGCCAAGCGGCTTTCTGGTAGCCGTCACTGAGCAGGAACACCGCCAGTACACCCAGTGCAACGGTTGGCAGGCCCTGGATCAGGAACATCCATTGCCAGCCGGCCAGGCCATGCTGGCCAGCGGCGAAGTGTTGCAGGATCCAGCCGGAGAACGGCCCGCCGAGCAGGCCCGAAACCGGGATCGCCGACATGAACAGGGCCATGATGCGACCGCGACGGGCCGCCGGGAACCAGCGCGAAAGGTACAGCACCACGCCCGGGAAGAAGCCGGCTTCGGCGGCGCCGGTCAGCAGGCGCAGGGCGTAGAACTCGGTGGGTGTGGTGACGAACAGCAGGCAGGTGGAGAGGCTGCCCCAGGCGATCATCATCAGCGCGATCCAGCGCCGCGGGCCGAAGCGGTTGAGCGCCAGGTTGCTCGGCAGGCCGCAGAGCACATAGCCGATGAAGAAGATGCCGGCGCCAAGGCCGTACACCGTTTCGCTGAACTTCAGGGCGTCGAGCATCTGCAGCTTGGCAAAGCCGACGTTGACGCGGTCCAGGTAGTTGAACAGGTAGCAGATGAAAATGAACGGAATCAGCCGCAGGGTGATGCGCCGGTACAGCGCGTTGCGGTGGGTGTCCGTGCCTTGGTCAGGGGCGGGGCTGTATGCCATGATCGGGTTCTCTGTTGTTATGGTTGTCGCCGCGTCGCCTGTTCCGGCGCTCGCCCTGACGAGTCTCGGGGACTGCGGCGTGCCTGTCTTTGTGCTTTTGCACAGCACTTGCACCGGGCTGCTGTGCCCGAGCCCAAAACCCTGATCTCCAAAGGACCGCTCAATGTTCGAACTCGACCATGACCTGGCACAGGATATCGTTGACCGGGCGATGGCCATTCTGCCATGCAACGTCAATGTCATGGACAGCCAGGGGTTGATCCTCGGCAGTGGTGAACCGGAGCGTATCAACACCCGCCACGAGGGCGCGCAACTGGTGTTGGCCAACGGCCGTATCGTCGAGCTGGATACCGACGCGGCCAAATGCCTGAAGGGCGTGCAGCCCGGGGTGAACCTGCCGCTGATGCTCGATGGCCGATTGATGGGCGTACTTGGCCTGACCGGTGACCCGCAGCAAGTGCGTACCTATGGTGAGCTGGTGCGCATGACCGCCGAAATGCTGCTGGCCCAGCGCCATTTGCAGGCCGACCAGCAATGGCGACGGCAGCGCTGTGACGATTTGCTGGCCCTGCTGCTGGGCGGCAGCGGCGATTCTCCGCGGTTGCTCGACGAGGCCCGGCAACTGGGCTTGAAACCCCAGTTGCCACGGGTACCGTGCCTGTTCGAACTGGCCTCGGGGCCAGCTGCCGAAACCCTGGCGGCATGGTTGATGAGCCGCTACCCGGACAGTTGGTGCGTAAGCCCGGCCCGCCAGTCGTTGTTGTGGTGTCGCCCGGCTGGCGTGGTGCTGGACGAGCCTCGTCTGCTGGAACGCCTGCAGCGTCATGGCTGGGAGGTGGAGCGGCTGGCCCTGGGCAGTGCCGCGCAAAGCCTGGAGCAACTGCGCCGGGGTTATCGCCGGGTGCGCGACCTGTTGGCCTATGGGCGCGAGGTACTGCCCGGCGAGCGCCTGCTCAGCCTGCAGCGCTACCGGTTGCCGGCATTGCTGTGGCGGCATCGCAACGATGATGCGCTGGATGAATTGCTGGAGCCGTTGCAGCGTATTCGCAGCAAGGACAGTAGCGGACAGTTGCTCACTACTCTGCGCGCCTGGTGTGCCCATGACGGCCAGAGCCAGGCCTGTGCCGATGCCCTGGGCATCCACCGCAACAGCTTGCGCTACCGCCTGGAGCGGATTGCCGAGTTGGGCGAGGTCGACCCACTGCGCATGGAAGGGATGCTTAGCTTGTACCTGGGGTTGCAGCTGCTGCCTGCCGACTGAAGGGCAGCCTGCACCGGCCCAATCGCCGGCAAGCCAGCTCCCACAGGATACTTGCTGCTCTCAGGCCTGTGTTGAACCTGTGGGAGCTGGCTTGCCGGCGATAGGGCCAGTACAGGCGAAAGGCAACTGCCCAAACAACCCGCCCGGCGTTTTGTGCATTTGACCGAGGCCTCCTTGGCAGCCACCTGTCAGCATGCCGCTCATCAGGACAGGAGAACCCCCATGAAGATCGTCATTGCCCCCGACTCGTTCAAGGACAGCCTCGACGCTGCCGGTGTCGCCCGCGCCATCGCAGCGGGTCTGGGCGAGGCATGGCCCGAGGCCGAGCTGGTCGAGTGCCCGATGGCTGACGGTGGCGAAGGCACCATGGATGCGATTCTCGCCGCCAGCCACGGCGAACTGCGTCGTCAGGCCGTGCGCGGGCCCTTGGGGCAAAGCGTGGAGGCGGGCTGGGGCTGGCTGCCGCAAAGCCGCACGGCCATTATCGAAATGGCCCAGGCCAGTGGCCTGCAGCTGGTGCCGCCTGGCCAGCGCGATGCCTGCCGCAGCAGCACCTGGGGCACCGGCGAGCTGATTGCCGCCGCCCTGGCCGCCGGCGCGCAACGGGTAGTGCTGGCCATCGGCGGCAGTGCGACCAACGACGGGGGCAGTGGCATGTTGCGGGCGCTAGGCCTGCGCCTGCTGGACGCCGACGGGCAAGTGCTGCAGGAGGGCGGCCTGGCCTTGGCCAAACTGGCCCGCATCGATGCCAGCGACCTCGACCCGCGCCTGGCTGAGGTGCAGTTCGAAGTTGCAGCAGACGTCGACAACCCGCTGTGTGGCGCCAATGGTGCCTCGGCGATCTTCGGCCCGCAGAAAGGCGCCAACCCACAGCAGGTGCAGGCGCTGGACCACGCCCTGAGTCATTTTGCCGACCATTGTGCGCAGCTGCTGGGTGAAGATGTACGGGACTACCCTGGTTGTGGCGCTGCCGGCGGCATGGGGTTCGCGGCGCGGGCATTCATGGGCGCGCAATTCCGCCCCGGGGTGGAAGTGGTGGCTGAGTTGGCCGGCCTGGATGCCTTGGTGCAGGGCGCAGCCCTGGTGGTGACCGGCGAAGGGCGCTTTGACGCCCAGACCTTGCGCGGCAAGACACCGATGGGCGTGGCCCGGGTTGCCAAGCGCCACGGGGTGCCGGTGGTGGTGCTGGCCGGGACCTTGGGTGAAGGCTACCAACAGCTGTATGCCCACGGTGTCGATGCTGCCTTTGCCCTGGCCAGCGGGCCGATGAGCCTGGAGCACGCATGTGCCGATGCCGCTGAACTGTTGCGGGCGCGTGCTTGTGATATCGGGCGGTTGTGGCGCCGCGCAACGCGAACTTGATTGACCGCTGCAGTCAGGCGCACCCCGCGCTTGGTCATTGATTTTTTTGTTGTTATCGTAGGAAGGAGAATCGAAGGTAGCCAGCAAATGCCCGTCACAGAGCCATTCCACGACAACGTAGCGGTGTTCACCGATGCCGCACAGGGCCTGGGACTGGCCTGCTCCTTGACGCTTGCGCAGGCGGGCGAGCTGCGTAACCACCTCCAGCCATGCAGCTACCTGCCAGTCAACGTCGCCAGCACCCGCGCCGACCTGGGCGAAAGCCTGGTCTGGGATGAACGCAGCGGTGCGTTGTACTTCGTCGATATCTCTGGCGGGCGCATCAACCGCCTCAGGCCCGATGGCCAAGCCGAGTGCCTGTACGAGTCCGCGGCACGCATCGGCGCGCTGGCGTTGACCAACCAAGGCAACCTGATTTTCACCGAGGATGCCAGCGTGGCCATCTTCGACGTGCCGCTGCGCAAGGTGCGTCGGCATTCGGTGTCGGTTCACCCACGGTCGACCTACCGTTTCAACGACGGCGCCTGCGACCCCCAGGGCCGCTTCGTGACCGGTCTGATGGACGATGCCCTGAGCGGCAACACCGGGGCGCTGTTCCGCTTTGACGGAAACTTGAATGATCAGGTGATCCACGACGACATGGCGTTGCCCACCGGCCTGGCCTGGTCGCAGGACGGCCACACGGTGTACTTCGTCGATTCGGCGGCGCGCTCGATCTATCGCGCCAGTTACCTGGCCGAAGGCCGGCTTGGCGCGGTCACCTTGTTTGCCGAAACCCCCGCCGAACTGGGGCGGCCGGACGGCCTTGCGCTGGACCGCGAAGGCGGCCTGTGGGTGTGCCAGTACCATGGCAGTTGCCTGCTGCGCTATGACCGCCATGGCCACCTCACCGATCAGGTGCTGATGCCGGTGCCTTGCCCCACCAGTTGCTGTTTCGGGGGGGAGGGGATGAATACCTTGTTCATCAGCACCGCGCGCTTCGGCATGAGTGCCGAAGACCTGCACCATTACCCTGATGCAGGCGACCTGTATGCCATCAGCCCCGAAATTGGCGGTATAGCCCGCCATACCTTCAAGGAATGAGCTTTTGTGCCTGGCTGGCCGGTAGCACGGCCAGTTCGCCAAAGCGCTGCGCCGCGTCGATGTAGCGCAATGCCGACTTGGCGTCTTTCCAGCCCACATAGCTCATCAGCGCCTTCAACTCCCAGCCATTGGCCGTGGCCCAGGTGGCGAAGCCACGGCGCAGCGAGTGGCCGGTATACAGCGCCGCCGGTACCCCGGCGCGTTCCAGCATGCGCCGCAGCAGGCCGACCAGGCTGTTGCTGTTGAGCGCGGTGTCGCCGAGGTTGCCCCAGCGGTCGAGCTTGCGGAACACTGGCCCATGGGCGATGCCGGCGACTTCCAGCCATTGCAGGTAGGCCGTGACCGGGCACAACGCCTTGAGGGCCGGGGTGCGGTGTTGCACGCCCAGGGCTTCGCGGTCGCCTTTGCTGCGCGGCAGGAACAGGGTGATGCCGACACCGGCCTCGGCCTGGATGTGCTCTACGCGCAGGCGTGCCAGTTCATCCCCACGGAAACCGCGCCAGAAGCCCAGCAACAGCAGCGCAGCGTCGCGACGCGCCCGGCGCAGGGTGGCCAGGTCATGCTGCTCCCGGGCCTGGCGGGCTTCTTCTTCAAAACATTCCACTGCGCTTTGCAGGTGTTGCAGCAACAGCGGCGCGGCCTGCCTGGGCGGCGTCGGGTGCAAGGTGCGGATGCCGCGCAGCACCTGGCGCACCAACGGCGCCTTGGTCGGGTCGGGAAAACCTTGGGCGACGTGCCATTGGCTGAGCGCCGCCAGGCGCTGGCGCAGGGTGCTCACGGCATGCTGGTCGGCGTGGTCGGCCAGGTATCGGGCGATGCTCTCGGCCGTGGCCGGCAGAAAACCGCCCCAGTGGGTTTCGAAATGATCGATGGCGGCCTGGTAGCTGCGCCGGGTGTTGTCACGGGTGGCGGCGCGGACGTAGCGCTCGATGTCAGTCATGGTGCAGGTGCAAGTGGATGATGGGCACACGATAAACCGAAATGAATTGCCTGTCCCGGCTGCGATGCTGGTGTGCCGACGACCCAACACTCATTCGCTGCTCCCGGCCAGAGCTTCTGTTACACGCAGGCCTTGTCCTCGATACCGTTGAACAGCGGGTGGTCGCGCAGCTGCGCCGACGACAGCGGCCGGCTGAAGTGATAGCCCTGGGCGATATCGCAGCCAGCAAGCTTCAGGCACACCACTTGTTCGCGGGTTTCCACGCCCTCGGCCACCACCTCCAGGCCCAGACGTTTGGCAAGGATGATGGTGGACGACACGATCGGGCTGTCGTCGTGGCTGTTGGACAGCGGCGCAATCAGCGAGCGGTCGATCTTCAGTTTGCTCAGCGGCAGCGAGTGCAGGTGGGCGAAGCCGGCGTAGCCGCGCCCGAAATCGTCCAGGCTGATGCCCAAACCGGCGTTGCGCAGGGTGTGCAGGTGCACCACCGCCGTGCCTTCGGGCTCTAGGATGGTGGTTTCGGTGATTTCCAGCTCCAGCCGCTGCGGAGCGATGGCGTACTGCTGCAGTTTGCTCAATAGCCGTGCAGCGAAATCCGGCTGGCGCAGTTGCAGGGCGGAGACATTGACCGCCAGCCGCGTGTCCCGGCCCTGAGCCCCCCAACCCGACAACGCCTCGCAGGCCAGGCGCAACACCTCCCAGCCCAGCTCGACAATGAAGCCACTGCGTTCGGCAAGGCCGATGAACCGGTCCGGGTACAGCAGGCCGAACTCGGGGTGGTCCCAGCGCACCAGCGCTTCGTAGCCCAGCACCTGCTGGGTGTCGAGGCGGATCTGTGGCTGGTAGTGCAGCACGAACTGGCGCTCGGCCAGGGCGCTGCCGAAGGCCTGTTCGAGGGTGAAGGCGTGGATGTCGGCCAGGTTCAGCGACGGGTCGAAGAAGCGGTACTGGGCTCGCCCGGCCTGCTTGGCCGAGTACATCGCGGCATCGGCACTGCGGATCAGGCTGTCGATGTCCTGGCCATCGCGCGGGCAGATACTCACGCCCACGCTGGGGCTGGTGTTGACCTCCTGGCCGTCCAGCGCGTAGGTGGCCGACAGCCTCTGCACCAGTACGCGGACCCAGGCATTGATCTGTTCCTCGCTGCGCTCGCCGGCCAGCAGCACCACGAACTCGTCGCCACCAAAGCGCGAGGCCTCGTCGCCGGGCTCCAGCAGGCGCTGGATACGCCCGGCCACGGCCTGCAGCAGCAAGTCGCCGATCTTGTGCCCGAGCGAGTCGTTGATCGACTTGAAGCGGTCCATGTCGATGAACAGGATCGCCATCAGCCGGCGCTTGCCGCGTTGCCGGGTGAGCACCTGGCCGGCCACCTCGACGAACTGGCGGCGGTTGTGCAGGCCGCTGAGGTGGTCGGTGGCCGCAGCGTGGCTGCTGCGCCGGTGTTCGTCCTCGAGGCGGCCGATCAACTGCTGGTTGACCTGCTGGGCCTGTTCCAGCGCGCTGAAGGCCTCCTGGCGTTTGCGCAACAGTCGCAAGGTCCATAGCAGGCTGGCGAGGATCATCAGGGTCATGCTCAGGTTCAGCCAGAACTGCCGGGAATAGGCCAGCGTGGAGGGCGCGAGGATTTCCTCCTGGCGCTGGCTGACCACCACGCTGAAACCCCGCCCGGGCAGGCGCCGGTACAGGCTCTGGTACGGGGCGCCGGCCGCGTACTGGGTCAGCATGCCCGCTTCACTGCCGTTGTCCGGCAGCCCTGGCAGCAGTGCGTCATCGGCTACCACCACGCCGCTGCGATCGATGCGCAACCGTTCCAGGCCGTCATCCTGCAACAGGCGCACCAGCCCGCTGGTGCCCAGGTCGATGTGCTGCAGCAGCACGGCGAGGTAGCCGATGTCCAGCTGCACCACCAGGATACTGTCGATCTCGCGGCCGGGCAGGTTGGTCAGCGGCAGCAGGAAGGGCAGGCGCCAGTTGGGCTCGGTGACCGGTTGGCCTGGGGGCTGCACGCTGGGCAGGAACGGTTTGAAACCGTAGCGGGCAACGTGCCGCTGCAACTGGCGCAACCAGTCTTCGGGCAGCTCGTCGGCCTCGTCGGCATGGCTGGCCGATAACAGCCGGCCGCGCCGGTCGTACAGGCTCATGCGCTTGAAAACCGGGTCTTCGGCAAGCATTCGCGCCAAGCTTGCGCTGCCCTGGCGCAGCACCTTCATGTCGTCCTGGGTGACCCGGCCCACGGCCTGGGCGCGATCCACCAGCTGGCGCAGGCTTTCGCTGACGATACCGGCCAGGTTCAGGTGCTCGGCGGCCTTGGCTGACAGCGCGTCCTGGCGGGCGGCGGCCTTCTGCGAAACGTGCAGCCCCCAGAGAAAGGCCAGGGTGGCTGCACAGAGCATCAGGATCAGCAGCCGCAGAAGGCTGGCGGATGAAAGCGAACGGCGAATCACTGCTGATAGTTCCCGACCCTGGGTGATGGTCGAAAAATACGACAGTTAGATGACAGCCTAATGACTGATGGCTAATTGCCTTTAAGGATTGCCCTTATCGGCCAGAGGCGTCTGCAGGCGCGCGGTTTCTTCCTCCATGTAGCTCATCAGCGCGCTGACTTCGGCATCGCCCAGGCGCATGTTGGGCATGGCCACGCGGTTGTACTGTTCGTACAGCAGCATGGCCAGGGGGTCTTTCTGGGCCAGCATCTGGTCAGGCTCCTTCAGCCAGCGGGTCAGCCAGTTGGCATCACGTTGGCGGGTCACGCCCAGCAGGTCTGGGCCGATGCCAGGCTGCCCTGGCTCGGCGTTGCCCAAGGTGTGGCAAGATGAGCAGCGGGTACGGAACAGCTGCTCGCCACTGCTGGGGGCGCGCACCTCGGGAGCCTGGGCGTAGTCGTTGGCCATGGCGCTGGCCTGTTTCCAGTTGTGCAGGCTATTGCCCAGGCGGTCGGCGAGGATGTACGGGCTTTCGAAGGGCGATGCCTTCATCCAGCGGCCGGTGGCCTGGTTGCCGATGATCAGGCTCAGGTTGTGGTCCTTGGAACGGCCGTTTTCCAGGCCATCGATGTACAGCCCCAGGCTGCGGCGCAATTGTTCGATATCGGCTGGTTCGCCGGTGAGCAGCGTCCAGCCGGGACCGATACCGAACTTTTCGGCGTAGCGCTTGAGGGTGGCGGGGGTGTCGTTGTAGGGGTCGATGCTGATGGAGTAGAGGAAGATGTCCTTGCCAACCCGGTCACCGAGGATTTTCTGTACCTGGCGCAGGCGAGCAGTCTCCACCGGGCAGGAATCGGAGCAGCCGGTGAAAATGAAGTTGATGGCGACCACCTTGTCCTTGATCAGGTCGTCGAAGAAATGCACTTTTTCACCGTCCTGGGTGAGCAGCGGGATGTTGGGGAAGTAGTCGGCGCCCCAGGGCGTTGCAGCTTCGTCGGCCACTGGTTGCTGCGGTTGCAGCGGCCAGAACGGGATACTGGCGGCGAACAGCGAGAGCACCAGCAGGAAACGCCATGAGCCGGACATTATGGACCCTCGTCGATAACGGTAGCGGGGCTGCTTGGCAGCCCCGCTTTACCCTCACTTGTATCTGACTGGCGCGGTCACGCTCTGCCCCAGCGCCGACTTCACGGTCACCGTCGCCGGCGTGGCCGGGCCGTAGCCGGAGGTGGTTGCCACCAACCGCCAACTGGCACCGCTGCCGGAAGCGGTCATCGTGGCGGTGCCCAGGTTCACCGGGCCGCCGGTAGTGGCCGCGGTCACAGTGATGCTGTTGCCCGTGGCCACCGAGGTAGTGCCAGCAATTTCCCAGGTGAAACGGTTGCTGCTGAGCACCTGTACCGTGGCACTGGTGACCTGGATCTGGTCGACCACCGCTGCCGAACCTACCGCGATGCTGACCGTGGCCGGCGCTACCGACTCGGCGCCCTTGGCGTCACGCGCCGAGTAGTTGAAGCTGGCGGTGAACGGCGTGGTGACAGTGGCCGGCGGGGTGTAGGTCACCTTGGTGCCATCCGTGCTGGTATTGCCTTGGCCGGAGTCTGGCTGGCTGAGCCCGACGACGGTCAGCGGCAGGTTGCCTTCCGGGTCGGTATCGTTGGCCAGCACGTTCAGGGTGATCGGCTTGCCGGCCGTGGTAGCCGCGCTGTCGTTGGCCGCGACTGGCGGCTTGTTGATGGGGTCGTCGTCGCCACGGTCTTTCGTGCGGAAGGTCGGCAGGCCAACCGAAGCGACGTACTCCACGCCATCCCAGCCTGGCAGCGGGGTCGGCATCACCTGGAACTGGCCTGGGTGCTCCAGGTCCCAGCGCAGCAGCATCGAGGTATCTTCATGCTGGGTGTTGTGGCAGTGTTCCATGTAGGTGCCGGCAAACTCGCGGAAGCGGATCGCCACTTCCACTTCTTCCGAAGAGTCGATATCCGGCCCGATGCGGAACACGTCCTTGCGCGCCCATTTTTCCCATTCCGGCGGTGCCTTGCCGTCGCGGCTGAGGATCACGCCTTCCTCGAAGTGCACATGCACCGGGTGGCTCCAGCCATTGCCGCCGTTGATGATCTTCCACACTTCCAGGGTGCCGTCGCCGCTGAAACCGCCGTCGGTCGACTGCTGGGCCAGCTGTGGCGCCGCGCTGATGCGCCGTGGGTCCATGGAGTAACCAAAGCCGCCATCGGTCTTGATGGTCCAGGGCTGGGTGTCGGTACCGTCGGAGCGACCGAAGATGAACTCGCGGTGTCGGGCAGCCTGGAGTTTGGCCTGGTCGGTGGCAGAGTTGCGGTCGATCGGCAGCGGCAGCATCTTCATGCCTGCGGCCTTCCCTGGTTTGGCGGGCTCATAGTCTGCCGGGTTCATGCTCAAGTCCTGGCCGCTGTAGGGCTGTACCACTAGTTGCAGGAACTTACCGATTGCTGGATCACCATTTTCCCAACGCGGGCCTTTGGTGGTCTGCTTGATCACTGGCTTGTACTTTTCCGACAGCACGTCGGCCAGCGAGATGGCGCCTTCCGGCCCCTTGCCGCTCTGGTGCTCCTCGAGGTTGACGAAGTACAGCTTGTCGCCGACCTTGATGCCGTTCTTGGCGAAGTTGATGATGATGTCGTAGCGCTCGGCGATGCCTTGCAGCGGCAGGATGCCGTTGTTGTCCTGCAGGTTGCCGTCACCGTTGAGGTCCAGGGTACCGTCGAACGGAACGGTGTGTTCCATGATGTTGCCGTCGTTGGCGATCATGTGGAACGGCACTCGCGCATACGACAGGTTGGAGCCGGTGGGGCCTTTGAATTCGCCACTGGTACCGGCAATTTCACGCACCACGGCGAACTTGAAGTAGCGCGACACCGAGCCGTTCAGGATACGGAAGCGGTAGCTGCGCGCGCGCACCTTGAGCGTGGGCCGGTACTGCCAGTTGACCAGGATCTGGTCGCCGAGGAAGCCATCGGTGTTGAACGGGTTGAACCACAGCTGGCCGTTGGCATCCCAGGCCTTGTCGGCGATCACCAGGTTGACGTCGTAGTCGCGGTTGCCCCACGGCATGCCCGAGCCACTGGGGAAACGCAGGTTGACGCCATCCTGCAGGGCCTCGTTGCCGCGGTCCAGGGCACTGTAGTAGTTCATCATCACGGCGTTGCCTTTGTAGACGTTCTGTGCCGTGAAATCCATCATGTGGTCGTGGAACCAATGGGTGCTCATGGTTTCGCGCCAGTCACCACGGATCTTGATGCTGCCGTTCTGGCAGGTTTTCAGCCCTGGCGAGGCGTCATTGACGAACAGCGTTTCACCCGGCGAGCAGGGGAACGCCGCGCGTGGGTCCTGGGCGCGGGTGTTGATGGTGTCGTAACCAGCCAGCTGCAACGGCCAGCGGTAATCGTAATACTGGCCGGGGAAGAAGTAGGCATTGGCATAGCCATCGCTCTCGGCCGGCGAATGGCCGTTGTGCTCGTGGGTGGAGAGGGTGTGCAGGCCAAAGCCGTTGTTGGCTGCTGGGTCGATCGGCAGGGCGTTGTAATGGCGCATCAGGATCGGCTGACCATGGCGCGCCATCAGCAGTTTGGGCGGGAACGTACCGTCGAAGGTCCATACCGATTTGTGGTTTTGCAATGGCATCTTCGGATGGAATCGGGTGTCGATGCCCTTGGTGGTGCCGAGCGTGTTCGGGATGTCAGAGGTCTGGTAGTACAGACCTCCCGGGGCAAATTCACCGACTGCATAGTTGTGCAGTTGCTTGCGGTCACGCAGTCCTTGGTTGATGCGTGCACCAGCCTGGGCGGTCTTGAAGCCGGCCTGCGGGTAGAACTCGTTCCAGCGCTGGTGCGACCAGCCTTTTCCTGGTGGCCGGCCTTCCGCCGGCGAGCCGACCGGCTTGCGGTTCAGGAACATCTCGATCTGCGCCTTCCACGGGTTGCGGTCGAGCACATTGGAATACTGGGTCGGGAACGGGTACAGGCCCGGCTGTTTGAGGAAGGCTTCCAGGGCCGTGCCGCTAGGGCCGCTGCGCGCAACCACGTTGGGGTCCTGCGCCGGTGCCGCACCCAGGGTGGGCACCGGGAAGGTCAGGGTTGGCGGCGGCAGCGTGGGGTCGAGTTTTTCCGTGCCGAATTCCTCGAACAGCAGTAGCTGCTGGGTAAACGGCAGTGCCCCGAACAGCGGGCTGGGCTTGCCATTGGTGGGGTATTTGTTGTCGGTTTGCAGGGCCGGTGGCAACACATTGTTGGCGCTTACCGTGTCGCGGTTGCCGTACACGCCATTGGTCAGCTCCAGCGAGCCTTGGTTGGCCGGCGGCATGTTGAACAGGTCCAGCAAGGCCTTTGTCGGGTCGGCTGGCTGGTCAGTGTAGGCCGACGGGTCGGTCGGCGGTGGCATGCTGTTGTCGTCGAGGGGAGCGGCGGTCGCCGTCACCAGCCCGAGGCCGAGCATCAGCGTGGTGAGGGTGGATAGCTGGAATGCATGCCTGGCAGGGTGGATCACGGCAGGTGTTTTCATTGCCTTATGCCTCGCTCGCGGCCTTATGGCTTTCAGCCATCAGTGGCGTTTTGCCCGTTTTTGGGGCTGGAGCAACGGCTGTGCCAACCCAAATGCGAGGAATGTGTTTCTAAACAAACCCTTGTGGCGCCTGATGTGAGCTAATGGCCATGGCGTCAAAAATGGGTGAGCCCCCCACTTGTGGGTCACCCATTTCCCCCAGATTGGGTGGTGACAGCAGCGGCGCCCTGGGGTATACCTGAGCGCCACCAAGGGGAGCCCGGCAACGGGCTGAGAAACCGCTGGACGCTGCAGCGCGGTGACCCTTCGAACCTGATCCGGATCATGCCGGCGAAGGGATGGGACTTGAAACCTGCCTTTTTGCCGGCCTCACTGCGAGGCCCGTCCATGCCAACCACCGCGGTCTCGCTGTCACTCTCCATCAAGGACAGCAACATGACCGAACGCTTCAGCCAGTCCCTGCGCCGCCGCAGCGAGCCGACCTGGTCGGCGGCCGTTGGCCACCGCTTCGTCACCCAATTGTGCGATGGCAGCCTGCCGGACCCGATCATGGTCGACTACCTGGTGCAGGACCACCGCTTCCTCGACAGCTTCCTGACCCTGCTGGGCGCGGCCATCGCCACCGCCGACACGTTCGAGGCGCGCCTGCGCTTCGGCCGCTTTGCCGGGATGATCTCCAGTGACGAGAACACCTACTTCCTGCGCGCCTTCGAGGCCCTGGGGGTGAGCCCCACGCAACGCAGCGAACCGGCCGACACCGTGCCAACCGCAGGCTTCAAGGCGATCATGCGCGAAGCGGCGGCCACCCGGTCCTATGCGGCCGCACTGGCAGTACTCAACGTCGCCGAAGGCCTGTACCTGGACTGGGCGCTGAAGGCGCCAAAACCGATGCCGGACAACTTCGTCCATGCCGAATGGATCACCCTGCACGACAACCCGGCATTCCAGGACTTCGTTGCCTTCCTGCAAGCCGAACTCGACCGGGTCGGCCCGCAGGAAGCCGCGCTGGCGGCTGACTTCTACCTGCGCACCGTGGCGCTGGAGCTGGCCTTCTTCGATGCCGTCTACCCGGAGGAAAAATGAGCATGGATATCTTCGACCGCCTCAAGGCTGCCGCCACGCCGCAGTGGAACAGCTACGTCGACCACGAATTCGTGCGCCAGATGGGCGAGGGTACGTTGAGCGAAGCCGCCTTTCGCACCTATCTGGTACAGGATTACCTGTTCCTCATCCAGTTCGCCCGCGCCTGGGCGCTGGCCGCCTACAAGAGCCGGCGCCCGGCCGACATCCGCGCCGCGCAGGCCGGGCTGGCGGCGATTCTGGATGAAACCGAGCTGCACTTGCGCCTGTGCGCACGCTGGGGTCTGACCCAGGCCGATATCGAGGCCGCGCCTGAACACCAGGCCACGGTTGCCTATACCCGCTATGTGCTGGACTGTGGTGCCGCGGGTGACCTGCTGGAGTTGCATGTGGCCTTGGCGCCTTGTGTAATCGGCTATGCCGAGATTGGCCGTGCGTTGTCCGGGCGCATTGGCGATCTGAGCAATCACCCGTACCGCGAGTGGATCGCCGAGTATGCCGGTGAAGGCTACCAGGGTGTCGCCACCGCGGCGCGCAAGCATCTGGACGAGCTGGCAGCGCGGAGCATGACCGAGCAACGGTTTGCCGAGCTGGTGGGGATTTTCGGCCAGGCGTCCAGCCTGGAGGCGGACTTCTGGCAGATGGGGTTGGACGGAGCCTGATTTGCTGCCTGCGCCGGCCCTATCGCCGGCAAGCCAGCTCCCACAGGTACTGCGCAGACTTCAAGGCTGTGGTTTACCTGTGGG